>NZ_VIWU01000001.1:2530559-3795839 GCF_007994075.1 Pseudonocardia hierapolitana | reverse complement strand
GCGGCCGCCAGCTCGATGGCGAGCGGCACGCCGTCGAGCCCGCGGCAGATCGTGGCGATGCGCGACCGCTCCGCCGGGCCCAGCGCGACGCCCGCCGCCGCGGCCCGCTCACCGAAGAGCGCCACCGCATCGCCGTCCGCGCCGTCACCGACGGACAACCCGTCCACCGGGAACACCCGCTCGAACGGCAGCAACAGCCGCGCGCGGCTGGTGGCGAGCACCGTGACGCCCGGGCTGCCGGCGAGCAGCCGCTCCACGAGATCGGCGACGCCGTCCAGGAGGTGCTCGCAGTTGTCCAGCAGCAGCAACGCGTGCCGGCGGGTGGCCCAGTCGAGCACGGTCTGCTGCCGCGTGCGGCCCTGCTGCTCACCGAGGCCGAGCGCGGCCGCGATCGTCGACGCGATCATGGAGGCGTCGGTGACCGGGACGAGGTCGACGTACCAGACCCCGTCGGCGAACCGGTGGCTGACGTCGGACGCGACGGCGAGCGCGAGCCGCGTCTTCCCCACCCCGCCCGGCCCGATCGCGCTGACCAGCCGCTGCCCGTCGAGCGCGGCGGCCAGCTCCGCGCGTTCCCTGGCCCGGCCGACGAACGAGGTGAGCGCCGGCGGGAGGCCGGCGGGCGGTGGCTGGGTGGCCACGCGCTCGCCTGCGATCAGGGTGAGCGCCCTGCGGTCGTCCGCGCCCAGCTTCCGCAGCAGCGAGGAGACGTGGCTCTCGACGGTGCGGACCGAGATGAACAGCCGGGCCGCGATCTCGGCGTTGCTCAGGTGCTCACCAACCGCGGCCAGCACCTCGGCCTCACGCGCCGAGATGACGGTGCCCACCGGATGCCCCACCCGGATGATTCTGCCGGACGGCGCCGACAGGGCCCGATGTTTTCAGCCGCGCTGCAGCGCAGTCATCATCGCCTCGACCGCGATCTCCGGCTTCACGTTCTGGTCGAGCGCGGTGCGGCAGGCCAGCACGGCCTCCAGCCGGCGCAGCACCGACTCGGCGGACCAGTCGGTGGCAGCCCGGCGGACATCGGCATCGCGGTCGGGATGGGTGAGCGGCACCTGGGCGCCGCTGCCCACCACCAGCGCGTCGCGGAGGAATCCGGCCAGGTCGACGAGTGCCCGGTCGAGCGCATCCCGCTGGGTACGCGTGTTGCGCGACTTCTGCTGGCGCTCCAGGTCCCGTTCGGCGGCCTTCGCCCCGCGCGCGGCCGCCGCGACCCCCTTGCCGGTGCCACCGGCACCCATCGCGACGGCGAGCTCCTCGCGCTCGGCCGCGTCGCGGCTCTCGCTGAGCTCGGTGGCCTCTGCCTTGGCGTCGCGGACCAGGTCGCCTGCGTAGGCGAAGGCGTCGCCGAGGTTGCGCACGCGCAGCGGTAGCCCCAGCACCAGCTCGCGGTGGGCCCGCGCCACCGGGTCGCGAGCGAGCCTGCGCGCCCGTCCGACGTGCCCGCCCGCCACCGACGCCGCCCAGCTCGCCGTCTCCGGGTCGATCCCGTCCCTGCGAACCAGCACGTCGGCGATGGCCGCTGCCGACGGCGTGCGCAAGGGGACCGGCCGGCACCGCGACCGGATGGTGACGGCGACGTCCTCCGGGTGGTCCGACGGCGCGCAGAGCAGGAAGATCGTCTGCTCCGGCGGCTCCTCGATCGACTTGAGCAGGGCGTTGGCGGCGTTCTCGGTGAGCCGGTCGGCGTCGGTGATGATCAGGACCTGGTAGCGCCCCGTGGCCGGCCTGCGGGCGGCGGACTGCACCAGCAGCCGCATCGACCGCACCGAGATCGACAGCCCCTCCGGCACCACCTCACGCACGTCGGAGTGTGTGCCCGCCAGGACGGTGTGGCAGGACGCGCACTCCCCGCACCCGTGCAGGGGGCACTGCAGGGCCGCGGCGAACGCGCGTGCAGCCACCGACCGGCCCGACCCCGGCGGGCCGGTGAAGAGCCACGCGTGGGTCATGGCCGCGGGGTCGGACGCCGCGGCCGAGAGCTCTGCGACGGCGGCCGGCTGCCCCACCACCTCGTCCCACACGCTCAACGAACGGCCTCGCTACGCTCGGCCGTCGCTTCGCACAGGCGCTGTGACATTGCTTCGCTCGCAAGCTCGCTCATCGGACCACCGCCGCGTCACCGTCGTGGGCGGGCGGCTTCGGCAGCACCGGCTGCAGGCCGGAGAAGACGCGCTCGGCCACCTCCTCGGGCGAGCCGTCGGGGTCGACCACCACGTAGCGGTGCGGCTCGGCCGCCGCCATCCGCGTGAGCAGCCGCTGCACGCGCACGTGCTCCTCACCCGCGACGCCGCCGACCTGCGGCGGCGCGTCCACCGGCGCCCTGTCGAGCAGCACCGAGACGTCCGGCCGCAGCCGGCCGGTGGCCCACGCGGCGAGGCTCTCCAGCTCGCTGGGGTCGAGCCCGGGCTGGCCGGCCGACGAGGCACGGTCGGCCGCCACCCCGAACTGCACCAGCGGGCTAACCAGGAACCTGTCGACCACCACCACCGCTCCCTTGGCCAACGCGGGCCGGATCACGCGTTCCACCTGGTCGGCCCGCACCGCCGCCGCGGCGAGGGCCTGCGCTCGCGGCCCGGAGAGCGCCGCCTCCCGGGTGGCCGCGGTCCACCGCTCCCGGTCCCGTTCCCCGCCGTCGGGCTCCACCACGAGGTGGCCGGCTGCCCGCAGCCGCCGGACCAGCCTGGCCGCCTGCTCGGTGGTCTCCTCGGCCGCGGCGCCTTCCACGGCGATCAGCACGCCCGTGCCGTGACGCGGCTCGCCGCGGCGCAGAGCGGCCAGCAGGTCGGGCAGGATCGGCTCGGTGCGCCGGTCGTCCATCTGCCGGTAGGCGAGCATCCCGACCACCGCGGCCACGATGCCGCCCGCCAGCATCACCACGCGGGTGCCGTCGACGAGGACCGGGTAGCCGAACACCTCGATCCAGCGGGCGTTCACGACGCCGACGATCAGCGGGACCAGCGCCATCGAGCCGAGCAGCGTGAGCCGCACGATCGACTGCACGAACGCGACGATCCGGCCGCGGACCTCGTCGGCGACCTGCGCGCCGATGATCGTGAGGCCGGTGAGGAAGGCGATCCCGGCGAACCCGCCGACCAGCATGACGGCGCCGATCGCCACGAACAGGTGCGGGGCGACCGACACCAGCACCAGCGCGATCCCGGCCGCGACGATCGCCGCGCCGAACAGCCGGTTGTGCGGGATGCGGCGGGCCATCCGCGGCGCCGCCCCCATCCCGAACGCCAGCCCGACGAACACCGACGCGAACAGCACGCCGTACGCGGCGTTGCCGCCACCGAGGCTGGCCGCGTAGAGGGTGGCAGAGCCCACCACGGTGCCGCCCGCCGCGAACGCGCCGACGATCCCGATGACCAGCCCGCGGACCAGCGGTGTGCGCACCACGAACGACGCGCCGTCGCGGAGCATGGCGATCAGGCCAGGGCCCGCGGCCCTGCGTTCCGTGGCGCGCCCCGAGATCTCCGGGATGCGGAACCAGACCGTGAGCGCGATGACGAGGTACGCGACCCCGCTCATGACGAGGGCGACGAACACGGTGGGCAGTGCCGACCCGCTGCCGCCGACGACCCCGCCCACGCGGGTGATCACCGCGAACAGGCTGGCCGCGGTGATCACCGCGACGCCGTAGGTCATCACGAGGTTGAGCTGGTTGGCCGTCTCCACCTGGTCGGGCCTGCGCAGCAGGTTGGGCACCGACGCGTCCTTGGCCGGGATCCAGAACAGCGCGCAGATCTCGATCAGGAACGTGGCGACGAACAGCCACCACAGCGACCCCACGAGCGGGATCGAGACGAAGAGCCCGAACCGGAGCAGGTCGCACACCACCATCACGCGGCGGCGGTCGAACTTGTCGGCCAGCGCCCCGGCGAGCGGCCCGAGGACGAGCGCCGGGAACAGCTTGGTGGCCACCACCCCGCCGAGCGCGAAGCTCTGCGCGGCGTAACCGCTGGTGAGCTGGGTGGCGAGTGCGGAGAGCGCGAGCAGGCTCATCCAGTCGCAGATGCCCGCGGCCGAGGTGACGAGCCACAACCTGCGGAACGCCGGGATGGCGAGCACGCTGCGGACGCGGAGCGAGGTGGGGGCGCTCAGCTGCGTGGCGATCGCTCCTCACCTCCTCCGGGGCGTGGGCCTGCCGTTGTCGGTCAGGGTATCCGGGGGTACCCACAACACCGGTGCGGGCCGCAGCGCCGCCACAGCGGGTTCTCAGTGCCCGTGCGGCCGCACTACCAGGGGTTCTCGAGGATCGCCGAGATCATCTGGATGATGATCAGCGCGAACACCAGCAGGAAGAACGCGTTGAACAGCCGCGAGCCGAACCGCCCGCGGGTCAGGCGGGAGAGCCCGAGGATACCGGGCTCCTCGACGATCCGCGGCCGCGGCGGCGGATCGGACGGCCCCGGGGTGCGGGGGCGGGGGACCGCCGGCCCTGGCCTGCTGTCCGCGGACGAGCCGTCGGCACGCGCGTCCCGCGCGGACGACGAACCATCCGAACAGGCAGTCACGCGGGCGGATGGTAGGTGCGGGTACCTCCTCGATCGAGGAAGCGCCGGCCGTGCCGCCGCAACGCTCACCCGTACGGGCGAAGCGTGCGGGATGCGGCGGGCCCCCTTTCGAGGGCGTCGCGCGCCTGTGATCCGCGCTGTCCGGCTGTGGTCCGCTCGGCGACCGCCGGCTAGTCCCCGTCCCCGCCGTCGTCATCGTCGTCGTCATCGTCGCCGGGTGCGTCGGGGGCCGGCGGCGCCTCACCGCTCGAGATGCTGATCTCGACGGTCTCGCCGGGCAGCGCCGACCCGCGCGGGCTCTGGCCGACGACCGTGCCCCGGTCGGCCGCGTTGTCGACCTCGCGCACCGACACCTGCCAGCCCGCCTCCTCGAGCTCCTCGCGCGCCTCGTTCTCCGAGTCGCCGATGACGTCGGGGATGCGGGACTCCTCGCCACCGACGAGGAACCTGTCCTCCACGACGGGGAAGGCCAGCGGCGGCAGCGGGTCGAGCAGCGGTTTCATCGCGCCGAACCACGTCTCGGCGGGCGTCTTGCCGCCGAAGATGTTGCCGCTGCGACACGGGAACGGCGAGCCCGCGCCGTCGCAGAGCGGGCGGGGCGAGCGGGAGTTGTCGAACGTGATCACCGCGCCGGCCATCTGCGGGACGAACCCGACGAACGCCGCCGACTTGTGCTGCTGGGTGGTGCCGGTCTTGCCGGCCATCGGCCGGTTCCAGCCCACCTGGCCGGCGGCGCCTGCCGCGGTGCCGCCGGGCAGGTCGTCCTTGCCGAGCGCGTTGAACATCGCGTTGGCCAGCCCCGGCTCGACGGCCTGCTCGCAGGGGGCCTCGGTGACCGGGACCGGGTTGCCGGCGACATCGGTGATCGACTCGATCGGGCTGGGCGGGCACCACTTGCCAGCGCTGGCGAGCGTGGCGCCGACGTTGGCCAGCTCCAGCACGCTCGTGGGGCTGACACCGAGGGTGAACGACGCCAGGTTCTGCGCCTTGGTGACCTCGGCGATCGAGCGGTCGGTCGGCCTGCCGGTCCTCGGGTCGACGAACGGGGTGGTGGCGAGCGAGCGCATCCCCAGCCGCACCGCCATGTCGACGACCGGCGGGACCCCGGTGAACTCCTCCAGCTTGATGAACGCGGTGTTGGGCGACTGCGCCAGCGCGTCGGTGAGCGACATGCGCTCGGGCATGTTCTCGTTGGAGTTGCGGACCGGGAGCGGCCGGCCCGCGCCGTCGACGTAGATCGGGGAGGCGTACCCGCTCGGCGGCACCGAGAGCTCGTAGTTGATGCCCATGCCCTTCTCGAGGGCCGCGGCGGCGGTGAAGATCTTGTAGGTGGAGCCCGCACCCAGGTTGACCGGCTCGTACGGCAGCCCGTAGCTCGTCTCCATCTCCTCGGCGTCGAGGCCGAACGTGCGGCTGGACGCCATGCCGAGCACGCGGTGCTTCTCGGTGCCGGGCTGCACCACCGACATCACGTTGGCGACGTTCGGCTGGCGCGGCGGGACCTCCGCGTCGAGCGAGGCCTTCATGTGGTTGAGCACGTTGCGGTCGAGCGTGCTCTTGATCGTGTAGCCGCCGCGGTTGAGCTGCTCGAGGGAGAACCCGGCCTCGGTGAGGTACTCCACCACGTACTTGCAGAAGAACCCGGCGTCGCCCGCGCCGATGCACCCGTTGGGCTGGGTGTTGAGCGGGTCGGCCAGATCGAGCGGCGCGGCGAGCGCCGCCTCCGCCTGCGCCTGGTCGATCATCTGCTGGTCACGCATCTGCTGGATGACGAGGTTGCGCCGCTCGAGCGCGGCCTGCGGGTTGGTGACCGGGTCGAACGCCGACGTGCTGTTGACCATCCCGGCGAGCAGCGCGGCCTGGGGAACCGTGAGCTGGTCGGGCGTGGTGTTGAAGTACGTGCGCGCCGCCGCCGCGATCCCGGCCGCCCCGTTGCCGAACGAGACGATGTTGAGGTACCGGGTGAGGATCTCGTCCTTGGAGAGCCGCTGCTCCATCTGGAGCGCGATCTGCGCTTCCTTGAGCTTGCGCGCGGGGGTCTGCTCGGTGGCCTTGAGCCGCTCCGTCTCGGTCTCGGCCGCCACGTAGAGCATGTAGTTCTTGACGTACTGCTGGGTGAGCGTGGACGCGCCCTGCACGACCGTGCCGGACGCGGAGTTGGCCGCGAGGGCACGCAGCGTGCCCTGCCAGTCGACGCCTTGGTGCTGGTAGAACCGCCGGTCCTCGATCGCGACGATCGCCGCCTTCATGGCGGGCGAGATCTGGTCGGCCGTGACGGAGTGGCGGTTCTGGCCCTGCTCGAAGAACCGCGCGATCGGCACGCCGGACGAGTCGGTGACCGTGGTGGTCTGCGGCAGCGGGCCGTCCACGAGGTCTGCCGACACCGTGTTGACGCTGTCTCCGGTGTCGCTCGCGACCAGCCCGAGGCCGGCGGCGACGGGGAAGGTCATCCCCGCGACGACCACACCGGCGAGGAGCCCGAGCCCGAGCAGCAGGCCGATCGGCCGGGCGAGATGGCGCGGGAAGCTCACGGAGCGCCAGGGTACGCGGGCCTCCGGACGGAGTAGGGGAGATCACCCGACCGCGATTGAGTAGTTTTGCTCGGTTTCCGGTGGAACCCGGCCTGGTGAGAATCCGTCTGTGCTGGTCATGACGTGCACGGGATCCGGGGAGGGTGACCATGGCGGGCCGGTGGAACTGGCGGGGGGCTGCGCGGTGCCGGACGACCGATGCGGAAGATCTCTTCGTCACGGGGGCGCGGCAGCGGGAGGCGAAGCTGTTCTGCCGTGCCTGCCCGGTGCGCACCGAGTGCCTCGCCCACGCCCTCGACCAGCGCATCGAGTTCGGGGTGTGGGGCGGCATGACCGAGCGCGAGCGGCGGGCGCTCCTGCGCGCCCGGCCCGACGTGCGCTCATGGGCCGACCTGCTGCACGACGCGCGGGCCGCCCACTACGAGTCGGCTGCGGAGGAGACGGCCGAGCAGCTGGCCCGCGCCGCCGAGCTCGAGGAGCAGCGCAGGAGGCTCGACGAGTCCGCCTGATCGGGCGAAGGGCGCCGCTCACGCCCGCAGCGCCTCCAGCATCCGGAGCAGCGCCGCGAGCACGGCATCCAGGTCGCCGGGGTCACCGGTCTCGGCGAGCCACAGGGCGGCCTCGTTCATCGCGCCGGACAGCAGCCGGACCAGTGGCTGCACCGGCTGCGCCGCGATCACACCGGCCTCGATCAGGGCCGTGAGGGCGTCCGCGAGGTGGCGCGCCGAACCGGCCTCGTCCATCGCGCGCCACTCGCTCCACCCCAGCACGGCCGGGCCGTCGATCAGCATGATCCGCCGGACGGCGGGGTCGGTGCTCGCCGTGAGGAAGGCGCGGCAGCCGGCGGTCAGCTGGGCCCACGCGTCCGTCCCGGTGTCCGCGGTGGTGGCCACGGTGTGCGCGACGTCCGCCTGCACCTGCGCGAGCACCGCCCGGAAGAGCTCGGACTTGCCGCCCTCGAAGTGGTGGTAGAGCGCGCCCTTGGTGACGCCGGCCTCACGCACGATCTCCGCGAGCCCCACGGCGGCGTACCCGCGCGTCGCGAACAGGTCCCTGCTCACGTCCAGCAGTACCGCGCGCGTCCGCTCGCGCTGCTGCGCCCTCGTCATCGACCCTCCGTTGACATACCGATGGTATGCGAACTACGTTATTCGCATACCGATGGTATGTCAACCGAGGAGGCACGATGCAGCTGACCAGCTTCTACCCCGTGATCGGCACGTCCCGGCTGCCGGAGGCGCACGACTTCTACACGCGCCACTTCGGGTTCGAGACCACGTTCGAGGCCGACTGGTACGTCAGCCTGCGCCGCGCAGGCCCGCCGTCCTACGAGCTCGCACTCCTCGACCACACCCACCCCACCGTCCCCGAGGGCTACCGCCGCCCGGTCCGGGGCCTGCTGCTCAACTTCGAGGTGGCGGACGTGGACACCGAGTGGGAGCGCCTCGTCGTGCAGGGCGGCCTGCGGCCGGAGCTCGAGCTGCGCAGCGAGCCGTTCGGGCAGCGCCACTTCATCGTCGCCGACCCGAGCGGGGTGCTGATCGACGTGATCACGCCCATCCCGCCCGACCCGGAGTTCGCCGCAGGCTTCGCCGGGTGAGTCGCCTCAGCGGGCCGAGCGCAGGGGCTGCGCGTGGGACTGGGTCGAGTCGGCGAGACGCTCGCCGACCTCCCGCAGGCCGTCCAGGTCGGCGATGTCACCCGCGATCGCCGGGACCCTGGCCACCGCAACGCCGGGGTGGGCGCCGGTGAACCGGGAGAGCAGGCGCTCCTCGCGGTCGGCGAGGTCCACGCGGTCGGCGTGCAGCCGCAGCACGGCCGCTGCGAGCGGGGTCGAGCGCAGTCCCTCCGCCGCGGCACGGGCCTTGGTGGCGGAGAGGTCGGCCAGCACCGGGTGGGTGCGGTTGAGCACGAGACCGGCGAGCGGCATGTCGTCCTCGGCGAGGCGGTCGACGAAGTAGGCGGCCTCGCGCAGCGCGTCCGGCTCGGGGGCGGCCACCACGAGGAACGCCGTGCCCGGCGAGCGCAGCAGGGCGTAGGTGGCCGAGGCCCGCTCCCGGAACCCGCCGAACATCGTGTCGAACGCCTGCACGAACGCGGACGCGTCGGCCAGCATCTGGCCGCCGAGGATCGTCGAGACGCCCTTCGCGAACAGCGAGAAGCCCGCGCCCACGAGCTTGCGCAGCCCTCGCCCGCTCGCCCGCGCGGGTGCCGAGAGCAGCCGGATCATGCGGCCGTCGAGGAAGGTGGACATGCGCTGCGGCGCGTCGAGGAAGTCCAGGGCGGAACGCGATGGCGGCGTGTCGACGACGATGAGGTCCCACTCGCCGGTGGCCGCGAGCTGCCCCAGCTTCTCCATCGCCATGTACTCCTGCGTGCCGGAGAACGAGGAGGAGATGGTCTGGTAGAAGGGGTTGGCGATGATCGCCTCGGCCCGCTCGGGCTCGGCGTGCGCGTGGACCATCTCGTCGAAGGTCCGGCGCATGTCCAGCATCATCGCGTGCAGCTCGCCCCGCGCGCCCGTCACGAGGCCCGGCTCGTTGCCGAGTGCCTGCATGCCCAGTGCCTGCGCCAGGCGGCGCGCCGGGTCGATGGTGAGCACGACGGTGCGCCTGCCGCGCTCGGCGGCGCGGATCGCGAGCGCGGCCGACGTCGTGGTCTTGCCGACACCGCCGGAGCCGCAGCACACGACGATGCGGGTGTCGGGGTCGTCCAGCATGGTGTCGATGTCGAGCTCCGGTACCGGGCGGGGGCTCACGAGTCCTCCTCGCTGACGCTCGTCGGCCGCGTTCGCCGGACTGCTGCGTCGATTGGTTCGCTCGCAAGCTCGCTCACGCGCCCACCTCGCTCAGCGCCTGCTCGCCGACGCCCTGGTTCCTCAGCGACTCGGCCAGCTCGTAGAGCGAGCCGAGGTCGACGCCCTCCACGAGCTGGGGCAGCTCCAGCCGCGGCAGCGCGGCGGCCTCCTCCAGCCGGGCCAGCGCCGCGGCCTCGCCGTGCACCCGCACGGCGTGCTCCACCGTCTCGGCCACGAGCCCGTCGATCACGTCGGCGGGCAGGTCGAGGCCCGCGGCCGCGAGACCGGAACGGATGCGGCCGGAATCGACCCGGCCGCCCGCCGCCGCGGCCACCGACCGGTCGGGAAGCCACTGCTGGCGCACCCTGTTGACGATCACCGCGCCCACCGGGAACCCGGCGGCGATGAGCTCGTCGACGGTCTCGAGGGTCTCGGTGACCGGCAGGTCCTCCAGCAGCGTGACCAGGTGCACCGCGGTGAGCGGGGAGTGCAGCACCTCCACCACACCCGCGGCCTGGCTGTGGATCGGGCCGGTGCGCGCCAGGTCGGCCATCGCCTTTGTGACGTCGAGGAACCGCACCACCCGGCCGGTGGGGGGCGCGTCGAGCACCACGGCGTCGTACACCGGGCGCCCGTCGGCGTCGCGCCGGTTGACGCATTCCTTGACCTTGCCGGTGAGCAGCACGTCACGCAGCCCCGGGGCGAGGGTGGTGGCGAACTCGACCGCGCCCATCCTGCGCAGCGTGCGCCCCGCCATGCCGAGCCGGTAGAACAGCTCGAAGTACTCCAGCAGCGCCGCCTCCGCGTCCACCGCGAGCGCCCTGACCTCGCCCCCACCCGGGGCGATGGCGATCCGGCGTTCCTCGTACGGGAGCGGGGCCGTGTCGAACAGCTGGGCGACGCCCTGCCGGCCCTCCACCTCGACGAGCAGGGTGCGCCTGCCCTCGGAGGCCAGTGCCAGCGCCAGCGCGGCGGCCACGGTGGTCTTGCCCGTGCCGCCCTTGCCGGAGACGACGTGCAAGCGGGCCGCCGACAGCGCCGCTGGCCAAGATGAACTCACCGTTCCAGGTTACGGAGGCCCGGCGCGGGCGGCCGTCCGAGCGGATGAGGCGCTGGCTACAGTGACCTGTCATGACCTCCCCCGGTTCGTCGGACGTCAGGTGGGAATACCTCACCGCTCCCGTGCTCATCCACAGCACGCAGGCAATCCTCAACAACTTCGGGCGGGACGGCTGGGAGCTCGTCACCGTCACCACCGGCGCCAACCCCGAACAGCTCGTGGCGTGGTTCAAGCGCCCGGTACGGGGTTGACGCGGTGGCCACCCCGAGCGAGCGACTCGACCAGCTGGGCATCACGCTGCCTGCCGTGCCCGCACCCGCGGGCTCCTACATCTCCGCCCGCCGATCCGGCTCGCTGGTGTTCACCGCCGGCCAGGTGCCGCTCGTCGACGGGAAGCCGGCCGCGCTGGGCAAGGTCGGAGCCGAGATCAGCATCGAGGAGGCCTCCGCGCTGGCGCGCATCTGCGCGCTGAACGCGCTCGCCGCCGTCGACGCGCTCGTGGGCATCGACGCGGTCGCGGGCGTCGTGAAGGTCGTCGGGTTCGTCGCGTCGGCGCCCGGGTTCACCGACCAGCCGAAGGTGATCAACGGCGCGTCCGACCTGCTCGGCGAGATCTTCGGCGACGCAGGCAGGCACGCGCGGTCCGCCGTCGGCGTGGCCGAGCTCCCGCTCGGCGTCCCGGTCGAGGTCGAGGTGGTCGTGGAGCTGGCCGGATCGTGAGTGCGCGAGCAGGGCGGCGCCTCATGAGGCCCGCGAGCCCGCCGGAGCGGAGCGGAGGCGAATGAGCACCGCCCATGCCGCGTCCCACGAGCTGCTCCTGCGGCTCGCAGGCCGCCTTCCCGACGAGCTGCTGTGGCGGATGCGGGACTGGCTCTCCGACGACGGGCAGGAGGTGCTCGGCTCCACCCTGCCCCGCGAGCTGCTGCGCCACCGGGTCGGCATCACCGACACCGAGCGCGAGCTGCTCGAGACGGCCGTCGGTTCCGCGCACCCGCTGCTCGACGCGGTGCTGCCCGCCGCAGAGCCGCCGCCGACCCGCGCCACGTTCCAGCCGGGCGGCGGCGCGGTCGACACCCCCGCGCTCGCCGTGCTCGCGGTCGTCCGCGGCCACGCCGGATGTGTCGAGCTCCGCCAGTCGTGGCGCGAGTCGCAACGGATCGTGCTGGTGCTCGGCGCCGAACGGCCGTGGGAACTCGCCGGGACGCTCCAGCGGGTGATGCGCGCCCACGGCGACCGCACACCGTGCGTGGAGGTGCTCCCACCGCACGGGGAGCGCTCCTCGTACCACCAGGCAGCCATCATCGGATCCAGGCCGCTGTGGCGATCCGCCACCGCGCTGGTCGGCGCGTGAGGGGAGCGACCGACTCTAGGGGAGGAGGCCAGGTGGAGGACCCGACGTCGGGCACGACGCACGACCTGCTGCTGGCACTGGCCGGGCGGGTCGACGACGACCTGTTGCGCTGGGCACGCGAGCTGGTCGCACTCGGCGAGGACGCCCGTGCCGTCGAGATGCTCACCGCGAGCCTGGTCGCCGCGAGAGCGGTCCTGCCATCGCCGGTCCGTTCCGCCCTCGTGGCCGCGGCCCGCACCGCCCGCACCGATCTCGGACCCGCCGCCGCGCTGCCGCCGCCCCTGCCCGAGAACGGCACCGAGCACCGGTTCGCCGCACCCGTCGGCGACGACCCGGTGGCCGGGGCGGTGCTGGAGTTCCCGGCTCGCCCGCTCACCGGCTGCCGCGTGCTGCTCGCCCGTCGTCTCACCCCAGCAGGCGCTGCCCCGGGACCGCTCCCGCATCCGGTCGTCCTGGTCAGGGTGCACGACCACACCCGCCGTGCCGACGTGCTCGCCTACCAGCTCGGGGCGGCCCTCGAGCGGGCAGGCGCCCCGGCGTCGGTCGAGGTGCTGCCGGCCGACGGCCCGGTGCCGGCCTACCACGCCGCGGCGCTCGACGCCGCCGTCGAGCTGCGCGACGACGTGGCCGACGAACGCCCGTGGCGGCCCGCACCCGAGCCCGCGCCCGCGCCGCGCCCGCAGCCGGCACCCCCAGTGCAGCGCCACGCGCTCGCCCCACCCCTCGGCCCGCCGCCCCGGCGACGGGCCCCCGATCCCCACCCCCTCGCCCCCGAGCCGCCCACGCCTGCGCCGCGGTACGCGAACGAGGTGGACCGTCCGCGTGATCCCGAGCCCCAGGTCGACGGCCGCGCTGCGGAGGACAGCGCCGCCGCCACCGCGCGGCTGCGACCTGCCGGCGAGCGGCCGCAAGGGCCCGAGCCCACCACCCGGCTGACGGCCGAGCCCTCACATCGTCTCGGCGACTCCCCCGACGACCAGCACGACGAGTACGAGGACGACGCGCCGGACGACGAGGACGACGTCGAGGACCGCTACGACGACGGCGGCCGTTACGACGGCGACCGCTACGACGGCGACCACGACGGGGACGGCGACGACGCCGAACAGCCGGACGACGAGCAGGCGACGGCCCACGCGGAGGAGGCGTTCCCGGAACCGCCGTCGCCGCACCCGCTCGCGGCCCCCCGGCCGCTGCCGGTGCGCGACGAGCCGCGTCCCGTGCGGCCCACCCCGCTGCCGTCGGCCCCGCCGCCACCCCCACCCACGCCGATGCCGTCGCGCGACGGCCGGCCCCGGCCCACCGTCACACCGATCTCGCGGCCGGCGGCGAACCCGATCCCGCTGGTCAGGCGCGGCGGCCCCAACCCGATCCCGCGGCCGCTCCCGGTCACCGACCCACGCCCGTCGCTGCGGCGCGCCGACGACGACCGGGACGAGCTCCAGCCGCCCGTCGACGAGCGCCCCGAGCCGCCACAGGAGCCGCCACCCGCGCGGCGCGACACGCCTGCCTTCGAGTCGCTGAGCGATCCGCTGAACGGGCCGTTGCACCAGCCCCTGCTCGCGCCGCTGCTCGACCCCACCAGGCCGGAGGACGACCCCCTCGGCTCCGCCGACAAGCCGTCCGGCGACGGGCGCCCCGACGACAGGCGCCCCGACGACAGGCGCGCTGACGACAGGCGCGCCGAACCCGCCGCCCCGCAGAGCGACGACGACTGGTCGCAGGACTGGCTCTCGGGCACTTGGGCGATGGCCCCGTCGGCCCTAGACGAGCCCGCCGACACCCGGCGGGAGCCGGAGCCCGAGCGAGGGCCCGTCGAGGACGTCGAACCCGGCCGTCCGGCGCCACGCCCGGTGCCCCGCTCCCCGGCCCGGCACCGCTTCCCGGACGACCCGCCCGCGAACGGCTCCTCCGCCGATCGCGACCGGACGGAGGAGGCCGGCGACGAGCCGTCCGGGCAGGATCGTGAGGAACGCGAGGAGATCGGGCTGCGCCCCGATTCGATCGCCCGGCTGAGCGACGCCGACCGTCAGCTGCTGGCCCGCCTGCAGGCCGAGCTCCTCGAGGGACGCCGGCAGCGGATCGGCCGCCGCATCACCAACGGAGTGCCCACGAACGGCAGCCACCGCGGCACCCCGCCCGACTACACCAACTGAGACGCGCTCGGCTCGCGCACACCCACGCGGCGACTCGCGTCAGGCCACCGCGATGCGGACGGCTTCCACGAGCTCCTGCACGCGCAGGCCGCGGGTGACGTCGAGGGCGGGCGGCGGGCCGGAGCCGTCAACGGCGGCGACGAGCTCGTCGAGCAGCGCGGCGTAGCAGGTGGGGGCGTCGGCGCCGCGGCCGGCGAGCCGGTGCCTCCCTGCGCCGCCGAACACCGTGAACTCGATCTCCGACGGGTCGACGGGCACGCGCATCGACAGCGTCACGGTGCTCTGCGCCCCGCCGGTGTGCAGGAGCCCGAAGCGCCAGAAGTCGGGCTCCTCGTACCGCGCCCACGGCACGTCGACGACCGGCCCGAGCGCGGCGTCGAGGAGATCGATCACGTGCGGCCCGAGGTCGGACAGCGCGCCCTCGTCGGCCCGCCATGGCGACGCGGAGTACGGCCCGCCCAGCAGCGACCCGGAGATCCAGCGGGCGAACGCCACGGTGTCCGCCCCGGCCGGCTCAGCAGGCATCTCCGCGAGCCAGTCGCGCACGGAAGGGGCGTGCCGCATCGTCAGAACCATCGTCGACCGCACGCCGGCCCGCTCGACCGCGTCGACCACCGCCCGGGCGTCCTCGACGGTGCCCGCGAGCGGCTTCTCGCAGATCAGGTGCTTGCCCGCGGCCGCGGCGAAGAGCGCGAGCCGGCCCTGCGCCTGCGGCGGCACGGCGAAGGCGACCGCGTCCACCGCGTCGAACAGCACCTCGAGGTCGGTGTAGGCGCGCGCGCCGAACTCGGCGGCGAGCTCGGATGCGGCCTGCGGACGGCGGGTCCACACGGCTGCGAGCTCGGTGCCGGCGTGGGCCGCGAGGCCCGGCGCGTGCACCGTGCGGGCCCACGGGCCGCCGCCGACCAGTCCCACCCGCAGCCGATCCATGGCGCACATCCTGCCCCGAGCAGCAGCGCCGCCCCCACTAGCCTCGCCTGCATGACCTCCGCACCGGTGATCCCGCGGCCTGCCGCGACCGTGCTGCTGGTGCGTGACCACCCCCATCCGCCACCCGGGCGCTCCCCGCTGCAGGTCTTCCTGCAGCGCCGCGTGACGGAGATGGCGTTCGCGGGCGGGATGACGGTGTTCCCCGGCGGCGGGGTGGACGCGAGCGACCGCCCCCACCCGGACCGCTGGGCGGGCCCGGAACCGCGGTGGTGGGCCGAGCGGCTCGGGGTCGACGCCGACCTGGCAGGTGCCTTCGTGCACGCCGCTGTCCGCGAGACCTTCGAGGAGTGCGGGGTGCTGCTGGCCGGGCCGCGCACACCGGCCGGGCTGGACCGGCTCCGGGCCGATGTCGTCGCCCGGCGCCGGTCGTTCGACGACGTGCTGGCCGGCGCCGGGCTGGTGCTGCGGGCCGACCTGCTGCACGCCTGGGCCCGCTGGATCACGCCTCACGACTACCCGCGCCGCTACGACACCGCGTTCTTCGTGGCGCGGGTGCCCGACGGGCAGGAGGCGGACGCGCACACCACGGAGGCGGTCGAGGCCGTCTGGTGGCATCCCGACGAGGCCCTCGAACGCTGGCAGGAGGACGAGATGCAGCTGATGCCGCCGACGGCGCGCACCCTGCAGGAGATCGCCGGGTTCGGCGAGAGCGCCGCGGTGCTCGGCGCGGCGGCGGAGCGGGTGATCCGGCCGATCACACCCGTGGTGCGCAGGGACGGCGACCGGCTCGTCTCCGTGCTGCCCGACCGCACGACGTTCCCCGCCGTCGGCTTCCCCGGCCACCTCGCATGACCGGCCCCGCCTACGGCGTGCAGCGGCCGGTGACCCCGCTGGCCTCGGTGCTGCTCGCCGAGAACCCCTCCCCGATGACCCTCGACGGCACGAACACCTGGGTGCTGCGGGCGCCGGGCGAGGAGAGGTGCGTGGTGGTCGACCCCGGTGAGGAGGACGACGTGCACCTGCGGCGGGTGGCCGCTCAGGGCCCGGTCGCGCTGGTGCTGCTCACCCACCGCCACCACGACCACGCAGGCGGCGCGCGCCGCTTCGCCGCGCTCACGGGCGCCCCGGTGCGGGCCCTCGATCCCTCGCTCGTGCTCGGGTCGGAGGCACTCGGCGACGGAGACGTCGTGGCGGCCGCGGGCGTCGAGCTGCGGGTGGTCGCCACCCCCGGCCACACGTCCGACTCGCTGTCGTTCCTGCTCGACGGGCCGGGCGCCGACCAGGCCGTGCTCACCGGAGACACGATCCTCGGCCGCGGCACCACCGTGATCGCCCACCCGGACGGTGCGCTCGGCCCCTACCTCGCCTCGCTGCGCCGGCTCGCCGACCTCGAGCCGGGCACCGCGGTGCTGCCGGGCCACGGACCCGAGCTCCCGGACGCGCCGTCCGTCGCCACGGCGTACCTCGCCCACCGCGAGGAGCGGCTGGAGCAGGTGCGGGCAGCGCTCGCGCAGCTCGGTCAGGACGCCACGCCCCGCCAGGTGGTGGAGCTGGTCTACGCCGACGTCGACCGGGTGCTCTGGCCCGCTGCGGAACTCTCGGTCCGCGCCCAGCTGGACCACCTCCGCACGCCCTGACCCGTTGCAGCATGGCCACCTTCATGCCACCTCGTTGCGTGAAGGTGGCCATGCTGCAATCAGGCGACCGGGGCCGGCGCCTCCACCGGCTGCGGCAGCAGCGTCGACCGGCGCAGCCACAGCACCATCGCCAGCACCACGCCTGCCGCCCCGCCGGACACGAACGCCGCGGGCGGGCCGAACGCCTCCACGACGAGCCCCGCGCTCGACTGGCCGGTGGCGATACCGAGGGTGGCGGCCGTGATCACCCATCCGAACGCCTCGGCGGCGGCGCCGGGCGGGGCCGCGATGTCGACGGCGAGGGAGTGGCCGGTGACCTGGGGTGTGATCAGCGCTCCCGACACGATCATCGTGATCACGAGCACCGCCATCGAGCCGGTGGGTCCGACGAGCGCCATCGCGGCCACCAGCACCGCGAAGCCGCCGAGCAGCGCCGGCATGCGCAGGTGCAGCGGGCGCGGCCACGGGCGCATCCCGTAGAGCACGCCTGCGAGCACCGAAGAGATCGACCACGCCGACAGGAGCACGCCGCCCAGCGTGGGTGAGCCCGCCGCCGCGGTGACCGCGGGGAGGCCGACCTCCACCGAGCCGATGACCAGCCCGAACCCGAGGGAGGCCACGGCCACCGTGCGCATCCCCGGCCTGCCGAGCGCGCCCAGGAGGGAGACACCGCCGTGAGCGGGGGTGCGCCCGATCCCGCGGGCCGGGCCGCTCAGCGCGAACGCGCCTGCCCCGAGCGCCATCGCGGAGCCGGCCACGACGAGGCCTAGGCCCGGCCAGGGCGCCGCCACCAGGAACGCGGCGATCGCCGGGCCGAGGATGAAGAAGACCTCCAGGCTGATGGCCTCGTACGTGAGGGCTGCCGAGCGGGCGGAGCCTGCCGGCACGAGCACCGTCCACAGCGATCGGGAGGCCCCCTCGAGCGCGGGCCGGACGATCCCCGCGCCGGTGGCCAGCGCCACCACCACCGGCAGCGGCTGCCCGGTCTCGATGGCGGTCACCAGAGCCGTGACGGCCAGCACGAAGAGCACGACGACCGTCAGCAGCGGTCGGCTCGGGCCCAGCCGGTCGACCACCCGGCCCTGGGCCACCGAGCCCGCGGCCACACCGATCATCTGCCCGGCCGAGACCAGGCCCGCCGCGGCGAACGACCCGGTCTCCCGCTGGACGTAGAGCAGCGTCGCCAGCGGCAGCATCGCGATCGGGAACCGGCCGACGGCGGAGGCGAGGACCGGCACCACGGCCCCTGGAGCCGTGAGGGCGGCGCGGTAGTCGGCGAGCGACGCTGATGACGACATGGCCCCAGGGTCGCACATTCTGGTACGGCCGTACCACTAATTTCGGCCGAACATGAACGGACGGCACTGCCGAGAGGCAGTGCCGTCCGTCAGGTGAGGATCTCGAGGGCTACCGGGCGCGGCGGGCGAGCCGCTCCGGCTCGAGGATCAGCACGCTCTTGCCCTCCAGGCGCAGCCAGCCGCGGTGGGCGAAGTCCGCGAGCGCCTTGTTGACGGTCTCCCGGCTCGCCCCGACGAGCTGGGCGATCTCCTCCTGCGTGAGGTCGTGCGTGACGCGCAGCAGGCCCGACTCCTGCGAACCGAACTGGCGCGCGAGCTGCAGCAGCGCCTTCGCGACACGCCCGGGGACGTCGGTGAAGATGAGGTCGGCGAGCGCGTTGTTCGTGCGCCGCAGCCGGCGGGCCAGCACGCGCAGCAGCTGCTCGGCGATCTCCGGGCGCTTGCCGATCCACTCCCGCAGCGCGGGCCGGTCCATCGTGTACGTGCGGACCTCGGTGACGGCGGTGGCCGACGACGTGCGCGGGCCCGGGTCGAAGATGGACAGCTCGCCGAACATGTCCGACGGGCCGGCCACCATGAGCAGGTTCTCCCGGCCGTCGGGCGACTTCCGCCCGATCTTGACCTTGCCGCTGCCCACGATGTACAGCCGGTCGCCCGGCTCACCCTCGGCGAAGATCACGTGGCCACGCGGGAACTCCGCGGGCTCGAGCGCCTGGGCCAGCGCCTCGGCCGCGTGGGGCTCAACACCCTGGAAAATCCCTGCGCGGATCAGTATCTCGTCCACTGCGTCGCTCCTCGTCCCAGGCCGCTGCCCCGCGGCCGGATCACCGGCCGGTCAGTCTAGGGGTTGCGCGCACCCTGTGTGACGCCGCAGCCGTCGAATTCCCTGCCCGACCGGGCGAGTTTCACCCGGTCTCGCCCTCGTGGCCCGGTCAAGCCGCCTTGCTGCGCCGGGTCGACTTGCGCCCTCGCGAGCCCCGGTTGCGCAGCCGGAAGAGCTCCAGTGCTCGCCCCGACCCCTGTCGGAAGAGGGCGCGCACCTCGTCGGGGCGAGGGCGTTCGAGGAGCTCTTCGACCTCTTCAGGGCGCACGGTCGCCTCCCGCAGCCGGGACTCGACGCGCTCCATCCCGAGCGCGAAGAACATCACCAGTAGCGGCACGAGGACGGACAACCAGGCAGTCATATCGCGTCCGATGCTCTCGCACCGCGCCGGGCAACTCGCGCCGGGGGTCGACGAGTTCCCATCCCGTTACCACTTCGTGACCTGGACCAGCACTCTCCGTGACGATCCACACGCCCGGTGACCCGCCGGCGTCACAGGTTGTCGGAGGGCTTCCGTAGGCTCCTCCACCGTGACCATCGCCTCCCGGAGCACGCCGACGGCACGCAGCGCGGCGCGGCTCGCCAAGCGGGTCGCCGCCGGGGAGCCTGCGCTCGGCCGCTCCCGGCGCGTCGCGCGCATGCTGCGCACGCTGGCCGCCACCCACCCCGATGCCCACTGCGAGCTCGACTTCACCACGCCGCTCGAGCTCGCCGTCGCCACGATCCTGTCCGCGCAGTCCACCGACAAGATGGTCAACTCCGTCACGCCTGCGCTCTTCCGGCGCTACCCCACCGCGCTCGACTACGCGCAGGCCGACCGCGCCGAGCTCGAGGAGATGATCCACAGCACCGGCTTCTTCCGGAACAAGGCCAACTCGCTGATCGGGATGGGCCGGGCCGTCGTCGAGAAGCACGACGGCGTGCTGCCGCACACGCTCGAGGAGCTCGTGGCCCTGCCCGGGATCGGCCGCAAGACCGCCAACGTGATCCTCGGCAACGCGTTCGGCATCCCCGGCATCACGGTCGACACCCACTTCGGGCGCCTGGTGCGGCGCTGGGGCTGGACCGGCGAGGAGGACCCGGTCAAGGTCGAGCACGCGGTCGGCGCGCTCGTGCCCAAGCGGGACTGGACGATGGTGTCCCACTACGTGATCTTCCACGGCCGGCGCGTCTGCCACGCGCGCAAGCCGGCGTGCGGCGCGTGCACGCTCTCCGCCGACTGCCCCGCCTACGGCGCAGGCCCCACCGACCCGGTACAGGCCGCCGCCCTGGTGAAGGGCCCGTCGCGCCCCCACCTGCTGGCCATGGTCGGCATCCCCGACGACGAGGCACCTCCCGCGGCAGGCGGCGAGGACGCCGACGCCCCGTGAGCGGGGAGCTCCGGGTGCGCCGCTCGGAGGTCGTCGCCACGCTGGTGGTCGTGCTGCTCGCGGCGGTGGCGGTGTTCGCGCTGTGGCCGCGCGATAGCGACACCTCCGCGCCCCCTGCTGGGACCATGGAGCAGGTGCAGGTCTCCGACGCCGACCTCGCCGCACCCAGGGCGGCCGCGGGATCCGTACCGTGCCCGGGCCCCACGGGCGCGGCTCCTGCAGGTCCACTCGCCGGGGTCACGGCCCCGTGCCTGGGCGCCCCCGGCGCCGTGGACGTCGGGGCGGCGCTCGCGGGCCGTCCGGCGCTGGTCAACGTGTGGGCGTCCTGGTGCGTGCCCTGCCGCGAGGAGCTGCCTGCACTCGCCGAGTACGCGGCGCGGCCGGGGGCGGTGCCGGTGCTCACCGTCGACACCCGCGACGACCCGCGGGCCGCGCTCTCGCTGCTCGCCGAGCTCCAGATCAGGCTGCCATCGGTCATCGACGCCGACGGCGTGCTGCGCGCTGCGCTCCACGTGCCCCCCGCGCTGCCCGCCTCGTACGTCGTGCGAGCCGACGGCTCGGTCGCCCGCGTCGACCCGCCCACGCCGTTCCGCACCGCCGACGAGGTCGCCGCCGCCGTGGAGCGCCTCTCGTGAACCTCCGACCCGAGCTCGCCCCGGAGTGGCTTCGACCGCTGCTGTCCGGCGTCCACGGGATCGACGCCGCCGAGCTGGTGCGCCACCGCCTGCCGCCGCCTGCCCGCGGCCGGCGCGCATCCGTGCTGGTGCTCTTCGGCGACGAGGCCGCCCACGGGCCGGACGTCCTGCTCCTCGAGCGCGCCAGCACGCTGCGCCAGCACGCCGGGCAGGTCGCCTTCCCGGGCGGGGGCGCCGACGCCGACGACCCCGACGCGGTGGCCACCGCTCTGCGGGAGGCGGAGGAGGAGGCGGGCGTCGAGCCGGACGGGGTGGTGCCGCTCGCGGTGCTCCCCGACCTGGTCGTGCCGCCGTCCGGGTTCATCGTCACGCCCGTGCTCGCCCACTGGGCGCGCCCGGTGGCGGTGCACGCGGTCGACCCGCGCGAAACGGCCAGCGTGGTGCGGGTGCCCATCGCCGCCCTCGCCGACCCGACGCACCGCATCCTGGTCCGTCACCCGTCCGGGTTCACCGGTCCTGCCTTCGTCACGGCGGGGTTGCTCGTCTGGGGTTTCACCGGGGGCCTATTGTCCGCGCTGTTGGATCGAGGCGGATGGGCGCGTCCGTGGGACACCACTCGGGTGATGGACCTCGACGCAGCGTGGTCGTTGGCGCGGGCCCGTCAGCAGGAGATCGCAGGATCGTGAGGGTGGGGGCAGGGGCGGCGTGAGTTGGGTTGATCTCGTCGTCGTCCTGCTCGCCCTGATCGCGGCCGTATCGGGATGGCGCCACGGCATGGCCGTGGCGCTGCTGTCGTTCGTCGGCGTGCTCACCGGCGCGGTGCTCGGCGTGCGGCTCGCGCCCCTGCTCGCGGCGGGCGTCGAGGCGCCCACCACGCGCGTGATCGTCAGCATCGTCGTGGTGGTGCTGCTGGTGGCGCTCGGTGAGACCACCGGCGTCTTCTTCGGCAGGCGCATCCGCGACCGCATCACCGGGCACCGGTCCCTGCAGGTCGACTCCACGCTGGGTTCGGTGCTGCAGGCGATCACGGTCGTCGTGGCGGCATGGCTCGTCGCGCTCCCGCTCGCCTCGGCCAGCTTCCCCGGCCTCGCCGCCGGGGTGCGCGGCTCCGAGGTCCTGCGCGCGGTCGACAACGTGATGCCCGAGGCGGCCAAGGCGTTGCCCGAGGAGCTGCGGCAGCTGCTCAACAACTCCGGCTTCCCGGACGTGCTGAGCCCGTTCGCGGAGACCCCGATCACCGAGGTCGGCGCGCCCGACCCCGCGCTGGCGCAGAGCCCGATCGTCTCCGACGTCGCGAGCAGCGTGCTCAAGGTCCGCGGCCGCGCGCCCTCGTGCGCCCGGCAGCTCGAAGGCACCGGGTTCGTGATCGCCCCGGAACTGGTGATGACCAACGCGCACGTCGTCGCGGGCACGGCCGAGACGGGCGTGGAGGTGGTCGGCAGGCGCGGCCGGGTGCAGGAGCTCGACGCCGAGGTGGTGCTCTACGACCCGGCCGTGGACGTCGCGGTGCTCCGCGTGCCCGACCTCGCCGCCGAACCGCTCCCGTTCGACCCCCGCCCCGCGTCGGCGGGCGACGACGCGATCATCGTCGGCTACCCGCTCGACGGCCCGTACACGGCCACGGCGGCCAAGGTCCGCTCCATGATCCGGCTCAAGGGCCCCGACATCTACGACGACGGCGAGGTCACCCGCGAGGTGTACACGGTGCGGGCCGTGGTCCGTTCCGGCAACTCCGGCGGCCCGATGATCGCGCCGGACGGCCGCGTGATCGGCGTCGTGTTCGGCGCCGCGCTCGACGACCAGGAGACCGGCTTCGTCCTCACCGTCGAGCAGGTCCGCGGCGCCGTGCAGGCGGCCAACAGCCTGCGCCGCGAGGTCGACACGGGCAGCTGCGCCGCCTGACCGTGCCAACGGGCCGCCGACGCACCCCGGGTCGCCCGGCGCTACCCGTCGACAGGTAGCGCGGGCGGACAGCAGGGGCGCGGGCGGAGAACGGGCGCGTGAGCGGCGCAGATCGTTCCGATCAGCACACCACGGGCTCGGCGAGGACGTTGATGTACACCTCGGGCCGATCCCGGGAGCCCTCGGGCGGCGTGATCCGCAGTTCGGCGCATTCCCGGCTGAATACGGCCGCTTTCGCACCGACGCGTTGATCACGCCCGTCGGACCGCCTTCGGTGGCGCCGCGCGCCCGAAGGGCAGGCCGGTGGCCTGCCCCTGTTGTGCTGCCCGAGAGGGGCCGCAGAGGCTCGGAGGTCAAGGGTCGCGCAGCGATCGCGGAGCGACGCCGCAGGCGCCCTTGAGCTCTGAGGGGCGGCCCCGCACAATGCGCGGCGCCACCGAAGGCCCCGAGCGCCTACTCGAACCATCGGGCCCGCTTCAGCCGACCGCCGGATCAGCGCTGTCGAACTCGCCGCCACGAACGCCTGCGAGGAAGGCCGCCCAGTCGGCGGCGGCATGGCGGTGCGCGGGGAGGGCGCGGTTCTTCGTGTCCCGCACCGCGACCGCGCCGGGCAGGAACGCCACCTCGACGCAGTTCTCGCCGTTGCCACCGCTGAAACTGCTCGTGAACCAGCGGAGCTCGTCGTCGCCCACGGCCTTCTCCTTCGGACGGGCTCACCTCCGGGCCAGCCGCTGGATCAGCGCCAGTGACTCGGCCGGGTCGAGCGCGTCGGACAGCACGCACTCGAACGCCACCCTAGCCCGCGCGACCTCCGCCTCCTTGTGGAGTATCAGAGCGCCGATGGTGTGCTCGACGTGGGCCATTTCGGGCTCGCCGAGCTCACCGAAGCTGAGGATTGTGAAGCTGGAGGCCAAGCCGGCATGGGCGCCGACAGCGCTCGGCAGCACCCTCAGCGTCACCGTGTCCAGGTCGGCGAGCACGGCGATCTGCTCGAGCTGCCTGCGCAGGACCTCCGGGCCGCCCACCGGCCGGTACAGGGCCGACTCGTCGACCACCGTCACCAGCTCCAACGGGTTCTCCTCGGAGTTCAACCGCTGCTGGCGGTACATCCGGGCCGCGACCTCGTTGTCCAGCTCCTCATCGGTGCGCCGCACCGGAACCCCCCGCATCAGGGCCCTGGCGTAATCGGCGGTCTGCAACAGGCCGGGTACGTAGCCGAGGGTGAAGACCTGGACCCGACGCGCCTCGGTCTCGAAGGCGATGTAGCTGTTGTTGCCCAGCCCGTAGGCCCGCCACCATCCGGGCTGCTGGGCCTCCCTGGCGAGTTCGAGCAGCTCGTTCCACCGGACCCCGCCGACGTCGTACACGTCGAGCATGCTCTTCACCCAGTGCACGTCGATCACGACCTGGGCGTTCTCGATCCGGCTGAGCTTGCTCACCGAGAAGTCCAGCTTCGGCGCCGCCTGCTCCAGGGTGAGCCCGGACTGCTCGCGCAGCAGCTTCAGCTGCCGGGCCAGCACCCGCCGTCGGATCATCGATCCCTCGTGCCGCGTCACGTGACCCCCCGCTCCGTCTCGATCACGGATCGTGGCACGGGGAAACCCGGGATCGGGAATCCCACTGCCGTGCTCGCTCACTCCCGAGACCGACACACACACACGCCTTCACGCGATCGGGTCAACAACGCGCCGAGTTCGGCCTATTCTCCCAGCGTGAACCGGGTCGGACCTCGATCGACTGCCGCCCTCGGGGTGATCGCACCGCTGTTGTCCGGGGCAGTGGCTGCCGCGGCCTCCGTGCTGCTGCTCGGCTGGCCTCAGCGGCCACCGCTGCCCGGGCAGGTGGGTGCGGTGGCCGCTGTGGTGCTGGCGGTGGTGGCGGTGGTGCTCGTGTTCGCGCCGGCCGTGCGGCCGCGGTCAGACGTCGCGCGTGATCGTCTGCTCGCGGCCGGGGCCGACGCCGATCGCGCTGACCGGAGCCCCGGTCAGCTCCTCGATCCGCTCCACGTAGGCGCGGGCGGTGGCCGGGAGGTCGTCGAAGGTGCGGCAGGCCGAGATGTCCTCGAACCAGCCCGGGAGCTCCTCGTAGACCGGCAGGGCGTGGTGGACGTCGGTCTGCGTCATCGGCATGTCGTCGACCCGCCGCCCGTCGACCTCGTAGCCGACGCAGATCGGCACCGTCTCCAGGCCGGAGAGCACGTCGAGCTTGGTGAGGAAGAAGTCGGTGATGCCGTTGACGCGCACGGCGTAGCGGCCGATGACGGCGTCGAACCAGCCACAGCGGCGCGGACGCCCGGTCGTGACCCCCACCTCGCCGCCGGCCTTGCGCAGGTGCTCGCCCATCGCGTCGAGCAGCTCCGTGGGGAACGGACCTGAGCCGACGCGGGTGGTGTAGGCCTTGAGGATCCCGATCACCCGCGTGATCCTGCTGGGACCGATCCCCGAGCCGACCGCCGCGCCGCCCGCCGTCGGGTTCGAGCTGGTGACGAACGGGTAGGTGCCGTGGTCGACGTCGAGCAGGGTGCCCTGGGACCCCTCCAGCAGCACCGTCTCACCGGCCTCGAGGGCCTTGTTGAGCAGCAGGCGCGTGTCGGCGATCCGGTCGGCGAACTTGCGGCCGTGCGCCAGCACGGTGTCGACGACCTCGTCGACCGAGAGCGCCCGCCGGTTGTAGACCTTGACGAGCACCTGGTTCTTGTAGTCGAGGGCGGCCTCGACCTTCTGGTGCAGGATCTTCTCGTCGAGCACGTCCGCCACGCGGACCCCGACGCGGGCCACCTTGTCCTGGTAGGCCGGCCCGATCCCGCGGCCGGTGGTGCCGATCTTGGCCTTGCCCAGGAACCGCTCGGTGACCTTGTCGATCGCCACGTGGTACGGCATGATCAAGTGCGCATCCGCGCTGATCAGAAGATTGCTCGTGTCCACGCCGCGCGCCTCGAGGCCGGAGAGCTCGTCGAGCAGCACGCCGGGGTCCACCACGACGCCATTGCCGATCACGTTCTTGACGCCGGGGGTGAGGATCCCGGACGGGATGAGGTGGAGAGCGAAGTCCTGACCGTTCGGCAGCACCACCGTGTGGCCGGCGTTGTTGCCGCCCTGGTAACGAACCACCCACTGGACCTGGCTACCGAGAATGTCGGTGGCCTTGCCCTTGCCTTCGTCGCCCCATTGGGCGCCGATCAGCACGATCGCCGGCATGTGAAACTCCAGTCCTGGCCGCACCTCAACCGCGGCGGGGAAGGGTAACCGATCAGTGAGCCCGATCGATTCGGACGTGGTGCTGCTGACCTGCTCCGATCAGGGGCAGGCCCGGCGGCTCCCCGTGCACGGTAGTCGCCCTGGTGGTCCGCTCGCTGCCCTCACCGCCGTGGCCTTGCCCGCTCGCCCCGGCCGCACCGACCTCGACCCCGTGCTCGCCGAGCACGCCCCGCGACGGGTCGTGGTCGCCGGCACCGACGCCGACCTCGCCGCCGTGCTGCTGCGGCTGCTGCGCACCGAGCGGCTGGACGTCGAGGTGGCGTACGTGCCGGCGCGGCGCTCGCCCGCCACCAGGGCCTGGGGCTTGCCGACCGGATCCGCCGCCGCGGCGCTGGCCGTCGCGGGGACCGCGTCCCCCGTACCGCTCGCGCGCGACGACACCGGCGGGGTGCTCGTGGGCCGCGGGGAGATCCGCGACGTCCGCGGCGAGTGCTACTGCGACGAGAATCTCGTACTGCGCGGGCGCGCCCGCCGCCTCGTCGTCGCCCCCGGACCGCACGGGATCGCCGTGCGGGCCGGCTGGGGTGGCCGGGCACCGGACGGGCGCATGCGGCCGGTGCCCGCCCGCGCCCCCCGCGGTGCGGGCTCCGGGCTGGGCAGGGCGGTGCAGGTGGGCTGCGAGCCCGCGATCGTGGTGGCGGACGGCGTACCGCACCCGCGTCCGGTTCCCCGCAGGACCTGGTACCGGCATACGTCCGACTGGCTGCTCGTGCGCCCCTGAACGCAGGAGCAGGGTCACACCGAGTGAGGGCAGGACACACCGTGTTCACCTGATCAGATCACGCGCGAAACATCGCGTTCCTACGTTCGGCCGAGGGCCGGAGCACGGCGGCCCGTCGTCTCGGAAGGAACGCCTGTGACCACATCTCGATCTCGCCGGGCCATCAGGGCCGCTGCCCTGCTGACAGCCGGCCTGATGCTGTCCGCCTGCGGCGCCCGCGTCGACGCCGCCGGATCCGGCGGCCCGGCCGCCGCCCCGTCCTGCGTCGACACATCGGGCAACGAGATCAAGATCGGTTTCCTGAACTCGCGCTCCGGCACGATGGCGATCAGCGAGAACACCGTCTTCGACTCGCTGTCCCTCGCCGCGGAGCAGATCAACGCCGCAGGCGGGGTGCTGGGCAAGCAGCTCTCGGTCGTCGCGGAGGACGGCGCGTCGGAGCCCACGATCTTCGCCGAGAAGGCGCAGAAGCTGATCCGCAGCGACTGCGTAGCGGCGGTGTTCGGCGGCTGGACCTCCTCGTCGCGCAAGGCGATGCTGCCGGTGTTCGAGAGCAACAACTCGCTGCTCTTCTACCCGGTGCAGTACGAGGGCCTGGAGTCGTCGAAGAACATCTTCTACACCGGCGCCACCACCAACCAGCAGATCATCCCGGCGCTGGACTACCTGAAGGAGCAGGGCGTCACGAGCCTGTTCCTCGTGGGCAGCGACTACGTCTTCCCGCAGACCGCCAACAAGATCATCAAGGCGTACGCGGCCGCGAACGGCATCGAGGTCAAGGGCGAGGAGTACGCACCGCTCGGCCACACCGACTTCGCCACGATCGTCGCCAAGGTCCGCGACGCCGGCGCCGGCGCGGTGTTCAACACGCTCAACGGCGACTCCAACGTCGCGTTCTTCAAGGAGTACAAGAACCTCGGCCTGACGCCGGCCGCGATGCCGGTGATCAGCGTGTCGATCGCCGAGGAGGAGGTCGGCGGCATCGGCGTGGACAACATCGTCGGCCAGCCGGTGGCCTGGAACTACTACCAGACGATCGACACGCCCACGAACCAGCAGTTCGTCGAGGCCTTCAAGGCGAAGTACGGGGCGACCCGCGTGACGTCGGACCCGATGGAGGCGGCGTACGCGTCGCTGTTCCTGTGGAAGGGCATGGTCGAGAAGGCCGGCTCGTTCGACGTCGCCGCCGTGCAGGCCGCGGCCGGCGGGGTGAGCTACGACGCCCCCGAAGGCACCGTCACCGTCAACGGCGAGAACCACCACATCGCCAAGACCGCCCTGATCGGCAAGATCGGCGCCGACGGCCTCATCCACACCGAGTGGTCCTCGGGCGCGCCGATCGAGCCGGACCCGTACCTGACGACGTACCCGTGGGCCTCCGGCCTCGCGAGCTGACGTGGACGTCCTCGTCACGCAGATCTTCAACGGCCTGTCCGGCGGCTCGATCCTGCTGCTCGCGGCGCTCGGCCTCGCCCTCACGTTCGGCCAGATGGGCGTGATCAACATGGCGCACGGCGAGTTCATCATGGCCGGCGCCTACACCGCCTACGTCACGCAGAACGTGCTGGGCTCCGCCGGGCTGTCACTGGTGGTGTCGCTGCCGATCGCGTTCGCGGTCGGCGGCGTGCTCGGGGTGGTCCTCGAGGCCACGCTGCTGCGCCGGATGTACCACCGGCCGCTGGACACCCTGCTCGTCACCTGGGGGGTCTCGCTGGTGCTGCAGCAACTGGCCCGGGACGTGTTCGGCACGGCGGGCGTCGACGTGCCGGCGCCCGGCTGGCTCTCCGGGCCGGTCGAGCTGCTCGGGTTCTCGTTCCCGCGCACGCGGCTGTTCATCCTGCTGCTCGCGGTGGCGGCGTTCGTCGCGCTCGCCGCCGCGCTGCGCTACACCGCGCTCGGGCGGCGGATCCGCGCCACCGTGCAGAACCGGCCCCTCGCGGAGACCTCCGGGATCTCCACGCGCGCCACGGACCGCCTGACGTTCTTCATCGGGTCCGGTCTCGCGGGCGTCGCGGGGGTGGCGCTCACGCTGATGGGCTCGATCTCGCCCAACCTCGGTACGTCCTACATCGTCGACGCGTTCCTCGTGGTCGTCGTCGGCGGGATCGGCCAGATCAGGGGCGCGGTGATCGCCGCGTTCCTGCTCGGCGTGGCGCAGAGCTGGATCGAGTACTCCACCACCGCGTCGATCGCGAAGGTGCTGGTGTTCGCGCTGATCGTCGCGTTCCTGCAGGTCCGACCCCAGGGGATCTTCACCGTGCGCACCAGGAGCCTCGCATGAACCGGCGCTGGGCGGTGCCCGCCGCGTTCGCCGTGGCCGCCGTGCTGCTCTTCGCCGTGGCCCCGCTCGCGCTCAGCCCGTTCCGGCTCGACCAGCTCGGCCGCTACCTCTGCTTCGCCATCGTCGCGGTCGGGATCGGGCTGGCGTGGGGCCGCGGCGGGATGCTGACCCTCGGCCAGGGCGTGTTCTTCGGGATGGGCGCCTACCTGATGGCGATGCACCTGAAGCTCGCCGACGCCGGTCCCGGCGGCACGCCCGACTTCATGGCGCTGATCTCGTCGGACGGCGTGCCGTGGTGGTGGGAGCCGTTCCGCTCCGAGGTCGTCACGCTGCTCGCGATCCTGCTGCTGCCCGCAGCCGTCGCCGCCGTGCTGGGCCTCGCGACGTTCCGGCGCAGGGTGCGCGGGGCGTACTTCGCGATCCTGTCCCAGGCCCTCGCCGCGGCCTTCGCGATCCTGTTGATCGGCAATCCGACCGGTACCGGCGGCTCCACCGGCCTGTCCGGCTTCCGCGGCTTCTTCGGGTTCGCGCTCTCCGACCCCGCGAACCGCCTGGTGCTGTTCTTCACGGCAGCAGGCGTGCTGCTGCTCGTGCTCGCGCTCGTCCGCCAGCTCATGGTGAGCCGCTTCGGCGAGCTGCTCGTGGCCTGCCGCGACGCCGAGGAGCGGGTGCGGTTCCTCGGCTACGACCCGGCGAACGTCAAGACGGTCGCGTTCGTGGTGGCGGCGTTCATGGCCGGCATCGCGGGGGCGCTGTTCGTGCCGATCGTCGGCATCGTCTCGCCCAACGACGTCGGCATCGTGCCGTCCATCGGGATGCTCATCGGCGTCGCCATCGGCGGACGCACCACGCTGTTCGGGCCGGTGCTGGGCGCGATCGCGGTGGCGTGGGCGGGCAGCGCGCTCTCCGAGCAGTTCCCGTCGGGCTGGACCTACGCCCAGGGGCTGCTGTTCATGCTGGTGATCGCCTTCCTGCCCGGCGGGCTCGCGTCGCTGGCGTGGCGGCGGCGGGCGCGTGCGGCGGGACCGGCTCCGGTCCCGGCACCCCTTCCGGCTACGCAATGAGCGAGCGCACGTCTCCCTGTGGGGGAGACCCGCTGAGTGCCGCTTGCCGGCCGGCGCCGTCTTGCGGGGGAGGCGCGCAGGGAGCGAGGAACGAGCGACCGAGCACCGGAGGAGCAAGGCGGCGTCATCAAGGGCCCGCAAGCCCGCCGGAGCGGAGCGGAGGCAGATGAACAGGGACTACTTGGAGATCTCGGGCCTCACCGTCAGCTTCGACGGGTTCGTGGCCGTCGACGGCGTGGACCTCTCGGTGCTGCCGGGCGACCTGCGGTTCCTCATCGGGCCCAACGGCGCAGGCAAGACCACCCTGATCGACGCCGTCTCCGGGCTCGTGCCGGCCACCGGGTCGGTCCGCTACGGCGGGCACGAGCTCACCGGCCGCAAGGTGCACCGGATCGCCCGGCTCGGCGTGGGCCGCACCTTCCAGACCGCCACCGTGTTCGAGGAGCTCACGGTGCTGCAGAACCTCGACATCGCCGCCGGCCACCGCCGCGGGCCCCTCACGCTGGTCCGGCGCAGGCGGGACATCCCGGAGGAGGTCGAGCGGGCCCTCGAAACGGTCGGGCTGACCGAGCTGGTCGACGCCCCGGCCGGGGTGCTCGCGCACGGCCAGAAGCAGTGGCTCGAGATCGGCATGCTGCTCGTGCAGGACGCCCGCTTGCTCATGCTGGACGAGCCCGTGGCGGGCATGAGCGCGGAGGAGAAGGACGAGACGGGCCGGCTGCTGCAGCGCATCGGCGCCGACCGAACCGTCGTGGTCGTGGAGCACGACATGGACTTCATGCGCTCCTTCGCGAACTCCGTCACCGTGCTCCACGCCGGGAAGGTGCTCGCCGAGGGCAGCGTCCGCGAGGTGCAGGCCGACCCCCGCGTGCAGGAGGTCTACCTCGGACCCGGCCACCACTCGCAGGCCGAGGTCGAGACGGTCCTCGGAGAGGTGTCGTAGATGCTGACCATGACCGACGTCGAGGTCGGCTACGGCCGCACGTCCGTGATCCACGGCGTCACGATCGGGGTGCCCGCCGACGGGGTCGTCGCCGTGATGGGCCACAACGGCGCAGGCAAGACCACCCTGCTGCGTGCGGCCGTCGGGCTGTTGCCCACCCGGTCGGGCCGGATCCTGCTGGACGGCGAGGACGTCACCGGCACCCATCCGCACCAGCGGGTGCGACGCGGTCTCGCGTACGTGCCGCAGGGCCAGCAGTCGTTCGGGCAGCTGACCACGCTGGAGAACCTGCAGGTCGTCGCCGACACGAAGCCCCGCGGCAAGGGCCTGATCGACGAGGCGCTCGACCTCTTCCCGGCGCTGAAGGACCTGCTCGGGCGGCGCGCCGGGCTGCTGTCTGGCGGGCAGCGCCAGCAGCTCGCCATCGCCCGCGCGCTGATCACCCAGCCGCGGATGCTCATCCTCGACGAGCCCACCGAGGGCATCCAGCCCTCCGTGGTGGCCGAGATCGAGGACGCGATCCGTGGGCTCACCCGCCGCGGCGGGCTGTCGGTGCTGCTGGTCGAGCAGCACGTCGGCTTCGCCCTCGACGCCGCGAACCACTACTACGTGCTCGCTTCGGGGCGGGTGACGGCGGAGGGCAGCGGCGGCGCCGACTCGGTCACCGACGTGCGGTCGGCGATGGCGATCTAGGAGCGTGCTGAAGGGCCCCGGCCGTAGCGAGCGGCGTCCAGGTGGCCACATCGCAAGGCGGAGGAGGAGGCCGATACCGGGTCGTATCTGCGACGACGACAACGCAGCGAGGTGGCCGCCTGGGCGTCGCGCAGTAGGTCGGGGCTCTTCAGCACGCTCCTACATGGGCTCGAGGACGACGACCGGGATCTCCCGGTCGGTGTAGGTCGCGTAGGCCGCATAGGGCCGGTAGACCTGCACGAGCCGACCCCACAGCCGCTCGCGTTCCTCCCCTTCCGCGACCCGCGGCCGCACCCGGCGACGCACGCCGCCCGGCAGTTCGACCTCCGTCATCGGCATCGACATGAGGTTGTGGAACCAGGCCGGGTGCGTGTCGGTGCCCCCTTTCGACCCCACGACGACGAGGTTCGGGGCGTCGTCCAGGTAGATCAGGGGGTTGGTGCGCGGGACGCCCGACCTGCGGCCGACGTGGTCGAGCAGCAGGACGGGTGCACCGCGGAAGGTCCCCCCGACGCGCCCTCCGCTCCAGCGGAAGAGGACCCGGTTCAGGCGGGCGCCATGGCGGTGCAACTTCCAGAACGGGGACGAGGCAGGCGGGGCCTTGGGCATGCCAGATTCTGTCATAGTATGACAGTTGACAGCAAGTGACACATGGCGCTTTGTGTCGCGATCGTGCTCGGCGTACGGTGCCCCGGTGAGTGGATCCGGGCTGCGCGAACGCAAGAAGCAGCGAACGCGCGAGGCCCTGACCGACGCCGCCTGCGCGCTGTTCGCGCGCCAGGGAGTCGAGAACACCACCGTCGAGCAGATCGCGGTGGCCATCGACATCTCGCCGCGGACGTTCTTCCGCTACTTCTCGTCGAAGGAGGACGTCGCCGTCTCGGTGCTGGACCAGCAGGTCACCGAGGTGATCCGCGCGCTGGAGGCGCGCCCGCCCGCGGAGTCGGTGCTCACGGCGTTGCGCCGGGCCGTCGTCGGGACGGTGCGCGCACACGAGGACGCAGGGTCGGAAGACGGCGGGATCCGCCTCCGGAGCGTCCGCGCACTGCTGCTCAGCAGCCCGACCGTGCGGGCGGCATCGCTGCACCGGGGAGCGCTCCGCAGCGGCGAGATGGCGCGCCTGCTCGCGATGCGGATGGGCGTCGACCCGGCCCGCGACGGACGGCCGCAGCTGGTGGCGACGATCGTGCTGTGCGCGCTCGAGGCCGCGGTGGGCGAATGGCAGGTCCACCGGCCGGACGCGCCCCTGTCGAACCTGCTCGAGGAGGCGTTCGACCTGCTGGCGGGAGGTCTGGACTACCCGTCTGCTACCCCACGGCGCTCCTGATCAGATCGCGCACCGGGCCGGCGTCGATCCCGCGGTTCTCCAGCTCCTGGACGATGGCGTCGGCCACCGCGGCCGCACCCTGGGCCGCGACCTCGGGCCCCGCCTGCGCGATCTCGCTCTCGACGTTCTGCCGCAGCACCGAGCCGCCGTACCAGAGGCCCATCACGAGGGCGGCGACCGGCAGCAGCAGCGACGCGGCGAGGCCGAGCCCGGCGAGCGCCTTGGGGCGGGCGATCACGAGGGCGATCACGGCGAGCACGAACACCACGAGCGCCGCGAACATCACCGTGCCCAGGCTCAACACCTGGCCGCCGACGCCACCGACCCCGTCGCCGGACGTGATGCGGACCGACGCGAGCGTCTGGTAGGTCAGGTAGTACATCAGCGCCGACACGGCCAGCGCCAGGAGCAGCACCAGGCCTGCGAAGACCTGCCCGCGCCTGCGCGGCCGCCCCGACGAGTAGTCGTCGTAGTCGTCATCGGGAGGGTGGCGCGGCACCGGGCTTCGCGGGATCTCCGCCCGCACGGTCGGGATCGGCGTGGTGGGGAGGAACGCCGTCCTGTCCTGCGCCGCCGGGGGCGGGCCGGCGGGTCGGTGGCCGGCCGGGTGGGGAGCGGTCGGATGGGGAGCGGTCGGGTAGTGAGCTGTCGGTCGGGGAGCCGCATCGAAACGTGGCGGGCCCCACTGCGTTGGCTCGCTCATCCGGGCACCCTCTCACGATCAGGTGAGGGCTGCCCGGTGCAGGCGCATGCGCTCCGTCACGGAGGCCGCCGCAGAAACATGATCGAAGCATCCGAGTAACAAACCGCGGTGAGGATGGCGCCATGCACCTGAGCCCCCAGGAGCGCGACAAGCTGCTCGTCCACGTCGCGGCCGACGTCGCGCGGGCCCGCAAGGCACGCGGGCTGCGGATGAACTACCCCGAGGCGGTCGCGCTGATCACCGACCACGTGCTGGAGGGTGCGCGAGACGGGCGCACGGTCGGGGAGCTCATGTCGAGCGGACGAGAAGTGCTCTCGAAGGACGACGTGCTCGACGGCGTGGGCGAGATGCTCGACTCGGTGCAGGTCGAGGCCACCTTCCCGGACGGCACCAAGCTCGTCACCGTCCACAGCCCGATCGTCTGATGGCCGGCTCAGCAGGACCGGGTGGCCCCGGTGAGATCATCCCCGGGGAGGGGGCCGTGCCGCTCAACCCCGGCCGGGATCGGGTCACCGTCGTCGTCACCAACGCGGCGGACCGGCCCGTGCAGGTCGGTTCCCACTTCCACTTCGCCGCGGTGAACCCCGGCCTGGAGTTCGACCGGGCCGCTGCGTGGGGCCGCCACCTCGACATCCCCGCGGGCACGTCCGTGCGGTTCGAACCGGGCGTCGAGCGCGAGGTCGTGCTCGTGCCGCTCGCCGGCGCCCGCCGGGTGCCCGGCCTGCGCCCCGAGTTCGCAGGCGCTCTCGACGAGCGCGGATCGGAGCCCACACCGTGACGTCCATCGAACGCAGCCGCTACATCGACCTGTTCGGGCCCACGGCCGGTGACCGCATCCGGCTGGCCGACACCAACCTGCTGATCGAGGTCACCGAGGACCGCAGCCGCGGTCGCGCGTCCGGCGACGAGGTGCTGTTCGGCGGCGGCAAGGTGATCCGCGAGTCGATGGGCCAGTCCACGCGCACCAGCGCAGAGGGCGCCGCGGACCTCGTGATCACCGGAGCGGTCGTGCTCGACCACTGGGGCGTGGTCAAGGCCGACGTCGGCATTCGCGACGGCCGGATCGTCGGCATCGGCAAGGCAGGCAACCCCGACACGATGGACGGCGTCGACGATGCGCTGGTCATCGGCCCGTCCACCGAGGTGATCGCCGGGAACGGGAGGATCCTCACCGCGGGTGGGATCGACTGCCACGTCCACTTCATCACCCCGGGCCTGATCGACACCGCGCTCGCCGCGGGACTCACGACGCTGGCGGGCGGCGGCACCGGCCCGGCGGAGGGCACGAAGGCCACGACCGTGACGCCGGGGCCGCGCGCCATCGGCCGCATGCTGCAGGCCCTCGATCACCTCCCGATCAACGTGCTGCTGATGGGGAAGGGCAACACCACCAGCGCCGACGCGCTGTGGGAGCAGCTGCGGGCCGGCGCGGGCGGGTTCAAGCTGCACGAGGACTGGGGCACGACCCCGGCGGCGATCGACGCCTGCCTGCGGGTGGCCGACGCGTCCGGCGTGCAGGTCGCGATCCACACCGACACGCTCAACGAGGCGGGCTTCCTCTCCTCGACCCTCGCCGCGATCGGCGGCCGCTCGATCAACGCCTTCCACACCGAGGGCGCGGGCGGCGGGCACGCGCCGGACATCATCGAGGTGGTCGCGCAGGCGAACGTGCTCCCGTCGTCGACCAACCCGACCCGCCCGCACACCGTGAACACGATCGACGAGCACCTCGACATGCTCATGGTCTGCCACCACCTCAACGCCGGCGTGCCCGAGGACCTCGCCTTCGCCGAGAGCCGCATCCGGCCCAGCACCATCGCGGCCGAGGACTTCCTGCACGACATGGGCGCGATCTCGATGATGAGCTCGGACTCGCAGGCCATGGGCCGGATCGGCGAGGTGATCATCCGGACATGGCAGACGGCGCACGTCATGAAGGCCGCCCGCGGCGCGCTGCCCGGCGACGGCCGCGCCGACAACGTCCGGGCGCAGCGCTACATCGCCAAGTACACGATCAACCCGGCGCTCGCGCACGGCATGGCGGACGAGATCGGCTCGGTCGAGGTGGGCAAGCTCGCCGACCTCGTGCTGTGGGAGCCGAAGTTCTTCGGCGTCCGACCCGAGCTGGTGCTCAAGGGCGGGTTCATCGCGTGGGCGCAGATGGGCGACGCCAACGCGTCGATCCCCACCCCGCAGCCGGTGTTCCCCCGCCCGATGTTCGGGGCCGCACCGCTCGTCGCGGCCGAGACGAGCCGGAACTTCGTGGCCGCCGCCGCCCTCGACGCCGGCCTCGACCACCTGCGGCTCACCAAGCCGGCGCTCGCGGTGGCCGACACCCGATCGGTGTCCAAGGCGGACATGATCGCCAACGCCGCCACACCCGAGGTGAAGGTCGACCCGGACTCGTTCGCCGTGCGCATCGACGGCGAGCTGGTCGAACCGGCCCCGGTGTCCGAGCTGCCGATGGCGCAGCGCTACTTCCTGTTCTGATGAGCTCGCTCGCCGCCCTCACCCTCGCCGACGCCCGCTTCCCCGGGGGCGGCCACGTGCACTCCGGCGGGCTGGAGGAGGCCGTCGCCCGCGGGCTCGTCACGGGCGTGGCCGACCTGGCGCCGTTCCTGCACGGCCGGCTGCGGACGGCCGGGCTGGTCGCGGCCGCGTTCGCCGCCGCGGCGGTCGCGACCGCCCGCGGCGCCGGGGACCCGTTCGCCGTCCTCGACGCGGAGCTGGACGCCAGGACGCCTGCCGCCGCCCAGCGCGAGGCGTCCCGGGCCCAGGGCCGGGCCGCCCTGCGCGCGGCACGCGTGGCATGGCCGTCGCCGGTGCTGGACACGCTCGTGGCCGCAGCGGCCCGGCCGCACCATCCGCTGCTGGTCGGGGCCGTGATCGGAATCGACGGCGGGAGCCCGGCAGAGGCCGCGCAGTGTGCCGCCTACCTCGCCCTGAGCGGGCCGGCGTCGGCCGCCGTGCGGCTGCTCGGCCTGGACCCGTTCGCCGTCAACGCCGCGGTGGTCGCGCTGCGGCCCGCGCTCGACGCGGTCGTCGCCGAGGCGGCCGCGTCCCGGCCTGCCGACCGGCTGCCTGCGCCCGGCGCGCCGGTGCTCGACCTCATGGCCCAGGCCCACGTTCGTCAACACCGGGAGCAGGTGCGTCTCTTTGTCAGCTGAGCGGAGCGTGCGGAGCGAACATGAGCACTAGTCATGGTCATGGCCACGATCACCTGATCAGTCTCGACCCGACAGAGTCGGAGCCCGACCGGCACGAACCGCTGGAGCCGCGCGGTCGCGCGGTGCGGATCGGCATCGGCGGGCCCGTCGGCAGCGGCAAGACCGCGCTGGTGGCGGCCCTGGCCCGCGCGCTGGGCGAGCGGCTGAACCTCGCCGTCGTGACCAACGACATCTACACCACCGAGGACGCCGACTTCCTGCGTCGCAACGCGGTGCTCGCGCCCGAGCGGATCGAGGCCGTGCAGACCGGCTGCTGCCCGCACACCGCGATCCGCGACGACATCACCGCCAACCTCGACGCGATCGAGCTGCTCGAGGAGCGGTTCGGCGACCTCGACCTGGTGCTGGTCGAGAGCGGCGGCGACAACCTCACCGCGGTGTTCAGCCGCGGGCTGGTGGACCGGCAGATCTTCGTGGTGGACGTGGCAGGCGGGGACAAGGTGCCGCGCAAGGGCGGGCCGGGGGTCACCACCGCCGACCTGCTCGTGATCAACAAGATCGATCTCGCCCCGCTCGTCGGCGCCGACCTGGACGTCATGACCTCGGACGCGCACCGCATGCGCGGCGAGCTGCCCGTGATCGCGCAGTCGCTGGTGGCCGACCCGGCCGCCACGGAGGTCGCCGAGTGGGTCCTCGCCCAGGTGGCGACCGTCAGCACCCCGGTCTAGTGCGAGGGAGGGCACGCGTCGTCGTCGAGCTCGGCCCGGACGGGCGCAGCGTCGTACGGGAGCTGCGCTCGCAGCCTCCGTTGGCGCTGCTGCCCCAGCGGGGCGCCGCGGCCGCACGTTCGCCGGTGGCCACCGTGCACATGGTCGGCTCGGCCACGAGCCCGCTGGGCGGCGACGACGTGGCCCTCGACGTCGAGGTCGGGCCGGGCGCCGACCTCGTGCTCACCGGGGTGGCCGCAGCACTGGCGCTGCCCGGGCAGACCGGCAGGCCCAGCCGCCTCGTGATCCGGTTGCTGGTGGCCGACGGCGCCGGGCTGCAGTTCCTCCCCGAACCGACCGTGGTCACGCGGCGCGCCGACCACCACGGCGAGCTGCACGTCGGGCTCGGCGCCGGGTCGCGGCTGCGGTGCCGGGAGGTGCTGGTGGCGGGCCGCAGCGGCGAGGCGTCCGGCCGGTTCCGCGGGCTCGTCCGCGTGCGGGACGGGGCCCGGCCGCTGCTCGTGCAGGAGCAGGAGCTGGGCGACGCCGCGCTCCAGGCCTCACCCGCGCACCTGGCGGGCCGGCGGGTGCTGGGCACCGAGGTGCTCGTGTGGGGGGAGGACCCTGCTGAGGCGGTGGCCGGGGGCTGGTGGTCGCTCAGCCCGCTGCCCGGCCGGGGCAGCCTGGCCACGGCCGTCGGCAGCGACGCGGTCTCCGCGCAGCGCGCGCTCGCCGATGCCGTTGCCGCCCACCCCGGCTGGTCGGCGGGCGTGGTCGGCGACCAGCCGGCCGTACGGTGAGGCGATGACCGGTCACGGGCCCCGGCGCCGCCTGCCGGACGACGTCTCCACGTTCGTGGCGGAGCTGTCGCGGTCGCGCCGCACCGGCGCGCCGGAGGCGGTGCTCGACGAGCTGCGCCGCGTGATCCTCGCCGGCGACGCCCCTCCCGGCCTCGCGATCCCCTGCGACGAGGTGGCGGCGCTGTTCGAGGTCAGCGTGATCCCGGTGCGCGAGGCCTTGAAGACGCTGGTCGGCGAGGGCCTGGTGGAACACCGGCGGCGCGGCGGCTACACCGTGGCGTGCCTGACCCCGGCCGAGCTCGACGAGCTGTACGTGGTGCGCGGCGTGCTGGAGCAGGCCGCACTGGCGGCGGCCGTCGCGCAGGCGGACGGCGCGGACCACGCCGGTGCCCGGGAGGCCCACCACGCGCTCGCCGCCGCCATCGAGGACGGCGACGTGCGGCGCTACAACCGCGAGAGCCGCCGGTTCCACCTCGCGCTCGTCGCCCCGGCTGGGATGCACCGGTTGCAGGCGATGCTGGAGTCGGCGTGGAACCTCACCGAGCCGTACCAGCCGATGGCGCAGGTGCCGCTCGCGGAGCGGCGCGCCCTGCACGCCGAGCACGAGCAGATGCTGGCGGCGTTCGTGGCAGGCGACGCGGAGACGCTGCGGGAGCGGGCCGCGGCCCACCACGAGCACCTGCGCCGGACGGTGTCGGGCACAGCCGACGGCGTGCGGCCATAGGCCGCGTTCAGGAGGTCCGGATCGCGGTCTTCGCGCCCAGGCGGCCGCTGGCTGCGTTGTCGGCCCGACCGGGTATTCCAGTACGACGGCTCGAACCTCCGCCTTGCCAGCGGCCGCCTGGATCACGAAGCCCATCGACCCGGACCTCCTGAACACGGCCTAGGTTGCGCTCATGGCGTCCCCGCGGATCCTCGTGATCAACCCGAACACCACCGCCGCGATGACCGACTCGATCGGAGCCTGTGCCGCGGCCGCTGCGAGCCCGGGCACCACCGTCACCGCCGTGACGCCTGCGATGGGGCCCGCCTCGATCGAGAGCCACTACGACGAGGCGCTCGCCGTGCCCGGCATGCTCGCCGAGATCGCCCGCGCCGAGGCGGACGGATCCGCCGACGGCTACGTGATCGCCTGCTTCGGCGACCCCGGGCTCGACGCCGCGCGCGAGCTGGCCCGCGGACCGGTGGTCGGGATCGCCGAGGCCGCGATGCGCACCGCCGCCTACCTGGGGCGCGGGTTCAGCGTGGTCACCACCCTCGACCGCACCCGGGGACGCGCCGAGGACCTCGCCGCCCACTACGGGCTCGCCCGCTTCTGCCGCCGTGTACGGGCGTGCGAGATCGGCGTGCTCGCCCTCGAGGAGCCCGGCGCGCGGGAGGTGGTGCTCGCCGAGTGCAGGCGGGCCGTCACCGAGGACGGCTCGGACGCCGTGGTGCTGGGCTGCGCGGGCATGGCGGAGCTGTGCGCGGAGATCAGCGCGGAGATCGGCGTGCCCGTGGTGGACGGGGTGGCGGCCGCCACCCGGACCGTGGAGACGCTGGTGGCGCTGGGTCTGCGCACCGGCGACCGCGGTGAGTTCGCCCGTCCGCCTGCCAAGCCGTACACCGGGTTGCTGCGCGATTTCCAGGTCGCGCCGCGAATTATAAGTTGAGATTTGTTTCCTTCAGCGCAATACGGCGTGAATCATCGGGCGAGACCCACTGACGCGCCGGGATGTCGCTTACCGTCCCGAGCGGGATCGTATCCGGACTGCTGCGGGAGGCGTGATGACCGATTCCCTCACCCACTCCGACGCGACTGAGCCCGATTCTCCGGGCCGTCCCCACTACGACCCCCGCCTCACGAACGAGGACCTGGCGCCGCTGCGGGAGCAGCGCTGGGGCTCGTACAACTTCTTCGCGTTCTGGATGTCCGACGTGCACAGCGTCGGCGGCTACGTCACGGCGGGCAGCCTGTTCGCGCTCGGGCTCGCCGCCTGGCAGGTCCTCGTCGCGCTGCTGATCGGGATCTCGATCGTCTACCTGCTGTGCAACCTGGTGGCGCGGCCGAGCCAGGCCACCGGCACCCCGTACCCGGTGATCTCCCGGGTGGCGTTCGGCGTGCTCGGCGCGAACATCCCGGCGATCATCCGCGGCCTCATCGCCGTGGCCTGGTACGGGATCCAGACCTACCTCGCGTCGGCGTCACTCGTGGTCGTCGCGCTGAAGCTGTGGCCGTACGTCGCGCCCTATGCCGACGCCGAGGCGTACGGGTTCGCCGGCCTCTCGCTGCTCGGCTGGGGTGCGTTCCTCGCGATGTGGGTGCTGCAGGCCGCGGTGTTCTGGAACGGGATGGAGGCCATCCGCAAGTTCATCGACTTCTGTGGCCCCGCGGTCTACGTGGTGATGTTCCTGCTCGCCGGCTACCTCGTGATCGAGGCGGGCTGGGATGCGATCGACCTGAACCTGGTGGAGGTCAGCATCACCGGGTGGGCCTCGGTGCCGGTGATGCTCACGGCGATCGCGCTCGTCGTGTCCTACTTCTCCGGGCCGATGCTCAACTACGGCGACTTCGCCCGCTACGGGCGCGCGTTCGCCGCCGTCAAACGGGGCAACTTCCTCGGGCTCCCCGTGAACTTCCTGGCTTTCGCACTGCTCACGGTCATCACCACGGCGGCCACCCTGCCCGTCTTCGGCGAGCTGATCACCGACCCGGTCGAGACGGTGGCGCGGCTGGACAACACCTACGCCGTGGTGCTCGGCGCGCTGACGTTCATGATCGCGACGATCGGGATCAACATCGTCGCGAACTTCGTCTCGCCCGCCTTCGACTTCTCCAACGTCGCGCCGCAGCGGATCAGCTGGCGCGCCGGCGGGATGATCGCCGCCGTCGGCTCGGTGCTGATCACACCGTGGAACCTCTACTCCAGCCCCGAGGTCATCCACTACACGCTCGACACGCTCGGCGCCTTCATCGGCCCGCTCTACGGCGTGCTCATCGCCGACTACTACCTGGTGAAGAAGCGACACGTGGTGGTCGACGACCTGTACACGATGCGCCCGGACGGCACCTACCACTACCGGGGCGGTTACAACCCGGTGGCGATCGGCGCCACAGCGGTGGGCGCGACCGTCGCCATGCTCGTGGTGTTCCTCGGCTCCGCCGACGCCGCCGCGTTCAGCTGGTTCATCGGCGCCGGGCTCGCGTTCGCCGGGTACCTGGCGATCTCCAGGCGGGCCTAGCACGACGGCCTCGGCGCGTTCGCCGGTTGTCGCGCGCGTGCCAGGGCCTTCGGTGGCGCGCCTGACCAGGGCCTTCGGTGGCGCCGCGCAGTGTGCGGGGCCCCTCAGAGCCTCTGCGGCCCCTCCGGGCAGTCTTACGTGGGCAGGCCGGGGCCTGCCCGTTGGGTGCGCGGCGCCACCGAAGGCCGGTCCGACGGGCATGATCGACGCGTCGGTGCCTCTGCGGCCGTCTGTCGCCGTGGATGCGCCGGAACACCGATCATGAGGCCAGAACGGGCCGGTGATCAGCGATTCGGCGCACCCACGGCTGTCCGAGTGGCCGTGAGCGCACCGAACCGGCGATCATGGCGCGGGCGAGGACGACAACACCGGCAGCGGCCGCCATGATCGCGGCGAGACGCGCGTCAGGGTCCTCGCCGGGGCTGTGGCGTCCAGCTCGGAGTGATCACCGCCGCTCACACGCCCCTTCGCGCCGGCCGCGGAGATCGCCATCATGTGCCCGTGGCACCGCCTGCTGGCGGCGCCGCGCACCCACCGGGCAGGCCCCGGCCTGCCCGCAAGGCTTGCCCGAGGGGTCGCAGAGGCTCGCAGGTCAAGGGGCCGCGGAGCGGCTCGCGGAGCGACGCGCAGCGCCCTTGACCTGGGAGGGGCGGCCCCGCACACTGCGCGGCGCCGCCAGCAGGCCCACCGACAACCAAGAGCACGGTCGCGGCGCCCCTCAACCGCTACATGTGATGAACGGTTCGCGGCAGGTGCCGCGCCGGCCGCCGACCATAGAGCGCGCGATCACAGGGGCGCTAGGCCGCCGGACGTTCGTGGTAGGTGTCGACGTACTCCTGGTGCGACAGCCGTGCGATCGCGTCCATCACCTCGTCGGTGACGGCGCGGCGGATGGCGTTGGAGCCCTCCAGGCCCTCGTACCGGCTGAAGTCGAGCGGCTGCCCGAACCGGACGACCACCCGGTACGGCCGGGGGAACCGCTTGCCCACCGGCTGCACCCGCTCGGTGCCGATCAGCCCGACCGGCACGACCGGTGCGCCGGTGGCGAGCGCGAGGCTGGCCACACCGGTGTGCCCGCGGTGCAACCGGCCGTCGAGCGACCGCGTGCCCTCGGGGTAGATCGCGAACGCACCGCCTCCGTCGAGCACCTCGCGCGCCGCGTGCAGGGCCGCCAGCCCCGCCTTGGCGTTCGCGCGGTCGACGGGTACGTACCCCAGCGCCGACAGGAACGACGCCAGCGCGCGGCCGCGCAGGCCACTGCGGACGAAGTACTCCGCCTTGCCCAGGAAGGACACCGGCCGCCCGGCCGTCAACGCGATCACCGCGGTGTCGACGGCGGCGCGGTGGTTGGACGCGAGGATCACCGCGCCCTTCCGCGGCACCCACTCCGCGCCGTGCACCACCGGGCGGTAGATGAACCTGGCGAGCGGGGCGAGCAACCAGCGCACGAGCAGATGCACGGGCGAGGAACGTCGATCGGGTCCGCTGGGTTCCCGACCGGGAACAACCGCCCGAAGGACCACCCGGACGGCCGCATGGAACGGGCGCGTCAGTCCTCGTCCTGGTCGCCGCGCATCGCCGCGAGGGCCTCCTGCCGGGGCAGCCCGGTGGCCTGCAGCAGGTCCAGGGCGATCGAGCGCGCCTGCGCCACGATCACGACCTCCGACGGGCCGGGCGTGAACGTGCCGGCGATGGCCCGCACGTGCCGCACGACGTCGATCACGGGTTCGCGGGCCTGCTCCCGGTCTCCGTCGCGTCCCAGCTGCGCGGTGAGCGTCCGGACGGCATTGGCCAGCTCGTTCAGGACGTCGGCGAGCTCGGGCGCGGCGGGCTCGTCGTCGCAGAGCGCGGTGTAGGTGCGGCGCACGAGCACGCGGGCGTTGCGCATGGCGTAGTCGGCGCGCTCGGCGAGCTCCGCGAACCGGGCGAGCTCCCGGCGGCGACGGCGCAGCAGCGGGGAGACCCGGGTGACCTCGTGGCCGCCCCGCAGCGCGCCGCGCAACTCGTCGATGAGCGGCTGGCTGGCCCTGGCCCTCGCCAGCGCGGCGGACGCGCCCTCGGCGTCGCGCTTCCGCAGCGCCTCCGCGGTCTCGACGAGCACGGCGGCGAGCTCGTCGAGCAGGGCCCGCGACTCGCGGCGGACCGGGCCCACCGGGTCCGACGGCAGCACGGCGGCCACGAGGAGACCGACGGTTCCGCCGATCAAGGCGTCGATGCAGCGGTCGAAGCCACCGGCGTCGCCCGGTGGCAGGAGGGTGGCCACGAGCACGGCGGACGCGCCCGCTTGGGCGACGAGCAGGGTGGCCCCGTCGGTGAACACTGCCACGGCCATGGCGAGCGCGACCACGAGCGTGATCTGCCACGTGCCGCTGCCGATCACGGAGATCAGCAGGTCACCGACGAGCACGCCGAGGCTCACCCCGACGACCAGCTCGGCCACCCGGCGCAGGCGGCTGCCCAGCGAGACCCCGAGGCTGATCACCGCGGCGATCGGCGCGAAGAACGGGCGGGCGTGCCCGACCAGGTCGTTCGCGACGAACCACGCGCCGCCCGCGGCGACGGCGCACTGCGCGATCGGCAGGGCGGACAGCTGCAGCCTGCGGCTTCCGGCCGCGAGCCGGGTGCCCAGCCGGGCCGTGGGCACCACTTCGGTCAGCCGAGGCCGAGCGCGGCCGCCGCCTCGGGGTCGGAGTCGGAGAGGAAGACACGGCAGCGTTCCGCCTCGTCGGTCTCCCCGATCGCCGCGGCGGCCTTGTGGAGGGCGGCCAGTGCCCGCAGGAAGCCCCGGTTCGGCTCGTGCGACCACGGCACCGGGCCGAACCCCTTCCACCCCGAGCGGCGCAGCTGGTCGAGCCCCCGGTGGTAGCCGGTGCGGGCGTAGGCGTACCCGGTGATCGTCTCCCCGGCGGCGAGCGCGCCTTCGGCGAGCACCGCCCATGCGAGGCTCGACGTCGGGTGTGCCGCCGCGACCTGCGCGGCGTCGGTGCCCCGGTCCAGCTCGGCGGCGGCCGGGTCGACCGGCAGCAGCGTCGGCTCCGGCCCGAGCAGGTTCCCCTGAAGACTCATCGTGCGGCCTCGCTGACGCTCTGCCGATGATTCGCTCGCTGACGCTCGCTCATCGCAGCGTGGTGCCCGTCGACTTGAGGTTCTCGCAGGCGTGCGTCACCCGCGCGGCCATCCCGGCCTCGGCGGCCTTCATGTACGAGCGCGGGTCGTAGACCTTCTTGTTGCCCACCTCGCCGTCGATCTTGAGCACGCCGTCGTAGTTGGTGAACATGTGCGCGGCGATCGGGCGCGTGAACGCGTACTGGGTGTCGGTGTCGATGTTCATCTTCACGACGCCGTAGCTCACGGCCTCGTGGATCTCCTCGAGCAGCGAGCCGGACCCGCCGTGGAAGACCAGGTCGAGCGGCTTCGAGCCCTCCGCCAGCCCCAGCTTGGCGGTGGCGACCTCCTGGCCCTGCTTGAGGATCTCCGGGCGGAGCTTGACGTTGCCCGGCTTGTAGACGCCGTGGACGTTGCCGAACGTGGCCGCGAGCAGGTAGCGACCCTTCTCCCCGCCGCCGAGCGCCTCCACCGTGGCCTCGTAGTCGCCGGGCGCGGTGTAGAGCTTCTCGTTGATGTCGTTGGCGACGCCGTCCTCCTCACCGCCCACGACGCCGATCTCCACCTCGAGGATGATCTTCGCCTTGACCGCGCTGTCGAGCAGCTCGGCGGCGATCCGCAGGTTCTCGTGCAGCTCGGTGGCGGAGCCGTCCCACATGTGCGACTGGAACAGCGGGTTCTCGCCCCGGTCGACCCGCTCCCGGCTGATCGCGATCAGCGGGCGGACGTAGGTGTCGAGCTTGTCCTTGGGGCAGTGGTCGGTGTGCAGCGCGATGTTGACCGGGTATTTCTCGGCCACCACGTGCGCGAACTCGGCGAGCGCCACGGCGCCCGTGACCATGTCCTTGACCTTGCCGCCGGAGGCGAACTCCGCCCCGCCGGTGGAGAACTGCACGATGCCGTCGCTCTCCGCCTCGGCGAAGCCACGCAGCGCGGCGTTCAGCGTCTCCGAGCTCGTGACGTTGATGGCCGGGTAGGCGAACTCACCGCTCTTGGCCTTGTCCAGCATCTCGTTGTAGATCTCGGGGGTGGCGATCGGCACGGCTGACCTCCTCGACTCGCGGCTTGCATCAGTATCCCGCACGGCCCGCTCGCCGTCCCCGGCGGCGGCGCCCACTAGTCTTGGTGGGGTGCTGGGGGATGGCGGGGGAAATGCCGTCGAGGCCACGCTGTCGCGACTGCGACGCCTCGACGCGCGGCCCGAGCACGCCCACGCGCCGGGCGCCCCCCTCACGATCTCCGACCTGTACCGCGACCACCGCATGCGGATGGTGCGCCTCGCCGTGCTGCTCGTCGACGACCCGAGCACGGCCGAGGACGTCGTGCAGGAGGCGTTCGCCGGGTTGCACCGGCACTGGTCGGGGCTGCGCGACGAGGCCGCGGCCGTCGGCTACCTGCGCACCGCGGTCGTGAACGGGTCGCGCTCGGTGCTGCGCCGCAGGCGCACCGCGCGCGACTACGTGCCCCCGCACCAGGTGAACGCCCGCTCGGCCGAGTCCCTCGCGATGCTCTCCGCCGAGCACCAGGCGGTGGTCGACGCGCTCTCCACGCTGCCGCCCCGGCAGCGCGAGGTGCTGGTACTGCGGTACTACGGAGGCCTGACCGAGGCCGAGATCGCCGACGCCACCGGCATCAGCCGCGGCACGGTCAAGTCCACGGCCAGCCGGGCCCTCGACGCCGTCGCCCGGGTCATGGGTTCGCGTACCTGACGAGGGCGCGTCTGCCGGTCAGCGGGCGGGCCTCTCTGCAGCGGGCTCGAGCTGCGGGCAGCTCGCCGTCCAGTGGTACGGGGAGGCCGGGGCGGGCGCGGCGGAAGCCCGGCGTGGAACTCCGAGCCATGCCACAAGGCCGCCCAGCAGGAACATGCCCGCGCAGATCAGCATGGCGGCGTCGAATCCCCGGTCGAGGGCGGCCGGGTCGTCGGCGGCGTCCTGCGGCAGCCCGGCCAGCAGCGGGAGCGCGGCGACCACGATCAGACCGGCGGCTCTGGCCACCCCGTTGTTGACCGCGCTGGCGATACCCGCGCGCGCGTCGGGAACGGCGCTGAGCACGGTGGTGGTGATGGGTGGGGTGATCAGCGGGATGCCGATGCCGGTGAGGACGACGACAGGGAGCACCTCGGCCGGATAGGACGACTGGGTGCCGATCCGGGTTGCGAGCAGCAGCGCCACGGCACAACACAGCGAGCCGGCCGCCAGCGGGACGTGCGGACCGATGCGGGCGGTGAGCGCACCGGCCCTCGCCGACAGCGCCAACGTCAGCACGGTGAGCGGGAGCAGCGCCAGCCCGGTCGCCAGCGGGGCGTAGCCGACGGTGAGCTGCAACTGGATCGGCAGGAAGAAGATGAACCCGGCCAGCGCGCCGTACAGGAAGAAGCTGGCGAGATTGGCGGCGCTGAACCGTCGTGACGCGAACAGTCCCAGCGGCAGCATCGGGGCCTGGCTGCGGCGCTCGACCCGCACGAAGCCCGCGAAGGCGACCAGACCCACCGCTGCGGCGATCCAACCGCCGCTGGAGGGCTGGATCAGTGCATAGGTCACGCCACCGAGTCCCACCGCCGCCAGCAGCGCTCCCGCCACGTCGAAGCGGTGAGCGGGGCGGTCGTCCCGGCTTTCGGGCACGTGGCGGGCCAGGAGCACCGCGATCACGACCGCGATCGGGAGGTTGACGAGGAACACCCACCGCCAGCCCGCCGCGTCCACCAGCGCGCCGCCGACCAGCGGGCCGGCAGCGCCTGCCATCCCGCTCAACCCCGACCACCAGCCCACTGCTCGCGCCCGATCGTCCGGATGGAACGAGGCCTGGATCAGAGCAAGGGACCCCGGGACGATCAGCGCTCCGCCGATGCCCTGCAACACCCGCCCCGCGATCAGCCAGGCCGCGCTGGGCGCGAGACCGCACAGCAGCGACGCGGCCGCGAACCACACCACACCGACCAGGTAGACCCGCCGCCTGCCGAAGCGGTCACCGAGCCCACCGCCCAAGAGGATCAACGCGGACAGGACCAAGGTGAACGCGTTGACCGTCCACTGCAACTCGGCCAGGGACGCGTCCAGGCCGCGCTCGAGCGCGGGCAGGGCCACGTTCACCACGGTCGTCTCCAGCAGCACCAACCCGGAGCCGAGCGCGGTGACGGCCAGCACCCACCTGCCGGCCGGTTCGGCCAACCGGACACTCGTCGGCATCGCGGCATCCATGCGTCGATGGTTCGGTGCCGCTTCGATCCGATCAACGGCGGACTTCGCTACGATCGATTCGTCGCACGAATCGATCCGGGGTGGTCATGGACCTCGATCAGATACGCATCGCGCTGGTGCTCGGCGAGGAGCTGCACTTCGGACGCACCGCGAGCCGGCTGCACATCTCCCAACCACGGGTCTCACAGCGGCTGGCCGCGCTGGAACGCGAGCTCGGCGGGATGCTGTTCGACCGGACGAGCCGCCGGGTTCGGCTGACACCACTGGGCATGCGATTCCGCGACGAGGTCGGCACGGCCTACGAGCAGCTGCTCGCCGCCGGTCAGTGCGTACGGGACGCCGGCCGGCGGCTCGCCGGGGAGATCCGGATCGGTTTCACCCCGACGACGGCAGGCAGGGCGCTCGCCGACTTCGTGCGGGCGTTCGAGCGCCGGCACCCCGACGTTTCCGTGATCCACCGGGAAGTCACCTTCGCACGGCCGTACGACGATCTGCGGACCGGTGAGATCGACGTCCTCCTGATGTGGCGGACCGGGGCGGCGGGCGGCGACCTCACCGAAGGTCCTGCGATCGACCGGCAGGAGCGGGTGGCCGTGATGACCGCCGACCACCCGCTCGCCGGGCGCCGGTCGATATCGGCGTTGGAGGTCGACCACTGGACGCTGATGACCAACTTCGCACCACCACAAGTCCTCGACACGATCCTCCCGCCCATGAACGTCGACGGAACCCCCATCCCGCGGGTGCGGGTGGAGACCACGATCAGCACGATGGCCGAGTACGTCGCCCATGTCTCGAAGGGCTCGTTCGTGCACCCCACCGTGCGTTCGCTGTCCGAGGTGGTGAACCGTGACGATCTGACGTACGTCCCGATCAACGACCTCCCACCGTTGGACCTGTGCCTGGTCTGGTGCACGTCCCACGAGAACGCCACCATCCGCGCCGCTGCAGCGGTGGCCGGGACGCTCGATCCGCCTACCGCGTAGGGCGGAGGTCGCCGACGTGTGCGCGGACGGCCGCCACGGTGGCCTCCTCCGCCTCGTCAATCCCGGGGCTCGACAGAGCGTCCGGGAGCGGCCCGGATCGCCGGGCCCGTCGACCCAGATCGGCCGGACGCGCCCTTTTACGGCACGATAGGCCTGTGACCGCGACCGACGAGTCCGAGCGTCGGCTCGCCGAAGCGCTGCAGGCAAGGGCCACCGGCGCCGGCGGCCGGGGCGCCACGCGCCCGGCGCGCCACGTCTCCGGGCGGGCCGGCACGAGCACCGCAACCGCACTCCTGCTCGCCCTGCTCGGCGGTGCCGCGCTGGGCACGATGCTCGGCCTGATGTCCCTGCTGGCCCCAGGCGTGCTGCCCCCGCTGGGGTGACCGGTACCGTCTCTTGTCGTGACGCTCGCACTCGGCCCGGAGTGGCTGCAGCCCGACACGATCATCTCGTGGCTCGGGCCATGGGCGCTCGTCGGGCTCGCCCTGATCATCTTCGCCGAGTGCGGCCTGCTTCTCGGCTTCTTCCTGCCAGGTGACTCGCTGCTGTTCACCGCGGGACTCTTCGTCGCGCAGGGCGCGATCGACGCACCGCTGTGGCTGGTGTGCACGATCCTGGTGGCCGCCGCCGTCATCGGCAACGCCACCGGTTACTGGGTGGGGTACAAGGCGGGGCCGGCGATCTTCGACAAGCCGCAGTCCCGCTTGTTCAAGCCCGAGCACGTCGTGAAGACACAGGGCTTCTTCGACAAGTACGGCAACCGCGCCATCGTGCTCGCGCGGTTCGTGCCGATCGTGCGCACCTTCATCACGGTCATGGCGGGTGTCGGCCGGATGGACGCGCGCCGCTACTTCACCTACTCCGTGATCGGCGGCGTCGTGTGGGCCGCGGGCGTCACCGTCCTCGGCTTCTGGCTGGGCCAGTTCGCGTTCGTGCGCGCGAACATCGAGCTGATGCTGATCCTCATCGTCGCGCTCTCGGTGCTGCCGATCGTCGTCGAATTGCTGCGCGCGCGGCGCAAGCCGGGCAGGCAGGCGGCGTAACGCACGGCCGAGCGCCGACGACCGTCCGGGAAGCCGCCTAGTCTGGAGTCCCGTGACCGTCGCCCTGCCGCAGCTCGCCCTCGCCGGCCCGCTCGACCAGGCGGGCCCGATCACGGTGTGGGCGATCGTCCTCACCTTCGTCTTCCTCGAGTGCGCCTTCATCATCGGGATGTTCCTGCCCGGCGACTCGCTCCTGCTGGCAGCCGGGGTGGTGCTCGCCCACGGCTCCCATGAGGCCACCGCGTGGACGCTCGGGTTCGTGGCCGCGGCCGTCGCCGTCGGGGGCAACCAGGTGGGCTACCTCGTGGGCCGCTACGCGGGCACCCGCATGCTCGCCCGCCGCGAGGGCCGCATCCTCAACCGCGCCAACCTCGAACGCGCCGCCGCGTTCTTCGAGCGCTGGGGTTTCTGGGCCATCGTGGTGGCCCGCTGGCTGCCGTGGGTGCGCACCCTCGCGCCGATGATCGCCGGCGCCGCCCGGATGGACAACCGCCGCTACATCGTGGCCAACGCCGTCGGCGCGCTCCTGTGGGTGCCCACCCTGATCATGCTCGGGTACTACGGCGCCGGTCTGCTCGACACGCTCCCGTGGCTCAAGGAGGTGGCCACGATCCTCGCCGTCGGCTTCTTCGTCGTCGGCAGCGGCTACGGGCTCTACCGGTACCTGCAGGACGTGCGCAAGCCGGTCGACGAGGCCGCCCCCCACCCCGAGGACGGGCCCGAGGACCTGCGCGACGCCGCCTGACCTCCCGCGAGTCGCGCTCTCCGTGCACGCGCGTCGTGGATCGTCGCGACGGCCTCAGGCCTCCTGCAGGCGTGCGGCGGCCTCCAGGAGCATCCAGCCGGACAGCTGCACGGACAGGTCGGCCTCCGGCAGCCCGGGCCGCGGCTCCGGCGCGGGGTCACGCCACTCGGCCGAGAACACCGGCCCACCCCCGATCTCGGCCCGGCCCTTCCAGACCGCCTCGGCGTTGGCGAACACCAGCTCGCGCGTGGCGACTGCCAGCTCGGGGACGCGCAGGGCCGCGTCGGCGAGGTAGCGGGCCGTGATGCCGGCGAAGAGGCCGCCATCGCCCCCGCCCGAACCGGGCAGCACGCCGTCCGGCCCGGCGAGCCGCCGCCGTACCGCGTCGACGAGGGCGAGCGCCCGGTCGGTCCAGCGCTGGTGGCCGTCGCGGGCGGCGAGCTCCACGCACGCCCCCAGGTAGACGCCCTGGTTGTAGGTGTAGATGTACGGCTCGACGGCGCGCACAGTGCCGTCGGCCGCGATCCGCACGCCGTCGCGGACCAGCCCGGAGTCGGGATCGACCAGCGTCTCGGCCATCCAGTCGGTGATGGCGGCGGCGAATGCGGACTGCCCGTCGCGCGCCAGCAGGATGGCCGCCGGGCCGTTGGCGGGAGCCGCCTTGAAGTCGTCGTCGCGGCGCCACCAGATCCCGCCGCCACCGCCTTCGGTCCAGCCGTCGTGCAACCGGATCATGATCCTCGGCAGCGCCGAATGGCCGGACCGCCCGACCAGGGTGCCCCCGCGTTGCAGCGCGAGACCGAGCCAGGCGATGTCGTCGTAGTAGCGGTTCAGCCACGACCCGCCGTTGCGCAGCCGCACGCTGCGGGCGAACGCCGCGATCGCCTTGGGCCGCGACCGGTTCGGTGCGCGCAGCTGCGCGTCGATCAGGCAGTCGAGCAGGTGCGCCTGCCACCAGTAGTGCCACGGCGCGAGCGCGGCGGGCGCCCGGCGCGGCCAGCGGACCCGACCGATCCGGGTGCCCGGCAGCACGCCACCGATGCGGCGCAGATGCCGGCGGACGACAGCGCGCTCGGCGATGCCCGCCCGCTCCCTCCAGTCGACGTCCGCCGCAGCCATCTGGCCAGTCTGCCCGATGTCCGAAACCGAGGGATCCGCGTCGTTGACGCCAAGATCGGGCCGGGTGACGCTGGGTTCGTGCCCGTCCACGAGGTCCTGATCCCGCTGTTCGACGGGGTTCAGCCGCTCGACGTGGCGGGGCCCCACGAGGTGCTGGCCGGTGCCGGACAGCTGCTGGAGCACCGTGGACGCGGCTCCGGCTACCGCGTGACGCTGGCGGCGGAGCGGCCGGGCCCGGTCCGCGGGCTCAGCGGCCTGCAGCTGGTGGCCGACGTCCCGTTGCCCGAGTCGGGACCGATCGGCACCCTGCTCGTGCCCGGCGGCGAGACCGCAACCGGTATGTCCGGCGCCGACCCGTTCGTCGACTGGCTGCGCCGTGCGGCCGGCCGCGCCGAGCGGGTCGTGTCCGTGTGCACCGGATCCTTCGCACTCGCCGCCGCCGGTCTGCTGGACGGGCTGTGCGCCACCACCCACTGGCACTACGCGCTCGACCTCGCCCGCGCCCACCCGTCCGTCGACGTCCGCCCCGACGCGATCTACCTGCGGCAGGGCCGGATCTGGACGTCAGCGGGCGTCACCGCGGGCATCGACCTCGCGCTCGCGCTCGTGGAAGCCGACCACGGTGCCGAGGTCGCCCAACACGTGGCCCGCCACCTCGTGGTGTTCCTGCGCAGGCCCGGCGGGCAGAGCCAGTTCGCCGGCCCGGTGTGGACGCCGCCGGCGCGCCGGCCGGGCGTCCGCGAGGCCCAGGACCTCATCCACGGCGACCCGACCGCCGACCTGCGCGTATCGGTGCTCGCCTCCCGGGTGGGGATGAGCGAGCGGCACTTCAGCCGGGAGTTCACCCGTGCGCTCGGCTGCCCGCCCGGGGACTACGTCGAGCAGGTGCGCGTCGACACCGCCCGCCGCCTGCTGGAGACCGAGCCGGTGCTCGTCACGGTGGCCGCCGCCCGCGCCGGCTTCGGTTCCGCCGAGACGATGCGCCGCGCCTTCCTGCGCCGCCTCGGCGTCGCACCCGACCACTACCGCCGCCGCTTCGCGGTCCACTAGAGAGGATTCCCATGCAGGTCGCGATCGCCCTGTTCCCCCGCGTCACCGCACTCGACGCCATCGGGCCCTACGAGGTGCTGCAGCGCGTTCCGGAGCTGGACGTCGTGTTCACCGGCGAGCGGCGCGGCGAGGTCCGCGCCGACAACGGGTTCCTCGGCATCACGGTCGACGCCACCTTCGCCGACGTGCCCGCCCCGGACGTGGTGGTCGTGCCCGGCGGGGTCGGCACCGGCGACCTGCTCGCAGGCGGGCCGTACCTCGAGTGGCTGCGCGCCGTACACCCCGGCACCCGGTACACGACGTCGGTCTGCAGCGGCTCGATCGCCCTCGCAGCGGCCGGCCTGCTCGACGGGCTCACCGCCACGACGCACTGGAGCGCCTACGAGCACCTGCGCCGGTTCGGTGCCGAGCCCGTCCAGGAACGGGTGGTGGAGCACCTCGACCGGCGGATCATCACCGCCGCGGGCGTGTCCTCCGGCATCGACATGGCCATCCGGCTCGTCGAGCTGCTCGTCGACGACGTGGCGGCGAAGGCCGCGCAGGTGTTCATCGAGTACGACCCGCAGCCCCCGTTCGACGCCGGGCACCCGAGCAAGGTCGACGCCGCCGTAATGGAACGGGTGGCGGAGTACGCGAAGGTGCGCGCCTGAGCGTCAGGCTCCCGACCAGACGCGGAAGAGGGCGATCGTCTCGGCCAGCTGCGAGTGCAGTGGCACCGGCAGCTCGCCGAGGCCGAACCAGCCCAGCTCGTCGAACTTGTGCGGTTCCCCGATGGCGACCGCTGCCGGGTCCACGTGCACGGCGTTGACGACGGCCACCCAGTGCGATCCGTCGCGCAGGACGTTCCGGACACCGATCGTCTCGACGTCCAGCGCGTCGGCCGTGTACTCCTCTCGCACCTCGCGCCTGACGGCATCGGCGAACGACTCGCCGTGCTCCAGTGCTCCCGCGCCGGTGTCCCACGTACCCGGCTCGTCCCGCGCGCCTGCACCGCGCCGGGCGAGCAGCACCCGGCCCCGCCCGTCGTGGCAGATGAAGACGACCGAGACGGCCGGGTCCTTCTGCGGATCAACGGCCATGACAAACCCTCCGGGCTAGAAGTGCTCCGTCAGCGCTCGGAAGTGCTCGAGGTGCAGCACCCCCCGGTCCGTGGGGTCGAGCTCGTCGTGCTCGAGCACCCACGTGTGCTGGTTCGGGATGAAGACGGCGTTCAGGCCCGCCGCGCGGGCCGGGAGGATGTCCGAGCGGGGGGAGTTGCCGATCATCCAGGTCGCGCCCGGCACGAGGCCCTGCTCGGCGACGAGCGACCGGTAGGTGCCGGCGTGCTTCTCGGCCACGATGTGCACGCTCGCGAAGTGGTGCGCGAGGGTCGAGGCGTCGATCTTGCGCTGCTGCTCGGCCGGATCGCCCTTCGTCAGCAGCAGGAGCTCGTGGCGGCGACCGAGCTCGGCGAGGGTGTCCGCGACCCCTGGCACGAGCTCGACCTCGTCGAACACGAGAGCCGCCGCCAGCTCCTCGATCTCCCGCGCCTCTGCGGGGCCGACGGGTCGCTCGCTGAGCCGCTCGAAGCAGTCGTGCAGGCTGCGCAGGAAGCTCGCGGTGCCGTACCCGTGCACGACGACGTTGGCGCGCTCGACCTCGTCGAGCACGGCGCGCGTGGCGGCGCGGTCGAGGGTGGGGTGGGCGAGCCAGTCGAGGTACGCGTCGATGACCCGCTCGAACAGGACGTTGTTCTCCCACAGGGTGTCGTCGGCGTCGAAGACGAGCGTCTGGCGGTGGGTCGGCACGGGCCGAGCGTACAAATCCCGGCGCGCGAGCCTCACTGGATTTGTCGGGGATCGAATGTATGTTCGACACATGGAGCACATCGCATCCACCCACCAGGCCGACCAGTACGACGCCTGGCAACGCGACACGATCCGTCGCCACGGCTGGGCGCTGCAGCCCATGCCCGGCGACGAGGACGGCCCGTCGTACGTCTACACGGTCGGTCTGTCCGGCTTCGGCCACCCCGAGCTCATACTCTTCGCCACCGCTCCCGGCGTCGCGGCCAGGGTGCTGAACGACCTGGGCGAGCTGGTCCGCCTCGGCCGCGGCCTCGCGCCCGGCGAGCGGGTCCGGCTGCGCTGCGGCGACGTCCACCTGCTCACGTTCCCCGAGTCGGCCGACTGGCTCTTCGCCGCCAACGACCTCTACCGCGCACCGGGCGGTCCGCCGGTCAGCGCGCTACTGGTTGTGCCGGCCGACGAGCTCGCGCCGGTCTGACGCCTGAACGCGGGCGATGGCGGCACCGCGCGCTCGACACGGTCCTCGCAGGCCTCCCGGCCCATGTGGGGCGCGTGGCCGCGCTGTCCCACTACCACGCGGCCTCGAGGTCGGCGTGCTGCCGGATCCAAGCGTGCATCGCGATGCCGGCGGCCACGCCCGCGTTGATCGACCGGGTGGAGCCGAACTGGGCGATGGAGACGGTCAGCGCGGCCGCGGCGTGGGCCTCATCGGTCACCCCGGGGCCTTCCTGGCCGAAGAGCAGCATGCACTCCCGCGGCAGGCGGGCGGTCTCGATCCGCGCAGCTCCGGGGGTGTTGTCCACCGCCACCAAGGTGAGGCCGTGCGCGCGGGCGAACTCCTCGAGGCCTGCCACGTCGTCGTGGTGATGCACCCGCAGATAGCGGTCGGTCACCATCGCGCCGCGCCGGTTCCACCGCCTGCGGCCGACGATGTGCACGCCCGCCGCGGCGAACGCGTTGGCCGTGCGCACCACGGTGCCGATGTTGTGGTCGTGGCCGAAGTTCTCGATGGCGACGTGGAACGGGTGGGCGCGGCGCACCAGGTCGGCGGCCACCGCGTCGCGGCGCCAGTAGCGGTACGCGTCCACCACGTTGCGCGAGTCGCCGTGCTCGAGCAGCTCGGGGTCGTACCGTTCGTCGCGCGGCCACGCCGCGGGTCCACCCGGCCACGGCCCCACACCCACCTGGCCCGCAACCGCCCACTCGCTGGGCCCGGCCACGTCGGCCTCCACATCCATGCGGCGATGATGCCTGCCGGACGCCCGCCTCAGCTCGGCGCGGGGAGCTTCGCCACCGCGGCACCGGCGACCGCCGTCGCCGCACCGCACGTATCGGCGCCCGCGCGCTGGTCGTAGACGTAGACCGACACCGCTTCGACGTACGCGACGATCCGGCCCCGCACCTCGTCGGTGGCCCGCCACACCTGGGAACGATCGTCACCGCCGAGCTGCTCGTGCAGCCGGTAACGACCCCCGACGAGCAGGCCGCCGCGTTCCCGAAGGCGCTCTCCACGTCGCGCAGGATCGTCACGGACCCGGGGAGGGGTTCCCGGCGATGCGTCAGGGAGCCGCCGAGGCAGCGATACCGGTGTCGGTCGGCTCGCGGGTCGGCGGGCGGGAAACGCGAGCGCCGTAGCGCAACGCGCTTCCGGAACAGCGACTCGATCTCGACGATGCCGGCACCTGAGAACATGTTCATGAACGCGCCGGCATCGAGGAAGGCATGGGGTTTGCCGGTCTCCCGAAGTCGTATTCGGGGCGCCACCGACGGCGGGAGCGCCGTCGCCAGGACGACCAGCAGGGGCCGAGCCGGGCATCGGGACGGCGAGCCGTGGCGTCCCCTGCCGTGACCTGGCGGTGATCTCGGGGTACGCGGCGAGCCTCCGGCCTGGGAATGCGCCGAACGGTTGCGGCGCTTTTCGTCTCGGAATGATCACGGGTCGCCCGGTCGTCGACCCGTCCGGCGACGCGCCGGCGCCGCTCGCACGCAGTGACGTCCCCCTGCGGTACAGGGCCGTCGACGAATGGCGTGATCCGTCCGAATCGCAAGGATGAGCGGTCACTGCCTGAAGGCGTTACGTCGCGTTCGGTCCAACCATTACGGCAAACGGTGCAATCCGACGCCATTCGTCGCGCCGGCAACCGCTTCCGGCCCACTGCACTCTCAGCTTCGCAACCACGATGCCGCGCCACCTCTTACGGTCACCGGCCATGGAGCAGCGGCTACTGCGCGTGTCGTGGTTGAGCGGACTCGGGGCCGTCATCGGCGTCCCGGCGCTCGCCTACCTCGCGCTGTCGTCGTCCGGTGGGCTCTGGCACCGGCTCTCGGTGCTCACCGGTCTTCTCGCGCTGTCGGCACTCGTGTCCGCCGCCGTGCTGCCGTCACGCTTGCGCTCGCTCAACCGCGCCTTCGGCATCGAGTCGGTGATCGACCTGCACCGATTCCTCGGGGTGGTCACCGCGGCGCTCGTGTTCGCCCACCTCGCCTGCGTGGTGGCGGCCGACCCGGCCAACGTCACCCTGCTCGACCTCACCTCGGCCCCCGGCCGGGCGAAGGCGGCCACCGTCTCGACGCTGGCGCTCGTCGCACTGGCCGGCCTGACCGTGATGCGGAACCAGGCCCGGCTGTCCTACGAGCTGTGGAAGTGGTCGCACGTCACGCTCGCGGCCACCGCGCTCGTCGCCGCGGCGCTGCACGTCTGGCTGCTCGACCAGCTGGTGCGCGACGCCACGATCGGCCCGATGTTCGTGCTCCTCGTCCTGCTGCTCGCGGTGGTCTTCGGGCACCGCTGGGTATGGCGCCGGCTGTTCGACCCGTCCACCGAGTTCGTCGTCCGCGACATCCGCCGCGAGAACCCCACGGTGAGCACGCTGGTGCTCGAACCGTGCAGCCGGTCCGGCGGGCCCGCGACGACATGGGCGTTCGCCCCCGGCCAGTTCGCCTGGATCCGCCTGGGCCGCTCCGCGATGGCCGAGGAACACCCCTTCACCATCGCGTCGAGCGCCCACTCCGACGCCACCGAGTTCACGATCCGCCACACGGGCGACTTCACCCGCGCGCTGCGCCGCCTCCCCATCGGCGCCACCGTGTGGGTGGACGGGCCGCACGGTGCCTTCACCAACGACGTCGAGACGTCGGCAGGCTTCGTCATGATCGCCGGCGGCGTCGGCATCACCCCGATGATGAGCATGCTGCGTACCGCCGCCCATCGGTGCGACCCGCGCCCGTACCGACTCATCGTCGTCGCGAGCGCCCCGGAGGACCTGCTGTTCCGGGCGGAGCTCGCGCAGCTGCGGCGCATCGTCGACCTCGAGGTCACCGAGGTGCTGCGCCGGCCCGTGGAGGGCTGGTCGGGTCCCACCGGGGACGTCAACGCCGAGCTGCTCTCGGCGGTGCTCGGCGGAACCCCGCCCCCGGCGGAGGTGGACTACTTCATCTGCGGTCCGCCGGCCCTCGTCACCGACGCCCTCGGCGCCCTGGACCTCCTCGGCGCCGCTCCCGACCGCATCTACACCGAACAGTTCGACATGGCTTGAGCGAGCGCTCCCCCAGCTCCCCCCTCGCTCCCCAAGAGGAAGGCCCCCATGCTCCGCCGGATCCCCCGAATACTCCGCGGTGCCGTCGTCATCACGGTGCTGCTCGCCGTCTCGGCCTCGGTGTACCAGTCCTGGGCCACCGGGGCACCCGGCACGAGCGGTTGGACGCAGACGCAGTGGGGCCCGCTCGGGCCCGCCGATCGGGACCTGCTCGTCAGGGTCCGGCTCGCCGGGCTGTGGGAAGGTCCCACCGGCCAGCAGGCCGAGCAGATGGCCACCCGCGGCGAGGTACGCGAGGTCGGCCGCAAGCTCGCCGAGGAACACGCCCAGCTCGACGAGGAGGTGCGCAAGGTCGCCGACCAGCTCGGCGTTCCGCTGCCCAGCGGGCCCAACGCCCAGCAGATGGCGTGGATGTCCGAGATCTCGTCGAAGACCGGCTCGGACTACGACCGCACGTTCGTGCAGATCGTGCGCGAGGCCCACGGGCAGATCCTCCCGGTGATCTCCGAGGTGCGCAGCAGCACCCAGAACGACCTCATCCGAACGTTCGCCGAAACGGGCAACGAGTTCGTCACTCGCCATCACCAGTACCTGGAGAGCACCGGGCTGGTCGACTACTCGGCGCTGCCCCACCACGGCCCCGGCCTGCTCGGCGGCGGCACCGAGATGAGCGACCTGCTCGTGCCGTTCCTCGTGTTCATCGCCGCGCTGCTCGCCGCGATCGCCCTCTTCTGGGGCCTGCGCAACCGGACGGCCCCCAGCCGCCGTCAGCGCGTCACCGTCCCCCAGCCTCCGATCTCGCATCCCGCCACGCGCCTCCCGGAGCTCACCGCGGTGGCCGCGATTCCGGCACCGCGCGGCATGGGCATCGACGACACCGGCCCGATCCCCGTGATCAGCGACGTCCCCGTGGCCACGGTCTCGGACACCGGCGCCTACCGGCTGTCCCCGGACTCCGGCGGACACGCCGCGGTCAGGAGGACCCGCAGCACCACCGCGCTGGTCGACACCGGGCCCCAGCGGGCCGCGACCGACTCCGGCTCCCACCGGTCCGTCGACGACTCCGGCTCATACCGATCGGTCACCGACACCGGCTCCCAGCGAGCCGTCAGCGACACCGGCTCACACCGATCCGCCTCCACGTCCGGTTCCCACCGGATGCCGCGCTCCCGGCGAGCACGGCACTCGACGCGGCGCTAGCTCCCCGCTCTCCGCGCCGCAGCACCGGCGGCCCATCCGCCGGTGTGCCTGTCCCCGATCCCCGAACGGAGGACCCATGTCCCCGAGCAGTACAGCCCGACATTTCTCTACCCGGCGGAAGATCGGTCTCTGCGCCGCCGCTCTCGTAGTGACAGTGTTACCCACCGCTTGTGGCGCCGCCTACGCCGACGACAGCGCTCCTGAAGTCGTGGAGGTCGGTGGTGTATCGGCAGCTGAGCCGATCCCTGACGAGGGCGACGCCGCTGCGAACGACGCCCCCGCGGAGGAAGGCGCCGCAGAGCAAGGCGCCCAACAGGGCGAGGAGCCGGCCGGCGCCGTTGCGGAGGAACCGCCACCCGAGGAAGGTGAGGCGGCCCAGCAGCGCGGTCGGAACGACGGCCGGAACAACGATGGCCGAGGCGATGGCCGAGGCGGCCGGGACATCGGCGACGGTCGCGGTAATGAGGGCGGCCAGGCCGGAGGCCGACCCGGCAAGCCCGACGGCGGAGTGGAGCCGCCGCCCCCCGCCAACGAAGGCGGCAACGAAGGCAACAACGGGCTCGACGTCCTCGGCACGGACTGCACCAACAGCCAGCTGGAACCGCACACCGGGTTCGAGGTGGCACCGGCCTGCGTCTCCACCTCCTTCGGTGAGGTCGCGGCGGAGGAGAACAGCCCGTCGCTGCTCATCACGGAGGCCCCGCAGACCGTGGCCGTCGGCGAGGACTTCACGATCGCGGTGAGCACCCGCAACCTCGTCCGCGACCGCTTCCTCGGCGCCGCCGCCGGCGGCTACTACCTGGAGAGCTCTTTCCTGAACGAGGAGGGCCTCCAGCGTGGTCACTTCCACACGGCGTGCCGGGTGCTCGATAGCACCGCTGAGGCGCCCGACGCGGCACCGGCCCCGGAGTTCTTCGTCGCCACGCAGGACAACGGTGGCGGTGCGGCTCCGGACACGGTGGAGATCACGGTGCCCGGCATAGACACCGCGGGCACCGTCCAGTGCGCGTCGTGGGCCGGCGACGGTTCTCACCGCACCCCGATGATGCAGCGGGCGAACCAGACACCGGCATTCGACGCCGTCCGCATCACGGTTCAGTAGCAGAAGACCGCATCGGAGCGCGGCGGCCGTGCTTCCCCGCCGGCCGCCGCGTCCCGGACCCCGAACTGAGGACCCATGTCCCCGAACAGCACCGCCCGGCATCCCTCGACCACTCGCAAGATCGCTCTCTACGCCGCCGCCGTTGTGGTGACGCTCCTACCCACCGCGTGCGGAACCGCCTTGGCCGACAGCGGCGACACCGGCACTACCACCGTGGAGGTTGGTGGTGTCGACGCCGCTGAGCCGATCGACGACGAGGACGGCGCCGCCGCGGAGGGCGGAGCCGACGAGGAGCAGTCCGGCGAGTCCGATGGCGAGGATGAACCCGCCGATGAGGGAAATGCCTCGGAGGACGGGGACCCGGCGCAGGGCGAGCAGAACGACGGTCAGACCGACGGGGACGACGCACGGGGCGACGAGAACGACCCGGGGAACGGCCGCGATGAAGAGGAGAAGCCGCCTCCCGCCGACGGTGAGGACGGGAAAGACGAGAAGGACGAGAAGGACGAGAAACAAGACGACGACGAGCTCGACGTCCTCGGCACGGACTGCACCAACAGCCGGCTGGAACCGCACACCGGGTTCGAGGTGGCGCCGGCCTGCGTCTCGACCTCCTTCGGGGAGGTCGCGGATGAGGACAACAGCCCGTCGCTGCTCATCACGGACGCGCCGCAGACCGTCGGCGCCGACCAGGAGTTCACGATCTCGGTGAGCACCCGCAACCTCATCCGCGACCGCTTCCTCGGCGCCGCCGCCGGCGGCTACTACCGGGAGAGCTCGTTCCTGAACGAGGACGGCATCCAGCGCGGCCACTTCCACACGGCCTGCCGCATGCTCGAGAGCACTGATGAGGCGCCCGACGCGGCACCGGCCCCGGAGTTCTTCCTGGCCACCCAGGACAACGGCGGCGGTGAGGCCCCGGACACCGTGAACATCACGGTGAGCGGCCTACCGGCCGGCACCGCCCAGTGCGCCGTGTGGGCCGGTGACGGGTCCCACCGCGTCCCGATGATGCAGCGGGCGAACCAGACCCCGGCATTCGACGTAGTCCGGATCACCGTCCAGTAGCTAGTGCCCCGCTAGGCGAGGCCGATGTCGGCCAGGCCGAGCAGCGCGCGGTAGCGCACCCCCTCGGCCTCGATGGCTTCACGGGCGCCGGTGTCGCGATCCACCACGGTCGCGACACCGGCGACCTCGGCTCCGGCCTCCCGAACCGCGTGGACCGCCGTGAGCACCGACGCGCCGGTCGTCGAGGTGTCCTCCACGACGAGCACGGTGCGGCCCGCGATGTCCGGCCCCTCGATGAGCCGCTGCATCCCGTGCTGCTTGGTGTTCTTGCGGACGACGAACGCGTCCACCGGAGGGGTCTCGGGCGCGATGGCGCGCTCGGCGGCCGCGGCGTGCAGCACGGCGTCGGCCACCGGGTCGGCGCCGAGGGTGAGGCCGCCGACGGAGGAGTACTCCCAGTCGGCCGTGAGCACCCGCAGCAGCCGCCCGACGAGCGGGGCGGCCCGGTGCTCGAGCGTGACGCGGCGCAGATCGATGTAGTAGTCGGCCTCGGCGCCCGAGGACAGCGTGACCCGCCCGTGCACCACGCCCAGCTCGCGGACCAGCGCCGCCAGCTCCTCGCGCTCGCTGTCCGCGCTCATCGCTCGCCCTCGCTGCGTTCACCCCGCCGCTCGCCGGCGGCGATCAACCGCCGCAGCACCGGCCGCGGCAACAGATCGATCAGGGCGGCGAGCACCTTGTACTGCGGGCTCGGCACGGAAACCACCTTCCCCCTCGCCAGGTCGGCGAGACACTCCTCGACGACGCGCTCCGCGTCCAGCCACATGAGCCCGCGGCGTGCGCCCACCTCCAGTCCGGCACGCTCGTGGAACTCGGTGCGGACGAATCCGGGGCACAGCACGAGCGCGCGCACCCCACTGCCGGCGAGCGTCGCCGCGATGCCCTCGGTGAAGACGGTGACCCACGCCTTCTCGGCCGTGTAGGTCGAGCGGCTGCCGGTGACGAATCCGAGCATGCTCGACACGTTCACCACGGCACCACGCCCCCGCTGGACCATCCCCGGCACGGCGGCCCGCGTCAGCTGCAGCACGGCGGTGACGTTGAGGTCGTGCTGGCGGAGCAACGCGGCCGGGTCGGCCGCCAGAAAGCGATGCGGCTGCGTGGCGCCCGCGTTGTTGACCAGCAGGTCGACCGGGGCATCCGGATCGGCCAGCCGCTCCGCGACCCGCTCCCGCCCCTCGACGGTCGTGAGGTCGGCCGCCAGCACCTGCACGGACACCCCGCGCTCGCGGTGCCGGGCGGCGGCCGCCTCCAGCCGCTCGCCGTCGCGGGCGACGAGCACGAGGTCACGGCCGTCCCGGGCGAGTCTGCTCGCGAAGGCGGCACCGATCCCCGACGTCGCCCCGGTGATCAATGCGGTGGGCACGACCCCGACCCTACTTGTGGACGCTCAGGACTCCTTGCGGAGCCGCACACCGAGCCCCTGCTCCAGGGCGGTGGCGAACTCGGCGAGGTCGGCGAGCAGGTCCTGCACGCGCTCGGCGTTCGAGCTCAGCGGCGCCGTGGCGAGCACCCACGACTCCTCACCCCAGAGCAGCTCGACGTCGTCGCCCAGCGCATCCGCGGCGGTGGCGAGCCGCGGCGTGAGCAACGGACGCACCGCGGCGGCGTCGGAGACGAACGCGTACCGCTCGCCGACGGGCTGCAGCAGGTCCAGCCCTGCGTCGTCGGGCAGCGGGGCCGACGGGAGCCGCAGCTCGACGGCCGCCGGCAGCGGCTCCTGCAGCTGCACCGCGACCAGCACCGAGGTCAGCCGCCCGGCCTGCTCGTGGTCGAACACGTACGCCATCCGGGGCCCGTCCGGCGTGGGCACGTCACCGCTGATCAGGTTCCGTGCCACGCCCGGGCCGCCCTGGTGGATGGTGCCGTAGCGCCAGCGGCTGGGAAGCACCGGATCGGTGTCCAGGAACTCCCAGCCGCGCAGCGCGGCCCACCGCTTCCGGTCCTTCGCCCCGGAGCCGCGACGGCTGTCGGCGAGCAGCAAGACTGCACCTACCAGCAGCGCGATCACGGCTATGACGAACCACACCGTCGACGAGAGGCCCACGGTCGAGCAGCGTAGCGGCGCAAGGCCCCGACGACCGTGAACGCCACGGGGGCGTTAGATCATCGTGGCCGGAAGCCCTCGCCCGACGATCAGCGCGCCGGTGCCTCCCTCCGCCGTGGGATCGAGGTCGACCCGCACCGCGTCACCCTCACGGATCTCGCCCGCGAGCAGCTCTCTGGCCAGCTGGTCGCCGATCGCGGACTGGACGAGCCTGCGCAGCGGCCGCGCCCCGTAGACCGGGTCGAAGCCGTTCATCGCCAGCCACTCCCGCCCGGCGTCGGTGACCTCCAGGCTGAGCCGGCGCTTCGCCAGCCGCTGGCGCAGCCGGTCGAGCTGGATGTCGACGATCGCGGTGAGCTCCTCCGTGGACAGCGCGTGGAAGACCACGACGTCGTCGAGCCGGTTGAGGAACTCCGGCTTGAAGTGCTGGCGGACGATCGTCATCACCGCGTCCTTGCGACCCCGGTCGTCGAGCCCCGGGTCGGCGATGGCCTGCGAGCCCAGGTTGGAGGTGAGTACGAGGATCGTGTTGCGGAAGTCGACCGTGCGGCCCTGGCCGTCGGTGAGCCTGCCGTCGTCGAGCACCTGCAGCAAGGTGTCGAAGACGTCCGAGTGCGCCTTCTCGACCTCGTCGAACAGCACCACCGAGTACGGGCGCCTCCGCACGGCCTCGGTGAGCTGCCCGCCCTGGTCGTAGCCGACGTAGCCGGGCGGGGCACCGACCAGCCGGGCGACCGAGTGCTTCTCGGAGTACTCGCTCATGTCGATGCGGATCATCGCCCGCTCGTCGTCGAACAGGAACTCCGCGAGCGCCTTGGCCAGCTCGGTCTTGCCGACGCCGGTGGGGCCGAGGAACAGGAACGACCCGGTGGGCCGGTTCTCGTCGGAGATCCCGGCGCGGGCGCGCCGCACGGCGTCGGACACCGCGCGGACGGCCTCGGTCTGGCCGACCACGCGCCTGCCGAGCTCGTCCTCCATGCGCAGCAGCTTGGCGGTCTCGCCCTCGAGCAGCCGCCCGGCGGGGATGCCGGTCCACGCGGACACGACGTCGGCGACGTCGTCGGGGCCGACCTCCTCCTTCAGCATCACGTCGGCGTCGGGCGCGGTGACCGCCGTGGCCTCGGCGAGCTTCTTCTCCAGCGCCGGGATCCGGCCGTACCGCAGCTCGGCGGCCTTGCCCAGGTCACCGTCGCGCTCGGCGCGCTCCGACTCGCCGCGCAGCCCTTCCAGCTGCTCCTTCAGCTCGCGCACCGACTCGATGGCCTGCTTCTCGTTCTGCCACCGCGCGGTGAGCGCGGACAGCTTCTCCCGCTGCTCGGCCAGCTCGGCCCGCAGCGCGGCCAGCCGCTCGACGGACGCGGGGTCGGACTCCTTCTCCAGGGCCATCTCCTCGATCTCCAGCCGGCGCACGGCGCGCTCGACGGTGTCGATCTCGACGGGCCTGGAGTCGATCTCCATCCGCAGCCGCGACGCCGCCTCGTCGACGAGGTCGATCGCCTTGTCCGGCAGGAACCGGGCGGTGATGTAGCGGTCGGACAGCGTGGCGGCGGCCACGAGCGCGGCGTCGGTGATGCGGACACCGTGGTGCACCTCGTAGCGCTCCTTGAGCCCGCGCAGGATGCCGACGGTGTCCTCGACCGACGGCTCGCCGACCAGCACCTGCTGGAACCGGCGCTCCAGCGCCGGGTCCTTCTCGATGCGCTGGCGGTACTCGTCGAGCGTGGTGGCACCGACCATCCGCAGCTCGCCGCGGGCGAGCATCGGCTTGATCATGTTGCCGGCGTCCATCGCGCCCTCACCGGTGGCGCCTGCGCCGACGATCGTGTGCAGCTCGTCGATGAACGTGATGACCTGCCCCGCGCTGTCGGTGATCTCCTTGAGCACGGCCTTCAGCCGCTCCTCGAACTCACCGCGGTACTTCGCGCCCGCGACCATCGCGCCCAGGTCGAGCGCGACCACCCGCTTGCCGCGCAGCGACTCCGGGACGTCGCCCGCCACGATCCGCTGGGCGAGGCCCTCGACGATGGCGGTCTTGCCGACACCCGGCTCGCCGATCAGCACCGGGTTGTTCTTGGTGCGCCGCGAGAGCACCTGCACGACGCGGCGGATCTCGGTGTCGCGCCCGATCACCGGGTCGAGCTCGCCCTTGCGCGCCCGCTCGGTGAGGTCGACGCCGTACTTCTCCAGGGCCTGGTAGGTGCCCTCCGGGTCGGGGCTCGTGACCCGGCTCGACCCGCGGACCTTGGTGAAGGCCTCCCGGAGGGCGTCGGGTGTGGCGCCGTGGCGGCGCAGCAGATCCGCCACCTGGCTGCGCGCGGACGCGAGACCGACGAGCAGGTGCTCGGTGGAGACGTACTCGTCGCCCATCTCGGTGGCGAGCTGCTGGGCGGTGTTGATCGCGGCGAGCGCCTCGCGGGACAGCTGCGGCGCGCTGACCGTGGAGCCCGAGGCGGAGGGCAGCCGGTTGCCGAGCTGGGTGAGCTCGCTGCGCACGGCCGCCGCGTCGGCACCGACCGCGGCGAGCAGCGGCGCGGCGATACCGTCGGTCTGGGCCAGCAGCGCGCCGAGCAGGTGCACAGGCCCCACGTCCGGGTTGCCGGCGAGGGCCGCCGCCTGCGCCGCGGCCGAGATGGCCTGCTGCGTCTTGGTGGTGGGGTTGAAGTCCATCCCCTCGGTTCCTCCTGCACGTGGTCGTCCGGGCACCATCGTGCCCGTCGAGAGGAACAACGTCAGGAAAGTTGAGTGTGTTCCGCTCAAGGGCCAATCTTCGGCGCCCGATTGCCTCCGCTTCGCTCCGGCGGGCTTGCGGGCCTTCGGCGACGCCGTCTTGCTCCGCCGGTGCTCGGTCGCTCGTCCCGCGCTCCCCGCGCGCCTCCCCCGCAAGACGGCGTCGGCCCGCAAGCGATACTCCGACCGATGCCTGATGACGTGCTCCTCACCAGTCTGCTCACCGCGGTCGACGCCGCTCCCGACGACGTCCCGCTGCGGCTGCACGTGGCCGGGCTCCTCGCCGAGCGCGGCCGGCCCGCCGACGCCCTGCAGCACTGCAGCCAGGCGCTCGCCCGCGACCCGGGCAACGCCGAGGCCCTCGCGCTGCTGCAGCGTCTCACCACCACGATGGCCCCACCGGCCGCGCCACCGCCCGTCACGCCGCCGCCCGTCACACCGCCGCCGGCCCCACCGCGGCCCGAGCCGCAGCGGTTGCGCGGCTACGACTGGACCCGGGCCGAGGACGACGTGGCCGGCATCGCGGAACCCGTTCCCGCCGAGGACGACGCGCCCTCGCCGGTGGTCGAGGACATCGAGCAGCCGGGCGTCCGGCTCGCCGACGTCGGCGGCATGGAGCAGGTCAAGGAGCGCCTCGAGCTCTCCTTCCTCGGTCCGATGCGCAACCCGCAGCTCGCCAAGGCGTTCGGCAAGAGCCTCTCCGGCGGCCTCCTGCTCTACGGCCCGCCCGGATGCGGCAAGACGTTCATCGCACGGGCGGTGGCGGGCGAGCTCGGGGCGAGCTTCTTCAGCGTCGGCATCTCCGACGTCCTCGACATGTACACCGGGCAGAGCGAGCGCAACCTCGCCCAGATCTTCGCCGAGGCCCGCCGCCGCGCCCCCTGCGTGCTGTTCTTCGACGAGCTGGACGCGCTCGGCCAGAAGCGGTCGCACCTCGCGCACTCGACGAGCATGCGCAACACCGTCAACCAGATGCTCTCCGAGTTGGACTCGGTCACCTCCGACAACGACGGCGTGTTCGTCCTCGGCGCCACCAACCACCCGTGGGACATCGACAGCGCGCTGCGCAGGCCCGGCCGGTTCGACCGCATGGTGCTCGTGCTCCCGCCCGACGCTCCCGCCCGTGCCTCCATCCTGCGCTACCACCTGCGGGAGCGGCCGGTGTCGGAAGTGAACCTCGAACGCATCGTCAAGCTCACGGAGCACTTCTCCGGCGCCGACCTCGCACACATCTGCACCACCGCGGCCGAGCGCGCCCTCGCGCTGTCGATGCGGGACGGCCGGTTGCACGCGCTCACGACGAACGACCTCGAGGCGGCCGTCAGGGAGATCCGCCCGAGCACCGGGCCGTGGTTCGCCACCGCCCGCAACGTGGTGGCGTTCGCCAACACCGACGGCGAGTACGACGACCTGTCGGCGTACCTGCGGAAGAACAAGAAGCTGTGAGCGATGCCGCGCTGCAGCGCGCCGAGAACCTGCGCCTGCTCGGCCGGCTCGACGACGCCGAGCGGACGTTGCGCGAGGCGCTGGCCGCCGCTCCGCACGACGCCGGGCTGCTGAGCGAGCTGGCGTGGGTGCTGGATCTCGCCGACCGGCAGGCGGAGGGGCTCGTGGCGGCCGAGGCGGCGATCGCCTTCGAGCCCCAGGAGGCCCGCCACCACCAGATCCGGGCCTCGCTGCTCTCCGGGCTGAACCGGCACGACGATGCCGTGCGGGCCGCGTTCACGGCAGGCTCATTGCGTCCGGAGGATCCCAAGATCGCCCGGACCTGCGCGCGGGTGCTCTCCGTCGCGGGCCGCAAGCGCGAGGCCTACGACGCCGCGCGGCACGCGGTCGCGCTCGATCCGGAGTCCTCGGCCGCGCATCTCCTGGTCGCCGACATCGCCGACGACATCCGCGACCGGCAGACCGCCCGCCGGGCCTACGAGGAGGCGTTGCGGCTGGACCCGCAGAACGCCCTCGCCCGCCACGACCTCGCCGTGCTCGACATCAACACCGGTCATCCCGCGAAGGGGCTGCGCGGCCTCGTCGAGGCCGGGTCGCTCGACCCCACGATGCCGATCGTGCTGCGGACCATCGCCTTCGTGCTCTGGAAGCTGTCGTGGCGGCTGCGGATGCTGTTCATCCCGGCGACGATCGCCTGTGTGGCGGCCTCGGCCGGCCAGGTCGACGAGGCGACCTGGCCGGCCCGGATCGCCGCCGCCGTCTCCCTGCTGGCGATCGGGCTGCTGACCTGGTGGACGGTGCACGACCTGCCCACCGGCACCCGGCCGGCGGTGCTGGCGGCCATGCGCAGGGACGGACCGCTGCGCGTCACCTACCTCGGGCTGGCCGCGTGCGCGCTCCTCTTCCTCGCGGTGGCCGTCACCGGCTTCGGCGTGTTCGCGGGGCTCGTGTGGCTCGTACTCGGCCTGCTCGCGGTGCTGGCGCTGGTCGTCGGGGCGCTGCGAAAGCTACGCCGGTTCTGACCGGGCGGGCGGGCGCGGCCTCCGGTTCCACGTGAAACCGCGTCCACTCCGCCGGTCAGCGGGACCGCAGGACCCGCGAGCTGCCTCCGCCGAGGTGGGTGGTGCTCGGGAAACGTCTGCGCCCGGCGTGCGGGCGTGGCCGCCACCGCGGCGTCTCCTTCGCCCGGAAGTAGTCGCCACCCTTGCGGCCCGGGTCGTCGGTGCCCCACTCCCGCTTCTCGGACACGCGCGCCATGCGCGGGATGTGCTTGCGGCAGTGGATGTAGGCCTCCTCGACCTCGACGACGACCCACCGCTCCGCCCGCCGTCCGTGTTCGGAGTCCGTCGGCACCTGCGGGAACGCCGCGGCGAACTCCGCCGCCTCCACGATCCGGGCCGTGCCGTTGACGTGCAGCCCGATGAGGTCCTCCACGAAGTCGACCATCAGCAGGCCGACGTGCGCGTTCTCCGAGATGTTGCCGAGGCTCGCGTGCACGCCGTTGCCGCGGTACTCCGGGTACGCGAGCGTGCGGGCGTCGAGGACGCGGATGAACCCGGGAGGCCCGGCGCGCAGCGACGCGTCGCACTCACCGCGCGCATCCGCCGAGGCCACGAACACCATCTCCATCCGCTGGACGAACGCCACCATGGTCGGCAGCAAACGATCTCTGACCTGCTCGGCGTAGAAGCGGTGAGCGCGCGCTTCCGTGCCATGAGCGCACTGGAGGGCATGCTCACCCGCCGAACCTGGCACCGGATCGCACTCGACGGACGGCGACGCCACCTCCACGGTGCGTTGGACGGTCGTCGGGCGGGTCTGGGCGAGAGGTTGGGTTCGGGGAGCCACCGCTCCACCGTGCCATCCGAGCGCTGAAGAGTCACCGAAGACCGTTCAGCGCGATAAGCTGGCGCCCCGAGGACCCCGGTCCCGTGCTCCCCGTTCCGACGAGCAGGAAGAAGCCGGCCTTCATGACCGCTGAACAGTTGCTCACTGCTGATCTGTCCAGCATCGGTGAGCCCCGCGGTGAAGAGCACGGCCTGACACAGCTCATCAGGGACAGCTGGACGGAGGTCGAGCCGCAGGTCGAGGAGATGGGGCGACTCTTCTACGCCACCCTGTTCCGGATCGCACCGGAGACCCGGGACCTGTTCCCGGTCAACATGGAGGTGCAGCGCAGCCGCCTCATGCGCGCGCTCGTGCACGTCGTGCAGATGGTCGACCAGCCAGATGAGCTCGTGCCCTTCCTGGAGCAGCTCGGGCGCGACCACCGCAAGTTCGGCGTCGTCGCCCAGCACTACGATGCGGTCGGCGAAGCGTTGATCACCGCGATCGCCACCACCGCGGGCCCCGCCTGGACTCCCACCGTGCGCGACGCGTGGGTCGATGCCTTTTCCGCGGTGTCCACCGCGATGCGCACCGCGGCCCAGGCCGAGCGCGGGCCGGCGTCGTGGCTCGGCCGGGTGGTCGGCCACGAGCGCCTCGGCTGGGACCTCGCGATCATCACCGTCCAGACCGGCGAGCCGATCCCGTACCGCGCGGGCCAGTACGTCAGCGTCGAGACCCCGCAACGCCCCCGGCTGTGGCGCTACCTCTCGCCCGCCAACGCCCCACGCGAGGACGGGACGCTCGAGTTCCACGTCCGCGCGGTCGACGGCGGCTGGGTCAGCCGCGCCATCGTCGCCCACTCCCGCATCGGCGACACCTGGCGCATCGGCCCCCCGATGGGCCGCATGCACGTCGATCCCACCACCGGACGCGACCTGCTGATGGTCAGCGGCGGCACCGGCATGGCCCCCATCAAGGCCTTGCTCGAGGACATCGCGGATCGGCCGGAACAACCCCGCACCCAGGTGTTCGTCGGCGGCCGCACCTGGGACGACCTCTACGACTTCGCCAACCTGCGCAAGTTCTCCTACAGCAACACCTGGCTCGACGTCATCCCCGTCGTCGAGGAGGAAGAGGGCTCCTCCGGCGCCGAGCACGGCACCCTCGCCGACGTCGTCACCCGCTACGGCGCCTGGGCCGACCACGACGTCCTGGTCTGCGGTTCGCCCGCGATGATCCGCGCCACGGTCTCCCGGATGCTGGTCGCCGGCACGCCGCTCGACCGGATCAAGTACGACCCGTTCACGATGGACTAGTACCGGGCACATGGCGGGACGCTCCACCGAACGTCGGTGGCTCGCACAAAGGAACCACATCACTCGCGCGACTAGGCCATTCGGGGATGTCGGTAACTCCCCGTATGAGCATGTGACCTCTCCTGGGCTGACCGTTCTCGATCTCTCTTGTTCGAGCCCAGAGGGAGATCCACTCTCAGTGCGTGCAGAGACATGGCCGTAGCGTCCGCAGCCGTTCACTGGCCCGAGCTACCGTTGTCATCGTCACCGTTCTCGGCGTTCTCATGTGAACAGCAGGTACCGGCTTTGCCCAGCCTCCGCCTCCGTGCATCAACTACGTTCATCATGAGGAAGCAGGGCACGTCGAAGTCGATCTTCGCTTCGATCCCGAAGTTGGACCGTAACCAGCATTTCCGGGAACTCGGTCAAACTCGGGTTTCGCACTACGACGGCGGCCGATGAGCAAACCGTCGCGCTGCCCGACTTCGTCCTTCCGGAGGGATCGGGAACAGCCCGCTCCGCCGGCTGACCACTTCCTACCAGGCGTCCGCCGAGCGAACGGCGAGGACGTGCAGCTCCCGTGTTCCGCGGAACGCGTCGCGGCCGTGCAGGATCCGGTAGTTGTCCAGCGCCATGAGATCGCCCGCCTCGAGCCGGAATCGCGGGGCGCAGTCGAAGGCCGTGGCGAGAACGTCGGCGTACTCGTCGAGGAACGCCATGTGCTCGTCCCACCGCGGTTCGCGGGGCACGGGAGCGGCGTAGTCGCTCGCCCGCACCACGCGCCGCCCCCCGCGGGTCCACTCGACGAGCCTGCGGACGAGCGGCGTCGCCGGCACCCCCCGGGCCGGCGTGCGCCATCCGCCGAAGTAGTCGACGTCGCAGCGGGCGAGGAACGCGTGCAGCTCGGGTGCGGCTTCGGCGAGGCGGTCGACAAGGGCGTACCCGTCGATCAGAACCGAGTCGCCGCCGGACTGCGCGGGGGACGAGCAGAGCATGTAGAGGTAGTCCTCATCCGGCTCGCGCAGCGGCACGCGGCGGCCGTGGACCTCGACCACGACGTTCGCGCCGTCCGAGTGCAGCCCGAGCGCCGGGCTGTCGGTGCCGCCCTGGGGGCGGATCCCGGTCAGCGCGCGCAACCGGCCGCCGAGGGTCCGGCCGGCGGCCACCACCAGCTCGTCGGGGTCGGTCGGGGTGTTCGGCACGATCACCACGCCGTCGCGCTCGAACACGGCGCGGCACTCCCGCACGTCGACCCGCGCGGGCACGACACCGGCCGCGCCGAGCGCATCCTTCAGGTCGGGCCGCACATCGCCCAGCCGCCTGCCGCTCGCCTCGGTCGTCGCCACACCCGCTCCTGTCGCCAGTGATCTGCAACAGCAGCCTACGTGCCGGACCAGTGGCGCTCCAAGCGGCGCCCGAGGACGGTGACGCACGTCGCCGCGAGGACGATCGCCGTGGCCGGCAGCAGCACCAGCTGCGGGGCGAGGAACATGAACTGCCGCCCCTCGGCGAGCATCACCCCCCACTCGGGCGTCGGGGGCTGGACGCCGAGGCCGAGGAACGACAGCCCGGCGATCGACAGCAGAACGTTCGCGAACCGGAGGCACGCGTGCGCGATGAGCGGGCGCAGCGCGTTCGGCAGGACGTGGCGCACCGCGATGCGGACCGGTCCGGCGCCGATCGCCACCGCGCCCTCGACGTACTCCCGCGCGCGCTCGCGGAGGGTGAGGTGGTGCGCGAGCCGCGCGAACGGCGACCACCCGGTGACGAGGACCGCGAGCAGCAGCGTGCCGGTGCCCGGCTCGCGCACCGCTGCGACAACGAGCCCGACGACGATCGTGGGGATGGCGACGAGGACGTCGACGGCCCGCTGCACGAGCCCGGCCGCGACGCCGCCTGCGTAGCCGGAGAGCACACCGGCGGCAGTGCCCAGCAGCGCGCAGACGACCAGGGCGACGGCGGTGAGCCCGACGGATATCCACGCGCCGTCGATCAGGCGGGCGAGCACGTCACGCCCGAGGTGGTCGGTGCCCAGCGGGTGGACGAGCGACGGCGCCGCGAAGCGGTCCGTGAGATCGGTGGCCACCGGGTCCAGCGGAAGCAGCCACACGATCGCGACCGCGGCCACCAGGAGTCCGGCCGACAGCCGCTTCATCGCTGCACCGCCGCCCGGGCGACCGGGTCGAGCGCGAGTTGCAGCACCTCGGCGGCCAGCGCGGCCACCACGGCGACGACCACGACGGCGAGCAACCCGGCCTGGACCATCGGCAGGTCCTGGCCGAGCACGGCGTCGTAGAGCAGCCTGCCCAGCCCCGGCACCGCGAACACGACCTCGACGACGACGGCCCCGCTGAGCAGGCCCGCGAAGAACAGCCCCGAGAGCGACGTCACGGCGGTGAGCGCCAGCCGAGCCGCGTGACGCCACAGCACGACGCCGTCGGTGAGGCCCTTCGCCCGCGCCAGCACCACGTGCGGGCGCGACAGCACGTCGGCCGTCTCGGCCCGGGTGAGCTGGGCCGCCAGCGCCGCCGGGAACGCCGCGAGCGTCAGCGCGGGGAGCACGGCCTGTGCCGGGCTGCCCCATCCCAATGCCGGGAGCAGCGGCACCGCCACCGCGAGCAGCAGGACCAGCACCGGCGCGAGGATGAACTCCGGCACGGCGACCCCCAGCACCGACGTCACCGTCACGATCCGGTCCACCAGCCCTCCCGGGCGGCGGGCCGCGTGCACCCCGGCGGGTATCCCGATCGCCGCGGCGAGCGCGAGCGCCAGCACCGTGAGCACCGCAGACACGCCGAGCGCCGACGTGAGTTGCGGGGCAACGGGCGCGCGGGTCGCGTACGACAGCCCGAGATCGCCGGTGAGGACGTGCCCGAACCAGCGGAGGAACTGCTCCGGCAACGGTCGGTCGAGCCCGAGCTCGGCGGCCACCCGCGCCGCGACCACCGGGTCGGGCTCGGCCTCCGCCACCCGGGTCCGCAGCACGGCACGGACGGTGTCCACGCCGGCGAGCCGCGGCAGCAGGAAGATCAGCACGGACGCGACCAGGACGGCCGCGGGCAGCGACACGAGGCGACGGATGATCATCCGGTGACGGCGAGCTGCGACGTCACCAGCTGCTTCGCCATCGGGTCGAGCGTGTAGCCGACCACGTTCCGGGAGACGCCGTTCTCCTGCGAGTGCACGAGCGGAACGCCGACCACGTCGTCGACGAGCATGCGGGCGGCCGCGCGGAAGACGTCCTGACGCGTGCCGGCATCCGTGGCCGTGTCGAGCCTGGCGACCAAGGAGTCGAACGCGGGCGAGCAGTAGTGGTTGAGGTTGTAGGAGCCGTCGCAGGCGTAGTCGCTCCGCAGCGTCGCGCCCGCGTCCGGCACATCCGTGAGGTAGCTGCGGGAGAGCAGGAACATGTCGTAGCGGCCCGCGAGCACCTCCGGTTCCTGGGTGCCGTACTCGCCGATCCGGATCTCGGCGTCGATGCCGACCTCGCGCAGCATCGCCTGCACGGCCGTGGCGAGCGTGGGCAGCTCCGGGCGGTTCTGGTAGGTCCAGAGCCGCACCGGCAACGGGTTGTCGGGACCGTGCCCGGCCTGGACGAGCAGCGCCTTGGCTCCCTCGATGTCGGGCGCGGGCGGCGGCTCGTGGGCGCCCCACGCGACCGCGGGGCCGAACAGCTCGGAGGCCGGGATCGCCGACCCCGCCAGCGCCTGCTCGGCGAGCGCCGTGCGATCGACGGCTCGTGCGACCGCCTGCCGGATCCGCGGGTCGGAGAACGGGGCGGCCGACTGGTTCAGCAGCAGCAAGACCGTGCGGGGAGCGGCGACCGTCTGCTCGTCGAACCCCGAACCCGCCGAGAACTCCAGCAGCGACGACTCCGGCAGCCCCTGTGCGATGTCGACGTCGCCTGCCCGGAGCGCGAGAGCTCGTGCGGCCGGGTCCGTGACGAACGTTGTGGTCACCCGTGCGAGCGCAGGCCGGCCGCCCCAGTAGCCGTCGAACCGCTCCAGCGATGCCCGCTGCGCGCCCTCCACCGCGGTGAGCCGCATGGGCCCGGTGCCCGTCCCGATCACGGAAGGCGCGCCGCCGGTGTAGGCGGACGCGGCGAGGATCACAGCGTTCGGGCTGCTCATCCGCAGCGGCAGGATCGGGTCCGGATGCGTCGTCGCGACCTGCACGGAGTTCGCGCCGTCCTCGACGACGGTCAGGCCGAGCCCGCGCAGCGCCCGCGGCGGCGCCGCGACCCCGGCCACATGGCCGAGCGCCGTGACGACGGCGGCCGGCGTCAATGGAGTGCCGTCGTGGAACGTCACTCCAGCACGCAGCACGAACCGCCAGGTGAGCGGATCGACCTGCGTCCAGGACTCCGCGAGCGCCGGGCGCACCTGCCCGTCGGCCGTGGCGCTGGTCAGCGCCTCGGTGACGCCGAGCTGGGTGAGGATGTACGGGTCGTCGGTGTCGATCGCGTACCCCGAGCGCGGGGAGAACTGCGGGGCGATCCGCAGCTCGCCGTCCGGCACCGGCGTGCCGCCGTCCGTGCCCGGCCCGCGACCGCACGCGGCGAAGAGTGCCAGCACCGTCACCACGACCGTGAGGACGGAGCACCGGTGCAGGTGTGCGCTGCGCATCGAGGGCCTTTCACACGATCGGGGAGGCGGCGCACGGATCATCTGCAGGTATGTACAACCTGTCAAATAAGTGCACTTACGTGCATGGATGCATACCAGCCCGGCTTTGGCACATCCTTGCGGCAGATGCTAGTAGTTGGCAGCAATGACGACCACCGCGCCTGCGGGGCGCCGCTTCGGTGCGCTGCGCGACTTCGGCCGCCTGCCCCGGGTCATGCGGCTCCTCGTGCTCACCCAGCTGGCCTTCAACATCGGCTTCTACATGGTGCTGCCCTACCTGGCGACGCACCTCACGGAGAACCTCGCGCTCGCCGGCGCGGTGGTCGGGCTCGTACTCGGCCTGCGCACCTTCAGCCAGCAGGGCCTGTTCGTCGTCGGCGGCACGCTCACCGACCGGATCGGCGCGAAGCCGGTCGTCCTCGCCGGCTGCGCGCTCCGGGCCGCCGGTTTCGTCCTGCTCGGGATCGCCGAGAGCCTGCCGGCCGTGCTCGCAGGCGCCATGCTGACCGGGTTCGCAGCAGCCCTGTTCTCGCCTGCCGTGGAGTCGTCCCTCGCCCGGGAGGCCGGCGAGCAGGCGGAGGCGGGCGGGCCCGCCCGGGCGGACGTGTTCGCGATGCTCGCGATCAGCGGCCAGGTCGGCACCGTCGTGGGGCCACTTCTCGGCGCGTCGCTGCTCGCCGTCGGGTTCCGGCTCTCGTGTCTCGTGGCCGCCGTCGTGTTCGTGCTGATCGGTCTCGCCCACCTGCGGTGGCTGCCGCGCCGACCCCCGCAGCACGCCGGCGAGCGCGTGCTCGCCGGGTGGGCCGAGGTGGTGCGCAACCGGCGGTTCATGGCGTTCGCGGCGGGCTACTCCGGCTACCTGCTCTGCTACAACCAGCTCTACCTGGCCTTGCCCGCCGAGCTGCGCAGGGCCACCGGTGATCAGGCCGCACTGGGCTGGCTCTTCGTGCTCGCCTCCGTGATGGTGATCGCCGGGCAGCTGCCGGCTACCCGGTGGGGCCGCCGGATCGGTGCGGCTCGCGCGATCGTGCTCGGATTCGGGCTCATGGCCCTGTCGTTCCTCACGGTGGCGATCGCCGTGCTGCTGCCCGGATCCACCGCAGGCGTGCCGCTGTGGCCGGCCGTGACGATGGTCGTGCTGCTCACCGCCGGGGAGATGCTCGCCGTCCCCGTCGCCCAGGACCTCGTCCCCCGGCTCGCAGGCGAGCGGCGGCTCGGCGTCTACTTCGGGGTGCTGTCCTCGGCCGGCGGGGTCGCCGTGCTCGCCGGCAGCACCGTGGTGGGTGCCTTGCTCGACCCCGCGGTGGCGGCACCGGCCGTGCCATGGCTGGTGCTCGCGGGCGTGCCCGCGGCGAGCGCCGTGATCATCAGCATGCTGGCCCGGCGCGGCTCGCTGACGGCCTCGCCGTGACCAGCAGGACCTGCTACTTGCGTGGCTTCGGCCGCCAGACGACGAGTGCCTGGCGCCGGTCGACCGGCACCAGGTCACGCCGGTACGAGGCGTGCACCGCGGCCGCGGCCTGCTCGGCGGCGACGCGGGCGGCGGCCAGCTCCTGCTCCAGCTCCTCCAGGCGACCACGCAGCTCGTCGACCACCTGCTCCAGCTCGATGATCCGCTTGATGCCGGCCAGGTTGACGCCCTGCTCCTGGGAGAGCCGCTGCACCTCGCGCAGCAGCGCGATGTCGCGCGGCGAGTAACGCCGCCCACCGCCGGCCGCCCGGCCGGGGCTGACCAGCCCCAGCCGGTCGTAGCTGCGCAGTGTCTGGGCGTGCAGGCCCGCGAGCTCGGCCGCCACGGAGATCACGAAGATGGGGCTGTCCATGTTCGTGCCGGGCGGCAGCCCGTGGCCATCGGTGGTCATCGCGCACCTCCGAGCAGGTCGGCTCGCGGGTCGAACTCCTTCGTGGCCTCTGCGTAGGACTCCAACGCCTCGGTGGCCTTGTCGTCGAGCCGGGACGGCACCGCCACCTCGACGGTGACGAGCAGGTCGCCCGTCTTGCCCTTGCGCTGCACCCCGCGCCCGCGCACCCGGAAGGTACGGCCGCTCGCCGTGCCGGCCGGGACCCGCAGCGACACCGTGGAATCGAGCGTGGGCACGGTGACCGTGCTCCCCAGGACGAGCTCCGGGTAGGTGACCGGAACGGTCAGCGTGAGGTCGTCCGGGTTGCGCTCCGACCGGCCGAAGAGCCGGTGGGGCGTGACGTGCACCTTCACGTACAGGTCGCCCGCCGGTGCGCCGCCCCGGCCCGGTTCGCCCTGGCCCTTGAGCCGGATCTGCTGACCGTCGGCCACCCCTGCCGGGATGCGCACGGTGATCGTGCGGGTGCGCGTGCTCACGCCGTCGCCTGCGCAATCGGGGCACGGGTCGTCGATGATCCGGCCGGTGCCGCGGCAGTCGCGGCACGGCTCGGAGAACGCGAACGCGCCCTGGCTGCGGCTCACCAGGCCGACACCACCGCACGTGGGGCACGTGCGCGGGGTGCTCCCCGGCCGCGACCCGGTGCCGCCGCAGCGCTCGCAGCGGCCGGGCGAGGTGAGCCGCAGCTGCACCTCGGCCCCGCGCACGGCGTCGACGAAGTCGATCCGCAGCTCGCTCTCGACATCGGCTCCCCGCTGGCTGCGGGTGGTGGTGGGACCGGCGCCCCGGTTGCCGAACAGGCCACCGAAGAGGTCACCGAGCCCGCCGGGACCGGGGGCTCCCCCGGTCCCGGCCCGTGCGAACAGGTCGTTCAGGTCGAAGCCCTGACCGGCGGCGCCGGACCCGAAGCCACCGGGGAAGCCCCCGGCGCCGAACCCGCCGCCACCGGCGAAGAGCGCACGAGTCTCGTCGTACTCGCGGCGCTTCTTCTCGTCGGACAGCACCCCGTACGCCTCGGACACGGCCTTGAATCGGGCCTCGGCCTTGGCATCGCCGGGATTGGCGTCCGGGTGCAGCTCGCGAGCGAGCTTCCGGTACGCCTTCTTGATCTCGTCCGCCGAGGCGCCGGAGGCGACGCCCAGCTCGCGGTAGAAGTCCTTCTCGATCCAGTCCCGCTGGGTCACTCCGCCTCCTCTGCCTGTCTCAGGGCTCTACGGCCGGATCGGTTGGTGTGGTGGTGGCGTCGCCGTTCCGGGGGTCGGCCTGCGCCAGGTCGTCGGCACGGTCGGCCACCGTGACCATCGCCGGCCGCAGCACGCGGTCGGCGATGCGGTAGCCGCGGCGCAGCACCGCGGAGACCACGGTGACCGTGGGCCCCTGGACGGTGCTGGCCTCGTGCTGCACGGCCTCGTGGACGGACGGGTCGAAGGGCTCGCCCTCCAGCCCGAACGGCTCGAGCCCGAGCTTCTGGGTGACGGCCACCAGCTTGTCGGCCACCGACTTGAACGGGCCGGTGAGGTCGCCGTGGGCCTCCGCGCGGTCGAGGTCGTCGAGCACGGTGAGCAGCTCGGACACGAACTGCACACGGGCCCCGACCAGCACGCTCTCCCGGTCGCGCTCGACGCGCCGCCGGTAGTTGGCGTACTCCGCGGTGACCCGCTGCAGGTCGGCGGTGCGCTCGGCGACCTGCGAAGCGAGCTCAGCGGCCGCGACGGAGTCCGGTCCGACAGCCTGCTCGGCGGGCTGCTCCGGTGCGTCGGGGCCGGCCCCGGCCGACCGCTCGGCCGGGGGCCGCACCTCGCCGGTGACCGGGTCGATCCGGCGCCGGTCCCGGACCACGACCCGCTCCCCGTCGCCGTTCTCGGCGCCTTCGTTGCGGTCGTGGGTCGTCACTTCTTGTCCTTCTCCTCGTCGACGATCTCGGCGTCCACCACGTCGTCGGCCCCGCCGCCGGCCTGCTGGCCACCGGCCGCGCCCGCGTCACCGGGGTTGGCGCTGGTCGCGCCCTCGGCACCCGGCTGCTGGTACAGGGCGGAGCCCATCTTCTGGGACTCGGTGGCGAGCTTCTCCATCGCCGCCTTGATGGCGTCGGTGTCGGTGCCCTTCAGCGCGGTCTGCGCCTCGCCGAGAGCGGCGTTGACCGAGTCCTTGACGTCGCCGGGCAGCTTCTCGTCGTTCTCCTTGACGAACTTCTCCGTCTGGTAGACGAGCGACTCGGCCTGGTTGCGAACCTCGGCCTCCTCACGCCGCTTCTTGTCCTCCTCGGCGTGCTGCTCGGCCTCGCGCATCATCCGGTCGATCTCGTCCTTGCCGAGGGCGGATCCACCGGTGATCGTCATGGCCTGGCTCTTGCCGGTGCCCAGGTCCTTCGCGGAGACGTTCACGATGCCGTTGGCGTCGATGTCGAAGGAGACCTCGATCTGCGGCACGCCGCGTGGAGCGGGTGGAAGACCCGTGAGCTCGAACATGCCGAGCTTCTTGTTGTAGGCCGCGATCTCGCGCTCGCCCTGGAACACCTGGATCTGCACGGACGGCTGGTTGTCGTCGGCCGTGGTGAAGATCTCCGACCGCTTGGTGGGGATCGTGGTGTTGCGCTCGATGAGCTTGGTCATCACGCCGCCCTTGGTCTCGATGCCCAGGGACAGCGGGGTGACGTCGAGCAGCAGGACGTCCTTGACCTCGCCGCGCAGCACGCCGGCCTGCAGGGCCGCGCCGACGGCGACGACCTCGTCCGGGTTGACGCCCTTGTTGGGCTCCTTGCCGCCGGTGAGCTCCTTCACCAGGTCGGTGACCGCCGGCATGCGGGTGGAACCGCCGACGAGGACGACGTGGTCGATCTGGCCGACCGAGATGCCTGCGTCCTTGATCACCTGGTTGAAGGGGGCACGGGTGCGGTCGAGCAGGTCCGAGGTGATCCGCTGGAACTCGGCGCGCGAGAGCGTCTCGTCCAGGAACAGCGGGTTCTTGTCGGCGTCGACCGTGATGTAGGGCAGGTTGATCGTGGCCGTCGACTGGCTCGACAGCTCGATCTTCGCCTTCTCCGCGGCCTCCCGCAGCCGCTGCATCGCCATCTTGTCCTTGGTCAGGTCGATGCCGTTGCTGCTCTTGAACTTCTCGACGAGCCAGTTGATGATCCGCTCGTCCCAGTCGTCGCCACCGAGGTGGTTGTCGCCGTTGGTGGCCTTCACCTCGACGACGCCCTCGCCGATCTCCAGCAGCGACACGTCGAACGTGCCTCCGCCGAGGTCGAAGACGAGGATGGTCTGCTCCTTCTCGCCCTTGTCGAGCCCGTAGGCCAGCGCGGCCGCGGTGGGCTCGTTGACGATGCGCAGCACGTTGAGGCCCGCGATCTGCCCGGCCTCCTTGGTGGCCTGGCGCTGCGCGTCCTCGAAGTAGGCGGGCACGGTGATCACGGCGTCGGTGATCTCCTCGCCCAGGTAGGCCTCAGCGTCCCGCTTGAGCTTCTGCAGCACGCGGGCGCTGATCTCCTGCGCGGCGTACTTCTTGCCGTCGACGTCGGGCGTGGTCCAGTTCGTGCCGATGTGCCGCTTGACCGACCGGATGGTGCGGTCCACGTTGGTGACGGCCTGGTTCTTCGCCGACTGGCCGACGAGCACCTCGCCGTTCCGAGCGAACGCGACGACCGACGGCGTGGTGCGCGAGCCCTCCGAGTTGGCAATGACCGTCGGCTCGCCACCTTCGAGGACGGCGACGACGGAGTTGGTGGTCCCGAGGTCGATGCCGACCGCACGAGCCATGGTGTGTGCCTCCGATGATGGGGTAGCTTGAGCTGCCTTCACTCAAGTCTGCCACGGGCGCGGCTCACCGCGCCCCTGACGTCTTGAGTCGGCCACGCTCAACTTGCTCGACCCGTCCAACGCAGGGGAATGCGATCGTGTTCCCGGCCCGCCTCGACCGGCCGCCCGACCGGCGGATCCGGGGCGGCTACAGCGGGGCGGCCGGGCGCGGTTCCACGCGGCCCGCCGAGGCCGGCGGCAGCGGGTCCTCCACCGGGGCGAGCACCCGGTGGTGCTCCGGGTCGGCCACCACGTTCTCGTCCGCGTCGGCGTACTCCAGCTGCCCCTCCGGACCGAGGTCCGCGTGGTAGCCCGCGGCTGCGAGCTGCTCCTCGTCGAGGTCGACCAGGAGCTCCCAGCGGCTCGGCACCACCTTGTAGTCGGGCCACGGCAGGTGCCCGTACGCGTCGTGCAGGTCGGCGAGCAGCCCGACGAACACCTGCTGCCAACGCAGGGGCATCGACTGCGCGAGCGAGCGCGGCACCACGAGGTGGTCCTCGGTCGCACCGAGTGCGGGCCGGTCGAGGTAGTCCTGCACCGGCGTGGTGGATGCCGGGACGGAGCTGTCGGGGGGCATGTCTGACTCACTGACTCCTGGTCGTGCTGGTGGCCGAGGCCGACAGTATCGAGACCGCTATGCGGTGTTCGGCGTGGTGCCCGGGCGCGTCGCGAGCGGCACGAGCTCCTTGAAGTTCCACGGCACGGGCCGTACCCGCACCTGCTCGCCGGTGTAGGGCGCCTCCACCATCTGGTCGTCGCCCAGGTACATCGTGACGTGGTGGATCGTGGAGGGATCGGACGGGTCGGTGGCGTAGAACAGCAGGTCACCCGGCTGCGCCTGGGAGATCGGGACGTGCCCGCCCGCGTAGAACTGCTGGCGCGACACCCGCGGCAGGTTGATCCCCGCCGCCTGGAAGGCGCGCAGCATGAGACCCGAGCAGTCGTAGGTGTTCGGGCCGGTGGCGCCCCAGACGTAGGGCTTGCCCACCTCACCGAGCGCGAACGCGATCGCCGCGCCCGCCACGCCCTCCGGCAGCACCGCGGTGCGCCCGCAGCCCGTCGGGTCGGCGACGTCCGCGAGCTCCTGCACCAGCTCGGCGGCGAGGCCCTCCCACTTCGCGTAGGCGTCCGGGAAGGCGGACCGCTGCACGGTCTGCGCCGCCACCGTGACCGGCATGGCCTCCCAGGCCGGGACCTCCAGCAGGCGCTCGATGAAGATGCGCGTGGCGTAGACAGGGTCGGTGACCTGGGCCGGCGAACCCCATCCCTGCGAGGGGCGCTGCTGGAAGAGCCCGAGGGAGTCGCGGTCCCCGTAGTTGATGTTGCGGAGCGTCGACTCCTGCATCGCCGTGGCGAGCGCGATCAGCCACGCCCGCGGCGGCGCCCCCATGTCACGGGCGACCCCGATGATCGTTGCCGCGTTCCGCCGCTGCTCATCGCTCAGGTCACCGATCCGGGTACCGGCCCGGCTACCGGCCAGTGGACCGACCGGGGCGCGCACACTGGGATCACACGCGCCGTAACCGGGTGTCCCGCCGCTGAAGCCGCCGGTGCTCGCGGTGAAGGCCATGAAACCGACGCCGAGGAAGAGGCCGAGCGCCGCGACGAGGACGACGACCGGCAGGAGCAGCCGCAGCGGACGCAAGGTGCGCATCTCGTGTGCCCCGCCGTCTCATTCCCGGTCGTAGCCGGCGACGCGCCAGCCGTCCTCGGTGCGCACGACCAGCACGAGCAGCTTCAGCCTGTCGGTCGGCACCTCCACCTGCACCGAGCGCGCGGCGACCCGAACGGGGCGGGGCTCGCCGGTGACACGCGTCGCGGGGATGTTCTCGGGGTCCACCCCCGAGAGCACCCCGAGGTACTCGTCGGTGGTGGTGCTGCGCAGGCCGTCCAGCCACTCCTGCGCGGTGGTGCCCGCCCGCGGGCGCACCCACGCCCCTGCCCACCGCGCGGCCACCTCGACCGCCGCCCTGGGCGCCGCGGAGAGCGGCAGCTGGGACGGGGTGAGCTCGGGGACCGGCGGCAGCATCGTCGGCGTCGGCGTGCGGGCGGCCGCCGGTGCGCGGCCATCCGACGTGAGCCCGCCGGAGGCATCCGCAGGTCCGCTGGCCGCACGCCCCGGGCCGAGCGCGGCGATCGCGAAGGTCGCACCCACCGCCACGGCGATCACGAGGGCCGTCGTGACCGCGAGCCGCAACGGTGACCGCAACGGCCACGCCCAGATCGCCCGGTACGCAGCGGACCGGCCGTGCGGCGTCCTAATCGGCACGGCCGCCGCCGGGGAAGTGGACCGTCTGCTCCGCGCGCGGCCGGTAGATGCGGTAGACCGGCACGCCGTCCACGATCTCGGCCTGCACCGGGCGGACGTCGCCGGGGCGCAGCGGCACGGCGTCGGGCCTGCGGTAGATCACCCGGTCGTCCACGTCGCCGGAGTCGTTCCAGCTCGGCATCCCGCCGGTCGCCACCCCGTCGTCGGGAGGCGCAGGCAACGCCGGGCGGCGCGCGCTCGGAACGAACGCGGGCGACGACCTGTCCGCCCCCGCGGTCCTGGGCGCAGGCACGTCCGCGGCGGGCGCGGACACCCGCAGGCCGGGCTCCGACTCCGGCCGCAGTCCCTCGGAACGGCCCGCGCTCGCCATCGCACCGCGCCGCTCGTCCCACCACCGGGTCTGGCGATCGTCTGCGCCCTCGGGGGCGCCACGCACCCGCTGCCACACCCGCGACAGCGGCCCGGTGCCTGCGCCCGGCACGATGCCGCCGAACTGCTCGCGCGTGAGCGACACCATCGACACGAGCCGCCGGAAGGGCCGCGCGACGGCCCACAGGACCACCGTGACCACACCCGTGACGAGCAGCGCCAGCCACAGGTCGATCCCCGAACCGGGCCGGAAGAGCGACACGACCAGCAGCGCGTGCAGGCCGGCGAGCGCCCCGACCACGAGCGTGTTGACGATCGCCGCGCCCGCGACGCGCAGCAGCGCAGGCATGATGTCCGGCTTGAGGATCGCGACGACGGCGACGGCGGGTGCCGTCATCACCATCAACCGCAGCACCAGCATCGCCACCAGCACGAGCACCTTGGACAGGAGCTGGAACAGCGCGATGCACATCGCCTGGACGACCGCCAGGACGCCTGCGCCGACGCGGCTGCCGGCCTCGCCCTGGAAGTACGGGTACCGGTCGCCCATGCGCGCTGCGATCGCGGCGAAGTCGGCCTTCTTCTGCTCGGCCAGCGCCAAGGTGTCCCGGCGCTCGGCGACCTCGTTGATGGTGAACGTCTGCGCCCGCAGCAGGTCGCGGCCCAGCTCCTGGGCCTGCGGTACGTCCGGCGCGCCGAACTCGCCGCGCAGCCAGTTCTGGTAGACGACCTGGTCGACGAGCACCGTCGGCAGCGTGTCCCTCGTGCCGAGGCCGACCTGGCCGAGGAAGCCCTCCTGCATCTGGGTGACGCCGTCGAGCAGCAGGCCATCGGCCGCCTTCGCCCAGTCGACCGGCGCCAGGTAGGCCGCGGACCCGACGACGAGCGCCACCACGGCGAGCGCCGCCCGCTGCGTCTGACGCGCCAGGTCACCGCGCAGCGCGAGCACCAGGAGGATCACGGCCAGCACCAACAGCACGGGGCCGATGAAGGTGGTGAACACCGCGTCGTACATCGCCCGCGTGCCGTCGCCGATCAGCTGGTCGAGCGGCGAGAGCAGCTCGCCGCCGTCGGCGATGAGGTAGTGCGCCCAGTTGACGCCGCCGACCACGAACTTCGCGACGTTCAGGGCCTGGTTGCCCAGCCAGGTGTCGGTGGTGGTCGACGGGTTGAACGCCGCGCCGGCGCACCCGATGTCGTAGTTGTGCCAGACGAGCCCGGCGTAGCCGACCTCGCGGTAGACGCTTCCCTCGACCCCGCCCGACGCCCGCGGCGCGTCGAGCGACCCGACGAGCCCGGTGCCCGGCCGGTCCGGTTCCGGCGACTCCCTGCAGTCGAAGCCCTGCCCGAACGCGGGCTGCCCGAGCAGGACCGAGCCGCCGACGAGCCCGGCGACGACCAGCACCGCCATGCGCCTGCGCGGCCGCGCGCCGGGAACTCCGCGATGCCGCCGGGCGCGGCGGCGACGCAACGCGACGGTGACGGCCGCCGCGATCACCAGGGCGACCGGCAGCCAGCCCTCGGCTGCCGGGAGGCCTCCGGACATCACCGACGGGCCTCCCCGGCCGCCGGTACGCGGCCCTCGGCGGAGTGACCGTTGCTCTCGCCGGGCGGCGCGGACGGCTCGTCGAGGTCCACGTCCGGGTCCATGCCCGGGTCGACGTCGCCCAGCAGGTCGAGATCCTCGTCGTGGCGCAGCCGGGGGCCGTCGCCGTTGCGGGCGGCGGCGCCGGGACGGCCGACGAGCAGGCCATCCACGTCGTCGAGGTCCTCGAACTCCTCGTCACCGTCGAGCTCGGCGGGCACGGGCACGAGATCCTCGCCGAGGTCGCCACCCACGTCGACGACGGGGCCGACCGGGCGGCCGAGCACCACCCGGCGAGGTGGCGCCTGCTCGTCGGACGCGCGCACCGCGGGCGGGGTGACGACCGGTGCGCCGCTCACGGAGATCCGGTTCGCGTCCGGGTTGGTGTCGAGGGCCTCCCGGACGTGCTCGAGGTGCGGTGCCTCGAGGTCGATCCGGATCTTCTCCACGCCGCCGTGGCCGTCGGCGAAGATGAACTGGCGCGGGGTGTCGTCGGGCCGGTCGTCGTTGCGCGGGCGCGGCGACAGGGTGCCGAGCATCTGCTCGTATCCCACGCCGGTGGGCACCTTGAGCAGCCGCAGCGCGTCCCGCTGGGCCTCCTCGTCGTCGGTGCGGCCGACGAACACGGCGTTGACCAGCGACGCGAACCCAGAGACGCGCAGCAGGTCGCCCGCCAGCTGCGACGCGAAGAGCGCGCGGACGTTGAACTTGCGGGAGTCACGGGCGAGCCGGTCGATCAGCACCTTGCCCGTGGGCACCTGCGACAGGAAGTGCGTCTCGTCCAGCGCCACACCCTTGCGCAGGTTCCGGTCGGCGTCGTAGATCGTGCGTTGCGTGAGCCAGGAGGCGAGGTTCAGCAGCTCGACGGCGAGGGCCTCGGCGTCGGTCCACTCCTCGCGCGGGCTGCCGGGCCGGGGCAGCGTCATGCCCTGCATCGTGAGCACCGTGAGGCGGTAGTCGCGGTCGGCCTGCCACGGGTCGTCGCGGGAGGTGTCCGGGAACAACAGGGCGGCCTGCGGCAGCTCCCGCCGCTCGGACAGGAAGTCGGCCACGACACCGGCGTGGTCCTCGCCGTCGCGGGCGTGGCGGCGCAGCACGTCGATGACCTGGCCCGGGTGCCGGTCGGGAGCGCCGCCGACCTCCCGCACCGCACGCAGCAGCACGATCCGGGTGTGCGGGATCCGGGCGACGTCGTAGGGCAGCAGCCCGGTGAGGACGTCGAGGACGAGCCTGCGGCGGGTGGCCGCGGCGAGCGACCGTTCCCGGCGCCACGCCCGCTCGGGGTCCTCCTCGTCGGCGAAGTGCTCCGGACGCGGCTCGGCGACCACGCGGTAGGGGTTGAGGATGCCCGGGTCGGCCCGCAGCAGGTTGATGTGCCGGGAGAACGGCGCCAGCTCGGGCAGACGGGTGAGCTGTGCGAGCGGACCCGACGGGTCCAGCAGCGTCCAGCGCGCCCCCGCCCGCAGCGTCTTGTAGGTGATCAGGCCGGTCAGGAACGACTTCCCGGACCCGAGGCCACCGACCACGGCCGTGAGCCCGGAGGCGCGGCGCACCTCCTGGGCGAGCCACGGGTCCCAGGCCACCGGTCGCCGCGTAGCGGTGCAGGTCTCGCCGATCATGATGCCGCGCCGGTCGCCCACGGAGGCGGTGGCTGCGGGCACGGCCGCCGCGGCCCACATGACCGAACCACGCCTGCGGTACGCGGTGGACGCGAGCGGCTCGCCCGGGATGAACTCGCGCGCGTAGCGGTACTGGGCCTCGGGGTGCTCGATCTGCACCTTCGGCCGGTAGACGTCGAGCACCTGCTGGGCGCGGCTGATGGCCTCGGCCTCGTCCTTGCCGGAGACGGCGATCCGCCACCAGCCGTACAGGCGCGTGTTGAGCTGGGTGAGCCCGCTCGTCAGCTCGTCCTCGACCTCCAGCACGCGGTCGGCCTGGCGGGCGAGCGACATCGGCGGGTCGAGGTCGTGGTCGTGGGTGTAGTGCCGGATCTGGCTGCGCACCTTGCCCATCTGGCGCTGCAGCTCGCCCGCGACCTCCTCGGGCTTGCGCACGTAGATGCGCGCCGACCACTCCACCGGGAAGGGCAGCCGGTCCGAGTGCTGCATCCACGGGTCGTCGACCTCGGGGATGCGCAGGCCCTCCATCAGGCCGAGCGAGAGGACCGCGACGTTCCGGCTCACCGTCTGCGCGCGCAGCCGCCCCACCACCTGCACGGTGGGGGCGTAGGGCTCCTGGTGCATCTCGACGCCGTCGGTGAACGCGGCGAGGTCCTCGGTCTCCCACCGGTGCGACCCGCCCGGCACGACGTTCAGCGTGCGCGGCGCGGGCAGGCCGAGCGAGCAGGACCGGTGCATCAGCCACGCGATGTCGTCGGACGAGGCCGGCACGGCGTCGAGCCCTGCCCCGGCGACCAGCGCGTCCAGGTGGGCGACCTCCGAGGACAGCGCGGCGATCTCCGCGCGGACCGCGGCCGGAGCGACCTTGCCGAGCACCGGGGCGGCGCGCTCGACCCACCGGTCCAGGGTGCGGCGCCCGGACACCTCGATGCCGAGGAACACCTCCTTGTCCGACATGGACAGGCCCATCAGGTGGCGCTGCTCGCCCTCGAGGAAACCGTCCCAGCCGAGCGCACCCGCGACGTCGGGCATCCGGCCGAGCGCGTTGTGGTCGAACGACTCCGCCCACATGTGCACGGGGTAGGGCCGCGTGGTGACACGCAGGTGCAGCCAGCGGCCCTGCAGCTCGCCGAGCTGCGCCGCGATCTGGCGGATCAACGCCTCGCGCTGGGAGTCGCTGCGGAAGCTCCACGCCTGCGCCGCGAGCCGGTACCAGGCCATGACCTGCGTGCCGGTGCGGGTCAGGTGCCCTTCGATGGAGCGCAGCGCGATGTTGGGCTCGTACGTCGGCAGCCCGCCGTCCCCTGCGAGCGCACGACCGCGGCGCCGGCTCGCGCGCTCGTTGGGTCTCCGGCCCGCGTCACCTCGTGACACGCGAATGTCCCTTCCGGCTGCCGGGCTGCACCCGGCGCCCTGCCTGCTGCTGCACCCCGCGCCGGGGCGAGGCGCGGCGCGTCTTGCGCGATCCGGCCACCGGACCGACCCGGACGTGACTCGAGCGGATCACCCCGCCCGTCCCGGCCGTGCGCCTGCGCGGCCCCGTGATCTCGTGCCGGAAGAGCCCGACGACCTGCCCGAGCGGGCGCTCGTAGTCGATGCGCTGGCCGATGAACCGCGTGATCAGCACGGTGAGCACGAGCGCCCACGCGACCGAGAAGAAGTCGAGCCCGATCCCGACCCGACGCTGGACGAACATGATCACGATCATGACAAGGAGGCCGAGCCCGTAGCTCACGTACCTCGCACGCCAGGGGAACGTGGCGCGCGGCGGCCCGAGCCAGACGGAGTCGACGCGATAGATCTCGTCGTCGGTGCGGACCAGCATCACCCGACGAGGAGGCCGGCCAGGAAGCTGCCGATCTCCGGGCCGTTGCCGGACACCGCGATGCCGAGGGCGATGAGGCCGACGATCAGGCCGACGCTGCGGCGCGCGACGCCCGCGTTGTCCCCCTTGCCCCCTATCCACAGGAGGATGATCGCGATGCCGAGCAGGATGAGCGGGATCACGTTGTCCTGGATCCACCCTTGAAGACCGCCGGTGCTCAGAGCCTGCGCCTGCAGTACGAGCACCTGTGGTCCGGTCATGACGGCTCCTCCTCGTGGCGCTGCCAACCCGAGTTCGCCGCGTACCCGACCACCTCGGGCTGGTGGACGCCCGACCCTGGACTGTCGGGCATTTCGCGCCCGAGTAGACCATGCTGACCAGGGCGAGCATAGAGGGTCGCCCGCGCGTCAGAGCCGAGTGACACGGACAGCAATTCGGCGCGCCGCAGGGGTGAACGAGAAGATCGAGAGCCCTCGATCTGGACCGGTTGAGTGACGAATTTCCGCCTCGTACCCGGCGGCGCGATCCCCGACGGCGGGTTAGGGTCACATCGCGCTCCGCTGTTACCGGCGAGTAGGTTGCGGCCTGATCAGCCGGAACGATGCAGCCGGCCGGCGGGGAGCACGGGTCTACCCTGCTCCGCAACGGCCCGCGGTCCACCACCCGCGGCGCCAGCCCTGGGAGGAAAGCCGTGGTTGTCCGACTCGTCATCGGCCTGGCGATGACAGTGCTCGCACTGGCGGTGTCCGGCCGCCGCGCCTACTGGCTCTACACGCTGATCAGGTCCGGCCAACCGGCGCGTGACCGGCTCCAGCAGGTGAACGAGCGGATCAAAGCGCAGTTCGTGGAGGTGTTCGGCCAGCGCAAGCTGCTGCGGTGGTCGGTGCCGGGGCTGGCGCACTTCTTCACGTTCTGGGCGTTCGTGATCTTGATCACGGTCTACCTCGAGGCGTACGGCGCGCTGTTCGACCACGACTTCCACATCCCGCTGATCGGCCGCTGGCCCGTCCTCGGGTTCCTGCAGGACTTCATCGCCTCCGCCGCGCTCATCTCGCTTGCCGTGTTCTCGGTGATCCGCATCCGCAACGCCCCGCAGCGGCTGGAGCGGGCGTCGCGGTTCTACGGCTCGCACACCGGGGGCGCCTGGCTGATCCTGTTCATGATCTTCAACGTGCTGTGGACGATGTTCTTCTTCCGCGGCGCGTCCTCCGCACTGGGCGTGTTCCCCTACGAATCGGGGGCGTTCGTCTCACTGGCGGTCGGGCAGCTGTTCTCCGGCCTGTCGGAGCCCACGCTGTTCGTGCTGGAGAGCGTCGGGCTGCTGCTGCACATCGGCGTGATGCTCGTGTTCACGGTGATCATCGCCTACTCGAAGCACCTGCACATCTTCACCGCCCCGCTCAACGTGTCGGCCAAGCGGCTGCCCAAGGCGCTGGGCCCGCTGCAGCCGATCGAGCACGACGGCAAGCCGATCGACTTCGAGGACCCGCCCGACGAGGCGGCGTTCGGCCGCGGCAAGGTCGAGGACTTCACCTGGAAGGGCATGCTCGACTTCGCGACCTGCACCGAGTGCGGCCGCTGCCAGAGCCAGTGCCCGGCGTGGAACACCGGCAAGCCGCTGTCCCCGAAGCTCGTGATCATGGACCTGCGGGACCACCTCCTCGCCAAGGCCCCCTACATCATCGGCGGCAAGGACGCCCCGGAGGAGGGGTCGATCGACTTCTCCGCCGGCCTGACCGCGCACCCCGGCCACGGCGTCCCGGAGTCCGGTTTCGAGCGCGTGCGCGGCTCCGGCCCCGAGCAGGCCGGCCGTCCGCTGGTGGGCACGCTGGAGCAGGGTGGGGTGATCGACCCCGACGTGCTCTGGTCGTGCACCACCTGCGGGGCGTGCGTGGAGCAGTGCCCCGTCGACATCGAGCACGTCGACCACATCGTCGACATGCGCCGCCACCAGGTGCTGATCGAGTCGGAGTTCCCGTCCGAGCTCGGCGTGCTGTTCCGCAACCTGGAGAACAAGGGCAACCCCTGGGGCCAGAACGCCAAGGACCGGCTCGAGTGGACCAAGAACCTCGACTTCGAGGTCCCGGTCTTCGACGGCGAGCTGTCCGCCGACACGGAGTACCTGTTCTGGGTCGGCTGCGCGGGCGCGTTCGACGACAACGCCAAGAAGACCGTCCGCGCCACCGCCGAGCTGCTGCACCGCGCCGGCGTGGACTACGTGGTGCTCGGCCCCGAGGAGTCGTGCACCGGTGACCCGGCGCGCCGCTCGGGCAACGAGTTCCTGTTCCAGATGCTCGCGCAGCAGAACGTCGAGGTCCTCAACGCGGTGTTCGAGGGTCGGGAGCCGGGCACCCGCAAGATCGTGACGACCTGCCCGCACTGCCTCAACACGCTCGGCCGCGAGTACCCGCAGCTGGACGGGCACTACGAGGTGGTGCACCACACCCAGCTGCTCAACAAGCTGGTCCGCGAGGGCAAGCTGGTGCCGGTCTCCGCCCCGGACGCGATGACCGACGTGACCTACCACGACCCGTGCTACCTGGGCCGGCACAACGAGGTCTACGCCGAACCCCGCGAGCTCGTGGGCGCCGCCGGCGTGAAGCTCGCCGAGATGCCCCGGCACGCCGACCGGTCCTTCTGCTGCGGCGCGGGCGGCGCCCGCATGTGGATGGAGGAGAAGATCGGCAAGCGGGTCAACCTCGAGCGGGTCGACGAGGCGCTCGGCACCGGCGCCGAGAAGATCGCCACCGGCTGCCCGTTCTGCCGCGTGATGTTCTCCGACGGCCTCACGCAGCGCCAGAGCGAGGACAAGGGCGGAGGCGTCGAGATCCTCGACGTGTCGCAGATGCTGCTCGCCGCGGTCAAGCGCGGTGACGCGACCGAGAACGGCCACGTCACCGACGCGGTCGACACCCTAGGCGCCGGGGCGCCGCACACCGCGGAGACGACCCCGGCCAGCGGCACGCGCGCGAACGGTCCTGGCGACGAGGCCGCCGCCCAGGCGGATCCGGCGGGCGACGTCTCGGTCGGCGGCGCCGGGACCGGAGGCGCCGAGCCGAAGGGTGCCCACGCCGACGGATCAGCGCACGATCAGGAGCGCTGACGGGTCGGTGTAGCGCGGAAGCGCCTCTCAGCCCGCGCAGGGAGCGAAGCCACGCACGGCGAAGCGCTGGACGGCCGGGTCGGTCTGCATGATCAGGATGCGTCCGACCTCCCGCCCGGCGGCGCTCGACCATGCCGTCGAGCACGCGTCGACGACCAGGCCGTCCGGGGATGACTGCGGCTGGGGCACGCTCTTCTCGTCCTGGCCAGGCGCCCCCGAGACCCGGCGGTGCAGCTCAGCCACGGCATCCGGGCAACTCCCCGTGCGCACGGCCCCGAGGAGTTGAGCCTCCGCCTCGGGCGTGAGGAGGCGGCAGATCGGGTCTGCGTCGTCCTCCTGCACGGCAGTGAGGATTGCGGGCAGGACCCGGGCGGCCCGCGTCTCGCCCAGCTGTACGCGCATCGGATCGCCGGCCCTGGCCTGGATCTGCTCCAGCTCGACCCGGTCCTGGTGGACCGACAGGCCGAAGCCGATCCCGCTCACCACGCACAGCACCGCCCCGACGGCCGCGAGCCGCCACCAGGGCAGCTGGGCGAGCCCGGCCAGCAGGACGCCGATGCTCGCGGCGAGGGCCCACGCCCACGGCCCGGTGCTCACCATCAGCCCGATGACGACGGCGAGGCCGGCGAGCGGGATGTCCCAGCCGCGGAGGGGGCCGTCGAGCCGCAACAACCGCAGCACGACGAGAGCGGCGATCCCGATCATCCAGGGGATCCAGGAGAAGCCGGCGAACGGCCAGAGCAGCAGGGCGGCCGCCAGGACGGCGAGCCCGGCTGCTCCCCGGGGCGAGCGGGAGAAGCGTCGCCAGTCGAACCGCGGGCGGGGCGGCCGCGAGCCGTTGCCCGGGGCCGGGCCGGGCGGGACCGGCACGGGCGGCGGGTACGCCGGACGCGCTTCGGGAAGCCACGGGGGGCGGCCGGGTTCGCGCGGCGGTTCCACGCGGCCCGAGATTACTGTGTTCTCCCCCTCTGCGGCGCTCCGGCGCGGCGCCACTCGAGCGGTGAAGCGCCGTGGGCGCGCCGGAACCGCCGGGCGAAGTAGCCGGGGTCCCGGTAGCCCACGCGGGTGCCGACGGCCTCGACGGTCAGCTCGGTCTCGGCGAGCAACCGCCGCGCCTCCACCATCCGCCGTTCGGTGATCCACTGCTGCACCGTGCGGCCGGTCTTGCGCCCCACCACGGTGGTGAGGTGGCCCGGCGTGAGGCCGACCGTCGCGGCGACGTCCGAGAGGGTCAGCGGTCCGCGGAAGCCTGCCTCGATCGCGTCGAAGACGGCCGCGAGCTGCGGCTCGTCGCGGAGGACGAGCCCGTCGGAGAGGTCGGCCGCGAGCCGCGAGACCGCGACGAGCAGCAGGGTGAGGTGCGCGATCGCGGCCTCGTTGCACCCGTCGCGCCGCTCCCGCACCTCCCGCTCGACCGCGACGATGTGCTCGACGAACGCGGGACGCTCGCCCGGCGGGACGTGCAGCCGTTGGGCCCCGCCCGCCACACCCCTGACGAAGGGGAAGAGCAGGGGATGGGCCCGCCATGACAGGAACGCGCCGAGGTCACCCGGCTCCATCACGTCGGCCGGGAAGTACACCGACCAGCCGTCGGCGGCGTGCAGCTCGCGCTCGACGAACGTGACCACCTCGCCGGGGGCCACCAAGAGCACGTCACCGGCCTCCACCTGCCACTCCCGGTCGTCCAGCCGCACCCGTCCACCGCCGCGCTCGACGTACACGAGCACGAGGAAGTCGTGGGCGTGCGGGCTGGGGGGAACGATGTCCGGCCTCGTGTGGCCGTCCCGAACGCGGACCACACCGACCGGTGGGACTCCGGGCACCCGGCGGTAGCCGTAGACCGGCACACCGCTGCCGGCCGCCGTTCGAACGAGGACCGAAGATAGTCCTGGCACCTCCGACGAACGTCCCTTGGCAGCAGGTTCCGACCCCTCCAGCCTGGAGTGTGACATCGGAACATCGTCACATCCGAGAGGGACCGCCGCCATGGCCCACAGCCATCACGAGCACGACTACCTGCCCGCGATGGGCAGGGACCGGCTGCTGCCGCTCTACGACCCGTTCACCTGGCTGCTGGGCGCACCGCGCGTGCACCGGCGCCTCGTCGAGCTGGCCGCCATCGAACCCGGGCACCGGGTGCTCGAGATCGGCTGCGGCACCGGCAACCTCGCGCTCCGCGCGCACCGCATGCATCCCGACGCGGAACTGGTCGGCATCGACCCAGACCCGCTCGCCCTCGCCCGGGCCCGCCGCAAGGCCGAGCGCGCGGGCCGCCCCGTGCGCTTCGACCAGGGGAAGGCGGGCGAGCTGCCCTATCCGGACGAGAGCGTTGACCGGGTGCTCTCCGCGTTCATGTTCCACCACCTCGACGACGCGGAGAAGCACCGCGCGCTCGCCGAGATCCGTCGCGTACTGCGCCCGGGCGGGCAGCTTCACCTGGTCGACATCGCCGGCCACCACGGGGGCGGCTTCCGCCACCGGATGGCGCGCAGCGAGTACCTGCGGGACAACGCAGGCGAGGGCATCCCCGACCGCATGCGCGAAGCCGGCCTCACCGACGTGCGGACCGGCGAGCGCGGCCGCCTCCGCACCACCTTCTACCGCGCGAGCCGCAGCTAGTGCTCCCCGCCGGAAGTTCGCCAAGGGTCTCGGCGGCCACCGATACCCCCGACGAACCTCCGGCGGGAAGCACTAGCGCCGGGTGTCGGCCCGGTGGAAGTTCCGGTAGGCCCGGGACGGCGTCGGGCCCCGCTGCCCCTGGTAGCGGGAGCCGACGCCCTGGCTGCCGTAGGGCCGCTCGGCGGGGTTGGAGAGCCGGAACAGGCAGAGCTGCCCGATCTTCATCCCCGGCCACAAGGTGATCGGCAGGTTCGCGACGTTCGACAGCTCGAGGGTGATGTGCCCGGTGAAGCCGGGGTCGATGAAGCCGGCCGTCGAGTGGGTGAGCAGGCCGAGCCGCCCGAGGCTCGACTTGCCTTCGAGCCGGCCGGCCAGGTCGTCGGGCAGCGCGACCTCCTCGAAGGTCGAGCCGAGCACGAACTCCCCGGGGTGCAGGACGAACGGTTCGTCGCCCTGGGTCTCGACGGGCGAGGTCAGCTCGTCCTGCTGCTGGGCCGGGTCGATGTGGGTGTAGCGGGAGTTCTGGAAGACGCGGAAGAAGCGGTCGAGGCGCACGTCGATGCTCGACGGCTGGAGCATCGATTCGTCCCACGGGTCGAGCACCAGCCGACCGGCGTCGATCTCCTTGCGCAGGTCACCGTCGGACAGCAGCACCGCGCAAGGGTAGCTAGTTCAGACCTGGGTGTTCGTCGGGGACTGCGAGCCGAGCAGCGGCGACGGGCACAGCCCGAACATCCACGCGACCGCCTGCTCGACGCGCGCGGCCGCGAGCCCGTCCGACGGGGTGACGGGGGTGATCCCGGCAGTGGCGATGATCTGCCGGACCGTGGTCATGACGGCCGGGCTCAGGATGCTGCGGATCGAGTCGCCCGGTTGCGGGATGTTCGGCCCGTCGACGAGCACGGCAGGCGTGCCGAGCCCGGGCGCGTCGGCCACCAGGTCGGGGTCGTCGGAGACGAGCACGGCGCTCGCGGCGACCAGCTGCACCAGCTCCGCGAGCGGCATGCTGCTCACGACCCTAGCCCGCTCGTGCTCCAGCAACGGGTAGGCGGCGCCGTGACCGGCGAGCTTCCCGAACACCACGATCTCGATGCCCGGCTCGTGCTCGAGGAGGTCCGGGAGACCGGCGAGCACGCCGAGCGAGTCGTTGCGGTCCAGCCCGACCAGCACCAGGCGCGGCCCGCCGGCCCACACCCGCCGCACGAGGCGCGCGAACCACAGGTCGGCGGGCTGCGGGTTGGCCGTCATGGTCTCGCCGACCGCGATCGCGTTCGGCCCCACCGAGCTACCCGTCCCGGACTGCTCCGCCACGAGGAACAGCGACGCGAGCTGGCCGATGATGCGGCGGTTGGCCTCCTGCGGGAAGGGGCACAGCAGGTCGTCGGTGGCCACCCCGCTCTGCAGGTGCACAACCGGGATCTGCCGCCAGAACGCGACCTGTGCGGCCACCGCCGCGGTCATGCCACCGCCGTAGACCATCACGGCCGACGGGTCGAGATCGACGAGCACCTCGTCGAGGCGCGCCATGAGCGTGGCCGCTATGGCGGCGGGGTGCGGGGCAGGCGGTTCCCGCAGCAGCACGGTGACGTCCGCAGGCACCCCGAGCGCCTCGAAGGCCTCGTGGACCGACATCGGGTCGGGTCCTGTCGCGACCGTGATGGCGCGGATGCGGTCGGCCTCGGCGAACGCGGTGGAGACCGGCGCGAGCCGCGCCACCTCGGGGAGGCTGCCGGCAACGAGCAGGACGTCGTGGTCGTGCTCGGGGTCGGGGAGCGCGCCAAGCGACGTTTCGAACTCGGTCATGGCAAGATCCTTCGGCCGGGGGAGCTGGCCTGACGGGTCCCTGGAGTGTGAACCTGGCATGGACCGGGCGTCGAGAGTCCGTCTCAACTACTGGTTCCGAAAGGGTGAGAACCACCCTGATGGTCGTACGCAACGGGGCTTGGCGGTGACGCAGCGTGAGATGCTAGGCTTCGATCGCACCATGCGGATGTAGTTCAATGGTAGAACATCAGCTTCCCAAGCTGAGAACGCGGGTTCGATTCCCGTCATCCGCTCCACCGCAAAGGCCCAGCTCACACGGTGTCCACACCGGAGCTGGGCCTTCATCGTTCCCATGGTCGACAGGGCTCGCAGCAACAGCACAGCAACTAGGAAGCGACCTCGTCACCCTCGGATGCGCGCCGCCGGCCCCGGTGCTCATCCACGAGAGCGAACAGACGGTCACCCGCTGACTCCAGATCCCCGTAACAGCGCCCGACCCTGCACGCCGGTGAACACCAGCGCGTCCGCTGCAACGCCACTCCACCTGCTGCCACCGCCCGCGAAACCAGATGCTGTCATCGTTGCGTTCATGGCAGTCCTGCAGCTCACCGCGATAATCGTCGAGGACTACGACGACGCGATCGCCTTCTTCACCCAGGCGCTGGGATTCGAGCTGGCCGAGGACTCGCCGGCCCACACCAACGACGGCCGTCCCAAGCGCTGGGTGGTCGTCCGCCCGCCGGGCGCAGAGACCGGCATCCTCCTCGCCCGCGCCGACGGCGAACACCAGATCGCTGCGATCGGCAATCAGCACGCCGGTCGGGTCGGCTTCTTCCTCCGCGTCGATGACTTCGACGCCAGCTTCCGGCGAATGCACGCCGCCGGCGTCGAGTTCCTCACCGAGCCCCGAACTGAGCCCTACGGCCGGGTCGCCGTCTTCCGCGACGTCGCCGGCAACCGTTGGGACCTTCTCGGCCCCGCCGCCTCTCCCTGATCTCGGTCCGGGACCACTCCAATCACGTGACGGACCAAGCGGTCGCGGAGCTGGTGCGGACCGCTTGCCCGGCCCCGTGATGCCGCCTGCCGGTCGCCCACACGGCCAACGCGCAGGCCGCGAATCCGGCCCCGAGGAGACTGGAGCCCGCCCAGCCGTGGGCGGTGAAGACGGCGGTGGTCGCGACTGCGCCGAGGGCGGAGCCGAGCGAGTAGAAGACCATGTAGCCGCCGATGACGCTGCTGGTGCGATCCGGATGCGCGGCGGTGAGCAGGTGCTGGTTGCTCACGTGCACCGCCTGGACGGCGAAGTCGAGAACCACGATTCCGACGACGAGGGGCCACAGCGACCACGACAGCTGCGCGATCGCTGCCCACGAGAGGATGAGCAGGCCGAGCGCGAGGCCGGTGACCGGGGCCGCCCGTCCCGCATCCGCCCACCGTCCCGCGCGGGCCGCGCCGAGCGCGCCGGCGAGCCCGGCGATGCCGAACAGTCCGATCTGGCTCTCGCTCAGCTGCCAAGGCGGGTCCGCCAGCGGCAGGGACAGTCCGCTCCACAGGGTTCCGAACGATGCGAACAGGAAGAACGCGATGAGCCCGCGCGTCAGGAAGAGTCGCTGCCCGAACAGCCCGCCGAGTGAGACGACGGCCGGCCCGTACCCCGTGGTGCGGTTCGTGCGCCCCTCCGACGGCAGGACGACGAGGACGAGGGCCGCGAGCCCCAGCGACAGCACCGCGAGCACGGCGTAGACGCTCCGCCAGCCCCACAGCTGCGCGAGCGCGCCGGTGACGACCCGCGCACCGAGGATGCCGACCACGACGCCCGAGGTCACGACACCGATGTTCCGTCCGCGTTCGGCAGGCGGCGAGACGGACGCGGCGTAGGCCACCGTCGTCTGAACCACGACCGCGAACACCCCGGCCGCGGCGAGCCCCGCGAACGCCACCCATGCGGCGGACGCCGAGGCCGTCAAGATCATGCCCCCCGCGGTGAGCGCCAGGTGCACGGCGATGAGCCTGCGCCTGTCGACCACGTCCCCGAGCGGAACCAGCAGGACCAGCCCGGCCAGGTATCCGACCTGGCCGGCCGCGACGATCCACCCGGCGAGCGCTGCCGACACACCGAGATCGCGTCCCATCGGCTCCAGGACCGGCTGCGCGGCGTAGATGCTCGCCACAGCGACACCGCACACCACCGCGAGCAGCAACCGCCGCCACCCACCCATCGCCGTCCAACTCCCAATCAGTAGCAGTTTGCAACCAATCGGACCGTACGGCAGGATGGTTTCAATCCGCAACTCATCGGGAGGTGTCATGTCGCGTGCCACGCGCCCGCCGGACCTCGCCTGGACCGACGCCGACTGCCCCGTGGCCCGCACGCTCGACCTCGTCGGTGACAGGTGGAGCCTCCTCGTCGTCCGCGACGCGATGGACGGGGCGCGCTCGTTCACCGAGTTCCAGCGACGCACCGGCATCGCCCGCAACATCCTCAGCGACCGCCTCCGCAAGCTCACCGCTCACGGGCTACTCGCCCAGCGCGCCGCACCATCGGGCCGCCGCCAGGAGTACGTGCTCACCGACGCCGGGCGCGACCTCTTCCCCGTCATCCTCACGCTGCGACAGTGGGGAGAACGCCACGCCTTCGCCCCCGGCGAGACCCACTCCACCCTCGTCGACCAGCACGGCACCCCGGTTCCGGAGTTCGCACCGACCGGCGCCGACGGCACCGTCCTCGACGCCGACACCACCCGCGTGCAGAAGACCGGTTAGCACGCAGCCCTCTGCGCGGTCGGACTCGCAGACCCGCCACCCACGCGGCGGGCAGAGACGGTGACAGCGGAGCCGGCCCACCAACCGTGCAGACACGGCCCGCGCCGTGGACGCTCGCGGGGCAGTGCCGACGCCGTGATACTCGACGGATGGAGTACGTCGCCCGGGCGCCGGCGCCTGCGCTGGCCTCCATCGTGGACGACCTCTACTACCTCGCCGGCACACCGCCATACCCACGGCTCACGATCCCCCCGATGCCCTCGGCGCTGGTGATCATCAATCTCGCAGCCCCGTTCCGGGTCACCCACCCGGGCGGCAGCGAGGACTTCGCGGACGGGTGCGTGTGGGCGACGCCTGCCTGTCGGACGACCTTCGAGTACCCCCGGAACACGAGGTCGGTCGGCGTACACCTCAAGCCGTGGGGGCTGGTGCCGCTCACCGGCGTGCCGGCGGCGATGCTCGGTCTGCCGGTTCCGGTCGAGGCGGTCTGGGGCGCTTTTGCGAAGGAGCTGGCCGACCGGCTCGATGACGCCGCCACACCCGCGGCCATGCTGGATATCCTCGAAGCCGCGCTCCTGGCCCGCGCGAGGCCGGTGGCCGGGCTCGGACTGGTGCACGACACGAGCACCCGGATCGGCCGGAGCGCGGGCAGCCTCTCCATCGCAAGGCTGACCGACGCGGCCGGCGTCAGCAGCACACATCTCACCGCGCGGTTCAAGCACCTGGTGGGGACCACGCCGAAGCGCCTCGCGCGCACGTACCGCTTCGCCGAGGTCGTCAGATCGATCAACCCCGCCTGCGACGTCGACTGGGCGGAGGTCGCGCATCGGGCCGGCTACTACGACCAGCCCCATTTCACCCATGAGCTGCAGCGGTTCACCGGGCTCACGCCCACGGCGTACCTCGACCTGCGCCGACGATTCGCCGCCGAGCATCCCGACAACGCTCTCGACGTCGGGCCGCTGCCGCCCGTGTGATTTTCTACAAGCCGGCTCGCGCGGACGCCGGCCAGGATCGGGGCATGAGCAAGGTGGTCATGCAGACGATCGTGTCGGTCGACGGGTTCATCGCGACGGACGACGACCAGGTGGGACCGCTGTTCGACTGGTTCGGGACCGGTGACAGGCCGCTGTACGAGAACGGCCCGCTCGTCACCGGGCGGTCCTACGACTACTACCGGCCGATGCTGGACGCGATCGGCGCGCTGGTCGTCGGCCGGCACGTCTTCGACATAACCGACGGCTGGGGAGGCAGGCCTCCCGCGGGAGACCACTGCGTGGTCGTCTCGCACCGGCCGGCGCCCGATGGCTGGGACACCTCCGCGCCGTTCCACTTCGTCGACGACGTGAGCGATGCCGTGCGCCTCGCCAAGGAGCTCGCCGGGGACCGGACCGTCTCGATCGCGGCGGGTGACGTCGGCGGGCAGATCTTCGAGGCCGGGCTCGTCGACGAGGTCGCACTCGACGTGGTGCCGGTGGTGTTCGGCACGGGCAAGCGCTACTTCGGCCGGCTCTCGAAGCAGGTCCTGCTCGAGGACCCCGACGAGGTCGTCCAGGGCGACCGGGTGCTCCACCTGCGCTTCCGGGTCCGGAAGTGATCGCGTCGACCCATCAGCCTCGACGGTCAGTCGGAGTCGGCCAGCCACGCCAGCAAGCGGCCCTGCGACCAGCAGCGGCCGACGGCCTCGGTGCGCAGGGTCGACGCGTCGAACACCGCCAGGCCGATGATGCTGTGGCCGGAGGCCCGGCGATCGCCCAGCGTCGGTATCGCCGGCGCGACCCCGACCCCCTCCGCTGACACCCACGCCACCGCCCGGCGGGTCGCCGCTTCGTCGAGGCGGTGCAGGAAACGCAGGCGGCTCTCGAGCGGGAGGCGCGACAGCGTCCACGTCGTGGTGACGACAGGCAGGGCGTCCGCGGGCACCCGGGCGAAGGCGTCGGGCAGCACCTCGAGGGCGTCACCTCGCAGCAGCAGCGGAGGGGCCGTCGCCGCCAACGCGATCTCCGCGTCGAGCCGCGCCGCCCGCTCCGGCTGGTCCGGCCACAGGCAGGCGCGCAACCACCGGGCCTCGTCCGCGTCGGTCACGTCGACCGGATCGAGGTCGACGCCGACCCGGGCGACCACCTCGGGCATCGCCCGCGTCGGGATGGACCGGTCTCCCACGACCGAGGACGACATCTGCACCGGAGACGCCGGGTCGCCCAGCACCTGTCTGTTGCTGTAGGTGATGCCGACGCGATCGACGTTGAGGTTGAGCCCGGCCGAGCAGCCCACGTCGATCAGCCCGACCGCATTCGCGCCCACCCGGCGCGCCGCCTCGGCGATGGCCGGATACAGCACGGGGCAGCGTCCGGTCTCGTCCGTCCGCGGCCGCCGGCGCGCGGCGACGGCCACGACCGACTCGGTCATCCGCAGCAGCGTGTCGATCGCCGCGCGCGCGGCGGCGTCGCCGTCCGCAGCGGCATAGGCGGCGGCGAGCGCCGGGGCGCGTCCGGCGAGGGCGAGGTCGTGCAGCGCGGCGAGGATCACCGCGGGGTGCCGCTTGCGGGCAGGAGCCGCCTCGATGGCGCGCAGCGCCTCGTCGGACTCGCTCAGGGCGACGGCGACGCGCTCGTACAGCGGCGACGTTCCGGCGGCGTCGGCCTCACCGAAGCGCCGGTACACCTGGGCGAGTGTGCGGGCCCTACCCACCGGGTTCGGCGCTTCCTGCGGGCGGCCACGGCACCCGACGATTCTAGGGAGCCTGCGGACCGGGTTTCGGGGTGCGCCCCCCCTACGGGAGCGGCTTGGACATCTGAATCGTCGCGACGGCATAGCCGCTCTTGCGGTACAGCGCGATCGCCGCCTCGTTCGTGCCGACGACGTTGAGGCCGAGGCGAGCCTTGCCGTCGCGCACGACCAGCGCCTCGACCTCGGCGAGGATCGCCGAGCCGTACCCCTTGCGGCGGGCGCGCTGGTGGACGTTGATGTCGTACAGCCACGCGGCGTCGGAACCCTCGGCGCGGTTCGGGTCGGGTCCCACCCACGCGTTCCCGACGGGCGTGCCCGCGGCGTCCTCGGCGATCACGAGCGTGTGGTTCGGGGTGGCGACACCGTCGGGCAGGTAGTGCGCGATCCCGCCGGCGGCCTTGGCGCGGGCCTCCTCCTCGGGCATCGTCGCGACGAGCTCCGCGACGACCGCGGCCTGCACCTCGTCGACGTACGAGCGGTACTCGTCCTCGGTCATCGCGCGCAGCGTCACCCGTGGTCGATCCATACCCTCATCGTGTCCAGAGAGCCCTCGGAGATCAACGCATGCCGGAACCGCGCGACTACGACGCCGACCCCGAGCGGTATCGGCTGGGCATGCGCGTGACGGCCGCGCACTGCGCGCCGGGGGTGAACCTGCAGGCCCGGATCGTCGAGCACCTCCTGGCGGCGGGCGTCACCACCGTGCTCGACGCGGGCTGTGGCGACGGCGCCCTCGCCGCGGGCGCGGCCGGCTACCCCCTGGAGGTCATCGGGCTGGACGCGGCCGTCCCGATGGTCGCGGCCGCCCGCGCGCACGGACCGGTCGTGCGCGGCGACATCGCGGCCCTCCCGGTGGCGGACGCGAGCGTCGACGCGGTAGTCATGGTCAACGTGCTCTACCACCTCGACCGGCCGGCGGTCGCGCTCCGCGAGGCGCGCAGGGTCCTGAGACCGGACGGGCTCTTCGTCGCCGGGACGGTGGCGCGCTCGGACTCACCCGAGCTGGCACCGTTCTGGCGGCCGACGCCGGGAACCTTCGACGCCGAGAACGCGGGCGGCATCGTGGCGGCCGTGTTCGGCGCCGTGACCGTCGAGGCGTGGGACGCCCCGCTCGTGACGCTCCCCGACCGCGACGCCGTGCGGGACTACCTGCGCGCCCGGTTCGTGCCACCGGACGACGCCGGCCGCCTCGCCGACGCGGTCGCGGCGCGCGGCCCGCTCCCGCTACCGGTGACCAAACGCGGCGCGCTGCTGCTCGCACGCCACTGACCAGGTGTACCGCCGGCACGACAGCGAAGTGGCCCCGTGGATCAGTCGGGCAACAGCGGCACCGTGAGGCCCTGGTCGCGGCCGAGCAGCACCGCCCGCGTGACCGCCGAGGTGCCGAACCGCCGGTGCACCTCGTCCAGCGCGGTGTCGAGGGCATCGGCGTCGCCCTCGTCGAACGGCAGCTCGAGCTGCACCGTTGCGTCGTCGTCGAGGTTGCCCACGGCGATGCCGACGAGCGTGCACCCCCGCTCCCTGATGAGCGGCTGCGCCCTGGCGACGAGCGCGCGTACCGCGGCGAGCACCTCGGTGGTGCCCGACGCCGGCTGGGCGAGGGTGTGGGAGCGGGAGATGCGGGAGAAGTCGGCGAACCGCAACCGCAGCATCACGGTGCGGCCCACGCGGTGGGCCTTCCGCATGCGGCGCGTGACGCGGTCGACCAGCCCGACGACCACGGCGTCGATGCTCTCCGGCGTGTGCGGGCCGCGCCCGATGGCCCGCTGGGAGCCGATCGAGCCGCGCCTGCGGCCCACCACGACCGGACGCGGGTCGCTGCCCCGGGCGAGCGCGTGCAGATGGCGGCCCAGCGCTCGACCCAGCGTGGACACCAGCACGGACTCGGGGAGCGCGGCGACCTCACCCACGCTCGAGATGCCGTACTCGCGCAGCTTGGCCGCCGTGATGCGACCGACGCCCCACAGCCGCTCCACGGCGAGCGGGTGCAGGAAGGCCAGCTCCCCGTCGGGCGGGACGACGAGCAGCCCGTCTGGCTTGGCCACCCCGCTCGCGACCTTGGCCAGGAACTTCGTGCGGGCCACACCCACGGTGATCGGCAGGCCGACGCGCTCGCGCACCTCCCTGCGCAACCGCACCGCGATGTCGATCGGAGGGCCGGAGATCCGGCGCAGGCCGCCGACGTCGAGGAACGCCTCGTCGATCGACAGGCCCTCCACCAGCGGCGTGGTCTGCCGGAACACCTCGAACACGGCTTTGCTGGCCGCCGAGTACGCCGACATCCGCGGCGGGACGACGATCGCGTGCGGGCACAGGGCGAGTGCCTGCCGGCCGCCCATGGCGGTGGCCACCCCGCACGCCTTGGCCTCGTAGCTGGCCGCCAGCACCACGCCCCCGCCGACGATCACCGGCCGCCCGCGCAGCCGCGGGTCGTCGCGCTGCTCGACCGAGGCGTAGAACGCGTCGAGATCGGCATGGAGGATGGAGGCCTCGCCAGGCACGAACATATGTTCGCATCGACCGCCGACAACCGCGAGAAACCCGTTGTCCGCAACGGGAGGATCGGGCTCGTGGAACCGACCGGTCGCCGGGTGCGCGCACTCGTGGTGCACGACGGCGCCCTCCTCGGCGTGCTGCCCCCGTTCGAGGTGACGAGCCCGTGGTGGTCGGACGTCGAGCCGGTCGCGGCCGAGCTGGATCGGCGGCTCGGCGCCCGCACGGCCGTGCTCCGCATGGTCACGGCCACCGGCATCGGGATGCGCGGCGGCGAGGTGACCTACGTGGCCGAGGCGCTGACCCCACCGACGTCGCCACCGGAATGGGACGGGGCTCCCGATCCCGGTGTGCTCGCACCGCAGGAGCACCGGATGCGCTGGGCGGAGCCCGGCGGGCCTGCGCGGGTGCTGGACTGGGCGGCGGCCGAGCTGCGCGCGCTGGAGCAGCCGCTCACCGGCCCACCCGTGCAGGTGAAGTCGTGGAACCTCTCCTGCCTCTACCGGCTGCCCACCACGGCCGGACCCGTCTGGATCAAGTGCACGCCTCCGTTCCTCGGGCCCGAGGCGCTGGCCGCCGGCTACGTGGCCCAGCACGACCCGGACCTCGTTCCCACGGTGCTGGCCTCCACCACCGACGGCGGGTGCACGTTGATGGCCGACGTGCCCGGCAGGGACTGCTGGGATGCCGACGCATCCACGATCGGCGGGGTGTTGCCTCGGTACGTCACCGTGCAGGCCGCGCTCGCCGGACACGCACTGCCCGCTCTGCCCGACCGCCGGGTCTCCACGCTCGCCGCCCGCGCCGAACGCCTGCTCGCTCCGGACGTGACCGGCGAGCTCGACGCCGCCGAGCGGCAGGCGCTCACCCGCGTCGTGGCCGAGCTGCCGCACCGCGCGGCCGCGATCGCCGCCGCGGGGTTGCCCGAGACCCTCCTGCACGGCGACTTCCACCCGGGCAACTGGCGCTCCGACGGTCGGCGCCACGTCGTCTTCGACTGGTGCGAAGGCAGCCGCGGCCACCCCGCGTGCGACGTTCTGCGGCTCGCCGGATGGCTACCGGCCCCGCTGGCCGAGCTTGCCGCGGAACTGTGGGCGGCCGAGTGGCGCGCCGCGGTACCCGGATGCGACCCGGACAGGGCCGCGGAGCTGGTGCGGCCCGTCCAGCACCTCGAGGCCGCACTCACCTACCAGCGGTTCCTCGACGGCATCGAGCCGGACGAGCGGCGCTACCACGAAGGCGATCCGGCGGACCAGATCCGTGAGGCGCTCGCTCACTGCCGCACGTAGGCCTCCCGGGCCTTCCGCAGCTCCTCGCCGTGCGCGGCGTTCCAGGCGCACGAGGCGGCGAGCGGCGCGAACAGCGAGCGGCCGAGCGCGGTGAGGGCGTACTCGACGTGCGGCGGGATTCCGGGGTGCGCGGTGCGGGTGACCAGCCCGTCGCGCTCCATCGCGCGCAGCGACTCGGTGAGGACCTTCGGGGTGATGGGCGCGAGCGGGACCTGCAGTTCGGAGAACCGGCGCGGGCCGTCGCGCAGGCAGACGAGGATCTTCGCCGTCCACTTGTCGCCGATCCGGACCGGGAGCGTGGTGTGGTCGGCACAGCAGGCGAACATGTCGGGGTCGAGCGGTTCGGGCACGCGGCGAGCGTACGTCCGTGCTGGTCGCGGCCACTATCGTTGCGGGAACCGGCCACCCGGCTCCTAGCGTGCGTCCCATGGGAAAGATCGTGGTCTTCGGAGCTGGTGGTCGGGCCGGTCGCAGGGTGGTGGAGGAAGCCGCGGCGCGCGGGCACGCCGTCACGGCCGTGACGCGCACCCCGGACAGCCGGTTCGCGGACCGGCGCATCACGGTGGTCGGCGGAGACGTCACGGACCCGGCGAGCGTGGCCGCGGCGGCCACCGGGCACGACGCGGCGATCACCGCGGCGGCCCGGCTCGACGTGCCGGCCGTCGAGTTCTACACGGCGGCGACGCGGGCGCTGGTGGCCGGGCTGACCGAGGTGGGCGTCTCCCGGCTCGTCCTCGTGGGGATCGGCTCGGCGTTGGAGGTGGAGCCGGGCCACCGCATGCTCGACGACCCGGCCTTCCCGGCAGACCACCGGGCCTTCGCGCTCGGCCACGTCGCCCAGCTCGACGTGCTCGCCGATGCCTCGATCGACTGGGTCGTGCTCGCACCGCCGCCGGTGTTCCTCGACGAGAGCGCCGCCCGCACCGGCCGCTACCGCACCGGCGGCCAGACGCTACTGGTGCCGTCACCCGGGTCGTTCTCCTACGCCGATCTCGCAGTCGCCCTCGTCGACGAGGCGGAATCTCCGCGGCACCACCGGACGATGGTCGCCGTGGGCCCCTGACCCCGGCTCAGAGGCGGGCACCGCATCGTTCAGGGGCGAGCGCACGCCGCAGGTGCCGCCCGGTGATCGAGGCCTCGTGCGCCACGAGGGCGCACGGGGTGCCGGTGAACACGATCCGCCCGCCCTCGCGACCCGGCCCCGGTCCGAGCTCGATCACCCGGTCGGCCCGGGCGACCACGTCGAGGTCGTGTTCCACCACCACGACCGTGCTGCCGCGCTCCACCAGCCGGTGCAGGACCTCGAGCAGCCGCGCGACGTCGCTCGGGTGCAAACCGGCGGTCGGCTCGTCGAGCACGACCACACCACCCTCGACGGCGGGCTCGGCGGCGAGCTTCAGCCGCTGCCGCTCCCCACCGGAGAGGGTGGTGAGCGGGCGATCGAGTGTCAGGTGACCGAGCCCGACGTCCACCGTGCGATCGAGCGCAGGCCGCACCGCGGGCAGGACCGCACGCGCCTCGTCGACGGTGAGGGCGAGCACGTCGGCGATCGTGCGGCCGTGCAGCCGGTGGCGCAGCGCCTCGTCCGAGAAGCGCGAACCGCCGCACGCCTCGCAGACGGTGCTGACGGGATCGAGGAACGCGAGATCGGTCTCGATCACGCCGCGGCCCCGGCACACCGGGCACGCACCGGCGGAGTTGGGGCTGAACAGGGCCGCGGGCACGCCGTTCGCCCTAGCGAACGCTGCCCGCAGCGGATCGAGGACCCCCAGGTACGAGGCGGGGGTGGAGCGGCGGGACCCGCGCGGCGGGGACTGGTCCACCACCAGCACCTCCGGGTGGACGCGCGGCAGCACCTCGGTGACCAGCGTGCTCTTGCCCGAACCCGCGACACCGCTGACGACCGTGAGCACCCCGCGCGGCACCGTCACGTCCACGTCGCGCAGGTTGTGCAGAGACGCACCCCCGATCCGCAGCTCACCGGTCGGCCTGCGGGGCGAGCGGTTGAGCACCGGGCGGCTGCGCAGTGCCCGGCCGGTGGCCGTGTCCGAGCGCGTCAGCCCGGCCACGTCACCGGTGTACAGGACCCGGCCGCCCGCGGTGCCTGCGCCCGGGCCCAGGTCGACGACGTGGTCGGCCGCGGCGATCACGTCCCGGTCGTGCTCCACCACGAGCACGGTGTTGCCCTTGTCGCGCAACCGGCGCAGCAGCCCGATGAGCCGGTCCACGTCGTGCGGGTGCAGCCCTGCGCTCGGCTCGTCGAGGATGTAGGTGAGGTCGGTGAGGCTGCTGCCGAGCTGGCGGACCATCGTGATGCGCTGCGCCTCACCGCCGGAGAGCGTCGGGGTCTCGCGGTCGAGGCTCAGGTACCCGAGCCCGACGTCGACGAGCGCGTCGAGCCGGTGCACGACGGCTCGCACGATCGGTGCCGCCACCGGGAGCTCGATCGTGCGCAGGAACGCGGCCAGGTCGCCGAGCTCGAGGCGGCCGCAGTCGACGATGCTGCGGCCGTCGATCGTCGCGCTGCGGGCGGCGGCGTTCAGCCGGGCGCCGTGGCACTCCGGGCACGGCAGGCGGGTGACCAGCCGCTCGACCTCCTCGCGCACGCGCCGCGGCACCTTCGAGTGCCCGCCCGCCAGGTAGTCGCGCCGGATCCGGGGGATGACGCCGAGGTAGGTGCCGGTACGCGGGAACTCGGGGTCCGGGCTCGGCGGGGTCATCTCCTCGGCGTGCAGCAACGCGTCCCACTCGTCGGGGCGGTAGTCCCGCAGCGGCTTCGCGCGGTCGACGAGACCCGAGTGCACGTACCGCTTCCACCGGTAGGTGCCGGGCTGGAAGGTCGACATGCGGATGGCGCCCTCGTCGAGCGATCGATCGCGGTCGACCAGCCGGTCGACGTCGATGTCGACCACCGATCCGAGCCCCTCGCACCGCGGGCACATCCCGCTCGGGTCGTTGAACGAGAACGCGGGCGAATACCCGACGTGCGGCGTCGCGACGCGCGAGTACAGCAGCCGCAACAACGGGGCGATGTCGGTGGCGGTGCCGACCGTAGAGCGTGCGTTCCCCCCGATGCGGCGCTGGTCGACCACGATCGCGGCCGAGAGGTTCTCCAGCACGTCCACGTCCGGCTGGCCCTGGTGGGTGAGCCGGTTGCGCACGAACGCCGGGAACATCTCGCCGAGCTGCCGTCGCGACTCCGCGGCGATCGTGTCGAACACGAGTGACGACTTCCCCGACCCGGACACCCCGGTCACGACCGTGAGCCTGCCCTTCGGGATCTCGACGGTGACGTCGCGCAGGTTGTTCTCCCTGGCGCCCACCACGCGGATGACATCCATACCGTCACGCTACGAACGATCGCGGCCAGATCCTGGCCACATCTCATGCCTGGATGTTCTGTGTCGAAAGCTCCGGGAGCGCTTGCGGGCCGGAGCGAAGCGGAGGCGAGATGGGTACAGACCCGAGCCGACGGATGCTCGCGTTGCTGTCCACGCTGCAGGACGGCCGCACGTGGAGCGGGGCTGATCTGGCGTCCCGGCTCGGCACCAGCCCGCGCACGCTGCGCCGCGACATCGACCGGCTGCGCGAGCTCGGCTACCCGGTGCAGGCCCGACCCGGTCCGGGTGGTCACTACCAGCTGGTGGCCGGCACGGCGATGCCGCCGCTCCTGCTCGACGACGACGAGGCCGTCGCGATCGCGGTCGGGCTGCGGCTCGCAGCGGGCGGCCGGACCCGGATCGACGACGAGGAGGGCGCGGCGTCCCGCGCCCTGCGCAAGCTGGAGCAGGTGCTCCCGGCCCGGCTGCGACGCAAGGTCACCGCCCTGCACCGGGCCACCGAGACCGCGCCCGCCCCGGGCGCCGCGGTGAGCACGCGGCTGCTGAGCCTCGTCGGAACGGCCGCGGAGCAGCACGAACGGCTCGTGTTCGGCTACCGCTCCCGGGACGGGGAGCCGACCGAACGACGGGTGGAGCCGTACCGGCAGGTGCTCGCCGACCGGAGCTGGTACTTGCTGGGCTGGGATCTCGACCGCGGTGACTGGCGGACGTTCCGGCTCGACCGCGTGACGGGCGCCCGCACCACCGGCGAGCGGTTCACGCCCCGCGAGCTGCCCGCCGAGTCGGCCGCCGCCTACCTCGACGCGAGGCTGAAGGCCCCGCGACATCGCGCCGTGCTGACCTTCATCGCCCCGTACCGGCAGATGATCGACCGCCTCGCGCACCAGGACGGCACGCTCGAACGGATCGACGACGACCGCTGCCGCTACACGACCTGGGTCGACTCGTTCGAGTGGCTGGCGGTCACGACCGCGATCCTCGGCGTCGAGTTCCGCGTCGAGGAGCCTGCGGGCTTCGCGGAGTACTGCGCGGGGCTGCGCGACCGGCTGGGACGCGCGGTCACCTAGTGCGGCGCGGCCGCAACGGTGGGGCCTTCGCGATCACGACGGTGCCGGCGAGGGCCGCCGCGAGCCCGAGCGCGAGCACCCAGCCCCAGCCGGGCCGCACGGGGTCGCCCAGCAGCCAGATCCCGACCATGCCCGGCAGGAGCACCTCGGTGACCGTGAAGACCGCCGTGACCGCGCCGACCTCGCCCCGGGAGAGCGCCGCCGTGTAGCCCACCATGCCGACCAGCCAGAACCCGACCACGAGGTACGTCGAGGGCTGCCCGAGCAGGAGCGCGAGGTCGAGCCCCTCACCGGTCTGGACGTGCGCGGCGCGCACCGACACGGCGCCGCCCCCGAACCCGAGGCCCGACGCGATGGCGAGCGGCCAAGCGTGCTTGCCCTGCCGGAGGATGAGCACGCCCACCGCCAGCAGGAGAACGGACGCCAGCAGTACGACGTCGACGCCCGGCCGGTGCACCGGGGGTCGCTCGCTGCCCGCACTGGCGGCGACGAGCACCAGGCCGGCGAGGCATCCGGTGACGGCGAGCCGCGTGGTCATCGGCAGCCGGGCCCCGATCAACCGGGCGCTCACCAGCGCGGTGAGCGCGATCGTGCCCCCGATCACGGCCTGGACCGCGAACACCGGCAGCACCCGCAACGCCATGACGGCGCATCCCCACGCCACCAGGTCCAGCAGCATCCCGGCGAGGTAGCGCGGCTGAACGGCCGCAGGTCTGGTACGCGTGGCCCGGCGGGCACCGGCCGCCTGGAGCAACGCCCCGCAGCTGTTGAGGACCATCGCAACAGCTGCGAACAGGATCCCCACCAGCACGGCGTTCAGCATGCCTCACTGGGCCGCGACCGGTCGTGGTCAGGGCTCGCGTCAGGGCCGGGGACGCTGCCTGGAGACCTCGAAGAAGCCGCTCATCAGGCCGCCGGGGAGCGCGGCATCGGGGTCCCAGCGGGACGCCCGATGCTCCTCCAGCTTCCGGCGCGGTGCCTCCGAAGCGCGGACGACCAGGAGCGCGATCAGCGTGAGGACGATCACGGGCACCCCGATCACCAGGATCGGCCACCCGAAGTACCCGTACGCCACGAGCAAGGCCGCCAGCTCCAGGCCGACGACCAACGCTCCCATCCGCAGCACGGCGGTATTCCCTTCTCGGTGTTTCGGTGTCTCAGAGGGTCGGCGGATCCGCCGGGGCCTCGGGCCCCACCTGCTCGAGATCGGCAGCGGGACCGGCCGCGTTACTGTCGCCCTCGCCCCCACCACCGGACTCGGAGTCGGAGTCGCTGCCGCTCGAGTCGCCCTCGGAGTCGCTGTCGGGCTCCTTGGTCGCGTCGCTGTCCTTCGTGGGCTCGCTGGCCTTGGTCGTCGTCTTGGTCGCGGCCGGCGGCTCCTCCTCCGCGGAGGTCGTCGGACCGCTGGTCGCCTCGCCGGGCGGCGGCACCGCGGCGCCCGGCTCGTTCCCGCCGCCGGAGCTGCGGCCGCCACCGCTGCTCCCGCCGGAGTCGGACGGCGCGGAGTCGGAGAGGGTGCTCTCGCTACCCGTGCTGTCCGCGGGCGTGGCAGATCCGGTCGGCCACAGGACGAACGCCAGCACCACGGCGCCCGCGGCCAGCAGCGCGCCCAGCCCGATCACCATCGCGCTGGGCCGGCGCCGCTGCGGCAGATCCGGCTCGCGGTCGTCGTAGTCGTCGTAGTCCCACTCCGGCTCCGGCTGCTGGTGGGCGTGCCGGGACCGCTGCTGGACCGGCTCCGTGAGCATCGCGGCAGCCGGTTCGGGAGCGGGGCGGCCCGGCGGCCCGTACGGGCCGGGGCGGGCGCCGTGAGGCGGCGGGGCGCCGGGACCGTCGTTGTAGGGACCGTCGTTGTAGGGGGCCTCGTTGTACGGCCCGCTGTAGGGCATTCCCGGCATTCCGGGAGGCGGCGGAGCCATCCGCGGCGGCCGGGCAGGCGGTGCCGCCGGCGGCATCGCCGGGGCGCCCGCAGGCGCCGCGGCGGGCTGGGGCGCCAGCGAGAGAGCAGCACCCTTGGCGATGGCGTTCTTCGGGTCGGCGTCCACCGCGACGGGCCGGCCGAGCTGCTCGGAGACCAGCTGTGCGACGAGCGGGATCCGCGAGGAGCCGCCGACGAGCAGCACGGCGGTGAGCTGGTCCGGCGCGAAGCCCGCCGAGATCACCGCGGATCGCAGCGCCGCGACGGTGTCCTCCACCTGCGGGCGGATCATCGCCTCGAACTCGCTGCGGTGCAGCCGGACGGAACCGCGGGACGAGGGGAGCAGCACCGGGATCGACACCTCGGTGTCGCTGGAGAGGGCCTCCTTGGCCTCGGTGCACTCGCGCCGGATGCGCGCCACGGCCGAGAGCACGGCCGGATCGGTGTCGTCGAGCTCGGCGAAGGCGTCGGGCATGCCCTCGAGCACGTGCTCGAACACGGCCTGGTCGAAGTCGATGCCGCCGAGCCGCTCGAGGCCCTCCGGCCTCCCGACCAGCCTGAAGTCGACGTCGCCCTTGCGCACGATCGCGGCGTCGAACGTGCCGCCGCCGAAGTCGTAGACGGCGATCGTGGACCCGGCGGCCACCCGCTCGTTCGCGGCGTAGCTCGTGGCGGCTGCCTGCGGCTCGGCCATGAACGTGACGGTGAGGCCCTGGTTGGCGAGGGCGGCGGACAGCAGTTCCTTCTTGTGCTGCCCCCATGCGGCGGGGTGGGTGACGGCGATCCGCTCGGCGGGACCGCCCTCACGCTCCGCCACGCGGTCGACCACCCAGCGGACGAGCCACGCGGACAGGTCCTGCGGGGCCCACGGCCGGCCCGCCACCATCACGGGAGTCGGATCACCGATGCGGCGCTTGAACTCGCGGACCACCCGGTCCGGGTCGGTCAGGGCCCGGCGTTCGGCGGCCTCACCGACCACGATCGCGCCGTCCTGCCCGACGAACACGACCGACGGGACCGTGGCGCCGCGGCTACCGAGGGTGACGACCTCGGGTTCTCCCCAGCGGTTGCCCGAGGAGCGACACACTGCGGCGCAGGTGAACGTCGTCCCCAGGTCGATCCCGAGCTGGTACGCCATACCTTTCCCCTCACCCCGACAACCGGTCAGCAGACCGGTCCCACCATCGCATCGCGGGCTCCCGGCCTGTCGTTAGCCCCCTCCGCGGGCCCTATTGGACCAAGGACCTCCCCCGAGTCCCCCTATCGGGGGTCCCCCTAATCCCCCGAACGGAGGCTTCCCGCAACTGTGGGGGATCCCCGATGGCCCAGCAACTCCTGCGCCCTACGTTGTGTTCAACGCGGCCTACCCAACCGCAGTGACGCAACCCAGAGGAGACATCGGCATGACGCTCATGGAGTTCATTCTCAACCTGCTCTCCGACGACGAGGCCCGCCAGGACTTCGCGGACAACCCGGACCAGGCCCTCGACGACGCCGGCCTGGGCAACCTCAGCGCTGACGACGTCCGGGACGCGCTCGAACTCATGCACGACGACAGCCAGAACGCCGACTTCAGCCGCGAGTACAACACCGGCGGCAACGAGGTCAACATCGCCGCCCCCGAGCCGGTGGACGGCTCCGAGTCGGCGGCCGACTACGTCAGCAAGTACATCTACAACAACTACATCACCAACGAGGGTGACACGATCACCGACAACTCGATCAACCAGCAGATCGACACGGGCGGCGGCGACTTCGAGCAGGACATCGACGTCGACTCCACCGTCGCCTCGGGTGACGGCGCCGTGGCCGCCGGTGACGACATCGAGGACTCGACGATCACCACCGGCAACGACAACATCGTCGGTGACAACAACATCGAGGGTGACGGCAACACCTCGATCTCCGGCGACGGCAACTCGGCCGTGGTCGGCGACGGCAACACCACCGGCTTCGGCGACGGCGACGTGTCCTCGACCGAGATCGACGGCAACGTCAACGTCGACGACGGCAGCTCGTTCGCGATCGGTGGCAGCTCCTCGGTCGACAACTCGAACTACGAGGACAACGACACCGACATCGACGCCAGCGACAACTCGGTGAACGACTCGTTCAACGAGACCTCCTCGTGGGAGGACAACTCGACCAGCGAGGACAACGACTCGTACAGCAACTACGAGGACAGCTCGGACAACAGCTACCGCGAGGACAACGACTCGACCAGCACGGACGACCACAGCAGCGTCGACTCGGACGTCTCGATCCAGGCCTGATCGACTGCGCCGACCGCGGCCCCGCCACCGGCATCGCCGGGGGCGGGGTCGCGGCGTTGCGGGACCACCCCGATGGCCGGATCCCCTAATGCGGGATCGGTGGACGGTGCCGCATCCCCGATTGCCGCGGGCCGTCCCGGACCTACCGTTCTGTCCGATCCCACCACGCACGGAGACCAGTCGATGGCCGAGACGCTGTCCCTGATGGAGTTCCTGCAGGCGCTCCTCACCGACGCAGGGCTGCGCGGCGACTTCGGGCACGACCCGCAGGGCACGCTCACGGCCCACGGCCTGGCCGGTCTCACGCCCGCCGACGTGCACGACGCGCTCGTGCTCGTGCAGGACACCCAGACCGTCGACTACTCCTTCGACGCCACGACCGCCCCGCCGCCACCTCCGCCTGCCGGCGACGGCCACGAGGCCGCCGTGGAGTACCTGGCCCGCTACCTCGCGGGCCCGCACGACCCTGTGGCCGAGCAGTGGGCAGACCCCGACACCGACCCCGCCGACGACCAGGACCACGACCTCGGCGGGGTTCCGCTCGGCGGTTTCGGAGCCGGTGACGCCACCGGGTACGGAGCCGGGTCGGAGCCGGCGGACGCGATCGGCGGATGGGCCGCCGCCGAGCCGGATCACGGTCGCGACGACCAGATCACCGCCGACCTCGACGACATCGGCCACCTCGACGATTTCGACGACGTCGACGACCTCGGCGCGTTCACGAGCTTCGCGGACCTCTCCGAGGACGCAGCGGACGGCCCCGACGGCGGCCCGCCCGGGTCCGAAGGGGCTTGATCCCCTCCCGGTTTCCCCCTATCCCCGAACCCCCTACGGGGCGGGCCCCGGATCCCCGTACGGGTGCGAATCCCGGACTCTGGGCGATCCCCGATGGCCCGGATGGCCGATAGCCATAGCGTTCGGACCAACGCCGGACGACCCCGAACCCGGCATCCCCACCCATGGAGTTGAGCCACGATGTCGACGACGAACCTGCTCGAACTGCTCCTCAACCTGCTCCGCGACCCGAGCGCGTACCGCGAGGACCCGGAGGGATTCCTCGCCTCGTGCGGGGACGTGTCGCCCGAAGACATCCGTGAGGCACTGGTCCTGCTGCAGGACCGGCAGGACGCCGACTTCAGCCGCGAGTACAACACCGGCGGCAACCACGTTCACGTGCCCCCGCCGCCGCCCGCGCCCGCGCCGGAGCCCGGTGAGAGCAACCAGGAGGCCGCGATCCGCTACCTGGACACCTACGTCACCAACAACTACATCACCAACGAGGGCGACACGATCACCGACAACTCGATCAACCAGCAGATCGACACGGGTGGCGGTGACTTCGACCAGGACATCGACGTCGACTCCGTGGTGGCCTCCGGCGACGGTTCGGTGGCGGCGGGCGACGACATCGAGGACTCCGACATCACGACGGGCGACGACAACATCGTCGGCGACGACAACGTGGACGGGGACGACAACACCTCGATCGACGGGGACGACAACGAGGTCGTGGACGGCGACGACAACACCGTCGGCTTCGGCGAGGGCGACACCTCCTCCACCGAGATCGACGGCGACGTCTCCGTCGACGACGGCAGCTCCCTCGCGGTCGACGGCAGCTCTGCCGTCGACAACTCGAACCGCGAGGACAACGACACGGCCGTCGACGCGAGCGACAACTCGACGAACGACTCCGGCAACACCACGGCCGACTGGCAGGACACCTCGGTCACCGAGGACAACGACTCGTACAGCTCCTACCAGGACGGCGCCGACAACAGCACCTACGTGGACAACGACACGACCACGACGGACAGCCACGCCAGCACCCAGGAGTCCTACAGCGCCGAGGTCGTCTGATCACTGGCCGCACCGCCCGGTGACCGGCGCTGTAGCCTCCCCGGGTGACGCGCCACCGGCCCCGCCACCCCACGGGAGTACCCGAGGTGGCGGGGCCGGTGTCGTAGCGGCCGATCCGGTGAGCCAGTATCGGGGCGAGGGTCAGCATCTGACGACGAGGAGGGAAGGACCGGCGTGGCGGTTCCCGCAGCGGTCGAGTTGGTCGACCTCGCGCTGAAAGCAACCACCGCCTACGAGCGTCCCGACCTCGGTGGGCGACTGCTCCAGACCCGCAAGCGGCTCGCCGACCCCGATGTGCGCGTGCTCATCGTCGGCGAGTTCAAGCAGGGCAAGAGCCAGCTGGTCAACGCGCTGGTGAACGCCCCCGTGTGCCCGGTGGACGACGACGTCGCCACCGCGGTGCCCACCGTGGTGAAGTACGCCGAGACCACCAAGGCCGAGCTGGTGCGCGAGAGCGAGTCGGCCGACTCCGCCGAGCGCACCGCGGTGCAGGCCACCCAGCTGGCACAGCACGTCTCCGAGGCGGGCAACCCGGGCAACAAGGCGTTGATCAGCTACGCCGAGGTGGGGCTGCCGCGCAAGCTGCTGTCCGGCGGGCTGGTGCTCGTCGACACCCCGGGCGTCGGAGGCCTCGGATCGGCCCACGGCGCGGCCACGATGTCCGCCCTCCCCGGCGCCGACGCCGTGCTGCTCGTCTCCGACGCCGCCCAGGAGTACACCGCCCCCGAGCTCGAGTTCCTCGACGCGGCGATGAAGCTGTGCCCCAACGTCGCGTGCGTGCTCACCAAGACCGACCTCTACCCGCACTGGCGGCGCATCGAGGAGCTCGACCGCGGCCACCTCCGCAGGGCGGGTGTCGACGCCGAGATCTTCCCGGTGTCGTCGGTGCTGCGGCTGCACGCGGCCAAGGAGCAGGACACCGAGCTGATGGACGAGTCCGGCTTCAAGCCGCTCGTCGACTACCTGCTGCACAAGGTCGTGGCGCAGTCCGACGAGCTCGACCGGCGCTCCACGAGCCACGACGTGCTCTCGGTGGCCGAGCAGCTGTCGTCCGGCATGAAGGCCGAGCTCTCCATCCTGGAGGACCCGCAGAAGGTCAACGCCCTCGTCGAGGACCTGACCAAGGCGAAGGCACGTGCCGACGAGCTCAAGCAGCGCTCGTCCCGCTGGCAGATCACCCTGAACGACGGCGTGGCCGACCTCCAGTCCGACATCGGCTACGACCTGCGCGACCGGTTGCGCACGATCGGGCGCGAGGCCGAGCAGCTCATCGACGACTCCGACCCGGCCGAGGTGTGGGAACAGTTCTCCGACTGGTTCCACCAGCAGATCTCCTCGGCGGCATCGGCCAACTTCGTCTGGGCGGCCGAGCGGGCGCGCTGGCTCGCGGCGCAGGTGGCCGAGCACTTCGCGGCGGGCGCCGACATCGCCATGCCCGAGCTGAGGTTCGACGACGAGGGCATCGCCGGCAAGGTCGACGCGCTCACCAAGCCGGAGGTGGAGAAACTCACCCGCGGAGGACAGCTCCTCAAAGGCATGCAGGGCGGTTACGGCGGCATGCTGATGTTCGGCATGCTGGGCACGCTGGCCGGGCTGCCGATCTTCGCGGGCGCCCCGGCCGGCGTGCTCCTGGGCATCAAGGCCGTGCGCGACGAGAAGAAGCGGATGCTGCAGAAGCGCCGCAGCGACGCGAAGAACGGGGTGCGCAAGCACATCGACGAGGTCACGTTCCAGGTGGGCAAGGACTCCACCGACATGCTGCGGCGCACCCAGCGCCAGCTGCGCGACCACTTCAGCGCGCTCGCCGAGGAGATGAGCACCTCGATCGCCGCATCGGTGCAGGCCGCGCAGAACGCCCTGAAGACCAACACGTCAGGCCGGGAGAAGCGGATCAAGGACCTCAAGGCCGAGCTGGCCCGCATCGACGGCATGGCGCAGCGCGCCAAGGCGCTCGTGAGCGACAGACGACCGGCCGTGACGGCGGGAGGTGCCGCATGAGTGCGCCCGCACCCCCGCTCGGCGCCGCGGTCCGGATCCTGCTGCGCCACGCCATCGAGGCCTACCAGGACAGCCCGCAGGCGCACGGCTGGCTCACCCACAACCTCCAGCGGTTCGACGAGCCGCTGCGGGTCGCCATCGCCGGCAAGGTGAAGGCGGGCAAGTCGACGCTGCTCAACGCGCTGGTCGGGGAGCAGATCGCCCCGACGGACGCCGGCGAGTGCACGCGCGTCGTCACCTGGTACGTCGATGCCCAGTTCCCCCGCGTCACGATGTACCCGCGCGGCTCGGAGCCGCAGCAGCTCACGATCAACCGCTCCACCGGTGGGCTCTCGTTCGACCTGCACGGCTATCCGGTGGAGAAGGTCGACAAGCTCGAGGTGGAATGGCCGTCGCAGAGCCTGCGCACGCAGACGCTCATCGACACCCCGGGCATCGCATCGCTGTCGGCGGACACGTCGTCGCGTGCGGGCGCGTTCCTCGCGCCGGAGGACGCCCCCACCCAGGCCGACGCCGTCATCTACCTGATGCGGCACCTGCACAACACGGACGTGCGATTCCTCGAGTCGTTCTTCGACCAGGGCGTCGCCCGGGCCACGCCGGTGAACACGATCGGCGTGCTCTCGCGTGCCGACGAGATCGGCGCGGGCCGGCTGAACGCGCTCACGTCCGCCCGGAAGATCGCCCGGCGCTACCGGGCCGACGACAAGATCCGCGGGCTGTGCCAGACCGTGGTGGCCGTCGCGGGACTGCTGGCCCAGACCGGCCGCACGATGCGCCAGGGCGAGTTCACCGCGCTCACCGCGCTGGCCGCGATGCCCCGGTCTGACATCGAGTCGATGCTGCTGTCGGCCGACCGGTTCTCCCGCACCGAGCTCGACGCGCGCGACGCCCCCGACTCGCAGACCCGTGCCCAGCTGATGGAGCGGTTCGGGATGTTCGGCGTGCGGCTTGCGACCACGCTGATCCGCCAGGGCATGACCGACCCGAACGCCATCTCGGCCGAGCTCGTCAAGCGCAGCGGCCTCGACGAGCTGCGCAGCGTGCTCGCCACGCAGTTCACGGAGCGCCGCGACCTGCTCAAGGCGCGGTCGGCGCTGTTGGCGGTCGACCTGGTGCTCACCCGCGAACCCCGTCCGGACACCGCGCCGCTCGCGGCCGACGTGGAGCGCATCCTCGCGGGAGCGCACGAGTTCGCCGAGCTTCGGCTGCTCTCCGCACTGCGCGCCGGCGCGATCAAGCTGCCCAAGGACGTGTTGCAGGAGGCCGAGCGGCTGCTGGGCGGCGACGGCGGGTCGGCCGCGGCCCGGCTCGGCCTGGAGCCCGACGCGGGCCCGCAGGAGGTGTGGGACGCCGCCCTCGACGCGGCGGGTCGCTGGCGGCGCAGGGGCGAGAGCCCGATGTCCAGCCGTGCGGTCGCCGACGTGTCGCGCGAGGTGGTTCGCAGCTGCGAGGGCATCCTCGCCGGCATGCGCCAGGCCTACGGCGAGTAGCGAGGGGCGCCGCCACGGCGCCGTTGTACCGCCGATCTTGTGCGCGGGCGCCTGCTAGCGGGGAACACCCGTCCGGTTCCAGGTGCGGTCGAGGAAGTCGGCGACGAGCGGGGCGATCTCCGGCAGGTGGGTCTCCAGGGCGAAGTGGCCTGCGTCGAACAGGTGCAGCTCGGCCTCCGGGAGGTCGTGCAGGTAGGCGCGGGCGCCGGGCTCGGGGAAGAACGGGTCGCCGACGCCCCACGTGATGAGCGTGGGCGGGGTGTACGTGCGCAGCCAGCTCTGCCAACGCTCGTAGCGCTCGACGTTCGAGTGGTAGTCGAACGCCAGCGCGAGCTGCGCCTCCTTGCGGCCGGGTAGGTCCAGGAAGTACTGGTCGAGCGTCCAGCCGTCCGGGGCCAGTGCCGCCGGTTCGCGCACGCCGGTCTCGTACTGCATGCGCGTACCGGCGGGGGTCAGCAGATCACGGATCGACTCGTGGGCTCCTGGCGTCTCGCGGCGCAGCGCGATGAAGTCACGGGCGCCGTCGGACAGTCCTTCGTCGTAGGCGTTGCCGTTCTGCACGACCAGGCCCGCGATCCACTCGGGGTGCCGCTCGGCGAGCCGGAAACCGACCGGCGCGCCGAAGTCGAACACGTACATGACGAATCGGGTGAGGCCGAGCGCCCGCACGAAGCCCTCGGTGACGTCGGCGAGCCGGGTGAAGGAGTAGGCGAAGTCCTCCGGGGCCTCGGTGTGCCCGAAGCCGGGATAGTCGGGCGCGACGAGCCGGTAACGGGAGCCCAGGACGTCGATGAGGCGCCGGAACTGGTGAGAGGCGGACGGGAAGCCGTGCAGCAGCAACAGCACCGGCGCATCCGACCGCTCGGGCAGCGACTCGCGGTAGAAGACCCGGACCCCGTCGACGTCGAGGTGGCGGTGGGCGGTGCGGGCGATCAGGGGGGAGACCATGGCTAACGCTTTCTGTCGAAGATATTGCGTTAGGTATAGCCGCCGGCTGACTAACCTGTCAACGGCCCGATGTAACATTAGCCCGGTGAGCTACCTGATCCCGTTGACCGGGGAACCGCTGGCCCTGGACCTGGTGAACACCCACCCGGTCGCGGGCGATCTGCTGGTCACCCCCGCCGATCTGAGCAGCTGGCTGGTGCTGCAGTCCGAACGGTTCGGCGAGGCGGCCGAGCTGGCGGACACCGAACCGGGCGTCGACGGCCTCGAGGCCGTCCGGAACGTCCGGGACCACGTCGCCCACGCCCTCGACCGCGTCCGCCGCGGCGAGCGGCCGTCAGCGGACGACCTGGACGCCCTCAACCGGGCCCAGCGCCTCGCGCCCGCGGTTCTCGAGCTCGCCTGGGGCGGCACGGCGGTCACCGCGACGCGCCGCCGCACGGGGACACCCGCCGAACAGCTGGCCGCATGGCTCGCCGAGGCCTGCGCCGAGTTCCTGGCCGGCCCCCTCGTCACCAAGGTCCGTCAATGCGAGGCCGACGGCTGCGTCATGCTGTTCGTCCCGGCCCACCCTCGCCGCCGCTGGTGCTCCGCCACCCGCTGCGGCAACCGCGTCCGGGTCGCCCGGCACTACCAGCGCCACAAGCCGGCTTGAGATACGGGTGGCCGTCTCAGGCCTCGGTGCCGGGCCCGACGATCTGGCGCAGGTGGGCGAACAGCTCGCCGCGGCTGCCCGAGCCGAGGCGCTGACGCATCCGCGCGACGTGGTGCTCCACGGTCTTGGCCGAGATGAACAGGCGCTCGCCGATCTGCCGGTAGGTCAGGCCCTCCAGCACGAGCCCGGCCACCTCCCGCTCGCGGTCGCTCAGCGGGCCCTCGGCGCCGTCGGACACCGGATCCGGCAGGGGCTCGGCCTCCGCGGTGGTGTCCGGCACCGTGCGCGGGCCGCCGTCGGTGTCGGCCTCCACCGCCACGGTGCGCGATGCGGGACCCGTGCTCTGCAGCGCGCGGGCGCATCCGAGCAGGGCCGTCATGGCCTTGCGGTCGCGGGTGCGGATCGCGGCCTGGCCCGCGAGCTTGCCGCCCTCCCACGCCATCCCGACGGCGTGCAGCCCACGGGCGGCCGCCTCCACGCCCGCGGCGTCGACCTCTGCGTCCAGGAGCCGGACCCAGTGCTGGGCGGCCGAGGCCATCGCGGCCGCGTACCGGCTGCCGTTGGCCGCCGCCTCGAGCGCCGCCGCGTGCCGCTTCGCCGCCTCGCGGTTCTCGGACAGGATCGCGGCCTGCAGGCCCGACCAGTGCAGCGGCGCCGCCCACAGCGCGGGGTCGCCGAGCCGGGAGAGCAGGTCGGTGGCCTCGTCGAGGTGCGGACGCACCCAGCTCGACTCCCTCAGCCTGGTGGCGGCCACCCACAGCTCGCCGAGCTGCTGCAGCACGAACAGGTCCACCGGGTGCCGCACGATCGCCTCGCGCGCCCGGCCCCATGCCGTCATGAGCACGGCGAGGTCGCCGGCCCGCCGGGCGAGCGCGACGTCCAGGGCCGCCGCCAGCAGCTCGTCGCGCGGTTCCAGGACGGCGCCCGGCGGTGAGGCAAGGGTGAGTGCCGAACGCGCGGCGCCGGTGGCACCGCGGAACAGCGCGATCCAACCGAGCAGGAGGCGGTGGCGGGTGACCGACCCGCGCCCGCCCAGCCCGACCCGCAGGGCGCGTTCCAGCACCGACTGCGCCACGTCGAGCTCACCGCAGTGCACGGCGACCAGCGCCGCGAGCGCGGCCGGGGTGTCCGGCAGCAGCGCCGCCCGCTGCGAGGCCTCCAGCAGCGACGCCGCGCGCGTCAGCTGCGACAGCGCCGCGGTGGGCGACCCGGCCACCGAGTCGTAGACGCCCTGGGCCATCAGCTCCTCGGCGCCTGCCAGCAGGGTGGGCGGGCGCACCGGGATGCCGTTGCCCGCCGCGGGCGCCTCCAGCAGCTTGCCGGCCTCGTCGAGCGCGCCGGTGCCGATGAGCGCGGGCACGGCGAGCACGGCGGTGGGGCCCATGGCGGGCTCCAGCGCCGTGCTCATCCACCGGTACACGTCCGCGCTGCGGCCGAGCAACCCCCGGTGGGCGAGGACGGCGGCCGCGACCGTGCCGGCCCGCACCGCCTCCGCGGGCAGCACCCGGTCGGGATCGGAGAGCACCTGGTCGGCCTGGGTGAGCGCGAGGTCGAGGTCGCCGGTGAGCACGGCGGCCTCGGCGCGGCTGGCCGCGAGACCGAGCGCGGGGCTCCCGGCGCGCACGGCGGCGTCGAACAGCTCGCCCGCGGCCGGTGACCCGGTGCGCAACGCCTCCTCGGCGGCCGAGGTGAACACGGCCGCGACCCTGGATCCGCTGGCTCCCGTGCCCAGCAGGCCGCGGGCCGCGGCGAGCACGTTGCCCCCGCGGTCGAGCTCGATCTCGGCGAGGGTGCGCCGCAGTTCCACCCGGGACGCCTGCGGGGTGCGCGCCAGCACAGCAGCGGAGACGAGCGGGACGGCCCTCCCGTCGCCGGTGAGCATGCCCGCGGCCCGCGCGGCCTCCAGCAGCTCGTCGAGCTGTGCCGCGCCGTCGTCGGGGGAGAGCCCCAGCAGCGGAACGAGCACCTCGGACTCCAGTGGGGCACCGAGCGCGCGAGCCACGAGCAGGGCGCCCACCCCGTCGCCGAGGCCGTGCACCAGGTAGCCGAGTTGCACCAGCAGGCCGGCAGGCGGCTCGGCGGGCAGCGGCACGCCCCGTACGCAGTCCGACCCGGTCCGTTCCAGGAGCGCCCCGAGCAGCCGATCGACCAGCGCCGGCAGGCCTGCGGTCTGCTCGAACACGTGGTCCACCAGCTCCGCGGGCGGACCGTCACCCCCAAGCAGCAGAGCGGCCCGCGCCGCGACGCCGGTGCGGTCGAGCGCCTCCAGCACCACGGGCGGGCGGGTGGCCGCGAGAGCGCTCCCGAGCGCGGCGGTGCCGGGCGGCCGCGGCCACGGCCGGTGTGCCACGACCAGGTGGCCGCGGGGCGCCGCCGCGAGCACCGCGAGCCGATCCAGGGCGTCCGGGGGGAGCAGGTGGGCGTCGTCGAGCAGGAGCGCGTCGTCGGCTCCCAGCTCCGTGAGACCGGCGATGTCCCGGTGGACGGTCAGGCCCGCTGCCGCGAACGCCGCGGCGAGCGCGTCGAGCAACGCGGACTTGCCGTGCCCGCCCGGACCGATCACGTCCACCCGGCGCGTCGACGTGGAACGCGCAGCGGCCTCGTGCAGGAGCCGACGCGCCACGGGCGAGCCCGTGAGCAGCCTCTCCGACGCTCGCGGCGCCGGTTGGGTACGCGTCGACACTGATCGGAGATTACTCACCAGCGGTGTGGCGGCCGGCGTCCGGCGGCCGCGGCGTGTGCCCAGCGGTCCCCCCCGATCAGGTGAGTGGCACGATCACGGCGGCCGGCATCCGTCCGGAACGATGCCGTAGTGGCTTGCGGAAGGCGGCGCCTCGTAGGGCCCGCAAGCCCGCCGGAGCGGAGCGGAGGCAAGTGAGCGCAGTCTGGGCGATCGTGCTGGCCGGCGGGGCCTCTCGGCGGTTCGGCGAGCGGGCCAAGCAGTTCGAGCACGTCGGCGGCGTGCCGATGGTGGCCCGCACGGTGGCGGCCGCGCGCCGCACCTGCGACGGCGTCGTGCTCGTGCTGCCTCCGGGACGCGCGTGGACGGGCGAGCCGGTCGACGCCGTCGCCGAAGGTGGCGACCACCAGTCGGAGTCGCTCCGCTCGGGGCTCGCGGCCGTACCCGCCGACGCGGCGATCGTCGCCGTTGCCGACCCGGCCCACCCCCTGGCATCCGACGCGCTGTTCGACGCCGTGGTGGAGGCCGTGCGCGGCGGCGCCGACGGCGCCGTGCCGGTGATCCCGGTGCTCGAGGTCGTGCAGCGGGTCCGCGACGGCCAGGTGGTCGAGACACTGCCGAAGGACGAGCTCGTGCTCACGCAGACACCCCAGGCGTTCCGCGCGGACGTGCTACGCGCCGTGCACGCCGACCGGCCGCGTCCGGTCGAGAACTCGGGGCTGCTGGTCGAACGGGGCCACCGCGTCGTCACCGTTTCGGGTGACGTGGGCAACGTCCATGTGACGACTCCGCAGGAGCTTGCGATAGCAGAACGTCTCGTCCTTCACGAGATTTGCTCCCCGAGCCCGGCATGCACTACGACATCGGATCGAGCGGCCGGCCTCGCCGACCACACCGAGTAGCTCCCCATACATCGGAGGGACACGCTTCCTGATGGACTACGACACTCCCGTTGTCATCCTGTGCGGCGGACAGGGCACCCGTATCCGCGAGGTGAGCGAACGCCTGCCGAAGGCCATGGTGGACATCGGCGGACGCCCGATCCTGTGGCACATCATGAAGCTCTACAGCCACTACGGGTACCGCCGCTTCATCCTCTGCCTCGGTTACAAGGGCTGGGAGATCAAGCAGTTCTTCCTCGACTACCGGGCACACATGTCCGATTTCACCCTTTCGCTCTCCGAGGGTGACCACCAGCCGTGGTTCCGCAACGGCGTGGCCGACGAGAACTGGGAGATCACCTTCGCCGAGACCGGCCTCGAGGCGGGCACCGGCGCGCGGCTGCGGCGCATCCGCGACTACATCGACACCCCGCAGTTCATGATGACCTACGGCGACGGCGTCAGCGCCGTGGACATCGGGAACCTCGCGAAGGTCCACGCCGACGGCGGCCGCATCGGCACCGTCACCGGCGTGCACCCCACGTCGAAGTTCGGCGAGATGCAGGTCGACGGCAACGTCGTCGCGGAGTTCAACGAGAAGCCCACCCAGGTCACGGGCTGGGTGAGCGGCGGGTACTTCGTGTTCGAGAAGTCGTTCCTCGACGACTACCTCGACGACGAGGAGGACCTGTTCCTCGAGGCGGAACCGCTGCAGCGCCTCGCCCGCGACAAGCAGCTCACGGTGAACAAGCACGAGGGCTTCTGGGCCGCGATGGACACCTACAAGGACTACCAGGCGCTCAACGCACTCTGGGCCAAGGGCGACGCGCCCTGGAAGGTCTGGGAGGACCGCAACCGCACCTGATTACCGGGCGGATCGCCCTCACGGGCGGCGTTCGGCGGCGCTCAGCAGGCGCTTCCACTCCTCCGTGCCGGGCAGGGCGGAGGCGCGCACGGCGCCGTCGGGGGTGAGGGCGCGCACGGCGAGCGTGACCTCCTGCTGGTCCGCACCCTTCGCGGTCACGAGCAACGGCCACGTCTCCCCGCCGATCAGCCCGTTGACCTCCTCGGTGCGGTGCGCCTGCTGGTACTGCCGCACGGCTGCGACCGTCCGCGCGTCGAAGCGGCCGTTCGGCTGCACGTCGGTGAGGCCGGCGGCGCGCAGGAGGTGCTGGGCCGCCTGCACCACGGGGCCGGAGCTCTCGGGACGCAGCAGCGGCCACGACGCCCGCCGGGCAGTCCGGCCGGACAGCGGCTGACCGAGCGCGTCCGCGACCTCGCTGCGCAGCCGCGGCAACATCGCGTAGAACGCGTCACCGGGGCAGAGCGTGTCCTTGAAGTCGCGGTGCCCGCCGATCTCGGTCGGCGGGATGCCGTACTGCTGGCAGATGTAGGCGCACATGGCCCGCAACCGGCTCCAGAGCCGGTCCGGCGGCGTGAGCGCCGTGTAGGTGCCCTCGTTCTCGATGCCGACGGCTTCGACGTTCTGCCCGGTGCAGTGTGCGCCCTCGACGTGCCGGTCGCCCGCGCGCAACACCTCGAGACTGCCGTGCCTGCCCTCCAGGATGTGACCGCCGCGGCTGATCGTGAAGTTCTGCCCGGTGTCGATCCAGCCGCGCCGGTCCATGTGGAAGTCCTGGATCGTGCGGGCCACGAACTCGGCGGCGCCCCGGCTGTAGTCCTCGACGTTCGCCGTCGCGGTGTGGTGCACGATGATCCGCAGCGGCCGCCGGTCCCACACGGGGATGACGCCCGACGGTGCGCGGGCCCCCCACGCGTCGCAGCCGATGACCGGCGGGGCCGTCGCCGCCGGTCCGGCCCACGCCTCGGAAGGCCGGATCAGGCCGCCGATCGTCCCGGTGAGGACGAGCCCGCCGAGGAGGACGTTGCGGCGGGATGCACCCGGACCCCACACCTCGCCCTCCCATCGACGGTCCCCTCGTTGATCTCCGAACGATGAGCGACGCAAACGCGGCAGACAACGTTGCGGCTCGAAGGTGTGATCGCCCGGACGGGGCCGTGCCGGATTGCCTCCGCTGCGCTCCGGCGGCTCGCTGGCCCTTCAGGCGTTGCCGGCCCGCTCGCACCTTGCTGGGGTTACCGATGAGTAATACCCTTGGGTTACCGACGAGTAGGACGTCCCACCCTGCTGAGGAGCGATGCACGATGGGCCACTTCAGGAGCAACCTGCGGGACCTCGAGTTCAACCTGTTCGAGGTCTTCCGGGTGCAGGACCGGCTGGGCACTGCTCCCTTCGACGGCGTGGACGCCGACACGGTGCGCGGCGTGCTCACCGAGCTGAACACCCTGGCCACCGGCCCGCTCGCGGAGTCGTTCGCCGACGCCGACCGCAACCCGCCGGTCTTCGACCCGGCCACCCACTCCGTCACGCTCCCGCAGTCGCTCAAGGACAGCTACCGCGCGCTGTGGGAGGGCGAGTGGTGGCGCCTGTCCCTGCCTGCCGAGCTCGGCGGCTACGGCATCCCGGCCACGGTGCAGTGGGCGGCGTCCGAGCTGATCCTGGGCTCCAACCCGGCAGCCTTCATGTACATGGCGGGCCCGAACTTCGCCGCCGTCGTGCACCGCAACGGCACCGAGCAGCAGAAGCGCTGGGCCGAACTCATGATCGAGCGCGGCTGGGGTGCCACCATGGTGCTCACCGAGCCCGACGCCGGATCCGACGTCGGCGCAGGCCGCACGAAGGCGTTCCAGCAGCCCGACGGCAGCTGGCACCTCGACGGCGTCAAGCGCTTCATCACCTCGGGCGAGCACGACCTGACCGAGAACATCATGCATCTCGTGCTGGCCCGCCCCGAGGGCCCGGGGATCACGCCGAGGCCGGGCACCAAGGGCCTGTCGCTCTTCCTCGTGCCGAAGTTCCACTTCGACCCGGAGACCGGCGAGCCGGGCGAGCGCAACGGCGCCTTCGTCACCGGCGTCGAGCACAAGATGGGCCTCAAGGCGTCCACCACCTGCGAGCTGACCTTCGGCCAGCACGGCATCCCCGCGGTCGGCTGGCTGCTGGGCGAGGTGCACGACGGCATCGCGCAGATGTTCCAGGTGATCGAGTACGCCCGGATGATGGTGGGCACGAAGGCGATCGGCACGCTCTCGGCCGGCTACCTCGCCGCGCTCGAGTACGCCAAGGAGCGCGTGCAGGGCGCCGACCTGACGAGGATGCTCGACAAGACCGCACCGCGGGTGACGATCACGCACCATCCGGACGTGCGCCGCATCCTCATGCTGCAGAAGGCCTACGCCGAGGGCCTGCGCGCGCTCTACACCTACACCGCGACGTTCCAGGACCAGGTCAAGGAGGGTGAAGCGTCCGGAGCGGACACCATGCTCGCGGAGCGGGTCAACGACCTGCTGCTGCCCATCGTCAAGGGCGTGGGCTCCGAGCGCGCCAGCGAGCAGCTGCTGCTCTCGCTGCAGACCCTCGGCGGCTCGGGCTACCTGCAGGACTACCCGATCGAGCAGTACATCCGCGACGCGAAGATCGACTCGCTCTACGAGGGCACGACCGCGATCCAGTCGCTGGACTTCCTGTTCCGCAAGATCGTGCGCGACAACGGCCAGGCGATCGGCCACGTGGCGGGTGAGATCAAGGCGTTCCTCGACTCGGAGTCGGGCAACGGGCGGCTCAAGGAGGAGCGGGCGCTGCTCGCCACGGCCCTCGCCGACGTCCAGGGCATGCTGGGCACCCTCACCGGCTTCCTCATGGCATCGGCCGAGGATCCGACGAGCCTCTACAAGGTCGGGCAGAACACCGTCCGGCTGCTGATGGCCGTCGGCGACCTGCTGATCGGCTGGCTCCTGCTGCGCCAGGCCGACGTGGCACTCACCGCGCTCGGCGGGGAGCCCTCCGCCCGCGACGTGGCCTTCTACGAGGGCAAGGTGGGCGCCGCGCGCTTCTTCGCCAAGTCCGTGCTGCCGCAGCTGAGCGCCCAGCGTGCGGTGGTGGAGGCCACGGACAACAGCCTCATGGATCTCCCGGAAGCCGCGTTCTGATGACGAGCGGCGCGTTCGTCGGTACCTATCCGACGAACGCGCCGCTCGTCGGGGAAGTCAGGGGGCGAGGCCGGCGAGCACGGCCTCCGCCTTCGCGCGGATCCGTGCGACCGCGTCCTCGCCGAGGGGGAGCCGCAGTGGCGGGTCCTCCCGGTCGGCCAGCCCGACGATCGCCGCCGCCGCGGCTGCGGGATCCCCGCCGGGGACGCCGTCGTCGTACTGCTCGACGGTGTCCCCCGCAGGCGCGTAGGCGGCGATCGGCTCGCTCGCCTTCTCGGAGCTCGACACGGCGAACCCCGTCTCGAACACGCCCGGCTGCACGATCGTGACGCGCACGCCGAACGGGGCGAGCTCCTCCGCGAGCGCCTCGCCGATGGCCTCGACGGCGAACTTGCTGGCGGCGTACACGCCGAACCCCGCCCCGGACGAGAAGCCGCCCATCGAGCTCATCATGACGATGCGGCCCGACCGCTGCCGGCGCATCACGGGCAGCACGGACCTCGTGACCGCCAGTACACCGAGCACGTTCGGTTCGAAGAGCGCGCGGGCATCGCCGAGCGTGGTCTCCTCCACCGCCCCGAACAGCCCTCGGCCCGCGTTGTTCACGAGCACGTCGATCCGGCCGAACGCCTCGAGCGCTCGCTCGACGGCCGCCCGCGCCGCGGGCTCCGACGTGACGTCGAGGGGGACGACCGCCAGCCGGTCTCGCGGAGCGTCGAGCGCCGCGGCCGCCAGCTGCGGGCGGCGCGCGGTGGCGACGACCGCGTCCCCGCGGTCGAGGGCCTGCCGGCTGATCTCCAGCCCGAAGCCGCTCGACGCCCCTGTGACGAACCACACCCTCACCGCTCGCTCCCGTCTGCCGATCCGAGTACCGGCTCCCAGCTCATCCGCCCGCTCCTGATGTCGTCGCGGATCGAGCGGGTGAGCTCCAGATCTGCCCGCAGGTGTGCCTGGTGGTGGCGCATCTCCACGAGCGCCACTGGCGGAACGCCCTGCTCGATCAGCGCGTCGTGGCGCGTGCCCGCGGCGGCGAGCTCGCCTTCGAGCAGCACGGCGCGCAGCTCGAGCCGGCGCGCCGCGTCCGTGGGCGGCACCAGCGACAGGAACGCCAGCGCGGCGCCGTACGTCGTGGGCTCCGGAGCGACCGTCGACAGCAGCTCGCGCAGCCGGTCCCCTGCGACCTCGCGGCCGGCGTCGGTGATCTCGTAGACGGTGCGCTCGGGCCGCCTGCCCTGACGGCTCACCTCGACCGGGGCGATCAGCTCCGCCTTCACCAGGGACTCCACGGAGTAGTACAGCGCACCGTGCGTCACCTTGATCATCCGGTCGAGGCCCTCGTCCCGCATGCGCTGCCGCAGCTCGTAGGGGTGCTGCGGACGCTCGGCGAGCAGTCGCAGCAGGGCCATCCCCAGCAGGTTCACGGGCTTCACGACGACTCCGGTCCGATTCGAATAGTCCAATCAGACTATAACGTGGTCCGGAGACGTCGACCGGCGCCCGGCTCGATGCCGAGCGCCGTTCGCGCGAAGGATCAGCTGCCCTGGACCTGGAAGCCCTGCTCCGTGGCGTAGGCGCGCAGCCGCTCACCCCATGCGTCGAGGCCTGCCTGCAGGTCGGTGCGGTTGACGATCGCCTGCCCGATCGTGTCGGGGAAGACGGACTCGGTGTAGTCCTGGAAGGGCGTGTACTGCCAGCCCTCCGAGACCTGCTTCGAGGCCTCGACGTAGACCTGGTTGGCCTGCTGCCCGCCGAGGAACGGCATCGGCGCGGCGAGCCACGCCGGGTCCTCGACGAGCGCCCGGGTGGCCGGGTACAGCAGGCTGGTCTCGTTCAGCGCCTTGGCCGCCGCCGGGTCGGAGTTCAGCCAGATCGCGAACTCGGCCGCGGCGGCGGGGCACTCGCTCTGCGTGGTGACCGCCACGGACGAGCCGCCGTTCTCGGGCACCACCGGCTCGCCGTAGTTCGGCATCGGCGCCACCCGCCACTGGCCCTCGGCCTGTGGGATCACGGTCTGCAGGAACGTCGGCGCCCAGGCACCGGCCACCCAGGTGGCGAAGCGGCCCTCTGCCATGCCCCGGTACCACTCGTCCGTGAAGCCGGGCACGGGCTCGACGAGGCGCTCGGACACCAGCGTGTTGAACGTCCGCACCCAGGTGGCCGTGCCCTCGTCGGAGAAGTCGATGGTGAGCGACGACTCGCCCTCGAGCTCGAACGGCCGCGCTCCGGCCTGCCACAGCAGGCTCGAGACGCCGCCGGCGTCGTCCGGGCCGAGGTGCCCGATGAAGCGGTCGGGACCACTCGCCTGGATCTTCCGGCCCGCCTCGATGTACTCGTCCCACGTGGTGGGGACCGGGATGCCGAGGCCGTCGAAGATGTCCGGCCGGTACAGCATGATCATGGGGCCGGTGTCCTGCGGGATGCCGTAGATCCCGTCACCGAACTTCACCTGCTGCCACGCCGAGGGCAGGAACCGGTTCTCCACGTCGGCCGCGCCGTACTGGGTGAGGTCGACGAGCGACTCGGTGAGCGTGAACGCGGGGATGTTCTTGAACTCCATCTGCACGGCGTCGGGGGCGCCGGTGCCGGCCGAGAGCACGGTTCGCAGCTGCGTGTAGTGCTCGTCGCCCTGCCCGACGTTGGACACCTGTACGTCCACGCCCGGATGGGACTGCTCGTACAGGTCGACGGCCGCCTGGATGTTGGGCACCCAGGTCCAGAGCGTGAGCGGGCCGTCGCAGGTCTCCCCGCCGCCACCGCCCCCGCCACCATCGCCGCCGCTGCACGCGGACAGCGCCATGGCGAGCGCGACGGATGCCGCCGCGAGCGTGCTCCGTGATCGGATCATCGGTTTCGGTCCTCCCCGGGGTCGGTGGCACTCACTGCTTGACGGCGCCCATCGCGATGCCCGCCTGCCAATACCGCTGCAGCACGAGGAACACCGCGATCAGCGGGATGATCGCCAGCAGCGAGCCCGTGATGACGAGGTTGAACACCGCCACGCCGCCCCCGCCCGCGGCGTAGGCCTGCTCGTTCCACTGCTTGAGCCCGACCGTGAGCGGGAACCAGGCCGGGTCGTTGAGGACGATCAGCGGCAGGAAGTAGTTGTTCCAGACGTGGACGAGCTGGAACAGCAGCACGGTCACGAAGCCGGGCGCCAGCAGCCGCATCGCCACCGACCAGAAGATCCGCAGCTCACCGGCGCCGTCCAGCCGGGCCGCCTCGAGCAGCTCGTCGGGCACGGCCGCGGCCGCGTAGATCCACATCAGGTAGAGCCCGAACGGGCTCGCCAGCGACGGGATGATCACCGCGAACGGCGTGTCGACCAGCTGCACCGAGCTCAGCAGCAGGTACGTGGGGATCGCCAGCGCGGTGACCGGCACCATCACCGCGCCGAGCACGCCCGCGAGCAGCAGCCGCCGACCGGGGAAGTCGAACTTCGCGACGCCGTAGCCGCCCAGCGCCGCGAGCAGTGCGGCACCGCCCGCGCCGACCACCGCGTACACGACCGTGTTCAGGAACCACCGGACGTAGATCCCGTCGGTGTAGGTCAGCACGTCGCGCACGTTCTCGAACAGGTGGAAGTCGTCGGCGAACCAGAGCCCGAAGCTCTCGAACAGCCCGGTGCTGCTCTTCGTCGAGTTGATGGCGAGCCAGGCGAGGGGCAGCAGGAAGTAGGCCAGCAGGCCGAGCAGCATCGCGGTGAGGACGACGCTCGGCCTGCGGGTGCGGCTTCCGCCCTCGGCGGCCGCTCGCCGCGTCGATCGCGCGCGCTGGGCGGGCGCGGTGTCCACGGCGGTCACAGGATCCGCTCCCGCCGCGCGGTGGTCAGCTGCACGACGTAGGCGACGACGATCGTCGCCACGCCGAGCAGCACGGAGAGCGCGGCCGAGTAGTCGACCAGCTGGCCGTTGAAGGCGAGCTCGTAGGCGTAGATGTTGGGCGTGTACGAGGTGGTGATCACGGCGGGCGCGAGGTCCGCCATCACCTTCGGCTCGGTGAAGAGCTGGAAGCTGCCGATCACCGAGAAGATCGTCGCGAGCAGCAGCGCGGGGCGCAGCGCGGGCAGCTTGACGCTCCAGACCTTCCGGAACTCACCCGCTCCGTCGACCTCGGCCGCGTCGTAGAGGTCGTGCGGGATCGCGCGCAGCGCCGCGTAGAGGATCAGCATGTTGTAGCCGACGTACTGCCAGGTGACGATGTTGGCCAGCGCAGGCAGCATGAGCGTCTGCCCGAAGAAGTCCGGTGGGTCGACGCCGAACGCGTCGGCGATCTGCCCCGTGAGACCGAACTGGCCGCCGTACAGGAAGCCCCACATGAGCGTGCCCACCACGGCGGGTACCGCGTAGGGCACGAAGACGCCCAGCCGGAACAGCTTCGGCCACCACACCCGCCTGCTGTCGATCGCCAGCGCCACGAACAGCGCGAGCAGCAGCATCACCGGCACCTGGAAGACCAGGAACAGCGCGACGCGCCCGAGCCCGGCGATGAACTCGGGGTCCACGGCGGCGCGGAGGTAGTTGTCCAGGCCGACGAACGTGGTGCCGCCGATCAGCCGCCGCCGGAAGAGGCTCAGGACCAGCGCGTACAGCAGCGGCGCGACGATCGCGGCGACGAACACGAGCAGGAACGGGGCGAAGAACAAGAACCCGGTGAGGGCTCGCCGCCGGGACGGGTGCGCATGCTCCCGCACGACCGTGCCATGGCTCGCAACCGCCATCGGCGATCCTCCTCGATCGTCGCCACGCCGCGGCCGCAAGTGTGAGCGCTCACACACTGGCGGTCAAGAGGGGTCCGAAAGACGTTGCTTGCCTGAGACCGGCGCCCCGGCCTTATCGTGTGAGCGTTCACAGTCGAGGCGGGGAGGCGCCATGGTCGACAGCAGTGCCCCCCGCGCCACCGGCCGGCACGGCACGCCGGTCATGACGGACGTCGCCGCACTGGCAGGCGTCTCCTACCAGACCGTCTCGCGCGTGATCAACGATCAGCCCGGCGTGCGCGACTCCACCCGCGAGCGGGTGCTCGCCGCGATGCGCGAGCTCGGCTACCGGCCCAGCGCGGCCGCCCGCTCGCTCGCCTCGGGGCGGTCACGCACGATCGGGATCGTCACGATCGGCACCGATCTGTACGGGCCGGCCACCACGCTGCGGGGCGTCGAAGCGGCGGTTCGCGACGCGGGGTACGCGGTGAGCACCGAGAGCCTCTCGCGCTTCGACCGGGCCTCGGCGCTGGCCGCCGTCGACCGCATGGCCGCACAGCGCGTCGAGGGCGTCCTGGCGATCGACCCCGAGGTCGATGCCGACGCCGCGCTTCGCGCCATTTCGCCGACGGTCCCGCTCATGGTCCTGCGCGGCGGCCTCGACGCCGTGTCGGCCGGCGTCCAGTTCGACTCGACCGCCGGTGCCCACAACGCCGTCCGGCACCTGCTCGACCTCGGCCATCCCACCGTCCGGCACCTCGCCGGGCCGCTGCGCTTCGAGGCGGCCCGCTCGCGGGTACGGGGCTGGCGCGCGGCGCTCGAGGCAGCGGGAGCGCCGGTCCACGAGCCGCTGCAGGGCGACTGGAGCGCGCGCTCCGGCTACGCCACCGGCCGGATCCTCGCGGCCGACCCCGACGTGAGCGCCGTGTTCGCCGCCAACGACCAGATGGCGGTCGGACTCATGCTCGCGCTGCACGAGGCAGGCCGCGCCGTGCCCGGCGACGTCAGCGTGATCGGCTTCGACGACATCCCCGAGGCCGCCTACCTCATCCCGCCGCTCACCACCCTGCGCCAGGACTTCATCGACGAGGGCCGCCGCGCCGTCGCGATGCTGCTCGCCCAGATCGAGCACCCCGGCGCCGCCGAGCCCATCCCGGTGCGGATGGTCCCCGACCTGATCGTGCGCTCCAGCACCGGCCGGTACACCCCAGGAGGGATCCGCAAGTGACGCCTGCGTCCTACGTCGAGGACCCACGCCCGGACGCCCGCGTGCTGCCGCCGCGGGCGGCGGCGAGGTCGAACGCGCCCCGGCTGGGCCTGAACGGGCAGTGGCGGTTCGACCTGGCCGAGACGGTCGCGGAGGCACCTGCGGGGTTCGCCGAGCCCGGCTTCGACGACAGCGCGTGGGCACAGCTGCCGGTGCCCGCCCACTGGCAGCTGCACGGGTACGGCAGGCCCGCCTACACCAACACGCGCTACCCGTTCCCGATCGACCCGCCCCGCGTGCCCACCGAGAACCCGACGGGCAGCTACCGCCGCACCGTCGCGGTGCCGGCGGGGTGGTCCGGCTCCCGTGTCGTGCTGCGGTTCGAGGGCGTCGACTCCTGCTTCGCCGTCTGGGTCAACGGCCACGAGGTCGGCACCGCCCAGGGCAGCAGGCTCCCGACCGAGTTCGACGTCACCGAGGTCGTCCGCCCCGGCGCCGACAACCTGGTGGCGGTACGGGTGCACCAGTGGTCGGCGGGGAGCTACCTCGAGGACCAGGACATGTGGTGGATGTCCGGGATCTTCCGGGACGTCTCACTGCTGTCCCGGCCGGCGGGCGGGGTGGACGACGTGTTCGTGCACGCCGGCTACGAGGACGGGGCCGGCACCCTCCGCGTCGACGTCACGGGGGATGCGGGGGCCCGCATCCTGGTGCCCGAGCTCGGTGTCGACATCGCCCCCGGCGAGGAGGTGCGCCTCCCGGCCGCGCAGCCGTGGAGCGCCGAGGTGCCCCGGCTCTACGGCCTCCACGTGGTGACCGACGCCGAGCGCGTCGACCTGCGCGTCGGGTTCCGCACCGTGCGGATCTCCGACGGGCTGCTCACCGTCAACGGCAACCGGGTGCTGCTGCGGGGCGTGAACCGGCACGAGTTCCACCCCGACCGCGGCCGTGCCGTCACCGAGCAGGACATGCTCGACGACGTGCTGCTGATGAAGCGGCACAACATCAACGCGGTGCGCACCAGCCACTACCCGCCGCACCCCCGCTTCCTGGAGCTGTGCGACGAGTACGGCCTGTACGTCGTGGACGAGTGCGACCTCGAGACCCACGGCTTCGTGCACGTGGGCTGGCGGGGCAACCCCACCGACGACCCGATGTGGGGCGACGCGTACGCCGACCGGATGCGCCGGATGGTCGAGCGCGACAAGAACCACGCATCCGTGGTCATGTGGTCGCTCGGCAACGAGTCCTGGACCGGCCGCAACCTCGAGCGCATGTACCGCTACGCCCACGAGCGCGACCCGGGCCGGCCGGTGCACTACGAGCACTGCCCCGACGGACGCTGGTCCGACGTCTACAGCCGGATGTACGCCTCGCAGGCCGAGACCGACCTCATCGGTCGCCGGGAGGAGCCTGCACGGGGCGTCGACCCGGTGCAGGACGCGGCCCGGCGGGCCGCGCCGTTCGTGCTCTGCGAGTACGCCCACGCGATGGGCAACGGGCCGGGCGGGCTCACCGAGTACCAGGAGCTGTTCGAGACCCACCCCCGCTGCCAGGGCGGGTTCGTGTGGGAGTGGATCGACCACGGCCTCCGCACCCGCGACGCGCAGGGCCGCGAGTTCTTCGGCTACGGCGGCGACTTCGGCGAGGAGCTGCACGACGGCAACTTCGTCGCCGACGGGCTGCTCTTCCCGGACCGCACGCCCTCACCGGGGCTGCACGAGTTCGCCAAGGTGATCGAGCCGGTGCGGATCAGCGGCACCCCGGACGGGCGCCTGCGCATCACCAACCTGCACGAGGTGCTCGACCTCGGCCACCTGCGCTTCCCGTGGACCGTCGAGGAGGAGGGCGTCGAGGTCGAGGCGGGCGAGCTGGACGTGCCGCGGGTAGCGGCGGGCCACAGCGTCGAGCTGGACCTGCCGGCCAAGGCGGCAGGCGACGCCGAGACGTGGCTGACCGTGCGCGCCGTCCTCGCCGCCGACGCGACCTGGGCCCCTGCCGGCCACGAGATCGCATGGGGTCAGGTGCGGCTCGTGGAGCGGCCGAGGATCGCGGTCGCTCCGGCCACCGGAGCACCGGCGCTGGACCGGATCCGCGGCGTGCTCACCGGGCTCGCCGGCATCGCGGTGGACGGCCCGCGCCTCGACGCGTGGCGCGCCCCCACCGACAACGACCGGATCCCGCGCGATTCGGCCGCCGAGGCGTGGCGGGCGACGGGCCTGCACCGGCTGCGGCACCGGGTGCTCGACGTGCGCGACGAGGACGGTGGGGTGGTCGTCGTCCGCACCCGCACGGCGCCGGCCGCCCTCGACGCGGGGCTCCTGTCCACGATGCGCTGGACCCCGCTCACGGGCGGCGGGCTGCTGCTCGACGTCTCGGTGCGTCCGGAAGGCGAGTGGCCCGGGCCCATCCCGCGGCTGGGTCTGGTCTGGTCGCTGCCGGCCGAGCTGGACGACGTCACGTGGTACGGCGGCGGCCCCGGCGAGGCATATCCGGACACCCTCCGCGCGGCCCGCGTCGGCCGGTTCACGAGCTCGGTGGACGGGTTGCAGACGCCCTACGTCATGCCGCAGGAGAACGGCAGGCGGGCGGACGTGCGCTGGGCCCAGCTCACGGGCGGGGGTGCCGGCCTGCGGATCGAGGCGCTGCCCGTGGACGACGGGGATGCGGAGACGTCCGGGCTCGCGACGTCCGGGCTCGCGACCTTCGGGCTCGCGACCTTCGGGCTCACCGTGCGGCGCTGGACCAGCGCCGCACTCGACTCCGCGCAGCACCCCGTCGACCTCGTGCCGGGTGACCGGGTCCACCTCACCGTCGACCTCGCCCACCGCGGTGTGGGCACCGCGAGCTGCGGGCCCGACGTGCTGCCGCAGCACGAGCTGCATGCGGCGCCCGCGCGGATACGGCTCGCGATGACTCCGGTCTGATCGGGGGTTCGTCAGCCCGCGATGTAGTTCTGCAGTTGGGCGCGTTCGGACTCCAGCAGGTCGATGCGCGCCTTCACCAGGTCGCCGATGCTGACGATCCCGACCAACCGGCCGTCCACGACCACGGGGAGGTGCCGGAAGCGCCGGGAGGTCATGACCGCGGCGAGATCGCTGACGTCGTCGCCGGGGCCGCACGTGGTGACCTCGGTGGTCATGATGTCCGCCACCTTGGCCTGCAGGAGCGCCGCACCGCCCGCGTGCAGGCGACGCACCACGTCGCGTTCGGAGACGATGCCGATGATGTCGTCGTTCTCGACGACCGGCAACGCACCCACGTTGTGGGCGGCGAGCTCGCCGAGGAGTTCTGTGACCGTGACATCGGGCCCCACCGTCGCCACGGTGGTGCCCTTTCTGCGCAGTACGTCCGCGATCCGCATCGCATGGACCCCCGATCTCGTCGCCGCTGAACAACCGAGGGTACGAACTGGGGTCCCGCTTCCGGAACCCCCGACGCAAGTGAGCCCGTGCCGGCCGGTGCCGTCAGTCCTCGCAGACCACCCGCGGGGACGGGTTGTAGCGGGTGGTGATGGTCTCCCTGGTGACCTCGCCGGTGTTGACGTCGCGCCGGGTGCGGGTGTCGGTGATCGTGAACCCGGGGGCCCCGTTGCTGGGGTGGCAGTCCTCGCCCGACGGGATCGTGACCTCGTTGGGCTGGGTCGGGTTGGTCCGCGGCCCGAACTCGCCGGTGACCTCGTACCTGCGCTGACCGTAGATCTGCACCGTGACCGACGTCGGCGTCCACCGCGTGCGGATCATGATCGGGCTCGGGTTGTCGTTGCGGAACTTGTTGTCGATGGCACCGGTGGCGATCGTCGCCTCGCGGCCGGCCGGGTACCGGCTGATGTAGAAGCTGTGCGCCTTGTGCTCGAGCAGGGTCATCCCGGCGAAGTAGGCCGCGTTGTACAGCGTGGTGGACACCTGCGACGCCCCGCCGGCGATGCCGCGCGACGCCCGCCCGTTGTCGATCACACCGGCCTCGACGTACCCGTTGGCCGCGGTGCGCGGCCCGGTGGCGGCGTCCAGGCTGAACACCTCTCCCGGCTGCACGATCTTCCCGTTGATCAGCTCGGCGGCCCGGCGGATGTTCCGGCCCGAGTCCGGGGCGAACCCGCCCGTCGTGAACTCCCCGATGATCTCCGGGTTGCCCAGCGCCCGCAGCTCCTCCGTGGTGATCTCGGCCGGCTTCTCGGCGTAGACCGCGGTGACCTCGCGCGGCTCCGGGTTGCCCAGCACCCCGACCAGCGCGGCGACCGTGGCCTCGTAGTCGACACCGCGCCCGTCCTGGGACGGCACGACGACGGGGCTGCCGCCGGCGAAGTCGAAGGTGGCGTCCCGGCCTGGCTTCTCCGACTCCGCCATCTGCGGCGCGAGTGCGTCCTGGATCGCCTGCTGGTTCAGCTCCGGCACGAGTGCGCCGTTCTCGGCCAGGAAGCTCAGCGACGCGGCGATCACGTCCGGGGTGACCGTGCCCTGCACCCCGTTCTCCCCGACGACCGTGATCCGCGCGGCCACCGCGGGCCGCGCGACCTCCTGGATCGCCGTGGCCACGTCCTCGGCCGTGGTGGTGGGCGCGAGCTCGGAGATGGGCAGCTCGACCGCACTCCCGTTCGCCCAGTCCCGCTTCAGGACGTCGCCGGCCGCGACCACGTCGAGCTGCTGGCCCGGCTTCGGGTCCACCGGCTGGGGCTGCGTGCCCTCGAACCGCACCGTCCCCTCGGTCGGCTCCCGGTCGACGACCGGGCCGAGCTGCTCGAGCGCCTGGTTGAGCGCGGTCGGGTCGGCGATCGTCACCACGCCGACCTCTCGATCCGTGAAGAACGACGTGATCCTCGTGATCGGGTTCAGCGGCTGGGAGCCGGCCCGCGCCAGGGTGTCCTCCCAGTCGATGGACAGCCCCGCCGCGGCGGGGTCGATCTCCCCGCGGGCGTCGCCGACGGTGACCGGGATCGGACCGCCGGTGCGGGCGCCGATCTCCGAGCGCAGCTGCGCCTCGGCGTCGGCCAGGGACATGCCGCCCACGCCGATCCCGGCGACCGTGACCCCACGCGGCATCGATCCGGAGCTCAGCAGCAGATCGCCGCCGTAGAGCAGGCCGAGCGCACCGACGGCCGCGGCGAGCACCAGCATCCGCCTTCGTCCGCGGCCGGGCCTGCGCTCGCCACCGGTGCTGTCCGGTCCGTCGGGCCCGCCGGGTCCGCCGGGTCCGACGTGGGTCGGGGCTTCGGCAGGCGGCAGCGGCGGCCGGGGCGCCATGGGCGGGATCCGCTCGATCCGCTCCGTGGCGGGTTCGTCGACCGCGAGCGGTGAACGGGCCGGTGCGTGCGGCAGCATCTGGGTGGCGCCGTCGGCGCCACGTGGCCGGGACGACCCCGGCACGGCCGCCGGGACGACAACCGTGGTCGCCTCGCTGGAGCGCTTCTCGCCCGTCGGGTGCGAGGTGGCCGGAGCCCACGGGGCCGCGGCAGGACGCTGGGGTGCGGAAGGACGCGGGCCCGCCACCTGGTGCGCCCCGGCGGGCGGGTGCGGTTCCGGGGACGGGCGGGCGCCGGGTGAGGGACGCTGGGCCGCCGCGCGGACCGTGGGGGCCTCACCCTCGGCGGGTTGGCCGCTCGCGCCGCGACCGTTCCCGGCCTGGCCGCCCGCCGGTGCTCCGTTCGGCGCCTGGCCGCCCGCCGTCCGCCCGTTCGGGTGCTCGCCGTTCCCGGCTCGACCGTCGGGTGCCGGCGCGCGCCCTGCGGGCGTGCGGACCGTGGGGCTCTCGTCGCCGCCGGGTGCCGCCGGTCCGGACGGGGCCGGGCGCGGCGACGGGCGGGGCGACGGCGTGGGTCGTGCGCCCTCGCCGTCCGCGCGCTCGGCCGTCCGCACCGGGGAGTCCGGCTGCGCGTCCCCCGACGCAGCCTGCTCGGCGCCCCCCGTCTCGCGCGCGCTCTCCTTGATCTCCGGCTCCGAAGAAGCCGTCGCCTCCCCAGGCGATGACTGCCGCTCGGGCATGAAGTCCGTTTCCCCTCGACGATCGGACCGGGCGGAAGCCCGGTCCGTCACAGGTACAGCCCCGTACCGTGCTCGGTGCGCTCCGTGGCGACGGCGTGCACTTCCCGTTCCCGCAGGACCAGGTAGGTGGCGCCCTGCACGTCGACCTCGTACTGGTCGTCGCGTGCGAACAGCACCCGGTCACCCACCTTGACGGTGCGGACGTGCGCTCCCGTGCCGAGCACCTCCCCCCATACAAGACGCCTGGCGACCTCCGCGGTTGCGGGGATGACGATTCCCGCACCGCTACGCCGCTCCCCGGCCGAGTCCGGCTTCACCAGGACCCGGTCGTGCAGCATCTGGATCTCGAGCTTGGCGTCCTGCATCGCACCGATGCTACGAGGGGGCGTCGACAGCGCCCTGACCGGCCCGAAGATGCGGAAAGCCCCGCGGTGCTGTCAGGTCGGGGGTCCGACAGCGCCGCGGGGCTGTACCTGGAATCGGACATCGGACGCCGACTGTTACTTGTGGCCGCGATACGGCCAGGTTTCACTCGTTCGGAGTAGTGAAATCAGGGCTGTGTGAGCAGGTATCGCCCGAAGTGGGGCACGGTGAACGCGATCTGCCCCCGCTGGGCCGAGAAGACGAGGCCCTTCTTCAACAGGCTGTCACGGGCCGGGGAGAGGGAGGACGCCTTGCGGCCGAGGTGATCGGCGATCCCGGCGGTCCCGACCGGCTCGTCCCTGCCTTCCGAGAGTTCGGCCATCGCGCGCAGGTACTCCCGCTCCGCCGGCGTGGCCCGCTCGTAACGGGACCCGAAGAAGCCGACGGCGAGCTCGCTCTCGGCCTCCGGCGCCGCCAGCTTGACGTCCGGCGCACAGATGGGGCTGCGGGGCGCGGCGTCCCATGCCGCCTTCCCGTAGGCCTGCACGAAGTACGGGTAACCACCGGAGGCCTCGTACAACGCGTCGAGGGCGTCGGCGTCGAACGTCGCCTCCTCCCGCTCGGCGGGTGCGAGCAGCGCGAAGTCGGCGTCGACACGGTCGAGCTTGTCGATGCGCGCGTACTTGAACAGCCGCTCCGAGTAGGACTTGGACGCCGAGAGCACCGCGGGCAGGTGCGGCAGGCCGGCCCCCACCACCACCAGCGGGGCACGGGACTGCGACAGCTCGTGGCACGCCGCGCAGAGCGCCGAGATGTCCTCCGGCCGCAGGTCCTGCATCTCGTCGATGAGCACGGCCACGCCGGACCCGACCTCCTGCGCGAGCTCCGCCACCTCGGTGAACAGCTCCACGAGGTCGATCTCGATGTCGCCGGAGTCGGCCCTGCCGTGGGTGGCAGCCACGTCGATGCCCGGCTGCCAGCGCTCGCGCAGCTTGGCGTTGTCGGGCGCCGAGCGCATCGCGAACGCCTTCAGCACCCCGAGCACCTCGTCGACGCGGTCGGGCTCGAGCGGCTCGTCGCCTGCCCGCTCGGGATCCCGGTGGCGCACGGCGAGGTCGCGGATCGCGCGGTGCAGCGCCGCGGCGAGCGGGCGGCGCAGGTCGGCGTCCGGCCGGGCCTCGATCTTGCCCGCACCCCACCCGGCCCGCATCGCCATCGACCGCAGCTCCCCGAGCAGCACGGTCTTGCCGACCCCGCGCAGGCCGGTGAGCACGAGGCTGCGCTCCGGCCGGCCGCGGGCCACCCGCTCGAGCACGATCTCGAACGCGTCGAGCTCCTTGTCGCGACCGGCGAGCTCGGGGGGCCGCTGGCCCGCGCCGGGCGCGAACGGATTGCGCACGGGGTCCACGGATCGGACGGTATCGGCGAATCTTGTCCGGACCGTAGAAGCGGCTATCGAACTCGATGGCGTGTCGCCGATCGCCTGTTCTACCGCTGTCTCGGATGGGCACTAGACAATGTGATACTCCGGGATCGAGGCCTCGACGAACGACGCGCCCACCTCCGTCAGCCGTTCAACGGCGTAGGCCGGGTCGATCAGCGACTCGGGGGTGTGGATGCCCGGCCGGGGACGCTCGTCACGCAAACCGATCAGCCGTTCGACACCGAGGGCGACGCCGAGCGAGGTGAGCGGGCGCTGCCCATCCGGATGGACGAGGTACCGGCTGACGCGATTCGGCGCGCCCGCCGCGTCCGCCCCCTCGATGTCGATCCGCACCTCGAGCGAAGGGGCTCCGCCGTGGCGCCGTCCCGTCGACTCGCCCAGGGCGTAGTCGAAGCGGACGTTCGGCGCTCCCGTCGCTAAGGCGAGGCTCGGCACGTCGAGGATCGGGACGCTCTGGGCCGGCAGGACGGTGCCGTCCGAAGCGCGCACCTCGGCCTGCGAATCGGAGGCCATGAGCCAGGTGAAGACGCCGTCCCGGCGCCGCAGTCCCGCGGAGGATGCCGTGTACAACCGCTCGAGGTCCCTCAGTCCCGCGGGTCCGCCGGCGTCCAGCTCATCCAGCACGGCGCCGATGCGGATGCTGTCGACCCGGTCGAACTCCCGGGCCATGTGCAGCACGGCGAGCACACCGGTCCCGGCGGTGAAGTGGCTGGCCAGCAGGATCGGCGAGGCGCTCGCCCGCTTGGCGCCCGCCACGACCTCCGGCGCGACGTCGACCAGGCCACTGGAGATGCTGAGGTACGGCGCTTCGCGCTGCTGTGCGTAGTGCAGCCCGTGCAGGTGGTCGTCCCAGATCGCAGCGACCACGGCCGAGTGGCTGCTGTCGGCCGGGAGACCGAGATCGCTGCGTCCCAGGTCGACGGTGACCGCCGTGGCGCCGCCGAGCTCGTCGGCCACCCGCTGCGCGCGGCCGATGTCGCGGCCGGCGATCGTCAGCGGAAGCGTCGGGTGCCATTTCCGCAGGAGTGCGGCGGTCCCCGCGCCCGCCTGGCCCGAACCACCCAAGATCAGTACTGGCTCCACGACTGGTCGCTCCCTCCGATAGCTACATTTTGTAACTTACACTTTGTAGCTAGACTTGCCCCGGAACGCAAGGAGGACGATGGCCACCTCACCGACGCGCCTGTCCAAGCAGGCGAGGCGGGAGCAGTTGCTCGACACCGCCCTGGAGATCGTGCGGGAGCAGGGCGCGGACGGGCTGACCCTCGTGACGCTCGCGGAGGCCGCCGGGGTGAGCAGGCCGATCGCGTACGACCACTTCGGCACCCGCGCCGGTCTCCTGCTCGCGCTCTACCGGCGGCTCGAGGAACGGCACCGGGCCGCCGTGACCGCGGCGTTGGAGGGCGCCGAACCCGGCGCAGGCGCGATCGCCCGCGTCATGAGTGCCGCGTACTTCGCCTGCGCCACCGACATGCCGGAGTTCACCGCCGTCTCCGCGGCGCTGAAGGGCAACCCGGAGGCGGAGGCGCTCCAGCACGAGATGCTCGACGGCTACACGGAGGTGATGGCGGCCGCGCTGGCTCCGCACTCGACCCTCCCGGCCGAGGCGCTCCAGCTGCGCTGCATCGGTGTGCTCGGTGCCGCCGAGGCGATCGCCGTCGAGATGAACCGGGGACGCACCACCGCCCCGGACGCCGTCACCGCGCTGGCCGACCTGATCGTGGGCAGCCTCGCCACCGACCGCTGAACCAGTGCTTCCCCGATCAAGCGCGGCGGGTGGCCGCGTCGGCCATGCAGAACAGGCCGAACGCCGCGAACCCCGCGGCCACCACGGCGAGCAACCAGCTCCCCACCCCGGTGCTGCCCAGCGCGCGCAGCGCCGTGTCGAGCCCGCCTGCCCAGCCGGGATCCGCGGACAGCGCGGCCGCAGCGGCGAGACCGCCCACCACACCGATGGCGAGCGCGCGGGCGAGGTGCCCGACCACCCCCACCACCTCGATCGCGTTCCGCACACCGGGCGCGAGCCTGCGGACGTCGAGATCGCCCATGAACGTGCGGCGCACGCCGGTGTACGTCATCGCCGCCGCGATCCCGATCAGCACGACGGCAGCGAGCCCCAGCAGCACCCGCCCGGCGGGGAGCTCCAGCACGTGCGCCGCCAGCTGCTGCACGGTGGTGCCGTTGGCCGTTCGGATGCCCGTGAGGTACTCGATGACGATCCCCGCGAGCCCGCTCATCGCGATCGACTTGGCGATCGCGCCCACCCGTTTGCGCATCCGCTCGTTGCCGTGCACCCACCTGAACCCGATCGCGGCGGCCGTGACCTGCCACACCGCAAAGGCGACCAGGCCGACCACTGCCACGGCGAGGGCGAAGACCCCGCCCGGCGTGCGGGCGATCGTCCCGACCGCGCCCGCGGCGTCCGGCGGGGCGTCGGGTACGCCGAAGGCCACCTGGAGCGCGAGCCACGCGACGACGAGGTGCACCACGCCGTAGCCGACGAGGCCGATCCGGCCGAGCCCGTCGACCACCTGCCCGGGCGCGTCGGAACGCCCCTCACGCACGAGCCGCCTCAGGCGCGCGAGGGGTCCAGCCATTCCATCACTCCAGTATGTCGCCGAATATGTCGCTGTATTGGCAGCGTTCTAGAGAACCGGATACTTCCTCATCTGGTTTGCTGGAATTGTGACGGAGATCGTGACCGAGGGAAGCGGCTGGTACGAGCAGCCGGGCGACCGGGCCGAGCTCGACGTGAGCTTCACGGCCGTGGCCCGCACGCGCTCCGATGCCGTGCGCGACCTCGGCCGGCGCATGGCGGCCGCGGAACCGGCGCTCACCCGGCCCGGCCTGCAGGTCCGGCACCGCCGGGTGCGGGTGCACAACGAGTGGCGGGGCAACAAGGTGGTCGGCTGCCGGGCCGGTGAGGACCTCGCGCTCCTCGTCACGGACGTCGCCGAGCTGGACGCGGTGCTGTCGGCGCTGGTGGGGGCCGAGCCCACCGGTCTGCAGGGACCGACCTGGGTGCTCGAGGACACCGCCGCGGCGCACCGCGAGGCGCAGAAACGCGCGGTTGCCGACGCGCGGACCCGCGCCGAGGGCTACGCCATGGCGCTCGGGGCGACGCTCGGGCCGTTGCTGAGGCTGTCCGAGGCACCCGAGCACGGCGCCCCGATCTCCTACCGGATGGCGGCGGCCGAGGCGGCAGGCCCCGACGTGCGCGCGCTGGGCCTGGAACCGGAACCGGTGCGGGTCACGGCGAGGTGCACGACCACATGGGCCCTGGATCTCTGACCGGGCGACTTCACATACCCAGCACCGACTTCACACAGGGCCGGCCTGATCCGAAAATCGAGTCGGGGACGGGCGAACGGGACCACCGGCTCGGCCGGGTGGAGGTGCCGAGTCGAGCGGGCTAGCTGGAGCTCAGCTCAGGGCGAAGCTCAGGCTGCGGGTTCGACGGTGACCTTGTAGCCGAGGGCTTCGAGTTGGTGGATGTGGTTGCGCCTGCGGCGTTCGACGTTGATCCGCTTGTCGTAGAAGTCCGAGCCGAGATCGCTGTAGCGCGCCTTCGGGTCGGACAGCAGATGCCAGATGATCACCAGCATGGAGCGGCCGACCGCAACGATCGCTTTCTGCTTGCCTATTCGCCGGGCCAGCCGCCGGTAGCGCTCGCCGAGGAAGGTGTCGGTCCTGCCGGCGGTCATCGCTGCCTCGCCCAGGATCCGGGCCAGGTAGCGGTTGCCGGGTCCGGTCGGTGAGCGGCCCTTCTTCCTGCCCGCCGACTGCTTGACCCCCGGGGTGTACTTCGCCCACGAGGCCAGGTGTCCCGGGGTGGGGAAGCGGCTCATGTCCATCCCGATCTCCGCGATCACCCCGGCGGCGGCGATCGGGCCGAACCCGGTGATCTCATCGATCCGCTCGACCGCCGAGACGAAAGGGGTGATCAGCTCCTCGATCACCGCGTCGAGCTCGGCGATGTCGGCGTTCAGGGCGTCGATGCGGGCCAGCATCTTGCCCAGCAGGAACCCGTGGTGGTCGGTGAAGTGGCCGTGGAACGCCTCGATCAACGCCGGGATCTTGCGCCGCATCCGGGCCTTGGCCATCTCGGCCAACTCGACCGGGTTCCGCCGCCCGGCGATCAACGCGGCCATCATCTCCCGCCCGGACGCCCCGAAGATGTCACTGGCCACCACCGACAACTTGATCTGGGCGTCTTCGAGCAGCTTCTCGGCCCGCTGCTTCTCCGCGGTCCGCGCCTCGATCAGGTCCACCCGGTAGCGGGCCACATCCCGCAACCGGCGGATCTCGGCCGGGGGCACGAAACTCCGGCGCAGCATCTGCCGCTCGGCGACCTTGCACAGCCACACCGAGTCCAGCTTGTCGGTCTTGGGCCGCCCGGGCAGGTGCCTGACGTCGCGGGCGTTGACCAGCCACGTCTCGAACCCCTGGGCCTCGAGCAGGTAGAACACCGGTTTCCAGTAGTCCGAGGTCGCCTCCATCACCACCCGGGTCACCCCCAGACAGCGCAGGTGATCTGCCATCCCGAGCAGCGAGCGGGTCATCGTCGAGTAGGTCGTAACCTCCTGCAGCCGCCGACCCGGCTTGCCCTCGTGCGGCACCCGGACACAACACACCACCTCCGCCTTGCCGATATCCAGCGCCGCGACCCGCGCGATGATCTCCTCAACCTGAGGGTCTTCCTCGAGCACCACGCCCTCCTCGCTCGCCTCCGCCACCGCGACGACTGCCCGCGAGGGCCACAAGGGACCGGCAAATCTGAACCGCGTGCTCAAAGCGACAATGAAGCTCCCAGGAGCGCGGCCCTCTCCACCCCGCTTGTGTACGACCTCTTACGATCAAGGAGGGTCGGCGTCAGCGGGCAGCCACCACGGATTTTCCCGGCCGAACGCCCGCCCCACCAGGGCCAAGACGCTTGTGTGGAGTCGGGAGACGGTGTGTGAAGTCGGTCGGGTCAGCGCGGGTCGCCGGGCACCACGGTGCCCTCGATCACGAGGCGGTCGGGGCGGGGCGCGTCGGGCTCGACCACCTCGCCGTCGACCACCGGCGCCTGGGCGCGGATCCGTGCGGAGCGCAGCTCGGGTGAGCGCTCCTCGGCGGCGCGCACCAGCCTGCGCCGCACCAGTGCGCGGGTGGGCGACAGCACCAGCAGCAGGCCTGCGAGGTCGGTGACCAGGCCGGGCACGAACAGCAGCACGCCGCCCGCGGCCACGAGCATGCCGTCGGTGATCTCGTTGGTGGGCACCCGCCGGTTGTTCACGGCCTCGGCGAGGGCCTGCGCGGCCCGCACCCCTTCCCGGCGCGCGAGCCACAGGCCGACGACGGAACCGGCCAGGAGCACGAGAAGCGTCCAGCCCAGCCCGATCGCCGAACCGAGCGCGACCAGCGCGACGATCTCGATCACGAGGTACAGGAGCACGAACGCCATGCCTGGTTAACGCACGAGGTGCCGCCGATGCTCCCGACGTGGGGTCACGAGTCGGTCACCACGTGAGCGCGAGCCCCGGGTCCGTCAGCAGCGCGCCGACATCGGCGAGGAAGCGGGAGCCCTGCTCGCCGTCGACGAGCCGGTGGTCGAACGACAGCGCCAGCTGGCACACGGTGCGCACCGCGAGCTCGCCGTCCACCACCCACGCCATCGGCTTGATCGCGCCCACCGCGAGGATCGCCGCCTCCCCCGGGTTGAGGATCGGGGTGCCGGTGTCCACGCCGAACACGCCGACGTTGGTGATGGTGAAGGTGCCGCCGACCAGGTCGGCGGGCGGCGTCTTCCCGGCCCGCGCGGTCTCGGTGAGGTCGGCGAGCGCACCGGCCAGCTCCCGCAGGGAGAGCGTGTCGGCGTCGCGGATCTTCGGCACGATCAGGCCACGCGGGGTGGCCGCGGCGATCCCGAGCTGCACCCGGTCGTAGTAGACGATCTCCCCGGCGGGCTCGTCCCAGGACGCGTTCACCTCGGGGGTGCGCTTCGCGGCCAGGCACACCGCCTTCGCCACGAACGCCAGTGGCGTGAGCTTCACGTCGGCGTACTCGCGGGTGCCCCTCAACCGGTCCCGCAGCGCCATCGTGGCCGTGACGTCGACGGCGAGGAACTCGGTGACGTGGGGCGCGGTGAACGCGCTGCCCGCCACGGCCGCCGCGGTGGCCTTGCGCACCCCGCGGATCGGCTCCCTGCGCACCCCGCCCACGCTCGCGGCGGGTGCGCTCGGGGCCGGAGCGCTCGGGGCCGGGGCGGCCGCGGTCTCCACGTCGGCACGGGTGATCACGCCACCCTCACCACTGCCGCGGATGCTGCGCAGGTCGATCCCGAGGTCCTTGGCGAGCTTGCGCACGGGCGGCTTGGCGAGCGGGACCGGCTCGGGCGCCGCCTCCGCTTCCGCAGCATGGCGGCCCTGCCCCGCAGCCGCCGGAGCACGACCGTCGTCCTGTGGTTCGGGTGCCTGGTCCGCCGCGGTCGCCGACCTGCGCGGGCGGCGGGTCGCCGAGGCCTGACGGGGGCCGTAGCCCACCAGGTTGGGGACCGCCTCGTCGTCGCCCGCCGTCACGGCCGGCGCGCCGCCACCGGTGTCGATCGTGATGATCGGCGTGCCGACCTCGATCGTCACACCGGGTTCCACGAGCAGCTCGCCGACCGTGCCGGCCCAGGGGCATGGCAGCTCGACGGCGGCCTTCGCCGTTTCGATCTCGCAGATGACCTGGTTGACCGTGACGGTGTCGCCCGGCTCGACCTGCCAGGCGACGATCTCGGCCTCGGTGAGGCCCTCGCCGACGTCGGGCATGGGGAACTCGCGCAGTGCCACCGTCGTCACCAGGCCAGCGAGCGGTCGACGGCGTCGAGGACACGGTCGAGGTCGGGGAGGTAGTCCTCCTCGCACTTCGACGGCGGGTAGGGCGTGTCGAACCCGGTGACCCGCAGCACCGGTGCTTCGAGGGAGTAGAACGCCTCCTGCTGGACGCGGGCGGCGATCTCGGAGGTGATCGACGACTCCGACGGCGCCTCGGACACCACGACGAGGCGGCCGGTGCGGCGCACCGACTCCACGACGGGGTCGAGGTCGAGCGGGGACAGCGTGCGCAGGTCGATCACCTCGATGTCGTGGCCCTCGGTCTCGGCGGCGGAGGCGGCGGCGAGACAGGTCTTGAGCATCGGCCCGTAGGTGGCGACCGTCAGCGTGCTGCCCGGGCGCACCACGCGGGAGGCGAAGAGCGGCTGCGGCTCGGCGTCCGGGTCGACCTCGCCCTTCTCCCAGTACCGCCGCTTGGGCTCGAAGAAGATCACCGGATCGTCGCTCGCGATGGCCTGCTGGATCATCCAGTAGGCGTCGGCCGGGTTCGAGCAGGCCACGACCTTCAGCCCCGCGGCGTGCGCGAAGTACGACTCGGGCGACTCGCTGTGGTGCTCGACGGCGCCGATGCCGCCGCCGAACGGGATGCGCACCACGACCGGCACCGCGACCTTGCCCTGCGATCGGTAGTGCAGCTTGGCCAGCTGGGAGACGATCTGGTCGAAGCCGGGGAAGACGAACCCGTCGAACTGGATCTCGCACACCGGCCGGAAGCCGCGGATCGCGAGGCCGATGGCGGTGCCGATGATGCCCGACTCCGCCAGGGGGGTGTCGAGCACGCGCTGCTCGCCGAAGTCCTTCTGCAGTCCGTCGGTGACGCGGTAGACGCCGCCGAGCTTGCCGACGTCCTCGCCCATCACGATGACCTTCGGGTCGCGCTCCATCGCCGCCCGCAGGCCGTTGTTCAGCGCCTTGGCCAGTGTCGTCTGGGCCATCTCAGACCCCCTCGAAGGAGGCGTGGTACTCCAGGTACGCGGCGCGCTGCGCCTCCAGCACCGGCGACGGTTCCGCGTAGACCTGCGAGAACATCCGGTCCGGGGCGGGCTGGGGCATGTTCTCGCAGAACTCGCGGAACCGCGCGGCCAGCTCGTCGGACTCGGCCTGCACCTCGTCGAAGAACTCCTGCCCGACGTGGTGCTCGCGCACCAGGTTGACGCGCACCCGCTCGATCGGGTCCTTGAGCTTCCACAGCTCCAGTTCGTCGGCGAGGCGGTAGCGCGACGGGTCGTCGGACGTGGTGTGCGCGTCCATGCGGTACGTGAACGCCTCGATCAGCACCGGGCCGTTGCCGGAACGGCACTCCTCGAGCGCCCAGCGCGTGACGGCGAGGCAGGCCAGCACGTCGTTGCCGTCGACCCGGATGCCGGGGAACCCGTAGCCGGTGGCGCGCTTGTAGAGCGGCACCCGGCTCTGCCGCTCGGTGGGCTCGGAGATGGCCCACTGGTTGTTCTGGCAGTAGAAGACGACCGGCGCGTCGTACACGGCGGCCCAGACGAAGCCTTCGTGCACGTCGCCCTGGCTGGTGGCGCCGTCGCCGAAGAAGCAGATCGTGGCCTCGCTGTCCGGGCCCTCTCCGACCTTGCCCTCGAACTTCTGGCCCATCGCGTAGCCGGTGGCGTTGAGGACCTGGTTGCCGATGACGATCGTGTAGAGGTGGAAGCGGGACGCCTTGGGGTCCCAGCTGCCGTGGTCGGTGCCGCGGAAGATGCCGAGCAGTTCGGTGGGGTCGATCCCGCGGGTCCACGCCACCCCGTGCTCCCGGTACGACGGGAACGCCATGTCCTGGGGCGCCATGGCCCGCCCCGCCCCGATCTGCGCGGCCTCCTGACCGAGCAGCGGAACCCAGATCCCGAGCTGGCCCTGGCGCTGCAGCGCGTTGCCCTCCCGGTCGAACCGGCGCACCAGCACCAGGTCCCGGTAGAGGCTGCGCAGGGCGTCGACGTCGAGGTCCGTGGCGTAGGAGTCGAAGCGGGGATCGGACACCCGCTCCCCCTCTGGCGTGAGGAGCTGCACGAGCTCCGGATCGCCCTCGTCGGTGGCCTTCAGGCCGGCGACCACGTGCTCACGGCTGGGCCGCGACTCCTGAACGCCCGCCTTGGGTGGGATCCAGTCCTGCGGAACGGACACGGTGCCTCCTCGTGCTCATCGACCTGCTCCCGTTCGTGGCGGGACGCAGGGCGGGGCGCGTCCGGTCGGGGGCACCCCGGTGCGGGACCCCGACCGGCTCAGGGCGCCATCCTGACACGGCACACACGCGCAGGGGAGATGCCCCGCGAGCCCTTCCGGAGCTGTGAGACACCCGACCGAGGGGACCGCGTCTCGAGGGCCTGCGAGCCGCCGGAGCGAAGCGGAGGCGATCAGGTACGAGCGACCGAGCACCGGAGGAGCAGGGCGGCGCCTCGAAGGCTGCCCCGCCGGGGCGGAGCGCCGGCAATCCGGCAGAGAAACGGCACGTCCCGGTCGTCGGGACGTGCCGTTCGGCACTGCCGGCCTGCGGCTACCGGCCCGGCTCGGTGGGGCCTGCCTGGCCCGGCTGGGGCTGCTGGGGCTGCTGGGGCGTCGACGGCGGCGGCGGGGTCGGCGCCGTGTAATCGGCCGTCTTGCCGAAGCCCGCGTTCTGCTCGTAACCCTGCGTGTAACCGTTGCCGGTGGCGCCGTACCCGGGCGTCTGCCGGATCCCGGCGAGCCCCTTCGCCTTGTCGGCCGCGCCGCGGATCTGGCCCGAGTACTTGCCCTTCGTCTGCTTGTCGACGAACGCCGCGGCCTGGTCGAGGTACTTGGCCGCCTTGTCCGGGTTGCTCTTCGCGTAGCGGCGAGCTGCCTCGGCCGCGGTGGCCAGCAGTGCGAGGCGTTTGATCAAGGCCATCGGGTCCTCCGTTGAGTGGTCTCACCGCGGACAACGCGTACACGGTGTCTGCCGGTTCCGGGGGTACCCAACCTAGCCCTGCTCCTCACTGGACATCCCAACCGAATCACTCTGGGTGATGTCACACAACAGTGACCACCGCCGAGGTGTCCGAAAGACGTACGAGTGGCAGCATCCCCGCGTACTCACCGCCCACGAGGAGGTCCATCGTGCCCGCCATCCGCCGTTCGTTCCCGGTCGCGCTCGGCGCAGCCGCGCTCGCCACCCTGCTCGCAGGGTGCGGTGCAGGCGGCGACGGCAGCGGCGGCGCGCCACCGGCGGGCGCGCCCGGGGCCGCCCCGGGCGGCGCCGCCCCCACCGAGACCGTTCCGACGGTGGCCCGCGACGACGCGCTCGCCGCGATGGTGCCGCAGCAGATCGCGTCCGACGGCGTGCTCCAGTTCGGGGTGGACGCCTCCTACGCGCCGAACGAGTTCACCGCCCCCGACGGCACGACGATCATCGGGATGGACGTCGACCTCGGCACGGCGATCGGTCAGAAGCTGGGGCTCAAGGCGCAGTTCGAGAACACGCAGTTCTCCGGGATCATCGCCGGCGTCGAGGCCGGGCGCTACGAGATGGCGATGTCGTCGTTCACGATCAACGATGAACGCACGCAGGTCGTCGACATGGTCAGCTACTTCACGGCGGGCACCAGCATCGCCGTCGCGTCGGGCAACCCGCAGAACGTCAACCCCGACGACCTCTGCGGCCTGGCCGTGGGGGTGCAGGCCGGCACCGTGCAGGTCGAGGATCTCGCCGCCCGCAACGAGAAGTGCACGGCGGAGGGCAAGCCCGCGATCCAGGTGACGGAGCTGCAGGCGCAGTCCGACGTGACCCTCGCGCTCGCGGCCAACCGGATCGTCGCCATGCTCGCCGACTCGCCCGTCGTCGCCTACGCGGTCACCACCACCGACGGGGCGGTCGAGGAGCTCGGCGACGCCTACGACACCGCGCCGTACGGCGCCGCCCTGCCGAAGGGCCAGGGCCAGTACGCCGAGGCCGTGCGCGGTGCCGTGCAGGCCCTGATCGACGACGGCACCTACGCGGCGATCCTCGAGAAGTGGAACGTGTCCGACGGCGCGATCCAGACCTCGGAGATCCGGAGCTGACGACGTGACAGGCGTGTCTCCGCCGATCGAGAAGGCAGGGCGGCCGGAGCCGATCAAGGCGGTGCCGGTGCGCCACCCCGGCCGGTGGCTCGCCGTCGCGGTGATGGCCGTGCTGACGGCGATGTTCGTCAACACGGTGCTCACCAACGACGGCTTCCGGTGGCGGATCGTCGGGCAGTACCTGTTCTCCCCGCCGATCCTCAACGGCCTGCAGAACACGCTGGTCCTGACCGTGTTGTCGATGTTCATCGGGATCGTCGGCGGGGTCGCGCTCGCGGTCATGCGGCTGTCTCCGAACCCGATCCTGTCCGGCGTCTCGGCCGTCTACATCTGGCTGTTCCGCGGCACCCCGGTGATCGCGCAGCTGCTGTTCTGGAACTTCCTGGCCGCGCTCTACCCGCGGTTGTCGCTCGGCATCCCGTTCGGGCCGGAGTTCGTCTCGTTCGACACCAACCAGCTGATCAACCAGTTCGCCGCGTGCCTGCTCGGCCTGGGCCTCAACGAGGCCGCCTACATGGCGGAGATCGTTCGCGGCGGGCTGCAGTCGGTGGATCAAGGGCAGACCGAAGCGGCCGGGGCGCTCGGTATGTCACGGGCGCAGACGTTGCGCCGGATCGTGCTTCCCCAGGCCATGCGGGTGATCATCCCGCCCACGGGGAACGAGACCATCTCGATGCTCAAGACCACCTCGCTCGTGGTCGTCATCGGGTACTTCGAGCTGATGACATCGGCTCAGCGGATCTACGCGGTCAACTTCCAGACGATCCCGCTGCTCATCGTGGTGTCCATCTGGTACCTGGCACTGACCTCGCTCCTGTCGGTCGGGCAGTACTACATCGAGCGCTACTACGGGCGCGGCACCACCCGGATGCAGACCGGTGCGCGGCTCTTCCCCAGGCGCAAACCGGAGCAGCAATCATGAGCGAGCTTGCGAGCGAATCAATGTCACAGCGCCTGCGCGAAGCGCCGGCCGAGGGCAGCGAGGCCGAGCGTTGAGCGTTCCCATGGTCGAGGCGGCCGACGTCCACAAGAGCTTCGGGCGGGTGGAGGTGCTGCGCGGCATCGACCTCACCGTCCAGCCGGGCGAGGTGGCCTGCGTCATCGGGCCGTCCGGCTCCGGCAAGTCCACGTTCCTGCGCTGCATCAACCACCTCGAGCGCATCGACGCCGGGCAGATGCGGGTGAACGGGGAGCTGATCGGCTACCGGGAGGCCGGCGGCAAGCTCTACGAGCTGCGCGAGTCCGAGGTCGCGCGGCAGCGCCGCGACATCGGCATGGTGTTCCAGCGCTTCAACCTCTTCCCGCACATGACGGCGGCCGAGAACGTCATGGAGGCGCCGCGCACCGTCCGGCGCGAGCAGCGGCAGGCCGCCCGCAAGCGTGCCGTCGAGCTGCTCGACCGCGTCGGGCTCGTCGACAAGTGCGACTCGTACCCCACGCAGCTCTCCGGCGGGCAGCAGCAGCGGGTGGCGATCGCGCGGGCGCTGGCGATGGAGCCGCGGCTCATGCTCTTCGACGAGCCCACGTCCGCGCTCGACCCCGAACTCGTCGGCGAGGTCCTCGACGTGATGCGCGGCCTGGCCCGCGACGGCATGACGATGGTGGTGGTCACGCACGAGATGGGCTTCGCGCGCGAGGTCGGCGACTCGCTGGTGTTCATGGACGAGGGCCGTGTGGTGGAGGCGGGCAACCCGCGCGAGGTGCTGACCAACCCGCAGCACGAACGCACGAAGCTGTTCCTGTCGAAGGTGCTCTGAACAGGACCGTCATCGCGGCGCCATGCGGATCGCGCCGTCGAGGCGGATCACCTCGCCGTTGAGCATGGGATTGGCGACGACCGCCATGACGAGGTCGGCGAACTCGGCGGGTGTGCCCAGCCGAGACGGGTGCGGCACCTGAGCTCCGAGGGAGTCGCGCGCCTCCTGCGGCAGGCCGGCCAGCATCGGGGTGTCGAACAGGCCCGGCGCGATCGCCACCACCCGGACCGCCACCTGCGCCAGCTCGCGCGCGATCGGCAGGGTCATGCCGACGACCCCGCCCTTCGCCGCGGCGTACGCGGCCTGCCCGACCTGGCCCTCGAACGCGGCCACGGAAGCCGTCGTGACGAGCACCCCGCGCTCCTCGCCGACGGGCACGGTGGCCGCCATCCGCTCGGCGGCGAGCCGGAGCACGTTGAAGGTGCCGACGAGGTTGACGTGCACGGACCGGACGAACAGGTCCAGCGGGTGCGGTCCGGCGCGGCCGAGCACCCGGGCGGCCGGCGCGGTGCCGGCGCACGTGACCGCCACGCGCAGCGGCCCGAGCGCCGCCGCCGTGTCCAGCGCGGCCGCGACCGACTCCTCGTCCGTGACGTCCGCGGCGGCGAACCGCGCCCGCTTCCCGAGCCGGGCCGCCACGTCGGCGCCGGGGGACGACGGCAGGTCCACCAGCACGACGTGCGCGCCTGCGGCGAGCAGCCGCTCGGCGGTCGCGAGGCCGAGGCCGGATGCCGCACCGGTGACGACGGCGGCCGCGCCGGAGATCTCCATGTCAGCTCCCCAGCAGCTCGACGATCGTGGCGTTGGCCTGCCCGCCGCCCTCGCACATCGTCTGCAGGCCGTAGCGGATCCCGTCCTCGCGCATGCGGTGCACGAGCGTGGTCATGAGCCGGGCGCCGGAAGCACCCAGCGGGTGGCCGAGCGCGATGGCTCCGCCGTCCCGGTTCAGCAGGGCGGGGTCGGCCCCGATGTCTGCGAGCCACGCGAGCGGCACGGGCGCGAACGCCTCGTTGACCTCGAAGGCGCCGATCTCGTCGAGCCGCAGCCCCGACCGGGCGAGCGCCTTCTGCGTGGCCGGGATCGGCGCGGTCAGCATGATCACCGGGTCTGCGGCGGCCAGCACCGCCGTGTGCACGCGGGCGATGGGCACGAGGCCGAGCCGGCGCGCCTGCTCGGAGGTGGTCATGAGCAGGGCCGCGGCGCCGTCGGAGATCTGGGACGCGTTGCCCGCGGTGATCACCCCGTCGCCTGCGCGGAACACCGGGGCGAGCGCGGCGAGGGCCTGAGGGGTCGAGCCGCGGCGCACCCCCTCGTCGCGGACGACGAGGTCGCCGTCCGGAAGCCGGACCGGGGCGATCTGCCCGTCGAACCGGCCCGCGTCCTGCGCCGCAGCAGCCTTCTCGTGCGACGCGAGGGAGAAGTCGTCGAGCTGCGTGCGGCTGAGGCCCCACTGCTGCGCGACCAGCTCCGCACCGATGCCCTGGGTCGGTGTGACGCCGCCGTAGCGGGCGTGGAAGCGGGGGCCCAGCGGATCGGCGTCCTGCGCGGCGGACCCCATCGGCACCCGCGACATCGACTCGACACCGCCCGCGACGACCACGTCGTAGTGCCCGGCCACGAGGCCTGCCGCCGCGAAGTGCAGCGCCTGCTGGGAAGAGCCGCACTGCCGGTCGACGGTGACGCCCGGGATCGTCTCCGGCCACCCTGCGGCCAGCACCGCCGTGCGGGCGATGTCGAGCGTCTGCTCCCCGGCCTGGGACACGCAGCCCCAGACCACGTCGTCGACGACGGTCGGGTCGACCCCGGTGCGCTCGACGAGCGCCTCGAGCACGTGCGCCGACAGGTCCGCCGAATGCACCCCGGAGAGGGCGCCCTTGCGCCGGCCCACCGGAGTGCGCACGGCATCCACGATCACTGCATCCCGCATGGGAGTCCTCTCCTCTACTCGGCCAGGAGACCCGCGCCGCGCAGCCGGGCGGCGAGGTCGGGGTGCGCTGCCAGGAAGCCCTCTCTGACCTCGGCCACCGCGGCGCGCCAGCGGGCCACCTCGGGTCCCGGGAGAACGGTGTACGTGGCGCCGTCGGCGGCCGCGTCCGCGACGACGCGCTCGTCGTCCTGCTGCATCCGCACCCAGGTGTCGGTGACCTCGCGCCCGGCGTCGACCACGGCCGCGCGTTCGGGCGCCGGCAGCGCGGCCAGCCAGGCGGCGTCCGCGACCACGCCGTAGGTGATCATCATCAGTCCGGGCGCCTGCACGGCGTGCGGTGCGTCGCCGCGCACCTCCGACGTCCATCCGCCCGGCGAGGTGAACACACCGTCGACCTCGTCGCGGCCCATGGCCTCCCGGATCCGCGGGATCGGGATCGCCACCGGCTCGGCGTCGAGACCCCGCATGACGCTCTCGTAGATGCCGCCGCCCGCGACCCGGATCCGGCGGCCCGCGAGGTCCTCGAGTCGCCGGACGTCCGCCTCCGGGAAGGCGAAGAGCTGGTCGGCGCCGCGCATGAGCCCGAGCAGCTCGACGCCGTGCGGGCGCACGAGGTCGGCGAGCGCCTCGGTGGCGGCGGTGCGGCGGGCTGGGTCGGCCATCGTGGCGTCGTCCAGGCCGAACGGGAGGTTCATGAAGCCTGCCCGCGGCTCCAGTGCCTCGAGGTGGGCCATGTTGACCGCGGCGATCTGGGCGGTGCCCGCGAGCACGGCGTCCAGGGACGCCCGGCCGGCCAGCACCTCGCCCTGTGGGTTGGTGCGGACCGCGAGGGCGCCGCCGGTGCGGTCGCCGATCCCCGCGGCGAACGCCTCGAGGTGCGGGATGCGCGGGTGGGTGCCGGGGATGTCGTGGACGAACGCCACGTCCACTGCCTGCGGGGGTACTGCCGGCGGGGGTTCGGCCGGCGCCGGCGCGGCGCACGCCGCGACCAGCAGGGCGACCGCTGCGCCGAGCACGTGCGCCGGCCTCACGACGAGCTCCGCAGCCGGGCCCGCTGCAGCTTGCCGACCTCGTTGCGGGGCAGCGCGTCGGTCCAGTCGACGACGCGCGGGCTGGCGTGCGGCCCGATCCGCCGGGCGACCGTCTCCCGCACCGCCTGCTCGACCTCGTCACGGGGTACCGCGGGATCGGCGGCCACGAGCACCGCCCGGACGACCGTGCCGCCGCGCGTGCCAGGGGCGGCGACGACGGCGACCTCGGCGACGGCCGGGTGCTCGCCGATGACGCGCTCCACCTCGACCGGGCCGACGTTGTAGCCGCGGGTGACGATGATGTCGCCCTCCCGGCCGAGGAACTGCCAGCGACCGTCGGGGCGCACCACGGCGCGGTCGTCGGTGACGAACAGGTCGTCCTGCCAGCGGGCCGTCCACGCCTCCGGCCGGTTCTCGTACCCGGCGGTGAGCGTGTAGCGGGGCCTGCGGATCGCGACGAGGCCGCTGGTGCCCTCCGGCACCGGCGCGCCGGACGCGTCGACGAGCGTGACGGCGAACCCGGGCAACGGGCCGCCGAGCGTGCCCGCCAGCGGCGCCGCGCCGTCGGCGAGGTCGCAGAGCACCATGCCGATCTCGCTGAGGCCGTACCCGTCGCGGATCGCGGGCGCGCCCGCGGCGGTCCAGCGCTGCGCCGTGTCGGCGTCGAGGGGCTCGCCCGCGGCCGCGGCGGCCCGCAGCTCGGCGGGCACACCCTGCTGCGCGAGCGGACCGAGCAGCCTGCGGTAGGCGCTCGGGGCGCCGGCGACGCAGGTGACGCGCTCCTCTCGCATCAGTCGCCACCACGCATCGGGGTCGAAGTCGCCGTCGTAGATCACCCGCGGCACGCCGAGCGCCATCGGTGCCGCTCCCGCGGAGTACAGCCCGTACGCCCAGCCCGGGTCCGCCGAGGTGAACAGCAGGTCGCGCCGGCCCACGCCGAGCCCGTAGCGGGCGAACGGCAGCACCGCGAGAAGCGCCGAGTGCGGCATCGCGCACGCCTTCGGCTCGCCGGTGGTGCCGCTGGTGAACAGCAGGGTGGCGAGATCGGACGCGGCCGTCTCGACCGCGGGGCCGTCCGCGGTGACGGCATCGAGCTCGGCCCAGAAGCTCCGCTCGGCGGATCGGCGACCGGGCGTCACCGTCAGGACCTCCGGCGCCGGGTCCAACGCCGCAAGGGCGTCGTCCAGCCCGGCGCGCCAACGGTGGTCGGCGACCACGAGGCGCGCCCCGGAGGAGCGCAGCCGCACGGCGAGGGCGTCGGTGCCGAAGCCGCAGAACAGGGGCACGTAGACCAGGCCGCTGCGCCATGCGGCGACCGCGGTGATCCAGCTCTCCGCCTGCCGGGAGAGCAGGCCCGCCACGCGGTCGCCGCGGCGCAGTCCGGCGCGGGCGAACACCGCGGCGGCACGGGCGGCTGCGCGGTCGAGCTCGCCGTAGGTCCAGCGCTCGGCCGAGCCGTCGGCGTGCCGGACGACGAGCGCGAGCCGGCCCGCCGCGCTCGCATACCGGCCGCACACCTCCTGCGCGGTGTTGAGCCCGGCGCCCGGGTCGCGGGACAGCCCGGCCTCCACCTGCTGCCAGACGCGATCGGCAACCGCGGTGCGGCCGTTCATCGCGCACCCGCCGGTGCGTACCGCAACCCGACCAGGGTGACGGCGCAGGCGACCACGATGTAGAGCGCGATCACCGACGAGCCGCCGAACGCGGTGAAGAGCGCGACCGCGACGAACGGGGCCGGCCCGCTCGTGATCATGCCGCCCACCTGGTAGGCGACGGACGCGCCTGTGTAGCGCAGCCGCGCCTCGAAGATCTCGGCGAGGAATCCCGCGATCGCGGCGTACGTGACGGCATGCCCGATCGTCACGACGAGGATCATTGCGGCGAGCACGGCCAACGGCTCGCCGGTGTCGAACAGCCAGAAGAACGGGAAGGCCGCCGCCGCCATGTAGGCGGCGCCGATCGTCAGCATCCGGCGGCGCCCGATCCGGTCGGCCAGCGTGGCCGCGAACGGCACCGTGGCGATGTCGAGCAGGCACGCCGCCAGCAGGCACAGCAGGATGACCTCGCGGGAGACGCCGACCGCGCTCGGCCCGTAGGACAGCACGAAGACCGACACCACGTAGAACGGGACGTTGGCCGCCGCCTGCGTGGCCATCCCGACGAGCAGCGGGCGCGGGGCGCTCCGCAGCGCCTCGCCGAGCGGGAACTTCGCCACCACCCCGGACTCCCGGACCTGCCGGAACGCGGGCGACTCGACGATCTGCATCCGCACGTAGAGCCCGACGAGCACCAGCACGACGCTGGCCAGGAACGGCACGCGCCAGCCCCACGACAGCAGCTGCTCCTCGGGGAGCTGCTGCACGGCGAGGAACGCCGCTGACGACAGCACGAGCCCGGCGGGCACCCCGGCCTGCGGGAAGCTGCCGTAGAACGCCCGGCGGCCCGGCGGCGCGTGCTCGACGGCCATCAGGACGGCGCCGCCCCACTCGCCACCCACGGCGAACCCCTGCACCAGCCGGGCCAGCACGAGCAGCAGCGGCGCCACCGCCCCCGCCTGCTCGTAGGTGGGCAGCAACCCGATCGCCACCGTGGACGAGCCCATCAGCACCAGGGACAGCACGAGCATCCGCTTGCGGCCGATCCGGTCCCCGAAGTGCCCGAACACGATGCCGCCGACCGGGCGGGCGGCGAACGCGACACCGAAGGTCGCGAGCGCGGCCAGCGTGCCCGCTGCCGGGCTCAGCGTGGGGAAGAACTGCTGGTTGAACACCAGCGTGGCCGCAGCGCCGAACAGGAAGAAGTCGTACCACTCGATGGCGGTGCCGATGAAGCTGGCCAGCGCCACGCGGCCGGGGTGGACCCCGGCGCGCTCGTCGGTCTGGATCGCCACGGATGCCTCCGGCGTCGTCGAGGAAGGTCTTGGCCAGAAAAGCACAGCGAGCATCGAATTCCAAGGTGTTTGGATCGATCGGTCCAAACTTTTTCGAGAAAGAAGATCGCTGGTGAGCCGGTGAGACGGACGACACTGGCCTTTGCTTGGACCGATCGGTACATTCCTTGAGCATGAGCCGATGCGATGAGCGGGCCGTCCTCGTCACGGGGGCCTCGCGCGGGATCGGCGCCGGCATCGCCAGGGAGCTGCTCCGCCGGGGGCGGCGGGTGGCGGGCGGGTACCGCACCGCCCCCGACCCGGCCTGGGCGGGGGAACCGGACCGGGTGCTCCCCGTCCGGTACGACCTGGCCGACGACGCGAGCGCCGCGGCAGCCGTCCGGGACGTGACCGATGCGTGGGGCCGGCTCGACGGGGTGATCTGCAACGCCGGGTGCTGGCGGGGCGGGCGCCTCACCGCGATGGACCCGGGGGAGTGGTGGCGCGTCGTCGAGGTCAACGTGCGGGGGAGCGCGGCGCTGGCGCGGGCGGCGCTGCCGGCGCTCGCGGCGTCGCGGCAGCCGAGCATCGTGCTCGTCTCGTCCGTCGTCGGGCTGATTGGGCACGCCGGCGACACCGCCTATGCCAGCGCGAAGGCGGCCCTCGTCGGGTTCGCCCGGTCGCTCGCCAAGGAGGTCGCCGCCGACGGCGTGCGGGTCAACGTCCTGGCGCCGGGGTTCGTCGACACCGACATGACGGCCGCGGTCCCGGTGCGCTCCCGGCAGGCCATCGCCGACGCCACGCTGCTCGGCCGCTTCGGCACGGTCGAGGAGATCGCGCGCGCCGCCACCTTCCTGTCCGAGGACGCCACCTTCTGCACCGGGACCGTGCTGACCGCCGACGGCGGCTGGTCCCTCTGACTCCGCCACGAGAGGAACACCCATGCCCACCGACGCGCAGCTGACCGACGACGAGTACCGCAAGCTCCGCGAGACGATCACGTCCGCGATCTGGGACGAGCTGGACCCGCTGGAACAGCGGATCGAGGACGAGGAGCGCATCCCCTACGACATCGTGCTCCCGGTGCTGCGCCGGTGCGGCGCGTTCGGGCTGCTCGTGCCGCGCCGGTTCGGCGGGAGCGGCCTGTCGATCGCGCGCTACCTGCCGATCATCGCGGAGTTCGCCAAGATCCAGGGCGGGATCCGGGTGCTCGTTCACGTGCACAACTCGTTCGCCCACGCCCTCTCCGAGATCGGCGACCCGGCTCAGCAGGCGGCGCTGCTGCCCGGCGCGGCCACCGGTGAGCGGTCGCTCGCGTTCGCACTCACCGAGCCCGACCACGGCTCCGGGGCGGACCTGGGCACAGTGGCGCGGCGCGACGGCGACGGCTACGTGCTCGACGGGCGCAAGTGGCTCATCACCAACTCCGACATCGCCTCCCACTTCATGGTGTTCGCCAAGACCGCGCCCGGGGCGGTCTCGGCGCTGCTCGTCGAGCGCGGGGCGCCCGGCCTCACCATCGAGCCGCTCCCGGAGACGATGGGCTGCAAGGGCGGCGAGCACGGCCTGCTGACCCTCGACGGCGTGCGCGTGGCGGCGCCCGCGCTCGTCGGACGTGAGGGGCAGGGGCAGGAGCACCTGGAGCGGGCCCTGGAGATCAGCCGCGTCTTCATCGCCGCGAGCTCGCTCGGCACCGCGGAGCGCTCGCTCGAGCTGTCGCTGCGGCACGCGCAGTCGCGGGTGACGTTCGGCAGGCCGATCGCCGAGCGCCAGGCCGTGCAGCGCTACCTGGCCGAGATGGCGATCGACGTCTACGCACTGCGCGGCATGCTCGCCGACGCGGCCGCCAAGTGGGACGCGGGCGGGCGCATTCCCGCCGAGTCCTCGATGGTGAAGCAGTTCGGGCTCGAGGCCGTCGGGCGCGTGACCGACCGGGCACTGCTCGTCCACGGCGGGATCGGCTACACGCGCCGCCACCCGGTGGAGCGGCTGTACCGCGACGCGCGGCTGAACTGGCTCGAGGAGGGCACGCCCACCATCCAGTACCTGGTCACCGCGCGCGAACTCGTCGCCGGGTACGCATTCGCCGACGCGTTCGACGGGGCGGCCTAACCTGGACGCGTGCGGGGCGGACCGGTCGGGAGCGGTGGATGGCGACGAGCACGTTCGACCTGAACCGTGAGCGGGTCGTGGCGGTGGCGGCCGAGCTCTTCGCCCGCCACGGCTACCACGGCACGGGGATCGCCGAGCTCGGTAAGGCCGTCGGCCTCGGCCGCGGCGCCCTCTACCACTACATCGAGAGCAAGGAAGCCCTGCTCTACGCGATCAGCCGCACGCAGGTCGACCGCATGAACGCCCACGCGGAACAGGCGCTGGCGAGCGCGCTGTCGCCGGAGGAACTGCTGCACGAGATGGCCCGCGGGCTGCTCCGCAACATCGCCGAGCACCGCGCCGAGTGGGCCGTGTTCTTCCGCGACTACTCGGCGCTGACGGGCGAGCGGCGCGACAAGGTGATCGCGGCACGCGAGCGTTACGAGGGGTACTGGCGCCAGGCACTGGACCGGGGCGTCGCGTCCGGCGCGCTGCGGCCGGCACCGCCGCTGCTGGTGAAGGGCATCCTCGGAATGCTCAACTACACCTACCTGTGGTTCGAACCCGACGGCGAGCTGTCACCTGAGGAGCTGGCCGACGAGTACGTCGACCTCCTCCTGCGCGGCATCCGCGTCTCGTCCTGACCGCAGGAGCGGGCGAGGGCCGGAGGCCCACACACGCGCGACCACCGCCGAACGCGCCGGCGGACCATGATCACGGATCCGGCAGTGGTACGAGGGCACCGCAGTAGGTGATCCAGCGGCCTGGCTGGGGCTCTGCGAGCCACGAGTCGACGGAGAACGGCCTGCCCCGCCCCTCGGCGGCCTGATTGAACCAGGTCAGCGCTTCGGCCAGTGCCACGAGGGCCGGTCCAGCATGTCCTGGCCCGCCAGGACGGTGGCACCGACTTCCTTCTCCAGCTCCAGCAGTGCCGCGGCGTCGTCGACGGATTCGAGGGCGCGCACGAGCGGCCGCGCGTGCGTGACGACGACGACCTGGGTGCGGGCGGCGGCGATGGAGATCAGCGCGGCGAGGGCGGGGAGCAGGTCGGGGTGCAGGCTCGTCTCCGGCTCGTTGAGCACCAGCAGCTCCGGCGGGCGCGGGGTCAGCAGCGCCGCCACCCACAGCAGGTAGCGCAGCGTGCCGTCGGACAGCTCGGCGGCCGACAGCGGGCGCAGCAGCCCGTGCTGGCGGAACCTCAGCTCGAACCGGCCGTCATCGCCGGACGCCACCTGCAGCCGCGAGCCCGGGAACGCGTTGTCGACGGCGGCGTGCAGACCGTCGGCGTCGCCGACCTCCTGGATCGTCTGCAGCGCGGCGGCGAGATCGGCGCCGTCGTGGTCGAGCACGGGGGTGCGGGTGCCCACCCGCGCCTGGCGGGCGGGGGCGTCGGCGTCGGTGCGGAAGTGGTCGTAGAACCGCCACGAGCGGATGCGCTCCCGCACGAGCAGCACCTCGGGGGAGATCCGCGGGTCGGCGAACGCGGTGAGCATGCTGTCGGTGAGGCCGATGCGCTGTGGCTGCCCACCCCACGCCCCGCTCTCCGCCCGCGTGCGAACCACGGGCCCGGCCCGGTCGGCGAGCAGCGTGGCCGGCTTCAGCACCGAGCCCCGCCAGACGCACTCCCGCTTGAACTCGGGATCGCGGTTGAAGGCCGTCTCCGTGGGGATCGGCATGCCCAGGTCGAGGGCGTAGCCGAACTCGTCGCCCGCGAAGCCGAGCCGCAGCCCGACGGGCTTGGTGCGCCGCGTGCCCTGGACCGGCGCCCTGCCCTCCCGGACCGCCCGGCCGACCGATTCCGGACCCGCCCACAGCGCCGACGGCAGCCCGCCCTCCCGCGCGAGCGCGGCGACCGCCCCGTTGCGTGCGGCGTCGGCCAGCAGGCGCAGCGCCCGGTAGAGGCTGGACTTCCCGCTCCCGTTCGCCCCGGTGACGACGGTGAGCCGGGACAGCGGCAGCACGAGATCGCGCAGCGAGCGGTAGTTCTCGACGGCGAGCGTGGTCAGCACCGGTCGGACGCTAACCGGCGGCACCGACAGCGGCGGGGCCCGCCGTCGCCTCGACGGCGGCCCGGACGAACGCTGCGGCGCGGCGGTCACGTTCCCCGGCCCTCCACGCGATCGACACGACGTACGGGGAGGCGTCCGGCACAGGGCGATACGCGACATCCGGCCGCGGGGTGAGCCGCGCGAGCGACTCCGGCACGGGATCGGCCGGGAGATCGCCCGGCGGCTGGCTGCTGGGGGGATGACCGTCTACGCGGGCGCGAGGGACGAGGAACAGGGCCGCACCTCGGCCCGGGAACTCGCGGGCGACGTGCGGTTCGTGCACGTCGACGTGACCCGTGAGGACGCGGTGCACGCCGCGGTGGACCGGATCCGCCAGGAGTCCGGCCGGCTCGATTTCTTTGATCAACGCGGGTGTCGCGACCGAATGGGGCGTCGATCCGGCCGACGTGCACGCGGAGCTGCTGCGCCGGGCGTACGAGGTGAACGTGTTCGGGGTTGTGACGGTTACGCGCGCGGCGATCCCGCTGCTGCGCCGCTCGGCGGCTGCCCGGGTCGTCAACACGGCCAGCCCGCTGGGCTCGCTCACGCTGATGACCGACCCGGCGAGCCCGGTGTCGCAGAGCAGCCTGCTCGCCTACAACTCCTCGAAGGCCGCGCTCAACGCGCTCACCGTGATGTACGCGAACGTGCTCCGGCCGGACGGGATCCTGGTGAACGCGGCGAACCCCGGTCTGGTGGCCACCGACCTCAACGGCTTCACCGCAGGCGCCACGACCGACGGCCTCACGGTCCGCACGCCCGAGCGCGGCGCCGAGGTGCCGGTGCGGCTCGCGCTGCTCGGCCCGGACGGGCCCACCGGCCGGTTCTTCGGCGATGACGAGTTCGCAGTTGCCGGGACCGTCCCGTGGTGAGGCCAGGTCCTGACAGACTCGACAGGTGGCCGTCACCGACGAGGCGATCCTCAAGATCAAGGCGATGATCCGGTCCGGCGAGCTGCGCCCGGGGGACCGGCTGCCGCCGGAGAAGGAGCTGTCCGAGGCGCTCGGGCTCTCCCGCAGCTCGCTGCGCGAGGCGGTGAAGGCCCTGGAAGTGATCCGCGTGCTGGACGTGCGGCGCGGTGACGGCACGTACGTCACCAGCCTGACGCCCGACATCCTGCTCGACGCGATGTCGTTCGTCGTCGACATCCACCAGGACTCGTCGGTGCTGGAGCTGTTCGAGGTGCGCCGGATCCTGGAACCGGCCGCGGCCACGCTCGCCGCCCCCCGGACCACCGCCGACGACATCGCGCACCTGAACGACCTGCTCGCCCAGGTGCACGGCACCACGTCGGTGGACGACCTGGTGGCCCACGACCAGGTGTTCCACCGCTACATCGCCGAGCTGGCCGGCAACGCCTACCTGACGAGCCTGCTCGAGACGCTCTCCAGCAGCACCATGCGCGCGCGGATCTGGCGAGGGCTCTCGGAGGAGGGCGCGGTGGAGCGCACGCTGACCGAGCACCGCGCCATCGTCGAGGCGCTGGCACGGGGCGACGCGACGCTCGCGGCGGCGCACGCGACGGTGCACATCAACGGCGTCGCGGAGTGGCTGCGCCAGGCGATGGGCTGAGGCCCCCCAAGTACAGGAAAGCCACATTCAGGGCCTTGCGGTTCCTGAATGTGGCTTTCCTGAACCGGCAGGCGGCCTACTGGTAGAGCAGCGGCTGGATCTGCGGGCTGTCGATGTTGCTCTTGTCGTACCAGTAGAAACCGGTGTCGATCACCTTCGGCAGCTGCTCGCCGCGGTGGGCCTTGGCCGCCGCGTCGACGAGCGCCTTGCCCATGCCGATCGGGTCCTGGGTGACCGCGCCGAGCATCTGCCCGTTCCGGATCGCCTCGATCTGGCCGGTGCCGGAGTCGAAGCCGATGACGGTGAGCCCGGTCTTGCCGCTCTCCGCGACCCCGCGCAGGACGCCGATCGCCGAGCCCTCGTTGGCGGCGTAGATGCCGCGCAGGTCCGGGTTGGCGGCGATGATCGCCTTGGTGATGTCGGCGGACTTGGCCTGGTCGCCGCCGCCGTACTGCGGGTCGAGGACCTGGATGCCCGGTGCGTTGGTGCGCATCCACTCAAGGAAGCCGTCGCGGCGGTCCTGCCCGGTGCGGCTGGTCTGGTCGTGCACGACCAGACCGACCTTGCCGGTGCCGCCGAGCGCCTCGGCCATGTGCTTCGCGGCCTCGGCCGCGGCGGCCTTGTTGTCGGTTGCCGCGGTGGTGAGCGGGATGTCGCTGTCGACCCCGGAGTCGAACGCGATCACCGGGATGTTGCTGCTCCGCGCCTGCTGCAGCAGCGGGGCCGCGGCACGCGAGTCGAGGGCGGCGAAGCCGAGCACGTCGGGCTGGCGGCCCAGCGCGTTGGTCAGCATCGTCACCTGGGCCTCGACCTCGGACTCGCTGGCCGGCCCCTCGAAGCTGATCCGCACGCCCTGCACGGCCGCTTCCTGCTCCGCGCCCTGCTTGACGGCCTGCCAGAACTGGTGCTGGAAACCCTTGGAGACGATGGCGATGTACGGCTGTTCGCCGCCCGCGCCCGCGTCGGACGAGCCGCCGCACGCCGCGGCCGTCAAGGCGAAGGCGGCCGCCGCGAAAGCCGCTCCGATCCGGTGGATCCGCATGTCGATCGAGCTCCCTTGGTCGAGCGTGGTGAAGAAAATCTAGCGGTCAGGCGGTGGTGCTCTTGCGTGCCCGGTCTGCGTACACGGCGAGCAGGATCACGCAGCCGAGGATGACGTTCTGCCATTCCTGCGGGATCGACATGATCTGCAACCCGTTGTTCAGCACCGAGATGATCAGGGCACCGATGACCGTACCGACAATCGAGCCCTTGCCCCCCGAGAGGGAGGTGCCTCCGATCACGACGGCCGCGATCGCCTGGAGCTCGTAGCCCATGCCGGTGGCGGGCTGGGCCGAACCGAGGCGGGCCGAGATCATCACGCCCGCGAGACCGGTGAACAGGCCGGCGAGCGTGTAGATGATGATCTTCCACCGGCGCACGTCGATGCCGGAGAGCGCGGTGGCCTCCTCGTTGCTGCCGATGGAGTAGGTGTAGCGCCCGAGCACCGTCTTGTTGAGCAGCACACCGGCGATCACCGCGGCCAGCGCCAGGATGATCACGGCGTTCGGGAAGTTGGCGCCGGGGATGATGCTGCCGATCGAGATGTCGATGTAGGCCGGGGTCTGGTCGAAGTAGATCGGCGTGCTGTTCGAGACGACCAGCGCCAGCCCCTGCGCCACCAGCATCATCGCCAGCGTCGCGATGAACGGCGGCAGCCCGAGCAGGGCCACGTTCAGGCCGTTGACCAGCCCGAGGAGCCCGCCGAAGAGGATCGCGCCGAGCACGCCGAGCGGAAGCGGGACCCCCGCGTTGACGATCAGCACCCCGGACATCACGGCGCACAGCGTCATGCCGGTGCCGATCGACAGGTCGATACCACCCGTGATGATCACGAAGGTGGTGCCGAGCGCGAGCGTGCCGATCACGACCGTCGAGAACAGGATGTTGGTGATGTTGCCGTAGTTGAAGAAGTTCGGGCTGACGATCGAGAAGAACACGAAGATCACGAGCAGGCTCGCGAATGCGAGGAACTGCTGCAGCCCGGCCCGCAGCGAGTGGCGCACCCCTGCGGGCGCTTCCTTGCGCTGCTCCTCCTCGGTCGCGGTGGGGGTTGTCAACTCACGGCCTCCGTCTCCGGACGCAGGGTGGCGAAGTGCATGACGCTCTCCTGGGTGGCTTCGGCTGCATCGAGCTGCCCGGTGACCCGGCCCTCGCTCATCACGACGACCCGGTGCGACATCCTCAGCACCTCCGGCAGCTCGGAGGAGATCATGATGATCGACTTGCCCTGGGCGGCGAGGTCGTTGAGCAACCGGTAGATCTCCTCCTTGGCGCCCACGTCGATCCCGCGGGTCGGCTCGTCGAAGATCAGGACGTCGCAGTCCTTGACCAGCCACTTCGCGATGACGACCTTCTGCTGGTTGCCACCGGAGAGGAACTTGGCGGTCTGCTCGATCGACGGGGTCCGGATGCGCAGCGAGTCGACGACCTCCCGCGAGCGGGCCCGCATCGTCTTGTCCTTGACGAACCCCCAGGACTGGAACCTCTCGCGGATCGAGCTGAGCCCGATGTTGGCGTTGACGTCCTGGTCGAGCAGCAGCCCGAGGTGCTTGCGGTCCTCGGACAGGTAGCCGATGCGGTGCCTGGCCGCCTCGGCCGGCGAGGTGATCCGCACCGGCTTCCCCCGCAGCTCGACCGTGCCCGACTCCACGGGGTCGGCGCCGACGAGCGCGCGGGCCACCTCGGTGCGCCCGGCGCCCATCAGCCCGGCGAAGCCGAGGATCTCGCCCTCGCGCAGGTCGAAGGAGACGTCCTTCAGCAGCTCCTTGGTGGTGAGCCCGCGCACCGAGAGCACGACGGGCCGGTCGTCCCGCACGCCTTCGGGCCCGAGGCCACCGAGGATCTCCCGGCCCACCATCCGCGAGATGACCTCGGGCATCGTCGTGGTGGCCGTATCGAGGGTGTCGATGTAGCGGCCGTCGCGGATCACGGTGATCCGGTCGCTGATCACCTTCAGCTCGTCCATCCGGTGCGAGATGTAGATGACGCCGGTGTCCGGGCGGCGGAAGCGCCGGATGAGGTCGTGCAGCACCCGCACCTCGGCGTCGTTCAGCGCTGCCGTGGGCTCGTCCATGATCAGGATGCGGGGCTCGTAGGACAGGGCCTTCGCGATCTCCACCATCTGCTGCTTCGCGACGGTCAGGTCGCCCACCCGCTGCCCTGGCTTCAACGGCATGTGCAGCCGGTCGAGCAGCTCGGCGGTCTTCGCCTCCAGGGCCCGCTCGCCGAGGAAGAAGCGCCCGGCCTTCGGCTCACGGCCGATGAAGATGTTCTGTGCGACCGTGAGGTCGGGCATCAGGTTGAACTCCTGGTGGATGATGCTGATGCCCTGCTCCAGCGCGTCGCGCGGGCCGCTCACCTGCAGCGGCTTCCCCTCGAGGAAGAACTCGCCCTCGTCCGCGGTGTAGATGCCCGACAGCAGCTTCATGAGCGTGGACTTGCCCGCGCCGTTCTCCCCGACGAGCGCGAGCACCTCGCCGCGGCGCAGCTCGATGTGCATGTCCTGCAGCGCCCGCACGCCCGGGAAGCTCTTCCCGACGCCCTTCGCCTGCAGCAGCAACGTCTCGGTCGTGGACGTCGCGGTCTTGGACGTCTCGGTCACGTCACGACCCCCTTCCGGAGGATCGCGTTGCCGTACACGCGGGTCTCGCCGGTGCGCACGATCAGGTACGCGGGCGCGGCGGCGTCGTAGAAGGCGAACCGGTCGAGGAAGCGCACCTCGCCCGTGCCTGCGGCGGTGATGAGCTCCTTCTGCACGGGGAGCTGCTCGCCGTCCGGCGTGGCCATGAGGTCGACGGCGGGCGCGTCGTCCAGCGGGACGACGGTGCGGATCGCCGCCATGAGATCCGGTGTCGCGACGCCAGGCAGATCCAGCACGCGAGAGCCCAGCCGGTGGGCCGGGAAGTGCGCGTCGGCGAGCACGACGGCGTCCGAATGGCCCATGGCGTCGAGGTGGGCGAGCAGCGGCCCGGTCAGGAGCGGGTGGATGCCGGAGAGCACGGCTCCTCCTTGTCTGATTGCCTTCGCTTCGCTCCGGCGGCTCGCGGGCCTTCGAGGCGCCGCCTTGCTCCTCCGGTGCTCGGTCGCTCGTTCCTCGCTCCCTGCGCGCCTCCCCCGCAGGACAGCGCCGGCCCGCTCGCGTTCATCGGCCTCCACTCCGAACTGGCAGATCCGCGGCGAGCCCGTAGACCCGCTGGGCGGTACCCGCGAGGATCTTGCCCTGCTCCGCGTCGGTCAGCTCACCGAGGAGCACGGCCATGACCTCCCAGGTACCGGTGTAGCCCGCCGTGAGCAACGTCATCGGCCAGTCGCTGCCCCACATCAGCCGGTCTGGGCCGAACAGCTCCAGCGCCGCCTCCCACGACGGGCGGATACCGGCGGCCGTGAACGGCTCGCCGCGCACCTGCAGGCCCGACACCTTCGCCACGGTGTTCGGCCGGGCGGCCACCGCGGCGAACGCCTCACGCCAATCGGGGAAGTCCCACCTCCCGTGCGGAGGCTTGCCGAGGTGGTCGAGCACGACCGTGAGCTCGGGCAGCGCTCCGGCCAGCTCCGCGGTGGCGGTGAGGTGACGGGGCCAGGCGTCCGGCACGTCGTAGGGCAGGCCGCGCTCGGCGAGCAGCCCGAGCGACGTGCGCACGGCCGGCAGCGCGAGGAAGTCGTCGCGAGGGTCGTCGTGCACCAGGTGGCGAACCCCGCGGAACGCCGGGTCGGCGGCGAACCGGTCGAGCTGGGCGGCGGCGACGGCCGGGTCGTCCAGCTGCACCCAGCCGACGACCCCGGCCACCCAGTCGTGCTCGGCCGCGACCTCGAGCATGAACTCGGTGTCGGCGACCGAGTCATCGGCCTGTACGAGCACCGCCCGCTCCACGCCGACCGCGGCCAGCTCGCCGTGTGCTCGCTCCGCGGTGATCGTGGTGTGCAGCGGGCCGTGCTCGGGGGTGATCCACTGGTACGCGCTGCGCTGCAGGTCCCAGAGGTGCAGGTGGACGTCTATCACGGCAGGAACCCCTCGACCGCGAGCTGCTCCCACAGTTCCTCGGGGATCGGCTCGCCGATCCGGGCCACGTTCTGCTCGATGTGCGCGGGTTCGGTGGCTCCCAGCACGACCGAGCGGACCACCGGCTCGCGCAGCGGGAACTGCAGCGCTGCGGCCGGGAGCTCGACCCCGTACTTCCCGCACACCATCGCGAGCCGCTGCGCCTTCTCGACGACCTCGGCCGGGGCGTCGCCGTACTCGTAGCGCGCACCGGGTCCCGGCGTCGAGGTCGCGAGCAACCCGGAGTTGAAGGCGCCCGCGACCGCGATGCCGATCCCGCGCTCCCGGCACTCCGGGATCAGCTCGGGCGCGGCGGGCTGCTCGAGCAGCGTGTACCGGCCGGCGACCATCAGCAGGTCGAGATCGCCCGCGCGCACGCCGGCCAGGTGGGCCGCCACCGACTTGGACCCGATCCCCACCGCGCGCACGAGACCTTCCTCGCGCAGCGCGACGAGGGCGGGCACGGCGGTCGCGACCGACGCCTCCATGTCCGGGTACTCGTCGGGATCGTGCAGGAACAGCACGTCGACGCGGTCGAGGCCGAGCCGCTCGAGGGACTCGTCCAGGCTGCGGCGCACGCAACCGGCCGAGGCGTCCCACACCCGGCGGACGTCGGCGGGCACCACGAACCCGCCTTCCTCGTCCGACTCATCTGATGTTTCGGGGCTCGGCTCCAGCCGCCGGCCCACCTTGGTGGAGACGACGAACTCGTCGCGCGGCTTGGTGGCGAGGAACGCGCCGAGCCGGCGCTCGGCGAGCCCGAGCCCGTAGTGGGGTGCCGTGTCGAAGTAGCGGATGCCCGCGTCCCAGGCCGCCTGCAGCACGGCGTGCGCCTGCTCGTCGGACATCTCCGTGAAGAGGTTGCCGAGGTTGGCCCCGCCGAAGCCGAGCTTCCCGAGCGGGGGCATGCGGTCAGGCATCGCGCACCACCGTGTACCCGGCGAGGGAGGCGGCGTGCATCTCGGTGCCCGCGCCGGGCTCGGTGGGCGTCCGGTACCGGCCGCCGGTCACCTGGACGGGTGTGACGAAGTGCTCGTGGAGGTGGTCCACGAACTCGATCATGCGCCCGTCGAGCCGCCCCGACACGGCGACGTAGTCGAACATCGCCAGGTGCTGCACCGCCTCGCAGAGCCCCACACCGCCTGCGTGGGGGCAGACCGGCACCCCGAACTTGGCCGCGAGCAGCAGCATCGCGACGTTCTCGTTGACGCCGGCCACGCGCGTGGCGTCGATCTGGAGCACCTGCAGCGCGTCGTGGGCGAGGAACTGCTTGGCCATCACCCGGTTGGCCATGTGCTCGCCGGTGGCCACCGGAATGGGCGCGATGCCCCGGGCGATGGCGGCGTGCCCGAGCACGTCGTCCGGGCTGGTGGGTTCCTCCACCCATGCGAGGTCGAAGCTCGCCAGCTCCTTGATCCACGCGATGGCGTCGGAGACGTCCCAGCGTTGGTTGGCGTCCACGGCGATCCGGATGTCGGGTCCGACGGCCTCGCGGGCGATCCGCAGCCTGCGCACGTCGTCGGCGAGGTCACCGCCGACCTTGAGCTTGATCTGGTCGAACCCCTCGTCGACCGCCTCCCGGCACAGCCGCGCCAGCTTCTCGTCGTCGTAGCCGAGCCAGCCGGGGGTGGTGGTGTAGGCGGGATAGCCCTCGCGCAGGAGCCGCTCCTGCCGCTCGGCGCGGCCCGGCTCGGCGGCGCGCAGGATCTGCAGCGCCTCCTCGGGGGTGAGCGCATCGGTGAGGTAGCGGAAGTCGACGAGGTCGACCAGCTGCTCGGGCGTCATCGCGGCCAGGACCTGCCACAGCGGGCGGCCCTCCCGCTTGGCCCGCAGGTCCCACAGCGCGTTGACGACCGCGCCGATCGCCATGTGCATGACGCCCTTCTCCGGGCCCAGCCAGCGCAGCTGCGAGTCGTGCACCAGCTCGCGCCAGGTGTCGCCCATCCCGCCGAGCAGCGGCTCGACGTCCTTGCCGACGAGGTGGCCGGAGAGGGCCTCGATCGCGGCGACCTGCACGTCGTTGCCCCGGCCGATGGTGAAGACGAACCCGTGTCCGGAGTCGCCTGCGTCCGTGACGATCCGGACGTACGCGGCGGAGTAGTCGGGGTCGGGGTTCATCGCGTCCGACCCGTCGAGCTGGAGCGAGGTCGGGAACCGCACGTCCGCGGTCTCCAGGGCGGTGATGCGGCTCACGCGCAGTCCTTTCTGCCGATGCGGGGCTCACCGTAGACATCGGATGTCTACCGGTCAAGCAACGAGTTCCGTGGCACGGCTGAGCAGCCCGGGGTGCCGTCCTGTCCCTCGACCGGGGAGTACCCGCGGGACCCGGGGTCGGCACTGCGCGTCGGGCCGATCGCCACCGGTCTGCGGCCGGCATCGGTCGATCACAGCGGCGGCGGAAGGTAGGTTCCCTAGCGGACATCAGATCTTTTGCTACCTCGACGTCTTGGAGCCGCGATGAAGCTCGCTCGACTCGGACCTGCCGGAGCCGAGATCCCCGCACTCGTCACCGACACCGCGACCTACGACCTGCGCGGGCTCGCCCGCGACATCGACGCCGGCTTCCTCGCCCGCGACGGAGTGGCCGAAGTGCGCGCGGCCGCGGACGCGGGCTCGCTCCCGGTGCTGGAGGGGGCGGCGGACCTGCGCGTCGGCTCGCCCGTCGCCCGTCCCGGAGCGGTGATCTGCATCGGGATGAACTACGCGGCGCACGCCGCCGAGTCCGGCGCGGCGCCGCCGGAGCACCCGGTGGTCTTCTTCAAGACGCCGAACACGGTGGGCGGCCCGAACGACGACGTCGCCATGCCGCGCAGCGAGAACGCCAAGGTCGACTGGGAGGTCGAGCTCGGCGTCGTGATCGGAAGCACCGCCGCCTACCTCGATTCGCCCGAGCAGAGCCTCGCCCACGTGGCCGGCTTCGTGGTGGCCGACGACCTGTCGGAGCGCTACGCCCAGATCGAGGTCTCGGGCGGTCAGTGGAGCAAGGGCAAGTGCGCACCCGGGTTCTGCCCGACGGGGCCGTGGCTCGTGACGCCCGACGAGGTGGATCACGGCAACCTGCGCCTGCGCAGCTGGGTGAACGGCGACCCGCGCCAGGACTCCACCACGAAGGACATGATCTTCGACGTCGAGTTCATCGTCTGGCACCTGTCGCAGTACATGACGCTCGAGCCGGGCGACCTGGTGATCACCGGCACCCCGCAGGGCGTCGCCCTCTCCGGGCGGTTCCCGTTCCTGAAGGCGGGCGACGTGGTGGAGATCGAGATCGAGGGCCTCGGCCGCCAGCGCCACACGTTCGTGGAGGGTCGCTGATGGCGGGGGAGTTCGACGGGCTGGTCGCGGCCGTCACGGGCGGGGCGTCGGGGATCGGCGCGGCGATCGCGCAGCGGCTGATGGCCGACGGCGCCCGCGTCGCCGTGCTGGACCGGGACGTGAGCAACCCGCCGGAAGGCGCGCTCGCCGTGCAGGCCGACGTCAGCGACGACGCCTCGGTGCGGGCCGCCGTGGATCGCGTGCTGCAGGAGTGGGACCGCCTCGACGTGCTGGTGAACAACGCCGGCATCGGGGCGCAGGGCACCGTCGCGGACAACTCCGACGACGAGTGGCTCCAAGTGCTGAACGTCAACCTGCTGGGGATGGTCCGCACCGCCCGGGCGGCGCTGCCCGCGTTGCGGAGGTCCCCGTCCGCCGCGATCGTCAACACCGGCTCGATCGCCGCCACCGCGGGCATCCCGCAGCGGGCCGTCTACAGCGCGAGCAAGGGTGCCGTGCACGCCCTCACCAGGGCGATGGCCGCCGACCACCTCGCCGAGGGCATCCGGGTCTGCGCCGTCGCGCCGGGCACCGCCGACACCCCCTGGATCGGGCGGCTGCTGGAGCGCGCCGACGACCCGGCTGCGGAGCGGGCTGCTCTGGAGGCACGCCAGCCGCACGGGCGGCTCGTGTCGGCCGAGGAGGTGGCCGGCGCGGTGGCCTACCTGGCGAGCCCGCGCTCGACCTCGACCACCGGCATCGTGCTCGCCGTGGACGGCGGGATGCAGGAGCTGCGCCTCAGGCCGAGGTCGTAGCCGGCTCCCGCACCCCTCCTCCGCCCGTGCTCAGGCCGTGGCGTTCAGGCCTCCGCCCACGATCTCCGCGGGGTGGAGCCCGGACGCCCCGGTCAGCAGCCGGGCGAGCCGGCGGGCGAGCGCGTCGGTGCTGAAGTGCTCCTCGGCGATCTTCTCGTTGTGGTCGAGCAGGGCGGGGTCGGGCTCGGCCAACCACGCCGCCAGCCGCGCCGGGTCGTCGACGGGGAACCAGCGGAAGCCGAACGCCCGTAGTTCCGCCGCGACGGGGAAGTCGGCCACGACGATGGGCCTGCGGTGCAGGGCCGCCTCGATCATGGGGAGCCCGAACCCCTCCCACGACGACGGCAGCACGACCGCATCGCACGCGGCGTAGGCGGCCGCCATGTCCACCCCGTCGGGCAGCCTGCGGCGAACCGGCACCCGGGCGCGCTCCAGCAGGCGCTCCAGCTCGCCCGCGTAGCCGTCCTCCGCGGGACCGGTGAGCCAGAAGGTGGCGCCGAGCGTCTCGGCGATCGCGAGGCCGACGTCGACGTTCTTGCGGGGGATCGCCCGCGTCGGCTGCAGGATCAGCAGCTCGGCACCGACACCGAGGGCGGCGCGGACCGGGTCCCGTGCCTCCGGGCGGCGCTCCTCGGAGAAGCCGTGGTAGATCGTGGTGGCCGCGATCCCGCGGCGGGCCGCGAGCTCGGCCCGGGCGAGCTCGTTGACGGTGACGTGCCGCCACCCCGGGTCGTCCGGCGGCCACGTGGTGATGCCGGCGTAGCGCTCGCGTTCCCACGGCAGGTCGTGGTGGCGCAGCACCGCAGTCCGTCCGCGCAGGTACTCGGCCACCGCCTCGCCCGCCGCGATGTTCATCGGCAACGAACAGATGTTGTCGGCGATCACGACGTCGGCGTCGTCCAGCGCAGCGGCCAGCTCGTGCCGCGACGGCGGGTTCGCCGCGTCGAGAGCGAGGCCGGGCACCGTCACGTCCGGATCACCGTCCCCTGCGACCGTACGCACCCGCATGCCGAGCAGTTGCAGTGCACCGGCCCATTGGGCCGCCGTGACCGACACGCCGTCGGCCGTACCCAGGCGGTAGGAGACGATCGCCGCCCGTTTCCCGAACAGGTTCGCCATCATCTGATCGTCTCCGTCCTCCGTCACAACCACGTGTACGTGCGGTTGCGTGCGCATGCGCGCGGGGCATATCAGGTCCGGGGCAGCCTTCCCATCAGGTAGAACTCCGGGTTCGGGCGCAGCGCCGTGAGGTGTGCGAGCCGGTTGGACATCGCGAACAGCGCCGTGATGGCACCGACGTCCCAGATCTCCTCGTCGGTCAGCCCGGCCGCCCGCGCGTCGTCCAGCTCGGCCTCGGTGAGGGCGGCGGAGTCGGTGGCGACCAGCAGCGCGAGATCGACGATCGCCCGTTCACGCCTGCTCAGCTCGACGCCCCACGGGTTGCTCGCCACCCGGTCGGCGATCTCCGGGTCCTTCGTGCGGACACGCAGGATCGCCCCGTGGGCCACGATGCAGTAGGTGCAGTGGTTCGCACCCGACGTCGCGACGACCACCAGCTCCCGCTCGGCGCGGCTCAACCCGTCGTCGGAGTCCATCAACGCGTCGTGGTAGTCCAGGAATGCCCGCAGCTCCGCCGGCCTGCGCGCGAGCGCGCGGAACACATTCGGCACGAAGCCCGACTTCTCGGCGATGACGCCGACCCGCGCGCGCAGGTCGTCGGGCATGTCCTCCAGCTCGACGTGGCCGAACCGGCTCACGGGGACCGCTTCTGTCATACCCCGAAGCTAACCCGCCGGGCTTTCCTCTCATAGCGCTCGACTCGGGCTCTCCGAACCGGGACCATGCGGACATGGCCGTGCCCGAGGAGATCCGCATGCGCCTGTCGCACTGGTGCGCCGCGCGTGTCCCCGCCGGGGAGCGCGACCACCGCCAGATCGCCTACACCATCCACGGTGACGCGATCACGATCCAGGAGCGCAGGCCGCCCGCCTACCCGGAGCTCGGTCCCGCCTGGTCGGCCACCCCCGTGGCCCGCCTGCTCCGCCGGCCCGACGGGTGGCTGCTGGAGCGCCCTGCCGGCCGCGGCGAGTGGCGGCACGACACGACCGGGAGTGATCCGATCGCGCTGCTGGAGAGCGTGCGCGCCTAGGAGCGCCCTGAACAGGATCCTCCTAGCCGGCCTGGCCGACGGGTGCCGCCGCCCGGGCCGACGAGCCGCCGTTGAACGGCACGACCCGCCCACCGGCGGCGCGGCCCTGGATCACCAGTGCCGACGCGCGCTGCAGCACGCTCAGCAGCGTGGGGCTGTCGGCCCGCGCATCCCCCGGCCCGCTGACGGCGACGATCCGCGGGGCCACGGCGCTGAGCAGCAAGCGCTCCACGCCGAGCCCGCTCGCGCCCACCACGAGCACGACGTCGGCGCTGTCGGGCGGGGGAAGCGTGGAGAGCAGCGGCTCCACCGGCACGAACGACACGAACCCGAGCGCGGCTGGTGCGGTCTCGGCGAGCGCCGCCCAGGCCACGGCGAGGCGCGGGGCGCCCTCCTCGAGGCGCTGCAGCAGGAGCACGCGCATCTGATCGTCGCGCTGCTCCCGCCGAGCGGCGCCGAGTGCGTCGAGGGCGGCCGCGTAGCCGGCGGCGTCGCGCTCGCGCAACGCGACGACCGCCTGTTCGTGCTCGGGCGCCGTGGCGGTGGCCGGGCTGAGCACGGCCAGCGCGTCGGCCAGCGCGTCGAGCCGCCGGGCGGCGTCGACACCCGAGCCGTGCACGGCGAACTCCAGGATGCCGGTCGCGACCTGCTGGGCGGCATCGACGTCGGGGACCGACAGCGGCGAGTCGGCCGCGAGGAACAACACGTCGTGGCGGAGGGCGCCCACCGAACGGGCCGCCGTGGCGATCCTGCCCAGTCCGTCGTTGATCTCGGCCAGCTCGATCTCGTCGGCCGGGATGGGTACCCCGAGCTCGGCGCAGGCGGCGTCGATGCGGGCCTGGCGCTCGACCAGCTCGAGGTACTCGAGCACCCGGTCGATGTCCTCTTCGTTCTCGGGCTGCCGCGACCCGATCCGCGCCACGTCGAGCACCGGCTGGACGTCGCGCTGGGCCGCGGGCCGGAAGTACGAGCGCGAACGGCCGCCCGCGGCGAGGAACTCGCGGTACCGGGTGAGGACCTCCACCACGCCCGGCGGAGGGGCCGCCGTGAACGACACCGGCGGGGCGGAGCGGGTGCGGTCGAGAACGGCGACGACCTCGGCGGTGTCCTCGTGCATCCGGTCGAACGTGGCCCGGTGCTGCCCGTAGATCAGTTCGGACAGCAGCTGCCACGCCCACGCGTGCTCGGCGCGGGACGGCATGGCGGCCAGCGAGCGCTCGACGCACTCGGCCACGGACGTGACGGCGGCGCGGCGGTCCTCGTCGAGGTCGGCGAGGAGGGTGGGCAGCACCCACTCGCCGTCTCCCGCGGCCTCGGAGCCCGCGGCGAGCGCGCACAGCTGCGCGACCTCTCCGGCGTCCGGGACGGCCGACTCCGGCGGGAGGAGCTGGTCACCGCGCGCCCTGCGCTCCGGCGTGGACGTGGCGAGCAGCCGGCGGAGCTCGCGCAGCTCCGCGGGCGGGAGCCCGGGCAGGTGGGGCAGGGCGCGGTCGACCGCCTCGGGCGGCAATGCTGCGCGGACGGCGGCGAGCTCGGCGGGCACCGCCCCCGTGACGACGACCCGCCGCCCGTCGGCGAGCAGCGCGGCGACGGCCCGCGCGGTGGCGGGCACGTCGAAGTCCTCGAGGACGACCAGCGTGTTGTCCCGGACCGCCGAGACCAGCGACGCCGCGTCCTCCACCGGTCTGCGGGGCGGAGGGGGGAGCTCGGCGACGGAGGCGGCGAGCGCCTCGGCGAGTCGGCGCACCCCCGGCGGCGGGTTGCCCACCGCGATCGCATGGTGGATCTGCGTCTGCGCGTCGGTCGTGGACTGGTCCGATCCCGCCGCCGCCAGACGGTCGACGAAGACGGCGAGGTCGTCGTCCTCGCCGTTCCGGTTCGCCGTTCCGACTTCGAGCACGTGGTCACCTCCGCTTCCACCGCTCGGGCGGTGGTCACCCCTCGTATCGCCGGCGCCGTTCGACTGTTGCACCGGGGAAACCGGGGCGACAGCGTTCCGCCGTCGCGTAGCGCCAGAACGGCCGCTCGCGGCGGCGTCCGGCCACCCGATCGGGGAGGCAGGCGAGTCGATCAACCGAGCGGTGACGACGAGAACGATTAAGACACCTGAACGGTGCGAGATCACTCGACGAGCGGGCGTTGCCGTGCGGTGAACGGTGGGTTACGTCAGGATGACTCGCCGAGCGGGGGCCGCGTGCGGAGGTGGACCGCCGCGAGACACGCGATGGTGACCGGGATCCACGCGAACTGGGCCCAGTAGAAGAACGGCATCCCGGCGAGGCGCGGCTCGACGGAGTTGAACCACGGGGTCACGAGCGTGAGGAACGGCACGAGCAGGAGCAGATGCCATCGACCCACGCCGGTCATCGTAAGCCGCAGCGGAGGAACGGCCCGTCCGTCCCGGGGATCGCAGGCGAACGGGCCGTTCCGCAGGAGCGGGTCGGGCTACGCGCCGAGGCGGAGCTTGAGGGCCTCCAGCTCGTCGCGCATCGACGTGGGCAGGCGGTCGCCGATCTTCTCGAACCACTCCTCGATGAGCGGGATCTCCGCCTTCCACTCCTCGGTGTCGACCGCGAGCGCCGCTTCGATGTCGGCGACGGGCACGTCGAGGCCGTCGAGGTCCAGCGCGTCGGCGGCGGGGACGTAGCCGATGGCGGTCTCGGTGGCCGGTGCCGTGCCCTCGATCCGCTCGATCGCCCACTTCAGCACGCGCGAGTTCTCGCCGAAGCCCGGCCACAGGAAGCGGCCGTCCTCGCCGCGGCGGAACCAGTTGACGTAGAAGATCCGGGGCAGCTTGTCGGCGTCGGCGCCCTTGCCGACGTTCACCCAGTGCTGGAAGTAGTCGCCCGCGTTGTAGCCGAGGAAGGGCAGCATCGCCATCGGGTCGCGCCGCACCTGGCCCTTCCCGCCCTTGGCCGCGGCCGTCATCTCGCTCGACATGGTGGCGCCCATGAAGGTGCCGTGCTGCCAGTCACGCGACTCGGTGATCAGCGGGACCGTGGTCTTGCGGCGGCCCCCGAAGAGGATCGCCGAGATCGGCACGCCCTGCGGGTCGTTCCACTCCGGCGCCACCACGGGGCACTGCGCGATCGGCGTGGTGTAGCGCGAGTTGGGGTGGGCGGCCGGCTTGTCCGAGTCCGGGGTCCAGTCCTCGCCCAGCCACGACGTCAGGTGCTGCGGCTCGCCCTCGAGCCCCTCCCACCACACGTCGCCGTCGTCGGTGAGCGCGACGTTGGTGAAGAGCGAGTTGCCCTTTTCGATCGTGCGCATCGCATTCGGATTGGTCTTCCAGTTCGTTCCCGGAGCCACCCCGAAGAAGCCGAACTCGGGGTTCACCGCGTAGAGGCGACCGTCCTCACCGAAACGCATCCACGCGATGTCGTCACCGATCGTCTCGGCGCGCCAACCGGGCACGGTCGGCTGCAACATGGCCAGGTTGGTCTTGCCGCACGCCGACGGGAACGCCGCCGCCACGTAGTACGCCTTCTCCTCCGGCGAGATCAATTTGAGGATCAGCATGTGCTCGGCGAGCCAGCCCTCGTCGTGCGCGATCGCGGATGCGATCCGCAGCGCGTAGCACTTCTTGCCCAGCAGGGCGTTGCCGCCGTAGCCGGAGCCGAAGCTCCAGATCTCGCGGGTCTCCGGGAAGTGGCTGATGTACTTCGTGTCGTTGCACGGCCACGGCACGTCCTCCTGGCCGGGCTCGAGCGGAGCGCCCACGGAGTGCAGGCCCTTCACGAACGAGCCGCCGCGGTCGGCGAAGAGCGGCAGCACGGACGCACCCATCCGCGTCATGATCCGCATGGAGACGACCACGTACTCGGAGTCGGTGATCTCGACGCCGAGCATGGGGATCTCCGCATCGGTCGGGCCCATGCAGAACGGGATGACGTACATCGTCCGGCCGCGCATGCACCCGCGGTAGAGATCCGTCATCGTGCTCTTCATCTCGGCCGGGTCCATCCAGTTGTTGGTGGGGCCCGCACCGTCCCGCTCGGCGCTGCAGATGAAGGTGCGCTCCTCGACACGCGCGACGTCGTCGGGGTCGGAGGCGGCCCAGAACGAATTCGGTTTCTTCGACTCGTTGAGCTTCACGAAGGTGCCCGCCTCGACGAGCTGCGCCGTCATGCGGTCCCACTCCGCGTCGGACCCGTCGCACCACACGACCCGGTCCGGCGTGGTGAGGTCCGCGACCTCGCGCACCCAGGACAGCAGCTCAGCGTTCGCGGTGGGCGCCCCGTCGATCCCCGACACGGTCATCGCAGTCATATCGTCCTCGCTCCTCGCCGGCTCCCCGGTCCTGGAAATGCTGCGCACACCCGACCCTGATTCGGGTGGGTGTGCTCTGGAGAGATGGGTATCGACGGTACCTGTGAGCACCTATTCCGTGCACGACGAGTGGCTGTCGGCTCACTCACAGGACCGATCAGGTAATCGATTCAGAAGAATCGAAAGCGCTTTCCCTCCGATTCAGCTCCCATGACACGGGTGGACGGGTAGTTCATGCCGATCCGGGTACCCCTACCTGTGAGCGCCCACACCTCGCGAGCACCCCACGGCCGTGGACTGTGCCGCTGCGGGCGCGTACGCTCTTGAACACGTTCAAAAGTTCGGGGAGGGCCCGATGGAGTCCGAGATGACCCAGTACGTCGTGTTGCTCGCAGTGTCGGTGGGGCTGACCTTCCTCGTGGGCCAGCTCCTCATCAGGGCGGGCGAGCCGTTCCTGCAGGAGGTGTTCCACGACGAGAAGGTCACCCGGTCGGTCAACCTGCTGCTGTCGGTGCTGTTCCACCTGGTCACACTGGGTGTGTTGGCGATCATCTCGGTGAGCGACGTCGTCGGCGACAACTCGGTGCAGACCTTCGTCGTCAAGCTCGGCGTCGTGCTGTTGACGCTCGGCATCGCCTACGGGATCTCGATGCTCGTCCTGATCCGCGTGCGGGAGCGCAGGCGTGCGGCCGACATCTCCGAGCAGGTCCAGGAGCGGCTGGCCGACCGCGGGATCAACACCGTGCACACCCCGCCGGCGGGTGAGCACGGCCATCTGTGACGACCACTCGCGGGAGCACCCGCGACGCCATCGTCAGCGCCGCGCTCGAGCTGTTCCGGGAGCGCGGCTTCGACGGCACCACGATGCGTGCCGTCGCCGAGCGTGCCGGCGTGTCCGTCGGCAACGCCTACTACTACTTCTCCTCGAAGGACGAGCTGGTCCAGGGCTTCTACGACCAGCTCGTCGCGGAGCACCGCGCGCTCGCGCTGCCCGAGCTGGCCCGGCACACCGATCTCGCGGAGCGGCTCGGCGCCGCGCTCCACTGCTGGGTCACGGTGGCCGAGCCGTACCGGGAGTTCGCGGGCCGCTTCTTCGCGGTGGCCGCCCAGCCCGGCAACCCGCTGTCGCCGTTCAGCGCTGAGGCCGGTCCCGCACGCGCCGCCGCGGTGGATCTCTACCGGGAGGTGCTCGCAGGCGCCCGGGTCGACCCCGACCCAGAGCTGGCGCGCGAGCTCCCCGAGCTGCTGTGGCTGCAGCACCTGGGGATCGTGCTGTTCTGGGTGCACGACCGCTCCGACGGCGCCGCCCGCACGCGCCTGCTCGTCGACCGCACCGTGCCGATGGTCGCGCGGCTCGTCCGGCTCTCGCGGATGCCGGTGCTGCGCCCGCTCGGCCGCCAGGTCGTCGACCTGGTCCGGCTGTTGCGCGACCGGCACTGAGGTGCGGCTGCCATCGCCCTGCCTGATCGTGCTGGCGGGCCCGGTCGCGTCCGGCAAGTCGACGTGGGCCGCGGAGCACTTCCCACCGGACGCGGTGGTCTCCAGCGACCGCCTCCGGGCGCTGGTCGGGGCGGGGGAGGACGACATCGCGGCCAGCGCCGACGCGCTCGCCCTCCTCGACGAGGTCGTCGCCCGGCGCGCCGCACGCCGGTTGACCACGGTCGTCGACTCCACCGGGCTCGATGCGTCGAAGCGCGCGACCTGGCTGGGCCTCGCCCGCCGGCACGGCCTGGCGTGCGTCGCCGTCGTGTTCGACACCCCGGCGGGCGTCTGCAGGGCCCGCAACCGCGCCCGCGCACGACCGGTGCCGGCCGGCGTGCTGACCGCGCAGCTCAAGGCGTGGCCTGCGGTGCGAGAGGCGCTGGCAGGCGAAGGGTTCGACGAGGTGCTCGCACCGGAGCCGGTCCGGGTGGTGCCGCAGGCGTTCCTGGGCTCGGCCACGGCGGCGGACCGCCAGCGGGAAGCGCCCGTCGGGCTGCGGTTCGCGCTGCACCTCGGTGAGTTCCGCGGCGGGGCCGCCGGGCTCCGGCACCGGCTGCGCGAGATCGCGATCACGGCCGAGTCCGCCGGCTTCGACGCCGTCTACGTGATGGACCACTTCCGGCAGATCCCGCAGCTCGGCCGGGCGTGGGAGGACTTCCCCGAGAGCTTCACCACCCTCGCGTGGCTCGCCGCGTGCACCGAACGGGTCCGGCTCGGCACCCTCGTCACCGCCGTGACGCACCGCAACGTCGGCCACCTCGCCAAGATCGTCGCCACGCTCGACGTGCTGAGCGGTGGCCGCGCGATCTGCGGCCTCGGGCTGGGCTGGTTCGAGGCCGAGCACCGCGCCTACGGGTTCACCTTCCCGCCGCTCGCCGAGCGGTACGCCCTGCTCGAGGACGCGCTCGCGGCGCTGCCGGTGCTGTGGGGGCCTGGCGGGAAGGCCTTCCGCGGGCGGGTGCTCGACCTGCCCGACACCTCCGGCTACCCCCGGCCGCTCCAGGAGCACGTGCCGATCGTGCTCGGCGGTGGGGGCGAGCGGCGCACGCTGCCGCTCGCCGCCCGCTACGCCGACGTCGCCAACGTGCTGGGTGACCTGCCCTCCGTCGCGCGCAAGGCCGCGGTGCTGCGCGAACACTGCGCCCGCACCGGCCGCGACGTCGAGCTGTCGCACCTCACCACCGCCCTCGTCGGCAGGGACCCCGCCGAGGTGGTCGCCCTCGTCGAGTCGCACCGGCCACGGGCCGTCGACGCAGGCCGGTACGCCGAGCAGGTGCACGCCGGCACCGTGGCCGATCACGTCGGACGGTTCCGCGAGCTCGCCGAGATCGGGGTCACCGAGGTCGCGGTTCGCCTGCCCGACCTGCGCGACCCGTCCCCCGTGTCGCGGATGGCCGAGGTCATCGCGGCGTTCAGGGGATGAGCACCATGCGCCCCCGCAACCCGCCGCCTGCCACCTTCCGGTAGGCGGCAGGGGCCTCGTCGAGCGCGTGCACGCCCGCCACCCGCGCGCTGATCACCCCGACCTCGGCCAGGCAGGCGAGCCGGCGCAGCCGGTCACAGTCGGCGCTGACGAGCACGGTGTGCACCCGGATCCCGCGCAAGGGCGCAGGGGGCGGGGTCGCCACGAGATGCGCGAACGCGCCCCCGTTGCGCACGGTCTCCTGCGCGGCGATCCCGACGAGCGCGGCGTCGACGACGCCGTCCACGCCACCCGGCACGAGCTCGCGCACGGCGGTCGGCAGATCGGCGCCGCGGGGCACCACGTGCCGCGCCCCCAGCTCGCGTACCAGCGGTTCGTCGGCCGGGGCGGCGACCGCTATGACGTCCAGGCCGAGATGGCGGGCGAGCTGCACGGCGAACCCGCCGACCGCACCGGCCGCACCCGTGACGAGCAGCGTGGCCCCGGGCGGGAGCGCCAGCAGGTCGAGCGCCTGGTCGGCGGTGAGGGCGTTCAGGGGGATCGTCGACGCCGCCACCGGGTCGAGGCCGCGCGGGGCGGGCGCGACCGCGGTCGCATCGAGCACGACCTGCTCCGCGTGTGTCTTGAGCGGCCTTCCGAGCAGGTCGGCCAGGCCGACCACGGCGGTGCCGATCTGCAGGTCCACGCCGGGCCCGACCGCGTCGACCGTGCCGGCCACGTCCCACCCCAGCCCGAACTGCTCGCGCGGCGCGGTGAGCCCGATCTGCACCAGCGCACCGCTCGCGACGGCCACGTCGACTGGGTTCACCGCGGCCGCGGCCACCGCGATCCGGACGTGTCCCGGCCCGGGCACCGGAACCGGGGTGTCGATCAGTTCGATCGCGTCGGGGCCGTCGAGCCGCCGCGCCACCAGCGCACGCATGTCCTTGCTCCTCCTCGGTTCGATGAGCCGGAAACCACCATCGGAGAGTTACTCTTCATCGGGAAGAAGGCACCTGGAGGTGCGTATCGCACATCGAGGAGAGAGATGACCACGCGCACCGCGAGCGAGCGCCGCGCGGAGGCGGCGCAGCGGTACGACGCCTACCTCGCGGCCTGCCCCACCCGGCAGCTGCTGGACCGGATCAGCGACAAGTGGGTCACGCTGGTGTTGTCGGCGCTGGCGGGCGGGCCGCAGCGGTACTCGGACCTGAGCAGGCGCATCGCGGGCGTCAGCCAGAAGATGCTCACCCAGACCCTGCGCTCGCTCGAGCGGGACGGGCTGGTCAGCCGGGCCGTCACCCCGTCGGTGCCGGTGCGGGTCGACTACGCGCTCACCCCGCTCGGCAGCACGCTCATGCCGCTGCTCGCCCACATCAAGGAGTGGGCCGAGCACCACATGGACGAGGTGGCGGCGGCGCGCACCGGGTACGACGGGGCTAGCGGTTCCGCAGCCCCGTGAACACCGTCAGTGCGACGAGAACGAGCACGGCGGTGCCGGTCAGCGCGGTGATCCCCACCGCACCGGTGAACGCGGCCTGCGCGGAGGACAGCAGCTCGCCCGCCGGCGCGCCGGTGAGCCGTTGCGCGACGCCGACCGCCCCGCCCAGCGTCTCGCGCGCCGTCGCGGCGTAGGTCGGCCCCACGCTGCTCGGCACGTCCACGCCGGCGCGGTACGCCGCCGAGAGCACGCTGCCGAGGACCGCCGTGCCGAGCACGGCGCCGATCTCGTAGGCCGTCTCGGACACGGCCGACGCCGAGCCGGCGCGATCGGCGGGAGCCGCGGTGAGGATCGCGTCGTTCGTGACCGTCTCCGACAGGCCGATCCCGGCTCCGACCAGCACGCTCGCCGCCAGCAACACGGCGACCGACGAGCCTGCGCCCATGAGCGTGCACAGCAGGTACCCCGACGCCGCCAGCAACAGCCCGGCGGGCACCAGCGCACGCAGCGGGTACCTCCGGCCCAACCGCGCGGCCGTCAGGCCTGCGAGCATCGTCACGACGAAGCCGGGCAGCAGCACGAGACCGGCGTCCATCGGCGACAGACCCTGCACGAGCACGAGGTACTGCGCCGAGAAGAACAGCAGGCCGGTGAGGGCGAACATCGTGGTGGCGTTGGCGAGCGCCGAGAGCCGCAGCACCGGCGAGGCGAAGAGCGTGACGTCGAGCAGCGGCTCCTCGCCCGCGGCCCGCCGCGCCTCTGCGCGCCGCACGAACAGCACGCCCGCGACGACGGCGACCAGCAGCGCCAGCGCGGCCGTCGCGGTGACCCCGTCGTGCGCAACGATCTTCACGGCCAGCACCGCCGGCGCCATCGCGAGCAACGAGAGCACCACGCCGAGCGGGTCGAACCGGCCGGGGTTAGCCATGCGCGACTCCGGGAGCAACGCCGGGCCGAGCACGAGCAGCACCAGCATCACCGGCACGTTGACCAGGAACACCGAGCCCCACCAGAAGTGCTGCAGGAGCAGCCCGCCCACGATCGGGCCGAGCGCCGAACCGGCGGCGAACCCGGTGGCCCACACGGCCACGGCGAACCGGCGCTGGGCGCGATCCCGGAAGATCGTGCGCAGCAGCGCGAGGGTGGCGGGCATCAGCATGGCGCCGAAGAACCCGAGCAGCGCGCGGGCCGCCACCAGGTGCGTCGCGTCCGTCGCGAAGGCCGCGATGAGCGAGACGGCGCCGAAGCCCGCCACGCCGACCATCAGCGTGCGACGCCGGCCGACCCGGTCGCCGAGCGTGCCCATGGTCACGAGGAGGCCGGCCAGGACGAGCGGGTAGACGTCCACCAGCCACAGCAGCTGCGCCGCCGACGGCGACAGCGCCGTGCTGATCGCCGGCAGGGCGAATCCCAGCACGGTGTTGTCGATCGTGACGAGCAGCGTGGGCAGGAGCAGCACGGCCAGTGCTGCCCACTCACGGCGGCCGGCGAGAGCAGAGCGGGGAGCGGTGACGGTCAACGGTCTTCCTCGGGAGTAGCGGATCCTCGACTGTACCGTCTAGACGGTTTAGAGTGCCTGGTCATTCCCGTCACGCCGGACCGCCTAGACTCGCCGGGTGCCGAGCGCCCGCGACCGTGTGCTGGACGCCTACGAGACCCTGCTGATCGAGCACGGCGGTGCGGCCATCACGCTGGACGCCGTCGTCGCGGCCGCGGGCGTCTCCAAGGGCGGGCTGCTCTACCACTTCGCGTCGAAGGAGGCGCTCGCCGCCGGCCTGCTCGACCGGCTGCGGGAGCGCAGCGCGGCCGACGCCGAGGCGATCCGCAGCGCACCCGACGGCGCCGTCGCCTACTACGTCCGCACGTCGGCGCCCGGCGGAGCCTCACCCGGCGGCCTCACCCGCACCTACCTCGCCGTCCTCCGGCTCGCCGACAGCACCGCGGCCGGGAAGGCCGTCCGGGACGCGCTCGCGCGGGTCGACGCCGACGGCTACGCGGCGCTGCTGGACGAACTCCACGACCCGGTGCTCGCCTGGCTCGCGCAGCTCGTGGGCGACGGTCTCTACCTGCGCACGCTCACCGGCACGCCGCTGCCCCCGGACCTGGGCGTGGACGACCTCCTGGACCGGATGCGCCAGTACGTGCCCCGGCAGGCGTAGCTCGAGCCGGGGGCCGCGCCACCGGCTAGCGCGGGGCCAGTCGCGGCACCACCGGGCGCAGCCAGGGCAGGTTCACGCTCTCCTGCACCGCGCGGGCGAAGAGCCACAGCTGCACCCGCTCGCGGTCCAGTCCCGCGAGGTCGGCCATCCGGCGGGCGAGCCCCCGCGGGTCGGCGACCAGCCGGTCGCGGCAGTTGAGCATGTGCTGCAGGACGTCGTAGGCCGGGTCGCCGACGTACGGCTTGGGGTCGATGATCAGCCACGGCTCCCGCTGTGCCGCGAGCACGTTCTCCGCGTGCAGGTCGGTGACCAGCAGCCGCTGCGGGACGTCCTCCCGGGGCAGGCCGCGGAAGAGCTCCACACCCGCGCGGGCCAGTCCCGGGTCGAGCGCATCGGGCTCGTCGGCGAGGTCGTCGGAGAACTCGTCGGCCCACCAGTCGCACATGCGGACGAGCGGGCGGAACGGGTGCCCGGCGGGCGGCTCGCGCCACAGCCGCCGCAGCAGGCCGGCCACGACCTCGTCCTGCTCCGGCTCGGCGAGCGCGCTCTTGCAGGTGGTGCCGGGCTCGCAGCGCTCCAGCAGCAGCGCGGTGGTGGGGCCGTCGACGTGCACCTCGAACACCTGCACGGCGCCATGGCCCGCCCAGACCCGCAACCCCTCGGCCTCGTCCCGGCCCTCCTCGTGCGTCCAGCCGACCTTCAGCACGAGGTCACGCCCCGCACCGTCGCGGGCGGGCGCCACCCAGGACACCTGGCCGCCGGGCTGGAACGGTGCCCCGACGTCGAGGGACCACCGCTCGGCCAGCCGACCGACGATCTCCGGCAGCCGCTCGACCCACACCTTGCGCTCGGGCGAGTCGTCCTCGGCGACGGACTCGACCAGGTTGGTGGGGAGCGGGAAGGAGGCCACGAGATCCATCCTCCCGGCGATGCCGATCAGATTGCCGGAGAAGACCTGATCCGCCTGCCGCCGGGTGTGCCGCCTCAGCGACCGGCGACCATCGCCTCCCTGGCGATCACCGGGAGCGGGATGGGCAGCCGGTGGACCGTGACGTTCCAGTAGCGGACCTCGGGATCGCCCGCCCGCCACGCGTTGGCCAGGCGGGTGGTGGCATCGGCGTCCGTACGGCGACGCGGGCGCGGGCGCATGCCACAGCGCCTGCGCACCTCACGGTCCAGCGCCCGCCATGCATCGTCGGCGGTGCTGTGCACGCTGACGGTGGCTGGCTCGTCCGCGTCCCCGACGAGCAGGGTGTATGCGCTCACGACCTCGAACGACACTCCTCGCCCCTTCCCGGTCCAGCGACCCGGCGACGACGTCGGCGCTCTGTCGAAGTAGTCAACGGCAAACACTGGCCGTGAGGTGCCGATTGGCCCGGCGACGCGCCGACCGGTTCGCCGACCGGGGTCGAACGGCCGATCGAGCTGTGACGCACGACACCTCCGATCGGATGAACTGCGCGACGGCCGTTCGGCGATTCGCCCCTAGCGGCCGAGCGACACCGAGGACATGTTGAACTCCGGCACCCGGGCGGGCGGCATGGCCGTGCGCGTGAACCAGTCCTTCCACTCGCGCGGGATCGTGCGCTCGGTGGCGCCGACCTCGGTGGCTCGCCGCAGCACGTCGAGGGGCGAGTAGTTGAAGCGGAAGTTGTGGTCGACCTCGCCCACGACCTCGCCGCCCTCCACGAGGTAGACGCCGTCGCGGGTGAGCCCCGTGAGGAGCAGGGTGGTCGGGTCGACCTCCCGGATGTACCAGAGGCAGGTGAGCAGCAGGCCGCGCTCGGTGCGGGCGACGAGATCGGAGATCGAGTCCGCCGAGCCCCCGGTGAGGAGCAGGTTCTCCCCGGCAGGTGTGAATCGCGTGCCGAACTCCACCGCCTCGGCGCGGGAGTAGACGAGGTCGCCGATCGTGCCCTCGCTGACCCACTCCGCGCGCCGGGTGGGCGCGCCGTTGTCGAAGACCGAGATGCCCTCGCCGGAGCGGGAGGCCGTGAGGAACGGCTCGTACTCCAGGCCCGGCGCGGCCGGGTCGCTGGCGAGCGTGAGCGGCAGCGCGGTGAGCTTCTCGCCCACCCGCGGCCCGTCGGGCCCTGCCAGCGCGCTGCGTCCCTCCTGCGCGGGGCGGCCCTCCATGGACCAGGCGAGGTACACCATCAGGTCCGCGACGGCCGACGGCGGCAGCAGGGTCTCGTACCGGCCGGCCGGCAGCGTGACGCGCCGGTTGCCCCAGGTCAGCCGCCGGTCGGCCTCGGCGGCCAGCGCGAGCACGTCGACGTCGGTGAAGTCGGCCGTTGAGGCCCCGGTCCACGCCGAGCCGTTCAGGTCCTTGGTCTTGGCGTTCAGCTCAACCGAGCCGGTGGGCTGCACCCAGCGCCTGCGGATCCCGGTGGACGTGCCGAGCCACACCGTGGAGAGCTCGTGGGATGCGAAGCCGTACTGGCGGTGCGGCCCCGCGAGCACCTCGGCCAGCCCGTCGGCGAACCCGCCGAACACCCCGATCGAGGTCTCGACGGCGGGCTCGTCCCACGACGGGTCGTCGGTGTCCGGCCCCAGCAGCGGCGCCGCGTCCTTCGCGGGCCCTGCGTCCCGCGCCGCGGCCTCTGCGGCGCGCACCAGCTGCTCCACCTGGGCGCTGTCGGTGATCGCGACGCTCGAGCTCACGACGCCGGCCGCGGTGCCGCCCTCGACCGCGACGAACGCGATCACCGTGGTGCGCCGGGACGTGGTGTGCCCGTTCGTCGTCATCGTCGAGTTGGCCCACCGCAGCGCGGCCTCGCTCGACTCGCGCACGAGCACGGCACACCCGTGCAGGTGCCGCGCCGCGGCGAGGGTGCGTTCGACGACCTCCTGGGCTCTCACCGGCCCTCCTCCTGCGTGTTCAGCACGTTGACGCCGCGGAACCGGGCCGCCGGGCACCCGTGGCTCACCGCCGCGACCTGCCCCGGCTGGGCCTTCCCGCAGTTCATCGCGCCCTGCAGCTGCCAGGTCGACGGTCCGCCGACGGCGTCCATCGAGCCCCAGAAGTCGGTGGTGGTGGCCTGGTAGGCGACGTCGCGCAGCTGCCCGGCGAGCTTCCCGCCCTCGATGCGGTAGAAGCGCTGGCCGGTGAACTGGAAGTTGTAGCGCTGCATGTCGATCGACCACGACTTGTCGCCCACGACGTAGATGCCGCGGTCGACGCCGGCGATCAGCTCGTCCACGCTCGTGTCCCGCTCGGGGTCCGGCCGCAGGGACACGTTCGCCATCCGCTGGATCGGCACGTGGTGGGGCGAGTCGGCGAACGCGCACCCGTTGCTGCGCTCGAGCCCCAGCCGCGGCGCGAACGTGCGGTCCAGCTGGTAGCCGACCAGCACCCCGTCGCGGACGAGGTCCCACTCCGTGGTGGCCACGCCGTCGTCGTCGTAGCCGATGGTGGCGAGGCCGTGGGGCACCGTCCGGTCGCCGGTGACGTGCATGAGCTGCGAGCCGTAGCGCAGCCGCCCGAGCTGGTCGGGCGTGGCGAAGCTGGTGCCCGCGTACGCCGCCTCGTACCCGATGGCGCGGTCGTACTCCGTGGCGTGGCCCACCGACTCGTGGATGGTGAGCCACAGGTTCGTCGGGTCGATCACCAGGTCGTAGGCGCCCGCCGCCACCGACGGCGCCTTCACCTTCTCGGCGAGCAGCTCGGGCATCCGGGCGAGCTCGTCGTCGAAGTCCCAGCCCGTGCCCGTGAGGTACTCCCAGCCACGGCCGGCGGGCGGGGCCAGCGAGGCCATCGTCTCGAAGCCGCCCGCCGCCCGGTCGACGGCGGTGGCGACGACCGACGGCCCGATCCGCACCCGCTGCTGGACGGTGCTCGTGCCCGCCGTGTCGGCGTAGAACTTGTTCTCCCGCACCTGCGAGACGGCCGCGTGCACGTGGTCGACACCGTCGGAGGCGAGCAGCCGTCCCGACCACTCCGCGAGCAGCGCGACCTTCTCCCGCACGGGCACGGTGAACGGGTCGACGTCGTACGCCGACACCCATTCCGCGCCCGCGTACACCGGCTCGTCGGCGCGCACGACCCGCTCCACCGCCACCGGCGCGAGCGTGCGGGCCACGTCGACCGCGCGTGCGGCGGTGGCAGCGGCGCGCTCGGGCGTGAGCTCGACGTGGGATGCGAAGCCCCACACCCCGTCGACGATCACGCGCACGGCGAGGCCGATGGTCGTGGTGTCGCTGACACCGGTGACGGATCCGTCCCGCAGGTCGATCCCCTGGGACTGGATCCGCTCGACGCGCAGGTCGGCGTGCTGGGCACCGAGCTCACGCGCACGGCTCAGCGCGGCGTCGGCCAGCGCGGACAGCGGGAGCGCACGGAACTCCGGGTCGATGCGATCGGCGGGCACATGACCAACCTACTGATCTCCCGGATCGTCGGGATCCACGAACCCGCCGTCCACCGCCTGCTCCCGGACGACGGCATCCGGCCCGATCCGCAGCACCTGGTCGGCGAAGCGGTCACCGTCGATGTCGATCGCGACCACGAGATCGATCCCGTCGACGGTGACGAGCGTGTCCGGCCTGCCGTCGCCGTCGGTGTCGAATCCCGTGCCGACGTCGAAGGCCTCGTCCGGCACCCGGCCCGGCTCATCCACGGCTGCCTGCCCTGTCGGGGGCGAGCGAGGCCAGCTCGCGGTCGACGGCGGCGCGCCGGCGCAGCACGGCGGCGTCCAGCGCGGCGGAGGCGTCGAGCTCGAGCTCGACGAGCCTGCGGTCCAGGTCGGCCTCGATCGCCGCGGCCGCCGCGCCGATGATCTGCTCGACCCTTCGCTGCAGGCGGTCGCGTTCGGCGGCGGTACGCCGGGCGCGGGCGGCGACGACGAGCGCCGTGAGCCCCACGCCCACGGCGAGCGGTGCGAGCGCCGGACCACCGAGCGCAGGCAACCCGGCAAGCGGCAGGGCGGCGAGGGGGAGCAGGGCGAGCCGCCCGAGCGCCGCTGCATCGACCATCCCCGCGAGGAGCGTGCGATCCGGCGTCGCCGGTCCCGGGGGCGGCGGCGGACCGGGCGGGCGGGGTGCAGGCATGCGGGGCCTGCCGGGTTCGAGTGCCAGCCCGCGCTCGGTGGCGATCCGCCGCAGCGGAGGGCCCAGCTCGGCCGCCCAGCGGGCCGCGGTGGCCGCCGCGATCGTGCCGACGGCGGCCGTGACGTGCTCGGGCAGCCGATCGCGCGCGGCCCGGTCGCCGCGCCGGACGTGCTCGGCCGCCTCGCGGCGCAGGCCCGCCAACGAGGCGGACGCGTCGCGCGCGGCGGAGAGCCTGCTCAGGGCGAGGCAGCTGCGCAGCTCGCCACGATGACCACCGGCCAGCCGCTCTCGCAGCTCCCGCAGCTCGCGGCGGCGGGCCAGGACGGCGTCGGCGTAGCGGTCCGGCATGGCAGCAGCCTGTCAGCACGCCGCGTCGCAGAGGGCCCGATCGGGCCGGAACGTGTGCGGGTGCGAACGATCAGGGGCCGCAGTCGACCCGAACCCGGTGCTCGGTGAACCGGTCGATCCACGCCGACTTGATCGTGCGCAGCGGGAAGCGGTTGAGCCGGTACACCACCGCGCGATCGGTCCGGTCGACCGTGACGAGGTGCGCCTGCTCCAGGATCTCCAGGTGCTTGACCGCTGCCTGCCGGGAGACGTTCAGGCCCGCGGTGAGCTGGGCCTGACGCTGACCGTCCTTGTCGAGCAACCTATCGAGGAGCCTGCGCCGCGTCACGTCGCTGAGCGCGAAGAAGACCCGGCTCTCCTGCCCTGTGGTACCCAGCTCGGTCTCGGTGTCCACCTACACCCCTGCCTCGGTAGCGCCGCCGCCGAGGCTATCGATCGTTCAACGATCTGACAAGAGTTCGATCCTCTACTCGGCTGCTTCTGCTTCGGCCACGAGGCGCGCGTACCGCGTTCCCGCGGCGAGCAGGACGAGGCCCGCGCCGAGGAAGGCCGCCACGCGGGCCAGCCCGTCGAGTGCCACGAGGTCGAACAGCACGAGCTTCGCCACCGCGCTCCCCACCAGCACCATCCCGGCGATCCGCAGGGCAGGCCTGCGGATCCCCCTGGCGAGCAGGACGAGCGCCACCACCGTCCACGACACGGTGACGAGCGCGTGGCCCGCCGTGAACCCTCCACGGTCGTCGGACACGAGCAGGGCGAGCGTGACCACGAGCGACGTCACGCCGTAGAGGCCCACGACGCCCGCCGGCACCCACAGCGGGGCGGACGCCGGGTCCGGGCGCACCAGTCCGATCCGGACACCGGCCACCAGCGCCGCCACCGCGAACACCAGCACAAGGGCCGACACCGCGGTCCCGACGAGGAGCGGGCCGCCGGCGAACGCGGGATGGCGGACGAGGCGCTCGAGCGGCGCGTCGCGGCCGAGCGCGATCAGCACGGCGATCGCGCCGTAGGTCGTGCCGATCGCGAGCGGCAGGCGGGCCCGCAGCTGCGCCGCCAGCACCGTGGCGACGATCGCCTGGCCGAACAGCACGACGGTGGCCGTGGATCCCTCGAGCGCGAGGAACGTGGCCTGGAACAGCCCCACCGCGGCCGCGGCGACGGCCACGACCCTGATCGCACGCGGGGTGCCCGGCACCGCCGCGAAGGCGGCGAGCGCGACCACCGCCACGGCGACGAGGGCGGCGCCGTCCCATCCGCCCCACGCGGCCGACGTCGCGAGGACCGCCACCGGCGCCGCGGCCACCAACGCTCCTACCGGGCCGGCCGGCAACAGCCGGGCCGCAGGCAACGCGGAGGCGAGCCCCGCGACGAGCGCCCCGATCGCAACGGCGACCGTGGGCACGCGTTCCGCGACGTCCGCCAGGCCGCCCACGGCTGCGCCGTACACCGCAGGGCCCGCCGCCGCCACGAGCGCGAGCACCGGCCAGCGCCGCCGCAGCACCACCGGCAACGTCGCGAGCTGCAGCGCCAGCACGAGCGCGACGAGCAGCCAGCCCCACGCGAGGACGGGCGCGAGCGCCGCGGCACCCACCACCACGCCACCGCCGAGCACCTGCGCGCGCCACCGGTCGGCGAGCCCGAGCCCGCACGCCGCGACCAGCAGAGCCAGCAGCAGTGCTGGCGTCGGCGCGAGGAGTTCGTACCGGGCGGTGGCGGCCGCGACCGTGAGGTAGAGCGTCGCGAAGCCGGTGCCGGCCAGTGCGAGCGCACCGACGCGGGCGTCCGTCCTGCGATGCAGGCGCAGCGCGACACCGATCAGCGCGGCGCCGAGCACCACCCCGCTCGTCACCCGGCCCATCGGGCTGAACCAGTCCCGGGACGCCGCCAACGCGAGGAGCAGGACGACGCCGAGCAGCGTCACGCCGCCGCCGGTCCAGGCGAGCACGCGAGCACCCGACATCTGCGAGCGCCGACGGGGCGCCCGCGGCCCGCCCCCGGGGGCCGCGGGCGCCTGGGAATGTGTTCGAGAAGCGCGGAGCGGGCCGCCGAGGGCAGCGGGGACCTGCTGGTTCACCGGCGCCTGCGGCCCACACGGGGGCTTCTCGGACACATTCTGCGGCCCGCCCGTCCCCCACGGGCCGGGCCATCCCTGGGCGACCGGCGCGGCGGCGACCGCGGCGGACGGCACGGACCAGCCAGGTGCTCCGGGGAACCCCTCCGTCCCCGGAGTACCCGCCCGCTCCGCGGCACGCAGCCGCAGCAACTCGGCGCCGAGCCCGTCGAGCCGCCTGCTCAGCAGGTTCAGCTCGGCCGCCATCGCCGCGTACGGATCGGTGCCCATGCCGAGAAGCATTCGCGCTCGGGCTACCCGCGGATTCCGTAGCGCTACCTGGTTCAGGTCACGAAAGGATCACGACACCCTGAGGGTCCGCGGCGCGCCCTCAGCCACACCAGGAGCCCGAACGGGCACAGTGACGAAGAGGAAGAGCCGCTCCCCGCGCCGACACCCCCCCAGGGTGACGAGGTGGCGCTGGGTGCAGGACCGCGCCGCGCGGGGGCCGGCGCGGTCCACCCGGCCGAGCGAATCGAGGAAGGGGGGCAACCACTCAGCGCTTCCGCGCGTCATCAATTACGTGACCACGGTCCAGCGCACAGCGACAACCCATCGGAGCGACTGCCCGTCCGGGCGACCCGCTCCCCGTCACCCGCAACCCGCGCGGGTCGGCTTCGTTGTCCCGCTGGAGCGGACCCGTCTGGAGGATGTGTGAGCGCCGTTTCATCCGCCCGTGCGGCCGCCTACGGCGGCCCGGCTCCCTCCGAGCTGAACGCGCAACGCCCGACACGCATGCCGCGGCCGCACGCGCAGCGCAGCCGCACGCCGTTCCCCACCGTCTCGGTGATCGTCCCGACGCGCAACGAGGCCCGCAACCTCGAGATCGTGCTTCCGGCGATCGCCGCGGTGCGCCCCACCGTCCACGAGATCATCGTGGTCGACGGCAACTCCACCGACGGCACCGTGGAGACGGCCAAGCGGGTGCTGCCGTGGGTCCGGGTGATCAAGCAGACGCGCAAGGGCAAGGGCAACGCCATGGCCTGCGGGTTCGCCGCGGCCACGGGTGACGTCCTCGTCATGTTCGACGCCGACGGATCCGCCGACCCGTCCGAGATCCCGGCGTTCGTCGCGGCGCTGGTGGCGGGTGCCGACTTCGCCAAGGGCAGCCGGTTCACCCCCGGCGGCGGCAGCGACGACATCACGCTGCTGCGCAAGTCCGGCAACGCAGGGCTCAACGGTGTTGCCAACGCGCTGTTCGGCACGAGCTACACCGACCTCTGCTACGGCTACAACGCCTTCTGGGCCGACCTGCTCCCGCTGCTCGAGCTGCCTCCGATCGACGCGCCCGCGCCGGCGGACGGGATGCTCTGGGGCGACGGCTTCGAGATCGAGACCGTGCTGAACTGCCGGGTCGCCGCGGCCGGTCTGAAGATCACCGAAGTGCCGTCCATCGAGCGCCAGCGGGTCTTCGGGGACACCAACCTGCGCACCTTCGCCGACGGCGCACGGGTGCTGCGTACCCTTCTGGCCGAGCACCGGCGGGCCGACCGCCGGAAGTCCGACCGCCGCTCCTGACGCGCGGTCGCTCGGTAGGAGGAGACCCCGTGGAGAGTGCGGCCGTCACGGCGACCGTCGTGGTCTGCGTGTACACCGAGAAGCGGTGGGACGACATCGTCGCCGCCGTGGCCTCGGTCGCCGCGCAGGACGTGGCGGCGGCGGAGACCCTCGTGATCGTCGACCACAACCCGGCGCTGCTCTCGCGGGCGCAGCAGGAGTTCGGTCCGCGTGGTGTCCGGGTGCTGCCGAACGCCCACAAGCAGGGGTTGTCCGGGGCGCGCAACACGGCCATCGCCGAGGCGGTCGGCGACGTCGTGGTGTTCCTCGACGACGACGCCGCTGCCCGGCTCGGCTGGCTCGCCGCGCTCCTCGCGCCCTACGGCGACCCGGCCGTCAAGGCCGTTGGCGGCGTGGCGCACCCGCGCTGGCCGGTCAACCGGCCGCGGGTGCTGCCCGGCGCCGCGCCGTACGACCCCAACGCCACCGGCGAGCTCGACTGGATCGTCGGGTGCACGTACACCGGCCAGCCCCTCCGCCAGGCCGAGGTGCGCAACCTCATGGGCTGCAACATGTCGTTCCGACGCGAAGTGTTCGAGCGGGTCGGCGGCTTCGCCGAGGACATCGGGCGCATCGGCAAGAACCCGCTGGGCTGCGAGGAGACCGAGCTCTGCATCCGGGCCCGGCAGCACTACCAGCGGGCGGGCGAGAAGATCCGGATCCTGTTCGAGCCCGGCGCCGTCGTCGACCACCGCGTGAGCGCCGACCGCGTCGAGTGGGCCTACCTGCGGCGGCGCAGCTGGTCGGAAGGCCTGTCGAAGGCGGCCGTCTCCAAGCTCGTGGGCAGCGACGACGCCCTGTCCACCGAGCGGAGCTACGTGGCGCGGGTGCTGCCCATCGCCGTGCTGCGCGAGCTCAAGGAGGGCCGCGTGTCGTCCGCGGCCGCCGTCGTCACCGCACTGGCCTGCACCACCGCCGGCTACGTGCGCGGCAAGCTCCCCGGTGCCACGTCCGGCGTGCGGTTGCCCGCCGCCGAGGCCGCCCGCCAGCACAGCGCCGGATGAGGCCTGGGGTGGCCGAGGCACCACACCCGCCGATCCCCACCTTCGTCCACCACCGCAGCCGGCTCACCGAGGGCCAGCAGCACGCGTGGGACCGCTGGTGGCCGGAACGCGGCCGGGACGTCAGCGCCATCCTGAGCGGCGCCGAACCGTACGACCCGCCTGCCTGGTTCGGGCGCACGGCCCCGCTCGTGCTGGAGATCGGATCCGGGATGGGGGAGTCCACGGCCGCGCTCGCCGCGGCGGCCCCCGAGATCGACCACATCGCCGTCGAGGTGTACGAGCCGGGGCTCGCCCAGCTGCTGATGCGGCTCGCCGACGCGGGGCTCACCAACGTCACCCTGCTGCGCGGCGACGCCGTGGCGCTGCTGCGGGAGCAGGTGCCGCCGGCGTCGCTGGCCGGGATCCGGATCTTCTTCCCGGACCCGTGGCCCAAGCGGCGCCACCGCAAGCGCCGCCTCGTCCAGCCGGACTTCATCGCGCTCGCGGCGTCGCGGCTGGAGCCGGGCGGCTTCCTGCACCTCGCCACCGACTGGGACGACTACGCGGTGCAGATGCGCGCCGTGTGCGACGCCGAACCGGCGCTCGAGAACACCGCCGCCGGCCGGCCCGGCGGCTGGACCCCGCGCCCGGACTGGCGACCGGTCACGAAGTTCGAGCAGCGGGCGCGCCTCGAAGGGCGCACTGTGCGTGACCTCCTGTATCGGGCTCGTCACGCGGAAGCACCTCGCGACGACGGACCGTAGCCGGGTAGGAAGGTCGGGGGCCCCTGACCGGCTCGAGATCGGCGGCGTGACGTATCCCGCCGCACCGTTCAACGGCTGGTACCTCGGCACGGAGATCGGCGCGCGCAACCTCGTCGACGCCGACCGTTACGACCTCCTCCCGGTGATCGCCGAGCGGCTCGGCCTGGACACGAGTTCCGAGCGGACGCTGTGGCGCGACCGCGCGCTCGTCGAGATGGTGCGGGCCGTGCAGGACTCGTTCGACCTCGCGGGCGTGACGATGGCCGACCACCACAACGAGTCGCGCCGGTTCCTCGGCACGGCGAGTCCGACGTCTCGGCACGGCGAGTCCGACGTCTCAACACGGCGAGTCCATCGTCTCGGCACGGCGAGTCCAGCGTCCCGGCACGGCGAGTCCAGCGTCCCGGCACGGCGAGTCCGACGTTCGCGCGGGGCGAGTCCGGCGTTCGTGCAGCGCCGTCAGCCGGGCGCCGGGAGGCCGGGGACCTGGCGGGTGCGGCCACGGAACTCGGCCACCGGGTCCTCCCCGACCCGGACCGTGACGTCGTAGAGCCCCGAGCGGCCCACCCGGGCCCGCTCGACCGCCTCGGCGACGAGCTCGGCGCCCAGCGCGACGGGACGCAGGAACGTGATGTCGGCACCGGCCGCGACGGCGGACGTGCCGTAGCTGTTGGACGCGTACGCGAGCGCGGCGTCGGCCAGGAAGAACAGGTATCCACCGTGGCAGATGCCGTGCCCGTTGACGTGCCGCTCTTCGACGGTCAGCGCGACGCGGGCCCGGCCCGGCGCGACGTCGAGCAGCCGCACGCCCACCCCGCGGCCCGCGGCGTCGGCCAGCTCCATCGCCGCGGCCGTCCCCCGGGCGACCTCGAGCTCATCGGCCATGTTGGATCGCCTCCGCTTCGCTCCGGCGGGCTCGCGGGCCTCCGCGGCACCGCCGCTCACCGGGTATCGATCCACGTCTCGTGCAGGTGCCGCGAGCGCAGGCCGTGCGGCGCGGAGGTGTGCGGCTCCAGCAGCACGGTGCTGCGCCGGCCCGACCGGCCCGCCGGACCGTCCTGCCATTCCTCGTACGTCACGACGACACCACCGGCGTCGGCATGGACGAGCGCGACCTCTGAGATGCGGATCCGCAGACCGGGAGCGGTGCCGTGCGCGCCTTCGAAGCCGGGCAGGAGCTCGTCCCTGCGCAGCAGCGCGCCGTCCGGCGCGACCATCGTGAACTCCGGCGAGTGCGCGTCGACGAAGGCGGCGAACGCCTCGGCCGTGCGCGGGGCGCGGCCGGTGAGCCAGTCCTCGATGACCCGGTGCAGGCCGTCGATCTGGGCGGCACAGCGGTCGCGCAGCTCGTCCATCACCGCTGGATGCTATCCGGATAGGGTCGTCCGATGATCCCGACCGGGACGGTGCCCCCGGCACCGCGCGCGCTCCTCGTGTGGGATGCGCCGAACATGGACATGAGCCTCGGCTCGCTGCTCGGGGCTCGCCCCACCGCGGCGTTCCGGCCGCGGTTCGACGCCGTGGGACGCTGGCTGCTCGAGCTCGCCGGGCCGGACTCGGTGGCGGAGGCCACCGTGTTCACCAACGTGGCGCCGGGCAGCACCGAGGTGGTCCGGCCATGGGTCGAGGCGCTGCGCAACGTGGGCTTCGCGGTGTTCGCGAAACCGAAGCTCACCGAGGACTCCGACGTGGACGACGACATGCTCGCCCACATCAGCCTGCGCGCCTCGGAAGGCGCCCTGCGGCACCTCGTGGTCGCGTCCGGCGACGGCCGCGCGTTCCGCGAGCCGCTGGAGGAGCTCGACGCCGCGGGCACGGCCGTCACGGTCATCGGGTTCCGCGAGCACGCGAGCTTCGCGCTCAACTCCGAGGTGATCGAGTTCGTCGACCTGGAGGACATCGACGGGGTGTTCCGAGAGCCGCTCCCACGCATCACGCTCGACAGCCTGCCCGACACCGGGGCGTGGCTGCCGCCGTTCCGCTCGCTGCGCTCGCTGCTGGAGCCACGCCGATGACGGCCATCCGGCTCGTCGCGCCGGTGGTGCTGCCGTGCGACCCCGGCTGCTCGGTGCTGCGCGACGCCGTGGTGGACGTCGACGCCGACGGCAGGATCGCCTACGTCGGCCCGCGGGCGAGCGCGCCTGCCGGCGCGGGCCCCGTGCGGATGCTGCCGGGCGCGCTGCTCCCCGGCCTGGTGAACACCCACGCGCACACGCCCATGATCGCGCTGCGGGGCATGGGCGGGGACCTCCCGCTGATGCGCTGGCTGCAGGACGTGATGTGGCCGGCCGAGGGTCGGCTCGATGCGGACGACGTGCACGTCGCCATGACGTCCGGCTGCATCGAGCTGCTGCGCACCGGCTGCACGACGAGCGTCGAGATGTACTTCTTCACCGACGCGGTGATCGACGCGGTGTCGACCGTCGGGTCCCGGGTGGTGCTGACCCCGGGGATCATCGCCGCGCCGGGATGGGATCGCCTCGGCACCTGGGAGCAGATGCGTGACGACGTCTCAGCCCGGATCGACGCGATCGGCGTCCGGTCCGGGCCCGGGAAGCGGATCGAGCTCGGCTACGGCCCGCACGCGGCGTACACGCTCCCGCCCCACGCGCTCGCGTCGGTGGCCGAGCACGCCCGCGCCCGCGACGCGCTGATGCACATCCACGTGGCCGAGACCGTGGAGGAGGATCAGGCCCAGCGGGCGTCGCACGGGTCGGTGCCCGCCCTGCTCGACGAGGTCGGCGCGCTCGGCGGCCGGGTCCTCGCCGCCCACGGCGTGCACCTCTCCGAGGCCGACATCGCCCTGCTCGCCTCCCGAGGCGCCGCAGTCGCCCACTGCCCGGGATCCAACGCCAAGCTCGCCGCAGGCATCGCCCGCGTGACGGCGCTGCGGCGGGCCGGGATCCGGGTCGGCCTCGGGACCGACGGCCCCGCGTCCGGCGACGACCTCGACATGTGGGCCGAGGCCCGCCTCGCCGGCCTGCTCGCCCGCGTGGGCAGCGGGGACGCCGCCGCCCTCACGGCGGCCGAGCTGCTGCTGATGTCCACCCGGGACGGCGCCGCCGCCATCGGCCGCGCCGACATCGGCGCCCTCGAAGCGGGGCGCTGGGCCGACCTCGTGCACGTGGACCTGGACGACCCGGCCTTCGTCGCTCCCGAGGACGACCCCCAGCTGCTGTCGAACCTGGTGTGGGCCGGGGGGTCCCGCCTGGTGCGGGACGTGTGGGTCGCCGGGGAGCAGGTGCTCGCCGACGGCGAGCCGACCCGGGTGGACCGGCGGGCCGCCACGGTCGCCCTGCGGGACGTGGCGGCCCGGCTCCGCGGCCCCCACCCCGCCCGGACGTGAGTCCCGCGCACCTCGGACCAGCGGGGGCCTAGCGGACGCGGTGGTGGCGACCCGTCTCGGGCAGCTCGCGGCAGCGACGCGTCGACGCGGGGGGCTGGACGGGGATCGGCGCGGTGAGCGGGTCGCGGTGGAACTCGTCGACCGGATCGGCCGAGTAGGCCTGTTCGTGCTGGCGACTGCGCCAGCCGCGCCGCGTCAGTGCGTGGAAGATCGGCGTCAGCGCGGCTTCCTCGCTGTAGGAGTGGCGGCCGGAAGCCGGTCCCCACTCCTCGTCCGCGTTCGGATAGCGGGTGGCCGCCCACCAGTCGAGGTCCGTCACAATCTCGGACACACGTCACCTCCGTCGTGATCCCCATGCGCCGTCGATTCCCGCATGCGGCCCCCTACCGGCAGGGCCGTCCGGCGCATCTACCACCCACAACGGGGACACCCGGGCGGGGAAACGGCTGGATCACGCCCGTTACCGGGGCACGAGCCGATTCCGCTCGATCGGGTGGATCCGGCGCGTCGCGACGCTCTCCCGAGTAACGGGCACCACGCGCAGTCTCCGCCGCGGCGCGCCGAGATCAGGCCGCGGTGTCGAGCTCGTCGACGGTGTCGAGGTCCAGCGGGAGGGCCGCCGCGCGGACGTTCTCCTCCAGGTGCCCGACATCGCCGGTGCCCGGGATCGGCAGCATCACCGACGAGCGCTGAAGCAACCAGGCGAGCGCGACCTGTGCCGGGGTGGCGCCGAGCCGCTGTGCCGTCCCGTCCAGCGCGCCACCGGGCTCCGCCAACCGTCCGGCCGCGATCGGCGCCCACGGGATGAAGCCGATGCCTTGCTCGGTGCAGAAGCGCAGCACGTCGTCGCTGCTGCGGTCGGCGATGTTGTACCGGTTCTGCACGGTGGCGACGTCGACCACGAGGCGGGCGGCCTCGATCTGGTCGACCCCGACCTCGGACAGGCCGACGGCGGCCACCTTGCCCACCGACTGCAGCTCGGCGAGCGCGCCGAACTGCTCGTCGGCGGGCACCTGCGGGTCGACGCGGTGCAGCTGGAACAGGTCGATCCGCTCGACGCCGAGCTTGCGCAGGCTCTGGTCGCACTGCTGGCGCAGGTACTCGGGCCTGCCGTAGGCGTGCCACTCGTCGGGACCGGTGCGCAGCAGGCCGGCCTTCGTGGCGATCGTCAGGCCGTCGTAGGGGTGCAGCGCCTCGCGCAGGAGTTCCTCGGCCACGTCGGGGCCGTAGGAGTCGGCGGTGTCGAACAGGTCGACCCCGAGGTCGGCCGCACGTCGCAGCACGGCCACGGCGGCGTCGCGATCGGCGGGCGGTCCCCACACGCCCGGGCCGGTGAGCCGCATCGTGCCGAAGCCGAGACGGTGGACCGGGCGGCCCTGCTCGCCGCCCAGGCTGAAGCGGCCGGATGCGGCGGCGGGGCGGGTGTCGGAGAGGGTGCTCACCCCGCACACCATTGCACCGGCCCTTGCCGGACCGCCGCAGAACGTGACAGGCGCCTCGCCCAGCGTCATGGGGATCACCCGCTGGTGCCACACGCAGGAATGGGAGCGTCCTCGATTGCCGGGTCCGGGCAGGCGCACTACCGTTCCGGCGTGGCCAAGATCGTGCCGTTGCCGCAGGCCGTGTCGGAGCTCGTGCACGACGGGGACACCGTCGCCCTCGAGGGTTTCACGCACCTGATCCCGTTCGCCGCTGGTCACGAGATCATTCGCCAGCACCGGCGAGACCTCACGCTCGTGCGGATGACCCCCGACCTCATCTACGACCAGATGATCGGCGCCGGCTGCGCGTCTCGGCTGGTGTTCTCCTGGGGCGGCAACCCCGGCGTCGGGTCGCTGCACCGGATGCGCGACGCGCTCGCCACCGGCTGGCCCGTCCCGCTCGAGATCGAGGAGCACAGCCACGCCGGCATGGCCAACCGGTACGTGGCAGGCGCCTCCGGGCTGCCGTTCGCGGTGCTCCGCGGCTACAGCGGCACCGATCTGCCCCACCACACCGACACGATCTCCACCGTGCAGTGCCCGTTCACGGGCGAACGGCTGGCCGCCGTCGCCGCGCTCAACCCCGACGTCGCGATCGTGCACGCCCAGCGCGCCGACCGCGACGGCAACGTCCAGCTGTGGGGCATCACGGGCGTGCAGAAGGAGGCCGTGCTCGCGGCCCGCCGTTCGCTCGCCACCGTCGAGGAGATCGTCGACGAGCTGACGCCGGTGCCGGGGGCCGTGGTGCTGCCCGGGTGGGTGCTCGACGCCGTGGCGACGGCTCCGGGAGGCGCGGCGCCGTCGTACGCACACGGGTACTACGAGCGCGACAACGCCGCGTACCGGGCCTGGGACGCGATCAGCCGCGACCGGGAGGCGTTCCTGCGCTGGCGACGCACGATCGAGGAGGCGGCATGACCGGCACCGCGGAGCCCGTGGCCGGAACGCAGTCGGCGACGACCTGGAGCGCCGACGAGATGATGAGCATCGCGGCTTCCCGCGCCCTGCGCGACGGGCAGGCCTGCTTCGTCGGGATCGGCCTGCCGTCCACGGCCGCCAACCTCGCCCGCAGGCTGCACGCCCCGCGGCTGGTGCTCATCTACGAGTCGGGCACCCTCGACACCACGCCGGCGGAGCTGCCGCTCTCCATCGGCGACGGCATCCTCGCCGACTCCGCGCTCACCGTCGTCAGCGTCCCGGAGATCTTCAACTACTGGCTGCAGCCGGGCCGCATCGACGTCGGGTTCCTCTCCGGCGCCCAGATCGACCGGCTCGGAAACATCAACACGACCGTGATCGGCGAGTACGACGAGCCGGCCGTCCGCCTGCCCGGCTCGGGAGGCGCTCCCGAGATCGCCGCCTCGTGCCGCGAGGTGATCGTCGTGATGCGGCACCGGCTGCGGGCGTTCGTCGAGCAGGTCGACTTCGTGACCTCCGTCGGGCACGGCAGCGGGCGAGGCGACCGGGAGCTGCTCGGGCTGCGCGGGGCCGGCCCCGTCCGCGTGATCACCGATCTCGGCGTCCTCGAACCGGACCCGGACACGGCCGAGCTGGTGCTCACCGCGCTGCACCAGGGCGTGACGGTGGAGCAGGTGCGGGCCGAGACCGGGTGGCCGCTGCAGGTCGCCGCCGATCTGGTCATCACCGCGCCGCCCAGCACGACCGAGCTGGAGACGCTGCGCTCCATGCGCACCGTCGGCGAGAAGGGGACCTCGTGAGCGTCGAGCTGCACCACGTCGACGAGGGGCCGCGCGACGCGCCCGCGCTCGTGCTGTCCGGGTCGCTCGGTTCCACGCTGGACATGTGGCGGCCGCAGGTCGCGCCGCTCACGGAGCGGTTCCGGGTGATCCGGGTGGACCACCGCGGGCACGGCGGCTCCCCGGTGCCGCCCGGCCCGTACGTGATCGCCGACCTCGCGGGCGACGTGCTCGCCCTGCTCGACCGGCTCGGCCTGGAGCGGGTGGCGTGGTGCGGGCTGTCGATGGGCGGGATGATCGGGATGTACCTGGGGTCCGAGGCGCCCGAACGGGTCTCGAGCCTCACCCTGTGCTGCACCTCCTCGAACTTCCCCGACACCACGGTCTGGAAGGAGCGCATCGCGGCGGTCTCCTCCGGCGGCACCGCACCGCTCGCGGAGGGCATCGTGTCGCGGTGGTTCACGCCCGGCTGGGCCGCGGCGCACCCGGACGCGGTCGCCGAGGCGGCGGCGTGGGTCGCGGGCACCCCGGACGACGGCTACCTCGCCTGCTGCCAGGCGCTGGAGGTGTGGGACCACCGCGACCGGCTCGGCGCGATCACGGCGCCCACGCTGGTGATCGCCGGTTCCGCCGACCCGTCCACGCCCGTGGAACCGCACGCACGCACGATCGTCGAGGGCATCCCCGGCGCGCGGCTGGAGGTGCTGGAGGCCGCCCACCTCGCCACGATCGAGGCCGCCGACGAGGCGACGAGGCTGATCGAGGAGCACGTGGCCGCTCACCCGGCCTGAGATCGCAGCAGCGGCGGCGAGGCCAGGTCACGGCGGATCCGCGGGCGCGTCGGGCAGCGGATCGGCACCGGCCAGCCTGCGGCTGTTGTGGACGGTCATCAGCCGCACCTCGTCGTCGGTGAACCCGGCGGCCAGCAGGCGGTCGGCGGCCAGCGCGAGCCCGTCCTCGACCGGCGGGTTGAACGGCTGGCCCAGGTCGCTCGAGATCACCGAGTGGCGCGGCCCGACCTCGCGGATGTTCCCCAGCCACACGTCCCAGGACACCTTGCCGGTGTACGGGGTTGTGTAACAACGTTCCAGCACGGCGCCCTTCGCCGCGAGCGCGCGCTGGCGCTGCACGCCGATGCGTTGCGAGGTGAACTCCGGGTGCGTGACGACGATCCGCCGCACGCCTTCGTCGAGCGCGGCGTCGATGACCGCCGCCGACTCGTCCTGGTGCAGGTGCCCGGTGGCGAGCGTCATGTCGTGCTTGGCGACGAGCCGCAGAACCTGCCGCGTGCGCTCCAGCACCTCGCCATCCGGGTCCAGCACGTCCACCGGATCGGCGGCCATGCCGGCCGCGGCGAGGTCGGCCTGCAGTTGCGCCCACATCGGCGGTTTCGCACCCTCTGGCTCCTCGGCCAGGCAGGAGCGCTGGTTGGCGCTGTCCACGGTGGGCAGCCACACGAACCGCGCTCCCCCGCGGCCGGCGATCTCCACCGCGATCGGGTTGAGCCCGCCGACGGAGGCGTTGAGCGTGATGGCCCCGAGCGCGTCGACGCCGGGATGGGCCCGCCGGACCACCTCCGCCCGTTCCGCGGTGGGTGCGTAGTGCGACTTGAGGACGAAGCCCGCCATGCCGACGGCCGCGAACCGCTCCGCGAGGGTGACGTCGTCGATCCGCCGTCGCATCACGTCGGGCGCGACGTGGATGTGCACGTCGTAGGCACCGCGCACCAGCTCGCGAGCGTGGGCCGATGGGCGTGGATGGCCGGTCATGGATCTCCTTCGCTGCAACCGCCGCCCGAATTGTCGACAATCATGGCGGCAGCATCAAGGCGGTCCGTCGTGCCGCCGAGGAGAGGAAGCCCATGACCGCAACGATCGCCGTGCTCGGCCTGGGCGAGGCCGGCGGCGCGCTGGCCCGCGACCTGTTCGCGGCGGGCGCCGTGGTGCGGGGCTACGACCCCGCCGTCCCCGCGACGGACGGCGTGCTCGACACGGGTTCCGAGGCCGAGGCCGCCGAGGGCGCCGACGTCGTGCTGAGCGTGAACAGCGCGTCCGCCGCTGTCGACGCGCTGACCGCCGGGGTCGGCGCCGCCGCGATGTGGGCCGACCTCAACACGGCGTCCCCCGGGACGAAGCGTCGGCTCGCCGAGATCGCGGCGGCCCACGGGGTGCCGTTCGCCGACGTGGCGATCATGGCGCCGGTCCCGGGGCACGGGCTGCGGGTGCCGATGCTCGCCACGGGAGAGGGCGCCATGCGCGTGGCGGAGATCCTGCGTCCGTTCGGCGCGTCGGTCGAGGTCATGGCCGGGCCGGCCGGGCTGGCGGCCGAACGCAAGCTGCTGCGGAGCGTGTTCTTCAAGGGGATGTCGGCCGCTGTGGTCGAGGCCCTGACCGCGGCCCGGGCCGCGGGGTGCGAGGACTGGCTCCGGGGGCTCATCGAGAACGAGCTCACGCGTGCCGACGCCACCACGGTGGAGCGGCTGGTCACCGGGTCCTACCGGCACGCGGTGCGCCGCACGGCGGAGATGGCGGCGGCCGCCTCGATGCTCGACGAGCTCGGCGTTCCCGCCGACGTCGCGAGGGCGGCCCGGGACCACCTCAGCCGACTGTGACGGCCATCACTCAGCTGCCGTGACAAGAGCCCTGCCCCGGCTCCGACCTCTTCGCGTGGAGCAACTGCTGAGAGTCCAGAACTTCAACGTCTCGCGGGACGGGTTCGGCGCGGGCGAGCGCCAGAGCCTCGAGAGGCCGTTCGGTCATGCCGACCCGGGCGACATGTTCGCCTGGGCCGGCGCCACGGCGAGCTGGCCCATGCGCACCGACCCCGGCGGAAGCCGGGGCCTCGACGACTACCTCACCCGGGACTACGCCAACAACATCGGTGCCGAGATCATGGGCCGCAACAAGTTCGGCCCGCTGCGCGGCCCGTGGCGCGACCACGACTGGCGTGGCTGGTGGGGCGACGAGCCCCCGTTCCGCACGCCGGTGTTCGTGCTGACCCACCACGAACGCCCCTCGTTCACCCTCTCCGACACCACGTTCCACTTCGTCGACGGCGACCCGGCCGCCGTCCTCGAGCAGGCGCGGGAGGCGGCCTGCGGCAAGGACGTCCGGCTCGGTGGCGGCCCCACCACCATCCGGGAGTTCCTCGACGCCGACCTCGTCGACACCATGCACGTGGCGGTCTCACAGGTGGAGCTCGGATCCGGGGTGCGGCTCTGGGAGTCGCCCGACGAGCTGCTCGACCGCTTCCACCTCGAGATCGTGCCCAGCCCGAGCGGCGTGACGCACCACCTGTTCTGGCGGAGGTGATTCCTCAGGTGAGACCCACGCCCGCGGCCGGCTGATCGGCCGAGGGACGGGTCCACCACACCGCCTCTCCACGGGTGAGGCCGGGGAGGCTGCGCTGCACCGCGTCCGTCCGGCGGGCCGGAACGGTGCCCCTGAGCCGCCACCGGCCGGCGTCGCCGGCGGTCTCCGCGATGCGCGCCCCGAGCGCGGTGATGCGCGAGGCGACCTCGCTGAGCACGTCGGCCGGGATCTCCAGCTCGAACGCGTGGTACGGCTCGTACACCTGCGTGCCCGCGCGTTCCAGTGCCGTGGCCAGCACCACCGCGGTCAGGCCTCGGAAGTCGGCGGCCACGCTCATCGGGGCGAGGAAGCCGGAGCGGACGAGCGTGACCCGGCAGTCGGTCACGGACCACCCCTGCGGTCCCTGCCTGCTCGCGAGGTGCACGGTCTCCTCGATGGCGGTGTGGAACGCGCGCGGGAGCGCCCCGAGCTCGGTCACGTACCGGAACGTCACACCGCTGTCGCGGGGCCCCGGCTCGACGCGCAGGCCGACCGTCGCCCAGAAGCGGCCGAGCGCAGGCCCGCGCCGTCCGAACTCCTCGACGGCCTCGCCCACGCCGACCGGCCGCTCGACGCACTCGATCCGGCTCGGCGTGAAGTCCGCCTCGACGCCGTGCTCGACGGTGAGCCGCTCCGCGATGACCTCCTTCTGCACCTCGCCGTACAGCAGCACCTCGGTGGCGCCGCCCGGGACCACCTGCGCGTGGATCAGCGGGTCCTCGTCCGCGAGGCTCATGAGCGCCGCGTGCAGGCGGCCCGCATCGGCCGGGTCGCGTGGCTGCACGGCCGTGCGCAGCGTCGGGCGGGCGAAACGCGGGCCTTCCTCGTCACCGTCCAGGCCGATCCGGTCACCCACCTTCGGTTCCAGGCCGCCCAGCCGGCCGATGTCACCGGCCGACAGCCGTGCGGTGCCGTTCCGCCCGATCACCCGGAGGGACGTCACCTGCGCCTCCCGCTCCTCGCAGCCGCCGTCCCGGTGGCGCCTGTGGATCACGACGTGCTGCCGCGGCCGCACCTCTCCCGCGAAGAGCCGCAGGTAGGCGAGCTTCTCCCCGGACGGCGTCCGCTCGACGGCGAACACGGTGCCCTGCGGCTCGGCCGCGGCCACCACCGGTGCGGGCCGGAGCAGCCGCACGATCCCGTCGAGCAGCGCCGGGATGCCCGCACCGCTCACCGCGGAACCCGCGTACAGCGGGTGGACCCGCCCGGCGGCGGTACCGGCCGCCAGCGCGTCCACGACCTCGGCGGTCGTCAGCGGCGGGCCGTCCACGACGCGGGCGAGCACGCGGTCGTCGGCCTCGGCGAGCGCCTCCACGATCTCGGGCGCGTCGAGCGGCTCCGCGAGCGCAGCAGCCACCCGCGTCCCGAGGCCGCTGGTTCTCGTCATCCTGATCGGATTCGGGGCGATCGTTCGCCTGACCTCGGCGAGCAGCTCCTCGTGCCGCGCGCCGCGGCGGTCGATCTTGTTGACGAACAGCAGGGTGGGCAGCCGCATGTCCCACACCGTGCGCATCAGCACCCGCGTCTGCGCCTGCACCCCCTCGACGGCGGAGAGAACGAGCACCACCCCGTCGAGCACGCCGAGCGCGCGCTCGACCTCCGCGATGAAGTCCGGGTGGCCCGGGGTGTCGATGAGGTTGACCTGGGTGGTGCCGACCGTGAAAGCCGCCACCGCTGAGCGGACGGTGATCCCGCGCTGCCGCTCGATGGCGCCGGTGTCGGTCTGGGTGTCGCCGCCATCGACACTGCCGAGGCGCGCGATGGCGCCGGTGTCGAAGAGCAGGCGCTCGGTGAGGCTGGTCTTACCGGCGTCGACGTGAGCGAGAATCCCGATGTTGAGGGGCATGGGCGACGAAGTCCTCGAATACCACGGAGCGATGGGGACGCTGGGGTGTTCCGAGGAGTTCGCGCATCGGGGGGCTCCGGTCGCCGGGAACGAGGACGCCGGTGATCGTCACCACCCGCATCGGGTGGTGCAACCGATTTCGGGCGCCTTACCGCGGGAGGGCTGGGTCTCCGGCAAGCGCCTTCGTGACCGCGGCCTCGTGGGCGAGCAGGGTGTCGACCACGAATCGGCGCTCCGCCGGCGCGTCAGCCGTGGGCCAGGTCGGAGAAGCGGCTGTAGTGCAGCTGGTGGGCCACCGTGATGGTGCTCGTGGGCCCGTTCCGGTGCTTGGCCAGGATCAGGTCGGCCTCGCCCGCCCGCGGGTCGTCGCGCTCGAACGCATCGGGGCGGTGCAGCAGGATCACCATGTCGGCGTCCTGCTCGATCGACCCGGACTCACGCAGGTCGGACAGCTGCGGGCGCTTGTCGGTGCGCTGTTCGGGGCCACGGTTCAGCTGGCTCATCGCCACGACCGGCACCTCCAGCTCCTTCGCGAGGAGCTTGATCTGCCGGGAGAACTCCGACACCTCCTGCTGCCGGGACTCGACCTTGCGGCCGGACGTCATCAGCTGCAGGTAGTCGAGGATGACGAGCTTGAGGTCGTGGCGCTGCTTGAGCCGCCGCGCCTTGGCGCGGATCTCCATCAGCGTGAGGTTGGGCGAGTCGTCGATGAACAGCGGCGCCTCGCTGATCTCACTCATGCGCCGCGCCATGCGCGTCCAGTCGTCGTCGCTCATCCGGCCGGCGCGCATGTCGGCCAGCCGGATCCGCGCCTCGGCCGACAGCAGGCGCATGACGATCTCGGACTTGCTCATCTCCAGCGAGAACACGACGCTCGTGAGGCCGTGCTTCACCGAGCACGACCTGGCGAAATCCAGCCCCAGGGTCGACTTCCCGAGACCGGGCCGCGCCGCCACGACGATCATCTGGCCGGGGTGCAGGCCGTTGGTGACGGCGTCGAGGTCGGCGAAGCCGGTGGGCACGCCGAGGGCCACGCCGCCGCGCGATGCGATGGCGTCGATCTCGTCCATCGTGGGCTGCAGCAGCTCCTCGAGCGGGACGAAGTCCTCGCTGGTGCTCCGCTCGGTGACCTCGTAGATCGCCGCCTGCGCGCGGTCGACGACGTCGTTGACCTCGGCTCCGTCGGCGCCGTGGTAGCCGAGCTGCACGATGCGCGTGCCCGCCTCGACGAGCCGGCGGAGGATCGCCTTCTCGGCGACGATCTCGGCGTAGTAGGCCGCGTTGGCGGCCGTGGGCACCGTCGCGATCAGCGTGTGCAGGTAGGGCGCGCCGCCGAGCCGGATCAGCTCGCCGCGGCGCTGCAGCTCCGCGGACACGGTGACGGCGTCGGCGGGCTCACCCCGGCCGTACAGGTCGAGGATGCAGTCGTAGACCGTCTGGTGGGCCGGCTTGTAGAAGTCGTCGGGCCGCAGGATCTCGACGACGTCGGCGATGGCGTCCTTGGACAGGAGCATGCCGCCGAGCACCGACTGCTCGGCCGTGAGGTCCTGCGGGGGCTGCCGGTCGAACACACCGTTCGTGTCAGGCCCCTCGCCCGCGGGGCGGACCGGACGCGGTCTCCCCGCCGGACGGTCGTCAGCCAGAGCCATACGTAGCGTCACCCCCTGCCGCCATTGTATCGAACAAAGGTTCGATAAGCTCGACGACGTCCGGATGACGTCCCGGAGAACGGGAACCGTCGGCCGAGTCGAGTCCTCGCACCCCGCAAGGCAGGTTAAGGGCCTGCTCCGAAGCGACCAAACCAGCCTGTGCGCGAAGCTGTGGACGGGCTGGGGACGGATCGGTGCCGCGCAGGGAAGACACAGGGGGCAACCTGTGGAAGACGTGGGGACAACTAGTCAATCTTCGGCGTATGTGCAGGTCAAAGCACTATAGGCAGATGTGGACAACTTTCTCTCGCGACACGCCGGACGAGGCGCTCTCGGCGTGTCGCCACGCCGCGGAGACCGCCCACTCGGCGCCTTCGGCCGAGCACTCGGCGACGCCGCCGTCACTTCTCGGCGCGCCACCTGGACGGGTGGCTCGACACCTCTCCGGAGTCCGCGGAAATGTGAACGGGGCGGAACGGTGGATCCCTGATCCACGTTCCGCCCCGTTCACTCTGAGTAACAGCGACGGCTGTACAGAAACGAGCGAGCCGTGTCCGCGGAGGTGCGGACACGGCTCGCTCGGCTCGTGCGATGAGGTCGATCAGCTGGCGACGACGTTCACGTCCAGCTCGGCGGTGACCTCGGGGTGCAGCCGCACGGCGACCTTGTGGGTGCCGACGGTCTTGATCTGCCCGGACACCTCGACGGTGCGCCGGTCGAGCGCGGGGCCGCCCGCGGTGCGGACGGCCTCGACCACGTCGGCGGCCGTGACCGAACCGAACAGGCGACCGGAGTCGCCCGCCGCCTTGGCCTTGACCGTGACGCTGAGCGCGCCGAGCTGGCCGGCGACCTCCTTGGCGTGGCCGAGGTCGCGGATCTGGCGGGCGCGCTGGGCGCGCTGGATCGCCGCCACCTGCTTCTCCGCGCCCCGGGTGGCCACGATGGCCAGCTTGCGGGGGAGCAGGAGGTTGCGGCCGTAGCCGTCCTTGACCTCGACGATGTCGCCCGGAGCACCCAGGTTGGGCACGTCGGCGGTGAGGATGAGCTTCATACCGGTACTCCTCCTCAGCGAGCGGTCGAGGTGTAGGGCAGCAGCGCGACCTCGCGGGAGTTCTTGACCGCGACCGCGACGTCACGCTGGTGCTGACGGCAGTTGCCGGTGACCCGGCGGGCCCGGATCTTGCCGCGGTCGGAGATGAACTTCCGCAGCAGGCCGGTGTCCTTGTAGTCGATCTCCTGGGCCTTGTCCTTGCAGAACGCGCACACCTTCTTCTTCGGCTTGCGCAGGACGGGCTTGGCCATGGGTAGTACTCCTGGTTGTTACGAGAGGCGTGGGGTCAGAAGGGGGGCTCGTCGTCGGCGATGGGGCCGCTGCCGGCAGGCGGCGCGGATCCCCACGGGTCGTCGGCGGGGGCTCCACCGGAGTACCCGCCGCCACCACCGCCGCCGCCACCGCCGCCGTAGCCTCCGCTGCCGCCGCCCCGGTTCACCTTGTTGACCTTGGCCGTGGCGTAGCGGAGCGACGGGCCGACCTCGTCGACCTCGAGCTCGACGACGGTGCGCTTCTCGCCCTCGCGGGTCTCGAACGACCGCTGCCGCAGGCGCCCGGACACCATCACGCGCATTCCGCGCGTGAGCGACTCGGCGACGTTCTCCGCCGCCTGCCGCCAGACGTTGCACCGCAGGAACAGCGCGTCGCCGTCCTTCCACTCGCCGGACTGGCGGTCGAAGGTGCGCGGGGTGGACGCCACCGTGAAGTTGGCGACCGCGGCCCCGGACGGGGTGAAGCGCAGCTCGGGGTCGGCGGTGAGGTTGCCGATCACCGTGATGACGGTCTCGCCGGCCATCGCGTCGGCGCCCTCAGCCCGCGGTGGCGGGCGCGGCCCGCTTCGGCTCGGCAACGGCCGCGCGCGCGGCCGCCTTCTTCGGCTCGCGACGCAGCACCTTGGTGCGCAGCACGGACTCGTTGAGGCCCAGCTGGCGGTCGAGCTCCGCGACGGTGGCCGGCTCGCAGGTGACCTCGAGGACGGCGTAGATGCCCTCGGCGTGCTTGGCGATCTCGTAGGCGAGCCTGCGCTTGCCCCACACCTCGATCTTCTCGACAGTGCCCTTGTCGCTGCGAACGACGTTGAGGAACGTCTCCAGGGACGGCGTCACAGTGCGCTCGTCCAGGCTGGGGTCGAGGATGACCATCAGCTCGTAATGACGCATGAGAACCACTCACCTCCTATGGACTGGAACGGCCGCGGTCCTTCCGCGACAGGAGGTTCTCATCGGACCCCGACAACAATCGCCGCCATCGGCGGCGCGCGGCGCTCGGCGAGCGCCGGTCGGGGTGACGCATCGAGGCTACCAGCGCGAACGCTGCGACCCGCGCGCGGGACCGGCGTTCGCGATCGCACACGCACCCATGGCGCCGCCGTCGGGGGTGGTCACTACTCTGGCCCGCATGCTCATCGGGGCACACGCGCGCGAGGACGACCCGCTCGTCTCGGCGGCGGAACGCGACGCCGACATCGTGCAGCTGTTCCTCGCCGACCCGCAGAGCTGGAAGAAGCCGCCGAGCCACCCTCAGGCCGCCCAGCTGCGGGAGAGCGACCTCACGGTCGTGGTCCACTCTCCCTACCCCGTCAACCTGGCTTCGCTGAACAACCGCATCCGCATCCCGTCCCGCAAGATCGTGGTGCAGCACGCGGAGCTCGCCGCCGAGCTCGGGGCGATCGGCCTCGTCGTCCACGGCGGGCACGTCACCCAGGGCGAGGACGCCGCGAAGGGCTTCGAGAACTGGCGCAAGTTCATCGAGCGGCAGATGGACGCGGGCGGGTTCGCGGTCCCGATCTTCATCGAGAACACGGCCGGCGGGGAGAACGCGATGGCCCGCCGGTTCGAGGACCTGGCCCGCCTGTGGGACGCGGTCGGCGAGTTCGGCGTGGGTTTCTGCCTCGACACCTGCCACGCGTTCTCCGCGGGCGTGGAGCTGGTTGACGTCGTCGACCGCGCCAAGGCCATCACCGGCCGGATCGACCTGGTCCACCTCAACAACTCGCGCGACGAGTTCGGCTCCTCCCGCGACCGCCACGCCAACATCGCCGACGGCACGATCGATCCCGAAGCACTGGTCGCCGTGTGCGCCGCGGCGGGCGCCCCGGTCGTGGTCGAGACACCGGCCGAGGGTCAGGCCGCCGACATCGCATTCCTGCGTGAGCGGCTCGGAGCGTGACGCCGGTGGCAGTGGCGGAACCCGTCCGCGGGTCCGGGCCGTGACCGGCGCAGCGGTGGGCACCGCACCGGGGGAGCAGGTCTCGGCCGCGGTGCACCCGGCCGCCCGCGCCGGCCGGCTGGTGCTCGCGGCGCTCGTGCTGCTCACCGGCGTCACGCTGCTGCTCGGCTACGAGAACAAGGCCCGCTGCACGGGCCCCGAGTTCGACCAGGCCGGCCGCAGCGCACCCGACTACAGGGTCCGCATCGAGCGCGACGTCTGCTACTCCGACATCCAGCACCTGTGGATCGGCCGGGACATCGACCGCCACGTCTTCCCCTACGTCAGCGGGTCGATCAGCCCGGAGGGCCAGCTGCTCGGGGGCTCCGTGGAGTACCCGGTGCTCACCGGGCTGCTCATCTGGGGTGGCGCACTGTTCGCCGACACCGACGCAGGCTTCCTCCTCGGGTCGGCGCTGCTGATGGCGCCGTTCGGGCTGGTCACCGGCTGGCTGCTGGGCCGGCTCGCGCGATGGCGGGCGCTGTTGTGGGCGCTCGGGCCGCCCCTCGTGCTCTACGCGTTCCACAACTGGGACCTCCCGGTGGTGGCCTGCGCCGTGGCCGCGGTGTTCGCCGTGCACGGCTGGCGCACCGACCGCACGCTCGCCCAGCGCGGCACCGTGGCGGGCGTGCTGCTCGGGCTGGGCTTCGCGTTCAAGCTGTACCCGGGTGCCTTCGTGCTGCCGCTCGCGCTGTACGTCCTCGTGGCCTCGCAGCCCGGCCGGCTGGACTGGCGCGCGGCGGTCCGGGGGCCGCTCGCGGCAGCGGCCACCGTGGTCCTGGTGAACGTGCCGTTCATGCTCGCCGGCTACGAGGGCTGGCGGGCGTCGTTCACGTTCCAGCAGCTGCGCAAGGTGGACTTCACCACCAACTCGATCTGGTTCTGGGGATTCCGCCCCGAGTCCGACCCCGACAACGTCGACTTCCAGTCGACCATGGACTGGCTCTCGCCCACCCTCGTGCTGCTGTCGTTCGCGGTGGCCGTCGCGGTGGGCTGGTGGCGCTACCGCCGCGAGGGCATCTACCCGTGGGTAGGGGTGAGTGCGGCGATGCTGTGCGGCTTCCTGCTGCTGCACAAGGTCCACTCACCGCAGTACACCCTGTGGCTCCTGCCGTTCTTCGTCCTGGTGCGGGTGCCGTGGTCGCTGGTCGGTGCCTACCTCGTCGCGGACCTCGCGATGGGGATCGGCATCTTCCGCTGGTACTACCAGCTCCATGCCGGCCTCCCGTCCGGCATATACGACGGCTTCGCCGCGCAGGCCGTCACGGTCGGGGTGTGGGGCCGGGCGGCGCTGCTCGTCGCGTTGTTCGTCGTGTTCCTGCGCGTCCACGACCGGCTCGCGGTCGCGGCGTCGCCGCGGCGCACGCCGTTGGCCGAGTCGGTGGGTTAGGCACCGGTACAGCGCACCCCGAGGGGCCGCACCGGAGCACCCGATCGTCGCCAACCCCCGGTGGGGACGGCGTTTCGCCGCTGGATTGTCGGCCCCTCGCGGTACCGTGCGAACCACAACATCTAGTGGCGATGTCGCGTGGATCACCTACATGTGGCATCGGAAAGGACACCGGCCCGTTCATGGCGCTTCCCGCACGCACCAGCGACCCAGCCCACTCGGCGCGGCAGCGGATGCCCCGCTCCCGCCGGGGTACCACCACCTCGTTCCAGGTCGCGGGCACCGAGTTCTGCGTCATCGCGAACGCCGACGAGCACGGGTCGCTGGGGGAGGTGTTCGCCAGGTTCGGCAAGGAGGGCTCCACCACGGCCGGTCTGATGGACCTGCTCTCGATCGCCGTCTCGCTCGGCCTGCAGCACGGCGTCCCGCTGGAGGAGTTCGTGGCGAAGTTCCGCAACCAACGCTTCGAGCCGATGGGCATGACGGACGACCCCGACATCCCCCAGGCCAGTTCGGTGGGCGACTACCTCGCCCGTCGGCTCGCCCACGACTGGCTGGACGTCGGCTCCCGCAAGGAGCTCGACCTCCTGACCCCCGACGAGGAAGCCGAGCTTCCGGCCGACGCGTACGCGCCCACCCCGCTGCGCAGGCCCGTCCGGGTGGCGCGCTCCTGATTCCCGGCGCAGCTACCGCCAGGCGAACACCGGCTGCTCGAAGTGGGCCACGCGGGTCGAACGGCCCTGCAGCACCACCTCGCGGAACTGGTGGAGCACGGCAGCGGTGGGCGCGTGCACGTACCGGCCGAGTATCGGCAGCTGGATCACGGGTGCATCCGACTCGGTGATCGTGACGAACCGCGGGTCCACGTCGATCGCGTCGAGGGACACCCGGTGCACCTCGGACACCTCCACCGGGTTGGGCCGCAACACCGGCTCGATGCCCGCCCACAGCACCACCGGCGTGATCAGGTACCCGGACCGCGTGGCGTAGTCGTCGAGGAGGCCCAGCTCGGCGTCGGCGTCCAGCACGAGGCCGAGCTCCTCGGCGAGCTCGCGACGGGCTGCCGCGGCCGGGGCCTCGCCCGGGTCCGTCCGGCCGCCCGGTAGCGCCCACTGACCGGCGTGCCCGCGCAACGTCGCCGCGCGCCGCGTGAGCAGGAACGCCGTGCCGTCCGCGACGAGGGTGATCCCGACGGCTGCCGGCTTGAGGTCCGGCCGATCCAGCGGCTGCCGGGAGAAGCGCCGCAACGCGGCGTCGACGTGATCGCGGGAGACGGGCACACCGGAAGCGTGCCAGCGGTCAGGCGGTCGTGCTGACCACCTTCGGGGGAGAGCTCGTCGCCGCGGGCCAGTCCGGGTCCGCGTCGACCGCTTCCCGCGCCCTCCGCACCGGGTCGGTGTCCGGGCGGAGCACTGTGCGCACCACCAGCACGCACAGCAGCACGACGACCGCGTCGCGCAGCACCACCGTGCCGAGGAACCAGTCCGGCGGCAGGCCCTTGTTCGCCGGGGTCAGGTAGTAGTACATCCGCGGTGCCCACACCAGCGCGTCCACCGCCATCCACGCCAGCAACAGCCGCCAGTGCGGGAGCGCGAGCACGGCGAGCGGCACGAGCCACAGCGAGTACTGAGGGCTCCACACCTTGTTCACCAACAGGAACGACGCAACCGTGAGGAAGGCGAGCGATGCCAGCCGCGGCGGCTGCGGTGCGCGCAGCGCCAGCACGCAGATCGCGACGCAGCAGAGCACGAAGAGCGCGGCCGACACGGCGTTGAGCACGGCGGGCGGCTCGCCGTCAGCGAGCTTGCCGTCGAAGCCGTGCCATCCGGTGAAGTACTGCACGACGAAGTAGAGCGAGTCCGGGTCGGCCGGGCGGGTGCGGTTGAGCCGGAAGAACTCCGCCCATCCCGTGAGGTACAGCAGCGCCACCGGCGCGTTGACGAGCACGAACGCTCCCACCGCTGCACCGATCGTGCGCAGGGCCGTGCTGATCCGGCGCGTGCGCAACGCCACGAGCAGGACAGGCAGGAGCAACATCAGCGGGTAGAACTTGAAGGCGCCACCGATCCCGAGCAGCGCGCCGGCGAGCAGCGGCCTCCGCCGGGCGAGCGCGAGCATCCCCGCGGTGGCGCAGGCGACGGCGAGCGCGTCGAAGTTGGTGAACACGTGCACCGCCACCAGCGGGGACAGCGCGACCAGCACCGCGTCCCACGGACGACTCGGCCGCAGCGCGTGCACCGCCCACACGGCCACGAGCCAGGCCAGCGCCAGCCATGCGGCGCTGATGTCGAAGTAGACGACGACGGGGAGCGCCGAGGGCAGGAGCGGGACCACGTTCGCTGCCGACACCCACGCATCGGCGAGCCGCGCGTTGACGTACTGGAAGTACCCTGTGAGCACCGGGTACTCCATGTACCGCACCTGCTCGTCGTCGGTGCCCTCTCCCTCGATCCACGGGTCGCGGTAGGGCACGGCACCGCGGTCGAGCCCTTCGATCCCCCAGAGCGGGACCGTGTCCGAGTAGCACATCGCGACGTACTGGCGGTTGTTGCGCCAGTCCAGCGCGACCGTGCCGTCATCGGTGGTGTACTGCTGCAGGCAGGGGGCCTTGCCCATCCAACCGAGCGCCAGCACCGCCACCGCGAGCAGCAGGATCACGCGCAGCGGCGTCCAGAACCGGCTCCGGCCGACGAGGGCGTGCCTGCCGAGCGGCCCGCCGATCAGCCGGCTCGCGGCGACCGCGAGCGGCTCGGACCAGGTGGGAACGACACGGGCGGGCGGGTTGTCCGGCTCCCGCACCCGCCGACTCACCCGACGGGACCGCTGTCGGACGTGCGGTCCACGGCCGAGCGGTCCGACTGACCGCGGCTCGCCGATCCCGACGTCCCGGACGTGCCCGTGTCCTGCGTGTCCGCGGACGTCGGCTGGTCGCTGCTCCGGCCGCCGTCCTCGTCTCCGCTGAAGTTGTTCGACCGGGAGTTGTTGTCTCCCGAGGAACCGTTGTCGTCGTCGGACGACCGGCTCGAGTCGCTGTCCCGGTCCTCGTCGCTGTCCGAGTCCTCGTCGTCCTCGTCGTCCTCGTCGGATGAGGACGACTCCTCGGAGTCGAACGACTCGTCGGTGGGCGGATCACCGATGGGGACGAAGGTGGAGAACTGCTCCGGCGGGTCGTCCTCGGTGGCCGTCTTCATGAACCCGTGCCAGATCTGGCCGGGCAGACCGCTGCCGAAGATCGGGCGATTCTGCGCGTTGCGGATCGGATCGCTCTTGTCCGTTCCCACCCAGACGGCCGTGGCCTTCCCCGGGGTGAACCCGACGAACCAGGCGTCGCGGTTGTCGGTGGCGCTGCCCTCGAGCTGCGCGGTGCCGGTCTTCGCCGCGACCTGGCGGCCCGGCAGGCCGTATCCCTTCTTGCCGGCCACGTCGAGCATCGCCTCGATGACGTTGCGCGCGACCTGCTGCGACATCACCTGCCGTCCGGTGTCGTCGCTGTGCTCGTAGAGGACCTCACCGTCGGCGGCCTCGACCCGCGACACGATGTAGGGCTCGTGGTAGACGCCCTCGGCGGCGAACGTGGCGTAGGCGGAGGCCATGTCGACCGGGTGCACCTCCTTGTCGCCCAGCGCGATACCACCGGTCGGGTTGGGCAGGAGGTCGTCCGGGATGCCGGCCTGGTGGGCGGCCTTGGCGACGTTGTCCGGTCCGACCTTGATGCCCAGCTCGTAGAACCAGGTGTTGATCGACTCTGTCATCGCGTACTTCGCGCCGCACAGTTCACAGCTGACGCCCTCGACGTTGCGCACCACGCCGGGCCGGCCGGTGAACGCCCGTGGTCCGCTGCCGTCGAGTTGGGTTCCGAGGCCGAAGCCGTCGTTCCCCTCCAGCGCGGCGGCCAGCACGAAGGGCTTGAACGACGACCCGGGCTGGCGGAAGGCCTCGCCCGCGTAGTCGATGCCCAGCCCGTTGGTCCCGCCGTAGTAGCTGAGGATCGCCCCCGTCTTCGGGTCGATGGAGACCAAGCCGCTGCGCAGGTTGTCGGGCTGCCGCGCCATCTGCTTCTTCACGACGTCCACGGCCTCGGCCTGCAGCGGTTGCTGGACCGTGGTGGTGACGGTGACGCCACGGGTCGCGATCAGGTCCTGGCTTACCCCCTTGGCCTCGAGCTCGGCGAGGGCGCGCTCGTAGATGTGGAACCGGTCGTCGTCGGGGACGCCACCGCCGGAGTTCTCCTGGACCTCCGGGAGCGCGGGGAAGGTCTGCGTGGCCCGCTCGGCCCGGTCGAGCCATCCCTGCTCGACCATGCCGTCGAGCACGAAGTTCCACCGCTCCTGCGAACGCTCGGGGTTCTTCGCGGGGTCCCAACGCGACGGGGCCTGGATGACGCCGGCGAGCATCGCACCCTCCGACACCGTCAGCTGCCCGACGTCCTTGTTGAAGTACGCGTGCGCCGCCGCCTGGACGCCGGACGCCCCTCGTCCCCAGTAGATCGTGTTGAGGTAGTTCTCGAGGATCTCGTCCTTGGTCTTCTCCCTGGAGATCTTGACCGCGAGGACGACCTCCTTGTACTTGCGCCAGAGGGAGAAGTCGTCCTCGCCGGTGGAGACCTTGATGTACTGCTGGGTGATGGTGGAACCACCACCGACACCGCCGGTGAGCTGGTTGTAGACCGCGCGGCCGATACCCATGAAGTCGAAGCCGGGGTTCGAGTAGAAGGAGCGGTCCTCCGCGGACAGCACCGCGTCGCGCACGTGCTTCGGGACCTTGTCGAGCGTGACCGCGATGCGGTTCTCGTTGTCCGGGCGCACGGTGGCGAGGTCCCCACCGTCCGCGAACTTGAAGGTGGCCACCTGCGCGAGCGCCACGTCCTGCGACGACGGCACCGGGAAGATGAACCAGCCGACGACGAACGCGACGAACGGGCCGAGCAGCAGCAGTCCGAGCACGACGTAGGAGATCCGGCGCACGCGGCGCCACGGCGAGACCTTCTTGCGCCCGCGACCGCCCGGTGCGGGTCGGCGGGGGCGATCCGCGGGCGCGGTGCGGGGGCCGTGACCGGACACGATGGCGGTGGGGTCGTCGTCGTCATCGTGGGTGAGCAGGGGGACCGCCTGCCTGGACCCCGGGGGCCGCCTGCCCTGGAGCGGCGGACCGTCGGCCCGGTAGCGCTGCGGCGGAACGCGGGGGTCCGGTGGCGGGCCCTGCCTGCGCTGCGCGCCGGGCGGCGCGCCCGGGCCACCGGGCCGGGGCGGCGGGCCACCGTACTGGTTGCGGGGACGGCCCCGCGGCGCGTCGAACCGGGGGTCGCGCTGATCACTCACCGCTGCTCCGGGGGTTCGGGGGAAGGGTTTGCGGTCACTCGGCGGCGGTCCTGCGTCGGTCGGACCTGCGGCTGTGGGGAGCGTCGCCGGTGCCCATCACGTAGGACAGAACGAGGTGATTCCAGCTGCAGGTGCGGCAGACCTCCACCACGTACACGGAGAAGTCGGCGTAGACGTTCGCCAGCTGCTCGATCTCCTCTGGCTTGCGTGCTGATCCCGCGGCGTGCTTGAGCTCGTCACCGAAGATCCACGAGACCTGCGTGAGCCGCTCCTTGCGGCAGACCGGGCACTGGCGATCGGTGGGCTCACCGTGGAAACGCGCTGCTCGGAGCAGGTACGGGCTCGCGTCGCACACCTCGGCGACACCGACCCGACCGGAGTGGACCTCAGCGAGCAGCGCACGGCGCTGCAACGCGTAGTCGACCACCTGCCGCTGGGTGCGCACCCGGTCAGGGTACGCGGACCCCACCCGCGAACGCGCGTGAACGCCTCCGGCAGCCCGATCGATCTACGGCGGATCACCCGCGCCCGATCTCGGGACTGCGCCATGATGTATCGGCCCGATATACTGCCTCGCGCTATCGGCACGTGGTATCGCGGCGCGGCAACGGAGGTGAGGTCGTCGTGCTCGAGCTGGCGATCCTCGGCCTGCTCCAGGAGGCCCCGGTCCACGGCTACGAGCTGCGCAAGCAGCTCGGGCTGAGGCTGGGCGGCTTCCGGCTGTTCTCCTACGGGTCGCTGTACCCGGCGCTGCGCCGCCTCACCCGCGCCGGCCTGATCGTCGAGGACCCCGAGCAGCCGGCACCGGAACCCGGGGCGTGGCCCCGGCGGAGCCGTCGTGTGTACCGGATCACAGCCGAGGGCAAGGAGCGCCTCGCCGAGCTGCTCTCCGAGGCCGGACCGCACGCGTGGGACGACGAGGGCTTCGGCGTCCACCTCGCGTTCTTCTCCCGCACACCCGCGGAGACGCGCATGCGGATCCTCGAGGGCCGCAGGAGGGCGGTCGAGGAGCGCCGTGAAGGGCTGCGGGCGGCCCTCGTCCGGGCGCGGGAGCAGATCGACAACTACACCCAGCAGCTCCACCAGCTCGGCCTCGACACCTGCGAGCGGGAGGTGCGGTGGCTCAACGAGCTGATCGCCACCGAGCGCGCGGCGCAGGGCGAGGCGGAACCCGCAGACCAGGAAGACGAGAGAAGGAGCCGCAATGAGTGAGGTCCGTGTCGCCGTCGTCGGCGTGGGGAACTGCGCGGCGTCGCTGGTGCAGGGCGTGCACTACTACGCGGACGCCGATCCGGCCACGCGCGTGCCCGGCCTGATGCACGTCGACTTCGGTGGGTACCACGTGCGCGACGTCAAGTTCGTGGCCGCGTTCGACGTCGACGCCAAGAAGGTCGGGCGCGACCTCTCCGAGGCGATCTCGGCCAGCGAGAACAACACGATCAAGATCTGCGACGTCCCGCCGCTCGGCGTTCCGGTGCAGCGCGGCCACACGCTCGACGGGCTGGGCCGGTTCTACCGCGAGACGATCGACGAGTCCGACGACGAGCCGGTCGACGTCGCGCAGGTGCTCCGCGACACCCGCGCCGACGTGGTCGTGTCCTACCTCCCGGTCGGTAGCGAGGCGGCCGACCGCTTCTACGCGCAGGCGGCCCTCGACGCGGGCGTCGCGTTCGTCAACGCCCTGCCGGTGTTCATCGCCTCCGACCCGGAGTGGGCCGAGAAGTTCCGCGTCGCGGGCGTGCCGATCATCGGCGACGACATCAAGAGCCAGGTCGGCGCCACCATCACCCACCGCGTACTCGCCCGGCTGTTCGAGGATCGCGGCGTGCAGCTCGACCGCACCATGCAGCTCAACGTGGGCGGGAACATGGACTTCCTGAACATGAAGGAGCTGGAGCGGCTGGAGTCGAAGAAGGTCTCGAAGACCCAGTCGGTCACGTCGCAGGTCGACCGCGACCTCGGCAAGGAGAACGTCCACATCGGGCCGTCGGACTACGTCGCGTGGCTCGACGACCGCAAGTGGGCCTACGTCCGGCTCGAGGGCAGGGCGTTCGGCGACGTGCCGCTGAACCTGGAGTACAAGCTCGAGGTCTGGGACTCACCCAACTCCGCGGGGATCATCATCGACGCCGTACGCGCGGCCAAGCTCGCCAAGGACCGGGGAATCGGCGGGCCCGTGCTCTCCGCGGCGAGCTACTTCATGAAGTCCCCGCCCGAGCAGTACAGCGACGACGTCGCCCGCCAGGCGGTGGAGGAGTTCATCCGCGGCGAACGGGAGCGCTGACCCCCTCCACCGGCTCCGGCACCCCATCCGGCCCCGGCCGTGGCCCTACCGCCACGACCGGGGCTGATTCGTTTGCAGATCGACAACCTTTCCCAAAACTCCGCCTCCGTTCCATTCCGGAAGCAACTTCACTCGTCTGATGCAATCACGAACGCATCTCGTCACATCTTGTGCCGCAGGTCACCCATGCTGCGGAGATCAACCCGGTCACGGAGCAGTACGCGCGTCCGGAACGTGCCCTATTCGGCCCAATCGACGGTGAGCAGGTTCACCGGATAGCGACCGATGAATTGAGAGCTTCGTCATGACTGGGCATTGAAATGCGTTCGTAATCTGCCGGACGGCTCTGCGCCACCGACGCTCAACGGGAGCGGCGGGCGCAGGGTCACCGCCGGACAGGCGGGATGTGGCACGGCCCGGATGCGAGATGGGGCCGTGCAGGACGCATCCCGTCGGTTCCTGCGGGCTCCCCCGGCCCGCGGGACCCGTCCGTCGGTGCTACCCCGAGGACCACCCCGTGCCCAAGCACCTCCCCGCTCTCGCGGTTCGCGCCGCCGTCGTGACCACCGCCGCTGCCGCCGCCTCCGTCTTCGCCGTGCTCCCCGGCGCCGCCGAGGCCGCTCCCGCCGCCCCCGTCGCGGTGACCGTCACCCCGGTCGTCCAGAGTGCGCCCGTGCTCGCCGAGCCCGCCGTTGCCGGTGCGGCAGCCGCTGCAACGCGGGCCGCAGCCGTCGACCACGCAATGAGCAAGGTCGGCTCCCCGTACCGGTACGGGGCGAGCGGCCCGAACGCCTTCGACTGCTCCGGCCTCGTCTCGTGGGCGTTCAAGAAGGCGGGCAAGTCGTTGCCGCGCACCAGTCGAGCGCAGTCGAAGGTCGGCACGCCCGTCTCGCGCGGCGAGCTGCAGCCCGGCGACCTCGTGTTCTTCTACAAGCCGGTGAGCCACGTCGGCATCTACATCGGCGACGGCAAGGTCGTGCACGCCAGCACCCGGAAGAGCCCGGTCAAGATCTCCGACATGGGCCGGATGAAGTTCAACTCCGCCCGCCGGATCTGACCCACGAGGTCCGCCGAAGGATCGATGCCCGGCCCGGCCGTCGCTCGTACGATCGGGCTCGTGAGCCCCGACGCCGACCGCAGCCGCATGCGCATCTCCGATGCCGACCGCGCTGCCACGGCCGAGCGGCTGCGGATCGCGCTCGACGAGGGCCGGCTCGATCTCTCCGAGTACGACGACCGCGTGCGCTCGGCGTACGCCGCAACCACCTACGGCGAGCTCGAGCCCATCACCGCCGATCTCCCACCGGTCACGGTGCCCGCCGTCGCGCAGCCGGCCGCGGCCCTCGAGCACCGCAAGTGGACGAACGAGTGGCGCGAGTGGCTGGGCGGCGCGATCATCATGATCGCCATCTGGGGCGGCACCTCACTGCTGTCCGGCTCCTTGCACTCGTTCTGGCCCGCGATCCCGCTCGGGATCTGGGCCGCGGTCCTCGTCGCGGGCGCGCTCGGCAAGAAGGAGAAGGGCGCCTGAGAGCTACCGGGCGGCGTCGGCGGCGATCGCCAACAGCGAGAGCGCGTCGTGGTCCGGCGTGCCCCGTGCAGCCTGGTGGACGGTGAGCCGGGTACTGCCGTCACCCGAGCGCAGCACCTCCCACACCAGGGAGAGCGTCCCCACCGCCGGGTGGTGGAAGACCTTCTGCGCGCCGCTCTTGCGACGGACGTCGTGGCGCTCCCAGAGCGAGGCGAACTCCGGGCTCACCGCCGACAGTTCCTCGACCAGCGCGGCGACGTCGGGCGCGTCCGGGTCGGTGGCGAGCACCGTGCGCAGGTCCGCAACCGCTCCCGCCGCCGACGACCGCCAGTCCCCGAACAGCGCAGGCGCCCCCGGATGCCGGAACATGTAGCGGATCGTGTTCCTCCGGCCGGGCGGCCACTCGACCAGACCGTGGTAGAGCGCGAGGCCCTCGGGATTGGCGGCGAGCACATCGCTGGTGCGGCTCAGCAGCAGTGCCGGGCACGGGCGCAGGTTCTCCAGGAGCAGCCGCATGCTCGCTGTGACCGCGCGGTCCGGCGGGCGGTGCACCCGCCTGCGCCTGGCGACGTGGTCGGCGAGCGCGAACAGGTGGGACCGCGCTTCGTCGTCGAGCCGCAACGCGCCGGCCAGCGCGCCGAGCACCGCGCTGCTCGGGTTCGTCTCCTTGCCCTGTTCCAGCCGGATGTAGTAGTCGACGCTCACTCCCGCGAGCGCGGCCAGCTCCTCCCGTCGAAGGCCGGGGGTGCGCCGCAGTCCCACGCCACCGGGCAACCCGACGTCCTCGGGGCGGATCCGGGCCCGGCGGGCCCGCAGGAAGGCGGCAAGCGCTGTCGAGCTCACGACGACCATCGTCCCAGCGACGCAACGGTCGTGGGTGGCCCTGCGACTGCCACCGAGGCCGCAACCAGGAACGGCGCGCCCTGAACGGCTCGCGTCCGCGCGCGCACCGTGGGGACATGCCGACGACCCCGCTGCGCGAGCAGCCCACCTCCACCGCCCCGCGACGCTGGAAGATGTGGGTGCTGCTGACCTGCGCGATCTACCCGCTGATCCTCGTCATCGTCACGCTGACGGATCCGGTCGTGCACGAGCTCCCGGCCGCCGTGCGCTTCATCGTGGTCGTGCCGATCATGACCGCGACCGTGGTCTGGGGCGTACTGCCTCGGATCCAGCGCTGGTTCGGCCGCTGGTTGACCCGGTGACCGACCTCAGATCACCACGTTGACCAGTCGGCCGGGCACCACGATCACCTTGCGGGGCGCCCGGCCGGCCAGCGCGGCGACGACCTTCTCGTCGGCCAACGCGGCGGCCTCCACCTGATCGGCCGTGGCGTCGGCCGCCACCGTGACGCGCGAGCGCACCTTGCCGTTGATCTGGATCGGGTACTCGACGGTGTCTGCGGCCAGGTACTGCTCGTCGGCCACCGGGAACGAGTGATAGGCCAGCGAGCCCTCGTGGCCCAGCAACGACCACAGCTCCTCCGCGATGTGCGGCGTCAGCGGCGCCATCATCAGCACCAGCGGCTCCGCGACGGAGCGGGGCACGCCGACCGTGCCGTAGACCTTGGTCAGGTGGTTGTTCAGCTCGATCAGCTTGGCCGCAGCCGTGTTGTAGCGCAGCGCGGCGTAGTCGCTGTGCACGCCGGCGATCACCCTGTGCAGCACCCGCAGCGTCTCGGTGTCGGGCTCGTCCTCGGTGACGCGGACCGCGCCGGTCTGCTCGTCCACCAGGTTGCGCCAGACGCGCTGCAGGAACCGGTGCGAACCGATCACGTCACGGGTGGACCAGGGCCGGGAGACCTCCAGCGGGCCCGTGGACATCTCGTACAAGCGGAAGGTGTCGGCGCCGTAGCGGTCGCACATCTCGTCGGGCGTCACCACGTTCTTCAGCGACTTGCCCATCTTCCCGTACTCGCGCCGCACCGGCTGACCGTTCCACGTGAAACGCCCCTCCTCGTCCTCGACCACCTCCTCGGCCGGGACGTAGGCACCGCGGGCGTCGGTGTAGGCGTAGGCCTGGATGTAGCCCTGGTTGACCAGCCTGCGGAACGGCTCCTCCGAGCTCAGGTGGCCCAGGTCGTACAGGACCTTGTGCCAGAACCGGGCGTACAGCAGGTGCAGCACGGCGTGCTCGACGCCGCCGACGTACAGGTCGACGCCACCGGGGTCGCCCGGCCGCGACGGGTCCTTGCCCATCCAGTACTGCTCGACGTCGGCGTCGACGAACCGCTCGTGGTTCTCCGGGTCCAGGTACCGGATCGGGTACCAGCACGAGCCGGCCCACTGGGGCATGGTGTTGGTCTCGCGGCGGTAGTGCTGCAGCCCCCTGTTGCCGTCGGCGGGACCCAGGTCCAGGTCGGTCTCGACCCACTGGGTGGCACGCGACAGCGGCGGCTCCGGCTCGGTGTCGGCGGCGTCCGGGTCGTAGGTCTTGGGGGAGTAGTCGTCGACGTCGGGCAGCTCGACCGGCAGCTGGTCGGCGGGCAGCGCGACCGGGCCGTCCTCGTCCCACACGATCGGGAACGGCTCACCCCAGTACCGCTGGCGGGAGAACAGCCAGTCGCGCAGCTTGTACTGCACGACGGCCTCGCCCGCTCCGCGCGCGGCCAGCCACCCGGTGATGGCCTGCTTCGCCTCGGCGACGCCCATGCCGTTCAGGCTGATCTCGTCGTTGGCCGAGTTGATCGCGGGACCGTCACCGGTGTACGCCTCGCCGTCCCAGCCCTCGCTGGGCTGGACGGTGCGCACGATCGGCAGGCCGAAGGCCTGGGCGAAGTCCCAGTCGCGCTGGTCCTGCCCGGGAACGGCCATGATCGCGCCGGTGCCGTAGCCCATCAGCACGTAGTCGGCGACGAAGACCGGGATCCGCTCGCCGTTCACCGGGTTGATGGCGTACGCGCCGGTGAAGACGCCGGTCTTCTCCTTGTTCTCCTGGCGGTCCAGCTCGGACTTGCGCGATGCGGCTTCCTGGTACGCACCGATCGCCTCCCGCGGTCCGGCCGCTCCGCCGGTCCACCGGGAGTCGACGCCGTCGGGCCACCGCTCGGGGACGATCGTGTCGATCAGCGGGTGCTCGGGCGCCAGCACCATGTACGTGGCGCCGAACAGCGTGTCCGGCCGGGTGGTGAAGACCTCGATCTCCGCGCCGTCGACGGGGAAGCGGACCTGCGCGCCCGCGGAGCGACCGATCCAGTTCCGCTGCATCGTCTTGATCGAGTCCGGCCAGTCCAGCCGGTCCAGGTCGTCGATCAGGCGGTCGGCGTAGGCCGTGATCCGCATCATCCACTGCTTCAGGTTGCGGCGGAACACGGGGAAGTTGCCCCGCTCGCTGCGCCCGTCGGCGGTGACCTCCTCGTTGGCCAGCACCGTGCCCAGACCGGGGCACCAGTTCACCGGCGCCTCGGAGATGTAGGCCAGCCGGTAGCCGTCGATCACGCTGCGCTGCTCGGCCCGCGTCAGCTCGCACCAACCGCGGCCATCCGGCGTCCGGCGCTCGTCCCGCGCGAACTCGGCCTCCAGCTCGGCGATGGGCCGGGCCTTCTGCTGCTTCTCGTCGTACCAGCTGTTGAAGATCTGCAGGAAGATCCACTGCGTCCAGCGGTAGAACTCGACGTCGGTGGTGGCCACCGAGCGGCGCTCGTCGTGGGCCAGGCCCAGCTGGCGCAGCTGCGCCTTGTAGCGCTTGATGTTCTCCTCGGTGGTCTTCCGCGGGTGCGTGCCGGTCTGCACCGCGTACTGCTCGGCGGGCAGCCCGAACGCGTCGAAGCCCATGGCGTGCAGCACGGTGCGGCCGTTCATCCGCAGGTAGCGGCCCAGCACGTCGGTGCCGATGAAGCCCAGCGGGTGGCCGACGTGCAGCCCCGCGCCGGACGGGTACGGGAACATGTCCAGCAGGTAGACCTTCTCGCGCCCCGTGGCCTCGGGATCCAGGCGGGTGGGATCAGCCCATGGCCCGGACGGGTTGGGCGCGTGGAACGTGCCCTCGCTCTCCCACCGGTCCTGCCACCGACGCTCGATCTGCGCGGCCAGCGCGGCGCCGTAGCGGAACAGCGGGGCACCCTCGTTGCCGGGTGCCTCGGCGCGCTCCGACGCGGCTGCGGTCGTGTCCGTGCTCATGTCCCGCTCCTGGGAAGTCCGTGGGGGCCCGAAAACCAGAAGACCCCCCTGCTCGAGGCAGAAGGGGTCGGCCGCGCCGTAGCGTGTGTGACACGCTCAGTGCGGCGCGGCCTCGAGAAGAAGTCGGCGGGCCACGTGACCAGGGTAGCGCCGGCGGTCCGGCCTGCGCGATCGGGTACAGCGAGCGTGCGGGCGCGAGCCGCCGAAGCGGAGCGGAGGCCATGAGCACCGCGTAGCCTGTTCGTCGTGCCGCTCCCCGTCCGCCTCACCCTGGGTGCCCTGCTCGTCGTGCTCGGTGCCGCGCTGCTCACGATCGCGATCCTCGGACTGCGCCGGAAGCTGAGGCGCAACCGCTGGGCAGGGGTGCGCACGGCTGCGAGCCTGCGCTCCGACGCCGCGTTCGCCGTGGCCAACCAGGTGGCGGCGGCCCCGCTCGGCGCGGCGGGCGCCGTGTCCGTCGCAGGCGGCGGCGCACTGCTGGCAGGAGCCACCGGCCTGCTCGGCTGGACCCTCGTCGTGGTGAGCGCGGTCGCGGCCTTCGTCCTCACCGGGGTCGGGGGTGTGGCGGGAGATCGCGCGGCGGCTGCCGTGCCGCCGCCGGAGCCCGGCCCGTCGGTGTGCGGCGGGACGTGCGCGGGCTGCGACCTCGTCGCCGGCTGCCGCACCGCGGCGGCCGGGGCCCAGCAGCAGCTCTGAACGGTTGGCCATGGCTGTGGTGACAGCCATGGGCAACCGATACTTGCGATCTTGGCGCTCATGATCTGCGGTGGCGGGTGCTCATGGTCATGGGCAACCGACAGTTCGGATCATGAGCATCCCGGCCGGTGAGGCCGTGGCCGCAGCTCGGGGCAGCCGCCGGGCCTGAGCCCGTCGCCCCTCGATCGGGTCCCGTCGAGTCGGTCCGGTCGGGCGGGGTTCCGGTGGGCTCGGCGCGCGAACCGGGGTCAGATCCCCCCGACTACCCGTCGATCACGACGACGCCAGTGCCCGCCTCCCGCGGAAGCCCTCCACGCACGGGCACAGCGACCGACAGCTGGAGCGCTCTAGTTGTTCCTCAGGTCCAGCGGGTAGGTCGCGAGCAGCGCCAGCGGCATGCCCTGCCGGCGCAGCACGTGCCCCCACAGGCGCCCGTCGTGGCGGGCCAGCACGTCGTCCGGGATCGCGGGCACGACGATCCAGTCGCCCCGCTCGATCTCACCCGCGAGCTGCCCGGCGTCCCAGCCCGAGTAGCCGGCGAACACGCGCAGGCCGCGCAGCCTCGGCGCGATCGCGGCCGGGTCGGAGTCGAGGTCGACGAGCGCCACCGGGCCGCGCACCGTGATCAGCCCGTCGACCGCGCCCGGGTCCTGGCCGGTTCGCACGGCCGCGAGGCACAGTGCCGTCTCGCTCTCCACCGGCCCTCCGACGAAGACCGCGGGCGGCTGCGACGACAGCGGCGCCCACGACGGGAGGACGTCGCGCACCGTGACCTCGCTCGGGCGGTTGAGGACGACGCCGAGGGTGCCCCGCGGACGGTGTTCGATGACGTAGATCACAGTGCGCCGGAAGTGGGGGTCGAGCAGTCCGGGAGCCGCCACCAACAACGTGCCTGGCGCCACCTCCGAACCGGGAGCCGAACCAGAACGGGAGCGCTCGTCCACCACGCGCCCATCGTCGCACCCCGCTCGGCGCAGTAGCCTCCAGCCGTGCCGTCATCGGGACCCGGGCTGCCGTCCGCCGCCGCCGAGGTCTCCGGCGCGACGCCGCACGTGCGCCTCGGCCTCGTCCGGCTAGTGCGCACCCGGGGCTTCCGCCGGCTGCTGGCCGTGCGCTTCGCCACGCAGTGGGGCGACGGCATGTTCCAGGCCGCGCTGGGCGGGGCCGTGCTGTTCAACCCGGAGCGGCAGGCCGACCCGATCGCCGTGGCGGCCGGGCTCGCCGTGCTGCTGCTGCCGTACTCGCTGATCGGGCCGTTCGCGGGCGCGCTCATCGACCGCTGGGACCGCAAGCGGGTTCTCATGGGTGCCAACGTCGTCCGCGCGGCGCTCGTGGTGGTCGTCGCGGCCGTGGTGATGTCCGGCGCGTCCGGCGTGGCGCTGTACCTGCCCGCACTGGCCGCGGCCGGGGTGAACCGGTTCGTGCTCGCCGCGCTGTCGGTCGCACTGCCCCACGTCGTGCCGCGCCGGCACCTGGTGGAGGCCAACACCTTCGCCGTCACCGCGGGCGCCGCGACAGCCGCCATCGGCGGGGCGACGGCGATCGGGCTGCGCGAGCTCGTCGGCACGGGCGACGCGGGCTCGGGCGCGGTGACGCTGATCGGGATCGCCGGCTCGTTGACGGCGGCGGTGCTGGCGGCCGGGTTCCGCCGCGGCAGGCTCGGACCCGACCGCACCGATGGCCGCCGGTCGACGGCGGGCAGCGTGCTGCACGGTTTCGCCGACGGGGCACGGGCGACGATCGCCACCCCGTCGGTGGCGGCGTCGTTCCTGGCGCTGGGGACGCACCGGCTCGCGTTCGGCGTCTCGACGCTGCTCTCGCTGCTGCTGTTCCGCTACGCCTTCACCGATGCCGGCCCGCTGCGCGCCGGCATGGCCGGCCTGGGCGAGGCGGTCGTGCTCGCCGCGGCCGGGCTGGGCACGGCGGCGCTGCTCGCCCCGTGGATGGTGCGCAGGTGGGGACGGCCGCGCACGGTGCGGGTGTCGCTCGTGGTCGCCACGGTCACGCAGCTCACCCTTGCCGCGCTGCTCTCGCTGCCCATCGTGATGGTGGCCGCGTTCGTACTGGGGCTCACCGGCCAGATCGTGAAGCTCTGCGCCGACGCCGCCGTGCAGGGCGAGGTGCGCGACGAAGTGCTCGGGCGGGTGTTCGCCCTCTACGACATCGTGTTCAACCTCGGGTACGTACTGGCGGTGGCCGCGGCTGCCCTGCTCAGCCCGCCGGACGGTGCCGCGCCGTGGCTGTTCGGCACGGCCGCCCTGCTGTACGTGCTCGGCTACCTGGGCCACGACATGCAGCTGCGCCGCGGCCGCCGGCTCGACGCGATGTCAGCGAAGCCACTTTCCTGACTTTCAGCGTCAGGGCCCGGAGGGCTCCGGACCCATGATGTGCATGATCATGTCGACACCATGGGTGTTCGACCCCGATCCGAGACCCGTGTTTTCGACTTGATCATGTAATGCGCGGCTCGGGCGCGCCGTTCCCGGCACCCCGCGCGCGACGGCGGCCAACTCGCCCGCGTGCGGACGCGCTCAGCCCAGATTGTCGGCCGCCCACGCGCGCAGCTCGGCTTCCGCCTCCTCGCGGGAGAGCGGACCGCGCTCCATGCGCAGGGCCAGCAGGTGCTTGTAGGCCCTGCCGACCTGCGGGCCCGGTGGGACGCCCAGCAGCCGCATGATCTCGTTCCCGTCCAGGTCGGGCCGGATGGCGTCGAGCGCCTCCTTCTCGCGCAGGCTGGCGATCCGCTCCTCGAGCGAGTCGTAGCTGCGCTGCAGCGCAGCGGCCCGCCTGCGGTTGCGGGTGGTGCAGTCCGAGCGCACGAGCTTGTGCAGCCGCTCGAGCAGCGGGCCTGCGTCGGTGACGTAGCGGCGGACCGCGGAGTCGGTCCACTCGCCGCCCGAGTAGCCGTGGAAGCGCAGGTGCAGGAACACGAGCTGGGCGACGTCGTCCACGATCGCCTTGGGGTACTTCAGCTCACGCAGCCGCCTGCGCACCATCTTCGCCCCGACCACCTCGTGGTGGTGGAAGCTCACGCGGCCGTCCGGCTCCTTGCGCCGCGTGTCGGGCTTGCCGATGTCGTGCAGCAGCGCGGCGAGCCGCAGCACGAGGTCGGGTCCGTCGGTCTCGCGGTCGATCGCCTGCTCCATGACCACGAGAGAGTGCGTGTAGACGTCCTTGTGCTGCATGTGCTCGTCGATCGCGAGCCGCATGGCGGGGACCTCGGGGAGCACGTGCTCGCACAGCCCGGTGTCGACCATCAGCTCGATGGCGCGCCGCGGGTGCGTGCCGAGGATCAGCTTGCTGAGCTCGGCCTGCACGCGCTCGCGCGTGATGCGGTCCAGCTCGTCCGCCATGTTCGTCATTGCGACGACAACCCGCTGAGCCGGGGTGAGTCCGAGCTGCGAGACGAACCGGGCGGCCCGCAGCATCCGCAGCGGGTCGTCGGCGAAGGAGTCCTCCGGGGCGGCGGGCGTGTCGAGGGTGCCGGCGGAGAGCGCGGCGAGCCCGCCGTACGGGTCGACGAACCGCCGCTCCGGGCCGGTGAGCTCCACCGCCATCGCGTTGACGGTGAAGTCCCGCCGCACGAGGTCGTCCTCGATCGAGTCACCGAAACGCACGATCGGGTTTCGGGAGACGCGGTCGTAGGCGTCGGCGCGGAACGTCGTGATCTCGACGGTGGTGCCGCGCTTGCGGGCCCCGACCGTGCCGAAGGCGATGCCGGTGTCCCAGACGGCGTCGGTCCAGCCGCGGACGACGTCGAGGATCTCCTCGGGCCGGGCGTCCGTGGTGAAGTCCAGGTCGGACACCTCGCGGCCGATGAGCGCGTCCCGGACGCTGCCGCCGACCAGGTAGAGCCGGTGGCCGGCATCGGCGAACCGGCTTGCGAGCTCCTCGGCGACGGGGCCGACCGTGACCATCTGCACGACCGCATTCTCCTGGGCTCGGAGAAGCTCGGGGGGCGCGGCGCCGGATGCCGTGGCGGGTGCAGACACGGCGCGCCAGTCTATGCGTAGCCGTCGAGGGGGGCGACGAGGACGGGGTGGCGAGCGGGCGGGGGCGCAGCGGACGCCGTTCGGCCGGGACACGGCACGCGGCTCGCGGCGGCGTTCAACGCCCCGCGCTCGTTACGATCCCCACATGTCCTCATCCCGCGGCCGCTCCGGGGGGCGTCGCGGGGGTCGTCCGGCCGAACGCCGCAGACGGCTGCGCACGGTCGACGAGACGTCGGCCGGCGGGCTCGTCGTCGACCACGCCACCGGCGCGGCCGCGGTGATCGGCCGCCTCGACCGCAGGGGGCGTCTGCTGTGGTCGCTGCCCAAGGGCCACATCGAGGCCGGTGAGACGGCCGAGGAGGCGGCGGTGCGCGAGGTCGAGGAGGAGACCGGCATCATCGGCCGCGTGGTCGCACCGCTCGGCACGATCGACTTCTGGTTCGTCGCCGAGGACCGCCGCGTCCACAAGACGGTCCACCACTTCCTGCTGCAGGCGCTCGGCGGGGAGCTGTCCGACGACGACGTCGAGGTCGCCGAGGTGGCGTGGGTGCCGCTCGACGAGCTCGAGGACCGCCTCGCCTACGCCGACGAACGCCGCTTGATCAGGCGAGCCACCGAGCTGCTGGAGGAGTCCGCGTGAAGCCGGTCGCGACCCTTGTCGCGATCACCCTGCTGACGCTGGCCGGGCTGTTCGGCCCCGGCCCGGTCCCCGGTGCGGCCGCGGCTCCCGCGGCACCGGGGCAGGTGGCGGACGGTCCGCTGCGGCTGGAGCTCCAGGAGATGTCCCCACGGGTGGTCACGACCGGCGGGACCCGCGACCTCGTGGTGGTCGGCACGCTCACCAACACCGGCGAGGTCCCGGTGCGCGACCTGACGATCCGGGTGCAGCGCGGCAACCCGCTCGAGACGGAGGGTGCGCTGCGGGACGCGCTGGACGGCACGGCCCGTACCGACGCGGTCACCCCCCAGTTCATGCCGCTCCCGGGCGAGCTCGCGCCCGGTGCGCAGCTGCCCGTACGGCTGACCCTCCCGCTGCGCGGATCACCCGAGACCAGCCTCGCGCTGAACGCCACCGGTGTGCACGAGCTGCTCGTGAACGTCAACGGGTCGCCGGGGGACGGGGCGCGCGCGCGGCTCGCCGCGGCGCGGATGCTCCTCCCGGTGCTGTCGCTGCCGCCGGACCCGGCCTCTCCCGACCAGGTGCCGCCGGCCACCACCGGCGGGGCCACCCCGTTCGCGCTGCTCGTTCCGATCGCCGACACCCCGCGCCGGCTCGCCACGGTCCCAGGTGAGCCCACGCTGCTCACCGACGACTACCTGGCGGCCTCCTTCGCTCCCGACGGGCGCCTCGGCGGGCTCGTCGCCGCGCTCGCCCGCAACGCGCCCGCGGATTCCCGGGTGCGCGAGGCGACGTGCCTCGCGGTCGACCCGGACCTGGTGGAGACCGCGGCCCTGATGCGGAGCCCGAACGGCTACCGGGTCGTCGGTCCGGACGGCAACCCGGTGCCGGGCACCGGCGGGGCGGTGGCGGGCCAGTGGCTCGACCAGCTCGCGTCGGTGGCGCGTGAGGGCTGCGTGGTCGCGCTGCCGTACGCCGACGCCGATCTGGTCGCGCTCACGCGGGCCGGCATGGCCGATCTCGCCACCTCGGCGATCACCGACGGCCGGCAGGTGCTGCAGGAGATCCTCCAGACACAGGTCGTGCCGGACGTCACCTGGCCGGTCGAAGGCGCGGTCGACGACGAGACGCTCGCGATGGCCGCCAGGGCGGAGGGCCGTTCGCTGCTGCTCGCGGCGGACGCCGTCGAGCAAGGGCGGACGACGCGCAACTCGGGCGTTCTCCCGATCGCGGGTGGGCAGCGCGCCCAGTTCACGGTGCTGACCGATCCGCTGCTCACCCGGGCGGCGGCCGGCCTCCCGGACGTACCCGGCGGAGACCTGGGTGCGGTGCGCAGCGGCTCGGCCCCGTCGGTCAGCCCGGCAGGCACCGCGAGCCCGCTCTCCACCCAGGACCTCATCGGCGCGCTCGCGTTCCGCACCCAGGAGCCGGGGGACGTCGCGGCGCCCGCGGGTGGGCCGCTCGTGCTCGCCCCGCCGCACCAGTGGACGGCCGACGGTCCCGCCGCGGACGCGCTGTTCGGCGCCGTGGACCAGCTGCTCGACGTCGGGCGGATCGTGCCGCGCGGGCTCGACGGCGTACTGGCCGTCGGGCCGCCGACGGGTGCGGCGGCGCTACCGATCATCTACCCGTTGCACGTCGGGGGCCGTGAGGTGACCGGGCCCGCGGTCGACACGCTCCGCACCACCGCCGCGGACATCGCGGATCTGGCCTCCGCCGCCGTACCGAACTCCGGCGTCGGCGTGAGCCCGGAGGAGGCCTTCACGCCCCTGCGGCGCGGTCTCCTGCGTCCGCTGTCGTCGGCGTGGCGGACCCGTCCGGAGGCCGCCGAATCCGCCGCGACGGAGATGGCCGACCGGGTGGCGGTGCTCCGGGGCTCGATCCGCGTGCTCGAGCCGCCCGGCCCGTACTCGCTCGGCACGTCGGACGCGCCGATCCTGATCACGGTGGCGAACGGCCTCCCGGTCACCATGCGGGTGGACGTGGAGATCCTGCCCTCCTCCGGCCTGCGCGTGGCCCCCATCGAGCCGCAGGAGGTGCCTCCGCTGGGCAGGCGCCAGGTGCGCGTGAGCGCGGAGGTGATCAGGTCCGGTCAGTTCAGCGTGCAGGCGGCGGTGCGTACACCCGACGGCGAACTGCTCGGGCAGCCGAGCCGGTTGCGGGTGCGCTCCACCGCCTACGGCACCATCACGGTGTGGTTGACGGCGAGCGCGGGCATCCTCCTCGTGGTGCTGGCCGGCCATCGGATCGTGCGCCGGATCCGTGGGGAACCACGGAACCCACCGCCCGGATCGGGCCCGCCCCCGCCGCCCCTCCCGGAGGCGCCGCCGGGCCCGCGTTCCCACCACACCGGCGACCCGTTCCCGGACCCGCTGGCCGTCACGGACCGCCTCCCGGCGGTGCGGCACCGCGGCGAGCGCCCGCCCCCTGGCCCGCCGCGCGTCCCGAGCCCGTGACCGACCCGGCGCCGGACGACGCGATCACCGAGCGGATCCCGATCGTGCCCGCGCCGCGCGCCGAACCGTCGCTCGGCCGGTCCAGCAGCCTGATGGCGCTGGGCAGCCTGGCCAGCCGGATCACCGGCTTCCTGCGGCAGGTCGCGCTGTTCACGGTGCTCGGCGCCACCGTGCTCAACGACTCCTACACGCTGTCCAACACCCTGCCCAACATCGTCTACGAGCTGCTCATCGGTGGCGCCCTGAGCAGCATGATGATCCCGCTGCTGGTCAGGGCCCAGCGCGAGGATCCCGACGGCGGCGATGCCTACACCCGCAAGCTGATCACCATCGCCGGCGCGGCGCTGCTGCTCGCCACTGCGGCCGGGATGCTCGCCGCGCCACTGTTGACCCAGCTCTACCTGGGCGGGCAGGCGAGCTCCACGGCCGACCCGCAGCTCGCCACCACGCTCGCCTACATGCTCCTGCCGCAGATCTTCTTCTACGGCCTGGGGGCGCTGCTCGGCGCCGTGCTCAACAGCCGCGGCTCGTTCGGCGCGTTCGGCTGGGCACCGGTGCTGAACAACGTCGTCGTGCTCGCCGTGGTGGGCGTCTACCTCGTCGTGCCCGAGGGCGCCCGTCTGCTCGTGCTGGGCGTCGGCACCACGCTCGGGATCGCCGCGCAGACGCTCGTGCTGTTGCCCGCCGCACGCCGCGTCGGCTTCTCCTACCGCCCGCTGTGGGGCTGGGATCCTCGCCTGACGAAGGCGGCGGGCCTCGGCGCGTGGGCGGTGGCCTACGTGCTGATCGGGCAGGCCGGCCTGATCGTCACCACGCGGGTGGCCACCGGGTCCGACGCCGGGGCGTTCGCGATCTACACGAACGCGTGGCTGCTCCTGCAGGTGCCCTACGGCGTGCTCGGGGTGTCGCTGCTCACCGCGCTCATGCCGCGCATGTCGCGGGCCGCGGCCGAGGGCCGCACCGGCGACGTCGCGGCCGACCTCGGGCTGGGCGGCAAGCTCGCCTCGGTGCTGCTGGTGCCGATCTCGGTGCTGCTCACGGTGTTCGGCACCCCGGTGGGCGTCGCGCTCTTCGGCCTGCGTCCGGGCAACCTCGACGGCGCCGCCCGGCTCGGTGCCGCGCTCGCGGTGTCGGCGTTCGGGTTGCTGCCCTTCGCCTTCACGATGCTGCAGGCGCGCGTGTTCTACGCACTCACGGCCCACCGCACGGCGACGTTCGTGCAGCTCTGCGTAGTGGCGACGAAGATCCCGCTGATGCTCGCCTGCGCGGCGTTGCTCGCCCCCGAGGACGTCGTGCTCGGCCTCGCGGCCGCCAACAGCGCCGCGTTCGTGGTGGGTGCGGTGATCGGCCAGCTGATCCTGAGGCGAATGCTCGGCGGGGTGCCGACGGGTGTGGTGCTCGCCACAGCAGGTCGTGTGGTGCTGGCTGCCGCAGCGGGGATGCTGCTCGCCGCAGGGGTGATCGCGCTGCTGGCCGCAGGCCCCCTCGCCACGCTGGCCCCGCTCGCCAGGGCGTGGGCCGAGCTGGGTATCGCTGTGGTCCTGGGTGGACCGGTAACGGTGCTGGTCATGCGGCTGATAGGAGTACGTGAGGTCGGTGTCGTCCTGAAGCGACTCGAACGGATCGTCGACAGGGGGAAGCCTCGGCGCGGCAACCACCGCTGACGTAGGCTCAGCCCCGGGCGAGGTGTGGTTCGCGAATGCCGGGGAGGGCGGAGCGGTGAGTGAGTTGGCGAGCCCACCTTCCGGTGCCGCCGCGCCCGGCGAGTCGGCCGACGACACGGCCGCCCCGGGGGACACCGCACCGCGCGTCCCCGAACAGCAACGCACGGACGACCGCCCGGCCGAGCAGGATGCCGAGCAGCCCACGGTGCGCACCGCGCCGGCCACCGACCTCCCCACCGCGCCCGCGGTGCCGCCGGTGCCGTCGGGCACCATCGCCGGCAGCCTGCTGGCAAGCCGCTACCGGCTGCGCACCCGCGTCGGCACCGACCCCGCCGCGTGCGCGGAGTTCTGGCGGGCCGAGGACACGATCCTGCGCCGCGACGTCGCCGTCACCGTGCTGCGGCGCCCGGCACCCGGGGCGGTGTTCGACGACGACCTGACCGACGTGGCCCGTGCGGAGCAGATGGTGGTGCGGGCGCTGCGTTCCGGCAGCTTCGAGCACAACGGCTGCGCCCGGCTGCTCGACGTGCTCACGCCGGGCGCCGCGAGCGTGCCCGACGACGTGCTGGGCGCCGCGGTCACCGAGTGGGTCCCCGGGCGCAGCCTGGGCGAGGTGGTGGCCGACGGCCTGGTCAAGCCGCTCGCCGCCGCCCGCGCCGTCGCGCCGCTGGCCGCCGCCGCGGAGGCCGCCCACCGGCACGGCCTCGTGCTCGGCTGCGACCACCCGCAGCGCGTCCGGATCACCCCGGACGGCCGCGCCCAGCTCTGCTTCGCGATGCCCCGATCGGACGTCACGCCTGCCGACGACGTCCGCGGCCTCGGCGCCGTGCTCTACACGCTGCTCACCAGCCACTGGCCGCTGTCCTCCGCCGATGCCGCCCGCGCCGGGCTGGCCGCCGCGGAGCGCACTGCGGGCGGGGCGCTGCTGCCCCCGTCCGAGCTGCGGCCCGGCGTGCCGGTCGAGCTCGACACGCTCACCAGTGGCACCCTCGGGCCCGACGGCGCGCCGGGGCACGTCCACACCGCCGCAGCGGTGCAGCGCCTGCTCACCGAGGTGGTGGCCGAGGACGACAGGATGGCGCTGTTCCCGCCGGCCCACGACGGTGTTCCGTCCTCGCCGGAGGACGTCTGGCAGGACCGCGGCCGCACCATCAGCCCTCCCGACCCGCAGCGCCGCCGCAAGATGACGATCGCGCTCACGGCGCTCGGCGCCGCTGTCCTCATGGTCCTCGGCTACCTCGGCGTTCAGCTCGGCGACATGTTCGTCGAGAGCGGCGGTCCGCCGATCGTCGTCGAGGGCGAGCCGGTCCAGCCCGAGCAGGGGCAGCCGCAGGTCGTACCGGCGCCGGCCGGGCCGGCGGTCGGCGGCCTCGCCGTGGAGGTCTACGACAAGGGCGGCGATCCCGACAACGCCGAGCGGGCCACCCGGATCATCGACCACGATCCGGCCACCGCCTGGAACACCTCCACGTACTACCAGCAGTTCCCGGTGTACCGCCCCGGCATCGGGATCATGGTGTCGTTCGCGTCGGCGGTGCAGCTGTCCGAGCTCACGATCGAGTCGCGGAGCCGCGGCACCGTGATCGAGGTCCGCTCGGCCCCGTCGGCCGACGCCCCGCTGTCGGAGACGGAGAAGATCACCGAGGCCACGCTGGGGAGCGGCCGCACGCCGGTGTCGCTGGACGGGAGCCAGCCCGTCGAGCACGTGCTGCTGTGGATCACCAAGCTGTCCGGGGACGACTCGTCGTACTCGAGCGAGATCAGCGAGGTCGAGTTCCACCGCGCCGGCGCCTAGTCCTCCCCTCCGGAGGCGGGGAGGATCAGCCCTCCCGCGAGAGGTAGGCGTCCAGGAGTGACCCGCCGCGCAGCATGTCGCGGCTCCGCCGGTCGTGCGCTGCGCGTCGTTCGGCCACCGCGGCGCGCAGGGCCTCTGGGCTCCCCGTGCGCCGCAGCCCCTCGAGCACCGGCCTGATCTGCTCGAAACCGTAGTGCCCCTGCCGCAGCATCGCGATGATCCGCGCGTCGCGGACCTCGACGGGCCCGTACCTGCGGTACGCCGTGCCGCGCTCGCGGGTGGGGGTGAGCAGCCCGGCCGCGTCCCAGACCCGCAGCGTCGACGGGCGCACCCGCAGCCGGGCCGCCAGCTCGCCTACCCGCAGCGCCGGCCCGGGCTCCGGTTCCGGGCGGAACCGCACCGCGAGCGCGTCGAGGGCCTCGCCTGCGGCTTCGGTGGCCAGCCGCTGCTCGTGCAGGGTCGCGTGGCCTTCGTCGACCAACCGGAGCGCTCGTGTCCGGTCGCCGTCGTGGACGGCGAGCATGATCGCCGTGGCCGCGCCGATGCCGAACCCCGGCACCAGCGCCCGGAAGGTGCGCAGCGCCTCGAGGTGCTCCGGGCCGTAGCTGCGGTAGCCGCTCTCGCTGCGCGGTGCGGGCGGGAGGATGCCCCCGGCCTCGTAGTTGCGCACCTGCTGCGTCGAGATGCCCACCTCCCGGGCGAGGTCGACAGGGCGCAGTCGCTTCACGAGCGACATTCTGATGGGCCGCACGTGTCGTTCGGACGAGTTCTCCGAAACGCCCGCGGGAGCGGGCCGTCCCCACCTACTGTCCGATCATGGGCGCGCCGAGCGATGCGGAGCTGCTCGCCGCGCATCTGGCGGGCGACCGGCACGCGTTCGGCGAACTGGTCGCCCGGTACCGGAACCGGCTGTGGGGCATCGCCCTGCGCACGTTGCGCCACCCCGAGGACGCCGCCGACGCCGTGCAGGAGGCACTCGTGGCGGCCTACCGGCGGGCGGGTACCTACCGCGGCGAGGCGTCGGTCCGCACTTGGCTCCACCGCATCCTGCTCAACGCCTGCATCGACCGGCTCCGCAAGGAACGCCGCCACGACACGGTGCCGCTCCCGGAGGCCGAGCCACGGGAGCGGCGCCCGGACGTGGCGATGGACGTGGTCACCCGGCTGTCCGTGGTGGACGCGCTCGCCGAGCTGCCCGCACACCAGCGGGTGGCGGTGGTGCTCGTCGACGTGCAAGGTTGGCCCCTCGATGAGGTCGCCGAGGTGCTGGAGGTCCCCGTCGGCACCGTGAAGAGCCGCTGCGCCCGCGGCCGGGTCCGGCTCGGTGCACTGCTGGGCCACCTGCGGGAGGAGGAGCGATGAGCGAGCCGCACGAGCGTGCCCCCCTGCCCGCCGACCTCCTCGCCGACCTCGACGCCGGCCTGCTCGACGCCGACACGGCGGCCGAGGTCCGGGCCGCCGCCGCACAGGATCCCGAGGCGGGCGCCGTGCTGGCCGGCCTGGCCACCACCCGCGCCGAGCTGGGTGAGCTCGCAGATCCGCCGGTGCCGGCGGAGTACGCCGCGCGGTGGGACGCCGCGCTCGCCGCGGAGTCGGCCGCGCTCCCACCGGTCGGCGGCCGGCCGTGCCGGCGCGGGGTGCGCCCGGCGCTCGTCGCGGCAGCCGTGCTCGCCGCCACCGTCGTCGCGGGCCTGCTCTGGACGCCACGTGAGCCGTCCCCGATGTCGCTCGACGGCGTGGACCTGGTGACCGCGGCCCTCGCCGTCCGGGGCGACGTCGACGTGGGCGAACTGGCCGATCCCACCCGCCGGGCCGGATGCCTGCGCTCGGTCGCGCCCCCCGGCGTGGCGCCGGACTCCCCGCTCCTGGGCGGTCGTGATGTCGTTCTCGACGGGCGCGACGGGGTACTCCTGCTGATGGCGACGGGTGAGCGCGGCCGCTTGCACATCGTCGTCGTCGCGCCCGGCTGCGGCCCGGAGGGTGGCGTGCTGCTCGACGCGCGGACGATCGGGGGGTGAGCCCCGTCACCTGCCGGTGCGGCCCCCGCCCGCTGTGGAATGCCCGTTCCTGGGAAGGTGTTGCACGGCCTGTACGCGACGAGGGAGGACGCAACCCGTGACCAGCGATCGAGCGAGCACCGGCGAGGTTCGCGAACTGATCATCGTCGGATCGGGTCCGGCGGGCTACACCGCAGCGGTGTACGCGGCCCGCGCCCAGCTGCGCCCCCTCGTGTTCGAGGGCACTCAGTTCGGCGGCGCGCTCATGACCACCACCGAGGTCGAGAACTACCCCGGCTTCACCGACGGGATCATGGGCCCGGAGCTGATGGAGCAGATGCGCGGCCAGGCGCAGCGCTTCGGTGCCGAGCTCCGCGCCGAGGACGTGGAGGAGATCTCGCTCGAGGGCGAGGTCAAGTCGGTGGTGGCGAACGGCGTCACCTACCGCTCCCGGGCGATCATCCTCGCGATGGGTGCCGCGGCCCGCTACCTGCACGTCCCCGGCGAGCAGAAGCTGCTCGGACGCGGGGTGAGCGCCTGTGCCACCTGTGACGGCTTCTTCTTCCGCGACAAGGACATCGCGGTGATCGGCGGCGGCGACTCGGCGATGGAGGAGGCCACCTTCCTCACGCGGTTCGCCCGATCGGTCACGATCGTGCACCGCCGCGACGAGTTCCGCGCCTCGAAGATCATGCTCAAGCGCGCGCAGGACGACCCGAAGATGCGCTGGCGCTTGGGCGCGGAGGTCGTCGAGGTGCTCGGCGAGGGCAGCGTCTCCGGCCTTCGGCTGCGTGACACGACGACCGGCGAGGAGTCGGTCCTCGACGTCAGCGGAATGTTCGTCGCGATCGGTCACGACCCGCGCAGCCAGCTCGTGAAGGACGTGCTCGCCACCGACGAGAACGGCTACGTGCAGGTGGAGTCGCCGAGCACCCGCACGGCGATCCCCGGCGTGTTCGCCGCGGGCGACCTCGTCGACCACGTCTACCGCCAGGCCGTCACCGCGGCCGGCTCCGGCTGTGCCGCGGCCATCGACGCCGAGCGCTGGCTCGCCGAGGCCCCGGTACCCAGCGAGCTGGTCGGCGGTGGCTACGGCGCCGCTTCCGAGCAGGTCGCGGCCGTCACCGCCTGAACCACCAGACAACATCCCCATCGAGTACCGGGGCAAGTTTCCAGGGAACGGAGTACACATGGCCAACACCGTCGAGGTCACCGACGCCTCGTTCGAGAGCGCCGTCCTCAAGAGCGACAAGCCCGTCGTGGTCGACTTCTGGGCCACCTGGTGCGGGCCGTGCAAGATGGTCGCTCCCGTGCTCGACGAGATCGCGGGGGAGAACAAGGACAAGGTCACCATCGCGAAGCTGGACATCGACGCCAACCCGGCGACGGCCCGCGACTACCAGGTGATGTCCATCCCCACGATGATCGTGTTCAAGGACGGCAAGCCGGTGAAGCAGATCGTCGGCGCCAAGCCCAAGGCCGCGCTGCTCTCCGACCTGGCCGACTACCTCGCCTGAGCATCCACCGCCGGTGCCCCGCTCCCGTCCGTCGGGGGCGGGGCACCGGTTTTATCACGACACGAACACGTCCGGACACGGCCCGCTGTCCGCGCTTTCCCGAGCGGCAGGGCACAATGGTCTGCGGCCCGGATCGGGGGCGGGCGGTCCGAGAACGGGAAGCCACGACAGCGAGCGAGGGGTGCATGCAGCTGCTGCGCCGAGGTGACAGCGGTCCGGGTGTCGTCGAGATCCGGTCCACGCTGCGACGGTTCGGTCTGCTGCCCGCAGCCGCCGCGAACGGGCTCCGCGAGGACGTCTTCGACGCAGACGTGGAGCAGGCGGTCCGCGCGTTCCAGCAACAGCGGGGCCTCATCACCGACGGGATCGTCGGGCCTGCCACGTACCGCGCGCTGCGCGAGGCCGGCTGGCAGCTGGGCGACCGGATGCTCGCCCTCATGATCTCCGCTCCGATGAGCGGCGACGACGTCGTCGCGCTCCAGGAGCGCCTCCTCGAGCTCGGCTACGACCCTGGCCGTCCGGGCGGGGTGTTCGACGAGCAGACCGAGGCCGCGCTGAGGAAGTTCCAGCGCGAGTACGGGCTCGTCCCCGACGGGCTGTGCGGGCCGGCCACCCTTCGTTCGCTGCGCCAGCTCGGCCGCAAGGTCACCGGCGGCCGCCCCCGGCTGCTCCGTGAGCAGGAGCTGCTGCGCCAGGCGGGGCCGCGGTTGCGCGGCAAGCGGATCGTGGTCGACCCGGGTCACGGCGGGCCCGACCGCGGCGTCGTGGTCGCCGGCGTTTCCGAGGCCGACATCGTGTGGGACATGGCGCGCCGGCTCGTCGGCCGGATGACCGCCACCGGCATGGACGCCATGCTGTCCCGGCAGGAGGACACCTGCCCCAGCGAGACCGAGCGCGCCGCGTTCGCCAACGGCGCGGCCGCCGACCTCGTGCTGTCGCTGCACACCGACGCCAACCGCAGCATGCACGCCCAGGGCCTGGCCACGTTCCACTTCGGCAACGGGTCCGGCGCCACCTCCACGGTCGGGGAGGCGCTCGCCGGCTTCATCCAGCGCGAGCTGCTCACCCGCACCGGCATGCAGGACTGCCGAACCCAGGCACGCACCTGGGAGCTGCTGCGGCTCACCCGGATGCCCACCGTCCGCGTGGAGATCGGCTACCTCACCCACATCGGCGACCGGCGCCGGCTGCTCGACCCGGCGTTCCGCGACGTGGTGGCCGAAGGCATCCTCGTGGCCGTCAAACGGCTGTACCTGCTCGGCCAGGACGATCAACCGACCGGGACGTTCACCTTCTCGGACGTGCTCGCGCGCGAACTCGAGCGCGGCGGGGCCCAGGCCATCTGAGAGACGATCCATCCCTCGCGTCGCGCCCATCGGGTCAGGTGGGTGCCACGCAGCCTTCAGCGGGGCGTACAGAGCGCCCTGAACGGGCCGCTGACGGTCGCTCCGGACCGGGTGGGTACCGAACGAACGGGCTCGGACCGGGCGCCGCTCGCCTGCTGCATCGGAATGGTGATCGTGCCGAGCAGCTGCTCCAGCGCTGCCTCCACGTCTTCCTTCCACGTCATCGCGGAACGCAGTTCCATGCGCAGCCGTGGGAAGCGGGGGTGGGGACGGATGGTCTTGAAGCCCACCCCTCGGAGGAAGTCGGCGGGGATGAGGCAACCCGGCTCGGTGCCCGGCCGCTGCTCACCGAACACCTCGATGGCCTTGACGCCGCGGCGGGTGAGGTCACGCACGACGGCCTGGGCGAGCATCCGTCCCAGGCCCTCACCCGAGAACTCGGGAAGGACCTGCATCGTGGTGAGCAGGACGGCGTCGGCGGACACCGGGCCGGTGGGCATCTCGGCCGCACGCGGGACCGCAGAGGGGGGCGCGTACATCACGTATCCCGCGGGCGCTCCGGCCATGTAGACGACGCGACCGCAGGAGCCCCACTCGAGCAGCACCTCGGAGACCCACGCCTCCTTCTCCAGCTCGGTGGAGCCGAAGTCGGCCGCCTGCTTGCCGAGGTTCTCCGACAGCTCCCAGAAGACGCACCGCCTGCACCGCTTGGGCAGATCGTCCAGATTGTCCAGAGTGAGCGCCGCCACGTGCCAGGACAAACCAACCTCCGGCGGCGAGGAGCCATCGCGAATACGGACATACGGCGCCGTTCGCCGCGCCGACCCCGAGACCATAGATCGATCCAGCCCGGAGCGACACCCCAGCTGCTGCGACCGGTGCCCCTACCACGACGATCGGTCGCAGGTTCCCCCATTCCGGCTATCGGAGCGCGAGTGGCGTTCCCGACGACCGCGGCCGGGTAGGCCCACGCACCCCATAGACTCGGGCGGTCGAAGTCGCAGAGGATCCGGGAGGTCCATCGTGCCGCAGCCGGCCACGCCCCCATCGCCGTTCGACGCCGTTCCCGCGGGCGCAGCGGCGGCAGCGGCGGCGGGCGCGCCGCGGCCGGAGCCGACGGAGCGGTTCGCCGCGCGTACGGCCGGCATGACCGCCTCCGAGATCCGCGCGCTGTTCGCGGTGGCGAGCCGGCCCGAGGTGGTCTCGCTCGCCGGCGGGATGCCGAACCTCGCGGCCCTTCCGCTCGACGCGCTCGCCGCCGAGGTGGCCGATCTCGTCGCCCGCGAGGGCCAGGTGGCGCTGCAGTACGGCTCCGCGCAGGGTGTCCCGGCGCTGCGCGAGCAGATCTGCGAGGTGATGGCGCTCGAGGGCATCCGAGCCGACCCCGACGACGTCGTCGTCACCGTCGGCTCGCAGATGGCGCTCGACCTCGTCACGCGCATCTACTGCGACCCCGGCGACGTCGTGCTGGCCGAAGGCCCGTCCTACGTCGGGGCGCTCGGCAGCTTCGCCGCGTACCAGGCGCGCGTCGTCCACGTCGCGATGGACGAGCACGGCCTCGTCCCCGATCTGCTGCGCGACGCACTCGGTTCGCTCGCCGCCGAGGGGATTACCCCGAAGTTCCTGTACACGATCCCGAACTTCCACAACCCCGCTGGCGTCACGCTCGCCGTCGAGCGGCGCGCCGAGGTGCTCGAGATCTGCGCGTCGTACGGGGTGGCCGTCGTCGAGGACAACCCGTACGGCCTGCTCGGGTTCAGCGGGCGCACGTACCCGGCGCTGCGCTCTCTTTCCCGCGACGTCGTGTACCTCGGGTCGTTCTCGAAGACGTTCGCGTCCGGACTGCGGGTGGGCTGGGCGCTCGTGCCGCCCGCGGTGCGGGACCGGCTCGTGCTCGCCGCGGAGTCGGCGTCGCTGTGCCCGCCGAGCTTCACGCAGATGCTCGTGTCGCGCTACCTCGCGGCGCACGACTGGCGCGCTCAGATCAAGACCTACACCGAGGTGTACCGCGACCGGCGCGACGCCATGCTCGAGGCGCTCGCCACGTACATGCCCGAGGGTTGCACGTGGAACGTGCCGGACGGCGGCTTCTACGTCTGGCTCGGCGTGCCCGAGGGTGTGGACACCAAGGCGATGCTGCCGCGGGCCGTCACGGCCCGGGTCGCGTACGCGTCGGGCACGGGCTTCTACGCCGACGGGTTCGGCAGCCGGCAGCTGCGGCTGTCCTACTGCTACCCGACGCCGGAGCGGATCACCGAGGGTGTGCGCCGGCTGGCCGGTGTGCTCGGGGCCGAGCTCGACGTCATGCGCACGTTCGGCAGCTCGGCACGCCCGGCGCTCGGCGGGGGACCGCAGGCACCCAGCCCGCACACTCCCTGATCGCGCCAGTGCCGCAGAATGCGGCCGTGATCGAACGAACCGTGGCCGTGCTGGCCGGTGGGCTCTCCCACGAACGCGAGGTCTCCCTGCGGTCCGGCCGGCGGCTCGCCACCGCGCTGCGCGCCGCGGGCGCCGACGTGCGGGAGTGGGACGTCGACGGCGCGCTCGTCACGCGGCTGCGCAGCGACCCGCCCGACGCGGTCGCGATCGCGCTGCACGGGGGAGAGGGCGAGAACGGATCGGTTCAGGCCGTCCTCGAGCTGCTCGACGTACCGTTCGTCGGCACGCCCGCACAGGCGTGCCGACGGGCGTGGGACAAGCCCACGGCGAAGGCGGAGCTCGCCGGCGCAGGCCTCGACACGCCGGACTGGGTGGCGCTGCCGCACGCCACGTTCCGCGCGCTCGGGGCACAGGCCGTTCTCGACGCGATGGTCGACCGGCTCGGCCTCCCGTTGATGGTGAAGCCGGATCAGGGCGGATCGGCGCTCGGAGCGCAGGTCGTCACCGCCCGGTCCGAGCTTCCCGCGGCGATGGTCAGTTGCCTCGCCTACTCGGACACGGTGCTCGCGGAGCGCTTCGTGCGCGGCACCGAGGTCGCCGTCACGGTCGTCGACGACGGAACCGTGCGCGCGCTGCCCGCGGTGGAGATCGACGCCAGGGGCGGCGTCTACGACTACACCGCGCGCTACACGCCGGGCACCGTCTCCTTCCACTGCCCGGCCCGGCTGGACGACGACACCCTCTCCCGCCTCGAGGAGACGGCGCTCGCCGCGCATCACCTGCTCGGGCTCCGGGACGTGTCCCGGACGGACGCCGTGGTCGACTCCGACGGCCGGATCCAGGTGCTCGAGGTGAACGTCTCCCCGGGGATCACCGAGACGTCGTTGCTCCCCATGTCGGTCCGGGCCGCAGGGATGGAGCTGGGCCGGCTCTACTCGTCCCTCGTCGAGCGCGCGATCGCCCGGTCCCGTTTCACGTGAAACGCCTGGGCAGGCCGCCCGCGACGTGTTTCACGTGAAACACGAGAAGCCCCGGCGCGCTGTTTCACGTGAAACACGACCGGCCGGTCTCCTCGTCCCCACGTAGACGCCAACCGGCAGGCTCGGAACCAGCGGGCAGCCGCGACCGGCAAGCCCGACCTGCCCGAGAGCCGCCGATCATTATGGCCGGCTCGATCGACGTGTCGCCGATGTGGAGCGATCACGGGGCGCCCGCCCGGGCGTCCACGCTGCCTTGATCGAGAGGATCGGATCGGCGACTCACATCCGGGCGAGGACTGCCCGGGGACCGTCCCTCCGCTCCCCGCCCTCGGCACCGGGGATGACCCGCCGGTCCACCCGCTGCTCGATCGAGTCGTCTGCCCGCAGAACAGACCGGGGACGCAGGGCTGACGGCGTCGGCACGCGATCTGCGCAGCACCTGCCCGGCTCGAAGCCGGTGGAGCGACGGCGAGAGCTGCCCGCCGTGTGGATGCACCACTGCTGCTCGGCCCGCCGCCACGGCGCAGACGCTTCCCGGTCGGCCACCCGCCGACGACGGGTCGCCCTGGCCGGGACCCGTCCGTACTCAGAGCCGGAGTCGTCTGGAACCAGCGGTCCGACACCGTGATCGGCTGGTTCGAGCTGACCGGCGGGCAGCGGCCACGCGCCCCTGCATGAGCTACTGCTCGCGCAAACGCGTGCCGAAGGCGAGTTGGGCGTGGTCTCCCGTGCGCTGGACTTCTCGCAGCCGACCGCGCCCGAAGGAGACCTCGTCCGGCCATCGCCGGTCGAGCGCCGCCGCCCCCGGGCCCAGTGCCGAGCTGGGCGGGCCACGTCGATGTGTCGCCGGCTCGACCGGTGTTGCCGCGCCTGGCTCGCTGAGCGCCCGCTGCCAGGACGGCGCGCCGCGGCGCCGCGACCGCGAGGATCCGCATTTCGGGCGCGGGGGAGCGGGGGAGCTGCATTCGTCCCTCGAGACGGGGACGACGTGCCAATCCACACCGCGCCTGATCTCGTCGCGTGATCGCCGACCCGGAGCGACGTGTATGAGGTCGGGGGAGCGTTCTGCAGTGGGACGTAGGAACACCGATTCAATGATCAGAGCGGTGTAAGGGCTCCGCCCCTCGGCTGCCCGTCCCAAGAGGTCGGTGTTTCACGTGAAACACCGACCTTCCCTGCCCGAGCACTCCGGTTGCACTCGTTGCGTCCGTGCACGAGGGCTTCCCGGCCGCCGGGGTCCGACGGCCTCAGGGGCGTCACCCCCGTGATCGGCGGGTCGCTGCGAGAACGGCCGGATCCCGCCGCGTTCGCGCCCAACCGCCGATCAGGGCTTCGGCGCGGGCGCCGCTGTGGAGTGAACCGTCTCGTGGGCGCGGCGTGCCCGGCCCGGACCGCACTACCTCACGCCCGCGGCCCGAGGGCGGCTGGCGTGTGGATCCGGTTCGCCCCACGCCCCAACCGGTACGGGGTGGGCCGAATTGGGTCAACTACCGATCCCCGGGTTGCGCTGGCGGACGCCCGTTCCCGACGAGATCGTGCGCGCGGGTGCCACGCGATTGGCTGTGGGCCCGTTCCATCCGGCCACTCCCAGGATCCGAAGCATGATCGGCCGGAGCACGACACGAACCGCACCTACAGGCTGATTCCCCGTCGTGAGGGCCCGGTCGGCGCCCGCCGCATCACCGTCGTGATCGACCCGAGCAGCACCTCATTGCTGCCGCATCTGCACTGATGTGCTGCTCCCGGCGCTCAACCGGGTGTGATCGGTCCGAGCAGTACGCCGCTGCTGCCGCGGCGACTCTGCTGTGCTGCCCAGGTGGATCAGCGGCCGGTGGCAGAGTGCGGCACTCCACACCGTGCACGTCCTGGCCCGTCCCGACCGACGTTGACACTCCCGGTCTGCGGGGCCAGCCAGCGCCGCTCCACGCAATAGCGGGCAACAGGCCCCCAGTGCGGTTCAGGACCGCCACGGGCCGACCCCGCGTTGATCTCACCGCGACTCGCCCGGGCGGGCTGGGCGTGAGGGTCGGGACCACCGCCAGTGGGGTGGCACCCAGGCAGTGAACCCGCCCCGGCCTCGAAGAGAGATCGTTCGCCGTGCGGCCCGGGCCGGGTCGCGCTCACCGCACCTCACCCGACCAGAACGACTCGTGCGCCCGGGGATCCGAACTTCCGCGATCATCCGGGCGACCAGCCGCCTGAAACGGGCCTGGCAGCGCCCAGAGCATGATCAGAAAATCTGGCAGCAAAACCCCTAGCCGACCCGCCGCGAGGCCGCCAGCGTGGCGCACAGGGCGCCCTGAGAAGGCCGCTGACGGCCGCGTGAGTGGGTGGATATGGGAGGGGACGAGGGAGAGGTCAGCTCTCGGAACGGTCCATCAGCTTGGCGATCCGCTCCAGGTCCTCCACCGAACCGAACTCGACGACGATTCGCCCCTTGCGCTGCCCGAGCTCGACCTTCACGCGGGTGTCGAATGCGTCCGACAGGCGCTCGGCGAGATCCTGCAGCCCGGGAGCCTGCATCGGCCTGCGGCGAGCCGGCTTGGCGCTCGAGGGGGCTTCGCGCCTGAGGAGCACCACCGCCTCCTCGGTGGCGCGCACCGACATGCCTTCGGCGACGATGCGGGCGGCGAGCTCCTCCTGCCGCCCCGCGTCCTCGATGCCGAGCAGAGCGCGTGCGTGCCCGGCCGACAGCACGCCCGCCGCGACCCGCCGCTGGACCGACACCGGCAACTTCAGCAGCCGGATCGTGTTGGTGACGACAGGACGGCTGCGGCCGAGGCGGTCGGCGAGCTCGGTCTGCGTGACGCCGAACTCGGCCAGCAACTGCTCGTAGGCCGCCGCTTCGTCGAGGGGGTTGAGCTGGACGCGGTGGATGTTCTCCAGTAGCGCGTCGCGCAGCATCGAGTCGTCGCCGGTGCGGCGCACGATCGCCGGGAGGCGGGTGAGGCCTGCGCGCTGCGCGGCGCGCCAGCGCCGCTCGCCCATGACGAGCTCGTAGGAGCTCGGGGCAACCTCACGCACGACGATCGGCTGGAGCAGCCCGAACTCACGGATGGAGTGCTCGAGCTCGGCGAGCGCCTCCTCGTCGAACTGGGTGCGGGGCTGCTTCGCGTTCGGCTGGATGGCCGAGAGGTCGATCTCGCGGTACACGGCCCCGGCGACCGGAACCGGTGCCGCCGGATCGGTGGTGCGCTCGGAGGCCCGTGGCTGGCTGGGTGCCGGGATGGTCGGGCCCGGCGCCACGGGGACGGGCCGGGTCGCGACGCCCGAGCCCACGGTGTGCGGCGCGGGACCGTCCGCTTGGGCTGGGGCGGTGGGAATGAGCGCGGCCAGCCCGCGCCCCAGCCCGCCCTTCCGCTGCGGGGCGGACTTCGGGGCTGTGGGGCGCTCAGGCATTGCGGCTACCGCCATCCCGGTCAGGCGGCACGGACATCTCCGCGCCACGCTCGGCGATCTCGCGGGCCGCATCGACATAGCTCATCGAGCCGCGTGAGCCCGGATCGTAGGCCAGCACCGTCTGGCTGTATCCGGGCGCTTCGGAGACCTTGACGCTGCGCGGGATCACGGTGCGCAGCACCGTGGACCCGAAGTGCTCGCGCACCTCGCTGGTGACCTGGTCGGCGAGCTTCGTGCGCCCGTCGTACATGGTCAGCAGGATCGTCGAGACGTGCAGGCTGGTGTTGAGGTGTGCACGCACGAGGTCGATGTTGCTCAGCAGCTGGCCCAGACCCTCCAGCGCGTAGTACTCGCACTGGATCGGGATCAGCACCTCGTTGGCCGCCACGAGCGCGTTGACCGTGAGCAGGCCGAGCGAGGGCGGACAGTCCACGAAGACGTAGTCCACGTTGAGCTCGTCGAGCGCCTCGGGGGAGAGGGCCTGGCGCAGGCGGTTCTCCCGCGCCACCATGCTGACGAGCTCGATCTCCGCCCCGGCGAGGTCGATCGTCGCCGGCACGCACAACAGGTTCGGCGAGGCCGTGCTCACGGCCGCCGCCTCGGCGAGCCGGATCTCGCCCAGCAGCGCCTCGTACACCGACGGTGTGCCCAGCCGATGGTCCACACCGAGCGCGGTGCTCGCGTTGCCCTGCGGATCGAGGTCGATCACGAGCACCCGCACGCCGTGCATCGCCAGGGCAGCGGCCAGGTTGACGGTGCTGGTGGTCTTCCCGACGCCGCCCTTCTGGTTGGCGACGGTCAGCACGCGTCGGTGGCTCGGGCGGGGCATCCGGTAGCGGTCCGGGTGCAGCACGCGCGCCGCGCGTGCGGCCTCCTCCGCGATCGGGGTCCACCCGGGTGTTTCACGTGAAACATGGTCAGGGGAGATCTCGTACTGGGACACCTTGAACGTCACGCCCGCCCTCTCCTGCGCGTCGTGCGGACCGCGGCACCGGCCTCCCGCTCGACGACGACCACCGTGCTCGGGGGATCGATGATCCCCGAGCCGCACCGCTCGATCCGGGGGACCCCACCGCCGAGTCGTCGCACGGCGGCCGCGTCCCGCTCAACCTCGTCCGCCGCGGCGGCACCCTTGATCGCGAGCATGTACCCACCCGGCCGGACCAGCGGCAGGCACCAGCCGGCGAGACGAGCCAGCGGCGCGACGGCACGAGCGGTCACCACGTCGGCTCCCTCCCATCGCCGCCGCACGTCATCTTCCTCGGCCCGGCCCCGCTCCACCTCCACCGCCACGCCGAGATCGGCGATCACCTCGCGCAACCACTCGACTCGACGAGCGAGCGGTTCCACGAGGACGATGCTGACATCGGGCAGGGCCAGTGCCAACGGTATCCCGGGAAGGCCTGCTCCCGAACCCACGTCCACCAGGCGCGCGCCGTCCGGCACGAGCGCCGCGACGACCGCGCAGTTGAGTACGTGGCGCTCCCAGACCCGGTCCGCCTCTCGCGGACCGATGAGCCCGCGCTCGACGCCGGAGGTGGCGAGGTGCTCGGCGTACCGCCGGGCGAGCGGGAGGCGCTCGCCGAAGACAGCGGCGTCCCGGTTCACTTCCGCAGGACCCGTACCGGGCCCCAGGGAATCAGGCACTGCGGAAGATGACGACCTGCCGGCGCGGCTCCTCGCCCTCGCTCTCGCTCGACACGCCCTTGATCTTCGCGACCGCGTCGTGCACGACCTTGCGCTCGAAGGGCGTCATCGGACGAAGGCGCACGGACTCGCCGGTCTCGAGCACGTCGTTGGCGGTGCGGGTGCCGAGGGCGGTGAGCTCGTCACGGCGGCCCTCCCGCCACCGTGCGATGTCGAGCATCAGCCGGCTGCGGTTGCCCGACACCTGCTGCACCGCGAGCCGGGTGAGCTCCTGGAGGGCCTCGAGCACCGCGCCGCGCTCCCCGACGAGCTTGTCGAGGTCGTCGCCACCGACGATGCTGACGATCGCGCGCCCCGCCTCGACGTCGAGGTCGATGTCGCCGTCGTAGTCCAGGATGTCCAGGAGCTGCTCGAGGTAGTCGCCTGCGATGTCGCCCTCGCGCACCAGCTGGTCCTCGGCGGAAGTGGCCCCGTCCTGCGCGGTCTTCGGCACGATGCGTCTCCTCTCTGAACAGGTGCGGCGCGCCCGGTGGCCCGGAACGCACCGCTGCGGCCGCCGGTGGGCGACCGCGGATGGCTCGTGGGTCAGCGGCGCTTGCGCGGGCGGCGCGCCGGCGGCCTGTTGCCGCCTCCGCTGCGCGCACCGCGCTCGGTACCGCTCTGGCTGCCGCCCAGGCTCTTGCCCGTGCCGTTGCCCGCGCCGTTGCCGGACGTGTCCTTCGGCTCGGTGGCCGGAGCGGCGCCGTTCGATTCGGAACCGGCCTGCTTGCGGGTGACCGGCTTGGCGCCCGGGCGCTTCGCCGGCTGCTTCGGCTCGTCGGCCTGCGCCGTCTCCGGCCGCACCGGCTTCTGACCGGGGCGCGGAGCCCGCGCCTGTCGGTCGACCGCCGCCTGCTCCCGCTTGGCGCTCTCCTCCACGTCGATCTTCCGGTACACGACCCACTGCTGCCCGAGCGTCCACAGGTTGTTCGACACCCAGTAGAGGAGCACGGCGAGCGGCAGGAACGGTGCACCGACGACCACGCCGATCGGGAACACGTACAGCATCAGCCGGTTCATGATCGCGGTCTGCGGGTTCTCCGCCTGCGCCGCCGTCTGCCGGGCCACCGAGTGCCGGGCGGTGATGTGGGTGAAGATGCCCGCGGCGATCATCAGCGGAATCATGACGATCAACATCGAGGCGACCGACGTGCCGGCGGCGTTGAGGAACTCCTCGCCCTGCAGCACCCAGTTGCCGAGCTTCGCCCCGAACAGGTCGGAGCGGTTGAAGGACTGGACCTCCTCCAGTCCGAAGAAGTAGTTCTCGGTGCGCGGCGAGCCGTCGCCGTTGGTGGGACCGAACTCGCGCAGCACGTGGAACAGGCCGATGAACACCGGCACCTGCACCAGGACGGGCAGGCAGCCGCCGAGCGGGTTGACGCCGTGCTCCTTCTGGAGCCGCTGCATCTCCTCGGCCTGCTTCTGCCGGTCGTTGCCGTACTTCTTGCGGATCTTGGCGATCTCCGGCTGGAACTCCTGCATCCGCCGCATCGACCGCACCTGGTGGACGAACGGCTTGTAGAGGATCGCCCGCAGCGTGAAGACCAGGAACATCACCGACAGCGCCCAGGCGATGCCGTTGTCCGGTCCGAGGAGGAACCCGAAGACCTCGTGCCAGACCCAGAGGATGAACGAGACCGGGTAGTAGATGAAGTTCAGCACGGGGCTTGCTCCTCGATGTTCTTCCGGGCCGGGCGGGAACGGCGCGGCGGCACCGGGTCGACTCCGCCAGGGTGCCATGGTGCGCAGCGCGCCAAGCGCCGGACCGTGAGCCACGAACCGCCCAGCAGCCCGTGCACCTGCAACGCCTCGATCGCGTACGCGCTGCAGGTGGGGTAGAAGCGGCAGGTCGGGGGGAGCGCGGGGGAGATCCAGCGCTGGTAGCCGCGCAGGAGCGCGACGGGCAGCCGCGTCAGCGGGGAACGCCGCTCGTCAGCCACGGCGCGCTCCACCTTGCGGCTTCGCTTGCTTCCGCAGGACGCCGCGGATGCCGGCGTCGAGGTCGTCGCCCAGCTCGGCGGACGTGGCGTCGGCCGCGGGCGGCAACGCCCTGACCACGAGCATGGCCCCGGCCGGGAGCTCGCCGAGCCGCGGCGCCAGTAGGTGACGCAACCGGCGGCTCACCCGGTGCCGGACCACGGAGCCACCCACGGCCTTGCTCACCACCAGCCCGGCGCGCGGGGCGCCACCGTCTGAACCGTGCATGTGGACCACGAGCCTGCTCCGGCCGCTGCGCCGACCTCGCCGGAGGACGGCGACGAACTCGTCCCGGTGCCTGAGCCGGGACGCGGCCGGCAGCACCGGGCCGGCCGGATCAGGCGGAGAGCCGCTGGCGGCCCTTGCCACGGCGGGCCGCGACGATGGCGCGCCCGGCGCGGGTGCGCATGCGCAGCCTGAAGCCGTGCGTGCGGGCCCGGCGGCGGTTGTTGGGCTGGAAGGTGCGCTTGCCCTTGCTCACGGTCGGCTCTCCTGGTCGACGGCGATGCTGGGCAGGCCGTCGCTGATCATCATTCGGGTGCTTCGGACGGTGGTGCTTCGGCGCCCGTGCGGATCGGGCGCAGCTCCCGGCGCGCGACTGGGCGCACCACGGGCAGCACACGACCCGCATGCACGGGCACGGTTGTGACCAGGGTACATGGCACGTCGGCCTGCGTCGTCCCGCGGGGGAGGCGCACGGAGCCGCGAGGAGCGCCCGGGCATCGGAAGGGCGGGGACGCTCCGGGGGCCTGGGACGCTCCTTCGCCGGCGATCATCCTGTTGTCCGATTGCGCGCCGCCGGCGACTTGTGGCAACCGCCCGACGTTGTTAGCGTGCCTCCTCCACAGTTGGATCCGGGGGGATCGCCAAGTCACCAGGCTGCACGGGCCCGCGCGCTTTTCACGCTGCGTGCCCGCGTACCGTCTTGCGCACAGGTGTGGACAAGTCTGGGGATGATCGGCCCTAACCCGGGGTGCGTGGATCGTCCGGGCGACGACCGGAGGGGAGCGCGGACCGGTGGCCGACCAGCCAGGAGACTTGGGACAGGTCTGGAACCGCGTCATCGCCGATCTCTCCGGCGCCGCGGCGGGATCGGGTCACCAGTCGCTCTCCCCTCAGCAGCGCGCCTTCCTCCGCCTCACGCGCCCACTCGGTCTGATCGACGGCACGGCGCTGCTCGCGGCGCCGAGCGAGTTCGCCAAGGACGCGATCGAGCGGATCCTGCGGCGACCGATCAGCGACGCACTCGGCCGGCACCTGGGCGTCACGGTGAACCTCGCCGTCGTCGTCGACGCCTCCGCGGCGTCCGGCGGCACCGAGGTGCCCGACCCGCCGGGGATGGCGGGGATGCCGGCCCGCACGGCCGCCTCCGTATCCCCCGGTGTCGAGGCGAACGGAGACCGCCCACCCGCGGAGCAGCCCGAGGAGCCCCACGGCTCCGACGGAGTCGCCCTGCCCACTCCCGGTCCGCTCGCAGCGGTGGTGGACGCCGACGGCGCGCGGACGAACGGCGGCCCCCGCGAGTCGGGCGACGGGCGCTCCCCCGAGGTGTGGCCCACCTACTCCGGCCCGCCGGCGGGCGAGGCCGTCACCCCGCGCTCCCAGACGCGGCTCAACGAGAAGTACACCTTCGACACCTTCGTCATCGGGGCGTCCAACCGCTTCAGCCACGCGGCGGCGGTCGCCGTGGCCGAGGCTCCGGCCCGCGCGTACAACCCCCTCTTCATCTGGGGCGACTCCGGGCTGGGCAAGACGCACCTGCTCCACGCGGTCGGCCATTACACGCAGCGGCTGTTCCCCGGCATGCGCGTGCGGTACGTCTCCACCGAGGAGTTCACGAACGACTTCATCAACTCGCTGCGCGACGACCGCAAGGTGGCGTTCCAGCGCCGCTACCGCGACGTCGACGTCCTGCTGGTGGACGACATCCAGTTCCTGGAGGGCAAGGAAGGGACGCAGGAGGAGTTCTTCCACACCTTCAACACCCTCCACAACGCCAACAAGCAGATCGTCGTGTCGTCCGACCGGCCGCCGAAGCGCCTCGAGACCCTCGAGGACCGGATGCGCACGCGGTTCGAGTGGGGCCTCATCACCGACATCCAGCCACCCGAGCTGGAGACCCGCATCGCGATCCTGAGGAAGAAGGCCGCGCAGGACCGCCTCGCCGTCCCCGGTGACGTGCTGGAGTTCATCGCCGAGCGCATCGAGCGCAACATCCGCGAGCTGGAGGGCGCGCTCATCCGCGTCACGGCGTTCGCGTCGCTGAACCGGCAGCCGGTCGACACGCAGCTCGCCGAGATCGTGCTGCGCGACCTCATCCCCGACTCCGCGGCGTCCGAGATCACGGCGCCCACGATCATGGCGGTCACCGCCGAGTTCTTCGGCGTCACGATCGACGAGCTGTGCGGGCCGGGGAAGTCGAAGGCGCACGCCCAGCCGCGCCAGATCGCCATGTATCTGTGCCGCGAGCTCACCGACCTCTCCCTGCCGCGCATCGGGCAGACCTTCGGCGGCCGTGACCACACCACCGTCATGCACGCCGACAAGAAGATCCGCAACGAGATCGCACAGCGCCGCAAGACCTTCGAACAGGTCCAGGAGCTCACGGCGCGGATCAAGCAGCGCGCCCGCCACTGACCACCGCGCGCCCGGAGAACCGGTGCGTGAACCGAGACATGGAGCGCGGCGCGGGCGGGCGTGAGCGGCTCACTCACAAGGCGTCCCGGCGCACGCGCCTCGCGCCGGCCGACGCGCCTCTTCTCCTGTCGTGCACCTCTCTTCCGCCGATGCGTCCCGTCGACGGGATGCACGGGCCGACGCGGAGCGCGCGAGGTCGAGGACGGTCGCTCCCCGTGCACGGGAACCCACACGGACGTCGTCACCCATGTGCGACGAGAGAGCGTCGGCGGGTTGCTCAGAGTGAGGAGCACGGGCCGGATCCGGTCGCGCTGCGTCCCCACGCGACCACTCTTCACCCACATCTGGGGACAACTCTGTGGATGGTCGCTGAGAGTCCGGTGGACGGATCGTGCTCGAGCGGTGGAAAACCGGTGTCCACCGCGGGGACAGCTACCCGCTCCGTTGAGGCATCCACGGACGACCTCATCCGCCCACCGGCGCTCCCACCCAGTCGTCCACATCCGGACACGGCCTCTGGCCAGCGCCAATGCCGTCCATCCACACTGCGCACAGGACCTGTCACTACTGCTGGATCTCTCTCTTTGAACATCTGAGAGAGAAGAAGCGACGTGGATGGAATCGGACGGGCGCTCCCGATCGGGTACCCCCATGGCCGGGATGACACCCGCGGTCCGGAGGCTCTACGGTGGGTCTCCCCGGCCCGGGTCTTCCCGGCACCGCAGCGGCGTCCGGGCGCCGCACCCACAACGCCCGCCGGCATGGAGCCGGCGACCCCGAGTCGTCCCCAGCGCGAGAGGTCCCCTCATGAAGTTCCGGGTCGAACGCGACGTCCTCGCCGACGCCGCTGCCTGGGTGGCGCGCAGCCTCCCGGCGCGACCGCCGGTCCCGGTGCTCGGCGGCGTTCTCATCGAGGCCGCCGGCGGGGCCGACGGCGACCGCCTCACGGTCTCCGGGTTCGACTACGAGACGTCCGCGCGGGTCGAGCTCGACGCCACGATCGGCGACCCGGGCCGCGTCCTCGTGTCGGGCCGGCTGCTCGCGGACATCACCCGCGCTCTGCCGTCGAAGCCGGTCGATCTCGTCGTCGACGGCGCCCGCGCCACGATCAACTGCGGGAGCAGCCGGTTCAGCCTGCCGACGATGCCGGTCGAGGACTATCCACAGCTGCCGGCCATGCCCCAGCTCGCCGGCACCGTGGCCGCGAGCGAGCTCGCCGAGGCCGTAGCGCAGGTGGCCGTCGCAGCAGGCCGCGACGACACGCTGCCGATGCTCACCGGCATCCGGCTGGAGATCGAGGGTGATCGGCTCACGCTCGCGGCCACCGACCGGTTCCGGCTCGCCGTCCGCGAGCTGGACTGGACCCCCGAGGACGACGCGCAGTCGAGCGCGGTGCTCATCCCGGCGCGCACGCTCGCCGAGGTCGCGAAGACGCTGTCCGGCGCCGGCACCGTGGAGATCGCGCTGTCGGCGGGCGACGGCATGCTGGGCATCACGGGCGGCGGCCGCCGCGCCACCACCCGCCTGCTCGACGCCGAGTTCCCGCGCTTCCGCCAGCTGATCCCCACCGAGCACACGAGCGCCGCCGTCGTCGACGTCGCCCCGCTCGTCGAGGCGATCAAGCGCGTGGCCCTCGTCACCGACCGCGTGGCCCAGGTCCGCATGGAATTCGCCGACGACGGGCTGCGCCTGGCCGCGGGCGGCGACGACGTCGGCAGCGCCGAGGAAGAGCTTCCGTGTGAACTGGACGGCGCGCCGCTCGTCATCGCGTTCAACCCCGGGTACCTTCTCGACGGCCTCGGTGCCCTGCACACCGAGCGGGCGCAGCTGACGTTCACCACGCCGAACCGTCCCGCTCTGGTGCGCCCGGTGCCGGCCGCGCCTGCGGAGGACGCGGCCGCGGAGGAGACTGCCGAGCCGGTGCCGGGTTACCTGCACCTGTTGATGCCTGTGCGCCTGCCCGGCTGAGAGCCCGCGCGCACCCGACTCCAGGAGAGACAACCGTGCAACTGGGACTCATCGGGCTCGGCCGGATGGGCGGCAACATGCGCGATCGACTGCGCTCGGCGGGCCACGAGGTGGTCGGGTACGACCCGCGGCCCGAGGTGAGCGACGTCGCGTCGCTCGAGGAGCTCGCGAAGGCGCTCGCGGCGCCGCGCGCCGTGTGGGTGATGGTCCCCTCCGGCGAGCCGACGCGCAGCACCGTGCGGGCGCTCCGCGACGTGCTGGAGCCGGGCGACGTCGTGATCGACGGGGGCAACTCGCGCTACACCGACGACGGGCCCAACGCCGCACTGCTCGACGAGAAGGGGATCGGCTACCTCGACGTCGGCGTCTCGGGTGGCATCTGGGGCAAGGCCAACGGTTACGGGCTGATGGCCGGCGGGTCGGCCGAGCACGTCGAGCGCGTCATGCCGATCTTCGACGCGCTGCGGCCGGAGGGGCCGCGCGAGGAGGGCTTCGTGCACGCGGGCCCGGTGGGTGCCGGGCACTTCTCGAAGATGGTCCACAACGGCATCGAGTACGGGCTCATGCAGGCCTACGCCGAGGGCTTCGAGCTGCTCTCGGCGGCCGAGCTGGTCACCGACGTGCCCGGCGTGCTGCAGGCGTGGTCGCGCGGCACTGTGGTGCGCTCGTGGCTGCTCGACCTGCTCGTCGTCGCGCTGAAGGAGGACCCGGGCCTGGCGAAGCTCGACGACTACGTCGAGGATTCCGGCGAGGGGCGCTGGACGATCGAGGAGGCCATCCAGCACGCCGTGCCGCTGCCGGTGATCTCGGCGGCGCTGTTCGCGCGGTTCGCATCCCGGCAGGACTCCTCGCCCGCGATGAAGGCGGTCGCGGCGCTGCGGCAGCAGTTCGGCGGGCACGCGGTGCGTTCGGCCGCTGGACCGGCCGGGACTCCCGGTGAGCACGCCGGCCCCAGCTCGGGTACCGGCAGCACACACAATTAGTCCGTGCACCTGCGCCGCCTAGCCGTCACGGACTTCCGCTCCTGGGAGAGCGCCGAGCTCGACCTGCAGCCGGGCGTCACGGTGCTCGTGGGACCGAACGGCGTGGGCAAGACCAACCTGGTGGAGGCGGCCGGGTACCTGGCCACCCTCGGCTCGCACCGCGTCGCCACCGACGCCCCGCTCATCCGGCGCGGGGCGCAGCGGGCGCTCGTGCGAGGGGTGGTGGTGCACCAGGGCCGCGAGCTCACCATCGAGCTGGAGATCGCGCCGGGCCGGGCCAACCGAGCCCGGGTGAACCGCGCTCCGGCGAAGCCGCGGGACGTGCTCGGGATCCTGCGCACGGTCCTGTTCGCCCCGGAGGACCTCGCGCTGGTGCGCGGCGACCCCGGTGAGCGCCGCCGGTTCCTCGACGACCTGCTCGTGTCGCGGTTCCCGCGCTACGCGGCCGTCCGCTCCGATTACGACCGGGTGCTGCGGCAGCGTTCCGCCCTGCTCAAGACGGCCCGTGGCGGCGGCGACCTGCGCACGCTCGACGTGTGGGACGGCCACCTCGCCCGGCACGGCGCCGCGCTGCTCGCGGGCCGGCTGGAGCTCGTCGCCGCCATCGCACCGCGTGCGGTGGACGCGTTCGCCGAGGTCGCACCGACGTCCGATCCGATCGCCCTCGGCTACCGGTGCAGCCTCGAGGGAGAGCTGCCTGCGTCGGCGGACGAGCTCGAGCCGCTCCTCGTGGACGCCATGGGGCGCCTGCGGCGGCAGGAGGTGGAGCGTGGCGTGTGCCTCGTCGGCCCGCATCGCGACGACCTGGAGCTGCGGCTCGGGGAAGGGCCGGCCAAGGGGTACGCGAGCCACGGGGAGTCCTGGGCGCTGGCGCTCGCGCTGCGGCTCGCGTCGTACCGCCTGCTGTGCGCCGACGACGTCGAGCCGGTCCTCGTCCTCGACGACGTGTTCGCCGAGCTCGACTCACGTCGCCGTTCCGCCCTTGCCGATGTCGCTCGGCGCGCCGAGCAGGTGCTCGTGACGGCAGCGGTGGCGGAGGACGTACCGGAGGGGCTGGATGGCGACCGGTTCGCGGTGAACGGTGGGCGTGCAGAACATGTCGCGCAAGAGTCCACGTCAGGAGGTCGCGTGTGACGTCGCCCACCTGGGGACAAAGGTGTGGATACTGTGGATAACTCGCGCTGCACTGGTGATGACGAGCGAAAACGACCGTCCGTCGTACCCGACGAACCGCCCATCGCGCCCAATTCGATGAGAGATGTCCCCAGCCCTGGGGATGAAAAGGGGACGACCGCTGGTCGCAGCCGCGGGGCGGATCTGGCCCGTGAGGCGCTGCGCGCGGCCCGGGAGGCCAACGCCGAGCGAGCGGCTCAGCGCAGCGCCGAGATGGACGGACGCAAGCCGGCCCGCCCGCGCGGGCGCCGCAGGCGGTGGTCGGGCCCCGGCCCGGACGAGCGCGATCCCCAGCCGTTCGGCCGGGTGGTCTCGCGGGTGGCGCTGGACCGCGGCTGGTCCCCGCGGCTGACCGATGCCACCGTCCTCGGCCGGTGGCCGCAGCTGGTCGGCGCCGATATCGCGGACCACTGCACGCCGCTGTCGTTGCGGGACGGGGAGCTCGTGCTGCAGGCGGAGTCCACGGCGTGGGCCACGCAACTGCGCCAGCTGCAGCGGCAGCTGCTGTCCCGCCTCGCCGGTGCCGTCGGGAGGGACGTCGTGCGCCGGATCCGCGTGGTCGGACCGTCCGGGCCGAGCTGGCGGCACGGTCCGCGGCACGTCCGCGGCAGAGGGCCTCGGGACACCTACGGATGAAGTAGATCGCGGCATGCGGCGATACAGGGCGACGTGACGGGCTCGTAGCCCGTTTCATCCCCCGTCGCAGCCGAGCGGACCCGCCTCGGCCCTCGATCGGCTGTCTGTGACGATTCTGGGGGTGTCCTAGCCGCGTTCCTGCCAGGGTGCCCCGGTATGATGGAGGAGTGTTCCCGGGCGCTCCCCGATCGCCCGGTCGAGAGGCTCTGACGCGGGGGCGCGGTCGCGCGCCCGCTCCGGGCCGTCATGCGAGGAGACAGGCTGCCCGTGCCGGACAAGAAGAACGCCTACAGCGCGTCGTCCATCACCGTTCTCGAGGGTCTCGAGGCGGTCCGCAAGCGGCCCGGCATGTACATCGGCTCCACCGGCGAGCGTGGGCTCCACCACCTCGTCCAGGAGGTCGTGGACAACGCCGTCGACGAGGCGATGGCGGGCTACGCCACACGCGTCGAGGTCACGCTGCAGGAGGACGGCGGCGTCCGCGTCGTCGACGACGGTCGCGGCATCCCGGTCGGTATGCACCCGGTCGAGAAGAAGCCCGCCGTCGAGGTCGTGATGACCGTGCTGCACGCGGGCGGCAAGTTCGACGGCAAGTCCTACGCGGTGTCCGGTGGTCTGCACGGTGTCGGTGTCTCCGTGGTCAACGCGCTCTCCACGGCGCTCGACGTCGAGATCCACACCGAGGGCAAGGTGTGGCGCCAGCACTACGCGCGCTCGGTGCCCGGCCCACTGCGCAAGGGCGAGGACACCACACGCACGGGCACCAGCGTCACGTTCTGGGCCGACCCGGAGATCTTCGAGACCACCACGTACAACATCGAGACGATCCGCCGCCGGCTGCAGGAGATGGCCTTCCTCAACAAGGGCCTCACGATCGTCCTGCGCGACGAGCGCAACGGGCACCCGGCCGAGGAGGAGGAGCCCGACGCCGAGGGGTACGTGGCGAAGGTCAAGGACTACACCTTCTGCTACCCCAACGGCCTCGAGGACTTCGTCGGCCACCTGAACAAGGCGAAGGACCCGATCCACAAGAAGCTCATCGCGTACTCGGCCGAGAGCGAGGGCCACGCGGTCGAGGTGGCGATGCAGTGGAACTCCGGCTACACCGAGTCGGTCTACACGTTCGCCAACACGATCAACACCCACGAGGGCGGCACCCACGAGGAGGGCTTCCGCTCCGCGCTCACCACCACGGTCAACAAGTACGCGCGCGACAAGAAGCTGCTCAAGGACAAGGATCCGGCGCTGTCCGGCGACGACATCCGCGAGGGCCTCGCCGCCATCGTCTCGGTCAAGGTGAAGGAGCCCCAGTTCGAGGGCCAGACCAAGACCAAGCTGGGCAACACCGAGGTCAAGTCGTTCGTGCAGCGGGTGAGCAACGAGTGGCTCGCCGACTGGTTCGAGCGCAACCCCACCGAGGCGAAGGTCATCGTCAACAAGGCGGTTCAGTCGGCGCAGGCCCGGATCGCCGCGCGCAAGGCGCGCGAGCTGGTGCGGCGCAAGAGCGCGGGCGACATCGGCGGCCTGCCCGGCAAGCTCGCCGACTGCCGGTCCACCGACCCGTCCAAGTCCGAGGTCTACATCGTGGAGGGCGACTCGGCGGGCGGCTCGGCCAAGTCCGGGCGCGACTCGATGTACCAGGCGATCCTGCCGATCCGCGGCAAGATCATCAACGTCGAGAAGGCGCGTATCGACCGCGTCCTCAAGAACACCGAGGTCCAGGCCATCATCACGGCGCTGGGCACCGGCATCCACGACGAGTTCGACCTGTCGAAGCTGCGGTACCACAAGATCGTGCTGATGGCCGACGCCGACGTCGACGGCCAGCACATCCGCACGCTGCTGCTCACGTTGCTGTTCCGCTTCATGCGGCCGCTGGTCGAGGCAGGGCACGTGTTCCTGGCGCAGCCGCCGCTCTACAAGATCAAGTGGGGCGGCCGCGGCGCCGTGCCGGAGTTCGCCTACACCGACCGCGAGCGTGACGGCCTCATCGAGGCCGGCCGCGCCGCTGGCAAGAAGCTGCCGAAGGACGAGGGCATCCAGCGCTACAAGGGCCTCGGCGAGATGAACGCCAAGGAGCTGTGGGAGACCACGATGGACCCGGCCAACCGGCTGCTCCTGCAGGTCACGCTGGACGACGCCGCCACCGCCGACGAGCTGTTCTCGATCCTGATGGGCGAGGACGTCGAGTCCCGCCGGTCGTTCATCACGCGCAACGCCAAGGACGTGCGGTTCCTGGACGTCTAGTCCCGGCTTCCGCCGACAGAACCGCACGAACAGAGAAGGACGATGACCGACACCTTGGACCCCACGCTGCCCCCGCCGCCGGAAGGCGACCGCACCGAGCCGGTCGACATCCAGCAGGAGATGCAGCGCTCCTACATCGACTACGCGATGAGCGTGATCGTCGGCCGGGCGCTGCCGCTGGTCGAGGACGGGCTCAAGCCGGTGCATCGGCGCGTCCTGTACTCGATGGGAGAGAACGGCTTCCGGCCGGACCGCAGCTACGTCAAGTGCGCGCGAGTCGTCGGCGAGGTGATGGGTAACTACCACCCCCACGGCGACTCGGCGATCTACGACGCGCTGGTCCGGCTCGCGCAGCCGTGGTCGCAGCGCTACCCGCTGATCGACGGGCAGGGCAACTTCGGTTCCCGGGGCAACGACCCGGCTGCGGCCATGCGGTACACCGAGTGTCGGCTGACCCCGCTCGCCTTGGCGATGCTGCAGGACATCGACGAGGACACCGTCGACTTCGCCGACAACTACGACGGCAAGACGCAGGAGCCGCTCGTCCTGCCGTCGCGGGTGCCGAACCTGCTGATCAACGGCAGCGTCGGCATCGCGGTCGGCATGGCCACCAACATCCCGCCGCACAACCTGCGCGAGGTCGGCGACGGCGTCGTGTGGGCGCTGGAGAACTGGGAGGCCACCGACGACGAGCTCCTCACCGCGCTCATGCAGCGCATCAAGGGCCCCGACTTCCCGACCGCCGGCCTGATCGTCGGCCGCGACGGCATCGAGCAGGCCTACCGCACCGGGCGCGGCTCGGTGCGGATGCGCGCGGTGATCGAGGTCGAGGAGGACGCCAAGGGGCGCACCATCCTCGTGGTCACCGAGCTGCCGTACCAGGTCAACCCGGACAACCTCATCGAGTCGATCGCGCAGCAGCACCGCGACGGCAGGCTCTCCGGCATCGCCGAGATCAACGACGAGTCGTCCGACCGCGTCGGCATGCGGATCGTCATCACGCTCAAGCGCGACGCCGTCGCCAAGGTCGTGATCAACAACCTCTACAAGCACACCCAGCTGCAGCAGGGCTTCGGCGTCAACATGCTGGCCATCGTCGACGGCGTGCCGCGCACGCTGCGCCTCGACCAGGTGGTCCGCAACTACATCCGCCACCAGATCGACGTCATCGTCCGGCGCACCCGCTACCGGCTGCGCAAGGCCGAGGAGCGGGCCCACATCCTGCGTGGCTACGTCAAGGCGCTCGACGCGCTCGACGAGGTCATCGCGCTGATCCGGGCGTCCGAGACGGTCGACGTCGCCCGCACGGGCCTGATGGAGCTGCTCGACGTCGACGAGATCCAGGCCCAGGCGATCCTGGACATGCAGCTGCGGCGCCTCGCCGCGCTGGAGCGCCAGAAGATCATCGACGAGCTGGCCGAGATCGAGCGCACCATCGCCGACCTCGAGGACATCCTCGCCCGGCCGGAGCGGCAGCGCACGATCGTGCGTGACGAGCTCATCGAGATCGTCGAGAAGCACGGCGACGAGCGGCGCACGCAGATCGTGGCCGACGACGGTGACGTCACGAACGAGGACCTGATCGCGGTCGAAGACGTCGTTGTGACGATAACTCAGACCGGCTACGCCAAGCGCACCAAGACCGACCTGTACCGGGCGCAGAAGCGCGGCGGGAAGGGCGTTCAAGGTGCGCAGCTGAAGCAGGACGACATCGTCGCCCACTTCTTCGTGTGCTCCACGCACGACTGGATCCTGTTCTTCACGAACAAGGGCCGCGTGTACCGGCTCAAGGCGTACGAGCTGCCGGAGGCCAACCGCAGCGCTCGCGGCCAGCACGTGGCCAACCTGCTCGCACTCCAGCCGGACGAGCACATCGCGCAGGTCATGCAGATCAAGGACTACCAGGCGGCGCCCTACCTCGTCCTTGCGACACGAACTGGCCTGGTGAAGAAGTCGCGGCTCACCGACTTCGACTCCAACCGCACCGGCGGTCTGATCGGCATCAACCTGCGCGACGACGACGAGCTCGTCGGCGCCGTGCTCTGCTCGGCCGACGACGACCTGCTTCTCGTGTCCGCCGAAGGGCAGTCGATCCGGTTCGCCGCCAGCGACGCTGCGCTGCGGCCGATGGGCCGCGCCACCTCCGGTGTGCTGGGGATGCGCTTCAACGATGGTGACCGGCTGCTGTCGCTCGCCGTGGTGCGACCCGAGACGTACGTCCTGGTTGCCACCGCGGGCGGGTACGCGAAGCGCACCCCGATCGAGGACTATCCGGTGCAGGGTCGGGGTGGCAAGGGTGTTCTGACCCTCCAGTACGACCGTCGTCGTGGCACCCTGGTCGGCGCGCTCATCGTCGGAATCGACGACGAGCTGTACGCGATCACCTCGAGCGGCGGGGTGATCCGCACGACCGCTCGGGAGGTCCGCAAGGCCGGCCGGCAGACGAAGGGGGTCCGTCTGATGAACCTCGGTGAGAGTGCCACGCTGCTCGCAGTGGCGCGCAACGCCGAGGACGACGCGGACGACCAGTCGACCGACTGAGCTCGCGAGCCGCCCCACCCACCAGGCCCCGAGGAGACGTTCACCTCGTGAACGACACGACGAGCACACCGGACGAGTCCGACGGCCGCGGCCCCGTGGCCACCGGAGAGCAGGCGGCGATCCCGCAGCAGGCGAACGGACAGTCGAACGGAGCGGAGGCCACGGCTCCTGCTCAGCCCGGCGGCTCTGCTGGGACGAACGGGTCGGCGCCCGCGCAGGCCGAGGAGGTGGCCGCGGCAGAGCGGCCGTCCGATCCCACGGGCGCGGATGCTCCGACGGCGCACATCCAGCTGCCGCAGCCTCCCGGGGCAGCAGCGGACCCGACGGCGGAGGCCGCGGCGCCAGCACCTTCGCCCACGCCGCGGCCACCGGACCCGGAGCCCGCACCCGGACCGATGCCCGGACCGGGGCCAGAAGCGGCGGCGCCGCCGCCGTGGCACCGGATGTCGGGAGGCGGTGGAGGGGCGGAACCGGCGCCCGAGCCCGCGCCGGAGCCTGAGCCGGAGAACAGCACGCTGCTCGACGAGGGGCCGACCGCGTTCCTCGAGCCGCCCGCGCGCTACGACGAGCAGCGTGCCGGGTCGGGGTCCGCGGCCGACAACAGCTGGTCCAGCGTGCGTGCGGTGCGCAATCGGCCGCCGCGGCAGGCCGCGCTCCAGCTCAGGAGGCTCGACCCGTGGTCGGCGCTGAAGCTGGGCCTCGTGCTGGCCGTCGTGCTGTTCTTCATTTGGCTGGTGGCCGTCGGCGTGCTCTACGGCGCCCTCGACGGCATGGGCGTGTGGGACCGGCTCAACGGCACCTACGCCGACCTGGTGTCCGGGGACACCCCCACGGGCAGCCCGCTCATCAGCGCCGGCCGCGTGTTCGGGTTCGCCGCGGTGATCGGGGCGATCAACAGCCTGCTCTTCGCCGTGGCGGTCACGGTGGGGGCGTTCGTCTACAACGTGTCCGCCGACCTGGTCGGCGGCATCGAGGTCACCCTCTCCGAGCGGGACTGACGGAGGGGGTATCCGGTTGAAGGCGGCCGGGGGCGCTGCGGTAGCCTCGTCCCCGTCGCAAGGGCCCATAGCTCAGTTGGTTAGAGCGCGTCGCTGATAACGACGAGGTCGCTGGTTCAAATCCAGCTGGGCCCACTTCCCTGAGCTCCACTCCGGACATCCTTCGGGACAGGTTAGGACGTGATCTCGTGAAGAAGCTCATCGCCGTCGCAGTCGCTCTGGCCGCGGGCGCCTTCATCTTCTCCAAGGTGCGCGCCTCGCGCGAGACCGACCTGTGGCACGAGGCCACCAAGAACTGAACCCGGGCAGCACCGCCCGCTGCTGAGCGGGTAACGTCCCCGCTCAGCCAGGGGACGTAGCTCAATTGGCAGAGCACCGCCTTTGCAAGGCGGGGGTTAGGGGTTCGATTCCCCTCGTCTCCACCTATCTGACCAGCGGAAATACCGGGCTGTAGCCCGGAGGCTGGGTCCGCAGGACGTGACGCAAGACGCGTATCGTGCTGCTCGTGGCGAGGGCGACGAACCCGCGTAAGCGCGAGCGGGGCAGTATCGACGAGCTCCCGAGCGGTGCCTTGCGCGTGCGCGTATATGCCGGCACCGACCCGATCACGAAGCGCCGTCACGACCTGGTCGATTCCGGGGTGGTCTGGGCCCGGATCTGGTCGACCAGGTGCCTGCCGCCGTGGCTCTCCAGCTGCGCCAGCAGCGCCGCCAGCTCGCGGGCGAAGCCGGCGTCGCGCCGGGCCGCCGCGTCGATCGCCCCGGCCACCTCGGCGAGGATGGCGCTGTCGTACGGGTTCCGAGCGAGGTCGGCCGCGCGGCGCGGGCCCAGCCTGCGCGCCACGCTGTCAAACAGCCGGTCAAGCGCTGTGTCGACGACCCGGCCGAGCAGCCGCTGCTCGCCGCGAGTCACCGCCACCGCGAGGTACGCGGCGATCACTCCTCCGTCGATCATGGTCGTCCTCATCCCGCCGTCCGCCTACTCGTGCCTCCTGTGAGGACGGCTGGCATGGAGGTGAGATACGTCAGCGTCCCACCGCGTCAAGAATGACGACCAGGCCGGGGGCCGACGTGCCGTCGGCAGCCAACCCCAGCGGGCCCCGTTCCGGCCGGCTCCCCTTCCTCGTTCATTCCCGCCCGGCTTCGCTCTGTGCGGGGTTGGCCGCGCCGATCACTTACCGGTCCGCCGGCCGGAGAATTCACGAGGTGATCCAGGACCTGGTGATTCACGGTGGCCTGCTCCACCTCGCTGGCCGGCATCAGCTCGGGCGAATCCCCAGTCCACGCAACAGGCCTGCGTACAGCTGAGCCGGCCACACCACCCCGGCCGGGTCGTAGCCATGCAGATCCACCAGCAACGCCCCCACCCGGGAATCAGCCCTGTGCCAGCGCGGCGCCGGCTTCAGCGATATGGATCTCTCGAACCCATGAGGTTGATGTTCGGACCCGGGGGCATTGTGCGGGCCACCGATCGGCACGCACCCCGAGTCATGCGCCGGGTTCACCGAGGCGCACGCGGTCGATCGTCACGCGTTGTCGGCGGGCGCCGAGCGGGCCCGGGTTGAGCTGGTAGTCGACCACGACGGTGCGCCGATCGCGGCTAGCGACGATGGCTGGATGCCAGGCGCCGTGCACGTAGGCGAAGACGTCCTGCCCGGGGTCGAGCTGGAATCCGCTGCGCACCGTGGCGGCGGGTGGGGCGTTCTCGCTGTCCGGGTCGGTGCGGCTGCCGCCATCCTGGTCCGCCGCTTCGCCGAGATCGGCTGCCGAGTCGGGATCTGCGAGGGCTTGAAACTCTGCGGTCGTGACGGGGGGTTCGTCGGGTGCTGGCGCCTGTTCGACGCCGCCGTTGCCCTCGCTCCCGGCGTCGCTAGCGCAAGGATTGGCGCGCGCTGTGGGGTCGTCGCCGCGGGAGGACCGGCCAGGTTCGCTCGAGGCGGCAGCTTGAGCATGGTCCGCAGGAAGTTGCGCGGGAGGAGCGCTGCCGGACCCGTCGCCGACGTCGCCAAGGATCCGCTCGACGAGACCCGCTTCGTACCGGATGCCGCTGGGCAAGGGGCCCTCAATGACCGTTCGCAGCTGCTCCTGGCGCATCTGTCCGATCGTGATAACCGAATCCTCCAGGGCCTCGGCGAGGCCCGGATCCTGCAGGGCGTTGCTTAGGAAGTCGACTCGCAGGGTGAGCAGGATGGTCAGCGACCTGGAGCCGGGGGGCTGCTGTCCTGACCGTGCTGCGGACAGCAACGCCCGGGTGAAGGACTGGACCTCGTCCTGCTCGCGGGCGAACAGCTCCTCCATTTGGTCCACAACCAGCAGGAGATGGTCCAGTTGGGCACGCGCGAGAACGCGGTCAACGACATCGCTCAGGTGTCCGTCCCGGAGCACCGTCACGAGCGCATTCGCGGCAGACAGACGCTCGGTTTCCCCCAGTTCGGGCTCGAGAACCGGGATGAGTGCGGCGGCGAGGGCGAACAGCGGCGAAGACGCCTGCGCCGGTCGCATGCTCACGCTCATCCATCTCGGCTCGCGCCCCAGTCGGGGCACGACACCCGCGAAGACAACGGAGGACTTGCCGCTTCCAGACGGCCCGGCAACGGCGAGCAGCGGGCGGCGCAGGGCCTCACGGACCAGGCGATCGGTCACGTCCTCGCGGCCGAAAAACAGCGCGGTGTCCGAGGACCGGAAGGGGTACAGGCCTCGGTATGGGCAGGGCAGCAGGGTCCGCTCGACCAGCCGGGGCCACGCCCGCATGAGTGTGGCTGACGGGATCAGGAACGCGGTGCGGAGGTCGGGGCGCGCGTCCGCCGCTACCGTCATACCGACGACCCCTGCCAACTCATCGTCCCAGACCGCCCCACCGCTGAAGCCCGCTTCCACGGAGTAGCCGGACGCACCCCCCTCCATCTGCACCCAGCCGGTGCCCTGCGGTGCACGAAGTACGCCCGCCGCCCACACCCCCTGATCGAACCGGCGCGGAAAGCCGAACGCACGGAACGGGTGGCCCCAGACATCGTCCGCGACGATCAGCCGCGGCGGATCGAGGCCGGGCGGCAGCTCGCCCGTGAGTGACAGCACGGTGATGTCTCCGCCGCCCTCATCTTCGAGCGGGTGCGAGACCTCGGCCTCCGCCCGGAGGAGGACGTCCGGTGCCGCGAGGGGAAAGTCGACGGCGACGGCGTCGCCCATGCCGACAGTGTCGTGATCAGCACGGCCCGCAGCGCGCAAGACGACGTGGGTACAGGTCACGACATGGTGCGAATCGACCAGGAAGCCACTCCCGACAACCTCGCCCTGGGGTGACCGGACGCGAGCGAGTGCCCGGTCCATGCCCTGAGGTACGCCGACACGACGAGCCGCAGCTCCCGGCACGGCCGCGTCCATTGCCGCGCCCGCCTTGTTCGTCACTCGCCGTCGGGTGGGAGGTTGCGGCCCGCCCAGGACAGCTTGACGGTGAAGTGCCCCTCCGTGGACGTCTTCGCGATCACAGCGCCAACTTCACCCGCGAGCTTGACCCCGAACTCGAGTTCACACTCATCGGGAGAAAGGCCGCGGAGCACTCGGATCGACTCGTGAGCGGCGTCGCGAACGCCCGCCAGAGCATCGTTCAGGCGCTGACCGGCCTCCACGATGCCGTCTTGCCCGCGACCCACCCGCTGCAGACCCAGGGAACCGGAGTCGTCGACCTCGACGAGAACCGACGCGCAACCGTCCAACCCGAACCGGACAAGTTCACTCATGACCGTGCCCCTATCAGCCGCGGTAGGACCCGACGCCCGCCACGGAGCCGCCGTCGTCCAGCCAACGCGGCCCCGCCCGAGGCGTCAACCGCTCCCCGACCCAACGAAGAGATCGGGGACCGTAACCTGATACGTCCAAGCCCAAATGGCGGTCCGGCCCACCCTGCCCCTACCGGGGCGCTACCTGCGAACCGTCCACATACGGCCAGAGCGATCACGTGAGCCAGCTGCGCCCGGCGCCCCAACGCCTCCGATCTCACGTCCGCGTCAATGCCACTTCACTGCTGGCCCGACAGCGGGATCTGCTCGCCGCGATGGCTTCCAACCTGAGGCTTTCGGGCACCGCGTAGTCCTGCGGCGGCGGCGCACAACGCGTCGCTCCTCCTTAAAGATCAGAGACCGTCCGACCTGGGGTTGCTCGACAGGATCTGCAGGCACTCTGAGCTGAGAGTCAACGGTCAACTCCAAACCGGGTCGACAACCGAACCAGCGCCCGTCGACCGCGCGGGTCCACCGCTTCAGCAGTCCCGGCACCCTGCCGGTGGCGACCAGCAGCCAACCCGGGACGGGGTCGGCGATCGGCTCCGGTGAGTCGGGCGGGCCATACAGCAGGTCGAGGTGGACCCACACCGGCCGGTGCAGCGGCGGTGGCGGCACCGCAGTTGTGGACGACTACCGCTCGTACACGGGCTCGGATCCCGTTCCCCACTCCTGCGACGCACACCCGCGGTCGGCGGGCTCTCCGTGGTGCGGCCGGGGGAAGCGACCATCAAGGCCAAGGATCGCACATCCGTTCGACTGTGGTGAGAGCTGTTGACCCGCGTCACCCCGGCCGCCGCATCAAGCGTGATGGCCACCCGTCACTCGGCGCGTCGTGCGCTGTTGCCGAGGGCGACGAGGTGGTCGCGGGCCGGGCCGTACAGGTCGGGCATCAGCTGGTCGAGCTCGTGCAGTTCGACCCAGCGAACCTCGGCAACCTCCCGCGGGGCCGCCGCGGTCGGGTCCGTGTCATCGATGGGGGAGCAGGCGAGGTAGAAGATGGTCCGGCCGGTGGCCGGGTGGGTGCGGCGGCCGATCTCACCGCCCGGGCACACCGGCAGGTGGGCGGAATCCGCGCGCCGGACGGCGATCGACGCCGAGGACCCCTGGGCGGCACTGACCGACTTCTACCAGCAGGCCCTGACCGGCTATGCGCGCCACCGCGCGATGATGGAGAACTTCGCGCTGACCTGGTCGGTCCCCGACCTGGACGGCATCCGGCAACTTCGTCTCGTCATCGAGGAACTGTGCGCCCGCGCCGGCGCCGCGGGCCTGCTGCGCCCCGGCGTGACCACCGACGACCTGCTGCTCCTGCTGCTCTCGCTGGGCCACGCCGTCCAGATCACCGACGAGTGCGGCCCGCAGATGTGGAACAGACTGCTGCGCATCTCCCTCGACGGCCTGCGCGCCGACCACCGCGAACCACTTCCCACCGACGCCGCACCAGACAACGTCTCACGATCACTTCACAAATGAGATTGAAACGCCGTGACACGAACCCATCGGTGTCGAGGCCACGACCCGAGACGTCAGTCGCGAGTCGCCAATGACCGCAGTACCTCGTCCAGCGTGGAGAACACCACGTTCGATCCGCCTTCCCAGTGGGGTACCGGATCAGGCTGGCCGGGCGCGGGAGCCCACAGCCACCAGATGTTCTGCCAGGGATCGACCATCCGGCCAAGCGTCGTCTCACCGTAGAACGGGGTCGGTTCGGTGACCGTGGTGGCGCCTCGGGCGGTGGCCCGCTCCAGCACCGTCGCAACGTCCCGGACCCATACTTGGAGCAGTCCGGGGCGTGATGGCCATCCGTCGAGCCGGTCGCCCATCATCAGATCGACGTTGCCGAGCCTGAGCTCGGCATGGATCAGCTTGCCGTCCGGCATCGGGGTCCTGGCCTCGGCGGTCTCGCGGACGCCGAAAACCTCGGAGACGAAGGTGATCAGGCCGGCGACGTCATCCACGATCACGAACGGGTTGAGCACGGCGCCGGCGCCTGGAACGGATTGAACCGGGAGCAGGATGTCGTCGTTCATGCCACAGAGTCTGAGAGGCGTTCCGGTCAGTTCCTGACCGGTGATCACCGGGCCGGACGGGTGGCCGTTGTGGACATCCCAGGTCCGACCGGCCGGGAGCACGACACCACGTCCGCCCGCGCTCACCCCGAGCTGCTGCCCGCGCTCGACGCCTGGATCGACAGCGATCATGCCGCGCTCGGCGACCCGGGCTACGAAGGCGAGAACCAGCGGCTGCCCTGCCCGATCGAGGCCGCGGCCGGGAGGAAGCTGACCGCCACCCAGCGCGCCATCAACGCGCTGCACTCCGCGCCCCGCGCCGTGGCCGAACGCGGAAACTCCCTGCTCAAGACCACGTTCAAGGCGCTGCGCCGGGTCAGCCCGTGCTCGTGGCGGATCGGCGCGATCACCGCCGCGGCACTCGTCCTGCTCCACCAGCACGGGCGCACAACCTGATCAGCCCAGAACGTCGATCGCTACTGGGAAAGGCTCGGTGAACGACCACGCGGCACGTCGGAACGGATCGCGCGGATCAGGTTCCGCCGGGCTGTCGGGATCTCTCACCGCGAGCTCGTCAGCATCGACCAGGCACAGCACGCCGCGCGACTCCTCACGGCGGGGAGATCGATCGCCGACGTGGTGACCGCCGGCGGCTACTACGACCAGCCGCAGCTCGCGCGGGCGATGTGGTGGGCGATCGGCCCCACCCCGGGCGGGTTGAGGTCCGGCATCCCGTTCCTGGCGTTGTGATGCGGGCTTCGGTTCGGTACAAGACGGACCGATCAGCCGGATGGTTGGCTCCCGGGCGTGCGAAAACCGGGCGACCCACGTGATGACGACCTGGCACAAAGCCGCCTGCCCGCCTGAAGCCCCCCTTTCCGACCACCGCCACCGACCAGGAGAAGCCCTGCCGTGCGCAAGATCATCAGCTTTACCCACGCCACCCTCGACGGCTATATCGACGACCCGCACGAGTGGTCGTTCCAGTACTCCGACGAGGAGTTGCAGGGCTACGCACTCAAGATGACGCTCGCCGCCGACGCTCTGCTGCTCGGCCGCATCACCTACGACGGCATGGCACAAGCGTGACCCACGAGGGGCGGTAACCCCTTCGCCGACCACGTCAACTCGATCACCAAATACGTCGTCGCCTCCCAACCGGTCGATACCACGGCGTGGGATCCGACCGTGGTCGTCGCCGGCCCCGACCTGCTCGACGAGGTCAGCCGGCTGAAGCAGGCCGAAGGCGGCGACATCCTCACCTGGGGCACCGGCCGGCTGACCGACGCCCTCGCCGCGGCCGGCCTGCTCGACGAGTACCGGGTCTGCACCTCCCCCGTCATCAAGGGAGGCGGCGAGCCCCTGTTCCGCCCCGCCAGCGCCGGCACCGTCGAACTCCTCGACACCAAGGTCTTCGCCACCGGCGCCGTCGTCCACGCCTACGGCCTCACCTCAGCCTCCTGACCCGAACCAGCGGTAGTTCGGGCGTCACCGCTCACTTGATGTGCGCGCTTGGTGCGGTCCTCGCAGGGCCCCAGGACCGTGTGAGGACCACACTCCGCGCGCGTCCTCGACGTACTCAGGACCAGGTCAGCGGGTCGAGGTGGAGGTAGAACCCCATGCGGGCGGGGTCGATGCGGGTCGGGCCGTAGAGGTCGGCCAGCAGCCGATCCGCTCGTGGCTCGTCGTCGGGCTCCCAGGTCTCCCTCGCGTTGGCCTGCAGGAGGGACAGGTCGGCGTGGCGGTCGGCCGTTCCGAGGCGGCCGAGGTCGATGAGGCCGGTGCAGGTCAGCGTGTCCGGGTCGACCATGAAGTTCGGCAGGCACGCGTCGCCGTGGCAGACCACCAGGTCACCGGGCTCCTGAGCCAGCCGCTCGTCGAGCTCCGCGCGCAGGTCGGCCAGCAGTCCGGTGAACGGCCTGCCTTGCTGGTCCTCGGCGAGGAACTCGGGGTTCACGGCATCGCGCCGGACCACGTCCTCGGCACGGCGGAACATCGTCTCGAGCCTGCGCTCGAACGGGCAGTCCGCCACCGGGAGCTCGTGCAGCCGACGGAGCATCCCGACCAGTGACGGCCAGGCCCGCAGCAGCATGCCCGAGTCCAGCTCGCTCGCCGGCACGCCCGGGACCGCCGTCATCACCAGGCCGGCGCCACCATCCGGCGTCGTGGACCAGTCCACGACGGACGGGCCCGGGATGCCGGTTCCGGCCAGCCACTCGATGCGCCTGCGCTCGGCGAGCAGATCGTCGACGCCGTACGGGGCCACCCACTTCGCGACGAGCGCGCCGTCGTCGCGGCGGAACACGTCGGCGTCGGACTCGCCGGTCGAGACGGGAATCCACTCGGGCACCCCGCCAGTCTCCCCTACGGTGATCAACCAGGTCAGTGGATCGCCGGCTCCGGAGCGCCCGACCCGGCGAGGAAGTCGAAGTCGCAGCCCCGGTCGGCCTGCGTGACGTGCCGGGCGAACATCGCGCCGTAGCCGCGTGCCTGCTGCGGGGCGGGTGGGCGCCAGGCCTCGCGGCGCGCCGCGAGCTCGTCGTCGGGCACGAGCAGGTCCAGCCGGCGGCCGGGCACGTCCAGCCGGACGAGGTCGCCGTCCCGGACGAGGGCGAGCGGGCCACCGGCCGCCGACTCCGGCGCGACGTGCAGCACGCAGGTGCCGTAGCTCGTGCCGCTCATCCGGGCGTCGGAGATGCGGACCATGTCGCTCACCCCGGCACGCAGCAGCTTCTCCGGGATCGGCAGCTGGCCCCACTCGGGCATGCCCGGGCCGCCGATCGGGCCGGCTCCGCGCAGCACCAGCACGGAGTCCGCGTCGACGTCGAGGTCGTCGGCATCGATGCGGGCGGCGAGGTGGTCGTAGCCGTCGAACACCACCGCGGGGCCGGTGTGCTGCAGCAGGTGCGGACTCGCGGCGGACGTCTTGAGCACGCAGCCGTCGGGTGCGAGGCTGCCGCGCAGCACGGCGAGCGCGCCCTCCGGGGCGAGCGCGCGGTCGCGCCCGCGGATCACGTCGGGGTCGTGCACCGCGGCGCCCGCGATGTTCTCCCCGAGGGTCGTGCCGGCGACGGTGCGGGCGTCGAGGTCGAGCAGGTCGCCCAGCTCGGACATCAGGGCACGCAGGCCGCCCGCGTCGTGGAAGTCGGCCATCAGGTACGCGCCGGACGGGCGGATGTTCGCGAGCACGGGCGTGCGCCGGGACACGGCGTCGAAGTCGTCCAGCGACAGCTCGACGCCCGCGCGCCCGGCCATCGCGATCAGGTGGATGACCGAGTTGGTCGACCCGCCCAGCGCCATGACCACCGTGACGGCGTTCGTGAAGGCGGCAGGCGTGAGCACCTCGCCCGGCCGCAGGTCCTCCCACACCATGTCGACGATCCGGCGTCCGGTCGCCACCGCCATCCGGGCGTGGCCGGAGAACGCCGCGGGCACCGACGAGGCGCCGGGCAGGCTCAGCCCGAGCGCCTCCGCCGCCGCCGTCATGGTGCTGGCCGTGCCCATGGTCATGCAGTGACCGGGCGAGCGGGCGATGCCGCCCTCGATGGCGCGCCAGTCCTCGTCGGTGATCGTGCCGGTTCGCTTGTGGTCCCAGTACTTCCACGTGTCCGAGCCGCTGCCGAGCACCTCGGTGCCCCAGCGGCCGGGCAGCATCGGGCCTGCCGGCAGGAACACGAACGGCAGCCCCATGCTCGTCGCGCCCATCACGAGGCCCGGCGTGGTCTTGTCGCATCCGCCCATCAGCACGGCCCCGTCGACGGGGTGGGAGCGCAGCAGCTCCTCGGCCTCCATCGCGAGCATGTTGCGGTAGAGCATCGTGGTCGGCTTCTGGAACGGTTCCGACAGCGACATCGCCGGCAGCTCCACCGGGAACCCGCCCGCCTGCCACACCCCGCGCTTGACCTCCTCGGCCCGCTCCCGGAAGTGGGTGTGGCACGGGTTGAGCTCGCTCCAGGTGTTGAGGATGCCGATCACCGGCCGGCCGGTGTACTCCTCGGCGTCGTACCCCATCTGCTGCGCCCGCGACCGGTGTCCGAACGACCGCAGGTCGCCCGCTCCGAACCAGCGGTGGCTGCGCAGCTCCTCCGGCGCCCTCCTCACACCGGCACCCGCTCGAGCAGGCCGGCGAGCGTCGCCGTCGGCGTGATGATGTCCGGGTCGGTCCGGACGGCCACCACCGCCGGCCGCCGGCCGGTGACGGCGCGGTGGAGCGCCTCGTCCAGCTCGCCGGCCTCGGTGACGCCGTACGCGGCGGCGCCCAGTCCCTCGGCCCACCGCACGAGGTCGACGGCGCCGATCTCGACGCCGGACGTCCGGCCCAGGTCACGGGCCTGGTGCATCGCGATCGTCCCGTACATCCCGTTCTGCATCACGAGGACGACCACGGGCGCGCCGAGCCGCACCGCCGTCTCGATCTCCTGGCCCGTCATGAGGACGCCGCCGTCGCCGACCACCGCCACCGCGGTCCGCTCGGGCGCGGCCACGGCCGCCGCCACCGCCGCGGGCACGGCGTAGCCCATCGCGCCGTTCACGGGCGCCAGCTGGGTGGTGGTCGGTGGGAAGCGCCAGTAGCGGTGCAGGAACGCGGCGAAGTTGCCGGCGTCGTTCGTGACGATTCCGTCGTGGGGGAGGTGCCGGTGCAGGGCGGCGATGACCGCGGCCGGGTGCACGCCCGCGTCGGCGTCCACCTTGGGAGGCGTCGACCAGGCGTCGACGGCCGCGTGCACCTGCGACCAGTCCACCCGCCGGTCCGGTCCGCCCCAGCGCGCGAGCGCCGCCAGCACGTCGGCCGGATCGGCGTCGATCCCGCCGATGCCGTACCGGCCGACCGGGACGACCTCGGTCCCCGGTGCCGGCAACCGGTAGCGCTGTGTCGTGACCTCGTCGAGCCGCGTGCCGACGACGAGCAGCAGGTCGGCACCGGCCACGGCGTCCACCGTGGCGTCGGGGGTGGCGAGCGCGAGGTGGCCCAGGAAGTTCGGGTGGTCCACCGGGAAGGCGTCCTGGCGGCGGAACGACGTGCAGACACCGATGCCGAAGCGCTCGGCCGCGGCCACGAGGAGGTCGCGGGCCGGGCGGGCGCCTTCCCCGGCGATGGCGACCGGCCGCTGGGCCGCCAGCAGGCGCGTGGCGAGCTCCTCCGCCGTGATTGCAGCATGGCCACCTTCATGCAATGACGTGGCATGGAGGTGGCCATGCTGCAACTCGGCCTCCGCGTCCACGAAGTCGCTCGGTATCGCGATCGCGACGGGGCCGGGGCGGCCGGACGTCGCGATCCGCCAGCCCTGCTCCACCAGCCCGGGCACGTCCTCGGCGCGCTCGGCGGTGACGGCCCACTTGGTGATCGGACCGTAGAAGGCGGTGAGGTCGACCTCCTGGAACGCCTCGCGCCCGCGCAGCTGCGAGTCGACCTGCCCGAGCAGCACGATCATGGGTGTGGAGTCCTGGTGAGCGGTGTGGACGCCGATCGCGAGGTTCGACGAACCCGGGCCGCGGCTCGCCATCGCCACCGCCGGGACACCCGTCAGCCGGGCGTCGGCGTCAGCCATGAACGCCGCGCCGGATTCATGTCGCACCGACACCAACCGGAGCTCGGCATGCCGGTCCACCTCGTCGATCAGGCTGAGGAACGACTCCCCGGGCACGGTGTAGCAGCGGCGCGCGCCCGCTTCGGCGAGCAGGTCGGCCACGGCTGCGGCGACGGTCGTCACTCAGAACTTCCCTTCGATCACGAGAACAGCTCACCCACAGCCTTGCCGATCCCCTGCACGGCGGCGACCGCGACGAACACGGCGACGAGCCCGAGCCCGGCGTTCTCCTTCCAGCTGTTCGTGTACCGGCCCATGATGTCCTCGCGGTTGAGCATGACGATGAGGGCGAACACGATCAGGAGCAGGAACGGCGACGTCAGGACGTGGGACACCACGACGAGCGCCACGAAGCCGGGCGCGTGCGGCAGTGACCAGACGACGGCGAGCAGTCCCCAGACGATCACCCAGCGGTAGGCGGGGTCTGCGGCGCGGGTGCCGGCGAAGCGCTCGGCACGGGCCGGCCGCACCACGTGCAGCGCCTCGACCACCATCTTGGCCAGCGCGAAGAGCGAGCCGGCCACCGTCGTCCACGCGGCACCGAGCAGACCGAGGTAGAAGATGTACGGCCCGACGGGGCCGACCGCGGTGCCGAGGGCGCTTGCGATGTCCCCGGCCTCGCTCACCCCCTGCTTCCCGAACAGCACCTCGGCCCCGATCGCCCAGACCGCGACGCCGAGGAACAGCACCACGACCGTGCCGAACAGCAGGTCGTACTGCTGCACCCGGCGGTGGGCCGGCGTGGTCCAGCCCTTCTCGCGCAGGAACTCGGGGTAGAAGAGGTTGGCCATCGAGCCGAGCGTGGCGAGCACGAGGCTGGAGGCGACGAGGCCGGAGTCGAAGAGGCCCTGCTGGGGCGGCAGCTCGAACGCGAAGCCCTTGGCCAGCTCGCCCCAGTTGATCCCGACGAGCGCGATGCCGACCACGAACGTCAGCACCATCAGCGCCAGGATCACCTTGAAGATGCGTTCGATCAGCCGGTACGCGCCCTTGAGGGTGACGGCGAAGACCGACAGCGCCCCGATCACCGCCCACCAGAACGTGGGGAGCCCGCCGAACAGGCCCTCCAGCGCGACACCGACCCCGCTCAGGGTGAACGCCAGCAGGATGTGGGTGTAGAGCACGAACGACACGAGCATCAGCCAGCCGAAGGCCGGGTGCGTCCGTGCGATGCCGCGCACGATGCTCGGATCCTGCTGCACGTTGTAGAGCGGGTACTTGCCCAGCGCGTTGACGAACACGAAGCGGAACACCAGCGAGAGCGGCAGCACCCACAGCAGCGCGTAGCCGTAGTTGCCGCCCGCCACCGAGTTGTCGATCAGGTCGCCGGTGCCCACCCAGCTCAGCGCCACGACGATCCCGGGGCCGAACGCCCGCAGATAGGCGAGGAAGTTGTCCGCAGGAGGGGCCGCCGTTCCCGGCCGCTCGGTCATCGTGTTCTCCTCGTCGTCGAGTGAACGGGGCATCTTGGTGTACTGGTATACCATTTGCGCAGCTCGATGAGGAGGGTCATGACGACCGACACCGTGGACGCAGGCACGCTCGCGGCGCTGCGCACCGTCAGCACCGCGACGGTGACCACCCAGCTGATGGCGCGCGGCCTGCGCAACACGTTCCTGCACGGCCTCCGGCCGCTCAACCCCGCGCAGACCCGGATGGTCGGAGAGGCGTTCACGCTGCGCTGCATCCCGTCGCGCGAGGACGTGGACACGCTGTCGGTCTTCCAGGACTACGACCACCCGCAGCGCAAGGCCGTCGAGACCGTGCCGGCCGGCGCCGTGCTCGTCGTCGACGCCCGGCGCCAGACGCGGGCGGCGTCGCTCGGCCACATCCTCGCCACGCGGCTGCTGCGCCGCGGGGTGGCCGGGTTCGTCACCGACGGCTCGGTGCGCGACAGCGAGGGGTTCGCCGGGCTGGCGCTGCCGACGTTCGCGGCGGGCGCGGCGGCCACCACCAACCTCGCCCAGCACCACGCGGTGGACCTGAACGTGCCGATCGGCTGCGCCGAGGTGCCCGTCTACCCGGGCGACATCATGGTCGGCGACCACGACGGCGTCGTCTGCGTACCGCGGCACCTGGCGGCCGAGGTGGCCGCAGCGGCCGTCGAGCAGGAGAGGCTCGAGGAGTTCGTGCTCGAGAAGATCGAGTCCGGGGCGCCGCTCCGCGGCACGTACCCTCCGGACGAGACGACACTGGCCGAGTTCCGAAGCCGCGGCTAGCGGCCGGAGGGCCCGCTAACCCGCCTCGGTGCGCGCCCGCTCCTCCCGGAGCCGGGTGATCGAGCGCTGGATGTGGCCGCGCATCATCGCCTCCGCGTCGGCGGCCCGGCGCTCCTGGACCGCGGCGAGGATCGCGCGGTGCTCCTCCAGCTCGGCGCGCCAGGTCGGCCACTGCTCCCACAGCAGGCTCACCGTGCCGAGCGCGGTGAGGTCCTGCAGGTCGTCGAGCGAGCGGACCACCAGCTCGTTGGCGCACGTCGAGTAGATGCTGCGGTGGAAACGCCGGTTGGCGAGGCTCAGGCCGGCGTGGTCGTCGGCCTCGACGAAGCGCGCCGCGTCGTCGAGCGCCCGGTGTGCCTCGGGCGCGTCGAACGTGCCCGTCCCGGCCACCTGGCCCGCGGCCCACGGTTCCACGAGCAGCCGCATCTCGTAGACCTGCTGCACGTCCTCCGGGCGCAGGCGCCGCACGGCGACGCCGCGGTTGCGGGTGGGCGTGAGCAGACCGGAGGAGGTCAGCGCGATCAGCGCCTCGCGAACGGGGGTCTTGGAGACGCCGAGGAGATCGGCGAGCCGGCGCTCGACGAGCACCTCGTCCGGCCGGAGCCGTCCGGAGAGGATCGCGGACTTGATCGACGCGGCCACCAGGTCCGACCGCGTGGTCGAGCGGCCCAGCGGCGGCAGCACGGCCGCCTCGTCGTGCACCATCTCGTTGGTATACCACGCTTGCCGAGGGGCATTTGCCGACTACTGTCTCCGAGGGTGAAGCTCGGCATCGCACTCCCCACCGCAGGTCCCAGCGTGAGCGCCGACGTGATCAGCACGGTGGCCGAGACAGCAGAACGCATCGGTCTCGACTCCGTGTGGACGTTCGAGCGGCTGCTGTCGCCCACGGCGGGTGGGCAGATGAACGGGCGGGTCGTGCCGCTGCCGGACGCGTACAACTCGGTGTTCTCCCCGCTGGAGGTGCTGGCCTTCGCCGCGGCGCGCACCAGCCGGGTCACCCTCGGCACCAGCATCGTGGTCGCCCTGCTGCACAACCCGGCCGACCTCGCCCGCCGCTTCGCCACGCGCGACCGGCTCAGCGGCGGCCGCGTCGTCGCCGGGCTGGGGCAGGGGTGGATGGCCCAGGAGTTCGAGGCCGCCGGTGTGCCGCTGAGCAGCCGTGGGCCCCGGTTCACCGAGTTCATCGAGGCGCTGCGCGCGGTGTGGGGGCCGGATCCGGTCTCCTACGAGGGCGGCTTCTACCGGATCCAGCCGTCGAACATCGGCCCCAAGCCCGTCCGGGCGGGCGGCCCGCCGATCATCGCCGGCGCCGCGTCGCCGGGCGGGATCCGGCGTGCCGCGCACCTCGGGCTCGGCCTGAATCGGGTGTGGTTCGGCTGGGAGGCCCTCGAAGGCTCGGTGCAGGCGTTCCGGGCCGCGGCTGCCGAGGCCGGCCACGACCCGGCGACGCTCCCGGTGGTCGTGCGGGTCAACCAGTTCCCTGCGGCCGAACCCACCGCCGACGGCGCGTCGCCGACCGGTTCACCCGAGCAGATCGCCGAGGCGATCCCGCGGCTGGAACGGATCGGCGTCACGGAGCTGCTCTGGAACTTCGCGGAGGGCCCGGTGGAGGAGCAGCTCCCACGGCTCGCCGAGCTGGCCGGAGCCCCGGCCTGACCGGCTCCGTGGAGATCTGGCCCGGTTCGCCGTACCCGCTGGGTGCCAACTACGACGGGAGCGGCACGAACTTCGCGATCTTCTCCGAGGTCGCGGAGCGCGTCGAACTCTGTCTGTTCGACGAGAACGGTCGGGAGACCCGCGTCGACCTCCCCGAGCGCGAGGTGCTCATCTGGCACGGGTACCTGCCGCGGGTGCGGCCGGGGCAGCGCTACGGGTACCGCGTGCACGGCCCGTACGACCCGCAGGCCGGCCTGCGGTGCAACCCGGCGAAGCTCCTGCTGGACCCGTACTCCAAGGCGATCGACGGGAAGGTGCGCTGGGACGCGGCCCTCTTCTCCTACCGGTTCGGCGAGCCGCGTTCGCTCAACTCCACGGACTCGGCGCCGTTCATGCCGCGGTCCGTGGTGGTGAACCCGTTCTTCGACTGGACGGGGGACCGGACGCTGCGCATCCCGTACCACGAGACCGTGATCTACGAGGCGCACGTCAAGGGCATGACGATGACGCACCCCGACATCCCCGAGGAGATCAGGGGGACGTACTCGGGGCTCGTCCACCCGGTGATGATCAAACACCTCAAGGGCCTCGGCGTCACCGCGATCGAGCTCATGCCGGTGCACGAGTTCGTCCACGACCACGCGCTGCAGGAGCGCGGCCTGTCGAACTACTGGGGCTACAACACGATCGGATTCTTCGCCCCGCACAACGAGTACGCGTCCTTCGGCACCCGCGGCGAGCAGGTGCAGGAGTTCAAGACGATGGTCAAGCAGTTCCACCGGGCCGGCATCGAGGTGATCCTCGACGTCGTCTACAACCACACCGCCGAGGGCAGCCACCTCGGCCCGACGCTGTCGTTCCGCGGCATCGACAACCTCAACTACTACCGCGTGGTGCACGACCAGCCGGAGTTCTACTACGACACCACGGGCACGGGGAACAGCCTCAACGTCCGCGCCCACGAGTCGCTGCGCCTGATCATGGACTCATTGCGGTACTGGGTGCTCGAGATGCACGTCGACGGCTTCCGCTTCGACCTCGCCGCGGCGCTGGCCAGGGAGTTCCACGCGGTCGACCGGCTCGCGGCGTTCTTCGACCTGGTCAACCAGGATCCGGTCGTCAGCCAGGTCAAGCTGATCGCCGAGCCGTGGGACGTGGGCGAGGGTGGCTACCAGGTGGGCGGCTTCCCCTCCCTGTGGACCGAGTGGAACGGCAAGTACCGCGACACGGTGCGCGACTTCTGGCGCGGCGAGCCGGCCAGCCTCGGCGAGTTCGCCTCGCGCTTCACCGGCTCGTCCGACCTGTACGAGAAGGACAACCGGCTCCCGATCGCGTCCATCAACTTCGTCACGGCACATGACGGGTTCACCCTGAACGACCTCGTCTCCTACAACGAGAAGCACAACGAGGCCAACGGCGAGGACAACCGGGACGGGGAGAGCCACAACAGGTCGTGGAACCACGGCGTGGAGGGCCCCACCGACGACGGAGCTGTCCACGCGCTCCGGGAGCGGCAAAAGCGCAACTTCATCGCGACGCTGCTGCTGTCGCAGGGCGTGCCGATGCTCGCCCACGGCGACGAGTTCGGCCGCACGCAGCACGGCAACAACAACGTGTACTGCCAGGACAACGGGCTCGCGTGGGTGGACTGGTCGATGGCACGGGAGAACTCGGTGCTCACCGACTTCGTCTCCCAGGTGGCGGCGCTCCGTCGGGAGCACCCGGTCTTCCGGAGGCGCCGGTTCTTCCAGGGGCGGCCGATCCGCGGCTCGAGCATCGAGGACATCGCCTGGCTCCGTCCCGACGGGCAGCCGATGAGCGAGGAGGACTGGAACACCGGGTTCGCCCGCTCGCTGGCCGTCTATCTCAACGGGGAGGGCATCCCCGAGCACGACGAGATCGGCCGCCGCGTCGTCGACGATTCCTTCCTGCTGCTGTTCAACGCCCACCACCAGGCCGTTGCGTTCACGCTGCCCGGTGAGGCGTACGGCCGCATCTGGTCGATCGTCCTCGACACCGCCGACCCGCTGCGGGCCAGGGCCCGCAGGCGGGAGCGGGACGCGCGGCCGGGTGGCAGGCTCCGCATCGCAGCCCGCTCACTGATGGTGCTGCGCAAGCACTACTGACCGGAGGACATCCATGATCTTCATCGTCGTCAAGTTCACGATCCGGCCCGAGCACGCCGACCAGTGGCTCGACCGGGTCGCCGACTTCACGGAGGCCACCCGGGCGGAGCCGGGCAACATCTTCTTCGAGTGGTCCCGCAGCGTGACGGATCCGAACCAGTTCGTCGTGGTGGAAGCGTTCCAGGACGACGCGGCGGCGGCTCACGTCGGCGCCGAGCACTTCAAGAAGTTCGTCGAGTGGGCGCCCGACGTCGTGGCCACCACGCCGGACATCATCAGCGTGCAGGGCGTGCCCGGCGAGGGCTGGTCGAAGATGGGGGAGATCAGCCCCCGGGCCTGACGCTCACCGGGCCCGCCGCAGGCCGAGCCACTGCAGGTCGGCGAACACCGCGACGGCGGCGGCCTGGGCGAGCACCACGGCCACGCCGAGGGTGGTGAACGTGTCCCGGCCCGCCACGACGGCGCCGATGCTTCCCAGCACCCAGAGGCTGTTCCCGACGACGACGGTCCATGCGCCTGCCCTCGGGATCACCGGCCGCGCGGCGAGGAGCACGAGCGCGAGCGCGTAGCCGACGAGGAACGCGCCGGTCCCGTACAGCGCGCCCTCCGTCGCGCCCATCAGGTCGGCGAGCGGTGCGGCCGCGGCGAGTCCCAGCAGACCCAGCGTCCCCGAGCCGGCGGCGTCGAGCCGGAGGGCGAAACGCAGCAGCCGGCCTCCGTCACGGACGGCGGTGATGCGGGTGAGCGAGATGGCGGTCATGGCGATCCTCCTGGCGTCTCTGCTGTCGGGATCGACTCTCGCCCGGCGGGGTCGTGCGGTCGATGACGCCGGAGGTAATGCGCGTCAGTAGCGGACGTCGTTGTTCGCGGTGGCGCCCAGGACCTGGCCGGGGACGGCATCGAACATCGAAGCGGCGTCGAGCTCCTGCATCGCGCTGTCCCGGTCCTGCGGCGCGGCGGTCCGGAAGTTGACGTCGGTGCTCCGCGTCTGGTCGTCCCTGCCGAGGTTGATGGCCTCGTCCGGGTTCGGCAGCGCGGGGCCGGGCAGGTGCTGAGCCGTCGGCGGCTGGGGGAGCCCGTGGTCGGCGGTGTAGACGCCGGTGCCCTGGATCGTGAAGAGCTGAGGCAGGTCGGGCAGCGAGGAGGTCTTCGGCAGGCCACCGCCGACGTTCGGCGCTGGCTGGGCGTCCGGTGCGGGGGCGGCCTCGTCGGTGGAGGGCCGCTCGGGGGCTGCGGGTGCGGCGAACGCGGGACCCGCGAGCCCGACGCCCGCGGCGATCCCGGCCACGGCGGCGGTGGCGCGCAGGGTGCGCCGAGCAAGGCTGCGCATCGAGTTTCCCTTCGGTGCTGGCTCTCGTCTGGGAAGACGCTGATCTCGGGAGGACAACGAGGTGAGGGAGCGGCGGTTGTCGCTGATCCACCGCTCGTGGTGATCGGTTCACTCGAACCGGTGGCGAGGAACGCTGCAGGTGGGGAGGCTGTCACCGGGTGGAGTGAGACGGGTGGCTGCGCAGTGCCCGCGGCGCCCGGCATCATCAGCGGCGTGATGCTGCTGAGGCGGGTGGGGGCCGGGCTCGGCGTCGGGCTCGGCGTGGGCGCGGGCGTCGGGGCCGGCGCGGCCGGGATCGGCTGGTTCTACTCCTCGGTCCTGCTCGACACGTCGGCCCGTCCGGTCTTCCCCGAGCGCGTGCTCGCCGTCGCAGACGGTGCGGTCACGCTCGCGGCCAACCGGCTCACGGCGCAGCCGGGGACGTGGGGGCTGCGGTGGGCGGCCGACGGCGGGAGCGGGCTGGCCGTGCTGGGGCCGGTGGCCGGGGCGAGCAGCCGCGAGGTTGTCCGGCCGTTGCTCGGTGGGGATCGCCCCGAGCCCGGGAGCGCGGCCGTGCTCGACGCCGGTCCCTACGACCCGGACCCGGCGGCGCGCGGCCTGCCGTTCGAGGACGTCGATGTGCCCGGCCCGCTGGGGCTCTACCCCGCATGGCTCGTCCCCGCGGAGGGGGACACGTGGGTGGTGCTGGTGCACGGCCGGGGCGGAGCGCGCCGCGAGGCGCTGCGGATCCTGCCCGCGCTGCATGCGCTCGGGCTCCCGCAGCTGGTGATCACCTATCGGAACGACGTGGACGCCCCGCCCAGCCCGGACGGTTACTACCACCTCGGCGACACGGAGTGGGAGGACGTCGAGGCCGCGGTCCGGTTCGCGGTGGATCGCGGTGCGCGGCGGATCGTGCTGTTCGGCTGGTCGATGGGAGGCGCGGTCACGGGCGCCTTCCTCGACCGCTCGGCCGATGCCGCCCGCGTGGCGGCCGTCATCTGGGATGCCCCGCTCGTCGACTGGCGCGCCACGCTGCGCCAGCAGGCGCGCAACCGGCGCCTGCCGCCCGGTCTCTCGCCGCTCGCGAGCGCGGTGACGAGCCGTCGGATCGGGATCGACTTCGACCGCTTCGACCTGCGGCGGAACCCGCCTGCCGTCCGTCCCCCGACGCTGGTCGTGCACAGCGCGGGCGACACGGCCGTCCCGGTCTCGGCCAGCAGGGCCCTCGCCGTCGCGGGCCCGGAACTGCGATGGCCTCTGCGCTACCTCGAGGTGCCCCTGGTCGAGCACACGGCGTCCTGGAACGCCGACCCGTCCGCGTACGAGCGTGCCGTCACCTCCTTCCTGGACGAGGTGCTGGCCTGAGCGGTGCTGGCCGGACGGCCCGAGAGCAGGGCTGGCACGATGGGGGAGTGACGGAAGCAGGAAACGGCAAGCACACCGCGACGCTCCGGACGAATCAGGGCGACATCCGGATCAATCTCTTCCCGGACCACGCCCCGAAGACCGTCGCGAACTTCGTCGGGCTGGCCACCGGGGAGAAGCCCTACGGCCAGCCGAACGCGAAGGGCGGCACGTCCGGCCCGTTCTACGACGGCTCGGTCTTCCACCGGGTCATCAGCGGGTTCATGATCCAGGGCGGCGACCCCACCGGCACCGGACGTGGCGGCCCCGGCTACGAGTTCGGCGACGAGTTCCACCCGGAGCTGCGCTTCGACCGCCCGTACCTGCTGGCCATGGCCAACGCGGGTCCGGGCACCAACGGCTCGCAGTTCTTCATCACCGTGTCCACGCCCGACTGGCTGAACCGCAAGCACACCATCTTCGGCGAGGTGGCGGACGCGGAGTCGCGGGCCGTCGTCGACGCGATCGCCGCGACGCCCACCGACCGTGGGGACCGGCCGCTCGCCGACGTGGTCATCGAGCACATCGACGTCTCGGCCTGACGTCAGAGTCATGAGATGACCCATCCCGCCGGTCCGCCGCCGTACCAGCCCGGTGGCTCGCCCTACGGCCCTGCCGCCGTGTGCGTGCGGCATCCGGATCGTGCCACCGGGCTCAGCTGCACGAGGTGTGGGCGCCCGTCGTGCACCGAGTGCCTTCGCGAGGCCTCGGTGGGCTATCAGTGCGTCGACTGCGTGGCCGAGGGGTACGGCGCCAGCCGGCGCAGCACCACGGTGGCCGGGGCGGCACCGGGCAGCCGCCCACTGGTGGTGCCGACGCTGATCGTGCTCAACATCGCGGTCTACGCCTTGACCGCGGTACAGGCGGGCAACCCGGTCTACAACACCATGTCCAGGCTGTTCCGCGAGCTGTCCCTCGTGCCCGGATACGTGCACGACGGTGAGTGGTGGAGGGTGCTCACCTCCGGGTTCCTGCACATCGGTCCGATCCACCTGCTGGTCAACATGCTGGCTCTGTGGATGCTGGGCCGGGACCTGGAGATCGTGCTCGGGCGGGGCCGCTTCCTCGCCCTGTACTTCGTCTCCATGCTCGGGGGCGCGGCCGCGGTGATGCTCCTCAACGCTCCGAACGAGCAGGTGGCGGGAGCATCGGGGGCGGTGTTCGGGCTGATGGGGGCGCTGGTCGTCGTGCTGCGCCGGCTCCGGATGCCGGCCGGGCAGGCCTTCGGGCTGATCGCGATCAACGTGATCATCAGCTTCACCCTCGCCGGGATCTCCTGGCAGGGCCACCTCGGTGGGCTCGTGGTCGGTGTGGCCGCCACGGCCGCGCTGGTCTACGCGCCTGCGCGCAGCCGCACCGCGGTGCAGGTCGCCGCGCTCGGTGGGCTCACCGTTCTGCTGGTGCTCCTCATCTGGGTCACCGGCTTGTGACCTGACATCCCGGGACGACGACGGCGGGGCACCCTCGTCAGGGTGCCCCGCCGTGGCTCGTCGGGATGGGTCAGGCGGGTGGGTTGCAGCCGCACCCGGAGGTGCAGCCGTCCGTGCCCCGCATCCGTGTGGTCGTCGCCATCCAGACTCCCTTCGTCGCGTCAGTCGATAGTAGGACTGGCGTGCGCTGCGGCACGACCGCACGTTCGGGCGTCCTGGCGGACACGGGGTGTACTCGATTGCGGCATGTGGGGGATGGGGGGCGGGCCTCACGGCCGGAGAGCGCGCAGCTGTGGTGCGACATCCTCAGGGTCGGCCGCGAGATCGAGCCTGCCGAACACGAGCAGCCGCTCGGTGCCATCGGCGGCGACGGTGTCCACCTCGAGGAGTGAGGTCTCCCGGCCCAGCCGTCGCACCCGCAGCACGCGCACGTCGGTGACGAACGGCCACGGGTGGTGCTGCGAGCGGAGCAGCCCGCCGACCGTCACCCCGTCGGGGTCGACGCGCAGGCGGGGCCGGGCCCGGGTGCCGAACAGGGCGGCCAGGCCTGCCCCCAGCGAGGCCACCGCTGCCAGCAGGCCGCCCGCCGGATCGGATCCGGTCCACCACAGTGCTGCGCACCAGCCCGCGGCAGCGACGGCCAGCAGCCACGCCACCGCGACGAGACCGGCCGCCGGGCTCCATTCCCGGACGCCGGCGCCGGCATGATCACTCATACGTGTTGATCACGGAAAGTGACTTGTCCACAGCACCTGTCCACACTGGGGACTACTCACATCAGTGTATTTATGCTGGTCAGCGCCACCGCATGGTCATCAGCAGGCCGATTACGATCAGTGAGAACCCGATCGCGAAGTTCCACGGTCCGAGCGTGGCCATGAACGAGATCGACTCTCCGGCCAGGTAGTTCACCACGAGCCACGCGAGTCCGAGGAGCATGACGCCGAGCATCACGCCGATGTAGATCGGGTGCGTGGGACCCGCGACCTTCACCGGGGTGGTGCCGGGGCGGTTGGCAGGCGGGGTGTAGGCCGCCTTCTTCCGGACCTTGGACTTCGGCATGGGTGCTGACCTCGGGGACGTCGGGATGCGTGGCTGCTCCCCACGGTAGCGTGCCCGGGGAACCCGTACTCAGGCGCTGGCCGTCACGGCCGCGGCCTCCGCGGTGAGAGCCTCGATGGTGGGCTCGGGTACCGGGTGGCCGGCAGCCGCCATCCAGTTGGCCATAAGCCGGTGTCCGCCCTCGGTGAGCACCGACTCGGGGTGGAACTGCACGCCGACGACGGGCAGCTCCCGATGCCGCACGGCCATGATCACGCCCCCCTCGGTGCGGCCGGTGACCTCGAGGGCGGCCGGCAGCGTGTCGGGACGGATCGACAGCGAGTGGTAACGGGTGGCGACGAACGGGTCCGGCAGACCCGCCAGCACGCCGGCGCCGTCGTGGTGGACGAGCGAGGTCTTGCCGTGCAACAGCTCGGGAGCGCGCTCGACGACCCCGCCCCACGCCACCCCGATGGCCTGGTGGCCGAGGCAGACGCCCAGCACCGGCAGCTCTCGCTCGGCGCTGCGCCGGATCACCTCGATGCTGGACCCGGCCCGCTCCGGCGTACCGGGACCGGGGCTGACGAGCACACCGTCGACGGTGTCGAGCTCGTCGAGGTCGACCTCGTCGTTGCGGCGCACCGTGACCTGCGCCCCGAGCTGGGCGAGGTACTGCACGAGGTTGTAGACGAAGCTGTCGTAGTTGTCGACGACGAGGACGCGCATGGCGCCAGTCTCCCCGATCCCGGTGCGGGCCATCGCCGGATTAATTGACCAGCCCGCCGGGAGCGTCGCCGACGGTCAGGGTGATCTGTTGGTCGGTCGAGACCTGCCTGCCCGCCTGGATCGACTGGTCGAGCACGCGGCCGTCGTCCGAGTCGTTGGACACCGACTCCTGCCGGACCTGGATCCGCTGGAAGCCGAGCTCGGCGAGTCGATCCTTGGCCTGCTCCTCGCGCAGCCCCACGACGTCCGGCATCGTGGCCTCGCCGTCGCTGCTGCCGGTGAGCAGCTCGACCTCCTCGCCCTCCGGCACGACCTGGCCGGCGGAAGGGTTGGTGCCAGAGACCTTGTCGTTGTCGTCCGCGCCATCGGGCCGTTGCGGCTGCAGCCCGGCCTCGCGCAGGGCGTTCACGGCGTCGTCCACGTCCTGGCCGGACACGTCGGGAACCCGCACGCCCGTCTGCTGGATGCCGATGATGACGGCCACCGAGTCGCCGCCCCTCGCCGACTGGCCGGCCTTCGGGGTGGAGTCGATGACGTGGTTGACCAGCGAGGGGTCCGACGTCGCCTGCTGGGTCTGCGGTCCGAGCTCGAGGCCGGCCTTCTCCAGCTCCGCCTGGGCCTGGGCGAGGGTCAGGCCCTCGAGCCGGGGCACGTTGACGTTCGCCGGGCCGCTCCCGACGACCAGTGAGACCACGGAGCGCTCGTCGACCGCGGTGCCGGCCGGCGGGTTGGTCGAGATCACGCGGTCCTTCTGCTCGACCGACGACTCCTGGGTCTGGGTGTCACCCAGCCGCAGCCCCGCGGCGATGATCTGGTTCTTGGCGTCGGTCTCCGACATGTTGGCGACCGAGGGCACCGCCACCGTCCGCGGTGCGGGTGGGCCGCTCAACACCTGGTAGGCGAAGAAGCCGATCACGCCGAGCGCGAGCACCACGGCGACCGCGATGCCGATCACCTTGGCGGTGCTGCGGCGCGGCGGTTCGTCGTAGTACTCGTCGTAGTCGTCCGTGGCCGGCGCCGCCTGGCGACCGTTGATCCGGCGGGTGGCGGCGGTCGGGGTCGCGGCGATCATCGCGGTGCGCTCGTCGTCGCTCATCACCAGCGGAGCCATCGGGCTCTGCCCGTTGCGCACCCGCACCAGGTCGGCGCGCATCTCCGCGGCCGACTGGTACCGGTTCAGCGGGTTCTTCGACAGCGCCTTCAGCACCACCGCATCGAGCGAGGAAGGGATGCTCGGGTTGAGCTCGGACGGGCGTCGCGGCTCCTCCCGCACGTGCTGGTAGGCCACCGCCACCGGGGTGTCGCCCGTGAACGGCGGCTCGCCGGTGAGCAGCTCGAACAGCACGCAACCCGCGGCGTAGACGTCAGAACGGGCGTCGACTGCCTCACCGCGCGCCTGCTCGGGAGACAGGTACTGCGCCGTGCCGATCACGGCCGCCGTCTGGGTGACGTTCTGGCCCTCGCCGAGCGCGCGGGCGATGCCGAAGTCCATCACCTTGACCGCGCCGGCCTGGTTGATCATGATGTTGGCCGGCTTGACGTCGCGGTGGATGATGTTGTGGCGGTGGCTGAAGTCGAGGGCGGCGCACACGTCGGCCATCACCTCGATGACCTGCCGCTGCGTCATCGGGCCCTGCGTCTTGACGATCTCGCGCAGGGTCTGTCCGTCGACGTACTCCATGACGATGTACGGCAGGGGCCCGAACTCGCTCTGCACCTCGCCGGTGTCGTACACGGCGACGATGGCGGGGTGGTTGAGCGCCGCGGCGTTCTGCGCCTCGCGGCGGAAACGCATCTGGAACTGGGGATCGCGCGCCAGGTCGGCCCGCAGCACCTTCACGGCGACGTCGCGGCCGAGCCGCGTGTCGAGCCCGCGATGCACCTCGGCCATGCCGCCGTAACCGAGCACCTCGCCCAGTTCGTAGCGCTCGGACAACAGTCGGGGGGTGGTCATCGGTGCCGGTTCCTGGGTGTCATGGATGATTCGGACATCATGCCGGGCCGCATCGCCCAGTGGGGTGACCTGTCGGCCACCGCAGCGCCAGGCCGTCGGTTGGACGGGTTCACCGGACGCTCCCCGTGACGATCACCAGGGAGAGCAGCCCGCCGGATACCGCCGAACTGGTCGAGACGCCCTCCTGACCCGCCACGGTACCGGGTCCGGCACCCTGCGGGGTCGGATTGACCGCGCCGATGGGTGCGAGCCCGCCTCGGAACAGCAGCACGCCGACCGCGACCGCAGCGATGGTGAGCAGCACGAACAGCACGAGAAGCAGGGTGCGTCCCGAGGATTTCGGCTGCAGCCGGAACGACTGCGAGGACGCGCGGTGCGCCGGTGGGGCGGGCGCGGCGTGCCGGGTCACCGGCGCCGCCTGGGGCCTGCGGTGATGTCCGGTGTCCGGCGCCGGACGGCGCGCAGGCGCCGGCGCGGGGCGGGCCCCCTGCGGGGCGGGTTTCGGCGGGGCGGGCATCGGACGCGCCTGCCGGGGCGGGGCCGAGCGCGTGGGGACGGGCGCCGACAGGGGCGACGACGGTGGCGCCGGGAAGGCCGCTGACGCGGGAGACGCCTTGGGCGCGGCCTTCGGTACCGCCCGGGACGGCGTGGACGGGGAGCGCGGAGGAGCGATCGTGTCGGTCATCGATCCGATCGGGGGGAGCGGCTCGCCCCGCCGCACGGCCGCCACGGCGAGCGCGAACTCCCTGCCGTCGGCGTAGCGCTGCGAGGGGTCCTTGACCAGAGCCGCCTCGATCAGCTCGCGTGCCCCGGCCGGCACGCTCGCCGGCAGCGGCGGAGGCGCCTCCCTGACCTGCATCATCGCCACCGCGACCGCGCTGTCGGCGCGGAAGGGCCGGTGGCCGGCCAGGCACTCGTAGCCGACGATCCCCAGCGAGTAGACGTCGCTCGCCGGCCCGGCCTCCGCCCCGCTCGCCTGCTCCGGAGCGATGTAGTGGGCGGTACCCATCACCATGCCCGAACGCGTGACCGGCACCGCGTCGGCGGCCTTCGCGATCCCGAAGTCGGTGAGCTTCACGACGCCGTCGGTGCGCACGAGGATGTTCCCCGGCTTGACGTCGCGGTGGACGAACCCGCGCTCGTGCGCCGCCTGCAGCGCCCACGCGGCGTCCTCGATGAGCCGCAGCGTCTCGTCGGTGTCGATCGGTCCGCGGGCGATGATGGTGGACAGCGGCTCGCCCCGCACCAGCTCCATCACCAGGTACGCCGTGCGGCGGCCGTTCGGGCCCACGTCCTCGCCGTAGTCGTGCACGGCCGCGATGCCGGGGTTGTCGAGGGAGGCGACGGTGCGCGCCTCGATGCGGAACCGGTGCAGGAACTCCGGGTCGTCGCCCAGCTCCGGCCGCAGCACCTTGACCGCGACGCCGCGGCCCAGCCGCGTGTCGGAGGCCTCCCAGACCTCGCCCATGCCACCGACGGCGATCCGGCGCTCGAGGAGGTAGCGGTCGTCGATCTTCTGACCGGCGGCGAGAACGGTCACCGGTCCGTCCCCAGTGCTGCTCGGATCACGGCCCGGCCGATCGGTGCGGCCACCGTGCCGCCCGTGGCCGCGAGGTTGTTGCGGTCGCCACCGGACTCCACCAGCACCGCGACCGCGACCTGCGGGTCGTCGGCAGGGGCGAACGCCACGTACCAGACGTGCGGGGCCACCGACTGGGGGTTCGCCCCGTGTTCGGCGGTGCCGGTCTTGGCCGCGATCTGCACCCCGGTGATCTTGCCGCTTCCCGAGTAGCTGTTCTCGTTGTTGACCATCAGCTCGGTCAGGGTGCGTGCCACGGACGCGTCGACGGCCTGCCCCATGCGGTCCGGGTTCGTGGTCTCGACCGGCTGGAGGTCCTGGCTCTGGACCTGGCTGATCAGGTGCGGTTGCATCATCACGCCGCCGTTGGCGATGGCGGCGACCACCATGGCGTTCTGCAGCGGTGTGAGCGCGACGTCGCGTTGCCCGATGCTGGACTGCTGGAGGGCCGCCGTGTCCGGGATGGCGCCGATCGTCGAAGTGGCCACCGGCATCGGCACCCGCAGGTCGCTGGTCCCGATGCCGAACGCCTCCGCCTGCTGGCGGATCACCTGCTCGCCGAGCTCGGCGGACAACTGGGCGAACGCGGTGTTGCACGACCGCTGCAGCGCGTCGCGCAGGCTTGCCGTCTCGCCCGTGCCGCAGGCGTTGCCGTTGAAGTTCCCCAGCTGGGTGTTGGTGCCCTGCAGCGTGATCGCCGACGCGGCGGTGAGCTGGCTGTCGGGCGTGTAGCGGCCGCTGGCCAGTGCGGCGGCCACGTCGATGAGCTTGAACGTCGAGCCCGGCGGATAGGTCTCGGAGATCGCCCGGTTCGGCAGCACCGGCGGGTCGGCCTCGTTGAACTGCTGCCAGGCCGCCATCCGCTCGTCCGCGTCGTGGCTCGCGAGCTTGTTCGGGTCGTACGACGGCGTGGAGACCATCGCCAGGATCTCGCCGGTCTGCGGTCGCAGCGCCACCACCGAGCCGGTGTAGCCGCGTTCGGTGAGCTGCTCGTAGGCGGCGCGCTGCACCGCGGGGTCGATCGTGAGCAGCACGTTGCCGCCGCTCGGGTCGCGGCCGGTGATCAGGTCGGAGAGCCGGCGCGCGAAGAGCCGGTCGTCGCTGCCGTTGAGCACCGCGTCCGCGGCCCGCTCGATCCCGCTGGAGCTGTAGGTGATCGAGTAGTAGCCGGTGACCGGCGCGTACATCGGGCCGTCGGAGTACTGGCGCAGGTAGCGCAGGCGGTCGTCGGTCTCGGTGCTGCTGGCGAGGATCTGGCCCTCAGCGCCGATCTGGCCGCGCTTGCGCGAGTACTCGGCCAGCAGCACCCGCTGGTTGCGCGGATCGCTGCGGTAGTCACCCGCCTGCACCACCTGAACGTAGGTGAGGTTGCCCATCAGCAGAAGGACCATCGCCATCACGGCGATGGCCACGCGGCGCACCGGGGTGTTCACGACGGCCGCTCCACCAGCTCGGTACCCGCCTCCGCGATCGGCGGCAGCGGGGCGGGCGGACGACGCGGGAGCGGGGCGCGGGCGGCGTTGGAGATCCGCAGCAGCATCGCGACGAGCGCGTAGTTGGCGACGAGCGAGGATCCGCCGTAGGACAGGAAGGGCAGCGTGAGGCCGGTGAGCGGGATGAGCTTCGACGCCCCGCCGATGACGATGAAGACCTGGAGCGCCAGCGTGAACGCCAGCCCGGTGGCGAGCAGCTTCCCGAAGCTGTCGCGCACGGCGAGCGCACTGCGCAGCCCTCGCGTGATCAGCACCAGGTAGATGATCAGGATCGCCGCCAGCCCGATCAGGCCGAGCTCCTCGCCGAGCGAGGACAGCATGAAGTCGCTCTCGGCGTACGGCACGAGGTCGGGCCGCCCGGCGCCGAGGCCGGTGCCGCCGACCCCACCCGTGCCGAGCCCGAAGAGGGCCTGCGCGATCTGGAAACCGGTGTTCTCGAAGTCCGAGAACGGGTCGATCCACACCTGCACGCGCACCCGGACGTGGCCGAACAGCTGGTAGGCGATCAGACAGCCACCGAGGAAGAACGTCAGGCCGATGAGCAGCCACGACACCCGCTCGGTGGCGACGTAGAGCAGCACCAGCACGATGCCGAAGAACAGCAGCGAGGTGCCGAGGTCGCGCTCCAGCACCAGGACGCCGACCGAGAGCCCCCACGCCACGACGAGCGGGGCGAGGTCACGCGCCCTCGGCAGCTCCATGCCGAGGAACCGGCGGCCCGCGGTGCTGAACAGGTCCCGCTTCTGCACCAGGAAGGCCGCGAAGAACACGATCAGGAGGATCTTGGCGAACTCGCCGGGCTGGATCCCCACGCCGCCGATCCGGATCCACAGCTTGGCGCCGTTGACCTCCGAGATCGACGAGGGCAGCAGGCCGGGCAGCGCGAGCAGCACGAGCCCGCTGAACCCCGCCGTGTAGGCGTAGCGGGCGATGGTGCGGTGGTCGCGGACCACCCACATCACCGCGACGAACAGCGCGAGCCCGATTGCCGTCCACGCGACCTGCCGGGCGACCAGCTCCACCGGCGTGTCCCGGCCGGCCGCGAGCGCCCGCTCCACCCGGGCCAGGTCGAGCCGGTGGATCATCACGAGGCCCAGCCCGTTGAGCAGTGCGACGCACGGCAGGATCAGCGGGTCGGCGTACGGCGCGAACCGGCGCACCGCGAGGTGGGCGATCGTGAAGAGCGCGAGGTAGGCCAGCCCCACCCACAGCAGCGCCTGCGTGAGCTCCTGCTCCTGGTTGGCCTCCACCAGCGCCAGCGCACCCGTGACCAGCACGGCGGCGAACGCGAGCAGCACCAGTTCGATGCCGCGCCCGGTGGGCAGCGGCGCCGGAGCGGGCGGCGGTGATCCCGTACGGGGCTCGGGGCTGCTCATCGGCCGCCCTCGCCGGGGCTGGAGCGGCCCAGGGGGAAACGACGCAACGCGCGGGCGCTGCGACCTCGATCCGCTCGCTGACGCTCGCTCATCTAGCTCACCGACCGGCAGTTGGTCCCAGGCTCGGGCACAGGCGTCGGCAGCGGGGTCGTGTCGACGGGAGGCTGCGCCTGCACATTCGGATCGACGCCTGGCTGCGCCGGAGGTTGCGCCGGGTCGACCACCTGCGGCGGCTGCTCCGCCTGCGGGGGCTGCGGGGGCTGCGGCGGCGGGCAGGGCTCCAGCATCCGGTCACGCAGCCGGTCGACGAGCTCGCGGGCGCCCGCGAGCCCGTTGTCGGTGATGATGATCCCGTCGCGCACCTGGCTGCGCTCGGTCTGGGGGAGGTCGTCCAGCGCGATGTCGGTGCGCTCGGCCACTGAGGACAGCGGAAAGCCCAGGACGTCCCCGCGGACACCCTGGAATATCACGACCTGCTCGCCGTCGGCGCCCACGTAGTACTGCTGCATGACCCACATGCGCGCGAAGAACCCGCCCGCGACCAGCACCGCGAGCACCGCGACGACGGCGAGCACGATCCGCAGCCTGCCCTTGGCCCGGGACGCCGGAGCGGTCTGCGGGGGAACGATCCGCTGCGGGGCCGTGCGGGTCATCGTGGTGGCGGACGCCCGGGCCGCCGCCGAGTCGGGCCGCGGCCCGTCCTCCGACCCGTCGCCCACGGAACCGCCCACGATGGGGGCGTCCTCGCCGAAGTCGATGTCCACGACGTCGGCCACGATGCAGGTGATGTTGTCCGGGCCGCCGCCCCGCAGGGCCAGCTCGATCATCCGGTCCGCGCACTCCCGCGGATCGCGGTACGCCTGCAGCGTCTCGGCCAGGGTCTCGTCGCTCACCACACCCGACAGCCCGTCGGAGCACAGCAGGAACCGGTCGCCCGCCCGGGCCTCGCGGATCGTCAGCGACGGATCCACATCCTGCCCGGTGATCGCCCGCAGCAGCAGCGACCGCTGCGGGTGGGTGTGGGCCTCCTCCTCGGTGATGCGGCCCTCGTCGATCAGCGACTGGACGAACGTGTCGTCCTTGGTGATCTGCGTCAGGTAGCCGTCGCGGAGCTGGTAGGCACGCGAGTCGCCGATGTGCACCAGCCCGAGCCGGTTACCGGCGAACAGGATCGCGGTGAGCGTGGTGCCCATGCCCTCGAGGTCGGGTGCGTCCGCGACGTGCCGCGTGATCGCGGCATTGCCCTCCACCGTGGCGTTGCGCAGCTCGGCGAGCAGGTCGTCGCCCGGATCGTCCTCGTCGAGCGGGGCGAGCGCCGCGATCACCAGCGATGACGCCACCTCGCCCGCGGCGTGGCCGCCCATCCCGTCCGCCAGCGCGAGCAGCCGAGGACCGGCGTACACGGCATCCTGGTTGTTCTGCCGGACGAGCCCGCGGTCGCTGCGGGCGGAGTAGCGCAGGACCAGCGTCATCTCAGCGCTCCGACACTACGTTCAGGGGCAGATCGGCCGGCGCGGCCGGCCCGGGCGACGAGCGCCGAGGCACGGTGGTGAAGCATGCGCCGGCTCATGATCGAAGCTCGATCACCGTCTTGCCGATGCGGACAGGGACGCCCGGGGGGACCCGGGTCGGCCCGGTGACCTTAGCCCGGTCGAGGTACGTGCCGTTGGTCGACCCGAGATCCTCGACGTACCACTCGTCACCCTGCATCGAAATCCGGGCATGGCGAGTGGATGCGTAGTCGTCGTCGAGCACCAGCGTCGAGTCGTCGGCCCGGCCGATCAGGATCGGCCGGGAGTCCAACGAGATGCGCGTGCCGGCCAGCGCCCCCTGTGTGACGAGGAGCTGACGTGGGGTGCGGCCCCGGCCCGTGCGGGCCGTGGACCGGCCACCACCCGGAACCAGCGCGCGCAGGCCGGACGCAGCGTAGAGATCAGAGCGCACCACCCGGAGCGCGACCAGCACGAACAGCCAGAGGAGGGCGAGGAAGCCCGCCCTGGTCAGCTGCAGCACCAACTCCGGCACTCGCGGCGAACTCCGTTCTCTCCGATGTCGTCGTCCCTCACCCGGCCCTGTGCCTGTCTACTGCGTGCGGAAGACCAGGCTCGAGTGCCCGACTCGGATGACGTCACCGTCGTTGAGCTGCCAGGTCTGCACCGGGTTGCCGTTGACGGTGGTGCCGTTGGTGGAACCGAGGTCCGTCAACGTCGCCGTGTGACCATCCCAGTTGATCTCCAGGTGGCGGCGCGACACGCCGGTGTCCGGGAGGCGGAACGACGAATCCTGCCCGCGCCCGATCACGTGGCTGCCCTGGGTGAGGTCGTACGTGCGGCCCGACCCGTCGTCCAGCGAGAGCGAGGCCGACAGCTGCTGCTGGTAGCCGCCGTAGCCGCCCTGCTGGCCGCCGTAACCCTGGTCGTACCCGCCGTCGTAACCCTGCTCGTACTGCTGCTGCTGCGGGTAGCCGCCGCCCTGCTGGCCGTAACCCTGGTCGTAGCCGCCCGGTGCGTAGCCCGGCTGCTGCTGGCCGCCGTAGCCACCACCCGGCTGGGCGTAGCCCTGAGGCTGGCCGCCGTACCCCTGGTCGTAGCCGCCGCCGCCCTGCTGCGGGCCGCCGTAGCCGCCGCCCTGCTGGCCGTAACCCTGGTCGTAGCCACCACCGGGCTGGCCACCGTACCCGCCGCCCTGCTGCTGCGGGCCGCCGTAGCCGGCGCCCTGCTGGCCGTACCCCTGGTCGTAGCCGCCGCCCTGCTGCTGCGGGCCGCCGTAGCCGCCGCCCTGCTGCGGGTACCCCGGCTGGCCATAGCCCGGCTGGCCGGGCTCGCCCTGCTCGTACCCCCCTTGGCGCTGGTCGTAGGCGGGCGGGGCGTACGTCTGCTGCTGCCCGTATCCGCCGGGGGCACCACGGTCGTATCCGTACTGCCCGTTCTCCTCGGGGTGGCCCGGTTGCTGGCTCATGGGTGCTTCTCCTGCGTCGCGTGCTCGGATGGCGTCCCGGCGGGAAGCGTCGGGGTCCACGGTCGAGCGGGTGCGGAACTGTCCCGTGTGCAGCGCATCGGAGCGCTCCAGAAAGACTACGACCTCGCCGTAGGTGTCCCATCCCTGGTCGGCGAGTTGCTCGGTGACAGAGCCGGACAGCGAGTTCACGATCTCCGCTCGGTCACCGCCCATGCGAGCGAGATCGGTGGGGCTGAGGAGCACGGTGAACCTGTTGGGCGCGAGTACGCGCCCGCCCGCGAGCTCCTGCAGATGGCCCTCGGCTTCCCTCAGCAGCGCCTGTACGACTTCCTGGGGAACGACACTGCCACCGAAGACCCGCGCGAAGGCGTCGCCCACCAGTCCCTGAAGACGGCGTTCGAACCTGTCGACGCGGCCCAACCGATCTTCCTCCGTTCGCATCGGCGTGTTGCTGGCAGTCCCGATCGTATCTGTGCTAGTCCGCCACACGCCGCCCCCCGACCAGGGCCCGCCCGAAACCCCCTCCCACCCCCGTGCTAACTTTCCTCTGCCAGGGCGAGTGGCGGAATGGCAGACGCGCACGGTTCAGGTCCGTGTGTCCGAAAGGACGTGAGGGTTCAACTCCCTCCTCGCCCACTGGGTACCCGTGTTCGCGGAACGCGCTCACCCCCTCGTGGGCATCGGTTCCACTCTGGGGGGCCGAGCCCCCCGGACTCCCAGCCGGGGGCTTCGCCCCCGGACCCCCCATCCCGTACGTGGGATTCGCGTCTCTGCCCTCCCGTTTCATCGCGGTCGGTAGCGACCCGCCCTGCAGGGGTCTCCACATCTCGTGACGGCACTCCGTGCCACGATCGACATCTCGTAGAGGCCACTCGGTGGCACGTCCGGTCTTCGCTGGGCCCTCGTCGGCGGTTCGTCCTTCCCTGTCTCGGCGCCGTGTGGATCTCCGGTCATCCGATCATGGGGCGGCGCTCCGGTCTAGCCCACGACAGTGGGTAACCGGTGGGCGGTCGGGGGAACCGGACCGCACCGATCGAGTGCACCCGACCGGTGCGGTGCTCCCGGAAGCTTGATCAGCGGGTTGGTGTACCGCCGTCATGATCCATCCGAGCAGTACCTCGCTGGTGCCGCGTCCGCGCGGACGTGCTGCTCGCGGCGATCAAGTGCGTGTGATCGGGGCGGGCGGCACGCTGCTGCTGTCGCAGCGACCGTTGGGTGCTTCTCGGATGGATCACTGGCTTGATCATGTCCGCCGGAACCGCCGCCACCGGAGGCCAGGGAGCCCTGCGGCCTGCTTCGTCAGTGGCGGAGCGCGGGGCGTTCGGGGTGGTCGGAGAGGACCACCAGGGCCGCTTGCTCTTCAGGGTCGCGTTCTTCGGCGTAGCGGGCGTATGCCGGCAGGGTCCAGTGCTCGTCGTCCGGGAGGGTGCGGGTCAAGGCGGCGGGGGTCATCCGCAGGTGAACCGCCAGGTCCAGGGGGAGGCCGCGACCCAACAGCAGGGCGCCTGCCAGCAGCACCACCCCGTCGGCGGGTAGCTCGACGTACCTGTCGCGGTGGGCGCGGTCGGCCACCGCGTCCCACAGGCGGGGCAGCACTCGGCCCGATCCGCCCGGACCGGCCGGGGCGAGCACCTCGCGGCGCAGGCCGCCCGTGTCGAGCCAGCCGTCGAGGAACTCGTCGGGATCCTCGCGGCCGAACTCCAGGCGCACCGACGCCGGGCGCAGGAAGTCGCCTGCGCTCACGACGACGGCCATGCGGCCGCGCGTGCGCAGTGCGTCGGCCACCCGCTCGGCGAGGTCGAGCGGGCGCGTCGGCGGCGGGCCGTCGAGCGCGACGCGCACCCGTCCGGGGCGGGCGTCGACCAGCTCCACGACCTCGTCGACGAGCCGCGCGGGGGTGACGGGTGAGACCTGCACGGCCTACTGCCGGTAACCCTCCACGACGTCGGCGGAGCGCTCCTGCGCCCCGTCCGGGTCGAGTCCGGCGCGGCGGCGTGCGTCTCGCTGCCTCAGCAGGTCCCAGTACCGGTCCAGCTGGACACCCAGGTCGTTCAGCCGTTGTTGCTCGCCCTCCGAGAGTGCCTGGCCGACGTGCGCACGCTCGAGCCGGTGCTCCTCGGCCACCAGCTCGTCGATGCGGCGGTGCAGTTCGTCGTCGTTCATCCGGGTTCCCGTCCGATCGGTGGGTGTCGTCGCCGCCTGTTGTACCCGACACTCGATCCCGTGGCACCGGACCGCGCCACCGGCACCTCCGTCACCCGGGCACTGCGGGTGATCGAGGCGGTCGCGGCCGCGGGTGACGGGGTCACGGCCAAGGTGATCGCCCGCCGCGTCGGGGTTCCGCTGCCCTCGGTCTACCGGGCCATCGGCACGCTCGTCGAGGAGGGCTACCTCGTGCGGCTCCACGAGGCGCGCGGATACGGCCTGGGCTACCGGGTGGCGCAACTGCACCGGAGCCTCGCCGAGCAGATGCGGCCGTCCGCGCTCGTCCGGCAGGTGCTGCACGACGTGCACATCGCGGTCGGAGCGCCGTCGTACCTCGCGGTGCTCCGCGATCTCGACGTCGTCGTGGTGCACGTCGACGACTGCGCCGAGCACCCCCGGCCCGCTCCCATGCGGGTGGGCGAGCCGGTGGCGCCGCACACCACGGCCGCGGGCAAGGCGGTGCTCGCGCAGCTGCGGCCCGGCCCGCTCGCCGAGTTCGCGGCCCGCTCGCCGCTCCCGTACCCCGTGGACGATGCCGAGCTGTGCAGGATCCGGGCCGACGGCGCGGCCGTGGAGGCCCACGAGTACCAGCCGGACACGGCCGGGATCGCGGCTGCGGTGCACGCCCCGGACGGCGCGGTCCGCGGCGCGCTGGGTGTGACCGTTCCCCGTGCAGAGCTGACCGCTCGTCGCGGCGAACTGGCGCAGGCGGTGCGGGAGGCCGCCGCCTGCGTCGATCACGCGGACTAACTCACCGGCCGCGGAGGGCAGCGAGGTCGTCGAGGGCGCGCAGGACCTCGTCCTCGCCTGCGTCGGGCAGCGCGTAGAGCACCCGGTCGGCCCCCGCGGCCGCGTACGACTCGAGCGCAGCGCGATCCGGGACGGCGCCGAACACGGTGACGGTGGGGCGGCCACGCCCTGCGGCTGCGGCCCGCCGGCGCAGCTCGGCGACGCGGGCGGCCAACGCGTCCACATCGGTGTCCTCGCCGACGCGGGGCATCCACCCGTCGCCGTGCGACAGCACCCGGTCCAGCACGGTCGGCCCCTCTCCGCCGATCAGCACCGGCGGGGTGCGCAGCGGCTTGGGCCACGACCAGATCGGGTCGAAGTCGACGAACTCGCCGTGGAACTCGGCCTCGTCCTTCGTCCAGATCTCCCGGATGGCCGCGAGGTGCTCGAGCATGCGGCGGGTCCGGGTTCGCGGGTCGACGCCGTGGTTGGCCATCTCCTCCCGGTTCCAGCCGGGCCCGACGCCGAACTCGAACCGGCCGCCCGCGATCCGGTCGAGGCTCGCGGTCGTCTTGGCCAGGCCGATCGGGTGGTGCTGGAGCACCAGGGAGACGGCCGTGCCGAGCGCGATCCGCTGCGTGACCATCGCCATGGCGGCCAGCGCGACGAACGGGTCGAAGGTGTGCGAGTAGCGGCGGGGCAGCTCGGGGCCGCCCGACCACGCCGACTGCCGGCTCGTCGGGATGTTCGTGTGCTCGGTGAGGAACAGCCCGTCGAACCCGCGCTCCTCGGTGGCCCGCGCCAGCGTCGGGCCGTCGATGCCGTAGTCGGTCAGGAAGGTGAAGACGGCGTGATCCACCTGACCAGCCTCGCACCTGGGCAGGGGGTGGCGCACGGCGCTACGTTCCGGGGCATGCAGCGACGCACCGAACCGCCGTTCCGCGCAGACCACGTCGGGAGCCTCCTGCGCCCGCCCGCCCTCCTCGCGGCGCGCCAGCAGTTCGCGGCCGGCACGCTCGACGCCGACGGCCTGCGTGCCGTGGAGGACGACGCCATCCGGGACGTGGTGGCGATGCAGGAGGAGATCGGGCTGCAGTCGGCCACCGACGGCGAGTTCCGCCGCACGTCGTGGCACATGGACTTCATCTACCAGCTCGGCGGCATCACCAAGACCGATGAGCAGATCCGGGTCAGCATGCACAACGCGGAGGGGGAGAACGCGTTCACGACCGCCGGGCTCGCGATCCGCGAGAAGATCCGGCTCGACGAACCGATCTTCGCCGACGCGTACCGGTACCTCGCCTCGCTCACCACGACCGCGACGCCGAAGCTGACGATCCCGTCGCCGAGCATGGTCCACTACCGCGCCGGCATCGCGGCGGTCGACCGCTCCGTGTACCCGGACGTCGAGGAGTTCTGGAGCGACCTGTCCGCCGCATACGCGGCGCAGGTGCGCGCCATGGCCGACCTCGGCTGCCGCTACCTGCAGCTCGACGACACCAGCCTCGCCTACCTCAACGACCCCGCCCAGCGCGCCCAGATCGCGGCGAGGGGCGAGGACGCCGATCACGCCCACCTGCGCTACATCAAGCAGATCAACGCGGCGGTCGCGGACCGGCCGGAGGGCATGCGGATCACCACGCACATGTGCCGGGGCAACTACCGCTCGTCGTGGGCGGCCGAAGGCGGCTACGACTTCGTGGCCGAGGCCCTGTTCGGTGAGCTGGACGTCGACGGCTTCTTCTGCGAGTTCGACGACGAACGCTCCGGTGGCTTCGCGCCCCTGCGGTTCGTGCCGCCGGGCAAGCAGGTGGTGCTCGGGCTCGTCACCACGAAGACCGGCCGGCTCGAGGACCCCGACGACCTCAAGCGCCGCATCGACGAGGCATCGAAGTACGTGCCGCTCGACCAGCTGTGCCTGTCCCCGCAGTGCGGCTTCTCCTCCACGGTCGAGGGCAACGCCCTCACGCTGGAGGAGGAGGTGGCGAAGCTGAGGCTGATCGTGCAGGTGGCGGAGGACGTCTGGGGCTGACGTGACCGAGGGGCCGCCGGGCTGGGGCGCCCCGCTCCACGCCCGGGTGCTCGACATCGCCGATGTCGTCGCGGGCACCACAGTGCTCGACCTGGGCTGCGGGCCGGGGACGTTCGCCGCTGCGGCGGTGGCGCGGGGTGCCCGGGTGGTCGGCATCGACGTCGACCGCTCCGCGGTGGCGACGGCCGCTGCCGCGGTGCCCGACGCCGAGTTCCTCGTCGGCGACGCCCACGATCCGCCGCCGGGCCCGTTCGACCTGGTCGCGGCGGTGCAGCTGCTCCAGCACGTGGCGAACCCGCTCGCCGTGCTGCGCGCCGCAGCCCGGGTCGGCTCGGCGGTCGTCGTCACGACGTGGGCGCCCGAGGAGGAGTGCGACGTGGCGGCGTTCGGCGAGGCGTTGGCGCCCTGGCTCCCGCCCCGCCGCACCTCCGCCGGCCCGCCTCCCCTCACCGATCCCGGCCGCCTGCGCAAGATCGTCGGGCTGGCCGGCCTGGCGGTCGCCGCCGAGGACGAGGTCGAGTGCCTGTTCGGCTACCCGGACGCGGACGCGCTGGTCGCGCCGTTGCTCGCGTCCGGGCTCGGGCGGGCGGCGGCCGCGCGGGCGGGAGAGGACGCGGTCCGTGGGGCGGTCCTGGCCCGCCTCGATGCCAATCGGACGAGAACCGGGGGCTACGTGCTCCGGAACAGGTTCCGGGTCGTGTTGGCCAGAGGTGGATAGGCGGGTTGCAGCAAGGTGGCCATGCTGCAACCACGTTGCGTGAAGGTGGCCATCCTGCATGCGCAGCCGAGCGTCAGGCGCCCAGGTGGGTTGCCAGCTCCGGGAGGGAAGCCACCGACACATCCGCCTCCGGGTCCGTCTTCGGGGGCGGGGCGGTCACCGGGCCGTGCTCGCCAGGGCGGTGGACGTAGGCGGTGCGCAGGCCGCGGGCGCGGGCGGCGGCGAGGTCGCTGGTGTGAGCGGCCACCATCAGCACCCGCTCCGGGGGCAGGCCGAGCAGCCGGGCGGCGCCGTCGTAGACCTCGGGGTCGGGCTTGTAGTGCCCGAACAGCTCGGCGGAGAGCACCGTGTCCCACGGCAGCCGGCCGTGCTTGGCCATGTCGACGAGCAGTGCGACGTTCCCGTTGGACAGCGACGCGATCACGTACCGGGCCTTGAGCCGGGTGAGTCCTCCGACGGAGTCCGGCCACGGATCGAGCCGGTGCCAGGCGAGCACGAGCTCGGTGCGGACGGACTCGGAGACATCGGGCAGGCCGAGCTCGGCGAGCAGCTCGTCCAGCGATGCGCGGTGCAGTTCGTCGAGGGAGGTCCAGGGCAGCTCGCCGCGGCGCACGCGCTCCATGGAGGGGACGTACCGCCCGCGCCACGCGTCGGCGAAGGCCTCGGCGTCGACCCCGGGCAGCAGGCGGCGCACGTCCCGCGCGACCCCGGACCGCCAGTCCACCACCGTGCCGAACACGTCGAAAACGAGCGCCCTGATGTCGTCCATCCGGGCGAGCCTAGATCGCGTACCGCTTCCCGAGCAGGTCCCGGCAGGTGTGCCCGTTGGCCTCGATGCCGACCCGGGTGAGCCGGGCCCTGCGCAGGTGCAGCGGCACCTGCTCGGCGGTCACCGGCGCGCCGTCCGGGTGCAGCAGCAGCGGGGCGTCGGGACCGTGGGGCAGCCCCACCTCGGCCCGCCGCCGCCGGAGCCGGTCGAGATCCGCCGACGGCGGCAGGTCGCCGAGCCGGGCCCCGGCCAGCTGTTCCGGAGTGGCACCGGCGTCGACCAGCGGGCGGGCGATCCGGTCCTGCCCGGCCAGTGCGGCCTTGCGCAGGAACACCGCGCGCAGCTCGTCCAGCTCGGCCTGGGCCTCCCCGGCGAACGACGCGACGAACCCGGCCCGCGCCGCGACGCCCTCGTTGATCGTCGCCGAGACGAAGTGGTCATCCAGGGCGATGTCGGCGCGGGTGACGCCCGGGACGGCGGCCACCGCGTCGTGCGCGTCGGCCACCATCAGCCAGGCGAAGTTGGGCGCGCAGAAGAACGTGGGCAGGCGCAGCCGCACGGCCGCCACCCCGTCGCCGGACACGGTGCACGACGACACGAACTCCAGGTCCGTGATGGGCTCGTCGAGCTCGGGGTCGCGCACCGTGCCCAGCGCCGCCCACACCGCGGCGGCGAGCCCGGTGGTCGGCGCGGTCACGGCGAACCGGCCGCCGCGGCGTCGGTGACCAGCTGCTCGCCGGGTCGCTCCTGCTCGTCCGCCGACGTCCGGATCCGGCACTCCGGCGGCACGGGGAGGTCGTAGAGCTTCGCGGCGTTCAGCCCGAGGATCTTCTTCTTGCCCTCCGCGGTCAGCCGTGGGTAGTCGGTGAACGCGTCGTCGTCGGGCATCTGCCAGTCGACGAACCCCTCGACCTGCCACTTCGGTTCCCAGATGCCGTAGTCGCTGCCGAAGGTCATCTTGTCCTCGCCGACCCAGAACAGCAGCTCGCCCATGACCTTGGCGAAGAACTTCGGCCGGGCGTGCATCAGCCCACCGATCACCACCGAGAGGCCGGCGTAGACGTTGGGCTCCTGCACGGCCATGAAGCAGAAGTCCTCGATCCGCGGCAGCCCGACGTGTTCGACGATGAAGTTCAGGTCCGGGAAGTCGGTGGCCGCGTGGTCGACGTCCGAGACGTCGAAGGCGTCCTTGTCCAGCGGCCAGATCGTCGGGCCCTTGTGGACGTGGATGTTCTTGATGCCCAGCTCCTGGGCCCGGGCCAGGAACCGGTACGCCTCCGGGTCGGACAGCTTGTAGCCGCGGGAGTCGCCGATCCACTCCGCGGTGTAGAGCTTCACGCCCTTCAACCCGTAGCGCTCGGCGTCCTCCTCGAGCTGGGCCAGGCCGGCGTCGCCCTCGCGCGGGTCGAACCGGCCGTTGGTGATGAACCTGTCCGGGTGCTTCTCGGTCAGCGTGTGGTTGCGCTCGGCGGTGTTGAAGCCGTTCGTGTACCAGTACTTCAGGTACGTCGACTGGAAGATCGCGACGTCCACGTGCCCGGCCTCGAACAGGTCGTGCATCAGGTCCTCTTCGGAGTACCTGCAGTACTTCTCCCAGTCCCAGTGCGTCTCCGGCGGGCCGAGCTGGTGGTAGCCGTAGAAGCAGTCGATCCAGCCCTTCGCGAGGTTCTCCCGGCCGGGCACCCAGTTCTGCGGGCTCGCGTCCCAGAAGTGCATGTGCGAGTCGACGATGAAGTAGTTCTCGCCGTCCTTGGAGTACATGTGGTGGGTCTCCTTGGCGCGTCAGCGTTGTCTGTTCGCTCCGCGAGCTCCGCTCACGGGACGAGGATCGCCCGGCCGCGGACCCGGCCGGCGTCGAGGTCGTGCAGCGCGTCCAGCGCCGCATCGAGCGGGTACTGCTTGGTGTGGAGGGTGACCTTCCCGGCCTGGGCCAGCACCATCAGCTCGGCCAGGTCGGTGTAGGTGCCCACGATGTTGCCGATCACGTTCTTCTCCCCGGCCACGAAATCCAGCGTCGGCGCCGAGAACTGCCCGCCGTAACCGATCACGTACTGGTGACCGTCCGGGGCCACCATCTGCCACGCGTCGTTCTCCGCGCCCTGCTCGGCCACGAAGTCGAACACCACGGTGGCCCCCTCACCCCCGGTCAGGTCCTTCACCGCGTCCACGTGCGAGCCGTCCGCGACCACCGTCTCGTCGGCCCCGATCTCCCTCGCCAGCTCCAGGGCGGCCGGATTGCGGTCGACCACCACGATCCGGGTCGCGGTCAACGCGGCCAAGCACTGGATCCCGATGTGCCCCAACCCGCCGGCGCCCTGCACCACCGCCGTCGTGCCCGGCCACAACACCGGCACCGCCTTGCGCACCGCGTGATAGGCGGTGATCCCGGCGTCGGCCAGCGCCGCCACGTCCGCCGGGTTGGTGGCCGGGTCCAGCTTCACGCAGGCCCGGGCGGTGGTGCGCAGGTACTCGGCCATCCCCCCGTCGTTGTCGCTCAGGCCGGGGAAGAACGCGGCCGCGCAGTGCATGTCGTTGCCCCGCCGGCACGCCAGGCACAACCCGCAGGAGGGCTGCGGGTGCAGGATCACCGTGTCCCCGACCGCCACGTTGGTCACCCCGTCCCCCACGGCGTGCACCCAGCCGGCGTTCTCGTGCCCGATCACGTAGGGCAGCTGCGGGTTCATCGCGGCCGCCCACTGGCCTTCCAGGATGTGCAGGTCGGTGCGGCACACCCCGGCCCCACCGACCTTCACGATCACATCCAGCGGGCCCTGCAGCCGCGGCTCGTCGATGTCGTCGATCTTCGGGTCGGCGTGGTAGTCGTGCACCCGGACGGCCTTCACCCGTGCACCTCCTCGTGGCGTCGTTGCCCTACTCCAGATTCACGTCCCGTCCGCGGACGATCTCAACCACGCCGATTCCGCAGAGCGAGAATTCGGACATCAGGCCCCGCCAGGAGGACAGGTTGTTACTGGTCAGTAGCATCTTGGGGGTGACGACAGAGCTGAGTTGGGTCGGCGCGACGATGCAGCAGACCGTCCCGTGGGTGGGCACCGTCAGGATCGAGTTCGTCGAGGTCACACCCGAACGGGTGGTCCTGCGCCTGCCGGACGACCCTGCGCTACGCAACCACGTCGGCGGCCCGCACGCCGCGATGATCTTCGGCGTCGGGGAGACCGCAACGGGCGCCGTCACCTTGGCCGCGTTCGCGTCGACGATGGAGCGCGCGACACCGCTGCCCGTCCGGTCCGAGATCGCCTACCAGCGCATCGCCCGCGGGCCGCTGACGGCGGTCGCGGCGCTCGGGCGGCCGGCCGAGGACGTCATCGCCGAGCTCGAGTCCGGTACCCGCCCCGAGTTCGACGTCGACGTCACGATCACCGACGGCGAGGGGCGGGAGACCACACGCATGACGGTCGTCTGGACCCTGCGCCCCAGCCGGTAGTGCGTGGTGCACGGGTGGCGGACGCGTGGCCGGTACGCGTGACGACCTCCCGCCCGCATCCGAGCATTGCCGCATGAACGAGATCGCAGATCGCTACCGCAGGCACGCGGACGCGTTCGAGGCCAAGGTCGCCGCCGTCCGGAGCGACCAGTGGACGAACCCCTCCCCGTGCGAGAAGTGGGATGCCCGCGACGTCGTGGACCACATCGTCGTGATGCACGGCTACATGCTGAGGCCGATCGGGTGGTCGTTACCGCCCACCGTGGGCGATCCGGTGACGGACTTCCGCGCCGCTCGCGCGGTCGTCGAGGAGGTGCTCGCCGACCCGGAGCTCTCCGGGCAGGAGGCCGACACGCCCACCGGCCGGATGACGGTGGCCGAGCAGATCGACCGGGTGGTGAGCGACGACCTCGTCCTCCACGGCTGGGACCTCGCCCGCGCGACCGGCCAGGACGAGGTGATGGACCCGGCGGACGTCGAACGGCTGTGGGCGTCGACCTCGGCGATCCCGCCCGAGGTGATGGAGTCCTACCGCACCCCGGGCGCGTTCGGGCCGGATGTCGAGGTCTTCGGCCCGGAGGTCGCGGTGCCCGAGGACGCGCCGCTGCAGGACCGGCTGCTCGGCCTCATCGGTCGCAACCCGCGTGCCTGATCCCCCGGACGGTGCGGGCGCGGGGCACCCCTGGAGGACTACCGTCCCGCACGTGCGCGTGGTGATCGCAGGAGGACACGGGAAGATCGGGCTGCGGCTGGCCGCGCTCCTCGCCGGCCGCGGGGACGTGGTGACCGGCGTGGTGCGCAACCCGGCCCACGGTCCGGACCTCGAACGGGCAGGTGCAACGCCCGCCGTCCTGGACCTGGAGACGGCCCGGGCGGACGAGCTCGCCCCTGCGCTCGAGGGCGCCGACGCCGTCGTGTTCGCCGCGGGTGCCGGGCCGGGCAGCGGGACGGCCCGCAAGGACACCGTCGACCGGGCGGCGGCCGTGCTGCTCGCCGACGCGGCGCGGATCGCGGGCGTGCGCCGTTACCTGCTGGTGTCCTCGGCGGGCGTCGACGACCCGCCCGCGCCGGATCGTGGTGAGGTCTGGGCGGCGTACGTCGCGGCCAAGAAGGCTGCCGAGGAGGCGATCCAGGCCGCCGACCACCTCGACTGGACGATCCTGCGGCCGGGTTCGCTCACGGACGACCCCGGGGTCGGGAGGGTGCTGCTCGCACCTCCGCCGGTGCCCCATGGCAGCGTCACCCGCGACGATACGGCAGCCGTGCTCGTCGCTCTGCTGGACGCGCCCGGCAGCGCGGGCAAGGTCCTGGAACTACGTGAAGGGGAGACCGACGTGCACGAGGCCGTGGCGGGGGTGTCGTGATGGCGGATGTCGATGTCATCGTGCTGGGTGGCGGGCCGGTCGGGGAGAACGCCGCCGACTACGCCGTCCGCGCCGGGCTCTCGGCGCTGATCGTCGAGTCGGAGCTGCTCGGCGGGGAGTGCTCGTTCTGGGCCTGCATCCCGTCGAAGACGCTGTTGCGCACCGGGCACGCGGTGGCCGCGGTGCGGAGGCTCCCGGGCACGACGGTCGACTTCGACCCGGCGGCCGTGCTCGCGCGCCGCGACTCGTTCACCCACGACTGGGACGACGAGAGCCAGGTGCAGTGGGCCACCGGTGCCGGGATCCGGGTGCTGCGCGGCAAGGGCAGGCTCGTCGGTGAGCGGGCCGTCGAGGTCGACGGGCCCGCGGGGCGCGAGACCCTCGTCGCACGTCGGGCCGTCGTCGTGTGCACGGGGAGCGTTCCGACCACACCGCCGGTTCCGGGCCTCGACGGCGTGCGCACCTGGGGCTCGCGCGAGGCCACCTCGGCCAAGGAGATCCCGCCGCGGCTGGGTGTGCTCGGCGGTGGTGTGGTCGGCTGCGAGATGGCGCAGGCCTTCCAGCGGCTCGGTTCGCAGGTCGTGCTCCTGCAGCGCGGTCCGCGGCTGCTGCCCGCGATGGAGCCGTTCGCGGGCGAGCGGGTCGCCGCCGCCATGCGGGAGGAGGGCGTCGACGTTCGGCTGCAGCAGTCGCTCGAGTCGGTGGCCCCAGCGGGCGACCAGATCGAGCTGCGCACGAGCGACGGCCCCGTGGTCGTCGACGAGCTGCTCGTGGCCACCGGGCGCCGGCCGAACACCTCGTCGATCGGCGTGGAGGCGCTGGGCCTGGAGTCGGGGAAGCCACTCGCCGTGGATGACAGCGGGCTCGTCCAGGGGGTCCCGGGCCAGTGGCTGTACGCCGCGGGCGACGTCACCGGTCGGGCGCTGCTCACCCACCAGGGCAAGTACGCGGGCCGGATCGTCGGCGCGGTGATCGGCGCCCGCGCGAGCGGCGAGGAGCTCGACAGCCGGCCGTGGGGTGAGCACGTTGCCACGGCCGACCACGTCGCCGTCCCGCAGGTGGTGTTCACCGACCCCGAGGTGGCCTCGGCGGGGCGCACCGAGGCGCAGGCGCGCGCCGCCGGCCTCGACGTGCGGGTCGTCGACATCCCGATCGCCGTCGCCGGCTCGTCGCTGCAGGCCGATGACTACGACGGTGCGGCGCGGATCGTGGTCGACACCGCCCGTGGAATTCTTGTCGGTGCGACATTCGTGGGTCAGGACGTGGCCGAGATGATCCACGCCGCCACCATCGCGATCGTGGGCGAGGTGCCGCTGGACCGGCTCTGGCACGCCGTGCCGGCGTTCCCCACGATGAGCGAGGTGTGGCTGCGCCTGCTGGAGACCTACCGATCCGGGTCAGGCTGACTGGGAGAGCGCGGCCGCGATGCCGAGGGTGGCGGCCATGACCGCCACCTCGACGCCTGCCCAGCGCAGCACCGGGGTGCGTCCGGCGGCGAGCCTGCGCCGGGCGATCCCGCCGAGGAGGCCGAGCAGCACGAGGCACGCGGCCTTCGCGATCACCAGCACGCCGTAGCGCGTGCCGAGGAGCGCGTCCCAGGTCTCGAGCCGGATCACTGCGGTGAGCAGGCCGGTCAGCGTGACCGCGCCGAGGCACCAGCCGGCGAGCCGCGAGAAGCGCGGCAGGACGGGCTCGAGCAGGGCACGGTGGCGCGCCACGAGCACGAGCACGACCGCCAGCCCGCCCACCCAGAGCGCGGCCCCGACCACGTGCACCCCGATCGACATGATCGCGAGCTGGTGGTCGGGATGGGTGCCGGCGTGCCCGGTGACCGCAGGGGTGACCAGACCCAGCAGCGCGGCCACCAGCGGCACCCGGGCCTGGACGAGCGCGCGGTCGCGCAGCCGCAGCGCCGCGCAGACGAGGAGCGCCGCCGTGCAGACCGCGGTGAGCGCCAGCCCCCGCCCGCCGGCCAGTCGGGTGACGAAGCTGCCGATCTCCCCGCCGGCCAGCTGCCCGAGCGGCCTGCCGAACGCATCCGCGCTGCGGAACATGATTCCGACCAGCACGAGCACCAGCCACGCCCCCGCCATCGCGACCAGCGCACGGTCGGCGACGGCTCGCACCTGGTCGAGGGTGCGCAGCGCGGAACCCGGCACATGACGGGCGGCCGGCAGCAGCAGCGCGATCAGGGTGAGCCCGACGCACGCCACGCCCGCGACGTTCATCCCGGACCGCGTGACCGACGTCCCGACGAGCACCGGCAGCGACGTGCTCGCAAGCGCTCCGGTGAGCGCACTCGCCGCCAGCGCGGCACCGACCGCGAGACCGGCCCACCCGACCGGGCGCAGCCGGTCGAGCGAGCGCGGGCCCGCGGTCGGCGCGGTCATCCGCGACCCAGCCGGAGCGCCGCGACGACGCCGCCCCCGACGAGCACGACGGCGCCGACGATCCACGGCCACACCGGCGTGCCGCCATCGCTCTCGGCCGGCGCTGCGGCCGCCGTCTCCGGGGCGGGCGCGGCCGCGGGGGCGGCGGAGGGCGCAGGTGCGGGGGCGGACGCCGCAGGACCCGGGGTGGTGAGCGTGAAGGAGACCTCACCGGAGACCGGGTGGCCGTCCGCCGACACCACCCGGTAACCGATCTTGTACTGGCCCGCGGGGCCGAGCGGGAGCAGCGCGCTGCTGACCGTGCCGCCCTCCGCGCCGACCGCGCCGGTCTCGTAGCGGGCGCCGTCCGGGCCGACGACGGTGATCGTGCTGAACTCCGGCGTCATCTCCTCGTTGAAGGTCAGCGCGACGTGCTCGGGGGCGGTGTCGAGGCTGGCACCGTCACTCGGGTCGCTGCCCTGCAAGCGGGTGTGCGCCAACGCGGGTGCCGCGCCGAGCAACAGCGCGAGCCCGGCGAGGAGGGTGACGGTGCCGACGCGCAGCGCGCGCCGGTGGGTGTACGAGGGCATGGATGCTCTCCGGTGGGTGGTCGAGGGCGTGCGGACTCGGGGTCAGCACGCCACCGGAGGGCCACGCCGGGCGTCGGCCACCGCGAAGGCACGGGCGAGCCGCGCGGGCACCGCGGGCCCGGGTACCGCGAGCGTCGGGAGCGGTCGATCGGCAGGGGGCGGCGCGGTCCGCCGCGGCAGCACCCGCCGCAGCGCCGCCGTCAACGCGGCGGCACCGCGGTCGGCGTGGCGCAGGGCGAGCGCCGTCACCACGGTGGCCACCGCGTGCGTCGCGAGCATCGACGAGCCCGGGTGGGACGGGTGCAGCAGCTCGATCGCGTTGTGGAGGACGAACTGCCCCACGGCGAGTACGCCGGTCGTACCCACCAGGCTCCGGCAACGGCTCGCCGTGCCGGTGAAGGTCCACGCGAGCAGGGGCAGCACCGGTACGAGCACCGCAAGGTCGGGGAGTGTGCCCCCACCCGCCGCGTGCCCGACGGCCGCGAGCAACGCGCTGAACCCGGCCAGGACGGCACCCCGGAGCACACCACCGCCCGGACCGCACGTCACGGGGCACGACGGTAGACGCCACGCGCGTGCCGGGGCCAGCGCGCCCGTCCGGCGGACGTCCGGGAGCGCCGGTTGGCCGCTACCCCCCCACGCCGAGGTGGTTGAGCAGGGCAATCTCGAGGCGGTCCAGCTCGGCACCGATGGACCGGTAGGCCGTGCGGCGACGCGGCGCCGGCATCTGCTCGGCGGCGCGCACGGCGACGGCCAGGTCGGCGAGGCGCGGGCGGATCTCGACGGCGAAGCGCCGGGCCGCGTCGGTGCCGCGCGCCTCGGCCCCGGACTCGAGCCGGTCGAGGGCTTCCGCGATCCGGGAGAGGCGGGCGTGCAGCGCGCCGCCCGGACCGGAGTACGCGGCCAGCTGGCCGGGCTCCACCCCGAGGCGAGCGGCCCGGTAGGCGTCCCAGCGGGTGCGCGCGACCGCGGCGGCGGCGAGCGCGTAGGGCGCGAGCAGCGGCGCGACGGCCTTGCCCACCCCGATCATGCGCTTGGCCCGCGCCGCGGTGAGCGGCTTGCGCGCGCGGCGGACGGTGTTCTCGATCGCGTCGCCCGCTTCGGGCGTCGATCGGTGTCGCCGCAGCCCCATCCGCTCGCCCTCCTCGTACCCGGCCCCTTGTGATCGGGAGCCTAGTGCCGCGCCGCTCGGCAGGCGGAACGGCGGCGGGGTCCCGATGCGGTGAGGCTTACCCCGCGCGACCGCCGATCCGCGCCGAACTGTCGGCACGTGTCATTACCCTTTGGTACGTGACGGCGATCGAGAACCGGTTCCCCGCGGTGGAGCCCACCAGCGGGCCGGTCCTCGACGCGGCGGCCACCACGCGCTGTCGCCGCCGCGTTCACCTCGACCACGACCCGGAGGCGGCCTCGGCACCCCGGGCCATGCCGGATCCGGCGCTGGAACAGCGCCGCGCCGACGCCGCCGCCCACCGTGAGCACATCGGTGCGCGATTGGCAGCGGATCTGGCCGACGAGTGGTGTGCGATACCGGCGGGGCTGCCGGCCGCAGAGCGGGTCGAGGCCACCGCCCGAGCCGTGGCGTCGGGCGCCCGGCTCATCTGGGGGGCCGCGCTGCCCGCCGATCGCGCCGTGGGCCGCCGGGGGAGCCCGGAGCTGCTGGTCCGGGTGCCGGGCGGCGGATACGTGCCCGTCATCGTCGTGCGCCACCGCATCACCGATCCCGGCACCGGCGCGCTCACGGCGGCGCTCGAGTCCCCATGGCCGCAGCACGCCGGCCTCGACGAGCAGCGCAAGGTGCGCTCGCAGCCGCGTGACCTGCTGCGTCTCGCCCATCTCAACCGCATGCTCCACACCGCGGGCTGGGCAGCGGCACCCCGGCAGCGGCACGGCGATCACGGCGGGGTCATCGGGCTCGACGCCGACGTCGTCCTGTGGCACGACCTGCGCGCAGGTCACTGGCCCGGCGGGCGCTCCACCCTGGCCGAGTACGACGCCCGGTTCGCCGATCGCATGGCCGTGGCCACCGCGGCCGCCACCGGCGCGCCCGCGCTGGCCGAGCCGTCGCGCATCACCGAGTGCCGGCGGTGCCCGTGGTGGCCCACCTGCGAGGCGGTGCTGGAGCGAGCGGAGGACGTCAGCCTCGTGGTCCGCGGGGAGTTCGCAGGCGTCCTGCGCGAGGTCGGGGTGGGCACCGTCGCCGAGCTCGCTGCGCTCGACCCCACGGCGGAGCCGCCCGTGGAGGTGCCGGGGCTGCCGTTCGCCGACCTCGTGGCGCTCGCCCGGGCGCGCCTGCGCGGGCTCGCGGTGGTGCGCCGCGTGGCGGAGGTCGAGGTGCCGCGGGCCGACATCGAGGTCGACGTCGACATGGAGAGCTTCGGCGAAGCGGGCGCCTACCTCTGGGGCGCGTTGCTGCGCCACCCGGGTGGCCGGCTGGCCGATGACGAGCCCGACGGGTACCGCGCCTTCGCCACGTGGGATCCGGTGCCCACGCAGGACGAGGCGCGCTCGTTCGCCGGGTTCTGGACGTGGTTCTCCGGGGTGCGGGCGCGGGCCGCCGCCACCGGGCGCAGCTTCGCCGCCTACTGCTACAACGAGCAGGCGGAGAACCGCTGGCTCATCGCCTCGGCCACCCGGTTCGCCGGCATGCCCGGCATCCCGCCGCTGGCCGAGGTGGAGGAGTTCATCGGCCATCCCGGCTGGATCGACCTGTTCGCCGTGGTCAGCGACTGGTTCCTGTGCGCACAGGGCAAGGGGCTCAAGCGGATCGCCCCTGCCGCCGGCTTCGCCTGGCGTGATTCGGAGGCCGGCGGGGAGAACTCGATGCGCTGGTACCGCCACGCCGTCGGGATGGACGGCGCTCCTCCCGACCCGCAGCAGCGCGAGCGGCTGCTCGCCTACAACGCCGACGACGTCCACGCCACCCAGGCCCTGCGGGAGTGGATGACGTCGCCGGCCGTCAAGCAGGTCCCGCTGGCCTCCGACCTGTAGGTCGCGGCTGGGCCGTGATCGTCGGGTGGGTTCATCTGCGGCCCGATGTGGCCATTCCTGCACCCGAATGGTGATGTTGGACAGCATGATCGTCAGCCGGGTGCGTTCGCGGCCGTATGCGGCCGTCCGCGCACCGAAGCGGTGATCGCAGTGTAGGCGGCCGCTGGCAAATGGCCCTCGGCGTTTCATCGGTGCGCCGCCGCCCATCCAACGGGCGGCCATCCGGCGGGGGCAGCGTGCCGAGCATGTTCGCCCGGCGCATCGCTGTGATCGGTTCCGGCTACGTGGGTCTCACGACGGGCGCCTGCCTCGCCTCCCTCGGACACCGCGTGGTCTGCGCGGACGTCGACGAGGCGAAGGTGGAGCGGCTGCGACGCGGCGTCGTCGACATTTTGGAGCCGGGGCTGCCCGAACTGGTGGCCGAGAACCAGGCCGCGGGGCGGCTCGAGTTCGTGCTCGGCGCGCGGGATGCGGTGGCGGGGCGCGACGGCGAGGCGGTCGAGGTGGTCTTCCTCTGCGTGCCCACCCCGATGGGCGAGGGCGGCGCGGCCGACCTGGCCGCGGTGCGCGCCGTCGCGGCGGAGATCAGGCACCTGCTTCCGGCCGGATGCGTCGTCGTCAACAAGTCGACGGTGCCCGTCGGCACGGCGGAGGCCACCCGGAAGCTGCTGAACCGCCGCGACGTGGCCGTGGTGAGCAACCCGGAGTTCCTGCGCGAGGGCTCGGCGGTGCACGACTTCCTGCACCCGGACCGGATCGTCGTCGGCAGCGACGCGCAGGACGCCGCTGAGCGGGTCGCGGCGCTCTACGCGCGGCTCGGCGCTCCGACCGTGCTCACCGACGCGGCCAGCGCGGAGATGGTGAAGTACGCGGCCAACAGCTTCCTGGCCATGAAGCTGTCGTACGTCAACGCGATCGCCGAGCTGTGCGACGTGCTCGGCGCCGACGTCGCGGACGTCACCGAGGGCATGGGGCACGACCGGCGGATCGGGCAGGCGTTCCTGCAGCCGGGGCCCGGCTGGGGCGGGTCCTGCCTGCCGAAGGACACCAACGCGTTGGTGCAGGTGGCGGCCGCGGCCGGGATCGAGTTGCCGCTGGTGAGCGCGAGCATCGCCACCAACGAGCGGCAGCGCCGCATCGTCGTCGAGAAGATCGCCGACGCCGTGGGCGGCGACCTTCGTGGAGCGCGGCTGGGCCTGCTCGGGCTCACGTTCAAGGCGGGCACCGACGACCTGCGCGACTCGCCCGCCCTCGCCGTCGCGCGGCTGTTGAGGGAGGGCGGCGCCGAGCTCACGGCATACGACCCCGGCTGCCCCGCGGCCGTTCCCGGCGTCACCGACGACGTCACGGTGGCAGACGAGCCGCTGCGGGCCGCCAAGGACGCGGACGCGCTGGTGGTGCTGACCGAATGGCCCGAGTTCCGGTCGCTGGACTGGGGCGCGGTGGCCGGGGCGCTCGCCGGGCGGGTGGTGGTCGACTGCCGCAACCTGCTCGACCCCGACGTGCTGCGGCGAGCCGGGATCAGCTGGGTGGGGGTAGGTCGGCGCTGAGGTTCACTTGAGCTCGACGAAGAGCGCATGGGAGTCCGTGGTGCCGATGTTCTCGCCCGCGTGGGTCTGTGCAGGCACCCAACCGGCGTCGTGCACCACCTTCTCGACCTCGACGGTGCGCCCGTCCACGGTGAGACGGCGCCGGAAGGTGGCCAGCGGGATGATCACCATGTCCGGATGGCTGTGCGACGACGTCCGGTCACCAGGGTGGTCGCGGTACTCCAGCACCCGCACCCGCTCGTTCTCGAACACGACCGAGTAGAGATCGGGATCCGTTTTCACGGGGTCACTGCACATGATGCCCCCTTCATGGGACTGGAGTGCCACGAAGGACAGTACGGTACCGTGAAGCGCGATGGCAATCCCCTACGAGCAGACCGGGCGGCGCAACCAGAAGGCACGCACCAGGGAGGCGCTCGTCGTCGCCGCGCGCGAACTGCTGGCCACGGGCGTCACACCGACTGTCGAGGAAGCGGCCGCACACGCGGCTGTCTCGCGCACCACCGCCTACCGTTACTTCCCCAACCAGCGCGCGCTGATCGGAGCCGCCCACCCGGAGATCGATCGAACGTCGCTGCTCCCCGACGACCCGCCCGACGACCCGGAGGAACGGCTCGAGCTCGTCGTCGCCGAGACCACGCGCATCGTGCTCGACTGGGAACCGCAGCTGCGCGCCTCGCTGCGGATGTCGCTGGAGCCGGGGCAGGAGCCGACCGGGCCGGTGCTGCGCCGCGGCCGCGTCATCGGCTGGCTCGAGGACGCCCTCGCGCCGCTCGCGTCCTCGCACCCCGGGTTGGACCGCACCCGTCTCGCCACGGCGATTCGAGCCGCCACCGGCATCGAGGCGTTCGTCTGGATGGTGGATGTCGGCGGGCTCGCGCGAGAGGAGGCCGCGTCGACGATGCGGTGGACGGCGCGCGCGTTGCTCCGCGCCGCACTGTCCGACGGGGGGCCGGAACCGGCCGGATCCGGGAGGCCGCCGGGCGGGTGATCGCACCGAGGAACCCGAGTCGTCGACCGAATGAATTCGCGGGCAATTCACGCCGTGGTCACCGGGGGCCGATGTCGACCGGTATGGCCGGCTGTGGGAAAATGACTGGTTTCCTCAGCATCGGATCGATATCAGTGCGTTACCGCGATGTTGACAGTACAACTCGAACGGCCGTACGGTGCACCGAATGTAAAGCGTTTCTGCGACTCGTTGTAGTCTTCGCCTACATCAGCAGAGCAGGGTACGCCCGCGGGGGGCCGATGAACGCAACGAAGCCCAAGGTCGTCGTCGACCACCTGTCCGTGTCGCTCGGGGGTAACCACATCCTCGACGACATCGAGCTCACCGTCGACGAGCACGAGTTCCTGTGCATCATCGGCACGTCAGGTGGCGGAAAGACCACCTTGCTGCGATCCGTGGGCGGCTTGCTGCGACCCGCGGGGGGATCTGTGCGGCTGGACGGCGAGGAGATCGTCGGGCCCACGCCCCGGATCTCGATGGTCTTCCAGCACTTCGGGCTCTTCCCGTGGAAGACGGTGCGGGCGAACGTCGAGTACGGGCTTCGCGTGCAGTCCCGCAGCGGCTACGGTGAGCGCGTCGACGAGCTGCTGAAGATCATGAATCTCACCGATGCCCAGCACCGTTATCCCCATCAGCTCTCGGGTGGGATGAAGCAGCGCGTGGGCATCGCGCGCGCATTGTCGATGGAACCCGAGCTGTTGCTGCTCGACGAGCCGTTCAGCGCCGTCGACGCGATCACCCGTGAGGTGCTGCAGAACGAGGTGTTGCAGCTCTGGGAGCGCAACGAGGGCATGTCGGCGATGCTGATCACCCACGACGTCGACGAGGCCATCCTGATGGCGGACCGGATCGTCGTGATCGCCGGCCCGCCCGGGCGCATCGCTCTGGAGGTCCCGGTGTCCATCCCCCGGCCGCGTTCGGCCCGCTCGGTGCGCTCCCACGAGTCGTACACCGACCTGCGCGAGCAGCTGTGGAACGCCCTTCAGGGCGGCACCGACCGCGCCATGGAGGAGGCATGACGACCCTCTCCGAGCAGCCCGGAGCGGCGAGCCCCGGCACGCGGGCGCGACCCCGCAAACCGGCACGCGGAACGCGCGGATCGCTCTCGCCCACGACGAAATGGGCGCTGCGGCTCGGTTCGCTGCTCGCGATCGCGGTGGCGTGGGAGATCTACGGCAACGCGATCAACCCCGTGTTGCTCTCCTCCCCGACCGCGATCATCGGCGCGGCATTCGAGATGGTCGCGGACGGCACGCTGACGAAGGCGATGGGGGAGAGCTTCGTCGTACTGGGCGTCGGCTCGCTGATCGGCGTCACGGCGGGGCTCGTGATCGGCCTCGCCGCCGGCCGCAACCAGGTCTTCGCCACGCTGATCGAGCTGCCGCTCAACGCGCTGTACGCCACCCCGACCGTGGCGCTGATCCCCGTGATCGTCGTCTGGTTCGGGTTCGGGCCCACCGCCAAGACGGTGGTGGTGCTCCTCTTCGTGCTCTTCCCCGTGCTGATCAACACGATGCGCGGGGTGCAGGAGGTCGACCGCGAGCTCGTCGAGGTGGCGCGCTCGTTCTGCTCCGGTGAGCGCCGGATGTGGTTCGACCTCATCCTCCCGTCGGCGCTGCCGTACGTGGTCACGGGCCTGCGGCTCGCGATCGGGCGGGCGCTGATCGGCGTCATCGTGGCCGAGTTCTTCACGGCCTTCTCCGGGCTCGGCTATCTGATCGTCACCAACGCCAACAGCTTCCAGACCGACCGCACGTTCGTGCCCATCCTCGTGATCGCGGCCCTCGGTGTGCTCCTCACCGCGCTCCTCGAGTTCATCGAGCGTCGCGTCGTCCGCTGGTCGGCGAGAGACTGAGAGGTTTCCATGTCGTCACGACCGCGGCGGTTGCTCGCCGTCCTTTTCGTCGCGCTGTCCGCGCTCACCGCGGGGTGCGGAGCGTTGGGCGAGGAACCCGAGGCGGCGGCCGCGGGCGGGTCTCCGATCCTGCGGATCGGCCTGCCCACGGGCGTCACGAGCTTCGCCAACGCCGACGTCCTCGTCGCGAAGGAGAAGGGCTTCCTGGCCGACTACGGCGTCGCGGCCGAGATCCAGAACTTCCGCTCGGGCGTCTCCGTGGTGCAGGCGGTCGCCGAGGGGCAGATCGACATCGGGGCGTCCAGCATCGAGCCGGTGGTCAACGCCGCCGCAGGCGGTACCGACATCGTCATCATCGGTGCCCCGAGCGACCGGCTCGCGGTCTCCGCGGTCACGCCGAAGGACATCCTCACCCCGGCCGACCTGCGCGGCCGGCCGCTCGGAGTGCAGGAGGTGGGCGCGTTCCGGGAGGTCATGACCAGGCTCGTGCTCCAGCAGGGCGGGCTGACGCCCAACGACGTGCAGTACGTGCCGGTGGACGCACAGGCGTACACGGCGGCCCTCGTGGACGGCCGCATCCAGTCCGCGATCCTGCAGACCGAGCAAGCGGTCGCCGCCGCGCACGCCTACGGCAACCTGCACGTGCTCGCGAACCTCGCCGACATCGTCCCGAACTACCACTACGGCACGTTCTTCGTGTCCCGTACCTGGTTGGAGGCCAACCGGGACAAGGCCGAAAGACTGCTCACGGCCATCACCAAGACGCACCGCTACATGTACAGCAACAAGGACGAGACGGTGCGCATCGTCGCCGACGCCACCGGCTTCGACGACTCGATCATCTCCGAGGCGTACGACATCCTGCTGAAGGAACGGCAGATCTTCCCGCTGAACACCGGCCTGGACCCCGAGCGGATCCGGTCCACGGTCGACACGATGCGCCAGCTCGGCATCCTCGACGGGGAGGCACCGCCGATCGACCGGCTGGTCGACACCGGGCCCGCCACGAACGCGATCAAGCAGCTCGGCGAGCTCTCCGGCGTCCGGCGCTGAAGCACGGTTACACCAACACCACCGTCGGTCATGGCGCTACGGTCCTCAAGACGTACGCAGGTCCTCGGGCGGAGGAGCGGGCCGAGCGCGAGTACGTGGCGTTGACGGCCCTCGCCGGGCGCGTCCCCGTCCCCGCCGTCCTAGGGCGTGCGCCCGGCTCCCTCACGCTGGAGTTCGTGGCGGGTGACCACGGTCAGGACCTGATCGCCGCGGGATGTGCCGACCGGGTGCTCGCGGCGTGCGGAGCCGTCCTGCGCCAGATTCACGCGGCCGGCTTCGCACACGGCGACTTCGGGCCCAACAACACGCTGCTCGACCCGGACTCACTGCAGACCACGGCCGTTCTGGACTGGGAGTTCTCCTCGTCCTGCCGCGTCGAGCCGGTGGTCGACCTCGCGTGGTGCGAGTGGATCGTGCGGATGCACCACCCCGGCGACAAGGCCGCGATCCCGGAGCTGTACTCGCGGTATGGAACGTCGTTCCCGTGGCGGGACCGGCAGGCGGCGATGGTCGAGCGGTGTGCCGAGCTCGCCGACTTCACGCGCGAGTGGGAGCCCGGTGGCGCCGCCGAGGCCCTGTGGCACGAGCGGCTCCGGATCACCGCCGCATGGCGGGAATCCTGAGTACCGTCAGGCCGGTGACGCAGGCGATCCCGCTCTCCCGGCACCTGCTGCGGGTGCGGGACCTGATCGACCGTGCCTTCGCCGGGCCGCTCGACGTGCCTGCGCTCGCTCGCAGCGCCCACGTCTCCGAGGACTACTTCAGCCGGTCGTTCAAGGCCGCCTTCGGTGAGACACCCCATCGCTACCTCCTCCGCAGGAGGATGGAGCGGGCCAAGGCGTTGCTGCGCGCGGGCGAGCTGCCCGTCACGGAGGTCTGCCTCGCCGTCGGGTTCACCAGCCTCGGCTCGTTCAGCACCCAGTTCCGCCGTTTCGTCGGCGAGAGCCCCTCGTCCTACCGCAACCGGGCGGGCCACGACGAGCTCGCGACCGTCCCCTCCTGCCTGGTCCGGCGGTACACGCGCCCCGCGGGTTGAGCGGTTTTGGAGAAGCAGCCGCGGTGGTCGCGCTCGTAGCGTCCCCGGCATGGAGACCGTGACCTCGGCAGACGGAACGACCATCGCCTTCGACCAGATCGGCGCGGGGCCGCCGCTGGTACTCGTGGCGGGAGCCTCGTGCGACCGTGCTGTCGACGCTCGTATCGCGGAAGGCCTCGGCGCCCACTTCACCGTGCTCAACTACGACCGTCGCGGCCGCGGCGACAGCACCGACACGCTGCCGTACGCCGTCGAGCGCGAGATCGAGGACCTGGAGATCCTGCTCGCCGCGGCGGGCGGCTCGGCCCTGGTCGTCGGCCTCTCGTCGGGCGCGGTGCTCGCGGCGCACGCCGCGGCATCCGGACTGCGAATCGGGCACCTCGTGATGTGGGAGCCCCCGTTCCGGCTCGACGCGGCCGCACAGCGGGCGGCGCGCGAGTACGCCGAGCGGATCCGCGCCCTGCTGGCCGAGGGGCGACGTGGCGACGCGCTGGAGCTGTTCATGACCGTGGTCGGCCTGCCGGCAGAGGCGATCGCCGGCATCCGGCGGTCGCCGTACTGGGCACAGGGCGAGAAGCTCGCGCCGACGCTCGCGTACGACGCCGCCGTGATGGGTGACGGGAGCATCCCCGGCGAGCGGTTCGCCACGATCACCGTTCCGACCGCGGTGTTCACCGGCGGTGGGAGTCCGGACTGGTTCCGCGCCGCCGGCAGGACGGCCGCGGACGCGATCCCCGGTGCGACCTACGGCGAGCTGCCCGGCCAGACCCACGACGTGGCGCCGGACGCGCTGGCCGCGGCCGTCCACGAGGTCACGGCCTACGCTCGACGGCCATGATCACGGGATTCGCTCTGGTCTGCCTGAACGTCCTCGACCTCGACGAGGCCAAGCGCTTCTACGTGGACGTGCTCGGCTTCGAGGTGGGCATCGACCGCGAGATGGACGGCTTCCGCTGGCTGACCGTCCACCCGCCCGGCTGCTCCGACATGCCGATGATGCTGGTCGTGCCGGAGCCGCCGGTGGTCGAGGAGCCGATCGCCGGGCAGCTGCGGAGCCTGGTCGCCCGCGGCTACCTGGGGCTCGGTGCCCTCCGGACGGACGACTGCCGGGCGACCTACGAGGAGCTGAAGGCGCGGGGTGTCGAGTTCACCGAGGAGCCCGAGGAGCGGTTCTACGGGATCGATGCCGCGTTCCGCGATCCGTTCGGCAACCACTGGCGGCTGACGCAGCCGAGGACCCTCGGCGAGATCCGCGAGGTTGCTACGTAATCAGTATCATCGGGGAGATGGAACCGCGACTCGCCCCGCTGCACCCTCCCTACGACGAGGACGTCGAGCGGCTGCTCGGCAAGCTGATGCCACCGGACGTCCCGTTCGACCCGCTGCTGCTGTTCCGGGTGCTCGCGATCCATCGCGACCTCGCAGATCGGATGCGGCCGATGGCGTCCGGGCTGCTCAACAAGGGACTGCTGCCGGCCAGGGACCGCGAGGTGCTCATCGCGCGCACCACGGCGCGGGCGGGCGCCGAGTACGAGTGGGGGGTGCACGCGGTCGTCTTCGGTCCGTCGGTCGGGCTCGACGAGGCCGTGCTGGGAGCCCTGGCGACCGGGCCTGCCGATTCGCCTGCCTTCGACCAGCACACGCGCTTGCTGGTCACGGCGGCCGACGAGCTCGCCGACGACGGGCAGCTGAGCGACCGGACCTGGCAGGAGCTCGCCGCGATCCTCGAGCCGGCCCAGCTGCTCGAGCTGATCGTCCTCTGCGGCTGGTACCGGACCCTGTCCACGGTCATCACGTCGATGCGCCTGCCGCTCGAGCCGTGGGCCCCGCGCTTCCCCTGGTCAGAGCAACGAACGGAACAGGGCGAACAGGTCTGACCGGGTCTCGAAGCCGATCCCCGGAGCATCGGGCGGCCGGACGTGGCCGTCCTCGACGACCGCGGCGTCGGCGAACCCGCCGAAGGGCTGGAAGTTGTGCGGGTTCGCCTCACTCCCGCCGAGGCCGAGCGCCGCCGCGATGTGCAGCGAGAACAGGTGCCCGCCGTGCGGCTGGAAGGCGCCGCGGCCCCATCCCGCGGCTTCCATGACCTGCACGATCTGCAGGAAGCCGGGCAGGCCGTAGCAGTGTGCCGGGTCGAAGACCAGCACGTCCCGGTCAGGTCGCAGGCCGCCGTGGCGAGCGAGGTTCTGCGCGTCCGCGGCCGAGAACAGTGCTTCGCCCGCCGCGAGCGGTGGCGCGTAGTGCTCGGCGATCCGCGCGTGTGCTGCGAAGTCGAGCGGGTCGCACACGTCCTCGAACCACCGGAGCCCGTACGGGGCCAGCGCGCACGCCACCCGGACCGCCTGGTCGGGGTCGTAGCGGTTCATGGCGTCCACCGCGAGGCGATCCGCGCTCGGGAGCACCGCCAGGACGGCCTCGATCCGCTCGAGGTCCTCGCCGAGCGTGCGGCCCCCGATCTTGATCTTGACGTGGGTGTGGCCCTGGTCGAGGAACCCGCGCACCTCGTCGGTGAGGCGGTCGACGTCGTCCTCGGGGAAGTAGTAGCCGCCGCCCGCGTAGACGGGAACGCGGGCGGCGGGTCCGCTCGCCCCGGTCGCGTGGGTGAGGAACGCGTGCAGCGGCCGGTCGGCGATCTTGGCCGCCGCGTCCCAGAGGGCCATGTCCAGCGTCCCGACGGCGACGCACCGCTCACCGTGGCCCCCGGGCTTCTCCGCCCTCATCATGCGGTCCCATGCCCGGAAGGGATCGATGTTGTCGCCCGCGGCCGACGCCACCTCGTCGGCCGCGGCGAGGAGGCGTGGCGCGAACCGGTCGCGGATCAACCCGCCTTGCCCGAACCGCCCGACGGACGAGAAACCGAAGCCGACGATCGGCTCGCCGTCCCGGAGGACGTCGGTGACCACCGCGACCGCCGTGGTGTCGAGGTCGCCCCCGATGGCCTCGCCGGTGGCGTAGCGCGAGATCGGCACCGTCCGTTCCCGGACCCCCACAATGCGCACCGCGCCCCCCTCTCGCTACGTACTTCGTAGCGCAGGTGCTCGTCCGGGGACAATGGTCGCCGTGGATGACGCACCACCGCCCCTCCCCGGCTCGCCCGTCCGCGGATCGCGGACCGGCCGCCCGATCATGGCGGCCTTCGACCTGCTCGGCCGCCGGTGGGCGCTGCGAATCCTGTGGGAGCTGCGGGACGGGGCCGTCGGCTTCAGGGCGTTGCAGGAGCGGTGCGACGGGCTGTCCCCGACGGTGCTCAACACCCGCCTCGGTGAGCTCCGCGCGGCCGGCCTCGTCGAGCAGGACGAGAACAGGGCCCATCGCCTGACGCCGCTCGGGGAGGACCTGGGCGACGCGATCGCGCCCCTGCGGGCGTGGTCCGTGCGGTGGGCGGAGGCGACCCGCGGCGACGCGTGAGGCGCAGGTCGAGCGGGCGGATCGGCGTGTTGAAGATCGTTGTTTATCTTGGTGATGTAACCTGATGCTGTAATGGCATTCCAGCAAGGAGTTCCAGTTTGTCGACCCGTACTCGCGCCGCCCGCGCCGAACGGGCCATGGCCACGCGGCAGCGGGTGGTCGCGGCCGCGACACCGTTGTTCGTCCGCGACGGGTACGTGGAGACGACGATGGCCGGCATCGCCCGTGCGGCGGGCGTGGCGGTGCAGACGCTCTACCTGTCCTTCGGCAGCAAGGCAGCCGTCCTGGAGGCCGCGCTCGCCGTCGAACCCGACGAGCAGCCGATCGGGTGGACGGCGCACGTGCGGGCCGAGCAGGAGGGGCCTGCGGCCCTGCGCCGCTACGTCGAGCACGTCGCGGCGCAGGTCGAGCGGCGCTTCCCGCTCGACGCGGTGCTGCGGGCCGCCGCGGCGGACCCCGAACCCGCCGAGCTGCTCGACCGCACCCGGCGGGCGGAGCTCGCGGTGCACGCGCAGGCGGTGGACGAGCTCGCGGAGAAGCCGGGGTTCACCACGCAGATCTCGCTGCAGCGCGCCACCGAGATCGTCTCGACGGTGCTGTCGCACGAGACCTACGGCCTGCTGGTCGTCACGCAGGGCTGGCCGCCGCAGGACTGGGCGGACTGGGCCACCCACCACCTGAAGGTCGATCTCTTCCCCGCGTAGGGGCTGGAACTGTCGGGGGGTCGCGTCACACTGGGCGCCATGGCCATCGTTCGTTCCGTGGTGGAAGCGCCTGCACCGATCGGTGCGCTCACCATCGGCGTCACGCCGGCAGGGCTCGCGCTCGTCGCCTTCGGTCGCCGCCCCGAGGCCGTGGATCGCGCGGCGGAGCGGCTGGGCGAGCCGCTGGCCGACGCCGCGGGGGGCGCGGCCGCCGCGCAGCTCGCGGAGTACCTGGCGGGCACGCGGCGGGAGTTCGACGTGCCGCTCGACTGGTCGCTCACCTCGGGGTCGCAGCGGGTCGTGCTGCAGACACTGCACGACACGGTGCCCTACGGCGCCACCGTCACCTACGGGGAGCTGGCGGCGCGCAGTGGGCTCGGCAAGGCCTACACGGCCGCGCGCGGCGTCGGGTCGATCATGGGGTCCAACCCCCTGCCGGTGGTGGTGCCGTGCCACCGGGTGCTCGGCTCCGACTCGCTCGGCGGGTTCGGTGGCGGCCTCCCCACCAAGGAGTGGCTGCTGGCGCTCGAGGGCGTGCTCACGCCCGCGCTCGATTTCGGGTAGGCACGACGCCGTGACGGACATCGACGTCTTCGATCCGCGCACCTTCGGCCGGGGCGTGCCGCACGACGCGCTGCGCCTGCTGCGCGACACCGATCCGGTGAGCTGGCAGGAGGAGCCCGAGATCGGGATCTGGCCTGCGGGCCCGGGCTTCTGGGCGATCACCCGGTACGACGACGTCAAGCACGTCCTGCGCGCGCCCCAGGACTTCTCCTCCGCGCTCGGCGCCACCCAGATCCGCGATCCCGACCCGGCCGACCTGCCGTTCCTGCGCCGCATGATCCTCAACATGGACCCGCCGGAGCAGCTGCGCCTGAGGCGGATCGTCACGGGCACCTTCACCCGCAGGCGGCTGGAGCACTTCGCCGACGCCGTGCGGGAGCGGGCCGCCGCGCTGCTAGCCGCCGTGGCCGGGCGGGGGAGCTGCGACCTGCCGCGCGAGGTCACCGACGACTTCCCGCTGCAGAACCTCGCCGACCTGCTCGGCGTGCCGGCAGCCGACCGGGCCCTGCTGCTCGAGTGGACCAACCGCGTGATCGGCTACCAGGACCCCGAGCACGCCCACGTCGTCGTCGACGCCGAGGGGCGGCCGGTCAACCCGCGTTCGCCCGCGCAGCTCGCCGACATGTTCGGCTACGCCGAGGAGCTCGCCGAGCGCAAGCGGGCCGAGCCGGCCGACGACCTGATGACCGCGCTCGTCCAGGCGGAGGTCGACGGCCAGCGGCTCACCGACGCCGAGCTGAAGATGTTCTTCTTCCTGCTGGTGATCGCCGGCAACGACACCGTGCGCAGCGCGCTGCCCGGCGGCGTGCTCGCCCTCGTGCGCCACCCCGACGCCTACCGGCGGCTGCGCGCCGAACCGGACATCCTGCCCTCGGCGATCGAGGAACTGCTCCGGGTGCACCCGCCGGTGCTCACGTTCCGGCGCACCGCGGCGCGCGATGTCGAGCTGCGCGGCAAGCGCATCGCGCGGGGCGACAAGGTCGTCGTCTACCACGTGTCGGCCAACTACGACGAGCGCCACTTCACCGACCCGTTCCGCCTCGACCTCACCCGCGAACCCGATGACCACGTGTCGTTCGGGCAGGGCCCGCACCTGTGCCTCGGGGCGGCGTTCGCGCGGTTGCAGATGCGCGAGTTCTTCACCGAGTTCCTGCGGTTGCCGCAGGTGGAGCTCGACGGCGAGCCGCGCAGGCTCGTCTCGAACTTCATCAACGGGATCACGAGCCTCCCGCTGCGGTGGTAGCCGCCAACACGGCCCGATCTGTGGGAAAGTTGGGGAAACGAGACGCACTCGCCCCACACGAACTCACGGCGGAGAAGATGGCTACGAGAACGGTCGCCGGTGTCGACGGACGCATGTGGTCGGTGCGCCGCAACATCGAGTGGTCCCTGCCGGCCACGGGCGACGACTTCGAGCACGACGTCGACGGCGGGCGCGGGGCGGCCGTGCTCATCCTGTCGGCGCTCTTCGTGTTCTGGCTGATCCTGGTCGTCTGGCGGCCTGCGGGGGTGCACATCCCCTGGTACCTGTACGTCGTCGCGTTCGCCGTCGTGGCGTTCTTCCCCATCCGGTGGTTCCTGCGCAGGCCGTGGACGATCGTGGCCGAGACCGCGGGCGGCTACGACCTGCCCGCCGAGCGCTGGACGGGGCTCGTGCGCGGCGGGTCGAAGGCGAAGGAGGAGATCCGCATCATCATTCGCCGCATCCGCACCCAGGGCACGCCTGGCCACGCCGACAGCCCACTGCAACCCGTCAACTGATGCCCGAGCTCCCCGAAGTCGAGGCGCTGGCCCACCACCTGCGCGAGCACGCGATCTACCGGCCGGTCGCGCGCGTCGACGTGGCGAGCATGAGCGCCGTCAAGACGTTCGATCCGCCGGTGTCGGCGTTGGCCGGACGGGTGGTCACGGGCGCGGCCCGGTACGGCAAGTTCCTGTCCGTCGAGTTCGCCGACCGGCCGGACGAGCCGTTGCACCTGATCACCCACCTGTCCCGCGCCGGATGGCTGCGCTGGCACGACTCCGCGGCCACCACGCCGCCCAAGCCGGGGCGAGGGCCGCTGGCGCTGCGGGTCCACCTCGACGCCGCAGGTGGGCCGGGGTTCGACCTCACCGAGCAGGGCACGCAGAAGCGCCTCGCCGTCTACCTGGTGCCCGATCCGCAGCAGGTGCCCGGAATCGCCCGGCTCGGCCCCGACGCGCTCGCGCTCACCCGCGACGAGTTCGCCGCGCTGCTCGCCGGGCGCACCGAACGGATCAAGACCCTGATCGTGGAGCAGCAGGTGCTCGCCGGGATCGGCAACGCCTACAGCGACGAGATCCTGCACACCGCTCGCCTCTCGCCGTACGCCACGGCGGGCCGGTTGACCACCGAGCAGGTCGACGAGCTCTACGCCGCCATGCGTTCCGTGCTCACCGACGCCGTCGAGCGGTCGGTCGGCCAGGGGGCGGCGGAGCTCAAGGGCGAGAAGCGCTCCGGGCTGCGCGTGCACGCGCGCACCGGGCTGCCGTGCCCGGTCTGCGGGGACACCGTGAGGGAGGTCTCCTTCGCGAACAAGTCGTTCCAGTACTGTCCCGGCTGCCAGACCGGTGGCAAACCACTGGCCGACCGGCGGCTGTCGCGCCTGGTGAGGTAGGTAGGTGGAACGTGGCTGAGCTGCTGGGCAGCTCCACGGCGCTGCTTGTCGCCGGCGCCGTCATCATCGTCATGATCGTGCTGCTCGTGTGGCTGATCCTGAAGAACCGGCGCAACACCTTCGCCACGCCGTTGGAGCGCGCCACCTTCGCCACGCTGCACACGGTGGCCCTCGCGGCCCCGTCGCTGCGCGAGGGCCTCTCGCCGAACTCCGCGGCGATGGCGCTGCCGTACCTGCGGCAGCTGCTCGACACGACCGCGCTCGCCATGACCGACAACCGGGGCACCACCCTCGCGTGGGACGGCGACGCCGACCAGCACGAACCGGACGTCCGCTCGCTCGCCGACCAGGTGATCTCCACCGGCCGCCAGCAGGTGCTGTCGCACACGGCGCTGTCCTGCGAGCACCCGAACTGTGCGGTGAGGGGCATCGTCGTGGTGCCGCTGGAGACCGACGGCGCGATCGTCGGCACCCTCGCCGCGCTCACCACCTCCACCGCGGGCCCGGTGCTGCTGCGGGCCTCGGCGGAGGTCGCGCGGTACGTGTCCAGTCAGCTGGAGCTCGCCGAGCTCGACGAGTCGCGGGCCCGGCTCAACCGTGCCGAGGTCAGGGCCCTGCGGGCGCAGATCTCGCCGCACTTCGTCTACAACGCGCTCACCACGATCGCCTCGTTCATCCGCACCGATCCGGTGCGGGCCCGCGAGCTGCTCATCGAGTTCGCCGACTTCACGCGCTACTCGTTCCGCACGGCGGGTGAGTACACGACGCTGCAGGACGAGCTCACCAACATCGAGCGCTACGTCCGGCTGGAGAAGGCCCGCTTCGGCAACCGGCTCAACATCAAGCTGCAGATCGCCCCCGAGGTGCTCTCCGTCGTGCTGCCGTTCCTCGCGCTGCAGCCGCTGGTGGAGAACGCGGTGCGGCACGGGCTCGGTGGCAAGCCCAACGGCGGCACCATCACGATCACCGCCGAGAACGCGGGCGCGGAGTGCGTGATCATCGTGGAGGACGACGGGATCGGTATGGACCCGGCACGGCTCCACGAGGACCTGGACGACGCCCACCAGTCGGGTGCGCACGTCGGTCTCGGCAACGTCGACGACCGGATGCGTTCCACCTTCGGTGACGACTTCGGTCTCGTCGTCGACACCGCGCCCGGCGAGGGCATGAAGATCACCCTGCGCGTCCCGAAGTTCCGCGCTGGCATCCGGGTCTGAGGGGCCCCCGGACCGCGACTCGCGCGAACGGGACACCTCGCTCGCATTTCTTGATCTTGCGGCTGGCGCGCAGCCGCGTAACGTGGCCGTATGGACGTGATCCGCCTCCCGGACCGGCTCGCCTCCCGCCTCCCGGGCCGACTCGGCGAGCGTGGCGACCGGCCCGTCGTGTCGATGCTGCGACTACACGGCGTGATCACTGCGACCACCGGACCGGTGCCTCGCTCCGTGATCAATGCGCAAGCACTGGAGAAGGCGATCGAGCGGGCGTTCGCGCCGGAGCGGCTCGTGGCCGTCGCGCTGCTGGTCAACTCGCCGGGCGGGGCGCCGACCCAGTCGGCGTTGGTGGCCGACCGGATCCGCGGCCTCGCGGCCGAGAAGGGCGTTCCGGTGCTCGCGTTCTGCGAGGACGTGGCCGCATCAGGTGGCTACTGGCTCGCGTGCGCAGGCGACGAGATCTACGCGCACCCCACGTCGATCGTCGGCTCGATCGGTGTCATCAGCCACGGGTTCGGGCTGGACGGGCTGATCGAACGGTTCGGCGTGCAGCGCAGGCTCTACACGGCGGGCGAGTCGAAGTCCCGGCTCGACCCGTTCCTGCCGGAGAAGCAGGAGGACGTCGAGTGGCTGCGCGACCTGCAGGACCAGTTGCACACGATGTTCAAGGACTGGGTCGTGGCACGGCGCGGTGATCGCCTTCGTGAGAAGGACGGGCTGTTCACGGGCGAGATCTGGACGGGCGCGAAGGCCGTCGAGCTCGGGCTGGTCGACGGGCTCGGCACCGCACGGGCTGTGCTCGGTGAGCGCTTCCCGGATGCCGACCTCGTTCCGGTCGAGGGGCGCAAGCCGCTCCTCGCGCGGCTCGGACTGGCGCCTCCGGCGGCCGCGACCAGCGTGATCAGCACGGATGCCCTCTTGGGTCTTGCCCAGGCGGCTGAGATACGGGCCGCGTGGGCGCGGTACGGTTTGTAGCGCGGTGTGACCGGGCGAACCCGATTGGTGCTGGACTCTGGCACTCACACGGATTCGCCGTCACCATGGTCGACGGAGCTGGGGCAGGCGTCCCGGCCCCGGCCCCCGGACACGCAGGATGAGGAGATCGTGGACAGCAACGACAGCTCCGGCGGCCTGGTCGTCCTCGCGGTGGACGACGAGCTGCCCGCTCTGGAGGAACTGGCCTACCTGCTGAGCGAGGACCCCCGCGTCGGCACGGTGCTCAAGGCATCGGACGCCACCGACGCCCTCCGCATCCTGAACAGCCGGCAAGGCGTCCGCGAGGCCGCCACCGCCGGTCCGGGCCACCGCGGGCTCTCCGACCCGGTGAGCGGCACCCGCGTGGCCGACCGCACCCACGTCGAGATCGTGTTCCTCGACATCCGCATGCCCGGCCTCGACGGCCTGGAGCTCGCGCGGGTGTTCTCGTCGATGGCCGTGCCGCCGTCGGTCGTGTTCGTCACCGCCCATGACGACCGGGCCGTCGACGCGTACGAGGTGGGGGCGGTCGACTACCTGCTCAAGCCCATCCGCTCCGAGCGACTGGCCGCCTCGATCGATCGCATCCTGGCCAACCGGGCCGCCACCGTTGCCGAGCCGCAGCCGGAGCAGAGCAGCGAGGACGAGGTCATCCCGGTCGAGCTCGCCGGCACCACGAAGCTCGTGCCGCGTTCGGCCGTCCGGTACGTGGAGGCGCAGGGCGACTACGCCCGCCTGCACACCAACGAGGGCAGCCACCTCGTGCGCATCCCGCTCTCCGTGCTCGAGGACCGCTGGCGCGATGCCGGGTTCGTGCGCATCCACCGCTCGTTCCTGGTGGCGCTGCCGCTGGTCACGGAGCTGCGGCTGTCCGGGTCCGGCTACGTCGTCCGGGTCGGCAGCGGCCCCGACTGCGCCGAGCTCCCGGTGAGCAGGCGCCACACCCGTGAGCTGAAGGACCGGCTCGTTCGCGCGACGAAGCAGGCGTGGAGCCAGCGGTGACCACCTTCACCGACGGCGCCCCGCCGTCGGTGACCCCCGAGCCGGACGACGGCTCGGTCCCGCACCGCGCCGAGGCCCCTGATCCGGATCCGGACAGCGGATCCGCGTGGTTGCACGACGAGATCCAGCGCCGCATCGCCGAGAAGGCCGCCGCAGGCGGCGGTGGCCGGCACGCGCGCCGCGGCGAACCCACCTCCTCCAGCTCGGCGGAGTACATCGCACGGCACTCCGTCGCCACGCCAGGGCCCGGCGCGCCCCGCCCGGGTCCGGTGGGCGGGCAGATGTCGCAGGCGAGCGAGCTGCTGCGTCGCGAGCGCACCGAGGGCGCCACCGCCGGGCCGGTCTGGTCCGGCCCGCCCACCCGGGCGGTCGAGGGCCGCCCGGCCGGGCAGGCGGACGACACGGCCGCGCAGCCTGCGCCGGCGCCCCCGGACCGGACGGCCGGGGCCGGTGCTGTTCGCCCGGGCATCGCGGCAGCCGCCGCGATGCGGGGTGCCGCTCGCGGGCGGGCCCGCAAGGCAGCGGCCGCCGCGACCCCGACCCCCACCCCGATGCCGCCCCCCGACGCCGCCGCGCCTGCTCCGCCGCGTCCTGGACCGGCCGCTCCCAGCGATGCACCGCCGGCCCCGTCGGCGACCGGTCCCGTCGACACCGCGCCCGTCGACACCGCGCCCGTCGACACCGCGCCCGTCGAGCCCGCGCATGTCGACACCGCGCCCGTCGCGCGTGCGCATGTCGAAACGGCGCCCGTGGAGACCGCGCGTGTGAAGACCGCGACCGTCGAGACCGCGCGTGTGGAGACCCGAGCTGCCGAGGCCGGGCCCGTCGAGACCGGGCCGGTCGAGACCGCGTCGCCGGTCGCCGCAGGTCCGCCCGCTCCGCACCCCGTCACCCCCGGCGCCGTGCCGTCCGGGCCCCCGCCCGCGCCGCAGCCTCCGCCGGACGAGGCCGTCCTGCTGTCCGCGCCGACGGGCCCCGCACCGGCCGTCGATCCGTCTCCGACGCGGGCTGTGGCCCCCGATCCCGTCGAGGCCGAGCTCACCGCACCGGTCCCGCTCGTGCCACCCGCGCCCGAGGCCGAGGAGCCCGCCGGCGGCCCCGCGCCGGCCGGCCCGCCGCCCGGCGGGATCACCGTTCCCGAGCAGCGGGGCGCGGCGCGGCGCGGGTCCCGGCCCGATGCCCCCACCAACCCGGCGAGCAAGCGGGTGCGGGTGGTGCTGGCCGAGCGCAAGAGCGTGGCCCGCCCGGTCCGCACGGTCATCACCATCCAGGAGAGCTCCGGCGTCGGGGAGCTGCTGCGCACCAACCTCATCGGGTCGCAGCTGGCCATCGCACTCCGGTTCGCGATCGGCGCAGGCCTCACCCTCGGGCTGTTGCCGCTGCTCTTCGCGATGGTCCCGGAGATCGGGCGCGTCGAGGTGCTCGGGATCCGCCTGCCGTGGCTCCTGCTCGGCGTGCTCGTCTACCCGTTCCTGTTCGGGCTGGGACTGTGGCACACCCGCACTGCGGAACACCTCGAGCAGAACTTTGCCGAGACCGTGCAAGATTAGGCCGTGAGTACTCCGGCGCTCGTCGCGCTCAGCGCGATCGGGCTCGTCGGACTCGTCTCGGCACTGATCGGCTCGTACGGCGTCCGCATGGCGCGCAGCACGTCGGACTTCCTCGTGGCCTCCCGCACCGTCGGGCCCATGGCCAACGCGAGTGCGATCTCCGGGGAGTACCTGTCGGCGGCGTCCTTCCTGGGGATCGCGGGTCTGATCCTGCGCGAAGGCGCCGACGCGCTGTGGTACCCGATCGCCTTCGTCGCGGGCTACCTCGCGCTGCTGCTGTTCGTGGCGGCCCCGTTGCGGCGCAGCGGTGCACACACCGTGCCCGACTTCGCCGAGCTTCGGCTCGCCTCTCCGGCCCTGCGGCGGCTGTGCACCGTGTTCGTGCTGGTGATCGGCTGGCTGTACCTGCTCCCGCAGCTGCAGGGCGCCGGCCTCGCGCTCACCACGCTCACCGGCCTGCCCGCCTGGAGCGGGATCGCCGGGGCCGGCGTCGTCGTCCTGCTCACCGTCGTGGGCGGCGGGATGCGGTCGATCACCTTCGTGCAGGCGTTCCAGTACTGGCTCAAGCTCACGGCGCTCCTCGTTCCCGCCCTCGTCATCGGGGGGATGTTCCTCGGCGACACCAGCTCCTTCGACCGGCCGTCGTCCCCCCGGTTCACGCAGGACACGGCGGTGGACGTCCGCACGGACGTCGTGCTCGCCGTGACCGAGCCGGTGCGGGTGCGGGTCGACGGCACCGTGAACGGCAGCCGGGCGCGGGGTGAGGTCACCTGGCCACCCGGGCGGTACGAGGTGGACGAGGGCACCGCGCTGAGGTTCGCGGCGGGCTCCGCCGTGCCCACCGTGGACGGCGCACCCACCACCGACCGCCAGTGGCTCGAACCGATGACGGGTGGCGCGGCCGACCAGCTCCTGTCGATCTACTCGGTGCTCGTGGCCGGGTTCCTCGGCACGATGGGCCTCCCGCACGTGCTGGTGCGCTTCTACACCAACCCGGACGGGTTCGCCGCCCGCCGCACCACGGTGATCGTCCTCGGGATGATCGGCTTCTTCTACGTCCTCGTCACGCTGCTCGGCGCGCTCACGCGCCTCTACACGCCCCAGCTGCTGGTGAGCGGCGAGACCGATGCTGCGGTGCTGCTGGTCCCCACCGCGGTCCTGGGGCACGACTGGGCGGGCTGGCTCCTGGGCGGGCTGGTGGCGGCGGGCGCCGCGGCTGCGTTCCTGTCGACGTCGTCCGGGCTCGTCGTCAGCCTGGCCGGTGTGCTGTTCACCGACGTGCTGCGCGGACGGTGGACCGACTTCCGGCTGGCTGCCGCGCTCTCGGTGGTCGTGCCGCTCGGGCTCGCCCTCGGCGTGACGCGGCTGGATTTCGCGCTGACCGTGCCGCTGGTCTTCGCGGTGGCCGCCGCGACCTTCTGCCCACTGCTCGTGCTCGGGATCTGGTGGCGAGGGCTGACAGCGGCGGGCGCGGTCGCGGGTGTGCTCGTCGGCGGGTGCCTGTCCGCGGTGGCCGTAGCGCTGTCGCTGTTCGCGGTGCTGCCGCAGGGCTGGGTCGGGGTGTTGCTCTACCGGCCGGCGGTGGTCACGGTGCCGACCGCGTTCCTCACGATGATCGTGGTGAGCCTGTTCACCAGGGCCTCGATCCCGCGTGACGCCGACCGGTCGCTGATGATCCTGCACGCGCCGGAGCGGCTCGGGCTCTCCCGCGACCGGTTCGACCGACCCGGTGCGGCGTGACGACCGACAAAGGTGTAGTGGTGGTGGCGGCACCGCGTTGACATAGTGTTTCCGTGACGACAACCGGCATCATCGCGCTCGTGGCCATCGGCCTCGTCGCGGTGGCGTCGGCCGTGATCGGCTCGATCGGGGTGCGCGTGGCGCGCAGCACCTCCGACTTCTTCGTGGCCTCGCGCACGGTCGGCCCGATGGCCAACGCGGGCGCGATCTCGGGCGAGTACCTCTCCGCGGCGTCCTTCCTCGGCATCGCGGGGCTCATCCTCCGCGACGGCGTCGACGCGCTCTGGTACCCCGTGGGCTACACCGCGGGTTACCTCGCGCTGGTGCTGTTCGTGTCGGCCCCGCTGCGCCGTTCCGGTGCGTACACGGTGCCCGACTTCGCGGAGTACCGGCTGCGTTCCGGTGTGCTGCGGCGGGTCTGCGCGGTGTTCGTCGTCGTCATCGGCTGGCTGTACCTGCTGCCCCAGCTGCAGGGCGCGGGGCTCACCGTCGCCACGGTCACGGGGCTGCCGGACTGGACGGGAGCCGCCGTGGCGGCCTTCATCGTCGTGGCCACCGTCGTGCTCGGCGGCATGCGGTCGATCACGTTCGTGCAGGCGTTCCAGTACTGGCTCAAGCTCACCGCGCTGGCGCTGCCCGCGATCATCGCGGCGATCTTCTTCTTCAGCGACGACCGCACCTTCGACAAGCCCGCCCCGCCGCAGTTCCCCGATCGCGCGACGGTCGAGATCCACACCCCGGTGGAGCTGCAGGTGACGGAGCCGGTCCAGTTCACCGCCACCGGAGTGGTCGACGGCAGGCAGGTGATCGACGGCCCGGTCCGCTGGGAGGTCGGACGGCACACGGTCGAGGCGGGGGCGGAGCTCGACTTCCCCGCCGGGGCCGCGGTGCCGGTCGTGGTGGGGGCGCCGGCGTCCGATGCGTCATGGCTCGCACCGTTCCCGGAGGGTCGTGAGCACGGCCTGCTCGCCACGTACTCGCTGATCCTCGCGCTGTTCCTCGGCACCATGGGTCTTCCGCACGTGCTGGTGCGCTTCTACACCAACCCCGACGGGCGGGCGGCGCGCCGCACCGCGGTGTTCGTGCTCGCCCTGCTCGGGTGCTTCTACCTGGCGGTCACGCTGCTCGGTGCGCTGTCGCGGCTCTACACCCCGCAGCTGCTCGTCAGCGGCGACACCGACGCGGCCGTGCTGCTGCTGCCGACCGCCGTGCTCGGCAGCGGGCTGGCCGGCGCCCTGCTGGGCGGGCTGGTCGCGGCGGGCGCGTGGGCCGCCTTCCTGTCCACCGCGTCGGGCCTGATCGTGAGCATCGCGGGGGTGTTGTCCACCGACCTCATCGGCAGCAGCCGGGTGCGCGACTTCCGCCTGTCGGCGGTGCTCGCGGGGGCGGTGCCGCTCGCGATGGCACTGCTGCTCACCCGGCTGGACTTCGGGGAGGCCGTCGCGCTGGTGTTCGCGGTGGCCGCGTCGACGTTCTGCCCGCTGCTCGTGCTCGGCATCTGGTGGCGCGGGCTGACCGCGGCGGGCGGGATCGCGGGCATCCTGGTGGGTGGGATCGGCTCGGCGGGTGCGGTTGCCCTGAGCCTCGCCGGGTTCGTCGACTCCGGTTGGCTGGGCGTCCTGCTCTACCGGCCGGCGATCGCCACCGTGCCGGCCGCGTTCCTCACGATGATCCTGGTGAGCAGGATGACCGCGCGGTACCGCCCGGTCGACGCCGACCAGGTGCTCCTGCGGCTGCACGCACCGGAACGACTCGGCCTGAGCCGCGACCGCCTCGAGGACCGCCAGCGTCCCACGTGGTGAGAACTCCGGCCGCGGTCGGTTGGGCGCGCGGGAAATCCGCGATCGCGTTCGGTCCGGTACGTCCGAGTCGGAACCGCTCGTCCACCGTTCGTCGGCCACTCGTCCCGGAACACCGCCGTTGATCGCGAGTTCGGCGCGACAGTTGCACGACGCCCGCCATCACCCAACTGGAGTATTCCGGCGCACGAGTGCGACTCAACTATTGTTCGCCCCGTTGTGCCCCGGAAGGCGCGGCGACGATGCAGTGCGCGGACGGAAGAGAACGGAGACGACGCCGTGAGTGCCACAGGCGAGCGATCTACAGGCACCGTATACGAACAGATGCAGGCCACTCCTGAATTCATCGAACTGCGCAGGAAGCTCCGGCGGTTCGTCTTCCCGATGAGTGTCGCCTTCCTGCTCTGGTACCTCCTCTACGTGCTGCTGGCATCATTCGCGCCGGCGTTCATGGCCATCCCGGTGTTCGGCAACATCAACATCGGGCTCATCATCGGTCTGCTGCAGTTCGTCACGACGTTCGTGATCACGACGGTCTACGTGCGGTACGCGAACCGGCACCTCGACCCGGCCGCCGAGAAGATCCGCAACCAGATCGAAGGTGCCGAATGAGCAGCGCTGTGAGTGTCCTTGCGCAAGCCCCGGCGTCCCCCGGCGTCGGCAGCCCGGTACTGAACATCGGCATCTTCGCCTTGTTCGTGGTGGTCACCCTGGTCGTGGTGTTCCGGGCCAGCCGGAACAACAAGACCGCGTCGGACTACTACGCGGCCGGCCGGTCGTTCACCGGCCCGCAGAACGGGGTGGCGATCGCGGGTGACTACCTGTCGGCGGCCTCGTTCCTGGGGATCGCGGGCGCGATCGCGGTGAACGGCTACGACGGGTTCCTGTACTCGATCGGCTTCCTCGTCGCGTGGCTGGTGGCGCTGCTGCTGGTGGCGGAGCTGCTGCGCAACACCGGCAAGTTCACGATGGGTGACGTGCTGAGCTTCCGGATGCGGCAGCGTCCGGTGCGGGCGGCGGCGGCCACCTCCACCCTGGTGGTGTCGTTCTTCTACCTGCTCGCGCAGATGGCCGGCGCGGGTGCGTTGATCGCGCTGCTGCTGCAGATCCCGAACAGCAACACCTTCGGTCAGGGTGTGGTCATCGCGATCGTCGGTGCCCTGATGATCACCTACGTGCTGGTCGGCGGCATGAAGGGCACCACGTGGGTGCAGATCATCAAGGCCGGCCTGCTGATCATCGGCACGGCTGTGATCACCTTCTGGGTCCTCGCCCTGTTCGGGTTCAACCTCTCCGCGCTGCTCGGGCAGTCCGTCGCGGCCAACCCGTCGCTGACGACCGCATCGGGCGCGGTTCGGGAGCTCGGCGACAACCTGCTCAGCCCGGGCCTGGCCTACGGTGCCTCGACGACGTCGAAGATCGACTTCTTGTCGCTGGGTCTGGCACTGGTGCTCGGCACGGCGGGCCTGCCGCACATCCTGATGCGCTTCTACACGGTGCCGAGCTCCAAGGAGGCGCGGCGCTCGGTGGTGTGGGCGATCTGGCTGATCGGGATCTTCTACCTGTTCTCGCTGGTGCTGGGCTACGGCGCGTCCGCCCTGGTCACCGGCGGTGCGCAGCGGATCTCCACTGCGCCGGGCGGCACCAACTCCGCGGCGCCGCTCCTGGCGTACGAGCTGGGCGGCGAGATCCTGCTCGGGATCATCTCGGCGATCGCGTTCGCCACGATCCTCGCGGTGGTGGCCGGCCTGACGATCACCGCGTCGGCGTCGTTCGCCCACGACGTGTACGCCAACGTCATCAAGCGCGGGGAGACCAGCCCGGACGCCGAGGTGCGGGTGGCCCGCATCACCGCCGTGGTGATCGGCGTCATCGCCATCGCCGCCGGCATCCTGGCTCGCAACCAGAACATCGCGTTCCTGGTGGCGCTGGCGTTCGCGGTGGCGGCGTCGGCGAACCTGCCGACGATCCTCTACTCGCTGTTCTGGAAGCGGTTCAACACGACGGGCGCGCTCTGGAGCATCTACGGCGGTCTGGCGTCCTGCGTGCTCCTGATCGTCTTCTCGCCGGCGATCTCCGGCCGCCCGACGGCGATGATCCCGAACGCGGACTTCGCCCTGTTCCCGCTGGCCAACCCCGGCCTGGTGTCGATCCCGCTGTCGTTCGTCCTGGGCATCATCGGCACCTACGTCGGCGGCAGGCACCCCGTCGAGGAGGGCAAGTTCGCCGAGATGGAGGTCCGCTCGCTCACCGGGGCCGGCTCGGAGAAGGCGACCGTGCACTGACCCCGACCGCACCCGAACGGCGCCCGGCCACGAGGCCGGGCGCCGTTCTGCGTTCACCGGGGTATGACGTCCCGGCGTGCGAGGATTGGACCCATGACCGGTCCAGCCGTTCCGGAGGTTTCGGTGGCAGAGCTGCCGGCCGACGCCGCTCTGCTCGACGTCCGCGAGTCCGACGAGTGGGTCGCGGGCCACGCGCCCGGGGCCACCCATCTGCCGATGTCCGAGCTCACCGGGCGGATGGACGAGCTCCCCGACGGAGATCCGCTCTACGTCATCTGCCGTTCCGGCGGCCGGTCGGCCCGCGTGGTCGCCTACCTGTCCGCACAGGGCTTCCCGGCCGTCAACGTCGAGGGCGGGATGCAGGCGTGGGCCCGGCAGGGCCGCGAGGTCGTCGCCGACGGGGGCGCGCAGCCCCAGATCGTCTAGGAAGCGATTCCCGTGCATCCCGCGGCTCCCGGTGCGGAGGAGGCCGGCATGGGGCCGCCCTGCCCGCGCTGCGGTCGTCGAGCCCCGGCCGGTGGTGGGCCGTTCTGCCCGTTCTGCGGCCGCTACCTGGCCGCCCTGCGCTGGGTGGCCGAACCTCCGCCCGGGCTCACACCGCCCGCGCCGCAGCCGGTCCGAACCCGCTACACCGGCCCGCCGCGGTACCGATTCCTGCCCCGATGGGGGTTCCCGCTCGGCCCGTGGAAAGCCCCGGAGCCGCAGCAGGCGCGTCCGGATCCGCTGGTCGCAGCGCGGACGCTCGTCGGCTCGCTGGTGCCGTTGCTGTGGGCCACCGCCGCGGTGGCGCTGCTCGCCAGCGGCGCCGAGGTGTGGCGCTACATCCTGCTGCTGGCCAGCCGGGAGGGAGCGCTCCAGGCCGAGGCGGTCGCGGCCTCCGATTCCCTCGTGGCGTCGTCGGGCACCGTCGCGCCGATCCTGAGCCTCGTGGTCGGCGTGCTGACGGTGCTGTGGACCGTGCGGGCCGCGCAGGCGGCCGCCGACCGGGCACAGGTCCGCCCGTCCCGGTCCCCCCGGATGATCGTGCTCGGCTGGCTGGTGCCCGGGCTCAACCTCTCGATACCCGGATCGGTGCTCGCCGAGATCGAGCACAGCGCCATCGGGCTGCCTGCGGACCGGCGGCCGCGCCCGTCGCGGCTGGTGCTCGTCTGGTGGGGGCTGTGGGTGGCGAGCGTGGTGCTCACCGCCGTCGTGCTGTTGTGGTCGCTGCGTGACGGCGTGCAGGCACGCGCCGATGGCGTCGTGCTGCACGCGGTGCTCGACCTGCTCGCGGCGGTCACCGCGGGTGTCACGGCGCGCGTCGTGCTGCGGCTCACCCGCCTGCTCGCGCCTGCGGCGCCGCGCCGCCGCGAGGTGCTGATGCGCGTGAGCCCGGCGCCGGCCTGACGAGCAGCGCCCGTCCGCGGGGAGGTCAGCCCAACCGCAGCTCCCGCAGACCGCGCATGACGAAGTCGGGGCGGCGCGGCGGCTCGGCCGCGAGCCGCATCTCCGGTAGCGCGGTGCGCAGCGCGTCGATCGTGGCGGCCACCTCCACCCGGGCGAGCGGCGCGCCGAGGCAGTAGTGCACGCCTGCCCCGAACCCGAGGTGCGGGTTCGGCTGCCGGGCGACGTCGAGCTCGTCCGGCCGCGAGAAGGCGGCGGGGTCGCGGGCGGCGGCGCCGAGCAGGGCGGCGATCTTCGTGCCGGCCGGCACCGGGTGACCGGCCACCACCGTGTCCACCACGGCGGTGCGCTCGAACAGCTGAAGGGGCGGGTCGTACCGGATGAGCTCCTCCACCGCAGTGGAGTCCAGCCCCGGGTCGGCGACCAGCCGTCGCCACTGTTCGGGGTGGCGCAGCAGGGCGAGCACGCCGTTCCCGATCACGTTGACCGTGGCCTCGTGACCGGCCATGAGCAGCAGCGCGGCGGTGCCGACCAGCTCGTCGGCGTCCAGGTCGGCGTCGAGCAGGTCGGTGACCAGGTCGTCGCCCGGGTGCCTGCGCCGGTGCGCGGCGAGCCCGCGCAGCGCCTCGACGAACTCGGCGGCCGCCCGCTCGGCGTCGGCCCGCCGCACCCGGCCGGGATCCGCCTCGTACATCGTGACGATCGTGTTGGACCAGCCCCGCAGCGCCGACCGTTCCGGCTCCGGCACGCCGAGCAGGTCCGCGATCACCTCGACCGGAAGGACCGCAGCGACGCCCGCCATCAGGTCGGCGCTGCCGTCAGCCCGGATGCGTTCGACGAGCTCGGCGACGAGCCGCGCAGCCAGCTCGCGGATCCTCGGCTCCAACCGTGCGGTGTGGCCGCGGTTGAAGGCGCCCGCCACCAACCGGCGCAGGCGGTCGTGCGGCGGGCCCTCGCGCTCGAGCAGCGAGTTGCGGTGCAGCAGGTTGAAGGCGGGGAACTCCGCGGCCGGCTCGGCGTCGACCCAGATCCGGCCCAGGTCGCGCCCCCGCAGCACCTCGGAACACGCGGCGTGCGACACCGCGACCGGGATGCCCAGCAGCGGGTGCTCGTGCACCGGGGCCTGCGCGCGCAGGGCGGCGAACGTCGGGTAGGGGTCGGCGAGGAAGTCCGGGTCACCGGGATCGAAAGGGGCCATGGCGGTCCCATCTTGCTCTGCCGGACCCGCTAGCGCCCCCCGCTGGGGCCCGGGAGCGTAGATCGGCGGGACCAGCGGGAAGCTGAACCGTCGAGGTGCGTGGTGGGTCCCCGGCGGGGGGCGCTAGCCTCTGCCGGACCATGGGCAAGAAGACACGTGCCAAGGCGGCGTCCGCGGGTGAGAACCCCCGCCGCCCCTGTCCCTGCGGCTCGGGCAAGCGATACAAGGCCTGCCACGGCGCCGGTGACGACGTGATCGTCATCCGGCCGTTCGAGGGCCTCGCCGCGGAGTGCGATCTGGTCGCGATGCGCGAGTTCCTGCCGTCGGCCACGGCGCCGCTGCCGCTGCGCGAGTCCGGGGGCGCTCCGGTCACGCTCGCCACCGTGCTGCCCGGGGCCGCTGCGGCGGTCGTGCGGCCGGACGGGTCGATCCTGCTCGGCATGCAGGTGCAGGCGCACTCCGGCGACCTGTCGGCCGACGTGGCCAAGGCGCTGCGCTGGGCGCAGGAGGCCGAACCGGGAACGGCGCTCCCGGTCGTCGGTCCGGGCGTCGCCGGGGAGCTGGTGCGGCTGCAGGACGTGCTCGACCCGGAGGCGACGCTCGACGTCACCGTGCACGCCGACTTCGGCTGGTGGATCCCGCCCGCCGAGGACGGCTCGGAGCCCAGCCCCGACGTCACCGCCGCGCTGGAGCGCGCCAACAAGGTGATCATGCCGACCGAGTCGGTGCCTGCACCCGGGGTCCGGGCCGCGTACTGGGTGGACACCGGTTCGAAGGCTCACCTGCGATGGGTGCGGCCGGAGCCGGAGGAAGCCCTGCTGGCGGCGCTGGCCCGGCTGCAGGCGCGAGGTGAGCTGGCCCTCGCCGAGGACGCCAGGTACGCCGGCTCGTTCCGGGCCCACGGCCTGCTCGTGCCGGTGTGGGACGTCGACCGCGACCTGCACGCCAAGGAGTGGAGCGAGCCCCTCGCCGCCTTCGCGGAGCGACTGGACGCCGCCCTCGCCGAGGACACCCCGCTCACCGACACCGAGCGCCGCGCCCGCGACGCCCTCGCCGGCAAGCAGATCACCCTGCGCTGACCGCCGTCAGGGGAGCCAGGACACGTGGCCGGAGAGGGCCGCGTAGCCCAGGAACGCCACGATGTCGATCAGCGCATGCCCTCCGACGAGCATCCACAGGCGGTTGGTGCGCTGCCACACACGGCCGAACACCAGCCCCATGACGATGTTGCCGACGAACCCGCCGAGGCCCTGGTACAGGTGGTAGCTGCCCCGCAGCAGGGCCTGGACGAGCAGCGACCGGTTCTCCGACCAGCCGAGCTGGCGCAGCCGCGTGATCAGGTAGGCGACCATCACCACCTCCTCGGCCCAGCTGTTCGCGGCCGCGGACGCCAGCAGCACCGGCACCCGCCACCAGGTGTCGTCGAGCGTGGTGGGCGCGATCGTCACGCTCACCCCGATCGCGCGGGCGAACAGGTACAGCCCGAGGCCGGGGATCCCGATCAGCGCGGCGAGGCCGGCCGACCCCAGCGCGTCCCGGCCGGGGCGGCGCCGGTCGAGCCCGACGTCCCGCATCGCGAAGCCGGCGCGCAGCAGCAGGTAGGCGCCCAACGCGCCCCAGCCGACCAGCTGGAGCACCCGCGTGAGCTGGAGCGCGAGGTCGATGAGCCCGAGCTCCGCGGCGGGTGCGTTCAGCGCCACCTGCTGCTCGTTGAGCGGCACCGGCTGCAGCAGGGCGTCGAGCAGGGAGAGACCGCTGCGCACGGCGGACAGCCCGAGCGTCACCGAGAGGACGACCAGCACCTCCAACCCGACGAGCCTGCGGGTCCGCGGGTCGGTGAGGGGGGCCGTTCCGGGTGGTGGCGGCGCGATCCAGTCCCGGACGGTGGTCGAGCGGGTCACGGTCGCGGACGCTACTAGGCCGCGCCCTGCAGGCCTCCGCCTCGCCGGCGACCGCCTGGATGCGAAGCCCATCGACCAGGAGCCCGCCGGACACGGCCTTGGGTAACCTGGACGGCGTGCGTCGGCTGATCCTCTCCCCGAGATGGATCGTCTGGCACGTGCTCACGCTCGGTGCGATGGTCACGTGCGGCTGGCTCGCCGCCTGGCAGTGGCAGCGCGCCGGGTCCGCGATGGGCAGCGCGCTGAACGTCGGGTACGGGCTGCAGTGGCCGCTCTTCGCCGTGTTCTTCGGCGTGATGTGGTGGCGCATGCTGCGGATGGAGGCGGCGAAGCTGGAGGAAGCCGCCCCGGCCGCCGCCGAGGAGGCGGCCGCCCCGCCCCTCCCGCAGCCGCGCCCCGCCACGGACCCGGACGCCCCGTCGCCGTTCGGGCCGCGCCCGCGCGACGCCGCCCCACAACCGGTGGACGACGACCCCGAGCTCGTCGCCTACAACCAGATGCTGGCCGAGCTGGCCGCCCGCAACCCCGATCGCTGAGGACGCCGTGTCGATCCAGACCGCCCTGCTCGCCTACCGCATCGCCGCATGGGTCACCGGCGTCGGGCTGCTCGTCCTCGTGCTGATCGCGATGCCGATGAAGTACGTCTTCGGACAGCCGCAGCTGGTGGCGGTCGTGGGCGTCACCCACGGATTCCTGTACATGATCTACATCGTCTGCACGCTGCTGCTGGCCGAGCGCGGGCGGTGGAAGCCGCTCGACGCCCTGCTCATCCTGGTGGCAGGCACGATCCCGGTGGCCTCGTTCGTGGCCGAGCGCCGGGTCACCCAGCGCGTGCGCGCCGGGCAGAGCCCCGTGAGCTAGCCGGCGGCGGGCCTGCTCCCCCCGAGCGGGTCGACGTCCACCCCGCGCCGCATCGGGCACCCGATCAGGTGCTGCATCTGCGTGCGCAGCTCCTCCACCGTGGTGGCCTGCTCGGCCCACGCGATCCGGACGTCGTGGTCGCGGCCCGGTGCCTCCAGCCGCAGGCGCAGGCCGTAGCGGTCCATCCCGAGCGGGCGCAGCCGAGCGTCGCGCAGGTCGCGCAGTGCGGGCGGCAGGTGCCGGGCCAGTACGTCGAGGACGTCCGAGTGCGACTCCTCGAGGTGGGCGAGCCAGTGGCCCTCGTAGCGGCAGAACGGGTCCGGCCAGGCGGCCGCCAGGTCGACGGGGGTGAGGGCCGCGGTGCCCTCGGCGTCGGAGAGCACGGCCGATCCGGGGTCGAGGCGCACCAGGGTGGCACCGTGGCCCAGGCGCAGCAGGTCCTCCTGCGGGCGCACGTCGGCGACCTGCAGCGCGATGCGCCGGGCGATGTCGGGCTCCGGCACCCGCAACCGGCCGGTGATCCACAGCAGTGCGCGGACGGGCTCCCGCAGCTCCACCGGCGCGTGGTCGGTGATCTCGAGCATCGCCGCGAACTCGCCGCCGGGTGCGTTTCGGATCGCGTCGAGCACGGGCTCGTCGTCGTCGAGCAGCAGGACCGCGGAGCCGTCCGCGCGCACGTGGTGCACGACGGGCACGGCCTGGGGCGCACCGGTGCCGACGAGGCTCGCCGTGCCGCCGCGCGCGGCGACGCTACGAGCGCGTTCGGCGGCCGACGGAGCGGGCGGTCGGCGGGGTCGGGTGGATCCCAACGAGACACCTCCGTGACTTAGGTGAGCCTAAGCTATAGGCTGTCCGGGTGGGTGTCCAGGGCCCGAACCCACGGCCGATGTCACGCGGCCCGAGCCCACCCGTTAGCGTCTGGGATCGTGACGACGGCGGCTGGTGCGGATCCATGGGCCATCCCACCGCTCTTCTCGCAGCTGGTCGACGACACGAGCCTGCTGCAGCCGCGGTCGGTGGCGCCCGGCGTGGACGCCGTCGTATCGCGGTACCTGAGCGCACGGGACGGCCGCTACGGCGGTCTCGTCGGGCAGCTCGTCTGCCCCGTGTCGCGGCTTCCCGCGCTGGTACAGGAGTTGGCGCGGTCGGTGCCTTCGCGCCCGGTCGACGTGTCGCTCGTGGTCGACACCGGGCTGGGCGCCGTGCCGAAGGCGCTCTCCACGGTCTTCTCGCGGTCGAGCCTGCTCACGCCGCGCACGGTCGAGACCGCGGCTCCGCCCGACGTCGACGCGGTCTGGCTGGAGCGGGTGTCGGAGTTCGTGCCGGAGGACGTCGTCGCGGTGGTCGAGCCCCGCAGGCCTGCGGGCATCGAGCCGGCGGACATCAGTGCCTGGCTGCGCGCCGTGCGGCGCGTCGCCGAGCACGGGTGCGCGCCGAAGCTGCGCTGCGGCGGCCCCCGCGCATCCGACGTGCCGTCGGTCGCTGAGGTGGAGGAGTTCCTCCACGTGGTCGTCGACACGGGCCGGCCGTTCACCACGCTCGGACTGCGTCAGGTCGTCCGCAGCGAGCACGACGACCAGCGCCGTCACGGCATCCTCAACCTGCTGGTGGGCGTCGCGCGGGCGCTGAGCGGCGGTGACGTCCGCGAGGCGCTCGAGTCCACCGACGGCGCGGCGCTCGCGAAGGAGATCACCGGCCTCTCCGAGCGCTCCGTCAAGGGCGTGCGCGGGCTCCTGTCGCGCTGCGGCACCGACCCCGAGCCCGTGCCCGCCACCCAGCTCGCCGGCCTCGGCCTGCTCGCCTGACGCTCACCCCGACGCGCCCGCACCCGGACCGCGACTCGCGGGGTCATACCTCGCCGAGGACCTCGTCCCACGCGGCGCCGACCTGCGCGGCGCAGACCTCGGGTGGCAGGCCGCCCACACCCGTGCCGAGGCCGGGCATGGCGATCGTGCGTACCGCCTCGTGCACCGGGGTGCCGTCGGGCAGGCTGCCGTCGCGCCAGAGCCGCAACACCGCGCCTGCCGCGGCGCGGGCGGCGCCGCCGTCCGGCGGGAGCCGCTCACCGGGCCTGCGCATCGTCGGCGCGCTCACCAGCCAGGCCGGCCGTTCGACGCCGGTCGCCACGATCACGGCCTCACCGACCGGGAGCTCGCCGCCGCGGTCGGCGCCGGACGCCGCACGGACGCGGTCGGAGATGCCGGGGAACCAGCGGGCGTACACGGCGTCGATGCCACCGCCCATGAACCCGAACGAGTTGGCGGGGCTCACCACGGCATCGGCGTCCACGTCGGTGATCGAGCCCTCGTGCACGACGAGCCCATCGCGGGCCTCCGCGAGCGCGCGCCAGGCCCGCGCCATCGGAGCGTCGACCGCGACCAGCACCAGCGTCAGGCTGCCCATGCCCCCACAGTAGGGTCGAGGCGTGACCCGCATCGCGTTCCTCGGGCCGCGCGCCACCTTCACCGAGCAGGCACTGCGGTCGATGCCCGAGGCCGCGGGGGCCGAGTTCGTGCCCTGCGCCGGCTCCCCGGCCGTGCTGGCCGCCGTGCGGGACGGCTCGGCCGACCTCGGCTGCGTGCCGATCGAGAACTCGGTGGAGGGTGCGGTCCCCGCGGTGCTCGACGGCCTGGTCGCCGACCCGCCGCTGGTGATCGTGCGCGAGGCCGTGCTGGCGGTCCGGTTCGCGCTGCTGGTGCGGCCGGGCACGCGCCTCGACGACGTGCGCACGGTCGCGTCCCACCCGCACGGCATCGCCCAGACCCGGGAATGGATCGCCGCCCGGCTTCCGGCGGCCGACGTCCTGCTGTCGGCCTCCACGTCCGAGGCGGCGGCGCAGGTGGCCCGGGGGGAGTTCGACGCCGCCGTCTCGGCGCCGCTGGCCGCCGAGCAGCACGGCCTCGACATCCTCGCCGACGACATCGCCGACAACGCGGGCGCGATCACCCGGTTCGCGCTCGTGGCCCCGCCCGGCCCGCCACCCGCAGCCACCGGGCACGACCGCACGTCGCTCGCCGCCACCACGCAGAACCGCCCCGGCGCGCTCCTCGGCCTGCTCACGGAGCTGGCCGTCCGCGGGATCGACCTCACCCGCATCGAGTCGCGGCCGATCAAGGACCGGCACGCCGAGTACTGGTTCCACCTCGACTGCACCGGTCACGTCTCCGAGCCCGCCATGGGTGAGGCGCTCGCCGCGCTGCACCGCAGGTGTGACCGCGTCCGGTTCCTCGGCTCGTACCCGCGTGCGGGCAACGGGGTGTCGACCGCGGCCCCCAGCACGTCCCCGCTGCCGATCGGGGGCGCCGACGCGGCGCAGTTCGCGGCCGCCCAGAAGTGGCTCGAATCGGTGCGCGCGGGGGGCGTCGCATGAGCCTTCGGCTCGTCATGGCGCGGCACGGGGAGACACCGGCCAACGCGCAGCACATCCTCGACACCCGCCCGCCGGGCCTGCCGCTGAACGAGCGGGGCCGGGCACAGGCGGTCGCGCTCGGTGCCCGGCTCGCCGCCGATCCGGTCACGGCGGTGTACGCGTCCGCGGCGGTGCGGGCACAGCAGACGGCCGCACCGGTCGCGGAGGCGCACGGCCTGGACGTCCAGGTGATCGACGGCGTCCACGAGGTGTTCTGCGGCGAGCTCGAGGGCCGGTCCGGCCGGGTGGCCCTGGAGAGGTTCATGGCCGTCTACGAGGCGTGGTGGACCGGGGACCTGGACGCCCGGCTCCCCGGCGGCGAGTCCGCCCACGACGTCCGCGACCGGTTCCTGCCCGCGCTGGACCGCATCCTCGACGGCGCGAGCGGCGACGTCGTGCTCGTGAGCCACGGCGCCGCCATCCGCCTCGCCGCGGCCGCCCTGCTCGGCGACACCGCGGAGACGCGCTTCCTGCCCAACACCGGCCTCGTGGTGCTGCGCCCTGACGACAAGGCCCCGCAGAACGGCGCCTGGGTTCTGGAGCACTGGGACGGAGCCACGCCGATCGCCGGTGACGTCACCGCGGGCGGCGCGCCCGCCTGATCGCGGCGCCATCGTCGCGCTTCGGTCTCAGCATCATCACAGCAAGTGGTTGCCATGGTGTGCGCGCAACCGAGCGAGGGTGGATGTTGAGCCGGAGAGTGGACGCACCGACGCGACACACGGCTGCGCGCCTGGACTGGGTCGACGCCGCGAAGGGCTTGTCGATCCTCCTCGTCGTGGCCCATCACGCCGTGTGGTTCCTGCAGCGGTCCGGGCAGGCGCCCGCCGCCGTCGTCACGGCGAACGAGGCGCTCGCCTCGTTGCGCATGCCGCTGTTCTTCCTGGCGTCGGGTCTGCTCGCCGCGGGCCCGCTCTCCGCGCCGTGGCGGGTGGTGCTGCACAAGCGGGTGGCGTTCTTCCTCTACCTGTACGTGATCTGGACGGTCATCCGGTTCACGTTCTTCGCCACGGTCGTGCCGCCCGAGGTCGATCCCGACGAGTCGGCGGACCCGCTCGGGCTCGTGCTGGCACTGGTGCTCCCCGGCCCGAGCATGTGGTTCCTGTACGCGCTCGCCGTGTTCGCCGTGGTGACGAAGTTGGCGCGCCCCCTTCCGGTCTGGCTGCAGCTGGGCGTGACGGGCGCGCTGTCCGCGCTGGTCGGCGCCGGCATGGTGGACTTCGGCGACACGCGCTGGACCTACATGTCGAGGTTCCTGTTCTTCTTCCTGCTCGGCTGCTACGCGCGGGAGCTGGCCGAGCGGCTGGCGGCGGCCACCAGCCTGCTCCGGGTCGCGGCCGGAGGCGTGGCGTGCGTCGCGGCGGCGGGCGCGGCGGTCGCGCTCGGGCTCAGGACCGTTCCCGGAGTCGCGCTCGCCCTGCAGTGCCTCGCGGTCGGGTCCGGGCTGCTGCTCGCGGCGTGGGTCGCGCGGTACCGGTTCGGCCGGCCGCTGGTGGTGCTGGGCACGCTGACCCTGCCGATCTACCTGATCCACATGATGTGGCTGGCTGCGATCATGATCGGGGTGCGGCACGTCGAGCTGCCGCCTGCAGCGGCCTACGCGCTGCCGGTCGTCCTGGTGCCGGTGCTGACCGCCCTCTCGCTGCTCACCCACCGCGCACTGGTGGCGGTCGGCGCGACATGGCTGTTCGCCCTGCCGCCGAGGCTGGCCCACCGCGCCTCGTAGATCAGCCCCAGCCGAGCTCGTGCAGGGTGGCCTCGTCGATCCCGAAGTGGTGCGCCACCTCGTGCACGACGGTCACGGCGACCTCGTGCACCACGTCGTCCTCGCTGTCGCAGACGTCGAGGATGGCGTCCTGGTAGATCGTGATCCGGTCGGGCAGCACGCCCCCGTAGCTCGACGTCCGCTCGGTGAGCGCCACGCCCTCGTAGAGCCCCAGCAGCTCGGGGTCGGTGTCGTGGCGGTCGGCGACCAGCACCACGACGTTGTCCATGGCGGCGGTGAGCTCGGGAGGGATGGTGTCCAGGGCGTCCGCGACGAGTTCCTCGAACCGCCGCCGGGTCATGTCCACGGGTTCGATACTCGCACCGCCACCCGTGACGTCGCCGGGCCCCGTTACCGCCCCGCCACCGCCGCGGTCGGCTCGACGCTCACCGCCGGTGGCTCGGGCCGCTCCGGCTCCTCAGGGGGTTCCGGGGCGGGCGGCGTGGTGGCGGTCGGCCGGGCCGGCTCCTCGGGGGGTTCCGGTGCGGACGGCTCGCTGGTCGGTGCGGGCGTCGGCGTCGACGTGGGGATCTGCTCCGCGGGCGGGCCGTCCGTCGGCGGTGCCTGCGTGCCCGGTGCCGGGGTGCCGGTGGCAGGCGGAGCCGGCTCGTCGCCCACCACGACGTCGCCCTTCACCGGGCCGGTGACGGGCGCGAACCCGCTCCGGTCGGGCAGGAGCGCCGCGAGGTTGCAGTTGACCTTGCGGCTGCCGGCCTTCCACGACGCCTCGGTGATGTTGTCCCAGTAGACGGTGAGGCCCTTGTTCGAGATCGCATCGGCGCTGCCCGCGTACTCGTTGGCGATCTTCGCGCATTCGGGCTGCAGGTAGGCGTCCTGGTCGCCGACCGCCGGGAAGGCGTCGGGGAACTTCTCGGACAGCTCCACGACCCCGACCGTCTCGACGGCGTGGGGCCCCGCGCAGTCGACGGGGTCACCGATCGTGCGGCCGTCGATGGCGAGGCAGGTTCCCGGCTCGTGGACGGCGGCCTGGTCGGACTCGGCGGCCCGGCCGGAGAGGGGGAGGAGGGCGCCGGAGCGGGACGCGCTCTGCACCCCGCAGCGCAGCTCGCGGTCGCCGTCGGCCCACTTGGACGGCGACGGCTTCAGCGCGCCCACGCGGAAGCGCCCGTCGGGGTCGAACTTGCCGCCGAGGTAGTCGACCACGACCGGCTCGCACCGCTCGTTGACCAGCTGGCGCCACTGCCGGTCGTCGGGGAGCGCCATGTCGTTCGCCAGCGTGACGGAGCCTGCCTGCTCGAACAGGTGCGGCTGCCCGCAGTCGACGACCTCGGTGTCGGCGGCGTCGGGGCGCGTCCACATGAGGCACGTGCCCGGCGTGGCGGGCGGCGGCGGCACCTCCCGCGCGCTGGACCCGCCCGATGCCGCAGGCAGTGCCGCGAGCGTGCCCAGAACGGGCACCGTGGCGCCCGCGAACGAGTCCAGCGTGGCGACACCCAGCATGGTGACCGAGCCGATGAGGACGCCCGCGACCATGCGCCGCACCAGCCGCGGCTCGGGGCCACGCGACGGTGGGGGCGGTGGGGGAGCGGGGTGCGCCGCAGGGGCCGGGACGCTGTGGCGACCCGTACGCCCTGCGCCGGGCTCGCCGAACGCCGTGGAGCGCGCGGCGGCGAGGCGGTTGACGCTCGGGACGACGACAGTGGGCGCATCCCCCGGGCGCCGCGCAGGCTGGAGGCGTGGTCCAGCTGCGTTCTGCGGCGTCTGGGGCCGGCCGGGGGGAGCGATCAGTCGGTCCATGTCGGCCGTCATCATGCCGTTACCTGCGGTCACGTCCAGAGGGCGGGGTGGATCTGCGCGACCATCGGTCGTCGGCGTGCTGCGAGCGTCAGCGTTTGCCGGTGGCCGGTGTCCCGGTACGGTTCGGCGCGCGGGACGGACCTGTCACCGGCCCGGACGCGGCCGAAGGGGGGATGAGCGGTGCCCGACGACAAGACCAATGGCGACGGTGGGCCGGACGAGCAGCCCGACGGCGCACCGGCGCCGGAGGAAGGCAGCCGTGGCCGGATGCGCTTCCAGGACGAGACCACCACACCTCGGGAACCCACCCTCGCCGAGCGCCGCGCCCGCGAGGTCGCCGCGCGGCGCGCGGAGGAGGCCGAGCGCAGGGAGGCCGAGGAACGGGAGCGCTCCGGACGCAAGCGAAAGCGCATCCTGATCGGCGCAGGCGTCACCGTGGGAGTGGTCGCGTTGATCGCCGTCGGGTACTCGGTGGCGCAGCCCGACGAGGAGATCCAGGCGCAGTGCGTCGACGAGGAAGGCGTGATCGTCGACGACTCCAACTGCGTCACCCCCGCCGCCTCGAGCGGCACTCACTACGGCGGCGGCTTCTACCCGATATTCATCGGTGGCGGCGGCCGCCAGTACCACTACACCTACGGCGGCTCCGGCAGCATCGGCCAGCGCGTGCAGGGCGGCACCACGACGGTGCCGAAGGAGGGCACCCGCGTCACCACCTCGTCCGGGAGGACCGTCGCCGGTTCGTCCGGGAGCAGCAGCGTGTCGCGAGGCGGGCTGGGAGTCTCGGGCGGCAGTTCGAGCAGCGGGTCCTAGTGGAGAGACACACGGGTGAGCCCCGGGCGGGCTGGGAGCGAATCGTCCGCGAGCAGGGCATGGTCTACAACACCCCGGGCCGCGGCGTGGGCGGTGCGCCGCGGCCGTACTGGGACGAGTCGGTGCACTACACCTTCTCGATGGACGAGGTCCTGTCGCTCGAGGCCGACGTCGAGGTGATCCACGGGATGTGCCTCGAGGCCGTCGACCACGTGGTCACCACGGAGCGGTTCCGCGACTTCGCCCTGCCGGAATGGTCCTGGGAGGCCGTGGCGGCGTCCTGGAAGCGCAGCGACCCGCACGTGTACGGCCGCTTCGACCTGCGCTACGACGGCGGCGGGCCGGCCAAGCTGCTCGAGTACAACGCCGACACCCCCACCACGCTGCTCGAGGCGTCGATCCTGCAGTGGTACTGGCTGAAGGACGTCCACCCCGACGACGACCAGTGGAACTCCCTGCACGAGACGCTCGTGGAGCGCTGGACGGCGATCAAGGGCCGCCTGCCCAGCAGCGAGATCCACTTCACGTGGTCGGGCAGCGAGACCACGGGCGAGGACCACGTCACCGCAGGCTACCTGCAGGAGACGGCCGCCGAGGCGGGGCTGGACACCGTCGGCCTCACCATCGAGGACATCGGCTGGGACGCCGCCCTCGACCGCTTCGTCGACCTCGAGGAAGCGCCGATGGCGACCGTGTTCAAGCTCTACCCCTGGGAGTGGGTGCTCACCGACCAGTTCGGCAAGAGCGTGATCCGCAGCCTCCCCGAGACGCTGTGGATCGAGCCCCTGTGGAAGGCGCTGCTGTCGAACAAGGCGTTGCTCGCCGTGCTGTGGGAGATGTATCCCGGCCACCCCAACCTGCTCCCCGCCTACCTCGACCAGCCGGGGCTCCTCACCGAGTACGTCCGCAAGCCGCGGCTGGGCCGCGAAGGCGCGAACATCTCGATCGTCGCTCCCGGCATGGAGCACCAGACGGGTGGTGTGTACGGCGAGGAGGGTTACGTCTACCAGCTCTTCGATCCGCTCCCGGAGTTCGACGGCTACCGTCCCGCGCTGGGTGCGTGGGTGGTCGGTGACTCCGCGGCCGGGCTGGGCATCCGCGAGACCGTCGGGCTGGTCACCGACGACGGCGCGGCGTTCGTCCCCCACCGCATCCCCGCGAACTGACGCTCCCCCTTGGACGCTTGATGGAGGTTCTCGTGACGCTGGCCCAGATCGGTCCGGGTTTCGGCGAGGTGATCGGTCGCGGCGTCGGCGCGATCCTGCTCTACGCGGTGCTCGGCGTCCTGCTGATGCTGCTCGGCTTCTACGCCGTCGACCTCACCACGCCGGGCAAGCTCAACCGGATGGTCCGCGACGGGCTGCCGAACGCCGTCGTGGTGACGGCCGCCGGCATGGTGAGCATGGCGTTCATCGTGGTCGTTGCGATCTACACCTCGAGCGGCGGTCTGCTCGAGGGCCTGCTCGCGTCGCTGATCTTCGGCCTGGTCGGGATCGTGGCGCAGGTCGGCGGCGTGCGGCTGCTGGAGTGGGTCACGGGCATCGACATCGGCGCCGTGCTGACCGCCGACCGCATCCAGGCCCAGGCCTTCGTCGTCTCGGCCGCCCACCTCGCCCTCGGCCTCGTGGTGGCCGTCGCCATCCTCTGACCGGCGAGTCCGACGTCCCGACACGGCGAGTCGGCGTTCCGGCTCACGCCGCCGCCCGGACCTCCTCGGCCAGCGACTTGTCCAGCGCCACCCGCACCAGTGCCGCGGCCAGCGGGGCGAGATCGGAGCCGGGGGCGAGGCGGGCCAGCTCGTCCGGGTCGGCGGGCAGCCCGACCCGCCGGGCGCCGTCGAGCGCCTTGCCGTCGATCGCCGGGCGCAGTGACGGCCACACGTCCTGCGCCTCGCGGCAGAAGATGTCGGCGCCGACCGGGCCCAGCCGCGGGAACCCGGTGAGCGCCTCCCGGATCCGCTTCGCGTCGCCGTCGGCGCGGTCGCGCAGCTTGCGCAGGTCGTCGCCGTACTCGCGGCGCATCAGCTCGGCGCCATCGCCGAGCGCGGTCGCGGTGCTCTCGTCGTAGCGCTTGTAGCTCGCCCGGCCGAGCGCGTCCACGCGGTCCTGCCACGACGCCTCGCGCATCTTCTCCGCCGTCCCCATCCCGGCGTCGGCCAGCGCGCGGGCTGCGTCCACCGCGATGTCGGCCTTGATCCGCGTCGAGAGCAGGACCGACAGCACGAGCAGGCGGTAGAGCGGGGCGGGGCTGTCCTTCAGCCGGATCCCGGCCTGCTCGGCGTACGTGGTGCCGGCGCGATCGAGCAGCGCTTTCATCAGGGTCCGTTCGTCGGCCATGACAGGTGAGTACCCGCGCTTCCGGGTCGGAGTGCTCGTCTCACCGCCGTAGGTACGGTGGGCATGTGGCACCCCCGCCCCCGCGTCAGGACGGCGACGTGCACGCCGGTCGGCGGGCGGCGCCGAGGTCGTGGATCTCCCGCGAGGAGTTGCTGGTCCGCTTACGGGAGGCACGATCGGATTCGGGGCTGCGTGATGACCTCCGCCGGCCGGCCGGCGAAACCACGGACGACCTCGGGCCGATTCGCTGACGGGTTGACTCTCGACCATGTCGAGGCACGAGGGTCGCTGACGTGGAGAGCTCGAACGGGGCGGTGCGCACGATCGGCCGGATGGCGCGCGAGAGCGGCCTGTCGGTGAGTGCGCTGCGGTTCTACGACGGAGCCGGCGTTCTGATCCCAGCCACCGTCGACCCGGACTCCGGCTACCGGTACTACACGCCCGACCAGGTGGTCCTCGCCCGGCTGGTGGCGTCGCTGCGCCGGGTCGGGATGCCGCTGGCCGGGATCCGGGAGGTGCTGGCCCACCGGAACGACCCGGCTGCCGTCGACGAACTGCTCGACCGGCATCTGCGCCGCCTGGAGCAGGGGTTGGCCGATGCCCGCACCGAGCTCTCCTCCGTCCGATCGCTCATCGCACAGGAGGAACTCGTGCTGTCCACCACCGTCACCGTCCGCGGCGCCGACCTGGCCGCCGCGCTGCGCGCCGTCCGGTTCGCCGTCGGCTCCGACCCCGAGCTGCCCGTGCTGTCCGGCGTGCTGCTGGACGTCACGCCGGACGCCCTCACACTCGTCGCCACCGACCGGTACCGGCTCGCGGCGGCCCCGGCGCCCGTCGTCGCGCTGGACGGCCCGCCGGTGGCGGCCGTCCTCCCGGCGGCACTCGTCGACCGCATCCCGCCCGCCGAGACCGTCTCGATCACGGTGACCGGCGATGCGCTCCGGGTGGAGGCGGGCGAGGAGGTGCTCGAGGGCGAGGTGATCCCCGAGCGGTTCCCGGACTACCGCAGGCTGCTTCCCACGGACGACCGCCCGGTGCCCGTGGACCGCTCGGCCCTCCGCGCGGCGGTGGCGGCGGCGCCCACGCGGCGGATGCGTCGCGAGCCGGACGGCGCGGAGTACGAGGTGACGGTCCTCGGGAACGGGCCGGACGGGATCCGGGTGACCGACGGTCCCGGGGTCGCGGTGAACCGCGAGTTCCTGTTGGAGGCCCTGGACGCGGGCGGCGACGGGCAGCTCCTGCTCACCCTCGACGGCCCGATCACGCCGCTGGCCATCACCGCGGAGTCGCCGCGCTCGGTCTCGCTCCTGATGCCGGTCCGCCTCTGAGGTCACGGCTCGGGGTGGGGCTCGCCGTGAACGTACGCTGGACCGGTGCAACCTCCCCGGCTCGTCGCCACCGACGTCGACGGCACGCTGCTCGACCCCGACGAGCGGGTGTCGTCGCGCGCGGTCGCCGTCGTCGAGCGGCTGGTCGCGGCCGGGGTCGGGTTCGTGCTGGTCACCGGTCGGCCGCCGCGGTGGATCCCGCCCGTCGTGGCGCAGCTGGACGTGGCCTCGCTCGCCGTGTGCGCCAACGGGAGCGTGCTCTACGACGCGGCGGAGGATCGCGTGCTGTGGGCCGAGACACTCCTCCCGCAGGTGCTCGCCCGGCTCGCCGCGGCGGCCACGGAGACGCTGCCGGGCTGCACGCTCGCGGTGGAGCGGGTCGATCCGGGCGCGCCGTTCGTCGCCGAGCCCGGCTACCGGCACGCGTGGGAGGACGGCGACGGGATCGCGGCGGACCGCTCCGAGCTGCTGGGCCTGCCGGCGGTGAAGCTGCTCATCCGCGAGCCGCGGCTGTCCAGCGACGCGATGGTCGCCGCCCTCGATCCGGTGATCGGTCACGAGGCGGACCTCACGTTCTCGTACCCGCGCGGGCTCGTCGAGGTGTCCCCGCCCGGCGTCACGAAGGCCACCGGCCTCGCCGAGGTGGCGCGGCGGCACGGCGTGACGGCCGGCGACGTGGTCGCGTTCGGCGACATGCCCAACGACCTGGAGATGTTGCGCTGGGCCGGGCACGGCGTCGCGATGGGCAACGCGCACCCCGCGCTCCTCGAGATCGCCGACGAGGTCACGGCGAGCAACGCCGAGGACGGTCTGGCGCTCGTCCTGGAGCGTTGGTTCTGAGCACGACGCTGACACGGTTCCGCCCACACCCGGCTACGCACAGTGACCGGGCGTAGCATCGGGCGACGACAGCGCACTCCGTGCGGCGCCGTGCCGCACAGATCACGCGGGCGCGCCGCCCGCCCCGCCGTACTGGAGGCCCCACCCGTGGCCGAGCTCCTCGACCGCCCCGGCCCGCACGCCGTCCCGATCCTCGAGCCGGACGGCACGGTCGACGTCCCACCGGCGGCAGCGGAGGTGCGGGTGCTGGAGGCCGTGCAGGGCGCGCTGGCGCGACCGCCCGTCGTGAGCGTCGCGCGCGGGATGTCGTTCTTCGGTGAGCACGCCGCAGGCTGGCTCGCGATGGGCGCGGTCGGTGCGCTGGTCGACCGCAGGCGCCGCCGGGACTGGATCACCGCCACGGCCGCGGTGGCCGTGGCCCACGGGGCATCGGTCGGGATCAAGCGCGTGGTGCGCAGGCCGCGGCCGGACAACCCGCGGGTGCAGGTGCACGTCGGCACGCCGAGCAGGTTGAGTTTCCCGTCGGCGCACGCCACCTCCACCACGGCGGCAGCCATCCTGTTCGGCGCGCTGCTGCGCAAGCCGCTCGCCGCCGCACTGGTGCCGACCATGGCGCTCTCGCGGATGGTGCTCGGCGTCCACTACCCCACAGATGTCCTCGCGGGCTCCGCGCTCGGCGCCGCCGTCGCGGTAGCGGCGCGCCGGGCCATCCGGAAGGAAAAGCGATGACCAGCACCGACGTGCCCACCGAGCAGGCCGTCCCCCACCGCACGCCCGTGGGTGTGGCGCGGGGCGTGCTGAAGACGATGCGGCCCAGGCAGTGGGTCAAGAACGTCCTGGTGCTCGCCGCACCGTTCGCGAGCGGCGACCTGCTGCGCCACGGGATCGCGCTCGAGCTCGCGGTGGCGTTCGTGGCGTTCTCGCTGGCCGCGTCCGGCATCTACCTGGTCAACGACGCCAACGACGTGGCCGCCGACCGCGCACACCCCACGAAGCGCAACCGGCCGATCGCGGCGGGCATCGTCCCGCCGGGGCTCGCGATGGGCGTGGCCGCCGTGCTGCTGCTGGGGGCGCTCGCGCTGAGCGTGCTGGCCAGCGTCCAGCTGGTGATCGTGCTCGCCGTGTACATCGTGGTGCAGCTGGCGTACTGCTACTGGCTCAAGCACCAGGCCGTTCTCGACATCTGCGTCGTCGCGTCCGGCTTCCTGCTGCGCGCCATCGCGGGCGGCGCGGCCACCGGGATCGCGCTGTCGCAGTGGTTCCTGCTGGTGGCCGGCTTCGGCTCGCTGTTCATGGTGGCGGGCAAGCGGTACGCCGAGATGATGCTCGCCGAGCGCACCGGTGCGAAGATCCGCAAGTCCCTCGAGAGCTACTCGGCGTCCTACTTGCGGTTCGTGTGGGCGCTCTCGGCCACGGTCCTGATCACCACCTACTCGCTGTGGGCCTTCGACATCGGCGTCGTCCTGCACAACACGACCTGGTCGGTGATCTCGATCGTGCCGTTCGTGATCGCCGTGCTGCGGTACTCCGTGGACGTCGACGCGGGCAACGGGGGCGAGCCCGAGGAGATCGCGCTGGGCGACCGGGTGCTGCAGGTCCTGGCGCTGCTGTGGGTGGGCACGCTCACGCTCGCCGTCTACTCCTGATCGATGAAGGGAATCGTCCTCGCCGGTGGCTCGGGCACGCGCCTGCACCCGATCACCCGCGCGGTGTCGAAGCAGCTGTTGCCCGTCTACGACAAGCCGATGGTCTACTACCCGCTGTCGGTGCTGATGCTGGCCGGGATCCGCGACATCCTCGTGATCTCCACCCCGCAGGACGTCCCGGTGTTCCAGCGCCTCCTCGGCGACGGCGGTGAGCTCGGCCTGCGCATCGGTTACGCCGAGCAGCCGGAGCCGAACGGGCTGGCCGAGGCGTTCGTGATCGGTGCCGAGCACGTGGGGACCGACCCGGCCGCGCTGGTGCTCGGCGACAACATCTTCCACGGCCCGGGCTTCTCCGGCCTGTTGCAGCGCTCGATCGCCGACGTCACCGCGGGCGAGGCGGGCTGCATCCTCTTCGGCTACGCGGTGCGCGACCCGCAGCGCTACGGCGTGGCCGAGGCCGGACCCGACGGCCGGCTGCTCTCGATCGAGGAGAAGCCCGCGCACCCGCGGTCCAACCGCGCGGTCACCGGGCTCTACTTCTACGACAACGACGTGGTCGAGATCGCGGCCGGGCTCACGCCGTCCGCCCGGGGCGAGCTGGAGATCACCGACGTCAACCGCGCCTATCTCGAGCGGGGCACCGCCCGTCTGGTGGACCTGGGCCGCGGGTTCGCCTGGCTGGACACCGGCACCCACGAGTCGTTGCTGGAGGCCGGAGAGTACGTGCGGGTGCTGGAGAACCGGCAGGGCGTGCGGATCGCCTGTATCGAGGAGATCGCGATGCGGATGGGCTTCATCGACCCCGCCGCGTGCTATGCACTGGGCGAGCGCCAGGCGAAGTCGGGCTACGGCGAGTACGTGATGGATGTGGCGAAGTCGTTCGCCGGTTAGGAGGTTCGGGTGCGGGTCCTCGTGACCGGGGGAGCGGGCTTCATCGGCTCGCACTACGTGCGGTCGCTGCTCGCCGGCGCCTATCCGGCGTACGCCGACGCCGACGTCGTGGTGCTCGACCTGCTCACCTACGCGGGCACGCTCACCAACCTCGCGCCGTGCGCGGCCGACCCACGGCTGCACTTCGTCAGGGGTGACATCCGGGACGTGGACGTCGTGGCCGAGGTCATGACCGGGACCGACGTCGTGGTGCACTTCGCGGCCGAGTCGCACGTCGACCGCTCGATCGCCGGCGCTGCGGACTTCGTCTCCACGAACGTCGTCGGCACCCAGGTGCTGCTGGAGGCGGCGCTGGAGTGCGGGGTCTCGCGGTTCGTGCACGTCTCCACCGACGAGGTGTACGGCTCGATCGACGAGGGCGCGTGGCCCGAGACGCACCCCCTCGAACCGAACTCGCCGTACTCGGCGTCGAAAGCGGCCTCCGACCTGCTCGCCCGCTCCTACCACCGCACCCACGGGCTGCCGGTCTGCATCACCCGCTGCTCGAACAACTACGGCCCCCACCAGTTCCCGGAGAAGGTCATCCCGCTGTTCGTCACCAACCTCCTCGACGGGAGGAAGGTGCCGCTCTACGGCGACGGCCTCAACGTCCGCGACTGGTTGCACGTCGACGACCACTGCCGCGGCATCCAGCTCGTGGCGGAGAAGGGGCGCGACGGCGAGGTCTACAACATCGGCGGCGGCACGGAGCTGACGAACAAGGAGCTCACGTTGCGGCTGCTCGCCGCCGTGGGGGCCGACGAGTCGATGATCGAGCCCGTGGCCGACCGCAAGGGCCACGACCGACGCTACTGCGTGGACTGGTCCAAGATCGCCGACGAGCTCGGCTACGCCCCGCGGGTGTCGTTCGAGCGGGGCCTCGCCGAGACCGTCCGCTGGTACACCGAGCACCGCTCCTGGTGGGAACCGCTCAAGAACGCCTGACGTAGTCGGCCAGCCGCTCGCGCCAGTCCGGCAGCTCCACACCGGCCGCGGCGGCCCGGGACAGGTCGAGCACGCTGTTGAGCGGGCGGCGTGCGGCGTGGGGCTTGTCGGCGAAGTACTCGGCCGTCGTCGTGTCGGTGACCCGCAGGTCGCCGTGCCCCGCCAGCGCGAACGTCGCACGGGCGACGTCGGCCCACGACGCGGGCTCGCCGCCGCCCGTCACGTGGTAGCTGCCGTAGGGAGCACCGCTCGCCACCAGGTGCACGATCGCGGCGGCCAGGTCCGTGGCGAACGTCAGGCGTCCGATCTGGTCGGCCACCACTGACGGCTCGACGCCCTTCTCGGCCAGCCGCAACATCGTGCGCACGAAGTTGTGGCCGTCGCCGACCACCCAGCTCGGCCGCACCACGTAATGCCGCGGATGCGTGTGGACGGCGATATCGCCAGCGGCCTTCGAGGCTCCGTAGACCGACAGCGGCGCCACGGGTGCGTTCTCCGGGTACGGCTGCGCGGACCGGCCGTCGAACACGTACTCGGTGGACAGGTGCACGAGCGTCGAGCCGGTCCGGTGGCAGATCGCGGCGAGCGCGGACGGCCCGGCGGCGTTGGTCCGCCACGCGGCCGCGCGCCCCTCGACGGTCTCGGCGCCGTCCACGTCGGTGAACGCGGCGGCGTTGACGATCGTGTCGTAGGCGGCCCAGTCGATCGACGCGCTCGCGGCGTCGGCGATGTCGAGGTCGGAACGCCGCAGCGCGGTGGCGTCCGGCAGAGCGGCGACCAGTGCCCGCCCCACCTGTCCACCGGCCCCCAGCACCAGTACGCGCACGTCAGACCCCCGTCGGCGCGACGGCCGCGAGCGGGGGGTGCCCGCGGTCCTTGTCGGAGCGGATCGCCTCGTCCTCGCCGATCGGCCAGTCGATGCCCAGCGCCGGGTCGAACGCCTGGATCAGCGTGTACCGCGCGTCCGGGGTCCAGTGCTCGTCGACCAGGTACGAGTAGACGACGTCCGGCGTGAGCGTCTGGTAGGAGTTGCCGCAGCCGCGCGGCACGAAGATCGCGTTGCCCGGGTGCAGCTCGAACGTCTCCACCCGCCCGAACGTCTCGCCGGCCCGCAGGTCGACGATCGCGGCGAACGCCCTCCCGTGCGCGAGCGAGATGAACTTGTCCCACGGCTCGGCGTGGATGCCGCGCGTGACGCCCACCTCGGCGTTGTACGACACGTTGCTCTGCACGATCTCGAACGGTGGGAACCCGAGCGCCTCCAGCTTCGCGCGTTGGAAGCTCTCCTTGAACCAGCCACGGCCGTCGTGGTGCAGGACGAGGTCGACGTGGAGCAGGCCCGGGATGGACGTCTGCGACACCCGCAGCTCGTTCATGCGGACGGCTCCCGGGGGAGGGTGCGCACCCAGTCGAGCGTGGCGCGCAGCCCGTCGGTCAGGCCGGTCGGCGGGGGAAGCCCGAGCTCGGCGCGGGCCCGGGAGACGTCGAGGCAGCTGCGCAGCACTTCGCCCTGCCGCGCCGGCAGGAACTCGGGCGTGAAATCGACGGCGCCTGCCGCGGCGGCCACGGCCTCGGCGAGGGTGAGCACGTCGACCTCGGTGCCGGTGCCCACGTTGTAGACCTCGTGCGGGAGGTCGGTCGCCGCGGCGGCCGCCCGGTTGGCCGCGACGATGTCCCCGACGAACACGTAGTCGCGGGTCTGCCGGCCGTCCCCGAACACGGTGGGCCGCTGCCCCGCGAGCACCCGGTCGCAGAAGATCGCGATGACGCCCGCGTCGCCGCGCGGGTCCTGCCGCGGCCCGTACACGTTGCCGTAGCGCAGCGTCACGACGTCGAGCCCGTGGTTGCGCCGGAACCAGCTGCCGTACCGCTCGACGGTGCGCTTGCCCAGCCCGTACGCCGACAGCGGATCGGTGGGGGTGGTCTCCGGGGTGGGGACGACGTCGGTCTCGCCGTAGATCGCGCCTCCGGTGGAGGTGTTCACGACCCGCCGCACGCCCGCCGCGAGGGCAGCGGAGAAGACGTTGACCGAGCCGAGGACGTTGACCGCGGTGTCGGTGGCCGGATCGGCCATCGACTTCCGCACGTCGATCTGCGCCGCGAGGTGGAACACCAGGTCCGGCGCGAACCCGGTGACGGCCCGCCGCACCCCCGCCTCGTCGCGCACGTCGAGCTCCACCAGCTCGGCGGCGGGGGAGCCTGCCAGGTTGGCGGCCGAGCCGTGGCTGAGGTCGTCGAGCACGAGGACGTCGGCGCCGTCGGCGACGAGGGAGTCCACGAGGTTGGAGCCGATGAACCCGGCCCCACCGGTCACTACGGCGCGCACGGCGGGATCGTAACGGGCGCTCCGCGTACGGCGGTGGACGCCAGCGGGCCGTGGCAGATCCGAGATGTCCGAGACCAGCGGTGCCCCGGTGGGGCGGCGGCTGCGCGAGATCCGGCTGTGGCGTTGCCTGTCAGTGCGCGCCGTCCACGCCGAGGCTCTCCCTCAGCAGCGCAGCCAGCCCGGGCGCGCTCTCCTCGGCCGTCGGCGGGGTGAGGCGGTTGTGGGTGAAGGCGAAGCCCAGCCGCCGCTGCGGGTCGGCGTAGGCCTCGGCGCCGCCGAGGCCGCCGAACCCGAAGGCCGTCTCGTCCCCGCCGGACACCGGGTCGGCGTGCAGGTAGCCGAGGGACTTCAGCGCGGGCGCGCCGATGATCTGGTCGGTGTCGCGTCGGCGGATGCGGGTGGCGAGCGCGACCCGTTCCGGGGAGAGCAGCCGCCCGCCTCCGTTCGCCAACGCCCCGTACAGGGCCGCGCCAGCGCGTGCCGTCATCGTCGCGCTGAACGGCAGGAAGGCGTCCATGCTCCAGCTCCGGCCGGCCGGGGCGATCCGTCTCGGCACGATCGAGTCCGCCAGGATCCCGCCCACCGCTCGCTGGAACGCGTTCCCGCCGGGGAGCTGCGCCTGGAGCGCGACGAACGCCGCCGCGTCGATGTCGGCGAGCCGGTCCGCCTGATCGGTGGGCGGCACGATGAACAGCTCGTCCTCGATCCCCAGCGGTTCGGCCAGCTCGGTCCGAACGACCTCGTCGATGGCGCGCCCTGTCGCTCGCCGAACGACCTCCGCCATGAGGTAGCCGAACGTCAGGCTGTGGTAGCCGGTCTTCGTACCGGGCTCCCAGGCCGGCTCGAGGCCGGCGATCAGCGACACGACCCGGTCGTGGTCGGCCAGGTCGTCCGGGGTCAGGCCGGTGGGGAAGTAGGGGATCCCCGCGCTGTGCTCGAGCACGTGGGCGACGGTGATCGCGTCCTTGCCGCCGGCGGCGAACTCCGGCCACAGCTCGGCAAGCCTGGTGTCGTAGTGCAGCGCGTCGCGCTCCACCAGCCGGTGCACCGCGGTGGCCACGATCCCCTTGCCGACGGAGAAGACCGGGAACAGAGTCCTCCCGTCGACGAGCTGTCCGGTGGCCGGATCCGCCGTCCCCGCCCAGGCGTGGACCACGAGCTCGTCTCCGAGGTACGCGGCGACCTGCGCGCCGAGCTCGACCCCCGATTCGACCAGGTCGTCGAGCCGGCGTTGGACGGCCTCCTGGGCCGTGCGCGCCGTCGAGATCGTCATGGTCTCGAGTGTGGTGGGCACGAGCGTGTCCGTGTTGCGGTACGTGGCCAAGAGCTATCGCGTTTCGGCCAACGGGGCGTGTCGGCTCGAGTAGATCCCGAGGTCTGCCGGTTCATCGGGCCTCCGCCGTCGTCACTCCGGCTGGTACGGGTGGGGCGTTCTGGATGGCGGTCTCGGCGCCGGTGTAGCTGTCGATCGCACCCTCGGCCAGTGCGACGCACTGGCCGAGGTTCTCGGCGATGCGGGCCCTGCCGTCCGTCCAGTGGACGGCGAACCGGTCGACCGCGCCGGCGACAACGCCGCCGAGCGCAGCGGGGTCGGCGTCGCCCTCCTGAGTGGGCAGATCGCCGAGCTCGGCCTGGAGGGTCTGCAGTTCGGTGCGGAGCCGACCGAGTTCCGGGGTGTCGACGAAGAACTCGACCGGCCCGGTGCTGGGCATCGTCGGACTCCTGGCCGGGATCAGCGGCCTGCTGCGGTGCGCAGGGACTCTTCGGTCTCCTCGTAGGTGCGGGCGGCCTCGTCGAGGAAGAGCCCCATCCCGTCCATGGCCTGCTGCACCTGGGTGTCTCGTGGCCGGGCGGTCGTCCGGCAGTGGTCGTGTCGGCGACACTCGCAGCCGACCCGCCCCCGATGAAGGAAGAGTTCTTCCCGCGCCGGGGGTGGTGCTGCATGCAGGGGGACGAGGTCGTCACACTGGGCGATGTGACTGCGCCAGAGGGTCGGCCGCGTACCGACGCCCCCGACTACGCCGAACGCCTGAAGAACCTGGAGCAGGCGCGGTGGAAGCGATGGCTCGACGTGCAGGCGCCGTACCGCTGGAACATCCGCAGGCTCGAACTCGGCCGCACCCTCGACGTGGGCTGCGGCCTCGGGCGCAACCTGGCCCACCTCGGCGGCGAGGGGGTCGGGGTCGACCACAACGCGGCTTCGGTGGCGGTGGCCCGGGAGCGCGGTCTGGTGGCGTACACCTCCGAGGAGTTCCCCACCAGCGCACACGCGCGTGGGGGTTCGTTCGACAGCCTGCTGGCCGCGCACGTCGTCGAGCACATGTCCGAAGAGGACGCCGTCGGGCTGCTGCGGACCTACCTCCCGTTCGTGCGCAAGGGCGGCAAGGTCGTGCTGATCACCCCCCAGGAGAAGGGGTACGCCACCGACGCCACACACGTCCGGTTCTGCGGGTTCGCCGAGGTCGCGGCGCTGTGCGAGACGGTGGGGCTGACGGTTGCCCGGCAGTACTCCTTCCCGTTCCCGCGCCCGGTGGGGCGGGTGTTCCCGTACAACGAGTTCGTCACCCTCGCCCGAATCTGACGGGTCCCGGCGCACCAGTGACTAGCGTGGGCACGTGATCCCCGCACGCCGACTCGGCACCGCGGCGCATCTCGCCGCGGGGCTCGGGGTGCTCGGTGCTGCGGGCTACGCGTTCGTCGCCGTGGTCGGCCACGTGTTCCACGGCCCGGCCGACGCCGGCGCGCTCAGCGCCCTCATCTCGCTCTACATGCTCGTCAACATCATCGGGCCCGGGGTGTTCGCCGCGCTCGAGCAGGAGACCAGCCGCGCGGTCAGCTCCGCCGCGGCCCGTGGGGAGCCCCTGCGCCCGGTCGCGCGTCGCGCCGCGGTGCTCGCGCTGTGGTCGTTCGCCGCGCTCGTCGCGGTCGTGCTCGTGGCGTGGCCGCTCGTGCTGGGGCGGGTCCTCGAATGGCGCCCCGGCCTCTTCGCCGCGCTGCTCGTCGCGATCGCGGGGTCGGGGGCCGTGTACTGGGCGCGCGGCGTGCTCGGTGGGCAGCAGCGCTTCACCGCGTACGCGCGCACCCTCTACGTCGAGGGCGCGGTGCGGCTCCTGCCCTGCCTCGCCCTGCTGGTGTTCGCGCTGGAGGAGCCCTCCGCGTACGGCTTCGCCTTCGCCGTCGGCTCGGCGCTGGCGGCCCTGAGCGTCTGGCCGGCGCTGAAGCTCCCGGCGACGGAGGTCACGACGAGCCCCGACGGCATGGGCCGCTCGCTGCTGTACCTCGCCGGGGCGATCGCGCTCAGCCAGCTGCTGGCCAACATCGCCCCCGTCGTCGTCACCTACCGGTTGCCACACGACCTCGTGACCGCGGCCGTCTTCGGGTCGACGTTCGTGCTCGCCCGCGTGCCGCTGTTCCTGTTCGCCCCGGTACAGGCGGTGCTGCTGCCACAGGTCACCCGGGCGGCGGCGATGGGCCGCCACGACGAGCTGACGCGCAAGCTGTGGCAGGTGCTCGGGCTGGTGGCCGGTCTCGGCGCACTCGGGCTGGCCGGCTGCGTGTGGCTCGGCCCGTGGGCCGCCGAGCACCTGTTCAACACCGCGTACCGCCCGTCGGTGGCCACGCTCGCCCTGCTCGGCACGGCCACGCTGGTGATGATGCTTGCGCTCGTCGTGCAGCCCACGCTCGTCGCGCTCGCCCGGCAGCGCACGGTCACGATCGGGTGGATCGCCGGTTCGATCGTGTTCCTCGTGGTACTGGTGGTAGGGCCGGAGCCGATCGCGGCAGCCCTCGTGGCCCAGCTCGTCGGCCCGCTCGTGGTGCTCGCGGTGCTGCTGGTCGGGGTGCTGCGGGCCCTGCGTGTGCCCGGCACCGGCGTGGGTGCATCGCCCGCCACGGGACGCCGGTAGGTTGACGCGGCCATGCCTGGACACAACGACCCGGAGGAGACCGGTGTGACCACCGTCGACGGCAGGCGCAACGAGGACGTCTGGGTCGTCATCCCGGTCTTCAACGAGGCGCCGGTGCTGGAGTCCGTCGTGCGGCAGGTACTGACGGTCTTCCCGAACGTGGTGTGCGTCGACGACGGCAGCGGCGACGGATCGGCCGAGGCCGTGCTGCGCACCGGCGCCCATCTCGTGCGCCACCCGGTGAACCTCGGTCAAGGCGCGGCCCTCCAGACCGGCCTGACCTACGCCCGGGTGCAGCCGGGCGCGCAGTACTTCGTCACCTACGACGCCGACGGCCAGCACCGGCTCGAGGACGCCTCCGCGATGGTCGATGTCGCCCGGTCCGGGGCATCCGACGTCGTGCTCGGCACCAGGTTCGCCGACCATGCCGACTCGGTGCCGCTGATCAAGCGGTTCGTGCTGCGGCTCGCGGTGCTGCTCAGCCCTGCGGGTCGCAAGCTGCGTCTCACCGACGCGCACAACGGCCTGCGTGTGCTCACCCGGCCCGTGGCCGACAGCCTGCAGATCACCATGAACGGCATGGCCCACGCCTCGGAGATCGTCTCGTACCTGGGACGCTCGAAGTGGCGCGTGCGGGAGATCCCCGTGTCGATCCAGTACACCGAATACTCCCGAAGCAAGGGACAGTCGCTGCTCAACGGCGTCAACATCCTCTTCGACCTGTCCGTCCGCCACCGAGGAGGCTGATCGGCCGTGCTCATCCAGTTCGTCCTCGTGCTCGCGGTCCTGACGATCCTGTACGTCTTCGTCCGCCGCTCCCACGCGATCTATGTGCAGGCGAGCAAGCGGATTGCGCTCGTGCTGTTCGCCTTGGCGAACGTCTACGCCGTGATGCGGCCCGACGACCTCACCGCGATCGCCCGCATGCTCGGCGTCGGGCGGGGCACCGACCTCGTGCTGTACGCGCTGGTCGTGGCATTCATGGCCGGCATGTTCAGCATGTACCAGCGCTTCCGCGTGGTCGACCGGCGCTACACCGAGCTCGCCCGCACGGTGGCCATCCGGGAGGCGGAGCTGATCAACCGGGAGCGGGGCCTCCACTCGGCGCAGGTCGTCAGCATCGCCACCGGCGATGGTGACCGGGCGCCGGTGGTGAGCGAGGAATCCGCCCGGTGACGACCGTGGACGTCATGCTGCCCCACTACGGGCGGCTCGACCTGGTGCGGGCGACCATCCGCAGCGTTCTCGCCCAGGACGATCCGAACTGGCGGCTCACGGTCCTCGACGACACCGGCGAGTCGGCCGACGACGCGCTCGCCGACTGGTGCGCAGGCCTCGACGACAAGCGGGTGCACTACCAGCTCAACCCCCGCAACCTGGGCATCAACCGCAACTTCCAGCAGTGCGTCGACCGGGTCGAGCACGAGCTCGCCGTGATCATCGGAAACGACGACCTCATGCTCCCCGGCTACATCGGCACCGTGCGGCGCGCGCACGCCGCGCACCCCGAGGCCGCGATCATCCAGCCCGGCGTCGAGGTGGTGGGGGCCGACGGCGCGCCCGCGCGTTCACTGGTGGACCTGGGCAAGCGGTGGGTCTACGCGCCCCGGGTCAGCGGCGCCACCGTGCTCGCCGGGCAGGAGCTCGCGGTGAGCCTGCTGCGGGGCAACTGGCTGTACTTCCCGTCGATCTGCTGGCGGTCCGAGCCGCTGCGCCGCACCGGGTTCCGCGAGGGCGTCGACGTCGTGCAGGACCTCGCCCTCGTGCTCGATCTCGTGCTCGACGGCGAGTCGCTGCTCGTCGAACCCACCACCTGCTTCCGCTACCGGCGCCACGACGCGTCCGTGTCCTCCGCGCACGCCGCCGATGGCAGGCGCTTCGCCGAGGAGCGCACGTTCTTCCTGGAGACGGCCGACCGGATGGCGGCGCGGGGCTGGCCACGCGCCGCGCGTGCCGCCCGCAGGCACCTGTCGTCGCGGATCAACGCGCTGACCCGGCTGCCCGCCGCGGCCCGGCACGGTGGTCTCGGCGGCGTTCGCGCACTGGCCCGCCACGCCTTCGGCGCGTGACGATGGCCCATCGAGGTCCACTGGTGGTGGGCAGGGGCGCGGCAACCGAGCCCGACGACCGCGCGGCGGTCGCCTGGTGGCTGCGGGCTGCGGTCGCCGTGGGGGTGCCGACAGCCGCGTTCGCTGCCCACGCCCTGCTCTACGGCCGATGGATCGTCGACGACGCCGGGATCACGTTCGCCTACGCCCGATCGATCGCGACCGGCGCCGGGCCCGTCCTCCAGCCAGGGGTCGAGCCGGTCGAGGGGTTCTCGAACCCGGCATGGCTCGGCCTGCTCGTGCTGGGTCGCTGGGTCGGGTTGTTCGACCGCGGCGCGTGGTTCGGGGTGCCCGACTACGTCGCGTTCCCGAAGCTGCTTGCGCTGGTGCTCGTGGCCGGCGTGTTCGCCTGCTGCTACGCCGTGGCGATCGCGATGACCCGTCGGCCCACACTGGTCACGATCGTCGCCGGCCTGGTGACCGCGGCCGTGCCGTCCTTCGTGATCTGGACGATGTCCGGCCTGGAGAACGCGCTGCTGGCACTTGCCGCGGCGGCGATCGCAGCGGTGCTGGTCCGCGCCGTCGTGGCCGGCCGCTTGCTCGAACCCACCACGGCCGTGTGGTGCGGACTCCTCGCGGCGCTGGCCGCGCTCACCCGCCCGGACGGCCTGGTGTACGCCGGAGCCTTCCCGCTCGCGGCGCTCCTGCTGCTGCACCGGGTGAATCTGGGCCACGCCGCGCGGGCCGCCGCGCTGAGCCTGCTCGTCTTCGCCGTGCCCGCGGGGGGCTACCTGGCGTGGCGGCTCGCGGTCTTCGGGGAGTACCTGCCGAACACGGCGATCGCCAAGTCGCAGGGGCTGCCCGGCCTCGCCGCCGCCACCCGGCCCGGCGAGCTCGTGACCTACATCGGCTGGCCCGCCGCGCTGCTCGCCGTCGCCGCCGTCGGGGCCGCACTGGTCCAGCCGGGCATCCGGCGTCGGGCGCTGGTCGTCCTGCTCGTGCCCCTCGCGCTCTCCGTGCTGGCGTTCGGCGTGCTGGCGCCGGACTGGATGGGCCAGCTCAGGTTCGCCACCCCGGTGTGGCCGTTGGCGGCGCTCGCCGCGGTGGTGGCCGCCGTGCTGGTGGCCCCGCAGCTCGACACGCGCAGCCGTGCCGTGGTGGCGGTGCTCGCGGTGGGCGCGTCCGCCGTCTCCGGCCTGGTGCTGGTCGACGGGATGCGGGCCTTCCGCGCCGCCCCGACCGCGCCGCTCTGCCTGGTTGCCCAGAACACCGGGCGGGCCATCAATTCCTACGCCGAGCTCGTCGACGTTCCGGACCCCGTCCTCGCCGCACCCGACATCGGCGGCGCCGCCCTCGTCAGCGACCTGCGGCTGGTCGACGTGGTCGGGCTCGCGGACCCGAGGATCGCTCGGTTCTGGGCGGCCGGCGACACCGCCGGGTTGCGGACCCACATCCTCCGTGAGGTGCGCCCGACCTTCCTCACGCTCAACCCCGACTGGGCACGGCTGACGGGGCTCGCCGCAGACCCGAGACTCGTCCAGAGTTATGACAAGATCGCGACGAGTCCGGCGGGTGTCACCGACTGGGTGAGACGTGACGCGCTCAGAGCGGGAGATCTCGCCGCTCTTCGTATTCGTGCAGCTCAGGCGGTTGCTGATGACGAGAATGCGCGGCGCTCGCCCCGGGCGTCCTGCGGTGATGTGCTCGTCCCTTCGGGCCGCTGACTTTTCTGATCTTGGGCTTGCAACCCCGCGGTGGCATCCGTTAAGGTGATCAACGTTGCACGGCCCCGCTGGTCGCTGACGTAGCGCGACGGGCAGGCCGATCGCAACCGAGGGGAATCCGGGTGTGAGCTTTCCGCCTGGAACACAGGTCGCTGCCCAAGGCGCGACGCGGAGCATCCCCGTTCCACCTGCACGTGTCTCGTGCTGCTCGCGACTGCCCGTCGCATCTCATTTCCGCACCTCGGTTACTGGAGTCATCTGCCATGCGCCCGCGACACGCTCACGACGGTGAGGCCTCGAGCCTCCTCGTGGGCGCTGTCGCGTGCGTCCGGCTGCGGTTGTCCGCAATGGACCGGCTGCTGGTGCTACTGCGGTGGACGCTCGGGCTCGCCCTCGGAGTCGTCGCCCTGTGGCTCGGCGCGGCGCTGACGGCAGCGTCGCCCGCGGCCGCGGCCGTGCCGGTCGTCGCCGCGCAGGCCGGGATCGCGAAGGCAGGCTCCAGCCGGCCCGCCGCCGCCACGGACGACGGGGAGGGCTCGGACTCCGGGTCCTCCGGCGACGACTCCGGTGACTCGGGGGACGACGACTCCGGCGACAAGTCGGGTGACGACTCCGAGGAGTCCGACTCCGACTCCGACTCCGACAAGGGCTCGCGCGACGACGACCGCTCGGACGAGGCCGACTCGGACGAGGACCGCGAGGAGCGGTCGAAGGACGAGAGCGACGAGCTGGCGGAGCGCGAGGAGGAAGGGGCGGCACCCGCGGACGAGTCGGACGACGATTCCGAGAAGGAGTCGAGCGAGGACTCCTCCGACGAGCAGGCGCGGGACACCGACGAGCAGGAGCCGGCCGAGCAGCGCGACGACGAGCCGGCCGACGACAACTCCACCGACGAGCAGGCTGCCGACGAGCCCGACACCCTCGAGCAGCACCTCGACGACGAGAGCCGGGACGAGGAGAGCACCGACGGGTCCGAGGAGCAGGAGACCGGACAGCGCGGTGACGACGAGTCGAGCGACGACGAGTCGGACGCCGCGGACCGCGTCGGGCAGTCCGGGGTCGTCACGAGCGAGCAGCACGAGGACGCCGCGGAGTCCAGCGACGAGGAAGCCGCGACCGCGGACGGCGCCGACGTCGAGCAGGCGGTCGCCCGGGTCGTCGACGACCTCACCGAGGACACCGCGACCGACGACGCCGCCGAGAGCGACGAGTCCGACGCGGACGTCGCCGAGCGACCGGACGCGGACGAGGACACGACGCAGGCGTCCGAGGACCCCGACTCCGAGCGCGTCACCGCGCTCGCGGCGAAGGTCACCGAGCAGGTCGGCGGCGCCGTCGAGGACGCGGCCGACGCGGACTCCGACACCGGCGACTCGCGATCAGATGCGGAGGAGGCAGCATGGGAGCAGCTGACCGCGGAAGCGGCCGACGGGCTCGACGCCGCCGGGGACACCGAGACGCAGCAGGCGCTGCTGCGTACCGACGATCCCGCTGACCCGCGCGGCCCGCCGGCCGACGCCGTCGCGCTCTTCAGCTCCGACGAGAGCGACGAGGAGGAGTCCCGCGAGTCCGACGACGAGGACCGGGACGACGACAGCGACGAGGACAAGGACTACGACGACTCTCCGGAACTGACCGAGCAGGTGCTCGAGGACCGGATCGAGGTCGACAACGGCAAGGAAGAGCTCGAGCGGGAGAAGGCGAAGGTCGCCTCGGGGGAGACGGCCCAGGCCGACTACGACGAGAAGGCCGCCGAGCACGCGGAGCGGGAGCGGAAGGCCGCCGAGAACCGGGACGAGCTGTCGCCGGACCGGGTGGAGCTGGTCGACGAGGTCGTCGACGGTCACCGCGAGCTGAGCGAGCGCGAGTCGGAGCTGGATGCCGAGGAGGAGCAGGTCGCCTCCGGCGTCGTCGACCGCGAGACGCACGAGAAGAACGTCGCCGACTACGAGAAGCGGCGGGACGACGTATACGACGCCACCGACGAGTTGATGGACGCCACCGACCGCGAGGTGCGGACGGTGTCCGAGGACGACCTCGACGGCGAGGGTGCTACCGCCGGATGTGACGCGGACGGGGCGTTCGTGGGCTGCGGGTCGGCGAGCGAGTCCGCCGACGGGAAGCGCGATTTCGAGCGGAAGCTGTGCCTGTCCGGGGTGTCGAACTGCGGGGCGTCCTCGGAGTCGGGTGGCTCGAAGGCCGAGGCGTCGTGTGACGACACCGGCTGCGGGAGCAGCGCGTCCAGCCGCGGTGCTGACGGCACGGAGACGCGGTCGTCCGCGCGGTGCGACGGTGGTTCCCGGGACTGCGGGCAGTCGAGCAAGGCCGACCGCGAGGGCGCGAGCGCGGAATGCGAGTCCGGCGGCGGGACGTGCCGCAGCGAGTCGAGCGGCTCCGGTCGCGACAGCGGGGAGCCGGGTGACGGTCGGGACACCGTTCCCCTCGCCTCCGCGGACGAGTCCGCCGAGACGCGGGTCACCGGCAGCAGCTCGGCGCGGTGCGAGTCGGCCGCCGGGTGCGGCACCTCCAGCCGGGTCGACGTGAGCGACGACGGCGAGGTCGTCGCCGACGCCGAGACCGGGTGCGACACCGGGTGCACCGGTTCCGCCCGCACGAGCACCGACGCTTCGGTCGCCTCCGCGGCCGGCGCGCGTGAGTCGGCCACCTCCGCGACCGCGGACTGCTCGGTCGACGGCGGCTCCTGCTCGGCGCGCAGCGGCTCGCGGGCCGACGGCGAGGACGGCGACAGGTCGGCCTCGAGCACAGCGGGTGGCAGCGTCGACTGCGACACCGCGTGCACGGGGAGCGCCGCGGGATCGACGAGCGGGAAGGCCACCGGAAGCCCGGCGGTCGTGGGCGCGGCGGCGCCCGTGCGGGAGACCGGCGGATCGTCGTCCTGCACCGCGACGGCCGGCGGGTGCGCGGCGGAGGCGGCCTCCGAGGTCGGGGACAGCGCGGTCTCGCCGAAGTCCGGGTCGACGCGCAACGCGGCGATCGGGGAGCCGGCTCGGGAGCTGTTCGCCACCAGCGCCGCTGGGGCCACCGTTTCCTGCGCGATCGAGGGGTGCGCGGGAACGGGCGACAGCGCGACGTCGGGCGCCGCCTCCGGAGACGTGCCGGGGGTGCGCGACAGCAACGGGTCCTCGTCCTGCTCGGTGCACGGTGCCGGTGGCACGTGCTCGACGGCCTCGGACACGCTCGTGTCCGACCGCGAGCCCACCCCGGGCGAGACGGTGGCCGGTGTCGTGCCGGTGTCGGGTCCGGTGAGCGTGTCGACCGCCAACGCGTCGGCGGAGTGCGCGGGTGCCGCAACCCGGTGCGGCGGCAAGGCGACCTCCGCCACGAGCGCCCGCGACACCGCGGTCACGCCGGATGCCCGTGGGACCTCCGCGTCCACGGAGTGCACGGTGACGGGCGGTGGGTGCGTCGGCACGACGAGCTCGGCGGCGTCGAGCGCGAACGACTTCGTGGCCACCGACCCGAACACCGGGCTTCCGCTGCCGGGCCGGCCGACGACGGGGCCGTCGTCCACCACCGCCGCGAACGCGTCCGTGGTGTGCGCGCCGGGTGCGGCTTGCACGGGTTCGGTCCGCACGAGCACGACCGCATGGGACGGCGCGCTGACGCGCAGCTCCGACGGCGCCGCGTCCTGCACGGGCGCGACCGGTGGCTGCAACGTCCAGTCGGTCTCGACGGCCTCCAGCGGCCCCGGCGCCGCACTGGCGCTGGCCGGCGGCCCGCAGCAGGTGAACGCGGCCCGGCTGCCGGCGGGCCCGTCCGCGGCATCGGCCGCGGGCGCGGCGATGACCTGCGCGGGCGAGATCGCCTGCACCGGCTCCGTGTCGAGCGCGGCGAACGCCACCGACCCGCTCGTGTCGCCCGCGGCGCGCGGATCGCACGGCGAGGGCTCGTGCGAGGGCGTCACCGGCGGCGTGTGCCAGGCCGTCACCAACTCCGGTGCCTCGTCCGACCCGTCCGCGAACGTGATCACCCCGCTCGTGGCCGAGCGCTCCACCGCCAACGCGACGGTGAGCTCCGGCACCACGGGTGACGCTCCGCAGGGCACCCAGCCGCAGCAGGAGCAGCCGGTCGCGCCGGTGCCCACGGCGCCCGGGTCGTCGGCGAACTCGGGAGCGCCCACCGTTCCCGGCGCGTCCAGCTGGACGATGGCGAACGCCACGCTCGACTGCTCCGGCAGCAGCGTCGCCTGCACCGGGGTGGCGCGCAGCCCGGCGGCAGGCACCGACGGCCCGTCCGCGGGCAACGGTTCGATCGGGGCGCGCGGCCCACCGGCAGGTGGCTCCACCACCAGCGGCAGCTGCGCCACGGGCGTGAGCGGCTGCCGGGCGCAGACCAGCGCCACCGCGGCGTCGGGCCAGGTCGTGGCCGACGTGATCGCGGAAGACCGGAAGTCCACCGCCGTGCCGCTGGCCGAGCAGGCCGCGCAGGCGGAGTACCACGCCGCACTGGCCGCACGGGTTGCGAGCCGGGCGGATGCCACAGCAGAGCAGAGGAAGGCCGCCGCGGACGCGGTGGCACGGGCGGAGCAGGCGCGGGTGGCCGCGTCGGAGGCAGCCGAGCTGGCCGCGAGGCCGGTGACCGGCGCCCCGGCCACCACGAGCGAGTCGTCCGCCCACGCGTTGTGCGCAGGACCGAACTGCGTCGCGGGGACGACCGCCGCCACCACTGGTGGTGCCGGCGGGTCGCACACCTCGGCGACCTGCACCGCCGCTGCGTCCGGGTGCGCGGTGACGAGCGAAGTGTCCGCCACTGCCGACGACATCGCCGGGGTCGACGCGGCAGGCAAGCCGATCCCGGGAACCTCCAGCAGCGGGAAGGCCGGCTCGCGGGCCGTCTGCCCGGAGGCCGGCTGCACCGCCGCGCTGACCGGGGGAGCCACTGCAGGCGACGGGACGCCGAGCCGCAGCACCGGCGACACCGCGTGCACCGGCACGGCCCCGTGCATGGCAGCCGTTTCGGCCGGCTTCAGCACGACCGCCTCGCACGCCGATGCGCGGCCGGACGAGCGGTTCGCGACCTCCTCCACGCTCGCCGAGGCACTGTGCGACGACGGCACCGCAGCAGGCTGCGCGACGCGTACGTCCTCGGCGACGGACGTCACGGCGACGGACGTCACGGCGGTGGATGACGCGGGCGTCCGCGGGCGGTCGGCCTCGACGTGCGCGGCGGCGGGCGGATGCTCGGTGACGTCCGCGGGGCTGTCCGCCAAGGGTTTCGTCGATGCCACCGCCGCCTGCGCCGGCGCCGGGTGCCGCATCGAGACCGTCGGCACGGCCGCGGTGCCGACGCGGGCCGGGCTGAACCGGGCGGATGTGCGGACGGACTGCACCGCGGGAGCCGGTGGCGGCGAGTGCACGGCCGCGGCTCAGGTTGCGGCGAGTGCCGCCGGGGCTCAGGCGGCGACGTCCTGCCAGGGCGGGGCCGGCGCGGTCTGCCAGCGCAGCTTCGCGGCGTCCAGCACCGCCTCCGGGGCCGAGGGCGGGACCCGGGTGGACGCGGATGCCGGGTGCGGCGCGACTGGGGGCGCGGGTGCCGGATGGTGCGCCACCAGCGCCGCCGTCGATGCGCGAACGGGACTCGCGGTGGCGTCGGCGGCGTGCGAGGGCGCGGGCTGCTCCCACTCCTACCGCGCGGCGAGCCACGCCCGGGCCGGGAGCGCGAGGGCCGACGCGGTCGGCCACAGCAGCGGCGGGGCCGGTGGTGGCCAGGTCATGACCGCCGCGTCGGCCTCGCGCGGTCCGGGGTTCGCGCAGGCGTCGGCGTCGTGCGCCGGTACGGCGGGGGTGACCTGCCGGCACTCCTACTCCGCTGCGGTGTCCGCGTCCGCTCGCGGCGCGCGGGCCTCGGCGTCCGGATCCGGTGCCGGCGGCTTCGGCAGCGGCGGGGTGGTCGTCACGGCCCAGGCTTCGTCCGGCCCGGGGTGGGCTTCGGCTTCTGCGTCGTGTTCCGGCGCGGCCAACTGCCGCCACTCCTACTCCGCCAGCGCATCGCAGTCGGCCTCGTACCAGGGAGCAGGTGCGGGTGGTTCGACCGTCCGGCACTGGGCGCGGGCGTCGGCGTCCGGCTCCGGCGGCGGCGGTCAGGGCGCCGGTGGGGTGTCGGTCACGGCGCGGGCGAGCGCGAGCCCGACGGGTGCCAGCGCATCGGCGTCCTGCTCGGGTGCGTGGAACTGCAGTGCGAGCTTCGAGTCCCACTCGGTGGCCGATGCCTACCACGACCCGAAGCACTACGCGCACGCCGACGCGGACTGCTCCGGCAGCGGCTCCGGCGGGTTCTGCGCGACGTCCGCGACCGCGATGGCGAACGACAAGTCGGCGAGTGCGGGCTCTTCCTGCGCCGGCAGCCCCGGGGCAGCATGCCGCTTCAGCTACTCCGCGCACAGCGACGCCGACCTGAAGACGCCCACCACGAAGGTCAACGGCGGCTCCGACTGCGGTGACAGCGGCGGCTTCGGCGGCGGTGGCTGTGGCACCACCGCGTACACCGAGGTCGACGCCAACGGCGTGACGCGGCTGGTCCTCGGTTGCAAGGGCCCGGGCTGCCGGTTCAGCGGGGTCGGCGACGCGGATGCCCACAACCTCATCGCGGAGGGCAAGGCGCACCAGCAGTGCGGCCAGACCGGTGCGGGCTGGTGCGTGCTGGGCGTCAAGGCCGAGCTGACGCCCGACCGCGAGCGGGAGAACTTCAAGATCGACGCCCTTGGTTACTGCGTCGGGTCCGCGGGCGCGAACTGCCAGGGCAGCTACTCCACGCACATCGACCTCGGCTCCTCGACCGTCGGGGACTGCTCGGGTGTCGGGTCGGGTGGCTGCCACGGCGAGACCCTGACCGGAGCGGGCAACCCCGTCATCTCGTACGGGGTGTGCCTCGAGGGCCTGGCATGCGACTGGAAGGCCAGCACGCACAGCGACGCCGGGATCAAGACGGACAAGGAGAAGCTGAGCGCCGAGGCGAACGCCGACTGCAAGACGTCGAGCGCGACCGGCAAGGCGTGCTACACGGCGGCCGGGCTGGCCGTGGAGAACAACCGCATCCAGGCGTTCGCGGCCTGCCAGGGCGGCGTCGGGCCTGACTGCAGCTACCACGCGCACACCACCGCGCACGACCTGAACGGCATGAACGTCGCCGACGCCGACCACACCTGCGGCCAGCAGGCGGCGGGCAGCTGCGGTGTCTCGAGCTGGGCCCTCGCGCTCACGGGCATGAACCTCAAGGGCGAGTCGATGTCCCTCCACGGTGAGGCGCTCGCCGGCGGGTCCTGCTCCGGCAGCTTCGGCACCGTCTGCGGTGGCAGCTACCGCACCCACGTCGACAGCGACCGCGACACCTGGAGCAACTGCACGGGCACCGGCGCAGGCAGCTGCCACGGCGTCGCGGACCCGTGGAACGCGCACTCGACGGGCACCGGGTCGGGGCACATCGAGTCGAAGTCGCCCGACGAGCACAACTCGGGCAGCTTCACGACCTACGGCCCGCTGTTCACGCCGATCACGATCGGCGCCAACACCCACGACACCACCGGGCGCCGGTTGATCAACCTCGGCCGGGGCGCCGGGGACGTGGCCGAGAGCGTCGGCAACGAGGTCGTGTCGGTCGTCGAGGACACCGGCACCCAGCTCGCCAACTTCGGCCGCCTGGCATGGACGGGTGTGGAGGAGCCGCGCCTCCCCGGGGAGACCGACGCCGAGTACGACGCCCGCGTCTGGCCGCTGAAGCACCGGTACGACACCAATCCCTACGTCGTCCAGTTCTCCAACATCGGCCGCCAGGGCTGGACCGGCGTGGAGGAGCCGCGTCGCCCTGGTGAGACGGAGGAGCAGTACAACGCTCGCGTCTGGCCGCTGAAGCACCAGTGGAACCAGAGCATGGACATGCTCGGAAAGATCTTCTCCGGCGAGGCGGATCGGAACCTCATCTGGGATCCGGTCGGCACCCTGTCGACGGCCGCGTCCGGGCCGCTGATGGTCATCCCGAGCGGTGTCGGGCAAGTCGCCTCGAAGGGCCTGCTGAAGTCCGTGACCGGCGGCCACGACCTCGCGCCGGGCAAGCTGCGGATCGACGTGGACGGTCGGCACGATCTCGGGCCGGACGCGAACTGCGTCAACGCGGTGTGCACGTACGGTGGGTCGCCCGACGTCGATGCGGTGATCCCTGGCGACATCCCGAAGGCGCTGCCGGGCTCGCACGACCCCGACATCGCGCGCGGCATGGTCGAGGGGACCTTCGGCGGTCGCTTCACCGACGTCTCGAAGGCACAGTTCGAGCGCGACGTGGCGCACCTCCCGGACGGCAGCGAGATCGTGACGTGGGGCTGGCGGGACGGTGCGCCCTCCTCGCACATGATGTACGGGCTCAAGGTCGGTGGCGATCTGCGCTTCTACGACCAGCGCGGCCGGCTGACCGACGGGCAGGCCAGGGCCGAGCTGGACGAAATCCAGAAGCTCCTGGTGCGCGGCAGCGGGTGGGCCGACTGGACCAGGCCGGATCTGTCCCACGTCCCGCCGGTCGGCTCGACCAAGGACCGGGGCACCCCGGGAGCGGGTGACCCGGCGACGCCGCGCGGCCCTCCGCAGCCGAACCCGGCCCACGGCGTCGACGACGTCCAGGCCGAGATCGACGCAGCACAGGCCGCGGAGGACGCGGGCCGGGTCGTCGGGATGGGCGACTGGAGGGAGTTCAACGGCAAGAAGGCGCCGGAACAACTGGCCGAGGCCGCGGCCGAGCTGCGTGACGCTCGGCGGCTGGCGGACGAGTTCCCCGGTCACCGGGTGCGGGTCGGCCGGGAGCAGAACGCGCCGATCCGCGAGGGCACGGAGGACGAGCGGCTGCCGGAGTTCGACCTGGCTGTCGAGACGGGCCGTGGGGATGTCGTCGCGGCGGTCGAGGTGACGTCGGTCGCCAACCCGGTCGCCCACGTCGGGGACCTGTCGAAGGGCGTGCGGCACGCGGCGGACAAGGTGAGGAAGCGCCTGGATGCCGGAAACCCGGTGGAGGGCAGCCCGCAGGCCCTCATCCACATGAGTCTCGACATCGGGCGGAAGACGTTCGGCGGTGCGATCCGCGACTTCGGGCGGGACGGTACCGTGAACCTCCTCCGCCCCGACGGCGCGCCGATCCTCGGCAAGGACGGACGCCCCAGGACGAGCAACTTCTTCGACGACTTCGCCCGGAACCTCTCCAAGGTGGAGAACAACGAACTGCTCGACCGGGTGACGCTGGTCGATCAGTTCGGCCGCTGGATCGGGTTCGAGCGGCAGGGCAAGACGTGGACGCACGTGGGGATCCGATGACCGAGGTGAGCATCTGGACCCGCGGTCGTCCTCACCGGTTCGCCGAGCTCACGGCCCCTGATGACGGTGATGACCAGTTGGCGCTCGCCACCATGGCGTTCGACGCGCTGGCTGCTGTCGGGCAGGACCTCTTCGAACCGCTGGCGGTGAACGTCGAAATCGTCTGCTGCGATTCCGAGCTTCGCATTCCGCTCGACGAGCCTCGGCCCGCTGCGCCCTTCCACCAGCTGCGCCTGCGTTCGATCCCGGACACGGTCCAGGTCCCGAAGGTGTGGACCGAGTTGGTGGTGAGTCGGTGCGAGCGGCTCGATCGGGACGCCGTCCTGGGCTGGTTCGGTGCGCTCCTCGCCGAGCAGGGGTGCGTGCGGAGCGGCAGCACGACCGGGTGGAGCGAAATGCTGGTCGAGGCCGTCCGTGCGCGCCTGCCCGGGGCGGCGACGGCCCTCGTCGACGGCAACGAGCTGCCGGTGTCCCACGGAGCCGGCCTCGTCCACTATCCCGTCGAACGGCTCGGGAACGGCCTCTGGGTGGCCGGCCCGCTCGCCACGAGCCACGACACCGCCCCGTTCGAGGTCAGGATCGTCAACGAGGCCGGCGTCCTGTCCATGGACTGGTCGCTGAACTGGTCTCCCTGGATAGTTGCGGACGGTGCGGGCCGTCCCGACGTCGAGGCCGCGCTCCGGCGGCTCTCGGCGTTGGGATGGAACGTGGAGCCCGTCGATCGAGCATGGAGCCCGGACTGATCGATGATCAGGGAGCGCGCGGCGGCCACTCGCCCCGCAGCAGCGTCCCCGGGTCCGGCGCGCACCCGCTCGGCCCGCTGTACTGCGGGCACCGCCCGTCCGGCTGCCGCACGTTCTGTGCGACGTAGGCCAGCAGCCCCACCGACCCGTCGTTGCGCGGCAGGTACCGGTCGGCGGTGGCCGAGCCCATCGACAGTGCGAGCAGCAGCGCCGCGCACAGGGCGCCGATGACCGGCATCGCGTTCCGCGGAACGCGGCCGTTGCCCGCCACGGCGCGCGCCCGCCAGGCGTCCTGCAACCGCCCGCCGCCGTACCGCGCCGCGAGCACGACGAGCAGCAGCAGGCAGAAGAGGATCTCCGCGGTGGTGCGCGGGTAGAGCTGCACGGTTTGGGTCTCGTACATCTGCGAGGCGATCGCGAGCCGCAGGATCCACGCCCCGGCCAGCAGGGTTCCCACCGTGAGCACCGCGGTCCGGCGCCCGGCCACCGCGACGGCGACGCCGAGCCCGATCACCAGCAGCACCGTGAACACGCCGACGCCTGCCAGTTCGCCGGGGGGCGGCCACGGGCCGACGTCGCCGGGCAGGTCGTTGCGCCACATCGCGATGTAGGCGGGCTCGACGGCCGTGTCGAAGTAGAAGTAGCGGTCCTGCACCGTGCCCGCTGCGGCGATGAGGCCGAACAGGTGGGACCACGCCACCACGACCAGCCCGGCAACGGTGAGACCGAGCAGCGCGAGGCCGCGCAGCGGGGCCCGCCACGGGAACCGGACGAGGACGGCGACCAGCGCACCCGGCGCGGACCAGAGGAACCAGCCGGAGTACAGGCTGAACAGCAGGCCGAGCGCCACCCCCGTCGTGGCCCCGGCGATCGCGAGCCGCGCCCACGTCAGCGAGCCCGCGCGGCGGAGCACCCGCAGGAACGCGATGAGCAGCGGCACCAGTGCGACCAGCACCACCGTGGTGTAGGGCTTGTAGGGCTCCAGCAGCGGCATCGCCGCCACCAGCGCCACCGCGAGTGCCCACACCGGTGCCAGCACCAGCCGCCACGACAGGTAGGCCACCGGCCCGAACAGCGCCGTGCCCACCACCTGCGACGTGCGCAGGGCGCCCGCCGTCGAGTCGCCGGTGAGCTCTGCCCAGCGGGCGATCAGGTGCAGTGCGACGGGCGGGTAGTCGGGCGGCACGGGTCGGCCGGCGAGGATGTCGTCCGCCCAGCGGATGAGCTGCCCGGAGTCGCCCCAGTTGGCGAACAGCGCCCACGTGGTGCCGTGCAGCGCGAGCACGATCCCCCCGGCCACCAGCCCGGTGGCGAGCCCGGCGACGATGGCGCAGGCGAGCTTCCCGACCACGGCGAACACCCGCGGGAAGCGTGCCGTCGCAACGCAGGCCGCGAGCACGGCCAGGCCCATCAGGACGAACCGCAGGTCGAGGGCGGCAAGGCCGCTCACCTGACCGACCCGGTCCAGCGGGTCGACGTCCACCGAGTGGCTCAGCGTCACCGAGCCCATGGCAGCGCCCGCGCACGCGACGACCTCGGCCGCGCCGGTCGCGACTCGCGCGAGCCGGCCCGGCGGGTCGGAATCCGAGGAGGCCGTCGTCAGGGCCGGCCCGCCCGTCCCCGCCTCCGTGTGCGCAGACACGGCCGCAAGCGTAGGGCTCAGCCGGGCCGTGCCCTGATCCGGTAGATGACCGCGTCCTTGTTCCGGTAGACGGCCTGGAGCCAGGGGGCGTCCTCCAGCCCGAGCAGCCCCGGAGCCCGGCGCCAGTCGGTGCGGACGAAACCGCGCCCGAGCATCACGTACGAGATGTTGAGGCGCGCGACCGCCGCCCGTACCGACCGGTCCACCGGGTAGCGGTTGAAGCGCGTGTTCAGCATCAGGGCGTCCTCCCCGATGCCGGAGAAGTTGTAGAACCCGGCGACGGGGTGCACGCCCGCGATCGCGTACATCCACACCGAGCCGTCGCCCCGGTCGTTCATGACGCGCTGGTCGGGCGGCACCAGCGTCGCGAGCACGCGCATCGCGTCGGCCTCGAGGGACGTCACGACGGGGCCGTCCGGGGCGGACAGGCGCATCCGGGCCACGTTGCGGCCCAGGTACAGGTCCTCGCTCGCCACCACGAACAGCGCCAGCACCAGGGTGGTCGCGACGGCTGTCGCCGCGTTGCGGGCGAGGACGGGCGGCCCGGCGCCGACCTTGTCCGCCAGCGTCGTGACGCCTGCGGCCGCGTGGCGCTGCAGCTCGGCGAGGCCGTGTCCGGCCAGCACGGCGACGGGCACGACGCACAGCCCCATGAGCCGCCACTGGTCGTTCCACCAGGGCCGGGTGATCGTGTTGACCCACAACTCGTCCGACGATGCGGAGAGCACGAACATCGCGCCGAACACGAACCCCGATGCGAAGACCCAGCGCAGGGCGCCCAGCCTGCGGAGCGCTGCGATGCCGATGGCGGTGACGAGCACGAGCCACCACTGGGGGTGGAGGCCGTCGTGCGCGAGCGCCAGCAGCTCGCCGAAGGCCTCGGACTGCGTCAGCTCCGCAGGCCAGTCGTGCACCGGCTCGCCCGACGCGCTGCCGATCGAGCCGAGCACCTGGGGCAGCGCGAGCACCGCGCCGACGGCCCCCGCGGCGAGCACGACCAGTGGCTCACGCCGCAGCAGGCGTGGCTTGCCCGCCCAGCGCTGCACCACCGCCGGCATGGCGAAGACGGCCGCGGTGAACAGGGTGGCCGGGTTGAGCGCGATCATGCCGAGCAGTCCCGAACCGAACAGCAGCCCGCGCCCGATCTGCCGCCGTCCATGGGCGTCGAGGACGTCCACCAGCAGCACGGCGGCCAGTGGCACCAGCACCGCGCCGGTGACGAACGGCAGCAGCGGTCCGCGCCACAGCATGTCGTAGAACGAGGTGATCGCGATGCTGCAGCCCGCCGACGCCACGGCGAGCACGGCCCGGCCACCGAACCGGTGCACCAGCGCGACGATGGCGAGCGCGCCCATCCCGGGCAGCAGCACGGTGTGGGCGTTGAGGACGGTGGGGACGTCCGCACCGGTGATCCGCAGGATCACCGCGGCCAGCAGGTGGTAGGCGTTGGGGTAGAAGACCTCGACCTCGTCCTCGTACCAGTTGACCTTGGCCATCCCGACGAGGCTGCTGTCGCCGGTGTCGGCGATCCACCGGATCCCGTTGGCGTGGAAGGCGGCGTCCCAGTCCTGGGGGATCGCGGTGAGCTGCCCGAGGCCCGACCAGATCACGGTGCCGCCCAGTACGACGATCCAGGCGAGCGCCGCGACCACGACGGCGTGCGTCGAGAGGCTCCACACCGGCGTTCCGGTGCGGTCCGCCGGGCCGAACCGCTGCCGGATGGCGAACCGCACGAGCACCGCGACGGCGCACAGCACCACGAGGAGCAGTCCGGCGCTCGTCGGCGACCACGCGATGCCGAGAGCGGCGAAGATCGGCCCGAACAACCCGGCGACGGCGTAGGTGAGCAGCGGTGCCGACGCGGCGAGCGTCCAGCCGCGCAGACCGGCGAGCCCGCCGAGGAACAGGCCCGGAGCCCAGAGTGTCAGCACGTACAGCGCCACCACGCCTGCGCCCACCTGCCGAACCCCCGGATCGCTGCTGCCGCCGATCACGGCAACCCGCGCGAACCTACACGTCGGCGAATGGCGACTCGGCGATGCCAGGGTCGGGGCGTGGCGGGGCGCCCACTACCCTCGGTGGGCGTGACCTACGCGGGATACGACCTCGTCGTCGTCGGTTCCGGCTTCTTCGGCCTCACCGTGGCCGAACGGGCCGCGAGCGAGCTGGACAAGCGGGTGCTCGTCCTCGAACGCCGCTCGCACATCGGTGGCAACGCCTACTCCGAGATCGAACCGGAGACCGGCATCGAGATCCACCGCTACGGCGCCCACCTGTTCCACACCTCGAACGAGCGCGTGTGGGAGTACGTCAACCGCTTCACCGCGTTCACGAACTACCAGCACCGGGTCTTCGCCCGCGTGGGCGACCAGGTCTACGCGTTCCCGATGAACCTGGCGCTGATCAACCAGTTCTTCGGTCACGCGCACACGCCGGACGAGGCGCGCGCCCTGATCGCCGAGCAGGCTGGCGAGATCGACACGAAGGACGCGACGAACCTCGAGGAGAAGGCGGTGTCGCTGATCGGGCGCCCGCTCTACGAGGCGTTCGTCAAGGGTTACACGATCAAGCAGTGGCAGACCGACCCCACGCAGCTCGACCCGTCGATCATCGCGCGGCTGCCGGTGCGGTACACCTTCGACAACCGGTACTTCAACGACACGTACGAGGGCCTGCCGGTCGACGGCTACACCGCGTGGCTCGAGAAGATGGCCGACCACCCGAACATCGAGGTGCGCCTCGACGTCGACTACTTCGAGGTCCGCGACCAGATCCCGCCCGGCACGCCCACCGTCTACACCGGCCCGCTGGACCGCTACTTCGACTTCTCGGAGGGCGAGCTGGGGTGGCGCACGCTCGATTTCGAGCAGGAAGTGGTCGAGACCGGCGACTTCCAGGGCACCCCGGTCGTGAACTACAACGACGCCGACGTGCCCTACACCCGCATCCTGGAGTTCCGGCACTTCCACCCGGAGCGGGAATACCGCACCGACAAGACGGTGATCGTGCGCGAGTACTCCCGGTTCGCGGAGTCCGGCGACGAGCCGTACTACCCGATCAACACGCCGGACAACCGGGCGAAGCTGCAGCGCTACCGCGACCTCGCCCGCAAGGAGACCGCGAACGCGAACGTGGTGTTCGGCGGCCGGCTGGGAACGTACAAGTACCTCGACATGCACATGGCGATCGGCTCGGCCCTGACGATGTTCGAGAACCGCCTGCGCCCCTTCCTCACCGAGGGCAAGGCGTTGTCGGGCACCGAGTCGGAGGACTGAGCGTCAGGGCGACCGCGCAAATCACCGTTGGCCGCGCCGGGTGTCGAGACGTAAAGGTCGGTCAATCCTTGCGGTAGCCGTGCCGTGAGCCCCGTGCGCGGCCCATGTCGTATCGGGCGTTACCGGACGCCGTGTGCGAATCGTGTCGAGATCGGGGCACCCATCGCGCCATGCCCGCCGCGCCCAGCGCCGAAAGTGCGCCGAGCGCGACGGAGCCCACACCGAGCGTGGCCACGGCGGCGACGGCGGCGAGCACCAGGGGGCCGGCGAGGCTGCCGACGTCGTGGCACAGGCGGAACGCGCCGAGGAACTCCGCCCGCCCGTCCCGGGGTGCGGCGTCGGCGCCCAGGGTCATGATGAGGCCGTTGCTCAGCCCGTTCGCGACGCCCATCAGCACGGCGACGGCGCCGAGCGCGATCACGTCGCCCGTGAGCGGCAGGGCCAGGTGCGCGGCGGCGAACGCCACCAGCGAACCGACGGCGACGGGCCGGCGTCCGCGCCGGTCCATCCACCGTCCGGCGGGGTAGGACAGCGCGACGTCGAGGGCGGCGCCGACGCCGAAGAGCAGGCTGGTGGTGGTCGCGTCGAGGCCGATGTGGTCGGCCCACAGCGGCAGCACGGCGGTGCGGGAGGCGCGTGAGGCGCCCATGACCAGGGCGTTCGCGCCGAGGGTGCGCAGCACCTCGCGGTGGGCGACCAGGACGCTCCGCAGCTTCTGCGTCGGCCCCGTGCTGCGCCGGTCCGACTCGAGTGCGGGCATCGCCGCCATCAACGCCCCGGCCACGACCACGGCCACCAGCTCGACGAGGAAGCCGCCTCGTGGGCCCAGCGCGTACACGACGGCCGCCCCGAGGAACGGTCCGATCAGCATGCCGAGTCGGCTGAGCCCGGCCATCGTCGACAGCGCCCGTGCCCGCATCGCCGTCGGCACCATCTCGATGATGTAGGCCTGCCGCGCCAGTGCCCACACCGCGCTCGCCACGCCGTACATGCCGACGCCGACGCCGAGCACCACCGGTGTCCAGGACAGCAGGCAGAGCGCCGCCCCGACGGCGCCGATCCCGCTTCCCAGCAGCACCGCCGAGCGCTCGCCGATGCGGGAAACGATCCGGCCCGCAGGGAGGTCGCCGAGCACCATCCCGAGCCCGAGGAGGGCGACGATGACGCCCGCGGCGCCCACCGACGCGCCGAGCTCGCGGGCCTGCAGCGCCACCACCGGGACCGCGGCGCCCTGCCCGATGCCGAACACCGCGGCGGGCAGGAACACCGGGACGGCGAGGCGGCGCAGCGTCCCGGCATCGGGCATCTCTCGGACCCTCCTGCCGCCGGCGCTGTCTTGCTTGCCGATAGGCAAACTACCTCACCCGGTGGCCGCCGCGGTGCGTCTCGCGAACCGGTTCTCGGGCCGTGGCAGCCCGAAGTGGTCACGCAAGGTGCGTCCGGTGTACTCGCTGCGGAAGAGCCCGCGCTCGCGCAGGATCGGCACGACGGTGTCGACGAAGACATCGAGACCACCGGGGTAGTACGGCGGCATCACGTTGAACCCGTCCGCCGCGCCCGAGGTGAACCACTCCTCGATCGTGTCGGCGACCTGCTCCGGGGTGCCCGCGAACACCCGGTGGCCGCGTGCCCCGGCCAGCCGGTGCAGCAACCGCCGGACGGTCGGGCGCTCGCGCTCCACGATGCCGGCGACGACCTGGAGGCGGCTGCGACCGTTGTCGGTGACGTCCCCCGCGTCCGCGAACAGCTCGACCGGCACGGGGCCGTCGAGGTCGAGGTGGCCGAGCGCGGTGCCGGTCATGCGCTCGAGCTGCCGCAACCCGTACGCGGGCACGGTCAGCTCGTTGAACTCCCGCTCGAGCGCCTGCGCATCCGTCTCGGTCCCGGCGATGAACGGGCTGATCCCGGGAAGGATCTTCACGTGCTCGGTCCTGCGGCCCAGCCGGGCGGCCCGCTGCTTGATGTCGGCGTAGAACGCCTGCGCGTCGGCGAGCCGCTGGTGGGCGGTGAAGATCGCCTCGGCGTACCGGCCGGCGAACGCGCGCCCGTCGTTGGACGCGCCCGCCTGCACCAGCACCGGGCGCCCCTGCGGTGGCCGCGGTTGGTTGAACGGCCCCTTCACCCGCACGTACCGGCCGGCGTGCCCGATCTCGTGGATCTTCGAGCGGTCCGCGTAGATCCCCGCGGCGCGGTCCAGGACGACGGCGTCGTCCTCCCAGCTGTCCCACAGCGCCACCACGGCGTCGACGAACTCGCGGGCCCGGGCGTACCGCTCGGCGTGCGCCGGGTGGGCGTCCAGCCCGAAGTTCGCGGCCGCGGCGTCGTTGCCGGTGGTGACGATGTTCCAGCCGGCCCGCCCGCCGGAGATGTGGTCGAGCGAGCCGAACAGGCGCGCCAGGTTGTAGGGCTCGTAGTACGTGGTGGATGCGGTGGCGATCAGCCCGATCCGCTCGGTGGCGGCGGCTATGGCGGTCAGCAGCGTGACCGGCTCCAGCCTGCCGACGGCGTTGTGGGTGATGTCGCCCTGCAGGGCCGGGCCGTCGGCGAAGAACACCGCGTCCAACGTGCCCGCCTCCGCCGTGCGGGCGATCTCCTGGTAGTAGGCGGCGTCGTAGATCCGCTCGGCGGCGCTCGCCGGATGCCGCCACGCCGCCTCGTGGTGGCCCGCGGGGTAGATGAAGGCGTTGAGGGAGAGCTGTCGGGTCATCGGTCCACTCCGAGTGCGCTGAGCAGGGACTCGCGGTGCGCCACGAACTGCGGGTCCGCCGCGTGACGAGGACGGTCGAGGGGGATCGGCCGGTCGACGGCGACGCGGCCTGCGTCGAGCACCAGTACGCGGTCGGCCAGCGTCACCGCCTCCTCGACGTCGTGGGTGACCAGCAGCACCGCGGGGCGGTGCCGGTCGTACAGCTCGCGCAGCAGGTCGTGCATCTTGATCCGGGTGAGCGCGTCGAGGGCGCCGAACGGCTCGTCGGCGAGCAGCAGGGCAGGCTCGCGCACGAGCGACCGGGCCAGCGCGACCCGCTGCTGCTCCCCACCGGACAGCTCGTTCGGCCACGCCCGCTCCCGGCCCGCGAGCCCCACCTCGGCCAACGCCGCACGGCCGCGGTCGCGCGCCTCTGCGCCGCCGAGGCCAAGCACGACGTTGTCGAGCACCCGCGCCCACGGCAGCAGCCGCGAGTCCTGGAACACGACCGCGCGCTCGGCGGGCACCTCCAGCTCACCGGACCCCGCGACCCCGTCGTCGAGCTCGGCGAGAGCGCGGAGCAGGGTCGACTTCCCGGAGCCGCTGCGGCCGAGCAGCGCGACGAACTCGCCCGCCCGGACGTCCAGGTCCACGCCGTCGAGCACCGCGCGGCCGTCGAAGCCCCGGGTGAGGCCACGGGCCCGCACGGCCGTCAGCTGCCCAGCGATCGTCGCCACGACAGCGCCCTCCTCTCCGCCGCGCGCACGACCAGGTCGCCGACCAGCCCGAACACGGCGTAGACGACCAGGCCGACGACGATGATCTCGGTCTGCCCGTACGTCCGGGCCTGGGTCATGAGGTAGCCGATCCCGCTGGTCGCGTTGACCTGCTCGACGACGACCAGCGCCGTCCAGGAGACGGTGACCGCGAGCCGCAGCCCGGTGAAGAAGCCGGGGAGCGCTCCGGGCAGTGCGACCCGGCGCACGAACTCCCGTCGCGACAGCCCGACGCTCTCGGCGAGCTCGACGAACCGCAGGTCGACGCCGCGCAGGGCCGCGTGGGTGTTGATGTAGACCGGCACGAACACGCTCAGCGCGATCATAATGATCTTCATCTGCTCGCCGATGCCGAACCAGATGATCGCGAGCGGGATGAGCGCCAGCGTGGGGACGGCGCGCTTGATCTGCACCGGCCCGTCGACGATCGCCTCGCCGACCCGGGACAGGCCGGCGACGAGCGCGAGCGCCACCCCGATGGCGACACCGAGCACGAGCGCGATCGCGGCCCGTTGCACGGACGTGAGCAGGTTCGACTGCAGCCGGCCGTCGGCCACCAGCTCGGCGGTGGTGGTGACCACCGTCCACGGCGGGGACAGCGTGGCCGGGTCGACGAGCCCGGTCGCCGACCCGCCCGTCCACGCGGCGAGCAGCAGCAGCGGCCCGACGGCGAGCCCGCGGGCCGTGGTGCGACCCGGGCCGAGACGGCGCCGCCTGCGCGGCCGCGGGACGAGATCCGCGGAGGCAGGCTCGGCACGCTCGCGGGCCGCCGCGAGCGACAGCTGGGTCATCGGACCGCCACCTCCGGTCCGAACGACGCCCCTGCCGCCGGCACCGCCTCGGCGACGACGTCGCCGAAGCGCAGGTCGAAGCCGTCCCCGGCGCGCACCTTCCGGGGCAGCTCGCCCGCCCGGTCGATCACGTCGATGGTGCCCTGCTGGGCCCGCACCACCGTGTCGTCGAGGCGGGGGAACGTGATCGTGCCCAGCGAGTCGACGATCCGCCGGCCGTCCTCTGCGGAGATGCCCTGGTTCTGCACGTAGTAGGTCTCGATCCACTCCTGCGGGTGCTCGTTGATCCACTGCTGCGAGCGGATGTAGTGCTGGACGTAGGCCCGCAGCGCCGCTGCTTTCGCCGGGTCCTGCAGGGCCTCCCGGCGGGCGTAGAGGAAGTTCAGCCCGGACGACGTGCCCGCCGTCTCGGCGGGATCGATGACGCTGCCGCCCTGCGCGCCCGTGTCGGTCAGGAACCGGGTGAGCCTCGGCTCGTTCAGCGGGGCGATGTCCACCTGGCCGGTGCGCACCGCGTCGTTGAACTCGCCGAGCTGCAGCCGCACCAGCTCGACGTCCCCCGTGCTCAGCCCGGCCTTCTCCAGTGCCCGCAGCACGATCACCTGCTGTGCAGTGCCCTCGGCGTAGGCGATCCGCTTGCCGCGCAGGTCGGGCAGGGTGCGGGCGCCGACGCCGGGGGCGACGGCGAGCCGGGTGCTCGACGGGTCGGTGCGGCGGGCGAGGATGATCGGGACGTCCGCGCCCGCCACGAGCGCCTGGATCGGCGGCGTGTCGCCGACGCTGGCCACGTCGGCCGCGCCTGCCCGGAAGGCCTCCAGGATCGCGGGGCCGCCGGTGAAGTTCGCGAACTCCGCGGTGAAGGGCAGCCGGCCCAGCTCGCCGGAGGCGCGCAGCGCCACCTGCTGGGCCTCCGACTGGTCGGCGATCACGAGCGTGGTGCCGGGCGGCACCTCGGTGGGCAGGGGCGCGGCGGCGTCGAGCCCGCCGCCCCCGCCGGGTCCGGCGCAGGCGGTGAGCAGGAGGGCTCCTGCCACCAGGGCCCAGCCGCGTCGCAGGCGTGCCATCAGTCCACGACCACCGCGTGGTCGGCGGTGAACGGGCGCCCCGCGACGATCTGCGACTCGAACCCGTCCGGACCCACCGGCCGGTCCCCGATCGCCGTGACGCGGTGCAGGGTCCGCCGCACGTCGAGGTGGTCGAGGTCGCCGGGGGCCAGGTGCGCGGTTGCCCGGTTGTCCCAGACCGCCACGCTGCCCCGCTCCCAGCGGAACCGCACCGTGTACTCGGGTCGCGTGATCTCGGCGTAGAGCAGGTCGAGGATCGCGCGGCTCTCCCGCGGCTCCACGTCGACGATGTGACTCGTGAACCCCGGGTTGACGAACAGCGCGCGCTCGCCGGTGACCGGGTGCACCCGCACCACCGGGTGGACCGAGACGAGCAGGTTGTCGTTCACCCGGCGCGCGTAGGCCGAGTCCCCCTTCGGGGCCTCCCGGCCGCCGTAGCGGTGCTCGGCCCGCAGCCCGTCGACGAACCGCTGCACCGGTTCCGACAGGCCCGCGTACGCGGCGGCGAGGTTCGTCCACGTCGTGTCGCCGCCGACCTCCGGTACGACCTCGGCCCGCAGGACGGAGACGGCGGGCGGGTTCACCGCGGCCGTCACGTCGGTGTGCCAGCCGGCGACGTAGCTGTACTTGCGGCGGCGCAACGCGGCGTCGCCGTAGCGCTGCTTGTAGCGATCGGGGTCGATCGTGAAGATCTCCGGGTGGCCCTCCGGCGGCGTGTCGTCGTGCGGGTGCGCGTAGGTCAGCTCGCCGAACACCCGGCCGAACCGGATCTGGGCGGCGTGGTCCAGCTCCTGGACGCGGAAGAAGAGAACCTTGTGGCGGTGCAGGGCGGCAGTGATCCGTTCGACGGTGCCTGCGTCGAACGGGCGGGTCAGGTCGACGCCGGACACGTCGGCGCCGATGTGGCCCGCGACCGGGCGGACGGTCAGCCCGGTGCGTTCGGGTGCGATGGTCACGGTGGTCCTCTCATCGGTTCGGAAAGCGTCGGGAGAAAATGCGCGGACCATTGCCGGACAGATTGTCCGGACAGTTCGAGAGAGTTCTCGAGAAGTGGGCCGCGATCAGCGACAGGAAGCGCAACAGGGGCGACATGCCCTGCTCAGAACCCACGCGCTCATGCTGACCATCGTGTGTGGCCGGGCGGCCGAAGTCAATTTTCGGACGGCTGCAATTAAATACGCGCAGCTAGTTCCAGGGGGCGTTCGTACGTTTCACGCAGCACCACGGAGCCGGCCGCCACGCCGAGCGCCTGCGCGCCGAACGAACCGGCGACCACCCGGCGGGCCACGTCGCCGCCGCCGTGCGAGTGGTGAGCGACCTCCGCACGCAGGTCGGCGAGCAGCTCGGGCCGGCGGGCCGTCCCGGCCTCGCACACGACCAGCACCTCCGGGTTGATCACGTCGAGCAGCAGGGCGGCGGCGCGGCCGACGGCCCGTGCGCGCTCGCGGAGGAGGTCCACCGCCCACCGCTCGTCCGCCTCCAGCGCCGCGAGGACCTCGGCGAACCGGGGTGTGCGCAGCCGGCCGTCGGCGACGGCCCGACCGGCGACGGCCCGCTCCGCCGCCGTGGCGGCGAGGCAGCCGCGGCGGCCGCAGGCGCAGGGCGCGTCCCCGCCCACCGGGAGGTGGCTCACGTGCCCTGCGGCCGCGTTCGGCCCCTCGTGGACGGAGCCGCCGGTCGCGATGGCCGCGTCGACGACGTTGCCGACGAACAGGTGCACGAGGCTCGAGCGCGCGCGCTCGCGTTCGGCGCCGAACAGCTGTTCGGCCCGTGCCAGAGCGCGGGCGTGCCCGTCCACGCTCACCGGCAGGCTCAGCCGCTGCCCGAGCAGCGCACCCACCGGGACGTCCCGCCAGTCGAGCCCGCGGTGGCGGACCACCACACCCCGGGCGGGATCCACCCAGCCCCCGGTGGCCACGCCAACGCCCAGCGGCCTGCGGCCGCCCGCGTGCGCATCGAGGAACTCGGCCGTGCGCGTGGCCAGGCCGGCGAGCACGGCGGGCGCCGACCGGTCCGGGCCGTGCGGCTCGCGCTCCTGGACCAGGACGCGCCCGCGCAGGTCCATGAGGACGAGCGTGGTGTGCAGCACCGCGATGTGCACGCCGGCGGCGACGTGGTGGCGGACGTCCACGTCGACCGGTACGTGCGGGCGACCGACAGCCGGCCGCGGTGCGCGGACCGGCCGCTCGCGCACGAGGCGGAGGTCGGCGAGGTCGGCGAGCTGGCGGCTCACGGCAGCGGCGCTCAGGCCGGTGAGCCTGCCGACGGTGCTGCGCGCGACCGGTCCCCGGTCGAGCACGGCGCGGAGAACGGCGGCCGCGCTCTGGCTCCGCCGGCCGTCGCCGGTGTCGGGTTGCCGAGCGCCGCCGTCACGAGGGGTCGGGAGGAGGGTGGTGGGCATGGACGTCCCTGCCGTCGAGCGAGGTGCGGGCGGCGTGGCCGCGCGGGCGTCCGAAGTGCGTCAGACCCGTGCGGCAGGGGCCGCACAGAGCGCGCTCGCCTGCCGACGGAGGTCGACGTGGCGTCGCGCCCGGAACGTCGCGGCCGGGGACATGCGGCCGATCCTCCCCGACGCGCAGGTGGGACGCCATGACCTGGGCCACACGGGAGCCGCGCCCCGGCGGCGAGCGGCCCGTCGCGCCGTCGCTACCCTCGGGCGCAGAGCATGCACGGAAACGTGCCCCGGCCCTCGACGACACAGGACCCACCCTCGATGACGATCTCCGAGACGCCGCCCCGCCCCAAGCCGGCGCGTCGCCGTGGTGCGACGCCGCCCGTGCCCGAGGGCCACCTCTTGCAGCGGGTGATCCTGCCCCGTACGGGCGATCCGATGAGCGTCCGCGCGCTCTACGTCGACGAGCGGACGGGGATCCGGCTCGCGACGGTGCCGGACGTCGCAGGCGGTGCGGTTCCGAAGAAGGTCAGCCTCGGCGGCTCGACACTCAGCGCCCGCCGGTTGCGCGCCACGTCACGGACGTCGGCGGTGGTGCCGGAGCAGAGCGAGGTCTCCTTCGCCGCCTACTTCAACGCGTTCGCGGCCGGGTACTGGCGGCGCTGGAGCCGGCTCACCGAGGTGCACCTGAAGCTGTCCCTCCAGGGTGACGGCCGGGTGGACGTCTACCGCACCAAGTCCGACGGCTCCACCATCTTCGAGCGCGGTGTCGTGGTGTCGGGCCGCCAGGAGCTCGACATGCCGCTCGACCTGCGGCCGTTCGAGGACGGCGGCTGGTACTGGTTCGACCTCACCACCGACGAGGGCGAGCTCACCCTGCACGCCGGTGGCTGGTACGCCGCCGACGAGCCGTCGGGCCGGGCCGCGGTTGCGGTGGGCACGCCCACGTTCAACCGCCCGGGCGACTGCGTGGCCACCCTCACCGCACTGGGCGAGGACCCGCTCGTGCGCGAGGCGATCACCGCGGTGATCATCCCGGACCAGGGCACGAAGAAGGTGCGCGACGAGCCGGGCTTCGAGCAGGCCGCCGCCGCCCTGGGGGACAGGCTGAAGATCATCGACCAGCCCAACCTCGGTGGGTCCGGGGGTTACGCGCGGATCATGTACGAGGCGCTCGAGCACACCGACTGCGAGCAGATCCTCTACATGGACGACGACATCCTGCTCGAGCCGGACTCGGTGCTGCGGGCCGTCGCCTTCTCCCGCTACGCCCGCTCACCGATGCTCGTCGGCGGGCAGATGCTGTCGCTGCAGGCCCGGTCTCAGCTCTCGACGATGGGCGAGGTCGTCGACCGGGGCACGTTCCTGTGGCGCAACGCGCCCGGCACGGAGCCGCACCACGACCTGGCCGAGCAGCCCCTGCGCCAGACCCCGTGGCTGCACCGCCGCACCGATGTCGACTACAACGCCTGGTGGACCTGCCTGATCCCGCGTGTCGTCGCGGAGGACGTCGGCATGCCGCTGCCGCTGTTCATCAAGTGGGACGACGCCGAGTACGGCCTGCGCGCCCGGGCGAAGGGCTACCGCACGGCCACCGTGCCCGGCATCGGGATCTGGCACATGTCGTTCCTCGAGAAGGACGACACGAGCGACTGGCAGGCCTACTTCCACTACCGCAACCGGTTCGTCGCGGCCGCGCTGCACGGGCCCGACAACCCCACCGCGTTGCTGCGCGACACGCTCAAGCGCACGCTGCGCCACCTGCTGCTCCTGGAGTACTCGGCGGTGGCGCTGCAGGAGATGGCGCTGCGCGATTTCCTGGCCGGCCCAGAGCACCTGTTCCCGAAGCTGCCGACGGTGCTCGGGGAGATCCGCGCGAAGCGCGCCGAGTACGACGACGGCAGGCCGCTCGACTCGGCCACGCAGGTGCCGCTGTCCGACCTCGACGCGCTGTCCGCCCAGGTGTTCCCGGAGCCGCCGTCCGGCAAGGTCGCGGCCGTGAAGGGCCTCGCGCGGGGCGTGCTGCACAACCTGCGCACCCCCGACCCCGGCCACCAGGTGGTGCCCCAGCGCAACGTGCCGGCCCGGCACGCGCAGTGGTTCGTGCTCTCCCGGCTCGACTCCGCCACCGTCGCCACTCCGGACGGGCGGGGGGTCACCTTCCGCCGCCGCGACCCGGCGCTGTTCCGGTCCATGCTCAGGAGCGCGGTGAGGGAGTACCGCCACGTGGCGAAGGCGTGGCCCGACCTGCAGCGCCGCTACCGCGCCGCGCTGCCCGAGCTCACCAGCCGCGAGGCGTGGGCCCGTGAGGTGTTCGACCGGAAGAACTGAGCGTGCCTGGCGAGTGGGTACGAGCACTCCTACCCACTCGCCAGGGGCTGATGCCCTGTCGTCAGTTCTTCAGCTCGTAGAGCCGTTCCCAGTTCTCCCGGCTGGACAGCCGCCCCAGCTCCGCCCGGTAGCGTCCGGCCACCGCGGGCGCCTCGCGCACGAAGCGGCGCAGGAGGAGCGCCGCGCGCTTGCCGAGCTGGAGGGCCGTCTGCCTGTCGCGAATGCGGACCCGGAAGCCCTGCTCGGACATGTCCGTGACGATCGCGCGCTCGAACAGGGAGACGTGCCACCAGTGCGCGTCGCCCGCGGGGACGGCGCCGGTGCGGTACGCCGAGCGGCCGGTCAGGTGGTAGGCGGCTCGCTTCAGGAACGTGAGGGTCTCGGAGCCGGGCTCGTTCGCCGCCCGGATCACCGGCCGGTCGTGGAACTCACCGCCCGCCTCGGACATCGGGTGCATCACGGTCTCCGGGTAGGCCTTCCGGATCTCGCGAACCCGCGCGAGTGCGCCTGCCGAGCCGTCCCAGAGGACCTCCGGGCCGTCCAGGAAGTCCTCGACGGCCTGCAGGAGCGTGGCCGTCATCCCGTACTGCATGGCCACGAGCTGGTGGGACACCAGCTCCGTGAGCCGCCCGGTGATCCGGCGGATCGAGAAGCCGCTGTGCAGCGCGGCCATGATCAGGCCGTTGCGGATGGTGAAGTAGCGCTGCCACTCGTCGCCGTCCTTCCACCCGAAGTCGGCGTGCCACACGCCGGCACCGGGGAGGGAGACGGTGGGGAACCCGTTCGCGCGGGCCCGGTAGCCGTACTCGATGTCGTCCCACTGCAGGAACAGCGGCAGCGGGTAGCCGATCGCGCGGATGACCGCGGCCGGGATCAGGCAGGACCACCAGCCGTTGTACTCGGTGTCGACGCGGCGCTCCTGGTTGACCGGCAGCTGCCGGTCGTCCAGACCCAGGAGGTAGGCCTCGCGGAGGGCGCCGGGCATCTTCAGCCCCATCAGCAGCACCTCGGGGTCGGCGTACTCGGCCGAGATGTGCAGGTGGCCGGGGTGCAGCAGGTTGAGCATCTGCGCGCCGACGATCATCGGGTGCCGCGTGCTGGCCGCGAACGCCGTGAGCCGCACGAGGAGCTCCGGCTCCAGGTGCACGTCGTCGTCCATGAGCAGGACGTCCGCCTGCTCGTCGGGCGCGCCCTCGGTGGCGTGGAGCATGCCGCGGGCGAAGCCGCCCGCACCACCGAGGTTGGGCTGGCGGACGTACTTCAGGTGCTCGCCGAGCGCGGCGGCGATGTCGCCGAACCGCTCGCGCGACTCGATGGGGTCGCTGCCCTGGTCGGCGACGTGCACCGTGCGGATGCGCTCGAACGCCTCGGGGTCGCGGGCGAGCGCCTGCAGGGTGTTGAGGCAGTCGTCGACGCGGTTGTGGGTGGTGATGGCGATGTCCGTGGGCGGCACCGGGCGGGTGGCGGCCACGGTCCAACGCACGTCGGAGACGGTGAGCTCGCCGGTCTCCGTGGTGATCTCGAGCCACATGCCGCCGCCGTCGACGAACCGGTCGACGGGGCCGACGAGGCGCACCGGGACGGCCTCGCCGTCCCGCACGTCGACGGCCGCGACGATCCGCCACACCTTGTTGGTGTCCGACGCCATCAACTTCAGCCTGCCGGTGCCGGTGGCCACGGCCGAGACCTCGACCTCGCCGATGTCGGTCCAGCGCTGCCAGTAGGTGGCGTGGAAGCGGCCGAAGTAGGTGTTGGTGCTCACCAGCGAGCCGGGGGCGAGCGCCACCCGGTCCCGCTCGCGGCGGGCCGTGCCCCGCTCGACCCTCGAGTACAGGTCCTCGGGCACGAGGGCGGACGGCCCGAAGAACAGCCCGCGCTGCGCCAGCAGGCGGGCCGAGGTCCGGTCGGCCCGCCGCTCCGGGTGCTCCTCCGTCGCGGGCGGGTTGGCCCGATCCGTGCTGTCCGATGTGCGAAGCATGCGCGCGGCCGTCCTCCGGTCGTCAGGTGCCCTTTCCGGGGTCATTGTGGGGGCCGTCCGGCGCGAGCCCCGGTCCGGGGGGTCACCCGACCGGGTCGATCCCCGGCACCCGCGGGTGACCGTCCTGCTGCCAGCCTGTCACGGTATGCCAGGTGACCACCGGCTCGGGACGCGCGAGTGGCTGCGTCGGTACCCAGCGGTAGAGCTGTACCGCGTCCCGGAGTGGATCACCGGCGAGATAGGTGGGCATCCGCCGTTCGGTGATCAGCAGCCGTGGTGCGACGAAGGGTCCGCCGTACTCGGGCTGATAGGTGATGTGTGTCTCCGTGTTGTCCATCGGCGGGCCCACGCGCCACTCCGGGAGTGCCGCGGTGCCCACCGGCAGCGGCTCGGGGGAGAGGCAGGGGAACAGGAACGCCACCGGCCAGTCGAGGAGCGCGCTGCGCACCGGTGGCAGGAGCTCCGTCATCGGGGTCAGCCGCGGCGACCGCGGCAGCGTCGCCACGGCGCGGGCGGTGTCCGGCGCGTCGACGGCGAGCCGCACCGTCGTGGCCGCGGCGGGCGCGAGCTCCCGGACGTCGTCCCGGGCCGGCAGTTCCGGCGCGATGCGCCTGCGTTCGAGCACGCGCGTTCCGTCGCCGAACTCGAGGAACAGCCCGTCGTCCGCCTGCAGCGTCCCGGACGTCGTGACGACGACGGGGAGGGCCTGCGTCCGCTGCTCGGGGGTGAGCGTGAGCCACGGTGTGGTGCTCCGGCCGGCCACGGCCACCCCCGGCACGAGGCGCCCACCGACGTCGACCGGGACCGTCTCGACCGAGACCGTCGTGCCGGGCGGGCCGTCGGCGACGGGCAGCAGCCCGGCCGCGGGGTCCGTCTCCACCGACAGCCGCTCCTGCAGCCCGCACGGCCTGCCGCGCAGCGTGGAGATCGTGTCCGAGGCGGGGGTGTAGCTGTCGCGGTGGGTCACCGCCACCCGCACGACGGTGAGCACCTGCAGTGCGAGCACGCCGGCGAGCACGACGGCGAGGACGGGCGCGGGCGCAGGCAGCCTGCGGGGCAGCGGGCTCTCTGGCTCGCCACCCGCCCGCTGCCACGTCCACCGCGCCAACAGGGGAACGACGAGCGCGGCGCCGGCCACGAGTGCGATCGTGGCGAGCGGGACGTCGAGGATGCGGGGAGCGATGGTGCTGAACGTGGGGGTGAACCACGCACCCTGGTAGGGCCAGAGGTTGTAGGCCGCCAGGACGATCGCGGTGACGACGGTGGTGGCGGCCAGCCCTGCGACGAACGCACGCGGCCGGGCCCGCAGCGGCGCCGACCCCACCGCCGCGCCCAGCACGAGCACGGCGGCGCCGTAGCCGGCGAGATCGCCGAAGTGCTGGGTCCACTTCGTCGGCGCCAGCGCCAAGGTCGCCATGCTCAGCAGGAGCCCGACGACGAGCCGCCGGGCCGGGCCGGTTGCGATCCCGGTGGCGGTGCGCCCGAGCGACCACAGCACGCCCACGGCCGCGAGCAGCGTGCCCAGCACCGCGGCCCGGCGGCCGATCGAGCCCTGGAACGTCCAGTCGAGCAGGCGACGGTACCGATCGGTCTCCTCGAACCACGGTTGGCCGCCGCCGACGGCGGTGCGCACCCGGACGGCCTCCAGCATCCCGGCGAGGCTCTGGTCGGGGACCATCAGGAACACCGCCGACGCCGCGGCGGCCGCCAGCACGGCGAGCAGCGGCAGCGGGCGCAGGTCGCGCCGGGCGCGCAGCTGCGCCAGCAGGGAGCGTCCCGCGGCGAGGAACGGGGTGAAGGCGAGCAGCCCGCCCGGCGTCAGCGCGGTCGTCGCACCGGCCAGCACGAGCCCGACGGCGAGGGGCAGCAGGCGCGCCGTCGCGAGGGCGCGCTCCACGGCGAGGTACACCGCGAGCGCACCCACCGCGACCCACGGTTCGGGCCGCAGCCCGAGGCCGAACGGGATCCACCAGGCGGCGAACGCCAGCGCGGCGATCCACGATACCCAGCGCCGGGTCGCGAACCGGCCGAGCCGGGGCAGCGTCAGCCGGGAGAGCAGCCACCAGCAGAGCAGCCCCAGCGCCGTGGACGGCAGGCGCATCCACGGCGTCGAGGACGAGACGAGGGACCACAGGTGGTAGAGGTCGTAGAACCAGCTGAACGGCGCTTCCGGCGCGTTCAGCCAGCGGTAGGCGTTGCCCACGAAGCCGTTGCTGCCGGTGCTGCGCACGATGCCCGCGATGTAGCCGTCGTCCACCGTGATCGCCCCGATGGCCCACCACACCCCGAGCACGGCGGCGACGGCGCCGTCCACCGGCCGGGGCCGCCACCAGTGCCGGGGGAGCAGCCGGACGCGCCGCGTGCGATCGATCCGGTGCAGCACCACCAGCATGCCGAGCAGCGCGAGCCCGCCGAGCACGCCGATCGCGGCCTTCAGCGGGGAGATCCTCGTCTCGAAGCGGGTGTCGGTGGTCAGGCGCAGCGCGACCCCGGAGCGGACCTCGGAGAACGCGCCCGCGACGTCGGGCCGCACGTCGCCGTCCCGCACGAGCGCAGGCGCGCCGTCGACGAGGACGGACGTGCGGGCCGGGTCGGAGACGACCGACAGCGTGCAGTCGCCGCCCGGCAGCTCCGCCGTGCCGAGATCGACACCGGCGCTCTCGACCCGCAGCGCCCCGCCGTCCGCTGTGAGCCGCAGGCCGCGCAGGGGCTCGCCCGCCACGTCCGGCCGCTGCGGCACCGTGGACAGCAGCACCTGGCCGGGAGCGGCCTCCCGAGCGGCCGAGCAGCTCGTCTCGGCGGTCAGCTCGACGGGCTGGTAGGGCAGCAGCGGGATCGCGGCGTCGCCTTCCGCCGCGGTCCAGGAGTAGACGGCCTCGGGCTGCTCGACCGGAGCGAGCGGGAACGCCACCGCCGCGAGCACCGCGAGCAGTCCGAGCGGGCCGGCGGCCCGGCGCAGGCCGGGAGCCGACCGTGAGAGCACGCGCGAAGCCTAAGCCTCTTCCGGATGAGGCCTGCGGAGGCATGATCGGGGGCATGACGCTCCCGTTGAGCCCCGATGAGCTCCTCACCACCACGCGTTCGGTGCGCAAGCGCCTCGACCTCGACCGGCCCGTGCCGATCGAGCTGGTCCGCGAGTGCCTCGAGGTGGCGCTGCAGGCGCCCACCGGGAGCAACGAGCAGGGCTGGCACTGGATCGTGGTGACCGACGCGGATCGGCGGCGCGCCATCGGCGACTACTACAAGCAGTCCTACGACCGCTACCGCGCCGTCCGGAACGAACGGATCGCGACGCTCTCGGCCGAGCGGCAGGTCGTCCGCAGCCGCGTGGCGAGCTCCGCCGACCACCTCGCGGAGCGGATGGGCGACGTGCCGGTGCTCGTGCTCGGGTGCCTCACCGTGGCGGAGCTGCCGGCCGGCAACCAGGCGGGCCTGTGGGGCTCGTTGCTCCCCGCCGCCTGGAGCTACCAGCTCGCCGCCAGGGCTCGCGGGCTGGGCAGCGCCTGGACCACCCTGCACCTGGCCTACGAGAAGGAGATCGGGGAGCTGCTCGGGATCCCGCAGAACGTGCGTCAGGGAGTGCTGCTGCCCACGGCGTACTACACGGGTGAGACGTTCCGGCCTGCGCCGCGCGAGCCCCTGGACACCGTGCTGCACCTCGATTCCTGGTAGCACACCGTGCTCGCCGACGGTGCGAGGCGCGCCGAAACACGAACGGGTATCCGGCCGAATGGATGACGCGGCCGGAAGCGCTCCGTGAGGACGGCGGCCAAGCCGGTACGTTCCGGGTGTCACTCGCACCGCTGGTTAGCCAGGCTTCGTTTTTCCGAACGTGACGACCCCTTGCCCTGCGGCCACCCCATCCGGTACTCGAGCGGCATCCTCCGGTGAAATCCGAGGCCTGACAGGGCTGCGGGCGGTCGCGGCGGTGTGGGTGGTGCTGTTCCACTTCCACTTCACGCCGCTGCCGGGGGTCGCCGAGGTGGTCGACGTGCTGGGGCCGCTGATCACCGCGGGCGCGCTCGGTGTGGACCTCTTCTTCGTGCTGAGCGGGTTCGTGATCGCCTACACCTACCTCGACAAGCTCGGCCCTCGCGTGCGCGCCAGGGCCACCGCCCGCTTCCTGTGGGCACGCGCCTGCCGGGTGTGGCCGGTGTACCTGCTGGTGCTGCACGTGTTCGGGGTCTGGCTGATCGCGCGCGCCACGCTCGGTGGCGACGAGGTCATCGCGTTCCAGTCCGTACAGCCGGTGCTCGACGTCGGCCAGTACCTGCAGCAGCTCGTACTGGTGCAGCTCTGGGACGACCCCCGCTTCGACGGGGCCTCGTGGGTGGGTTCCACCTGGTCGATCAGCGCCGAGTGGCTCGCGTACCTGCTCTTCCCGGTGGCCGCGCTCGTGCTGCACCGGATGCGCGGGCTTCCGGTGGTGGTGCTCGCCTGCGGCTCGTCGCTGCTGATGGTGCCCATGACCTGGGCGTACCTCGCCACCGGCAGCCCGTACTTCCCGTGGAGCTGGCTCGTGCGGATCCTGTGCGGGTTCGGGGCGGGCGCGCTCGCCTACCTCGCCGTGCGCAAGCTGCCCCGGACGTCGACGGCCCTGCGCACCGCTTCGGCCATCGCGGCGGTGCTGCCGATCGTGCTGGCCGGGGGTCTGCTGCTCGGGGAGCTCGCGGGCCCCGGCCGGGGCGGCGCCGTGATCGTGCTGTTCCCGGTGCTCGTGGCGGCGCTCGCGGTGGCCGACCGCGGCCCGGCGATGCTGCTGTCCACCCCCGCGCTGGTCTACGGCGGCCGGGTGTCGTACGGCCTCTACCTCGTGCACATCCCGCTCTTCGAGGTGTACTGGCTGGCGCTGGAGCGCTACTCACTACTGGCTCCGCACACCGCGCTCGCCCACGTCGTCGGGGTGCAGGTGTTGCTGGCCACGCTGGGTGTCGCCGCGCTGACCTACCGGTTCGTCGAGGAGCCGAGCAGGCGCGGGCTGCGCGCCCTCACCCCGGCCGTCGAGCGGCTGCCGATCCGCACCGCCGTCGCACTGGGGATCCTGCGTGCCCGGCCGTTGACCCTGCCGGACGTGGGGGCATCCTCGGACGGTGCGCTGGCCACCGCGGCGGCGCGGTTCGCCGCGAAGCGCCGAGCCAGGGCCGCCGGCTGGCTTGACGAACCCCTTCCGCAGCCGCGCCACGCCGCGTCGGCCACGCGGCCCGCGACGCTCGCGGCGGCGCTGGTCAAGGCCCAGCGGCGGCGGGCGGCGCACCGCAGCGAGCTGGACCTCTGGGCCGACTACGAGCGTGCCGAGTACATCCGGGGCAACTACCTGCACGCCGGGAACTGACCACGCGGGGAGCGAGGGGATTGCAGCAAGGCCACCTTCACGCAACGGGTTGCGCGAAGGTGGCCTTGCTGCAACTCAGTCGGTCGGGCCCGCCGAGAAGATGATCGGGCGGACCTCGATGCCCAGGCCCTCCACCCCGGCATCCGGGATCAGGGCGGCCAGTTCCAGTGCTCGCTCACGGGTGGCGCAGTCCACGACGTAGTAGCCCCCCATGAACTCCTTGGACTCGAGGTAGGGCCCGTCGGTCACCACCGGCACCCCGTCGCGCACCCGCACCACGGCGCTCCGGGCCGGCTCGGCGAGGGCGTTGGTCTCGACCATCTCGCCCGACGCCTTGATGGTGTCCATGAACGCCTGGTGCCCCTCCATGATCTCCGTGCGCTGCTCGTCGGTGAGCGCGTCGAAGGCGGCGGGGTTCAGCTGCATGATCAGCATGTACTTCACGGCGGTTCGCTCCTATCCGGGTCGGCTCGCACGGACAGGTCGGAGCCGCCGTGCGGTTCTCGACATCCGAGTCAGGCGGGAAGCCGCCGGAACACCGAACGCGGCAGGTGCCGCAGCACGCTCATCAGGAGACGCAGCGGCGCGGGAGCCCAGACCAGCTCGCGATGCCTGCGGACGGCGTCGACGGTGATCGCGGCGACGGCCTCGGGGGTGGTGGACAGCGGCGCGGGCCGCCTCCCCTCGGTCATCCGGGTGTGCACGAAACCGGGGCGCACCACCGTGACGGTCACCCCGTGGGGACGCAGCGCCTCGGTGAGCCCGGAGTAGAACGCGTCCAGCCCGGCCTTCGTGGAGCCGTACACGAAGTTGGAACGGCGGGCGCGCTCGCCTGCCACCGACGAGAACGCCACGATCGACCCGTGGCCCTGCTCGCGCATCCGCTCGGCGAGCACGACGCCGACCGACACCGCCGCCGTGTAGTTCACCTGGGCGAGCCGCACGGCTGCCGAGACATCGGTCCAGGCCTGCTCGTTGTCGCCGAGCAGGCCGAACGCCACGACCGCCACGTCGATGTCGCCGCCGGTGAAGGCCTTGCGCACCACCTCGGCGTGGCTGTCGAGGGCCTCGGCGTCGAACGGGAGGAGCTCCACGGCGCAGCCGCGCGCCTCCAGCCGGGCGCGGGCGGCGTCGAGCCGCTCCGACGGGCGGGCGGCGAGCACCACCCGCAGCGGCCGGTCGCTCGCGAACCCCTCGACGACCGCCAGGCCGATCTCGGAGGTGCCGCCGAGCAGCAGGATGCTCTGCGGGTTGCCCACGGCATCGATCATGTCGGTGCGCTCCAGCTGTCGATCACTTGGTCAGCTCCAGTCTGCGGGACATGTCGGAGGCGAAGACCCCTTCGGGATCTGCGGCGTCGCGCACCTTGCGCCACTCGTCGAAGCGCGGGTAGCCGCTGCGGAACTTCGCCGCGCTCACCCGCGACTCCTTCGCCAGGTAGAACCGCCCACCCGCGCCGAGCACCAGCTCGTCCAGCTCCTCGCACAGCTGGTGCAGGCCGCGGGCGATCGGGAAGTCGACCGTGATCGTCCAGCCCGGCTGGGGGAACGACAACGGCGCCTGGTTGCCCGCCCCGAACCGCTTGAGCACGTTGAGCCCGGACGCGTGCGGCGACGCGGCGATCTTCTCGACGATCCGGCGGAACGTCGGCTCCTCGCCGAACGGCACGAGGAACTGGTACTGCAGGAAGCCGCGTGAGCCGTACACGCGGTTCCAGTCCCCGAACAGGTCGAGCACCTGGTAGAAGGCCGTGATGTTCTGGATCGCGCCGCGTTGGCGCTTCGGTGCCTTGCGGTACCAGAGCTCGCTGAAAGCCCGCAGCGTGTAGCGGTTGGCGAGCCCGTTGGGGAAGACGTCGGGGAACGACAGCAGCTGCGGCGCGTCGAACTTCAGCGGCTCGCTGCGCAGCTTCGCGGGCAGCTGGTCCACCGTCGCGAGCGAGCCGCGGGTGAGCACGGCCCGCCCGAGCTGCGCGCCGGTGGTGGTGGTGTCGAACCAGGCGGCCGAGTAGCCGTACGTGTCGTCCGAGCCGTCGGTGAGCAGGCCCATCAGCTCGTCGAGGTCGGCCGTGCGGTCGGTGTCCACCACGAAGTACGCCGACTCGGTGCGGTGCAGCGCAACGGTGGCGCGCACGACCACGCCGGTGAGGCCCATCCCGCCGACCGTGGCCCAGAACAGCTCGGAATCCGGGCCGTCGGGAGTGAGGTGCCGCACGGTTCCGTCGGCCGTGACCAGGTCCATCGAGCGGACGTGGTTGCCGAAGCTGCCCTTGGTGTGGTGGTTCTTGCCGTGGATGTCGGCGCCGATCGCGCCGCCGATCGTGACCTGCCGGGTGCCGGGCAGCACCGGCACCCACAGCCCGTGCGGCAGCGCGGCGCGCATGAGGGTGTCCAGGCTGACGCCCGCGTCCAGGTCCGCGAGGCCGGTCTCGGCGTCGATGGAGTGGATCGTGGCGAGGCCCGTCATGTCCAGGACGGTGCCGCCCGCGTTCTGCGCCGGGTCGCCGTAGGAACGGCCGAGACCTCGCGCGATGACGCCGCGCGGGCCTGCGGTCTCGATCGCGGCCGACACGTCGTCGGGGGAGCGGGGGACCAGCACCTTCGCGGTGGTGGGCGCGGTACGTCCCCAACCGCGCAAGCTCGTCGATTCCGGCATCGCGGGCCAGGGTAGCGCTGGGAGCGTGCTGAAGAACCGCGGCCGTAGCGAGCGGCGGCCAGGTGGCCACATCGCAAGGCGGAGGAGGAGTCCCGTACCGGGTTGTATCGGCGACGACGACAACGCAGCGAGGTGGCCGCCTTGGCGTCGCGTAGTAGGTCGTGGTTCTTCAGCACGCTCCCTAAGCCCGGTCGCGGCTGCGTCGCGCCGTTAGGCTCGCGCCGTGAGCGAGCCGCCGTCCGAGTCCCGCGGGTTCCGCATCTCCGACGCGGACCGCGAGCGGGCGGCCCAGCGGCTGCACCAGGCGCTCGCCGAGGGCCGCATCACCCTGAGCGAGCTGGAGGAACGGCTCGACATGGTCTACGCGGCGCGCTACGAGTCCGACCTGCGCCCGCCGTTCGTCGACCTGCCGGACCCCGACGCGTTCGTCGACCGGCCGGCGCTCGCGGTGCCGTCGGACGCGCCACCGCTGGTGCTGCGCGCGGGGATGTCGACCATCAAACGCAGCGGGTCGTGGGACGTGCCGGCGCGGCTGCGTCTGCTGAGCGCGATGGGCTCGGTGGTGCTCGACTTCTGCGACACGGTCATCCCGCACGCCGTGGTGGACATCGAGGTCGACCTGGGCGCCGGGTCGGCGAAGCTCCTCGTGCCGGACGACTCCACCGCGAACGTCGACGACGTCGTGGCGAGCATGGGCACGGTGAAGAGCAGCGTCCCGTCCGTCCCCCGGCCCGGCGTGCCCCACTTCGTGGTGCACGGCCGGGCCGGGATGGGCTCGGTGACGGTGCGGCGGCGCTACCGCATCGCGGGCCGCTACTTCTGATCCACCCGCTGGAAGATCGTGATCGGGATCCCCTCGCCGACCGTCCTCGACTCCGTCAGCTTCCACGTCGACTTGTCGGGGGTCTCCCCGAACAGCCGTCGTCCCGTGCCGAGGATGACCGGGAACGTCATGAGGTGGATCTCGTCGACCAGGTCGTTCGCGATGAGCCCCTGCACGAGCTGGATGCTCCCCGCGACCTGGAGCTCACCGTCCACCTCCCCCTTCAGCGCAGTCACCTCCGTGACGAGGTCGCCGCCGAGCACACGGGTGTTGTTCCACGAGGGATCGGTGAGGGTGCGCGAGACCACGTACTTGGGCATGCCGTTGTACTTGTCGGCGAGCTCGCCCTCGTAGGCCGGCCAGGCGGCGGCGAAGCCCTCGTAGGTCCTGCGGCCGAGCAGCAACGCCTCGGCCCCGAGCGCCTCGTCGACCTTGAACCGCTCGCCGTCGTCGCCCCGGTCGAACGCGAACGTCCAGTTCGGGTACTTGAAGTCCTCACCGCCCGGGGCCTCGACGACGCCGTCGAGCGAGATGAACTCGGTGACCACGATCCTGCCCATCTCAGGCCCCCTTGCGGGTGAACGTCAGGTGCGTGACCCCGCTGGGCGAGGCGGTGGCCTCGACCTGGTAGTCCTTTTCGAGGCCCTCCAGGCCGTCCCACAGCGGCACGCCCCTGCCGAGCAGGATCGGCACCACCGCGACGTGCATGTGGTCGATGAGCCGGGCCGCGAGGAACTCGCGGATCACGGTGGGGCCCCCGCCGATCCGCACGTCCCGGTCGCCCGCGGCCTCGCGGGCGACCTCGAGCGCCTCGGCCGGCGAGGCGTCGAGGAAGTGGTAGGTCGTGCCGCCCTCCATCTCGATCGGCGGGCGCGTGTGATGGGTGAGGACGAAGACCGGCGTGTGGAACGGCGGGTTGGGACCCCAGGCGCCCTTCCACTCCGGGTCCTCGTGCCATCCGGGGTGGCCCCACTTGCCGGCGCCCATGATCTCGGCGCCGATCCCCTCGTCGTGCCGCCGGACGAACGCGTCGTCGACGCCGCCGCTGCCGCCGGGCGTCCACCACCCGGTGGCGAACATCCATTCGTGCAGCCGCTCTCCGGCGTGACCGAAATGCAGGTCGCGGCTCTGCCCTTCACCGGTGCCGAAGCCGTCGAGCGAGATGGCGAAGTTGTGAACCCGGGCGAGTGACATGGCTGGTGTCCCTTCGACGATCAGCTGGTCGCGGGCCCGTAGACCAGGTGCACCACGCCGGTGGTGAACGTGGTGGCGGAGATGAGCTTCAGCGGCACCTTCGCCCCGTTCGCGAACAGCTTCTGGCCCTCCCCGACCACGACCGGGTGCACGAGCAGGTGCAGCTCGTCGACCAGCCCCTGCTCGACCAGCCACTGGACCAGGACGGCGCTGCCCGTCGTACCGAGCTGCTTGTCCTGCTTGAGCCTGGTCAGCTCCGCCTTCACGTCACCGCTGACGATGGTTGAGTTCTCCCAGGTCGCCTCGGTGAGGGTGTTCGACACCACGTACTTCTGCGAGTCGTTCATCTGCTTGGTCATCGGGTCGTCCGGGTCGGCCTGCGGCCAGTACTCGGCGAACCCGTCGTAGGTCTTGCGACCCAGCAGCATCGCGTCGTTGCCCTCCATCAGCGCGCCGACGGCGGCTCCCATCTCGTCGTTCCAGTAGTCGAAGTGCCAGGTCTCCGGCGACTCGATGACGCCGTCGAGCGAGATGAACAGGCCGGACTTGATGGATCCCATGAACTCTCTCCTCAGGTGGGGTTTCTGGTGTGGAGACCGCGCGGCCGCCCGGAACTGATCGGTCGGCTGTCACCTCGCGGCAGAGCCGACGACGCCGCAGCGGACGTGTGTGACCGAGGCTGCATGCACGTCGATTCCCCCTCGACATGCGGTACTGTGTACCGCAGAAACAGTATCTGGCGGATACTGTTTACGGCAAGACCGGCGCGGGGGCAAGAGCGGATCGGAGAACGGATGGACGACGACACCGGACAGGTCATCGAGCTGCTCTGGGGCGCACCGAGCCGACCGACCCGCGGGCCGCGGCCGTCGCTCTCGATCGCCGCGATCGCGGACGCGACCGTGCGGATCGCCGACGCCGACGGGCTCGACTCGGTGTCCATGCAGCGCGTGGCCGACGCGTTCGGAGTCACCAAGATGGCGCTGTACCGGTACGTGTCGGGCAAGGCCCAGCTGCTCGCCGTCACGATCGAGGCCGCGGTCGGAGAGCCGCCGCAACTGAGCGGCACCGGCTGGCGGGCCCGGATCGAGGAGTGGGCGGGGCTGCTGCGCGAGAACTGGTTGCGCCACCCGTGGCTGCCGCAGGCCACCGTCGGGGACCGGGTGATGGGGCCGCGCGAGGTCGCCTGGATCGAGTGTCCGGTCGAGGTGCTCGCCGAGGCAGGCCTCACCGGCCCCCAGCAGATGGACGCCGTCCTGCTGCTGTGCGCGCACGTGCGCAACACGCTGTCGGGAACGGTGTCCGGCACGCAGCCGTGGACCCCGGGGAAGGGCTCCGGCTCGTTGCGCGAGCAGCTCGCGCGGCGCAACGCCGACTACGCGTCCGTGCTGGCCGCCACCCGGTCCGGCCGGTCGGAGGACAACGGGTGGCGGTTCGGGCTCGAGCTCATCCTGGACGGGCTCGAGGTCCAGGTCTCTAGAGCCGCGCGAGCTCGTCGGTGAGGTCGTCCAGGCCGAGGCTGCCCAGCGACAGCGCGGCGGCGTGCCAGGCCTTGAGGTCGAAGCCGGCACCGCGGGCCTTCCGTGCCGCATCGCGGCCGGCGAGCCAGGCGCGCTCCCCGAGCTTGTAGCTGATCGCCTGGCCCGGCCAGCCGAGGTAGCGCACGATCTCGCTGTCCAGGAAGGCGCTGGGCCGTCCGGAGTGCGCACCGAAGAACTCGCGCGCGATCTCCGGGGTCCAGGTCTCGCCGGCGTGGAGCGGGGAGCCGTCCGGCACCCGGAGCTGCAGGTGCATGCCGATGTCGATCACGACCCGCACCGCGCGCATCTGCTGCGCGTCGAGGTAGCCGAGCCGGGCGCCGGGCACCGTCAGGTACCCCAGCTCGTCCATCAGGCGCTCGGCGTAGAGCGCCCACCCCTCGATGTTGCCGGACACGGCGCCGATCGACGTCTGGTAGGTCGAGAGGCGATCGGCGAGGTAGGTCCACTGGGCAAGCTGCAGGTGGTGGCCCGGGACGCCCTCGTGGTACCAGGTGCTGATCAGCTGCCACAGCGGGAACCGGGTCTCACCCATCGTCGGCAGCCAGGTGCGGCCGGGGCGGGAGAAGTCCAGTGACGGCCGCGTGTAGTACGGGGCCGCGGCGCTGCCGGGCGGCGCGATCATCGCCTCGACCGCGCGCACGGGCGGCGCGATGTCGAAGTGCGTGCCGTCCAGCTCCGTGATCGCGGTGTCCATCATCTGCTGCAGCCAGGCGCGCACATCCTCGACGCCCTCCACCGCTGGGCCGTTCTCGTCGAGATGACGGATCGCGGTGCGCAGGCCGGCTCCCGGCAGCACGGCGCCGGCCTCCCGGCGCATCTCGGCGTCGAGCCGCCGGTACTCCTCCCAGCCCCAGGCGTATGCCTCGGCGAGGTCGAGGTCCGCCCCGGTCGAGGCGCGGGCACCGAGCCGGTAGCGGTCGGGCCCGACGGCGTCGGGGGTGCCCGCCGTGGCCGGCAGGTAGGTGCCGGCAAGGTACTCGCGCAGCGACCCGGTGGCTGCGGCGGCCGCGTCGGCGGCGCCCACCAGCTCGGAGCGCACCGCCGCCGAGACGCCGTCCGGCGCCTTCGCCGCGAACGAGTGGAACCACGAGCCGCCCTCCCCGGCGAGCCACTCGTCCAGCTGGCCCACGACCGTCTCCACCTGCCGGGGCGCGGCGTGCAGCCCGCGTCGCGACCCCTCGGTGAGCGCCGCCGTGTAGCCGCCGAACGCCTCCGGCACCTTGCCCATCCGCCGCGCGACCACCGCCCAGTCGTCCGGGGTGGTCGTGGGCATCAGCTCGAACAGCTGCCGGACCTGCGCGTGCGGCCCGAAGATGTTGCGGACCGTGCGGAGGTGCTCTCCCGCGTCGCTCACGGCCAGCTGGGCCTCGAGCCGCTCGCGCAGCAGCCGGGCGCAACGGCGGTCGTCGTCATCGGCCGGTTCCGCCGCCGCGACGGCGGCGAGCGTCGTCCTGGCCAGCTCGTCGGTGGCGTCCTGACCCTCGGGGGACAGGTCGGGGACGCGGTCGTCGCCTGGATGCATGCCCAGCGACGTCGCCACCCGGGTGTCGAGGTCGGCGAGCCGGCGGACGTAGTCGTCGGCGAGGGATCGAACAGCGGAGCCGGTGGTCGTCACCCGCCCGATCCTGCCGGTGTTCAATTGCCTCCGCTTCGCTCCGGCAGTGCCTCACGCGGACGACAGGGTGACGGTATCGACGTCGAGGTCGGCACCACGGGCGAACTCGGTGTCGAACGCGTCGCCCAGCGCCGCACGCGCGGCCGCGGCGATCCGGTCGACGTCCCCGCGGTCGCCCGATGCGTCCGTCCTGCCGGCTCCTGCCCTGACGGCCGCCGCGGCGCCGAGCAGGCGGGCGGCGTGGCGGTGCTCGCCGCTCAGCGCGCGCTCGCCGGCAAGCCCTTCGAGCGCGAGCGCGACCGCGCGGGGGTCTTCGGACCGGCGCGCCGCGGCGAGCCCTTCGGCGTGCAGGCGGTGCGCGGTCTGCGCATCGCCCCGCTGCTCGGCGAGGAAGCCGAGCTCGGCGAGGCTGATCGCCTTCCCCGGTTCGTAGCCTGCTGTGCGGTACCACTCGTGCAGAGCAGCGAGATGCTCCTGCGCCTCGTCGAAGCGGCCGGTGCGGCGGGCGACCATGCCCAGCCCGAGCTGGGCGTAGGCGGCCTTGGACTCGTAGCCCTGCTCCCGTGCGAGGTCGAACGCGCGGCGGTGGCGTTCGTCGGCGAGTGCGGGGTCGCCGGTGAGCGCGGCGATGCGGCCGAGCCGGCTGAGGTGGTCGATCACGGCGGGCCACAGCTGCAGCTCCTCGGCGCACCGCAGGCCGTCGCGGTGGCGTCGCGCCGCCGACTCCTGATCGCCTGCGATCTCGTCCAGGTTGCCGAGCACCTCGGCCGCACTGGCCTGCCCCCACCGGTCACCGAGCTCGTCGAACAGCCGCGCGCTCTCCTCCCCGGCCCGCCGTGCGACGTCCAGCCTGCCGCGGGACATCGAGTACATGCTCACCTCGCGCAGCGCCGCGGCCGCACCCCAGGTGTCGCCCCGCTCCCGGAACGTCGTCACCGCAGCCTCGGCGAGGTGCTCGCCCGCTTCCAGCTCGCCGATCCCGCTCATCACGTGGGCGTGCAGCCACTGCGCGCGTGCGAGCGCTCCCGGCGCGTCGAGGCCGGTGTACTCGTCGAGTACCGCGCGGCTGTGGCCCGCCGGATCATCGACGGCTCGCTCCCGGATCCGGACGGCGGCGAGCGCCGCGCACGCGTCGGCCCGGGCGACCGACCGCTCCTGCCCGGCGATTCCCAACGCCGCCGCCAGCGAACGGCCCGCGGTACGGTGGCGGCCCCTGACGAACCAGTACCAGGTGAGCGCGCCGACCAGCCGCAGCGCGAGCGCCGGGTCCGGCCGGGCGACCGCGGTGTCCAGCGCCACCCGCATGTTCGCCGTCTCCGCGTCGAGCCGGGACAGCCATTCCTGCTGGTCGGGCCCGCGCAGCCGGGGCGCGGCGCGTTCGGCGAGCTCCGTGCACGCCACCGCGTGGCGGTACCGGGCAGCCTCCTCCTCACCGGCCTCCCGCAACCGCTCAGTGGCGTACGCGGCGACGGTCTCGAGCAGCCGGTACCGGGTGTGACCGGCGCTGTCGACCGGCAGCACCAGCGATCGGTCCACGAGCCGGGCCAGCAGGTCGAGCACGTCGACGCCGTCGACCGGGTCGGCAGCGCACACCTGTTCGGCGAGCCCCGCGGTGCAGCCGTCCGCGGTGACCGCGAGCCTGCGCAGCACCGCCCGTTCGGGCTCCGACAGCGGCTCCCAGCTCCAGTCCATGACGGCACGCAGCGTCCGCTGGCGGCGGGGCGCGTCCCGGGGGCCGGAGCCGAGCACGCGGAACCGGTCGTCGAGGCGCGCGGCCAGCTCGGCGAGGCCGAGCGTGCGCACGCGGGCCGCGGCCAGCTCGAGGGCGAGCGGGAGCCCGTCGAGCCGGCGGCACACCGCGGCGACGACGGCGGAGTTCGCCCGCGTGAGCGCGAACCCCGGTGCCACTGCGGCGGCGCGTGCGACGAAGAGCCGGACGGCGGCCGCATCGGCGGGATCGCTCGCCTCGGCGGGAACGGCGAGGGCCGGGACCGGCCGCACGACCTCGCCGCGCAGGCCGAGCGGCTCCCGGCTGGTCGCGAGCACCCGGAGCCCCGGTGCCCGCCGCAGCAGCGCGGCGACCAGCTCGGCGACGGTCTCGACGACCTGTTCGCAGTTGTCGAGCAGGAGCAGCACCTGCCGATCCGCGATGGCGTCAGCGATCCGGTCGAGCGGCCCCGCCGCCGTGGTCGCGGGGTCGTCGCGCAGGTCGAGCGCGGTGGCCACGAGCTCCGCGAGCTCGCCGATCGGGTGCTCGCGGCGGCCGTCGACCCCGGCCAGCTCGACCAGCCACACGCCGTCGCGCATCTCGGCGACGAGCCGGCGGGCGGTCTCGATGGCCAGCCGCGTCTTGCCCACCCCGCCCGGACCGGTCAGCGTCACCAGCCGGGCCGTGCCGAGCACGACGCGCAGGTCGGCGACATCACCGTCGCGGCCGACCAGCTCGTCCCACCCGGCGGGCAGGTTGGTCCGCGCAGCCGCCTCGCGCGCGGGCGCGTCCAGCGCGGGTTCCTGGGTCAGGATCGCCCGGTGCAGCTCGACGAGCTCGGGCGACGGGTCGAGGCCGAGCTCGTCGCGGAACCGGACGCGCAGCTCGTCGTAGCGCTGCAGCGCCTCGGCCTGCCGGCCGGCGCGGTACAGCGCGCGTAGCCGCGTGGCCTGCAGCTTCTCCCGCAGCGGGTGCTGGTCGAGCAGGGTGCTCAGCTCGCCGATCACGGCGTCGACCTCACCCAGCTCCAGCCTGGCCTCGGCGTGCTGCTCGACGGCGCCGAGGCGCAGCTCCTCGAGCTCGGCGATCGCAGGCGCGGCGAAATCCTCGTCGGCGACGTCGGCGAACGCAGGCCCCCGCCACAGCGCGAGCGCCTCGGCCAGGTGCTCCGCGACGGCCGCCTGCCGCTCGATGCCGCGCGCGGCCGCCACCAGCTCGGCGAAGCGGCCGGCGTCCACCGCCGAGGCCGGCACGTCGAGGACGTAACCGGGCCCGCGCGAGACCACGAGCCCGCGGGCGCCCGGCTCGGCGTCGTCGAGGGCCCGCCGCAGCTGCGAGACCTTCACCTGCAGCGCCCCGAGGGGCCGGCGGGGCGCGTCGGCGCCCCAGAGGTCCTCGATCAGGCGGTCGGCCGTGACCAGGCCGCCGCGGTGCACCAGCAGGTCGGCGAGCAGGGCACGGACCTTCGCTCCCGGCACCACGACCGGCACACCGGCGTCGGTCCACACCTCCAGTGGCCCGAGCACCCCGAATCGCACGGTGACGACCGTAACCGGCGGTCAGCGGATGGGAAGTGATCGGTAAGCGCGGGGGCCCACTGTCGGTCTCGTCGAACGGACAGGACCGAGAGGAAGACCGATGGACATCATCCGCCCCGCCACCCGCATCCTCGCCATCTCCGGCAGCCTCCGCGCCGACTCGGTCAACACCTCCCTGCTGCGCGCGGCCGCCGCCGTCTCGGGTGACGACACGTGGGTCGAGCTCTGGTGCGGCCTGGGCGCCATCCCGCCGTTCAACGAGGACGGCGAGCACGACACCCCCGCGTCCGTGGCGGACATGCGCGCGGCGATCGCAGGCGCCGACGCGCTGCTGATCTCCACCCCCGAGTACAACGGCTCGATCCCGGGCCAGCTGAAGAACGCGCTCGACTGGGCGTCGCGGCCGTACGGCGAATCGGTGCTCACCGGCAAGGTCGTCGGCGTCACCAGCGCCGGTCCCGGCGACTACGGCGGCGCGTGGGCGGCCGAGCACCTCGGCAAGGTGCTGCGGATCGCAGGCGGCGAGGTCCTGGAGCCCTCCTTCTCGTTGCCGCTGGCCGACCGGGCGTTCGAGCCCGGCACCGACGTGCTCCGCGACCCCGCCCACACCGCCGCCCTCGCCGACCTCGTCTCCGCACTGCAGACCGCGGCGCGCCCCGCTCTCGCCGCGGTGAGCTGAACCCCGACCCGAAGAGGAGAACCCGATGTCCGAGCGCAGCGCGCGCATCGCCGTCGTCTACTACTCCGCAACCGGCAACGTCCACGCCATCGCCGAGGCGCTCGCCAAGGGTGCGGCCGGCGCAGGCGCCGACGTGCGCTTGCGGCGCGTGGCGGAGACGGCGCCCGGCAGAGTGGTCGACCGGGACCCGGAGTGGCGGGCCCACCTGGACGCCACCGCCGACATCCCGGAGGCCACGCTCGAGGACCTGGTCTGGGCCGACGGCTACGCCTTCGGCACGCCCACCCGGTTCGGCAACGTGGCCGCCCAGCTCAAGCAGTTCATCGACCGGACGGGCGGGATCTGGGAGGCAGGCCACCTTGCGGGCAAGCCGTTCACCGGCTTCACCAGCACCGCCGAGGTGCACGGGGGCCAGGAGGCCACGATCCTCGCGCTCTACCACGTGGCCCACCACTGGGGCTCGGTCATCGTGCCGACCGGCTACGTCGACTACGACCTCATCCACGCCGCGGGCGGCAACCCGTACGGGCTGAGCACGGTGGCATCGCCCGGAGGGCCGCCCGAGGAGGTGCTCGCCGCGGCGGCCCACCAGGGCACACGGCTGGCCCGCATCACCGCCGCGCTGACACCGGTGCGTGCGTCATGACCGCCGTCGCGATCGCCGCCCCGCCGGTGTCCCGCTCGTTCCCGCGCCTCGCCCTGCTGGCGCTCGCCGCCGGCGCGTTCGTGATGTGCACCGCCGAGTTCGTGATCGCGGGCCTGCTGCCCGACATCGCTTCGGACCTCGGCGTCGGCATCTCGACGGCCGGCCTGCTGATCTCCGGCTACGCCGTGGCCATCGTCGTCGGCGGACCGCTGTTCGTCGTGGCGGGCACCCGGATCCCGCGCGGTCGGCTGCTGGTGTTCGCCGCGGCCGTGTTCGTCGCGGGGAACGTTCTGTCCGCCGTGGCGGGCACGTACGGGCTGCTCATGGCGGGCCGGGTGCTCGGAGCGTTCGGGCAGGGCGCGTTCCTCGCCACCGCGTCGGTCGTCGCCGCCGACCTGGTGGCGCCGTCGCTGCGGACGCGGGCCATCGCCCTCGTGTTCGCCGGTGGCACGGCGGCCAACGTGGCCGGCAGCCCGCTGGGGGCGCTGGTGGGGCAGCTCTCGGGGTGGCGGGCAACGTTCTGGGCCGTCGCCGTGCTGGGGGCCGCGGCGCTGGCGGCGGTCCTCGCCGCGGTTCCCGCGACGCCACCGTCCCCGCCCACCACCCTGCGGGGCGGGCTCCAGGTGTTCCGGAACCGGCAGGTGTGGCTCACGCTCGCGATCGGGGTGGCCGGGCCCGGTGGCCTCTTCGCGGCGTACACCTACATCGCGCCGCTGCTGACGTCGGCCAGCGGCTACCCGCCGCAGGCGATCGCCGCGGTGCTCGGCCTGTTCGGCATCGGGCTCCTGGTCGGCAACGCCATCGGGGGCAGGTTCGGGGGCGCCCAGCTCCGAGTGCTCGGCATCGCCCTCGCGGTGCTCGGGGCCGGACTCGCCGGGCTGGCCATCGGGGCGCACTCGGCGGTCGTGGCCACGATCCTGCTGGTCGTCGTCGGGGCGGGGGCGTTCGCCATGGTTGCGCCCTTCATGACCCGGCTGATCGACCAGGCCGCGGGCGCCCCACTGCTCGCCGCCGCCGCGGGCGGGTCGGCGACGAACACCGGCGCCGCGCTCGGCGCCTACCTCGGCGGGCTCGCGATCGACACCCCGCTCGGCGTCACCGGCCCGCCCGCGGTCGGAGCGGTGATCGCCGCGTTCGGCCTGGTGGCGGTCCTCGCAGCCCGCACCGCGGCCACTCGATACCCTTGACCGGTGACCGCGACCCACCCCGCACCGGCCCAGCCCGGCCTCGCCGCGCAGCTGGGCCGGTTCGTCGCGGTCGGCGCGCTCTCCGCGATCGTCGACTTCGGCGGCTACCACGCCCTGCTCGCACTCGGCACATGGGTGCACCTGGCCAAGGCCATCAGCTTCATCCTCGGCACCACCACGGCATACCTGCTCAACCGCCGGTTCACGTTCACCGCCACCAAGGGCGGCAGCGCCCGCTTCGCCGGCTTCGTGCTCCTCTACGGCACCACGTTCGCGATCAACATCGGGATGAACGCCCTGATGCTCGCGGTGCTGCCCCAGGTCCAGTTCCGCACGAGCCTGGCCTGGGTCATCGCGCAGGGCACCGCCACGGCCATCAACTTCGTGATGCTCCGCACGGTGGTCTTCCGCCGCTGAGCGTCACCTCGAGTGCTCCCGCCGAGGAGCATTCCCGGCTGGCGGGGCCGCAGGTGGCCGCTGTTCTCGAGGCGATGGCGCAGCTGGCACCGGCGACGCCGGTGCGTTCGCTGCGCTCCGATCGTGCGGCCAGGACCCTCACCGAGGCCCGGACCTGCTATGACCATCTCGCGGGCCGGCGCGGAGTCGAGCTGCGGGACCGCTTGCTGGCCGCGGATGCGCTACGGGGTCTGCGCGTCTCCCGACTACGACCAGCGCGTCGAGGCCTGGCTGCCGACGCCGACCTGATCAAGGGCGGCGGAAGCGCTCCGACCGGCCCTGGCGCACCAGCCGCACCCACTGCAGGAACTCGCGCGGGCTCCGCTTCGTCACCAGGAAGTACCAGGCGAACCGGGGCACCTCCAGCACCCCGACGCGGCGCATCCCCGGCTGGGAGACCAGGAAGCCGCGGTTGCGGTAGGTGTAGTAGCGCTTGACCGGGTCGTCGGGGTCGCGGGCGTGCAGGCGGCCGCCGAGCATCGGCTTGTCGTCGTCGGAGCCCGCCGGGTGCAGGTACGCCGCCCGCAGCGAGGTGCCGAACGGCAGGCCGGAGCGCACGAGTCTCCTGTGCACCTCCACCTCGTCGCCCCGCACGAACAGCCGCAGGTCCGGCACGCCGACGACGTCGAGCGTGGAGGCCCGGAACAGCGCCCCGTTCATCAGAGCCGCGATCCCGGGCAGCAGCTCGTCGTCGGCGCCGTGCTTGACGTCGGCGGCGAGCGCCGCGCGGGAACGGTGCCAGGTGAGCCCGCGCCGGACGGGGAAGGCGAGCCGGTCGGGCCGGTCCTTGTCGGCCACCGTCGGGGACACGGCGGCGAGGCCGCGGCGCTCGGCGAGGTCGATGAGCGTGGAGAGGGTGGCCTCGTCGGCGGGCAAGCCGTCGTCGTCACCCAGCCAGATCCAGTCGGCACCCATGGCCAGCGCGTGCAGCATCCCGAGCGCGAATCCGCCTGCGCCACCGAGGTTCGTCCAGGACGGGATCCAGGTGGCAGGCAGGTCACAGCTCTCGACGACCGCCTGAGCCGGCTGGTCGGGGCCGTTGTCGACGACGATCAGGTGAGCGATCGGGTGGGTCTGCTTCGCGAGCGCGGCCAGCGACTCCGCGAGCAGCTCGGTGCGGTGGCGGGTGACCACCACCGCGACGACAGAACCAGCGGGAAGCGGGGCCCGATTCACCGGGCGTCTATCTCGGCCAGCACGTCACGTCCCTTGTAGTGGTGGAGCACCTCGCGCAGCGGGCCGTGCTCGCGGATGGTGCCCTGGTCCATCCAGATCGCGGTGTCGCACAGGTCGGCGAGGAACTCGTCGGAGTGGGAGGCGAACACCAGGATGCCGGACCGCTCCACGAGCTCGTTGAGCCGGTCGCGGGCCTTGGCGAGGAACTCGGCGTCGACCGCGCCGATGCCCTCGTCGAGCAGCAGGATCTCCGGGTCGATGCTGGTGACCACGCCGAGCGCGAGACGCACCCGCATCCCCGTGGAGTAGGTGCGCAGCGGCATCGACAGGTAGTCACCGAGCTCGGTGAACTCGGCGATGTCGTCGACCCGCTGCTCCATCTGCTTGCGGGTCATGCCGAGGAAGAGGCCGCGGATGAGGATGTTCTCGAAGCCGGAGATCTCCGGGTCCATGCCCACGGCCAGGTCGAACACCGGCGCCACCTTGCCGACGACGCTCGCGCGTCCGCGGGTGGGCTCGTAGATGCCCGACATCAGCCGCAGCAGCGTGGACTTGCCCGCGCCGTTGTGACCCACCAGCGCGACCCGGTCGCCGCGGCGCAGCGACACCGTGACGTCGCGGAGCGCCTCGATGATCGGGACCTTCGACTCGGTGCCGATGCGCCCGCCCGCGCGGCCGAGCACGGCCTTCTTCAGCGAACGCGACTTCGCGTCGAAGATCGGGAAATCGACGGCGGCGCCCTCGATGTCGATGCTGACCATGCGCCCCTCAGACCCAGTACGCCACGCGGGAGCGGTAGTTGCGGAGGAACAGGAGTGCGGCGGCGCACCCCACGACGGTGATCACGGCGACGACGTACCAGTGCCGCCAGACGATCGGCTGGCCCAGCATCGGCTGGCGCAGGATCTCCACGAAGTGCATCACCGGGTTGATCTCGGCGATGCGCGCCCGCTCGGCCACCGCCGGGTTCCGCAGCAGCGTGTCGTACTGCCAGACGATCGGTGTCATGAAGAACAGCAGCTGCGTGAGGCTCGCGATGATCGGCGGGATGTCGCGGAACCGGGTGGCGACGATGCCGGTGAGCACGGCGATCCAGGCCCCGTTGATCACGAGGAGCGCGAACGCGGGGAGCGCGAGCAGCAGCGACCAGCCGAGCGGGTGCGGGAAGATCACCATGAGGACGGCCCACACGACCACGTTGTGCAGGAAGAACAGCGACTGCCGCCACACCAGCCGGTACACGTGCAGGGACAGCGGTGCGGGCAGGAACTTGATCAGCCCCTCGTTGGCGATGAACACCTCGCTGCCCTCGAGGATGCACCCGTTCACGAAGTTCCAGATCAGGAGCCCCGTGGCGACGTACGGGAGGAACGTCGGGAGGTCCATCTGGAACAGCGCGCCGTAGAGGATGCCCATCGCGGTGGCGATGACCGCCATGCTGATGCTGACCCACAGCGGCCCGAGCACCGAGCGCCGGTAGCGCTGCTTGATGTCCTGCCAGCCCAGGTAGCCCCACAGGGGGCGCTGCTGCCACCCCTGCGCCAGGTCGCCGAACGCCCGCCGCCACGTGCGTGAGCCGGCGACGTCGACCACGACGGGCCGGGCGGGGGTGGCGCCCTCGGCCCGGTCGTCGCCGGTGGTCATGGTCTGAGCCACCAGGCGAGGGTACCGGCGGGGTGAGCGACGGTCCCGGGCGGTGCGGTTGTGACGGCCGGAACGGCGCGGAGGGATGTCAGCAAAGCCACTTTCAGGACGCCAGGCGCCCTGAAAGTGGCTTTGCTGACACGGCAGGTCGGGAGCGCTACAGGTACTGGCCCGTTCCCCGGCCCAGCGGGCCCTCCTGGCCGGGCTGGGGCACCGCGCCGGGCGGGAGGCCGCGGCGCATCTGCTCCAGCTGCTGGCGGGCGGCCATCTGCTGGGCGAAGAGCGCGGTCTGGATGCCGTGGAACAGCCCCTCCAGCCAGCCGACCAGCTGCGCCTGCGCGATACGCAGCTCCGCGTCCGACGGCGTGGAGTCGTCGGTGAAGGGGAGGCTGAGCCGCTCCAGCTCCTCGCGCAGCTCGGGCGCGAGGCCGTCCTCCAGCTCCTTTATCGAGTTCTCGTGGATCTCGCGGAGGCGGTTGCGGGAGGCCTCGTCGAGGGGTGCGGCGCGCACCTCCTCCAGCAACTGCTTGATCATCGTGCCGATCCGCATGACCTTGGCCGGTTGCTCGACCATGGATCCGACTCCCTGCTCCTCGGCGTCCTCGCCGGACTGGGGGACCCGCGCCATGCCGACCGGCCGCCCGTCAGGGCCGATGACCATGACCTGCTGGTCGCCGCTGTCCCCGTTGTTCTGCTCCGTTGGCTGGCTCACCACACCACGGTAGCGAGGTTGTGTCAGGCCAGGGGCAGCAGGATCTTGCCGATCACACCGCCCGCCTCGAGTTGCGCGTGTGCCTTGGCGGCATCCGGCAGGGGGACGGTGCCGTGCACGATCGGCCGCACCCTCCCGTCGGCGATCATCGGCCACACCTGCTCGCGCACGCCCGCGACGATCGCGCCCTTGCCGCTCGGCCCGGTCAGGGGGCGGCCGCGCAGCTGCAGGGCCGTCACGCTCCCGCGCTTGCGCAGCAGCTTGTTGAGGTCGATCTCGCCCTTCGTCCCGCCCTGCAGGCCGATGATCAGCAGCCGGCCGTCGGGCGCGAGCGCGTCGATGTTCGCGGCCAGGCCCTTCGCACCCATGATGTCGAGGATGACGTCGGCGCCGTGCCCGTCGGTGGCCTCCTTCAGCCGGGCGGGGACGTCGTCGTGGTAGTCGATCACGATGTCGGCGCCGAGCGCGCGGCAGCGCTCCAGGCGGTCCGGGGCACCGGCGGTGGCGGCCACCCGGGCCCCCAGCCCCTTGGCCACCTGGATCGCGTGGGTGCCGATCCCGCTGCTCCCACCCTGCACGAGGAACGTCTCCCCGGCGGAGAGCCGCCCGGCGGCCACGATGTTCGACCACACCGTGCACGCCACCTCGGGCAGGCCGGCGGCCGTCACGAGGTCGACGCCCTCCGGGACGGGCAGCAGCTGCGCCGCCGGCACGGCCACCTTCTCCGCGTACCCGCCGCCCGCGAGCAGCGCGCACACCTCGTCGCCGACCTGCCAGCCCTCGACGCCGTCACCGAGCGCGGCGATCCGGCCGGAGCACTCGAGCCCGATGATGTCGGGTGCCCCGGGCGGCGGCGGGTAGAAGCCCTGCCGCTGCAGCAGGTCGGCGCGGTTGACCGCGCTCGCCGCGACGTCGAGGACAACCTCGCCCGGACCCGCCACCGGATCCGCGACCTCGGTCCACTCGAGCACTTCCGGGCCACCAGGCTCCCGCACCGTGATCGCATGCATGCCGCAGACGCTATTCGGTCGAGCGCTCCCGTGCCGCTCCGGCAAGGTGTCGGCATGGACCACCCGGAGCCATGGCCCCTCCGTCACCTCGTGCTGCGCACGCCACGGCTGGAGCTGCGGCCGGACGACGACGCCGGGCTGCTCGAGCTCGTCGACGAGGCCTACCGCGGCGTGCACCCGCCGGACTGGATGCCGTTCCTCGTCCCGTGGACCGACGCCGACCCGCGCGACCTGGGCCGCCGCGTGCTGCAGCACTACTGGGGCGTGCGCTCCCGGCTCGCCCCGGAGCGCTGGTCGATCAACTTCCTGGTGCGCTACGAGGGCCGCATGATCGGCATGCAGGAGATGTCCGGGGCCGACTTCCGGATCCTCCGGGAGGTCGAGACCGGCTCCTGGATCGGGATGCGCCACCAGGGCCGTGGTCACGGCACGGAGATGCGCGCGGCCGTGCTCGCGTTCGCGTTCGACCACCTGGGCGCCGTGCGCGCCCGCTCGGCGGCATTCACCGACAACACGGCGTCGCACCGGGTCTCGGAGCGCCTCGGCTACCGGCGCGACGGCTCCATGTGGGTCGCCCGCCGCGGCGAGCCCGCGGAGGACGTGCGCCTGGTGCTCACGCCCGAGGACTTCGTGCGCCCGGAGTGGACGCTCCGGATCGAGGGTGTCGCCGGATGCCTCCCGGTACTCGGCGCGGACTGATCAGCCGAGGTCCACCCCGCGGGAGAAGGTGTCGCACCGCGCCGGGTCCCCGGTCTCGTACCCGGTGGTGTACCAGCGTTCGCGCTGCTCCGAGCTGCCGTGGCTGAACTGGCTCTCGTCCACCCGGCCGCCGCCGAGCTGGCTCTGGATGTAGTCGTCGCCGATCCGGGCCGCCGTGTCGAGCGCGGCCGCGACGTCGTCGCGCGTCACGCCGACGATCAGGGGCTCCCCGGACGCGGTCGGCACCGACTCGGCGTGGTTCGCCCACACCCCGGCGTAGCAGTCGGCCTGCAGCTCCAGCCGCACCGAGCCGGACGTCGGACCGGTCTCGCCCGCCCGCACGCGCTCGCTCGTACCGAGCAGCGCCTGGATGTGGTGCCCGTACTCGTGGGCGATGACGTACGCCCGCGCGAACGGCCCGCCCTCGGCCCCGAAGCGCGTCTCGAGCTCCTGGAAGAAGGAGAGGTCGATGTAGACCTCCTGGTCGGCGGGGCAGTAGAACGGCCCGACCGCCGACGACGCGCTGCCGCAGCCGGTGCGCACGCCACCGCTGAAGAAGTTGGTGCGCGGCGGCTGGTAGGTCATGCCGGACCGGGCGAAGGTGTCGCTCCAGTACCCGTCGAGGGAGTTGACGACCGCGACGACCTCGCAGTCCAGCTCCGTGTTGGCCTCCCCACCGGTGCGGCAGCTGGAGGCCGCCTGCGACGTGTCGGCCGACTGCCCCTGCTCCAGCCCGCCGAGCCCGCCCAGGTCGACCCCGACGCCACCACCACCGCCGAGCTGGCTGAGCAGGAAGTACAGGATCAGCCCGACGACGCCGAGTCCGCCACCGCCGACCGCGACGCGCCCGCCTAACCCGCCGCCTCCACCACCGCTCCCGCGCAGGTCGTCGATCTGAGACGTGTCCAGCTGGGCGTTCTCGTCGAACCGCATGCTGCCCTCCCGCGCAGATCCCACCACATCCGTCGTCACCGCTCGTTCACGCTCGCCTGTGAGGGTGACCGCCATGCCGCTGCACCGCGTGCTCCCCGCCGCGCTCGCGCTCGTCACCCCGTTCCTGGTGGCCGCCCCGGCCGCCGCGGCCCCGCCCTCCGACCTCCGCGTGGCGACGTTCAACGCCTCGCTCAACCGGGCCGCCGAGGGCGAGCTCGTTGCCGACCTGTCCACCCCGGACGACCCGCAGGCCCGCGAGGTGGCGGAGGTGGTGCAGCGGGTGCGGCCGGACGTGCTGCTCATCAACGAGTTCGACCACGCCCCCGCCGCCGTCGACCTGTTCCGCGACAACTACCTCGAACGCGGCCAGAACGGCGCCGAACCCGTCGACTACCCGCACGCGTTCATCGCGCCGTCCAACACGGGCGTGCCGAGCGGGTTCGACCTCGACGACGACGGCAGCGTCGGCGGCCCGAACGACGCGCTCGGCTTCGGCGCGTTCCCCGGGCAGTACGGGATGCTCGTGCTCTCGCGGTTCCCGATCGACACGGCCGCCGTCCGCACGTTCCAGCGGTTCCTGTGGAAGGACCTGCCCGGCAGCAGGCTGCCCGGCGACTTCTACGCGACGGAGGAGCAGGCGGTGCTCCCGCTGTCGTCGAAGTCGCACTGGGACGTGCCCGTCCGCATCGGCGACCGCACCCTGCACGTGCTCGCGAGCCACCCGACACCACCGACGTTCGACGGCCCCGAGGACCGCAACGGCCTGCGCAACGCCGACGAGATCGCGTTCTGGCGGCTGTACGTCCAGCCGGGCGCGGCAGGCGAGGCGCTCTACGACGACGCCGGCCGTCGAGGCGGCCTCGGCGGCGGGGGGCATTTCGTGATCATGGGCGACCAGAACTCCGACCCGCTCGACGGCGACTCGCTCCCCGGTGCGGCCGACCAGCTCCTCACCGCTCACCGCGTGATCGACCCGGCGCCCTCATCCGACGGAGCCGCGCAGGCGGCCAACCCCGGCCACCGCGGCGACCCCCGCCTGGACACCGCCGACTTCTCCGACCCGACCCCGGGCAATCTGCGCGTCGACTACGTCCTCCCGTCCCGGCCGCTCGAGGTGCGGGGTAGCGGCGTGTTCTGGCCGGTGGCCGCCGACCCGCTCGCCCGCCTCAACGACGCCTCCGACCACCACGCGACATGGGTGGATCTGCGGCTACCCTGATCGACGGAAGCGTGGCAGAGCGGCCGAATGCACTCGCCTTGAAAGCGAGAGACGGGCAACCGTCCGGGGGTTCGAATCCCTCCGCTTCCGCCAGACCGAGTGTTTGCCCTGCCCAGAAGCCCTCTCGGTAGTGGAGCCTGCCGCGGCTCCCGATCACCGGGCCGGCCCAGGAGGACCGGTTGTGCACTCGCTTTCGGCTCTTGCTGGCCGTTGCGGGGCCGCCTCGCTGCGCTCCGGGGACTCCTCACGATTCGGCCGCTCTGCCACGCGCTGGCTGCCCCGCTCGTCGCGGTTGCCAGGTCAAGGGTCAATTTGGTGGGGCGGCGCCGGCGCGGGCGCGACCATGGGCGCCAACTGCGACGGGCGGCCGGTCACGCCGGCGCCTCTTCTGCAGCACGCGGTGCCTCCGCCTGCCCCTCACGCGCACGGTTGTCGTGGTCGTGGCGCGGCAGGCACTCGGACACGGACCGTATGCGGCGCAGCATGGGGACGCTCGGGAAGCGGTCCTGCTCGACCTTGTCCATGAGCACCTCTAGGTACTCGGGAATCATGTAGTGCGGGATCGACTGCTCGATGAGATCGAGATGCGTTGTGCTGGGGTAGGCGTCCTCGCGGACCTTCTCGAGGAGGAACCCCACCAACCACGCCCGCGCCTCGTCTCGGATCATCGTCGATCTCCCTCCTCCGTGGCGTTCCGCCTCACGCGTCGGGAGGCGTACCCGTCGCCGTGGCCGCCGACGCGGCATTTGAGGGCAGTCACGGGCGAGTCTGGCGGCCGACGTCGGCCCGGCTCCCGGTCGCCTGTCGGTGACATCGCCCGCGTTCAAACCATGTACGAGATCCCTTCCGCCCCCCGCAGTGGCTACCGGGCTGGCTGGCCGCACCCGCCGCGCCGGCAGCCGCATCGACCGGGTCGGCTCTGCGGTCAGCCAGCGCATCCGCGCCGCAGTTCGAGGGCTCGCGGCTGTCCACCCGGATCTCGGCCGGCACCTGCCCGGCGCACCGGCACCTGGTGCGCCTACCGGCCGGAACCACCCATCGCCTGGAACCTAAGAGACCCGCGCTGATGACTGGGCAAAACCGCAACTTCAGGCGTAACGGCCGACTCGTCGTGGTTGCACTTGTGGTTGCAGTTGCTGGCCGCCGTCGAGGTGTGCCGGTGATGGTCGGCCCGCCGCGACCTGCGCATGTTCACTGCCGGACGGCGGTGAACGAGAAATCGCAGACCTTGAAAGCGAGAGACGGGCAACCGTCCGGGGGTTCGAATCCCTCCGCTTCCGCTGACGAGGGTGTCTGCCCTGCTCAGAATCCCTCTCGGGGCGAGAGCCGAGCACGGCTTCTGATCATGTGCAGCCTGATCGGACGGCCGCCGCCCCCAACCGCCGCCCCGTCCGGGAAGTCGTTCTCACGGAGCACTCCACACCGGGTGGACGAGGAGGACGGCGCATGGGGCTCGGGACAGGCGGCTACGGATACTTCCGCCAGGTCTACCGCTCGCTGCTCCCCGTTCCACCACGAGATCTTCGCCGTCGTGTCGGACGAAAGCGCGCCGGCGGCGACCGTCGAGGACGTTCTGTGGCCCGGCCACTGGTACGGCGACCTGCTGTTCTCCCGCGCCGGTGTCCGGGTGCGTGCGCCGGGGCACCTCATCGACCCGGTCACGGCGACCACCTCGACGCTGTACTTCACCTTCAGGCGTGAACCCCGCCGCACCAACGATCTTTCGCACGGCTGGGGCTCGAACTCCCAGTGGGGAACGGAGTTCCCGCGCTTCTACTCCGACGCGGAGGGGCTGCACCTCAACTGGGACGGCCGCATCGACATCGGCACCGACGGGCCGGTGCCGGCGGAGGCCATCCCAGCCCGGATGCGGAGCGGTCGCTGCAGCGGCGCAGGGAACCGCTGCTGCACCGGAGCTTCGTGCGCACGCCGCCGCTCCCACCCGACGAGCACGACTGGTTCCCGTACGACACCCGGATGAGCATCACCACGACGGCATGGCCGCTCCCGGAGGGTGCGATCACCCACCCGGCGTGGCGCTCGTGAAGCCCGGCCGGCGGAGCCGGTCCGAACCTTGGGCCGGCACCCGGCAGACAATGCGCCTCTCTCGCCGGCGCGAGCACACCAGCATGAGGTCCGTCTGAGCTAGGCGGGCGGGATCCCTGCGCGACGCGTCTTCATGACCCGTCGCACGCCCCGGAACGGTCGGTTCACGGCCTCCTTGCAGTACCACCACGCGTCATCCTCGGTGTCGGCCCACCCGTGCGAGGTCTTCCCCTCGTCCATCACGACGGTCCAGCGGTAGCGGCCGGTGCGCTGGTTGAAGTTGACGGATGCCCGGCCCTGCTCGCGGGCGATCGCGAGCCTCGCCTCTGCCTCGTCTGCCGCCTCACCCATCGCAAACCCTCCGTCAGCCGTGCGGGTCATCCAGAACGCCATGGGTGCGACGATAGCGACAAGAACGAACAAACTGAACAGACTGAACAGACCGTCTGTGCGGCCTTGGCGGGGTCTGTAGCGGCTTACCGTGAAGCAGTGCCCGACGGACCGGCCCCTAAAGGGCTCTGGACCACAGCCCAGGTAGCGGCCTACCTGGGTGTCTCGGCACGCCTGATCCAGCGGTACCGGGCAGAGGGCACCCTGACCCCCACGTGGGAGACCCCAAAGGGTCATGCCCGGTGGGACATCGAGGACGTGCAGCGGCAGCTCCAAGCGCTACGGAAGCGCGCGGACTGACGCGCCGGGGACTACCCAGGAGGCAGGGAGAACTGCGCGGACCGCGCACACCTGGTCAGGACTGCACACATCGCCGGCGCTGTGTGCCCTCTGCATTCGGTGTGTGTGGTGCGTCCGCTCGCCTTCTTGACGAGGTCTGTGCCTCAGTGCCAGGTGAGGAACCGGTAATGCAGCCCCGTCGACGACTCCTGCCACGCCCCGACGGAGTCCGGCGCCCGCCCCACGTCCGGGGCGTACGTGTCGCCGTCGAAGGCCTCCCGGATCTCGGTGACCACGATCCGGTCCGCGAACGGCAGCGCCGCCCGGTACACCGCCGCGCCGCCCGTCACCCAGACGTCCCCGGATACCGCGGCGAGCGCCTGTGGCAGGTCGGGGAACGTCTCCACACCCTCCTGCGGGCTGCGCGAGAGCACGAGGTTGCGCCTGCCCGGCAGCGGCCGGAACCGCGGTGGCAGCGACTCCCACGTGCGCCGGCCCATGAGAACGGCCGCGCCCGCGGTCAGGGAGCGGAAGTGCTTCATGTCCTCCGGCAGGCGCCACGGCAGCGTGCCGTCGCGGCCGATGACGCCGTTCGCCGACTGCGCCCAGACGAGCCCGATCACACCGCCACCGGTGCCTTGATGGCCGGGTGCGGGTCGTAGCCGTCGAGCGTGATGTGCTCGTAGGTGTAGTCGAACAGGCTGTCCGCCGGCTTCAGGCTCAGGGTGGGGAACGGCCGCGGCTCGCGTGCGAGCTGCGTGCGGACCTGGTCGGTGTGGTTGTCGTAGATGTGGCAGTCGCCGCCGGTCCAGACGAAGTCACCGACGCGGAGGCCCACCTGCTCGGCGATCATGTGCGTCAGCAGCGCGTAGCTCGCGATGTTGAACGGCACGCCGAGGAACAGGTCCGCGCTGCGCTGGTACAGCTGGCAGGACAGCTTGCCGTCGGCGACGTAGAACTGGAAGAACGCGTGGCACGGCGGCAGCGCCATCCGCGGGATGTCGGCGACGTTCCACGCGGACACGATCATCCGCCGGGAGTCGGGGTTCTCGCGCAGCGTGCGCAGCACGTCGCTGACCTGGTCGACGTGCCCGCCGTCCGGGGTCGGCCACGACCGCCACTGCACGCCGTAGACCGGGCCGAGATCACCGTCCGGCGCCGCCCACTCGTCCCAGATCGTGACGCCGTTCTCCTGCAGCCACGTGACGTTCGCGTCGCCGCGCAGGAACCACAGCAGCTCGTAGGCGATCGAGCGGAAGTGGACCTTCTTCGTCGTGATCAGCGGGAAGCCGTCGGACAGCCGGTAGCGCAGCTGGTGACCGAAGATCGAGCGCGTGCCCGTGCCGGTGCGGTCCCCCTTGCGGGCGCCCGAGCCGAGCACGTGGCGGAGCAGGTCTTCGTACTGCGTGTCCACCATGCCCGGGAGCCTAAGCGAGTGGGCACCTAGAGCGGATCGGACACCGCGAGTGGCGGGCCGATGAACTCGATCCAGTTCGCGTGTCCGACGGCGGCCAGCGCGCCGGCGTCCACCGGGCCGGGCAGGGCGGCGAACTGCTCGAAGAACCGCTCCACCCCGGACGGCGAGGTGACGATCAGCAGCCGTCCCGGCGCGTCGCCGACGTTCTGGAAGTTGTGCGGCAGGCCCCGCGGCCCGAAGGCCATGCCGCCGGTCGAGGCCCGGAGCAGGGTGTCACCTGCCTTAAACCGGAAGTCGCCCTCGAGCACCCACCACACCTCGTCCTCGCGCACGTGGATGTGCAGCGCAGGCCCCGACTTCGGTGCGACCAGCAGTTCGAGCACCGTCAGCGAGCCGTTGGTGCTCCTGGTGTCGGCCTTCACCGTGATCGCGTCGCCCGTTGGCGTCTCGAGGACCGGACCCTCGCCGGGCTGCATGGCGAAAGGTGCCGTGGAGTTGAACATGGGCGGGGCTCGCTCCCGCCGGTGCGGGCGTTACGACTCGTTCCGGCCGGTGAGGGCGAGGTAGCGCGCACGCCAGGACGCGCCGTCGGGGACTTCCACCTCCGTGCGGTAGATCCCGAACGACCGCCACATGTCCGCGGCAGGAGCGGTGCCCTCCCACATCGCCCGCGCCAGTTCCTCCGAGACCGGCGACTCGGCGCCCAGGTGCCGCGCGATGTCGTGGGCGGCGAGCGTGCGCGCGACGTTGAGCTGCCAGAAGTAGTCCCACGCCGCGACGTCGCCGTACCCGCAGTGGACGACGGCGTCGCGGTCGGTCACCCGCGCGGCGGCGGAGCGGGCGCGCTCGGCGATGCGGGCGATGTTGCCGTGCGGGTCGTCGCCGAGCAGGTCGCCGTCGTAGGCGTACCGGCCGACCTCGTCCATCGTTCGCCCGGCGAGCATGTCCGGGATCCAGGCCTCGTCGTAGGCGGCGTGCGCGAGCACTTCGCGCAACGGACGGGGCTGGTCCGCGCCGGGCATGTCGAACAGCGGTGGCAGCACGCTGTCCATGTCCTCCGCCCCGACCAGCGTGAAGGCGCGCACCGCGGCCTCGTCGGCGAGCTGGAACACCGCTGCCTCGTGGATCATCCGTCCTCCTCGGTCGTCGTCGTGGACGACCGTAGGGGCGATGTAGGTCAGCTTCCGGCACACATGGCAGGTCAGCCGGTGGCCTTCGCGAGCAGGGTGTGGTCCAGGCGTTCGTGCAGCTGGGCCGGAGAATCGAAGACCTCCAGAGCCCCGGCCTCGCGCAGCTCGTCGACGGAGAAGCCGCCGGTGCGCAGCCCATAGCCCGGTGTCCCGAGCCGGGCGCCTGCGCGGAAGTCCCACACCGAGTCGCCGACCAGCACCGCCGAACGGCCTGCGACCTTCTCCAGCGCGACCTGCAGCAGGTCCGGCTCCGGCTTGGTCTGCTCGACGTCGGCCGACGTGGTCCAGGCCTCGGCGAGGTCCGCTCCGCCGAACAGGCTCAGGTAGTGATCGACGTGCTCGGCCTTGCCCGAGCTGGCGAGCACGAGCGTGAAGCCCCGGCGGCGCACGTCGTCGAGCAGCTCACGCACCCCGTCGAAGGGCTGGATCTCGCCGAGCAGCGCGTCGAACTCGTCGGCCCAGTCGGCGCGCAATTGCTCGCCGAGCCGCTCCTCCACGTCGTCTCCGGCGACAGCAGGCACCACGTGGTCACCGCCCATCCCGATCGCGCGGTGCAGCCGCCACGCCGGGATGGTCAGGTCGTGCCGGCGGAACGCCCGGAACCAGGCCAGTGCGTGGTGGTAGTTCGTGTCCACGAGCGTGCCGTCGACGTCGAAGATCGCGGTGTCGAAGGTCGCGGTCTCGAAAGTCGCAGTCTCGTGCTCCGCCACCAGACCGGGCTACCCGGGCCCGGCGCAGGCCAACCGGGCGGCCTACGGGAGCCCGAGCCCGCCCACCACGCGCGTCTCCTGCCTGGTGAACTCGCCGGTGAGCAGGGGCATTGCGGTAGCGATCGCGGCCCGCGTCTCGGGGAGCTGCAGGGAGGCCGCGTGGTGCTCGGCGCTCTCCCACACCTCGGTGACCCAGATGCGGTCGTCGTCGTCCGGGCATTCGCTCACGACGTAGGACAGGCAGCCGGCGGCCGGCAGGCCGTCGAGGCTCTTCAACAGGTGGGCGATGACCTCCTCGCGCTTGCCGGGGCTGGTGCGCATGCTGCCGATGTAGCCGTACACGCTGGCAGGTTCGCACGGGACGGGCCCACCGCCATTGGATGTTCGCGACAGCGTCGCGACACGGGCCGTCAGGCGACCCGTGACTCGTCGGCCCGGCGCACGATCTCCTCGACGGTCTCGGCGACGGACAGCTCGGAGCTGTCGAGCCACAGCCCGATGCGCGGTGTCTCGGCCCGCAACGCCCGGTCGAGCGCGTCCACCGTCCACGGGCCGTAGGCCCGCTTCCCGCGGTGCGCCTCCCGGGCCGCAACGGCGTGCGCCCGCGGGGCGAGGACGACCACGTGCAGCGGCCGGGTGCGGATCTCCTCCACCATCCCCGGGAGCTCGTCGCCCAGCACGACGTCCTGGGCCACCACGGTGAAGCCTGCGTCGGCGTAGGTGTCGCAGGTGCGGGCCGTGAGCAGGTGCCGGAGCCGCAGCTGGCGCACGGCTTCCGGGCCGGCGTCCGGGGTCATCTCGGCCCGCCCGCCCACGATCCAGCGGCGGAACTGGTCGCCGTGCACGTGCACGGTGCGGCCGGGCAGCCGCTCGGCGAGGGCCTGTGCCACCGTCGACTTGCCGGCCGCCTGGATCCCCGTCACGAGGTGCACCGAAGGCGTGAGCACGATCTCGATCTTGCCAGGAGCGAAATCGCTGTGCCGGGAGAACGGATGGGGTTAGCCTCCGGGCCGTGCCCGGTTGACGCACCCTGCCGCCTCCCGCGCGCCCGCTCGCCCGTCGGATGGTGGGGTGGGCGCTGCTCGCCGACGTCGTCCCGTTCTACCCGCTGTACGCGCTGTTGTTCACGGCCACCGGGTTGTCCGTCGCGCAGGTCTCGGCGCTGTTCGCCATCTGGTCGGCGGTCGCGATGCTCGCCGAGGTGCCGTCCGGTGCGCTCGCCGACCGGTTCTCCCGACGGTCGTGCCTCGTGGCGGCGGGTGTGCTGCAGGCGGGCGGCTATGCCGCGTGGGTGCTGCTGCCCGGCTTCCCCGGGTTCGCGCTCGGCTTCGTGCTCTGGGGGTTCGGCGGTTCGCTCGTCTCCGGAGCGAAGGAGGCTCTGCTCTACGACGGGCTCGATGCGGCCGGGGCGGCGGAGCACTACGCGCGGGTCGCGGGCTGGGTCTCGGCCATGGAGCTGGTGGCACAGCTCCCGGCGGCGCTCGCGGCCACGTGGCTCTTCGTGGCGGGCGGGTTCCCGCTGGTCGGCTGGGTGAGCGTGGGCACATGCCTCGCCGCCGCCGGGGTCGCCGCGACGCTTCCGGAACCGCCCCGCCGCGACGTCGGTGGCGGGGTCGGCTACGTCGCGACCCTGCGCACCGGTCTCGGGGACGCGGCCCGCATCCCCGGCCTGCGGCCGGTGTTGCTGGCGGTCGCCGTCCTCGCCGCCTACGACGCGGTCGAGGAGTACTTCCCGCTCCTGCTGGCGGACTGGGGGATCCCGCTGGCGGCGGTCCCGCTCGCGGCCGTGCCGATCGTGCTGGGCGGGACGGCGGGCGCGGCGCTCGGGGGAGTGGCCGCCCGCCTGCCCGCCTGGCTGCTGGGAGTGGTCCTCGGGGCGGCGATGGTGCTCCTCGGCGCCGCCGGGCTCGGGGGGCATCCGGCGGGCGTGGTCGCCGTCGCGGCGTTCTACGGCGGCTACCGGGCGCTGCTCGTGGTCCTCGACGCGCGGTTGCAGGAGCGGATCGCGAGCGCCACGCGCGCCACCGTGACCTCCGTGGCGGGCCTGGGCACCGAGCTCGCGACGTTCGGCGTGTACGCCGCCTGGGCCGTTGGCGGGGCCCCGCTGCTCGCCGCCGGTGGCCTGCTGATCGCGATGGCGCTGCCGGTGGTGCTGCGCGGACGGGTGGCGGGTAGCGGCGCCCCCGGTATTGCCGCCACCCGCCAGAGCGAGGAGGACGCTACTGCGCCCTCAGATTCGTGACGCCGCTCACTCACCCGGCGGGTTGCGCCGGGACAGCGGCCGCACCGCGGGCCCTTCCAGCACCTCGCCGTCGACGTCGAACCGGGAGCCGTGGCAGGGGCAGTCCCAGCTCTTCTCGGCGGCGTTGAACCGAACGAGGCAGCCCAGGTGGGTGCAGCGCATCGACACGGCGTGCAGGCCGCCGTCGGGATCGCGGTACACGCCGGTGCGGTCGACGCCCGAGCGCACCACCCCCGCCGAGTCCGGCGCGAGGTCCGCCGCCGAGGAGATCTGCCCCGGCATCAGCCGGTCGCCGACGAGGTCCACTCCCGCCTTCACGTTGATGCGGGCGAGCTGCGGCAGCCCGCGCGGGGAGAACCGGTGCGGGCTGAACACGTCCGTGCCCGGCCCGCCGGTGAGCTGCTCGGAGAGGATCGCCGCGGCCATCGTGCCGCCGGTCAGGCCCCACTTCGCGAAGCCGGAGGCCACGTACATCCGCGTGCTCCCCGGCGTGTAGCCACCGATCATCGGGGTGTGGTCGTAGGGCGTCGGGTCCTGCGCCGACCAGCGGTGCGTCACCTGCTCCACGTCCCAGTGCTCGCGCAGGTGCTTCTCGACCGCGGTGTAGCAGGAGTGGTCGACGCCGCGCGCGCCCGTCGGGTGGCCCTTCCCGAGCACGATCATCAGGTCACCCGCCGAGCGGTAGGACCACGTGTCGGCGCCGGTCGTGATCGACATGCCCCGGGTGGGTTCGCCGCGAACGCGCGCCGCGACGCAGTACGAGCGGCTCGCCTCCATCCGCGCGAAGTACAGGCCCCGGTCCCAGATGGGGTAGTGCGTGGCGACGACGACCCGATCGCCGGTGAGCGCTCCGCGGGTGGTCTCGATCTGCACCGGGCGGCCCTCCGTGACGCGCAGCGCCCGGGTGCGTTCGAAGACGCGGCACCCGTCGCCGTCGACGGCGGCGGCGAGGCCGGACACGTACTTCACCGGGTGGAACGCCACCTGGTCGGGCAGCCGGACCGCGCCGGCCACGGGGTAGGGCAGGTCGACCGCCGCCGTCATCTCGACGGACAGCCCGGCGCGCCGCGCCGCCTCGAACTCCCGCTCGACGTCGGCGAGCTCCGCATCCCGCACGGCGACGGTGAACGCGTCGCGGCGCTCCAGGTCGCAGTCGATGCCCTCGGCGGTGGACAGCTCGTCCACCAGCTCCACCGCGGCGAGGCTGCGTGCGGCGTACTCGTCGGCGACCTCCGCGCCGCGCGTGCGCCCGATGGAGGTCAACACCGTGGACTGCAGGGCGGTGACCTTCGCGGTGTTGTTGCCGCTGACACCGGCGCCCACCCGCCCGGCCTCGACCACGGCCACCCGCGCCCCGCGCCGCTTGAGCAGCAGAGCGGTGGTCAGCCCGGTGATCCCGCCGCCGAGCACGAGCACGTCGAAGGCGCGCTCACCGGACGGGGGCGGGTAGATGGTGGCGGGCAGCGCGGCGAGCCACAGCGACTGCGCGGCGGTCGTGGTGGATGGCACGGGACCCTCCGAGGTGTCGGGTCCGTCGGCTACCCCGTGATCCGGAGGGTCAACCCGCCTCGTCGGGGTCCGGCTCGCGCAGCCGGTACTCGCCGCCGTGGCCTGCCACCTCGTGCAGGTCGTAGTGGTGCACGATCTTCGGGCCTTCGTGCAGATGCACGTAGCGCACGGTGCCGGGGGCCGGGTCGGACGGCTCGCGGGTGTCGACGCGACCGTCGAGCGGGCCGCCGACGAACCAGTAGACGTCCGGGCCGTCGGCGAGGGCCTGGTCCTCGCTCACTCGACCTCCTCGGTGGGGCTCCGGGGACATTCGCACCACGGTAAAGCCACTCGCGGCACCGTGCGAGAGCCGTGCGCGGAGCGTCAGCGCGCGGCGGCACCGTGGGGTCGTCAGGAGACGACGATCGAGGAGGAACACCATGTCCGAGCAGGAACGCCCGCCCGTCACCGTGATCGGCCTCGGCGCGATGGGCTCCCGGATCGCCGAGGTGCTGCTCGCCGCCGGGCACCCGACCAGCGTCTGGAACCGCACACCCGGCCGGGCCGACCCGCTCGTCGCGCAGGGCGCCGTCCGCGCGAGCGGCGTCGCCGAGGCGGTCACGGCGAGCCCGCTCGTCCTCGTCTGCGTGCTCGACTACGCCGCCGCCCGCGAGATCCTCGAGCCCGTCGCGGCCGAGTTCGCAGGCCGCACCCTGGTCCACTTCACCACCGGCACGCCGCAGCAGGCCCGCGAGATGGCGCGGTGGGCGGCCGGGCACGGCATCGGCTACGTCGACAGCGGCATGATGGCGACGCCGCCGATGATCGGGAAGGACGGTGCGCGCTTCCTCTACAGCGGTTCGCAGGACGCGTTCGAGCGCTACCGCCGCAGCCTCGAGCTGCTCGGGACGGCGGAGTACTTCGGTGAGGACGCCGGGCTCGCCTCGCTCTACGACCTGGCGCTCCTCTCGGCGATGTACGGGATGTTCGCGGGCTTCTTCCACGGGGCCGCGCTCGTCGGGAGTGCCGGGGTCTCGGCAGCGGACTTCGCCGAGCAGGCCGCGGCGTGGGTCACCGCCATGACGGTGGGCCTCCCGTACGACGCCGAGTTCATCGATTCCGGCGACTACACGACGGCCGACGAGCAGACCGTCGCCTTCAACAAGTCGGCCTTCGACATGATCGTGCAGGCCAGCCGGGAGGAGGGCGTCGCCGTCGACTTCGTGGCACCGCTGCAGGCCCTGCTCGCCCGCCAGGTGGCGGAGGGCCACGGCGCCGCGAGCTTCGCGCGGGTCTTCGAGGGGATCAGAGCGGGTCGGTGAGGAACGCGGTGGCCGCGGCGGCGAGGTGACCCGGGTCCTGGACCCCGCACAGTTCGCGTGCGGAGTGCATCGACAGCACCGGGATTCCGACGTCGACGGTGCGGATGCCGAGTCGGGTGGACAGGATCGGCCCGACCGTGCTGCCGCAGGGCACCGTGTTCTTGCTGACGAACACCTGCGTCGGTGTGCCCGAATCCCGGCACGCGCGGTGCCACGCGGCCGCCCCGGGGGCGTCGGTGGCGTAGCGCTGGTTGGCGTTGACCTTCAGGGCAGGCCCGCGGTTCGGCACCGAGCGGTGGTTCGGGTCGTGATGGCCCAGGTAGTTCGGGTGCGCGGCGTGGGTGACGTCCACCGACAGGCAGCGGGACGCGGCGAACGCGGCGCCGCGGGCGTCGAACCCGCCTGCGAGCCGGGTGAGCACGGTCTCCAGCAGCGGACCGGCCGCCCCGGTGGCGGACGCGCTCCCGATCTCCTCGTGGTCGAAGCCGACGAACACCGGGATCACCCCCGCCGCGTCGTCGGCCGCTGCGAGCAGTGCGCAGATGCCCGAGTGCACGGACGCGAGGTTGTCCAACCGCGGCCCGGCCAGGAGCTCCTCGTGCTCGCCCAGCCGGGCGGGCGGGGTGAGCTCGTGCACCACGAGGTCGTGGGCGGCCACCTCGGCCGGGTCGACCCCGGCCTCCGCGGCCAGGAAGCCGATCAGGTCGCCCTCGGCGGGCGCGCCCAGCCCCCAGACGGGCAGCAGGTGCTCCTGGGGGTCCAGCTTGAGGCCCTGGTTCACCTGGCGGTCCAGGTGGATGGCCAGCTGCGGCACCCGCAGCAGCGGCCTGCGCACGTCGACGAGCACGACCGAGCCGTCGAAGAGGGCGAGGCGGCCGGCCAGACCGAGGTCGCGGTCGAGCCACGAGTTCCACAGCGCCCCGCCGTAGACCTCCACGGCCACCTGTCGCCACCCGGCCGAACCCGTGTCGGGGCGCGGCTTGACCTTGAGGGTGGGCGAGTCGGTGTGCGCGGCGAAGATCCTCATGGGCGTGCCGGGCGGGGCGCTCTCGGGCACGAACCAGGCCAGCAGCGTGCCGTCGCGCACCAGGTAGCGGCCGCCGGGGCCGTCCTCCCACGGCCCGGCCTCCTGCTGCTCGGTGAAGCCTGCCTCGGCCAGACGGCGGACGCCCTCGGCGACGGTGTGGTACGGGGTGGGCGCCGCGGTGAGGAACGCGGCGAGATCCTGCGCGAGATCGCTCATCACCAGGCATCCTCCCTGATGTGTACGACGTGGTCGTGGTGGGCGCCGGTTCGGCCGGCTGCGCCCTCGCGGGCCGGCTCGCCGACGACGCGGGGCGGCGGGTGCTGCTGCTTGAGGCCGGGCCGGTCGCGGCGCCACCCGACTGGCTCGACGGGGCGCGGACGGGCCACCCGCTGAACTGGTCCTACGCCGCGGAGCTGCGGGCAGGCCACACCGTCAGCGTGCCGCGCGGCCGGGTGGTCGGCGGGTCGAGCGTGATCAACGGCGCCAACTGGGTGCGCGCCACCCCCGCCGACGTCGCAGGCTGGGGGGTGCCCGGGTGGTCGTGGGCCGACCTCCTGGCGCACTACGTCCGCTCCGAGCACGACCTGGACCTCCCGCACGCGCCCGGCCACGGCGACCGCGGCCCCGTGCCCGTCCGCCGCCCGGCCGGGCCGTTGCTGCACCCGGTGGCCGAGCGGTTCCTGGCGGCCGCGCAGCGGCTCGGTCACCCGATGGAGCCCGACAAGAACGCAGGCGGTCCACCCGGAGCCGGACTGGTGCCGAGCAACGCCGGGGACGGGGTGCGCACCAGCGCCGCGAGCGCCTACCTCGTCGGCCACCCGAACCTGACCGTGCAGGCCGACGCCCCGGTGGCCCGCGTGCTCCTCGACGGCGACCGGGCCAGGGGCGTCGCCCTGCTCGACGGCACGATCGTCGAGGCGGGTGAGGTCGTGCTCGCCGCGGGCGGCGTCGCCACCCCCCACCTGCTGATGCTCTCCGGGATCGGCCCTGCCGACGAGCTGCGCGCCGCGGGCGTACCGGTCGTGCGCGACCTGCCGGTCGGGCAGGGCTTCAGCGACCATCCCGCGGTGTTCGTCCCCTTCACCACCACCGACCCGCCCGCCCACCCACACACCCCGGGCAGCCAGGCGGCGCTCGACTGGGACGCGGGCGCCGACCCGGGAGGCGACGTCGAGGTGCTCGCCTTCGTCCGTCCTTTCGCGCCCGCGGGCGAGCTGCACCTCATGTGCATGGTGGCGAATCCCGAGAGCCGCGGCGCGGTCGGCCTCACCTCGCCCGACCCGCGCGTCCCGCCCCGGATCGACTACCGGTACCTGCGCACCGAGCACGACCGCCGCCTGCTCCGCCACGCCATCCGCACGGCCGCCGAGCTGCTGCGCGCCGGCGTCGGCACGCGCGTCGCGCCCGCCGGCGACGTCCTGGGCAACGACCGCGAGCTCGACGCGTGGATCGGCACCCACCTGGCCACGGCGGTGCACATGTCCGGGACCGCCGCGATCGGGCCGGTGGTGGACCCGCAGCTGCGCGTCCACGGGATCACCGGGCTGCGGGTGGCCGACACGTCGGTGCTGCCGATCGCGCCCCGGCGCGGTACGGCGGCCACGGCCGTCGCGGTCGGGGAGAAGGCGGCGCAGCTCGTCGCGTGACGCCTGTCAGCAGCTCGCGAGCTGGGGAACGCGCTCGGCCCACGGGCGGTCCAGCACGATCCCGAACCGGTCGGCGAGCAGCGCCCATTCCTCGGCAGGGGACAGCTCCCGCTCGGTCCGGGTTCCGTGGGCGAGCTCCGAGAAGACGCCGTTCACCAGCGAGATCCGACCGGTCGGGGTCGCCAGCGCGGCGAACCGCCTCCCGACGAAGTCCGAACCCGGGTCGTACTGCTGGTAGCGGTTGCGCTCGGCGAAGTCGGCCAGGTCCTGCGGCTGCGGCGTCCACGCCCAGCCCCGTTCCCACCGCCCGTCGCCCCGGCGCTCCGTGGTCCACCAGACGCCGCCGTCGCTGTACACCTGCACCCGGCCGTGCACGCCCGGCCGTCGCGGCACCGGCTCCGGCCACCGCGCGCCGTTGCCGACGTCGACGATCCAGCTGCCGTCGACGGCGTCCACGAGCAGCCGCAGGTGGTCGAGATCGGGGCCGCGGGCGCCGTCGTCGTCCAGCGAGAACGCCGCGACGAGCGTGACCGCGAAGCCCAGCTCCCGCAGCAGCGTTCCGAACAGCCCGTTCAGCTCGTAGCAGTACCCGCCGCGGCGGCGGTGGACGATCTTGCGTTCCAGCGCGTCCGGCTCCAGCGAGATCGTGACCCCCGTGTGGATGTCGTAGTCCTCGAAGGGCACGGACCGCACGTGCGCCCGGTGCAGAGCGGTGAGCGAGGAGCTCGTGGGAGCGGCCGGGCGGGCGGCCCCGATCCGCGTGAGGTAGGCGGCGACGTCCATGGGGGCAGCCTCCGACCTCGACCGGGGTTCAGGTCAAGCCGGTTTCTCGAGGAGACCCGCGTCGAGGCAGCGGCCGAGCGGGTCGAACAGCTGGGTGCGTCGGGCGCGCAGCTCGTCGGGGGTGAGCCAGGCCAGCGCGGTGGCCTTCTCCGGTTCGCGCAGCTGCGGCTCGCCGTCCAGCCGGGCGCAGCCGATGAAGAGCGTGACGTAGTGCCGGCCGATCTCGGGCATCGGGTCGTCGGTGAAGCCGAGCCGGACCGTCGGCCGCACGACGAGGCCGGTCTCCTCGAGGGTCTCGCGCACCGCGGTGCCTTCCGGCGACTCGCCGAACTCCTGGTGCCCGCCGGGAAGTCCCCACGTGCCCGCTCCGTGGGCGCCCGCCCGACGCAGCACGAGGATCCGCCCGCCGTCGCGCACCACCGCTCCGACCCCGACCTGCACCCGCGTCACGGACATATGCTCGCGCGGGTGACCGGCAACCCGTTCCTCGCCCCCAGCCAGCTGCCGTTCGAGTTCCCGGACTTCGACGCCATCCGCGAGGAGCACTTCCTCCCGGCCTTCACCGCGGGCATGGCCGAGCAGCGGGCGGAGGTCGAGGCGATCACGGCGGACCCGGGCCCCGCCACGTTCGAGAACACGATCGTGGCGCTCGAACGGTCGGGCGCCACGTTGCGGCGGGTGTCGAGCGTGTTCTTCACCCTCGTCGGCTCGTGCAGCACGCCGGGGATCCGGGAGATCGAGGCCGAGGTGGCGCCGCAGCTCGCCGCGCACGCCGACGCGATCACGCTCGACCCGGTGCTGTTCACCCGCATCGAGGCGCTCTTCGCGGCCCGGCACGACCTGGAGCTCGACGCAGAGTCGCTGCGGCTGCTGGAGCGGTACCACCGCGACGCCGTCCGCGCGGGCGCCCGTCTCGCCCCGGCCGAGAAGGAACGGCTCAAGGAGCTCAACGCCGAGCTCTCGGTGCTGTCCACGGAGTTCGGGGCGCGGTTGCTCGCCGGCGCGAACGCGGCGGCCGTGCTCGTCGAGGACGCAGCGCAGCTCGACGGCCTGCCCGCGGATGCGGTCTCGGCTGCGGCGCGGGCAGCGGCGGAGCGCGGGCACGACGGCGCGTACCTGCTGACGCTCGTGCTCCCGACCGGGCAGCCCGCACTCGCGTCGCTCACCGACCGCGGGCTGCGCGAGCGGCTGCACAAGGCATCCACGGGCCGTGGATCGGGTGGGGAACACGACACGCGCGACATCGTGCTGCGAACGGCCGCGCTGCGCGCGGAGCGGGCGAAGCTGCTGGGCCACCCGCACCACGCCTCGTGGGTCGTCGAGATCAGCACCGCGGGCACCGTCGAGGCCATCGACGCGATGCTGGGCAAGCTCACCCAGGTCGCCGTGGCGAACGCGCGTCAGGAGGCTGCCGAGCTGTCCGAGGCGGCCGGCTTCCCGATCGAGGCGTGGGACCGCGCCTTCTACGCCGAACGCGTGCGCCGGGAGCGGTTCGACCTCGACACCGACGCGCTTCGCCCGTACTTCGAGCTGGAGCGCGTGCTGCACGACGGCGTCTTCCACGCCGCGGCCCGGCTCTACGGGCTGCGCTTCGCCGAGCGCGACGACCTGCCGCTCTACCACCCCGACGTGCGCGTCTTCGACGTGTTCGACTCCAGCGGCCGGCTCGGCCTCTTCGTCGCCGACTTCTACGCCCGCGACTCGAAGCGCGGTGGCGCCTGGATGAACTCCTTCGTGACCCAGTCGCGGCTGCTGGGCACGAAGCCGGTGGTGCTCAACACGCTCAACATCGCCAAGCCCGCCGAGGGCGAGCCGACCCTGCTCACCGTGGACAACGTCCGCACGCTGTTCCACGAGTTCGGCCACGCGCTGCACGGCCTCTTCTCCGACGTGCAGTACCCGAGGTTCTCCGGCACGTCCGTGCCGCGCGACTTCGTGGAGTTCCCGTCCCAGGTCAACGAGATGTGGCTGGAGGACCCGGAGATCCTCGCGAGCTACGCGCTCCACCACCGGACCGGCGAGCCGCTGCCGGCGGAGCTGGTCGATCGGCTGGCGGCGGCGCGCCGCTTCGGCGAGGGGTTCGCCACCACCGAGTACCTCGCCGCGACATTGCTGGACCAGGCGTGGCACCGGCTGAGCCCGGACGACGAGGTCACGGACGTGGAGCGGTTCGAGGCCGACGCGCTCGCCGCGGCGGGCATCGCCGAGCCGACCGCGCCGCCCCGCTACCGCACCACCTACTTCAACCACGTCTTCGGCGGCGGCTACAGCGCGGCCTACTACTCCTACATCTGGAGCGAGGTGCTCGACGCCGACACCGTCGAGTGGTTCGCCGAGAACGGCGGCCTGCGCCGGGAGAACGGCGACGTCTTCCGCCGCGAGCTGCTCTCCCGCGGTGGCGCCGTGGACCCGATGGACGCCTACCGCGCCTTCCGCGGCCGGGACCCGGAGCTGGCCCCGCTCCTGACCCGCAGGGGCCTCACGGGCTGAGGCTCCCCGGACGGGTCACGGCGCGAGCCAGCTCGCCGCGTCGAGCCGGATCGCCGTGGGCGGCACCACCGCGCGCAGGTCCGCCTCGAGCGTGCGCACGTGGTCGATGCCCAGCCGCTCGGCCCACTCGGCCCGCAGCTGCTCGAACCCGGCCGCGGAGCGGGCCAGCGCGTCGTACCCGCGGGGCGTGAGGCGCACCAGCTTGCGCCGCGCGTCGGCGGCGTCCGCGCTCCGCTCCGCGTAGCCCAGCTCGACGAGCCGGTCGACGGTCTTGCCTGCCGCCTGCTTCGACACGCCCAGCCGCCTGCCCAGCTCGCTCGCGGTGGCGCCGTCCCGGCCGATCGCCTGCATCGCGAAGCCGTGCGCCGGGCGCAGGTCCGGGTGGCCCTGCCGGGCGAGGTCGGCGTGCAGCCGGTCGACCAGCGTCCGGAAGCCGCCGAAGAGGAGCAGCGGCAGCATCCAGCCCGGCTCGTCCCTCGGGTCAGCCATCGACAAACTCGACAACCAGGTTTACGGTTAGGTCAACCACGTTGTCGAGTTTAGGAGCTTGGATGTCGTCGCTGTTCCCCGCGCACACCACCGAGACCGCGCCGTCGGCTTCTCGGCGCACCATGGAGGGCACCGAGAGGAAGCTGGGTTTCCTGCCGGGCGCCGTCGCGCGCCTGGCCGAGTCGCCGGAGCTGCTCGACGGCTTCCTCCGGGCCAGCGCATCGTTCGAGGCGACGACCCTCGACCCCGTCGCCCGCGAGGTCGTGATCATGACCATGGCCGTCCGGAACGACTGCCACGTCTGCGTCGCCATGCACACCGGCACACTGCGCCGACTGGGTGCGGACGAGGACCTCGTCGCGGCGCTCCAGGCGGGGGCACCGCTCGGAGACGTCCGGCTGGAGGCGATCCGGACGTTCACCCTCGAGGTGCTGGCCACCGCAGGCGGGGTGTCCGACGACGCGGTGCGGGCCTTCCTCGCGCGGGACTACACGCTCCGCAACGCCCTGGAGGTGGTGCTCGGGATCGGCGCGTACACCATGTCCACCCTCGCGAACCGGCTCACCGGCGCGCCGGTGGACCACCAGCTGGTGAGCTGACCCGCTCCTCGGCCGGACGGCGCGGCCGGTGGAGCAGCGTCATGGCCGCGCCGGCGAGCAGGCCCCAGAACGCCGCGCCGATGCCCAGGAAGCCGACGCCCGCCGCCGTCACCACGAACGTGATGGCGGCGGCCTCGCGGCTGCCCGGCTCGGACACCGCCGACGAGAGCGCCGCAGCCAGCGCACCCAGCAGGGCGAGCCCGGCGACCGCCTCGATCAGCACCGGAGGGGAGAGCACGAGCAGTGCCGTCGCGAGGCCGGCGCCGAGCCCGAGTGCCGCGAGGCCGATGCCCGCCGTCACCGCCGCGAGCCACCGCCGCCGCGGGTCCGGGTGGGCGTCCGGGCCTGCCGCGAGCGCGGCGCTGATCGCCGCGAGGTTCACCGCGTGCCCGCCGAACGGGGCGCAGACGATCGTCGCCAGGCCGGTGGTCGTCAGGATCGGGCGCATCGGCGCCGTGTAGCCGTACTGGGCGAGCACGGCGGCGCCGGGCACGTTCTGCGAGGCCATCGTGACGAGGAAGAGCGGGATGCCGACACCGACGACCGTCGCGAGATCGAACGCCGGCGTGGTCCACACGAGTGCGGGAGCGAGCGCCACGTCGCCGAGCCCCGGGCCGGTCAGCCAGATCGCTACGGCCGCCACCGCGAGCGCGGCCGGCACCGCCCACTTCCGGGCGAACCGCCCGACGAGCGCCCAGACCGCGATCACCGGCGCGGCGAGGAGCGGAACCTCGGCCAGTGCCCGCACAGGAGCGAGGCAGAGCTCCACGAGCACGCCCGCCAGCATCGCGCTCGCGATCGGCACCGGGATCAGCGAGATCAGCCGCCCGACCGCCGGCACGAGTCCGGCCACCACGACGAGCCCGCCGCACACCAGGAACGCCCCGACGGCCGCGGGGAACCCGCCTGCCGGCGGGCCCGACGAGATCAGCAGTGCCGCGCCCGGCGTGGACCAGGCGATGCTGATCGGGATCCGGTGCCGCAGCCCCAGCACGAGGGCCACCAGCCCGCACATGAGGCACAGCACCAGCAGGCCGGATGCCGCCTGCCGTTCGTCGGCACCCGCAGCGCGCAACCCCGTGAGCACCACGGCGAACGCGCTGGAGAAGCCGACCAGCGCCGTCACGACGCCGGCGAGCACGGGTTGCAGGCGCACCTGTTCCTCCCAGACCGTTCCGTTTACGGAACGATGGGACGATAGCCCATGTGACAGCCGCGAGCGAGGGCATTGCGCGGCCCGCCCTCACCGAGGGCGCGGCCGACGTCGGGCGCCGGGTCCGGGAGCTGCGCGAACGCCGCGGGATGTCGTTGTCCGAGCTCGCCCGCCGGGCGGCTGTGGGCAAGGCGACGCTGTCCGGGCTGGAGGCCGGCACCCGCAACCCCACCCTCGACACCCTGCAAGCCGTGGCCGCCGCCCTCGACATGCCGCTGACCAGCCTGCTCACCTCACCCACGACCCTCCGCGGCGCCGCGGTGCAGATCCAGGTGCTCCGCGTCTTCGACGACGGCCCGGTGACGTACGAGCTGTGCCACATGCGCATCCCGGCCGGGCTCGCGCAGCGCTCACCCGCCCACCACGCGGGCGTCACCGAGCACGCCACGGTGTTCGCCGGCCTGCTCGAGACCGGCCCGGTCGACGCTGCGCTGCGGGCCGGCCCGGGGGAGCACGTCGAGTGGGCGGCCGACGTGCCGCACACCTACGCCGCCCTCGGCGACGTGGACGTCGAGGCCTCCCTGTTGATCCGCTACCCGCGAGGCGGCCTCTGAACGGGATCCGCGCGCTGGCCGTGTGCGTCACAGACCCAGCGGACGCTGCGAGGACGGTCCCGGGCGCGCAGAAACACCGGCCCTTCACCCCGGCGGGGCACTAGGCTGTGCCGGTGATCCTCTGAGTCCCGCCCGCCCCTCGACCACCGCCCTCTCGGAGGTTCTCCGTGTCCCAGTCAGTCCCGTCCGGCCCAGAGCAGCCCGAGCCGGCCACCGCCGCAGAGCCGGAACCCGCCGCCGAGCCGGACGAGGAGCCCGGTCCGCTGAACCGGGCCGCCCGCCGCGCGAAGGCCGAGAAGGGCGAACCCACCCACGTCGGCCCGCGCGGCGACCTCGCCCGCCGGACCCGCGGCGGCCGCCCGCACACGAAGCGCCGCCACTGACCCACGCGCGCGCCCGCCGCCGCGTCGAGACGTCGGACTCGCCGTGCCGGAATGTCGGACTCGCCGTGCGGGAACGTCGGACTCGCCGTGCGGGAACGTCGGACTCGCCGTGCGGAAACGTCGGACTCGCCGTGCGGAAACGTCGGACTCGCCGTGCGGGAACGTCGGACTCGCCCGAGTTGCGCGAGTCCGACGTCCGAGCACGGTGAGTTCCGCGTTCTGACACGGTGAGTCGCGCGTTCTGGCACTGCGAGTCGCGCGTTCTGACACGGTGAGTCCCGCGTTCCGACGCGGCGAGTCCGACGTTCTGACACGGTGAGTCCCGTGTTCCGACACGGCGAGTCAGGCGTCTGCTCGCGGAATGGCCGCCCGGCCGGGCGTGTTGGGCCAGACGATGGATCCGCAGGTCAGGCTCTCGTTGCTGGACCGCTCGCGCACGCGCGCCGGCGAGCCGGACGCCGCAGCGCTCCGCCACACCGTCGAGCGGGCGGAGCGCGCCGAGCGGCTCGGGTACCACCGGTTCTGGGTGGCCGAGCACCACGCCGTCCCCGGGATCGCGAGCGGGAGCCCGCCGGTGCTGATGGCGGCCGTCGCCGCCCGCACGGACCGCATCCGGGTCGGGTCCGGCGGCGTGATGCTGCCCAACCACCAGCCGCTGGTCGTCGCCGAGCAGTTCGCGATGCTGGACGCCCTGTTCCCGGGCCGGATCGATCTGGGGGTCGGCCGCTCGCTGGGCTTCACCGCGCCGGTGCGCGCGGCACTGCGCCGTGCCACCGACGCGCCGGACACGTTCGCCGCCGATCTCGACGAGCTGCGCTCCTACCTCGAGGGCCGTGGCCCGGTCACGGCCCGGCCGCGGCTCGAACGCCCGGTTCCGGTGTTCGTGCTGGCCACCGGCCGGGGGCTCGCGGTCGCGGGTGACGCGGGACTGCCGGTCGTGCTCGGTGGGCCCGTGCTGGACAGCGCGGACGTCGGTACGGCCCTCGACGACTACCGGGCGCGCGTCCGGACGGCGGGCAGGCGGCCCTACGTCGTGGTCTCGCTGGACGTCCTGATCGCCGACTCGGTCTCCGCGGCACGCGAGCTCGCGCTCCCCGAGGCGTGGGCGCTGGCCGCGGCCCGCACCACCGGTCAGTTCCCGGCGCTGGAGCCCGTCGACCCGGACCGCGTGCTGTCCGACCGGCAACGGGCCGTCGTGGAGGACGCCGTGGGTCGCACCGTGCACGGGGACGAGACCACCGTCGCCGCCGAGCTCGGCGAGCTGTTCCACCGCACAGACGCCGACGAGCTGCTCGCCTCCACCTCGACGTTCGACCTGGACGCCCTGCGCGAGTCCGACGCACGCCTCGCGCGACTGCTCACCCCGTGAAACGACCCGTCCCGCCCGGTGGGGAGCGCCGGGCGGGACGGGGTGTGGGGCAGATCGGCCGGAAGCCTCAGCGGTAGATCCGCATGTAGTCGACGTGCATCTCGGTGGGCTTGGGCGAACCGCCCTCGGGGAAGTAGTCCAGCTGGATCGTGGCGTGCATCTTGCCCGGCGGCAGCGTCTTCTCGTCGGTGCTCTCGAACCACTTCTCGCCGTCGATGTAGCCGGTGACCCGGCCGTCCACCCACTCGACCGCGTAGTTGTGCCACTGCGTGATGTCGAGCGTCTTCTTCGCGTACTCCTGCTCGCTGCCGTAGTGCAGGAAGAACGAGACATCGGGCGACGCGCTCGTCGTCTCGGCGAAGTCGATCTCGCCGTTCTCCTTGCCACCGCTCTCGCGCCAGAGGATCAGCACCGGGTGGTACTGGTCGTCGCCCTTGGGGAACCGGGCGCGCATCTCCCAGCGTCCGAAACGCTGGTCCTCCTTCCAGGACATGCCGCCGGTGTTGCCCTCGGAGTCGCCGCGGATCACGAGCATGCCGTTCTCGACGCTGACCGCGTCCGGCGTGCGGCGGCCGTTGCCGGCGTGCCCCTCGCTGTCGTAGGGGCTCCACAGCGGGCTCAGCCCGCCGTTGAACTCGTCACCGCCCGCACGCGTCCAGCCCTTGGCGGCGGCTGCCGAACGGCCCTCGCTCTTGCGGGGTGCCGCCGCGGCCTGCCCGCCGCCGGTCGACTTGCGTTCCGCGGTCTCGGGCTTGCGCGTCGCCAGCGGCTGGGTCGGCTCGGTCGTCTCGGCGGCGGCCTGCGGCTCGGCGGTCGGCTCGGGCGTCGGCTCCGGAGGGGGAGGCGGTGCCTGGGCGGGATCGGTCCGGGTGACCGTGTTGCTCAGCTCCTGCGCGGCAAGCGAGGGATCCTCGGGGGGCTGTGCGAGCGTGGCGACCAGGGTGGCCACCAGCATCACGACGGCCCCGACCGCGAGCGGCGCGAGCCGCCGGGTCATCGAGTTCGTCCGGTCCGCGTCCCTGGTGACGACGGCCTCCGCGTGACCGGGCGGGAGCCGGTGCCAGCCCGTGCCCGCGACGTCGTCACTGCCGCGTTCGGCAGTGACCCGTCCGATCAGCTCAGTGGCAGAACCCGAGCGACCGCCCACTGCGGAGGTTGTCCTTCGCATGGGGCCGAACCATAGGGACGGTGACGGCTCGTGATCGGAAACCTGAGAGTCCGGGTTGCTCGTGCGCGCCCAGGGGTAGGTTGTGCGCGCCGGAACGCACCCGATCGGGGACGCCGCGCGTGACACGTACTCCTTTCGGAGTAGCAACGCTCTCAGCTCTCGCGGGAGAGTGGTTCTTGTGGGGGTGATGTCGCTCCGTTAGCCGATTGTTACGAGCCGCTCACTGCGCAAAGGTGTCAGGCGATGCTCCCCGCTGCTCCCCCGGGGGGTGCGTCCTCGTACACGTCGACCGCAGCGTCGGCGCGTGTGTCCGTGCCCCCGAACACGATGCCCCTGACCAACAACCACGTCCTGCTGGCGCTGCCCCCGACCGCGGCGTCGGCCTCCGTGCTGCGCAGCCTTCGCTCCGAAGGCGTCTCGGTCAGCCCGGTGAGCGACGGCATCGGCGTGCTCGACGCCGTCCGCACGCGGGACCCGGCCCTCGTCGTGCTCGACGTCGAGCTGCCGGGCCCGGACCAGGCGGCCGTGCTGGCCGCGGTGCAGAACGAGGCGCCGAACGTGCCCGTCATCGCCGTCACGCCGCGCGAACGCAGGCTCGGCCTGCTCGGGCTCCTGCGTGGCGACCGCGACGACTTCCTCGTGCGCCCGTTCGCCGTCGACGAGCTGGCCGCCCGGATCCGGCTGCGCCTGCGGCTCGGTCCCGCCGTCGAGAACACCGTGCTGCGCCACGGCGAGCTCGTGGTGGACACGGAGTTCGGCGACGTGAGCGTCGACGGCCAGTCGGTGTCGCTGTCGCCCACCGAGTACGCGTTGCTCATGGCCCTGATCGCCGAGCCGGGCGAGGTGGTGCCTCCGCACCGGCTGGCCCGTGAGGTGTGGTCGGAGCCGGCGTCGCCGAACCTCGTGCAGGTCTACATCTCCTACCTCCGGCGCAAGATAGGCGCGGAGCGCATCCGCACGGTGCGTGGGGAGGGTTACGTCCTCGAGGCCTGACCGACGTCGGAACCGTTATCGAACGCGGCCCGTCCGGGTGGCATCTGCGTCTGCGTCGTGCGACGCTGGTCACAGCGTGCTACCCAATGCGTACACGAGGCCGCGCGGCTGCGGCCCGGACGAGAGTCGGGAGCTCGGATGACTGTCACGGGGATCATCACCGCCATCATCATCGGCGCCATCATCGGTTTCGTCGGCCGCCTCGTTGCGCCGGGGAAGCAGAACATCCCGATCTGGCTGACCATCCTGGTCGGGATCGTGGCTGCTTTCATCGGCACGTGGATCGCCGGGCTGTTCGGGGTGGCCGACACCGGTGGGATCGACTGGATCGAGCTGATCATGCAGATCGTGGTGGCCGCGATCGGCGTCACCGTCGTCGCAGGCATCTACAGCAGGCGCGGCGTCACGCGCTGACCCGGTCCGCCGCCGGCCCGGTCCCGACCCGCTCGTGGCCGGGCCGCTGTCCTTCCTAACCCTCGAACGCGCGGGCTGCCGCCAGGAACGCGTCGTTCTCCTCCGGCGTGGACACCGTCACGCGCACGCCGTCGGGGTGGAACGGGCGCACGACGACCTTGTGGTCGAGGCAGTGCGCCGCGAACGGGGCCGTGCGCTCGCCGAGGGCGAGCCACACGAAGTTCGACTGCGTGGGCGGCACCGTGAAGGCGGCGTCGAGCAGCGCGTCCCGCACCCGCACCCGCTCCTCGATCACGGCGGCACAGCTCGCGAGCAGCGCCTCCTCGTCGTCGAGGGCGGCGACGGCCGCGGCCTGGGCCAGCGTGCTCACGCTGAACGGCGAGCAGACCTTGCGCAGCGCCGTCGCCACCTCCGGCGAGCCGATCGCGTACCCGACGCGCAACGCGGCCAGTCGGTAGGCCTTGGAGAACGTGCGGAGCACGACGAGGTTGGGGTGGGTGTCGATCAGGTCCATCCCGTCCACGGCGTCCGGATCGGTGACGTACTCGTGGTACGCCTCGTCCAACACCACCAGCACGTCCTGCGGGACGGCGGCGAGCAGGCGCTCCAGCTCCGCGCGCGTGACCACCGTGCCCGTCGGGTTGTTCGGGCTGCACACGAAAACGAGCCGGGTGCGCGGCCCGACCGCGGCGGCCATCGCGTCGACGTCGTGCCGGAACTCCGCATCGATCGGGACGGTCCGGATCGTGGCCCCGCCGATCTGCGTGACGATCGGGTACGCCTCGAACGAGCGCCAGGCGAACACGACCTCGTCCTCCGGCTCGCGGCAGGTGGCCTGCACCAGCTGCTGGCACAGGCTCACGGATCCGCAGCCCACGGCGATCCGCTCCGCGGCGACGCCCCGAGCCTCGGCGAGCCGCGCGGTCAGGCCGGTGACGGCCAGGTCGGGGTAGCGGTTGCCGCTCGTCGCCGCCTCCGCGATCGCAGCCAGCACCTTGGGGGTGGGCGGCAGCGCCACCTCGTTGCTCGCCAGCTTGATCGCACCCGCGATGGTCTTCCCGGGCACATAGGCCGGCAGGGTGTCGAGGTCCGGGCGGATCTGCGTCATGAACGTCACCGTAACCGTGCCCGAGGCCGCCGACTTCACCCAGCCGTGACACCCTGGTTCCATGACCGAGATCCGCACCGAGACCGTCCCTCTGGTCGACGGCAGTGCGCTGCGACTCACCGTCGCAGAACCGGTCAGCGCGATCCGCGGGGGGATCGTGGTGCTGCACGAGGCGCGGGGTGTCACCGACTCGGTACGCGGCATCGTGCACGGCCTCGCCGCGGACGGCTGGCTCGCCGTCGCACCCCATCTCTACCACCGCGACGGCGCCGATGAGCTCGACGGCGCCGACGAGGAGGTGCAGCAGCAGGTCGACCGGCTCGAGGGCGAGCAGGTGATGGCCGACACCGACACCGCGTTCGGCTGGCTGGCCGAACACGGCGTCACCCCCGACCGGATGGGGGTGATCGGCTTCGACCTCGGCGGTTCCGTGGCGCTGCTCGTGGCCGCCAAACGCACGCTCGGGGCGGCCGTCACCGTGGCCGGTGAGCGGGTGGCGGCGACCCCGGCCACCGGGTTGCCCGCGCTCGTCGACGCCGCCCCCGGCCTGACCTGCCCCTGGCTCGGCATCTACGGCGAGGTGAACGGGGGCGGGCCCGACCCCGAGGTGAGCAGGCTGCGGGACGCGGCGGCGTCGTCCCAGGTCGCCACGGACGTGGTCGTCTACCCGCGGCGGGGTCACCGCTTCGACAACGATCCGGACGTGGCCGCCGACGCCTGGCAGCGCACCCTCAACTGGTTCGACTCCCACCTGCGCTGAGGCAGGCGACACCCCGCCCGCCTCTGGCGCGGGCGGGACCCGGGGTTGCATGCTGCGCGTATGAGCGGCGCCGAGGCCCCCGACACGCCTGAGGTTCTGTGGACCCCCGACCCTGAGCACCACGGCCGCCTGGCCGAGTTCACCGAGTGGATCCGCGAGCACCGAGGGGTGGACGCGCCCGACTACGCCGCGCTCCACGGGTGGTCGGTGTCCGACCTCGAGGGCTTCTGGTCGGCGGCCGCCGAGTTCCTCGGCGTCCGGTTCCACGACCAGCCGCGCGCCGTGCTCGGCCGCACCGAGATGCCGGGCGCCGAATGGTTCCCGGGCGCCACGCTGAACTACGCCGAGCACGCCCTCGCCCGCGGCGCCGACACCGATCTCGCGGTCGTCTTCGTCCGGGAGGACGGTCTGGAGCGGGAGGTGACCCGCGGGGAGCTGCGCGAGCTCGTCGGCCGGGCGCGCGCCGGGCTCGTGCGCGCCGGTGTCGGCCGGAGCGACCGGGTCGTCGCGCTGGCGCCCAACAGCGTCGAGACCCTCGTCACCTTCCTCGCCGCGGCCAGCCTCGGGGCGATCTGGTCGTCCTGCTCCCCGGACTTCGGCGCCCGGGCCGTGCACGACCGGTTCTCCCAGATCGAGCCCACGGTCCTGCTCGCCGTCGACGGCTACGTCTACGGCGGCAAGCGGTTCGACGTCCGGGGCACCGTGCAGCAGCTGCGGGAGAAGCTGCCCACCCTCGCCGCCACCGTGCTGGTGCCGTACCTGGACGAGGCCGCCACCCTCGACGGCGCCGTCTCGTGGGCCGACTTCACCGGCACCCCCGGCGAGCTCGCCTTCGAGGCGGTGCCGTTCGACCACCCCCTGTGGGTGCTCTACTCGTCCGGCACGACCGGCCTGCCGAAGGGCATCGTGCACGGCCACGGCGGCATCGTGCTGGAGCACCTCAAATCGCTCGGGCTGCAGATGGAACTCGGGCCGCGCGAGCGGTTCTTCTGGTTCACCACCACCGGCTGGATGATGTGGAACCTCCTCATCGGCTGCCTTCTCGTCGAATCGACGGTGATCCTCTTCGACGGCAACCCCGGCTACCCCGACCTCGGCGCGCTGTGGCGGCTCGCCGAGCGGCACCGGGTGACCTACTTCGGCACGTCCGCCCCGTTCATCCAGGCGAGCCTCAAGGCCGGGCTGCGTCCCCGGGACCAGTTCGACCTCGGCGAGCTGCGCGCGCTCGGCTCCACGGGCGCCCCGCTGTCCGTGGAGGGGTTCCGCTGGGTCGGCGCCGCGGTGGGCGAGCACGTGCAGATCTGCTCGGTGTCCGGCGGCACGGACGTGTGCGCCGCGTTCGTGGGCTCGGCGCCGAACGTGCCGGTGTGGCTCGGCGAGATCAGCTGCGCATCGCTCGGCGCCGCCGTCGCCGCCTACGACGAGAAGGGTGAGGAGCTCGTCGACGAGGTGGGCGAGCTCGTGATCACCCGGCCGATGCCGTCCATGCCGGTGATGTTCTGGAACGACCCGGACGGCACCCGGCTTCGCGAGGCGTACTTCGACGAGTTCCCGGGCGTGTGGCGCCACGGCGACTGGGTCCGCCGGACGCCGCGCGGCTCGTTCGTCATCTACGGGCGCAGCGACTCGACGCTCAACCGCGGCGGCGTGCGGATGGGCACGGCCGACTTTTACGCCGTGGTCGAGGGCTTCGAGCAGGTGCTCGACTCGTTGGTGATCGACACCACCGAGCTCGGCGCCCACGACGAGGGGGCGCTGCTCTGCTTCCTCGTCCTCGCCGAGGGGGTGACGCTCGACGAGGTGGAACCCGCCCTGCGCCGCGCCCTCCGGACCGAGCTGTCGCCCCGCCACGTCCCGGACCGGTTCGTGGTGGTCGAGGCGATACCCCGCACGCTGAACGGCAAGAAGTGCGAGGTGCCGGTCAAGAAGATCCTCGCCGGCACGCCGCCGGAGCGGGCCGTGAGCCGCGGCGCCCTCCAGAACCCGGACGCCCTCGGCCCCTTCCTCGCCCTCGCTGCCGGGGGGTCGTGAACCCCCTCGGCGGGCCCATGTACTCTGGTGTCCGCTGGAGGCCGAGAGGCCCCGGGAGGCTTCGCCTAGTCTGGTCTATGGCGCCGCACTGCTAATGCGGTTTGGGGTCACCCCCCATCCCGGGTTCAAATCCCGGAGCCTCCGCGGTGGCGTGGCCGACTCCCGGGTCGGTCGCGGCATGAGGTACAACTGAACAGCACGCGCCCGTAGCTCAACGGATAGAGCATCTGACTACGGATCAGAAGGTTAGGGGTTCGAATCCCTTCGGGCGCACAAGATCGATACTAGCCCTGACCCGCCCGAACGGTCAGGGCTAGATCGTTTCTGCGGGCCGTTTGTGATCATGATCCACGGTCTGATCCACGAGGCTTGCTCGCGTCCGACGCCATGGCCTCTGGATCAGCATCGGGGACGCCCCGAGCTCGGGCCAGGGCGCGCCGCAGCGACGGCCAGATCTTTCGCGAGTCACGCGGGGATACCGGCACCGAGCCTGCTGGTCCTCCACCCAGGACCACCGCAGCGACACTCACAGATCTTTCGGGTCCGGCCCGGCGGCGATCATGACCGGTGGTCGGCCTTCGCGTCGTGATTCTGCCTCCCGGGCACGACAGTTCGCCCGATGTCGCTCGGTCGCGCCGGTTCCATGTGCCGGGCGGTGGCGCTGTCGGCGCGGGCGAGGGATGGGGTCAGCCGGGCGCGGTCAGGGCGCGCAGGGTCGTGATCGCTTGCAGCAGGAGCGCGGTCCAGCGTGACGGGACTGGTGCAGCACTGTGGAGCGGGCGGAGCGGGCGAGTCTGCCGGCGATGGAGAAGATCCGCAGCCGTAGTCGTTTGGGTTCCCAGCGGCGGGCGGGAAGCGCGGTCAGGGCGAGCAGTTGCGCCCAGGCGGTGACCGCGTAGGCCAGCGCGACGATGGCGCACCAGATGCGGTTCTGGTCCAGGTCGTGCAGGGGCAGGTTGGTCAGTCCGGTGTCCTTCGCGACCCGGATCCGGTTCTCGGCGCGAGCTCGACGGCGGTGGCGCAGTTCCAGATCGGCAAGAGTTGGCGGCCGGGCCCGCCGGGCGGAGTGTTGGTGGCGAACGCGGTCAGCCGGTGCCCGTCGGCGTCGGCCAGCCGTAGCTGCGCACCCGGGTGCGGGCGTTCCCGGCGCACGATCACCCGCATCCCGCACGGCCACCCGGTGAGGTTGAGCAGCCCGGTCACCTCCAGCGCCCATGCTCCCGGGCGGGGTTCGCCGTCGGCGTCATAGGCCGGCTGCCACGCCCGCTCCGGAACCTTCGCGAGCTCGTCGAGGATCGTGTCGGGCAGGTGAACCCGACCGAGTACGACAACCGCTGCCCGACGATCCAGTCCAGCAGCTCGTGCGTGCCACCAGCGGAGTCGGCCCGGATGAGGATCTTCCGGCCGGGCCGGGTACCGGATCGGTGCCCGGGCAATTGGCGTAGCGCCTCGCGCAGCGCGGTGATGTGGTCGGCGGCTGTTCTGCTGCCGGCGTTCCCGGGCCGCAGCAGCACCGACAGCGGCTCCCCGGTGCCGACGGCCCCGGGTCGACAAACGCCCACAGCGGATGGTGGCCATAGCCGCGCTTGAACGTCGGCGCGGCGCCCTCCTTGTCGCTGTGCCGTCACGAGGGTGGCGTCGATGTCGATGACCAGCGGGGCACCGACGTCGATGCCGTGGTCAGGCGCGTGTTCGCCAGCCAGGTCCCAGGCTCGCCCGCGGGCGGCAGCACGGGCCGCATCGATCGCGGCCAGCGCCGCTGACGCGTCCTGGGCGAGGCGGTCGATCACCCGCGACACTGTCGGGTCCGAGGCGACCGGCCCGTAGACGCCGGGTTCGGCGCGCAGCAGCGCGATCTCGGCCAGACAGTCCCCGCCCAGCGCTAGCGCGACCCACCAGGTCCAGCACGACCTTCGCCGGATCGTGCACCGCGGTCGGGCGCCGCCACCGCGTCTGCGCCCTCGACAACGACCGCTCCACGCCTGACCGCCCGAACCGTCTATCGGTCAACAACAGCCCACCGGCCTGCGACACGATCTTCGACCCCCCGTGTCCGCGGCCGGACACGGATTGAACCCACCACGCTTGCTCACCTGGAAGGTGCTCCTGACCTCGCACGGATAAGGGCCTCGACAACCCGCATCCCCGATGCTCAGGAGCACCTTTCAGCCGTTCAACACGCCCTCCGACGGCATCACCCGCGAAAGCCCCGGGTTAGAACGTCCAAGCGCCGTCGGGGAACCAGCTACAGAGAGTTGAAGGGTGGTGACGACTTGTACTCAACCTAGGGCCTTGGTAGAGTACAAGCATGGCAACGAGCCCAGCATCGCGGCGGGCACCCCGAGGGGGATCGACGCGACGTGCCAATTCCAAGATCGTCCGGATCTTGCTCGTCCTCCTGGCTCTGCTCGTCGGAGTGATCGTCGGACTTGTGGCCGGCATCCTTGCTGTGGCGTCGGATTCGACCATTCCAACGGCTGTCGCGACCGGAGCGGTCGCCTTCGGGGGTGCGGTCAGCCTCGCGATCTTGCTCCAGCGGGCCCTGGACCTGCTGTGAGCTCGTCCATTGAGTTCTACGTAGGGGCTTGGTAGAGTAGGACCATGCCCGGCAGTCCCCGGATGACCCTCCCGACACAGCGGGTGTTGGCCGTGCTACTGGCCGCTCCGGCCGAGGAAAAGTACGGGCTGGAGATCTGCGCCGAATCCAAACTTCCGTCTGGAACAATTCATCCGATTCTTGCCAGGCTCGAGGGCGTTGGATGGCTGGAAAGCCGCTGGGAGGACATTGACCCACGCTTGGAGGGTCGCCCGCGACGCCGCTACTATCGCCTCACGTCTGACGGTATCGAACTCGCTCGTGCTGCGTTGCACGGAGTTGAGACGCGGAACACTCGCTGGAGCCTACGGCCGGGGTTTGCGGATGGTGCGCTGTGAGGCGCGAGGCGCAGGCCCTCGCTCTGCGACTAGATTCCGCGGTGGCCGAAGCCAAGGTTTTTGATTTCCAGCTCAGTCGTATTCACTGCCCTGGCGAACTGCCCGCACTCGATGGTGATCTTCGGCAAGTAGCCCTGACAACCGCCGAGTTCATCGAATCCTCCAGGAGTGCTCAAAAGTGGGCTGTTACCGTCGGTTGGTCACGGGCAATTGGCAAAAGCCCTGGATTTGATCGTAGTGTCGTTGGGGCCCTCGAGCGCTCGCTCGATCAGTCGGTGGCGCGCATCGATCAGATTGATGGCTGCCTGCTCCGCCTGCGTGCCGCGGCTCTCGAAATCGCAGCGAGCGGCCCAGCTCGGTCAAGAAGGCCGGCGGCGGTCTTTGCGCAATATCTCGATTATGCCCGACGCTACCTTCGTCCGGTGTACGTTGATCTCGACCTCTCCGCTGCTGCTGCTGGTCGATTTCTCGCCGCCCTTGTCGCGGGATTGGATCGCCAGTTGGCGACGGACGGAGCGTGCACACCGCCCGGCGGATTGTCCCGGCGCATGCTTGCTGCAGCGGCCGCATTGCTGCCCGCGCATTGCCGTGATCGATACAGTGAAGAGTTCATCTCTGAGATTAGCGATATGCCACGACGTCAACACTTCGGGTACGTTCTTCGCATTCTATGGAATTCCCTTGAGCTTCGAAGCGCGGTTGGCACCCTCATGAAGACTATTGACAGACGACCTTTGCCCTAGCCGGATCTTTCGCCGGTCGGTCGCGGGTGATCGTCATCGGTCGGTGCCGATGCTCGGGGGCTGATTCTGGCCCAGGGTATGACAGTTCGCCCCGGGGTCGCTCGGGGTGGGCGCCGGTTCCACCATCCGGTCCGAGCGGGCCTCGTCGGGGCGGTCGGGGGGTGTTCAACCGGGCGCTGGCAGAGTGCGCAGGTGGGTGTGGCCCGTTGATCAGGAGCGATGCCCAGGGCGCGTGTTCGGGCAGGTGCAACACGGTCGCGCGAGCAGCGCACCAGTCGACCGGGGACGGAAAAGATCCGCAGCCGTAGCCGCTTGGGTTCCCACCGGCGGGCCGTGTGATCGGCGAAGGCGAGCGTCTGGGCCCAGGTGGCGATCTCGCAGGCGAGCGCGACGAGGGCGCACCAGATCTGGTTCCGGGCAGGTCGTGCAGGGGCAGGTTGCGCAGCCCGGTGTCCTTGGCGATGCGGATCCGGTCCTCGGCCCGAACGCGGCGCCGGTGGCGGAGTTCGAGGTCGGCGAGTTGGCGGCCGGGTCCCGCCCGGGCGGGTGTTGGTGGCGATGGCGGTGAGTCGGTTGCCGTCGGCGTCGGTTGGGCGCAGCTGTGCGCCGGGGTGCGGTCTTTCGCGGCGCACGATCACCCGCATGCCCTCTGGCCAGCGCGTGAGGTCGAGCAGTCCGGTGAGTTCGACGACCGCGGCGCCGTCGCGGGGTTCGCCGTCGGCGTTGTTGGCGGTCTGCCAGGCCTGCTCGGGGAGCGTGTCGATCAGCGTGACGGCGGTGTCGGGCAGGGTGAATCCGACCGAGTAGGACAACCGCTGGCCGGTGATCCAGTCCAGCAGGTCGTGGGTGGCGTCGGAGGAGTCGGGGCGGATCAGGATCTTGCGTCCGGGCCGGGTGCCGGTGCGGTGTCCGGGGAGCTGGTGCAGGGCCTCGCGCAGCACGATGATGTGGTCGGCGGCGGTGTTGCTGCCGGCGTTGCCGGGGCGCAGCAGCACCGACAGCGGTTCCCCGGTGCCGGCCGGTCCGTGGTCGACGAACGTCCAGAGCGGGTCCGTAGCCGCGCTTGAACGTAGGCGCGGCGCCCTCCTTGTCGATCACCGGGTAGCACCGGAGTTCGGTTGCTCCGTACTCGGCGCCGGCCTCGTCCTCGTCGAGGTCGGCGAGGTAGGCCATGACGGGGGGACACCAGCTCTCCGAGCCCGACGAAGCCCGCTGCGGCTGAGTCGAAGCGAGTGGCGCTCGAGCTGATCGGCGAGGTCGGCATCTGTCACGGCACGTCAGAGCCCGGTTTCACGTCTCGTGAGGCCGGGCTCTCGATCATTTTCGGCCCGTTGGCGGTCGCCCGGCCGGCCTATCCCGCGATGCCGACGCCGATCAGCGATCCGACGACGTAGGTCGCGCCCGCCGCGAGCGCCCCGAACCCGAGCTGGCGCACCCCGCTGAGCAGCCAGCTGCGTGTCGTGAAGCGGGACGTGAGCGCGCCGAGCACGAACAATCCGACCGCGCCGATGACGAGAGCCACGGGCAGCGACGAGGACCCCAGCAGGAAGGAGATCAGCGGGATCAGCCCGCCGACGGCGAAGCACACGAACGACGAGACGGCGGCGACCCACGGCGAGGGCTGCTCGTCCACGTCCACGCCCAGCTCCTGCGCGACGTGCACCTTGAGGGCGAGCTCGGGGTTGGCGTGCACCTCCTGGGCCATCGCCTCCGCCGTGGAGCGGGTGAGGCCCATCTCCTCGTACATCCGGGCCAGCTCGGCCCGCTCGGCGCCCGGGTGGATCCGGATCTCCTCGCGCTCCACCGCCACCTCGCTGGCGACCGCGTCGTTCTGCGTGTCGACCGACGCGAACTCACCCAGCGCCATCGAGAATGCCCCGGCGACGAGCCCGGCCATGCCGGTCAGGATGATCGTGTGCCGGTCGGCCCCGCCGCCCCCGACGCCCGACACCAGCGCGATGTTGGTGACCAGTCCGTCCATCGCGCCGAAGACCGCGGCCCGCAGCCAGCCGCCGGACACGTCGGCGTGGTGGTGGTCGTGCCCGGCCGGATCCTCGGGATCAGGGACGCCGCTCATCACCCGAGCTTAGAATCCGAACAAACGACAACTCCGGGTGCACGGGCCACCACCCTCCGCATCCAGAGTCGTCGCTAATCTGAGCGCGTGAGCCGCGCCCCCATTCCCGACGTCATCGGGACGCTGGCCCGGATCGGTCTCGCCGCGGTGTGGCTGGTGTCCGGTCTGCTCAAGGCGGTGGACCCGGACCAGACCTACGTCGCCGTGCGGGCCTACGACGTGCTGCCCGATGTCGGCGTGGAGGTGGTGGCGGCGCTGCTGCCGTGGGTCGAGCTCGCGCTCGGCCTCCTGCTGCTGGCCGGGATCGGCACGCGCCTGGTGGCAGCGCTGTCGGCCGCGCTGCTGCTCGTGTTCGTCGCGGGCGTCGCACAGGCATGGGCGCGCGGCCTGTCGATCGACTGCGGATGCTTCGGCGGCGGTGGTGCTGTGGAGCCGGGCGAGACGACCTACGTGCAGGAGCTGATGCGCGACGCGGGCTTCCTGCTGATGGCGGGCTGGCTGGTCGTCCGCCCGCGCACGGTGCTGGCACTCGACGACCGGCTGGGAACCAGGAGGATGGGCTGACATGGGCGGAGCGTCGCGCAACGAGAAGCGTCGCAAGCAGGAGGAGGCGGAGCGACGGCTCGCCGCCGCGGGCATCCGCGTTCCGCAGAAACGCAACCGGACGCCCGCGATCGTAGTCGCCGTGGTGCTCGTGGTCGCCGTGGTCGTCGGTGGTGCACTGCTGATCGCCCGTGCCTTGGGCTCCGAGGTGGAACCCACCTACACCGCCAAGGCGGACGGCGCGGTCGTCACCGCAGGCAGCGGCCCCGTGGTGGTCGACGTCTACGAGGACTACCTCTGCCCGAGCTGCGAGCGGTTCGAGACGCGCTACGGCAACGAGATCACGACCGCGCTGAACGAGGGCAAGATCAGCGTCCGCTTCCACACGATCGCCATCCTGGACGAGCTGACCAACCCGGCGGGCTACTCCACGCGGGCCGGCAACGCCGCGCTCTGCTCCGTGCCGGCCGGCATCTTCCCGCGCTTCCACAAGAAGCTGTTCGACGAGCAGCCCGCCGAGGGCAGCGCAGGCCTGAGCAACGACGAGCTGATCGCGCTCGGCACCGAACTGGGCGCCCAGGGCGACTTCGCAGCCTGTGTGCAGGGCGACACGCACGCGGACGCGATGGCGGCCGAGACGGAGAAGGCGACCTCCGACACCGCGCTGCAGACGAACGGCCGCTTCGGCACCCCGACCGTCGCGATCGACGGCAAGAAGATCGACCTGAACGACACGAGCTGGCTGCAGAATGCGATCGGGGGTCAATCCTGATCAGGGCTGACGGGAGGGGCGGGCCCACGCGATCGGCCGCGTAGCACCGGCCGCCGCTCGGCGTCGTACACGTCGCCTGCACGCCGGTGTTCCTCCCCGAGTCGGTGCGGAGCATCGTCGACGGGCGGGTCTTCGCCACCGTGAGCGCGATGCCCGTGCGGGCTGCGGGGTTCTGGTACGCGATCGCCGGGATCGCGATCACCGCGTTCGGGTGGATGACCGGACACGTCCGTGCTCCCGGGGACACCGCGGTCATGCCTGCGGCCCGCCGGCGACGTAGCGCGGCGAGGGCGACACGGCGGCCGTCCGGCGACACCTCCGGGATTCGGCGACGGTGCGGAGGCATCCGATGCCAGCGGGCTGCGGGGAGTCCGGAGCGGGGTCGGCAACGCGGTGTCCGGCGACCCGCTTCGCGGGGCCGTCGGGACGTCGTGTAACTTTGTCGGCACAAGGGGCTGTGGCGCAGCTGGTAGCGCACTTGACTGGCAGTCAAGGGGTCAGGGGTTCGAATCCCCTCAGCTCCACAAGGTAAATCGGCAGGTCAACGCCTAGTTTCACTGCTGTGAGACAACTACTTGACAGCCCTCACGCGGCCTGTCGTCTCACGTTTTCTCACATGTAGTTTTCGATCTTCAGTTGTCGTGCTCAGCCGAGCATCAGCGCGAGCGCGTCGGACGCCACCCGCAGATGCTCGGTCGACGGCTTCACGTACACCCGCATCGCGAGTTGCCCGCCGTCGCTGTGCCCCGCCCACGCCGCGATGATCGGGCAGGCACCCCGGCCGCGGCGAGCGCGGTCAACGTGGCGTGCCGGGCGTCGTACAGCCGCACCCGCCGCGACTTGTGCTTGTCCATCAGCTCGTACGCCCGCCGCCGCAACCAGTCCGTGCGCTGCGGCATGCCGAGCTCGTCGACGAGCACATACCCGATGCAGGGCAATGGGCACGAATCGGTCATGGCCGCCGAGGAGGCCTACTGGATGCAGCACGCGACGCCGAGCACGCGCGGCCAGCTTCGCGACCTCGGCGAGGCCGACGGCGGTAGGCATCGTGAGCGCCCGAGCTCACGGAGGAAGATCGGCTCATGGCGAGAGTGAGGCAGGCGCGGCACTGCCGAGCCCGCAGCAAGCGCACAGGGCGCCCGTGCGGGGCGTTCGCCGTCGTCGGCGGCGTCGTGTGCGTGAGTCACGGTGGCGCGACGTTTCGTGTGCGGGTCGCGGCCGCGCAGCGGCAAGAGCGTGAGGCCCTTGAGCGGGCAATGGTCTACGCCGAGCAGCGCCTCGCGGAGCGGATCGAGGCGTGGATTGCCGAGCGGCGCGAGGTCGCGGGCGAGCTGCTCGGGAAGCCCGCCGACGAGGTCACCCCGAAGGACGTCCGGCATTGCTCGCTCGTCTACGGCCGCCCAGACCCGTACGACCCCGGCCCGCGGCTGCGGCTTGACCGCCGGTTCGGTCCGCGCCGCCGCCATGTGGTGATCCGGCGGCGGCGATGAGCCGGAAGCGTCCCGACCCGTTCGACGACGACGGTGTGCGGGTGGTCGACTCGCAGGGCCGGCGCCTGCGCGGCCGCACCCCGGTGGAGCGTGCGGCGATCGAGACGGCCCGCCGGATGCGGAAGGCCGGGCAGAAGGTCGGGCAGGTCGACCCGCTGCCGCTGGCCGACGGTCTGGACCTCGAGCGGGTCGCCATGCTGGCCGCGCACCTCCGTCTGGTCCTGGCCCAGGTCGACGCCGGCCGGCTGGACGTGACCCCGACGATGCGGGACCGCCTCGAGGCTGCGACGGTCGCGCTCGAGGTACTCCACGACGAGCCGGCCCCGATCGACCTGGACCGGCTCGAGGACGGGCGGGAGGGCGCCGACCGGCCGCACACACATCGTGCACACGCATCCTCTGATCTGCCCCGATAGGGCCGCCAGCGGATAGGTAATCCGTCAGGTCGGAGCGCTCACCGGTCGGCGGCGAGTTGCTGGACGCGGCCGCGGCTGATGCCGAGCGCCTTTGCGATCTCGCCGTAGCTCATGGGCTCGTGCATCTCGCGGACGGTTTCGCGATGATCGCTGCCAGCTCGGAGGCAAGGGCGGTGGTCTCCTCGATGGCGGCGTTGACCGCGCGGGCTACGAGGCGCGGGCGGTCACCAGAAGGCTATGCCAACCACCACGAGCGTTCTTAATGGCCGTCTCGGAGCAGAACAGGTACCGCCAGACGCCGAACCGGCTGTCGTCGTTAACGAACCTGGCCCACTCCTCGGCGGCGCCTCTCTTGTCCTCCACGTCGCGACGCGTCACGTCTCGGTCGGACTTGCCTTCGATGAGCCAGTGCACGCGACTGGTGTCGATGGCGATGAAGTCGGGGTAGTACCGGCCTCCGGTATCCAGCTCGATGAACGCGGGATCGGTGGCTTGGAGTCGGAGCCACCAGGCGATGTCGGTTGCCCCGTCCAGGATCTCGGCCAGGGCCCGTTCTGTACTGTTGGTGTCGAATGAAGCCACTGGTAGAACCGATTTGCGCCAACCTGAGTACCAGCGCCCGCGCTCGAACTTTGTCGCGAAGCGGTCCAAGACGTCGGTCGGCATGGGCTGCGGTTCCACGGGCATTGTGACGGTGCGAAATGCGTACTTTGGCTGGAGTCGTCGGGCGTTGTATCGCTGGCGGATCAGGGCATCGATGCCTTGCAGCGCTTGGTGAGCGCGCTCTGCCCCCCAGTTCACCTCGGAGTTTGCGCCTGCTCCGGCGCCGGCGAGGAAGGCCTGCACGACGCGTCGGGCGGCGTTGAGTTCGGCGAGCGACTCCTCGACGAGCCCAAGCCCGAGGAGTCGGTTCTCCAGGTCGTTGGTTACTCGCGCGAGCGGGAGCCACGCTTGCGTCGCCTCGCCAGCCTCCTGTGCCTCGCGGCGCACGCGCACCCCACCGTCAAGGGTGCGGGTCGCGGTAAGGGCCTCGCGGATGAGCGGAATCTTGATCTCCTGCGCGAACCCAGCGCCGGCTGCGCGGACGTCGGTGTCCGAGACCAGTGAGAGGCTGAACCGCACAGGCAGGACTTCCTGCTCCCGGCGAGGGAACACGATCTGGGGTGCACCGGGGACCCGCTGAAGGACGCGGTACTCCTCGGCATCGCGCTGACCCTGAGCCTCGGTGACCATGTAATCCTGCAGGATCAGCGCTGCCGCCCCATCGACATGCTCGCCGTCGATGAGTCGTCCCGGGGTGACCAGCCGGAGTGTGCCCTGCTCGGGTGTCTCCTGGATTTCGGCGGCGGCTTCCTTTGCCGCCGCCTTTGCGGGTCCAGGTTGAAGTGGCTCCCCTGTCGCCGCGCTGTCCCCGGTGGGCGCGATGCGCTGGATGAGCGCATCCTTCTGCTCGAGCAGCTTGCGGTACGAGTCGTGGGCGACGAGGTCGATCTGGTCGATCATCGGTGCGCCGACACGACGGCCGTAGGGCAGGCGGAGACCTCGGCCGAGGATCTGCTCGGTGAGGGCTTCGGACGCGAGGGCGCGGAGCGCGACGATGACGCCGATGTTCTTGACGTCCCACCCCTCCTTCAGCTTGTCGACGCTGACGACGGCGCGGATCGGCGAGTCAGGGTCTTCGACGGACGCGAGCGCGGCCAGAGCGTCATCAGAGGACTGCGAGGTCACCTCCAGCACGGCCGCTGGGTCGCCGATGTAGGACTCGCTGGCTAGCAGGTTCGACGTCTGTTTGGCTTCCTCGACCGTCTGGCACACGACGAAAAGGACCGGGTTGACCGGCGTCCGGCCCTCGCCCTCGGCCCATGTCGCGTAGGCCGCCTCCTTGATTCGACGCAGGTGGCACGCGTCGGCGAGCTGGGTCGCGACGTCCTTGTGGCCGTCCTGCCGGTACACGATCACCGGCACCTTCACCAGCCCGTCGGCGATCGCCTCGGCCAGGCTGTAGCGGTAGATGACCTTGCCCTCGTCTGCCGGATCGGGCGTGGCCGTCAAGCCGACCAGCGCTCTCGGGCGCAGATCGCGTACCGCCGAGGAGAACGCTCGGGCCTGCTGGCGGTGGACGTGGTGCTCGTCGGCGATAACCACCAGATCTGCGGCCGCCTGGAGGTGTGAGTAGAGGTCCCCGCCGATGAACTCGTCCATCTTGCGCACGCGCCGCGACATGTTGGCCGTCGGACGGGTCAGTTGCTGGCGGTCGGGTCGAACGGCGGCCCCGGACTCAAGTGGCGGACCGCCACCCGAAGCTCCGCGAGTAACGATACGGCCACCACCCGTGCCCGGACACACCATCGTGTCACAGCGCGAACCGGAGCGGGCTCAGGATTTCTGCAGCGGCCGGAACGCGGCCCGCACCTCGGTCGCGAACAGCTCGGGCTCCTCCCAGGCGGCGAAGTGCCCGCCCCTGTCGACCTCGTTGAAGTAAGTGAGGCCGGGGTAGGCCGTCTCGACCCAGCTGCGCGGGGCAGCGAAGATCTCGTCGGGGAACGTCGTGAAACCGACCGGAACCGAGACCGCCGGAGGAGCCTGGCCGGCCGCACGGGCTGTGGCCCGTCCGAATTCCCAGTACCACCGGGCGGCCGAGGCGCCGGTGCCCGTCAGCCAGTACAGCGTGATGTTGTCGACGATGTGGTCCCGGGTGAGATTGCCCGCGGGCTCGCCATCGACGAAGGCGCGGGAGATCTTGTAGTAGCTGTCGGTGTCGTGGTCGAGCATCCAGGCCGCCAGCCCGAGGGGTGAATCCAGCAGGGAGTAGCCGATCGTCTGCGGCCGGGTGGACATCTCCAGGAAGTAGGCGAAGCCGTCCGTGGTGAATGTGTTGACCGCGTCGTGCGCCGCGCGTTCCTGCTCGGACTCCGCCGGCAGTTGGTCCTTAAGACCGAGCGCCGGGAAGAGCAGGGTGACGTGGATGCCGACCAGCCCCTCGGGTGCCTGGCGACCCATCGCGTCGGTGACGCCGGCGCCCACGTCGCCGCCTTGGGCGACGTAGCGGGTATAGCCGAGGCGGTCCATCAGCTCCGCCCACGCCCGTGCGATGCGGCCGTCGTCCCAGCCGAGCTCGGTCGGCTCGCCCGAGAAGCCGTAGCCAGGCAAGGACGGCAACACCAGGTGGAATGCGTCCTCGGGGGCGCCGCCGTGCGCGGTCGGATCGGTCAGTGGGCCGACCGTCTCCAGCAGCTCGATGACCGAGCCGGGCCAGCCGTGCGTCATGATCAGCGGTAGCGCGTTCTGGTGCGGCGACTTCACGTGGATGAAGTGGATGTCGACCCCGTCGATCTCGGTGGTGAACTGCGGCAGCGCGTTGAGCCGCGCCTCGCACGCGCGCCAGTCGTAGTCGGTCGCCCAGTAGCGGGCGAGCTCCTGGACCGTCGCCAGCTGCACGCCCTGCGAGCGATCCGGGACCAACTCCCTGGAGGGCAGGCGCGTCGCGGCGACGCGGCGGCGGAGCTCGGCGAGCTGCTCGTCCGGCACGTGGACCTCGAACGGGCGGATCGCGGTCCGGTCGGCCTCCGGGGCGGTGCGCTGTGTGGGCACCGCACCGGCGTCGGTAGTGCGCGAGGTGGGGTCGGTGGGCAAAGACATCGGGCGCCTCCTGGCGGTCAGGCTCCGCGCGACGGGAGCTCAGGATTGGGTGTTGGTTTTTGGCGTGCCCGACGTGGCTGAGGTCGTAGACGGTGGGTCCGCACACATCCTCAGGACGCCTGGCGTCATTGGCTCGAACGGTTGTTTTGCGCCTGGTGAGCGTGTTGATCAGCGTGAGGGCCACGTGGGTCTCCGTCGCGCCGCGGCGAACGCGTTCAGGTGCTGACGTCGAGGGCGGCGACGCCGCTCACCGATCACGTCGTCGAGGGATCGCGCCGAGTAGAGGAGCCGCACCGGCGCGCCGGAGGCCGCTGCGGCGTGGTGATCCAGCATCGCCAGGAACGGCGCGACCCCCGAGCTACCGGCCACCAGCTGCAGCGGCGAGTCGAGCTCGGCATGCCACACGAAGTAGCCGCCGATCGGACCGCGCAGCTCCAACTGGTCGCCGGGTCGGAGGCCGTCGGTGAGGTACGGCGAGACCTCGCCGTCGTCGAGCCGTTGCACCACCAGGTCCACCGTCGGGCTCTCGGGTGCCGACGCGATGGAGTAGCTGCGCTGCGCCTGGTATCCGTCCGGCGCCGTCAGGCGGACGTCGACGTGCTGTCCCGGCAGGTGACCGTCCCAGCCGTCGATCCGCAGCGACAACCGGTGGACGGCACGGGCCTCGGAGGCGTTCGCGGCGACGGTCGCGAGCCGCCACGTCAGTCGCCGGCGTATCGCTGTTCGCGCCACGGGTCACCGTAGATGTGATAGCCCAGCGACTCCCAGAAGCCGGGTTCCTCGACGCTCGACAGCCGTAGGCCACGTACCCATTTCGCGGACTTCCAGAAGTACAGGTGCGGCACGAGCAGCCGGGCCGGGCCGCCGTGCTGCGCCTCCAGCGGCTCACCGTCGTACTGATCGACGATCCAGGCACGGCCACCGGTGACGTCCTCGAGCGGGAGGTTCGTCGTGTAGCCGCCGTCGCAGAAGGCCAGCAGGTAGTCCGCCGAGGTCTCGACCCGATCGAGCAGGGTGTCGAGGGAGACGCCGCTCCACGTCGTGTCGAACTTCGACCACTTCGTCACGCAGTGGATGTCGACGGTGACCTCTTCGTGCGGCAGATCCTGGAACTCCTGCCACGTCAGCCGGTCGGGCGCATCGACCTCTCCGCTGATCGTGAAGTCCCAATCGTCCAAGGCGGTGCGAGGCGTCGGGCCGGCGGACAGCACCGGGAAGCCGCCTCCGATGTCGTACTGCCCTGGAGGCAGCAGCACCGTGCCCTCGCGGGCCTCGGGCCGGCCGACGAATCCCCGCGAGAAGAATCTCATGCTCCCCACCTGCTTCGGTTGGCACCTAGTCGTGGCGGTACAGCGAGCCTCCGAGGCCAGACGGCGGGCTACCTCGCCGCGATGGGCCAGTGTCCTCATCAGCTCACCCGGCACAACCAGCGAAGGCTCAGGTGGGGCCCGCAGGCTTCGCCCAGCTGCGCCGCTGCCCCTATCGGGCGACGCACATCTGCGACGCCGCTTCCGCCCGGCGGCCCCGCCCCGGGTGTCATCATCTGCGTGCGATTGGCTCAGCTACCCCCAAATGACAGCAGGTCACAGCCGGCCCATCGCCCCACCTGCGCTAGCTGGGTGTTCTTTCGGGTCGCACCGGATGTCCGGCCACGCGAACGTGCACGGCACCTACATGGCGCAGAACGACGTACTCCCTCGTGGTCCGTGCTCGAGTGAGCCGGGTGGTCCGTGGTTGGGTCCTACAGACCGCTGACCACGCTGTCGCATAGCGACCCCGAATCCGGGTCCGCCGGTGCGCGAGTCGCCGTCGGTTTGGTACTTCGCCGACCCACCCGCAGGCGAGTACGGCCGTGGCGGGCGTCACGTTCCGGTGTGAGGCGCGGCCTACGCTCCTGCTAGGTCAACCGGGAGCGTCCGGATGGGCACGGCCGCCGGCCGATGGGTGCTGACCACCGCCGTGCTCGGCTCCGGCCTGGCGTTCATCGACGCGACCGTGGTGAACGTCGCACTCGAACGGATCGGCACCGACTTCGGCGCGGACTTCACCGGGCTGCAATGGACGGTGAACGCCCTACACGCTCACCCTCGCCGCGTTCATCCTGCTCGGGGGCTCGCTCGGTGACCACTTCGGGCGGCGGCGCGTGTTCGTCGTCGGGGTGGTGTGGTTCGCCCTGGCGTCGCTGCTGTGCGGGCTGGCCCCGGACATCGGCACCCTGATCGCGGCGCGTGCGCTGCAGGGTGTCGGCGGTGCCCTGCTCACCCCGGGCAGCCTGGCCTTGATCTCGGCGTCGTTCCACGGCCCGGACCGCGCGGCCGCGATCGGTGCCTGGTCGGGGCTCGGCGGCGTCGCCGGCGCCATCGGCCCGTTCCTCGGCGGCTGGCTCGTCGAGTGGAACTGGCGGACCGTCTTCCTCATCAACCTGCCACTCGCCGCGCTGATCGTCATCATCGCCCTGCGCCACGTCCCGGAGAGCCGGGATACCGAGTCCCCGCCCGGACTGGACATCGCGGGCACCGTGGTCGGCGCCGTCGGGCTCGGCGCCCTGACCTACGGCCTCACCGGCCTCGGCGAGCGCGGCCCGGACCCGCTCCTGCTCGCCGCGGCGGGGCTCGGCGTGCTGGCGCTGGTGGCGTTCGTGCTCGTGGAACGGCGCTCCGCACACCCGTTGGTGCCGCCCACCCTGTTCGCGAACACCACGTTCAGTGCGGCCAATGCCGCCACGCTGCTGGTCTACGGCGCGCTCGGCGTGGTGTTCGTGCTGCTGGTGCTGCAGTTGCAGGTCGTCGCCGGGTTCACGCCGCTGGCCGCGGGCACGGCGCTGCTTCCCGTGACGGTGATCATGCTCGTGTTCTCCGCCCGGGCCGGCGCGCTGGCGGGCCGGATCGGGCCGCGGCTGCCGATGACCCTGGGGCCGCTGGTCAGCGCCGCCGGCCTGCTCCTGCTGCTGCGGGTGGACGAGACCGCCTCGTGGCTCGTCGACGTCCTGCCGGGAGTGACGGTGTTCGGCGCCGGGCTGACGCTGACCGTCGCGCCGCTGACCTCCACCGTGCTCGATGCCGCCCCCGACCGCTTCGCCGGCGCCGCGTCGGGCGTCAACAACGCGGTCGCCCGCGCAGCTGGGTTGCTCGCCGTGGCGGTGGTGCCCGGGCTCGCCGGTATCAGCGGGGTGGTCTACACCGACCCCGTCGCCTTCTCCGCCGGCTTCCGCACCGCGATGATGATCTCCGCCGGACTGCTGGTCGCCGCCGCGGTCGTGGCATTCGCTCTGCTGCGCCGCCCGCGCCGCGAGTGCGCCCCCGACCGGCTGCGCATCGAGGAGTGCGCGCATTGCGGCGTGACCGGACCGCAGATCTACCCGCGTATCCGTACGGCGGAGCGGTAGCGCGGGCGGGTGATCCCCACCGAGGCGGGTCTGGTCACGTCTTGCAGCGGCGACCCGTAGTCATGCACGGTCGGCCGCGCGAACACCGGCCGCTGTGCCCACACTGTCACCGATAGGGGTGTCGGTGTCGGTGTCGAGGTACCCGATCCGCGCCACTGGTCGAGCGGGTGGCAGGCCGCGGCGGGGTCGCGCGCAGCCGGCGAATCAACCGACCGAGGGCATGGCGCCCTCGGCAAGCTTGAGCCGGGTCCAGACGTTCATGTTGATGACAACCGCAACGATCTCCAGCATCGCGGCCTCGTCGAAATGAGGGGTCAGTTTGTCGTGGTACCGCGGGAACGCCTGGGTGACCGTGGTGTCGGAGGCGCGAGTGAGGGCTTCGGCGTACTCCAGCGCGGCCCGTGGCCTCGGTCGCGACGCCGACGAAACGACCGGCGGGGAAGGCGATGTCGGCGGATCGCCCGCTTCCCGCGGCGGTGCCCGCGACGTGCGTGCCGTGGCTGGCCGGCTCAGGCTCGTGGCGGACGATCGCGAACGGATCCGGCGCCTTCAGCGCGGCGTTGATCGCGTCGGCGTCGTACTCCACGCCCCGGGTGAAGCCGGCCGGGCTCGCCGGGCCGGTGTGTAGAGGCGGGACGGTGAGCGGGGCAACGAGTTGCGTGAGCATCTCGTGGAGCAGGGTCATGTCGCCGTCGCGGTGTGGGGCCGCGGAGTCAGCGGCGTTGGTCTTGGGTCCACGTGGGCCCAGCGGATGCGGTATGCCGCGTCGCGGGCCGTCTCCCACCGACCAGTGGTTTCCGCGCGTTCGGACGACGGATCGGTGGCTCGGACGTGCGACGTACGCTGACGCATACTGAGAAGAGGCTCGTGCAACCGGAAAAGACAGCGGAGGCGTCAGCTCACCGCAGGCGGAACATCGTCACCGACCATTGCGGGACGTTGACGTAGATGTGCCCGTCGTCCTGAGTCCACGGCTCGTGGAAGGCATTGCCGGCACCGTCCCAGCCGCCGAACCAGGCGTCCTGTGAGCAGAGTATCTGCTGCCAGCGTCCGCTCTGCCCGGTGGCGACGCCGTAGCTCGTGCCGGTGTGGTTGGTGTCGCTGGCGTTCACGATGATCAGAACGACATCGCCGTCGTTGTTCCAGCGCTTGAACGCGAGCACGCCGCTCGGGTCTCGGTGGGTGATCTCGAGGCCGCCGCTGCGGAGTGCCGGATGGTTCCAGCGGGTGTAGTTCGCCGCGTGTATCAGGTGGCGCATCTCCATCCCGGTCCGGTCGCCGGCGATGGACCAGTCGAAGCGGTGGTCGCCGCTGTTGTCCGGGCCGTCGTGCCAGTATCCGTCCAGGTGGCATTCGCTGCCCATGAACAGCATTGGTGTGCCCTTGATCGCGACGTTGAGGGACCAGGCCAGGCGCGCCTTGGCCCGCGCGTGCCAGTTTCCGCGGCCGCCGAACCGCTGAACGTAGTGCCGCTTGCCCTTTCGACCCTGCTCGTTATCGCCGCACTCGTCGTGCGAACCCAGGAGGTAGGTGACGGTGTTCCACGATTCGGGGTACGAGTTCCCGATCAGCCTTTCGAGGTTGCCCATCGGGTTCTCGCCGTCGAGCGCGCGCAGCAGCGCGTAGAAGGGCTCCACTGTCCAAGTGGCGTGGAAGCCGGCCGAGGACACGATGGACTCGTGGTCGGGCAGGTGCTCGGCGATGAGGTACTTGTCCGGGAAGCGGCGCTTGGCTTCCCAGGTGAGGTGCTGCATGAACTGCCAGCCGTCGTTGCCCAGCCCGCGCGCCCGTTCCATGCTGCGGGTCGAGTCGAAGCGAAGCCCGTCGCCGTTGTACTCGTTCAGGTACATCTCCATGTTGGCGACGAAGAAGTCGCGAATGCCGGGCCGCCAGAACGCCGGTGCGGTGCCCCAGTCGGTGCGGTAGGTCTGGTCGGTGCCCAGGTAGCTGTCGCCGGTGCCGTCTGCCGCCTCGTCGAAGTGGTGGAAGGAGCTGTCCTCGTCGCTGATGTGGTTGTAGACCACGTCGAAGATGACGGCGAGGCCGCGCTGGTGGCAAGCGTCGACCAGCTCGCGCAGGTCGTCGGGGCGGCCGTAGGCCGACTCGAGTGCGAAGTAGAAGGACGGGTTGTAGCCCCACGAGCGATCGAACCGGAACTCCTGGACGGGCAGCAGCGCAAGTGCGTTGAATCCGAGCTCCCGGATGTAGCCCAGCTTGGTCCGCAGTTGGTCGAATGAGGCCACGCCACCCACGGCGACGTGGCCGTCGCGGTAGCCGGCGAACGAGCCGACGTGACACTGGTACAGGATCAGGTTGTCGAATGCGGGTGTGTCGAACGATGCCCAGGTGTGGCCGGTGTCCACCACCCGCGACTTGTTGTGCCAGTTGTCCAGGCTCGAGCTGTCGGTGTCGCGCGCGGCGGGGTCGAGCCGACGGCTGAACCCGGCCCCACCCCGACCCACGAGCAGCTCGTAGCGGCCGCCGGCCACCAGCCCCGCGACGTGGCCTGCCCAGAAGCCGTCGCCGTCGGGTGTCAGGTCGACCGCAGTCGCCTCGTCCCAGCCGTTCCAATCACCCAGCACCCGCACCGACGTGGCGTTCTCGGCGAAAACCCGCACCAGCGTCCCGGTGCCCTGCGGAACCGCTCCGATCAGCGGCATGAGACCCCTCCTGCTGATTGTCGTGTTGCACCGTGCAGCGGTCAGGCGGTGAATCCGACGTCGACGGTGTAGCGGAAGTCGCCACCGGCCGCGCTGGTGATCGGCACCGCATCGGTCAGCACCCGGTGGTAGCGCAGCCATTCGGCGCTGATGCCGGCTGCTTCCGCCGCCTCCAGGTCAGGCAGCTGCGCCGACCGGGTGAGCTCACAGCCGCTTCGCGCTGTGACGGTGACGTGCACGCCGCCGGGTCCGGACAGCCGAACGCTGCGGTCATCCGGGTTGCTGCGGCCCTGGAACTCACCCCTTGTCATGGCCGCGCGCACGTCGAGGCAGAATTCGTTGGCCACGACGTGGCCCGCCGGTGCCTGCTGGTAGTGGATGTCCAGGCGGCTGCCGTCGAGCCGGATCGTCTTGCTGAAGTCCGGGCCGTCGTGCCACACCACACCGGTGGCGGCGCCGGCCTGGGGCGCCGCTTTGCCCGCCCGGTCGGCGACGCAGGCCGCATGGAAGGCCGCATCGTCGACGAGCTGGGGGCGGTTCGGGCCCACAGGCGGCCCGTACCGGTAGTGCACAAGTCGTTGTCCGGCGTCCAGGGTTGCCTCGTACTCGTTGAAGGTGTCCGGGTAGAGCCAGTCCCGCGGCGAGGGTTGGCGTGGCCGCTCCTCGAGACGCCGCCCGGCGATCGGCAGCGACTGCTGCAGGTCGCAGGCGATGTACAGATGGTTGGGGGTGCAGACCGTGTTCTCCAGGACACCGCCGTCGCAGGTCAACCAATCCGGCTCGGGTCGGCCGGGCGCGGGTCCGGTCCACTGGTAAGCCTTCGGGGTGCCGCTCACGCAGATCGCCCGCCGGCGTCCCCGGTCGGCGGCGAACAAGTGGGTGATCCGCCCACCGTTGCGGTCGAGCACCGCCAGCACATCCCGGTTGTAGAGGATGTCGGTGGGTAACAGGTCGTGGTCCCAGTGCAGGGCGTCCCGGCCGCCGACGCCGGCGGCCCGGAGCTGCTCGATGAGCTTTCCCTCGTTGAGATAAGTTCGGCTGTGGTCGGTGTCCATGGCCCAGCCGGCCCACACCGCGGCAGCCAGGTAGACATGGGCATTGCGCAGCTGCAGGCTCGCGGCGACGACGAAGTCCTCGGGGGCGATCACCCCGAGCCGCCGGTTGACGAACCCGCCCTCCAGCGGCTCCTTGTTCCACATCATCTCGTGGTGCAGCCCGAGGAAGGTCAGCCAGGCCAGGTCGACTAGCTCCGGGTCCGGGGTGAGGGCGAAGCCGGCCGCCTGCGGCGGCCAGTTCACCAGCGCCCTCTCAACCTCGGCGGACAGCTGACCGAGGGTGGTACCCAGCCAGGGCGAGCGGGTAGCCGCCCAGCGCTGCTCCCAGCTGTCGAAGTGCAGCAGGTTCCCGTAGCGATCGTGTTCCGACCCACCCTGGGGATCGACCGACGGGCAGGTCGCGCTGGCCAGGTCGGCCGACAGCGGCACCGGTTGGGCCGCGGCCACGTCCCGGTCAGCCACGGTGACCACCCGTACCCACGGGTGGTCACGCAGCCAGCACAGCGTGGCTTGATACTTGTCGTTGAAATGCACCGGGCGGCCCGAATAGTCGCCGTCGAACCAACCGTTGCCCGACGCCTTGTCCGCATCGTCGCCATAGACGAGCAGCACCGGGGAGCCACGGTCGATGGCATTGCGTCGCAGTCCCAGCAGCAAGACCTCACGCAACCTGCGTGCCGCCTTGCCGCGCTCGGCCTCGTCGTTGCTGCCCCCGACCATCGCCTCTCGGACCGCGTCCTCGATCGGCAGGATCCGGGCGCCGGAACGCGGATCGTGGAGCAGCCGGTTGCCCGGAAAGTCGGGCGCGCCGGCCGGGAAGAACCGCTGTTGCACGTCGTCGCCAGTGCTGTGGCACAACGACGCCCGGTCGAGGACGAGATATCGCACTAGTTCACCGTTGTCGGCGTACACCTGGTACTCCTGCGGCGTGCCGCCATAGAGCCGCTGGTCGGGGTAATACACCGCGAGCCCTTCAGACGGCGCGCCCGGAAGAAACGCGGCGATCGCGTCGCGGCCGCGGCGGATCTCCTCGAGATTGGTCCGCGCCGTGTAGTACGGCGTGCGGTGCGCGCCGAAGCCCGCGTTGACCGGAACCACGGTTCCGCGCTGGGTCACGTCCGCCTGGATCTGCTCCAGGTCGTCCGAGCAGTCGTGGGCGATCATGGTGAGCACGGCGGCGTTGAACGCCCACATGCTGGGGATGCCGAAATAGCGGTGGCCCTCGAAGGTCAAGGCGTACCCGTCCGGGTCGCCGTCCTCGCCGCTGCCCGGTCGGCTCGACCACGTTCCGCGCTCGTCGCGCATCGTGAGTGCCGTATACGTCCGCGGTCGGGGGTAGGGATCGTCGAGCGGCAGGTCGAACAGGTCGTTGAGTCCCTGAATGCAGTAGTTGACGATCATCAACCAGACCGGCTGCGGTGGGGCGGCCGCGAGGTCGACCCGGACGTCGTCGGGCTGCGGATCGCCGGCCGGCGCGAGGACTCGGACCTCGGGTAGGCCGTGGTCGGGGGGCACCGGCACCGAAACCAGCACCGAGTCGCGCTGCCGGTCCAGCAGCGGCAGCAGCACGTGCTCGCCGGCTTCGGCCTCGTTCCGGTCGGCGCCGACGTCGATCTCGGTCTCGCCCACGGCGATCCGCACCGCGGGCCGTGCGCTCTCCTGGCCGGGCACAATTGTGGAAAGGAAGTCGACGCGCACGTGGTCGAGCCCGTCTCGGCGTGTGTAGAGGGCCGTCCAGTGTCGCAACTCGGGCACGGTCGAGCCGGCGGCGGGTAGCTGAACGGCCCGGACGTCCTGCGCGGTGAACTCCGGGATCGAGGCGCGCAGCGTGAAGGAGCACGTGGCCGCAACATCCACCATCGGGGTGGTGGCCGAGATCGTGTAGTGAACCAGCGCATCGCGGCGCAGGTCCGCTACCGCGAGCCGGTAGAACGTCGTGCCGTCGCCGGCATCAGTGACCGCCCGGTCCAGGTCGACATTGTGGCGGCGGGCATCGAGCACGGCCGGCTCACCCCGCAGTGGCGAGCCGCGCCGCACTTCCCTGGCCAGGATGCTCCGATTGAGCACCTCGATACCGCCGCCGTCCGAGCGGTAACGGCGCTCGGCCGGTTCGGGCGGTTCGGTCCACAGCCGCACCTCGACCCGCGCGGTTTCCCCGTCGTTGCTCGCCACACCGATCGGAAGTACGAGAGCTACCCGGTCGGGATCGCCGTGTTGCCCGACGACCCGCGGCAATGTGTCGGTCTCGGCATGCCAGCAGGCCAACGCGAAGTTCCCGTCGCGGGTGACGCGCCCCCGCTCGGCGTGCAGTACCCCCGGAAGGGGCTGACCGACCGGGGGCAGTGGCGGATCCGTCATCGTGTACCCCCTCGGGCGTCTGGCTCCGAGGACGGGCCGGCCGCGACACCTGATACACACTGCACCTGACGGGCAGGAGATCGAGGCCCGCACCGGACCGTCGTCCCCGGAGATCGGGAGTGACTACAGCACCCGCGCCGCCACATTCGCGGTGATTCGTGGCGGCCGACACGGTGGCGGTGTCGGTCACCCGCCGGAGTCCCGAGCCTCCGGAGCACGACCGGCTGGGACGACGAACGCCAGCCGGGGCATCCACCACGGCGACCTCACCACCGTCGTAAAGCGGCGAGCTGGGAAAAGGGGCGGGATGCTGCGGAAGCGAGCTGCCTAGGCGCGCGGCGGGCTCGACCAGGCCGCTACCCGTGGGGTGACGAGCTCACGCCCGGCGGCGAGCACCGCTGCAACATCTGGCAGGGGCGGTTCCCGATGCACGACACCGCTCCGGTCGACGCGTTCGCACCCAACGGGTTCGGCCTGTACAACGTGGCGGGCAACGTGTGGGAGTGGTGCGCCGACTGGTTCGACCGCGCCGAGCGGAACCGTGCCATGCGCGGGGGCTCGTACCTGTGCCACGAGTCGTACTGCAACCCGGGGTGCTCGTCGCACCGGCCGAACTCGCCCACTGACCCACCACCCACCAACGGGGAGTCGATCGCCGCACATACAGGGGAACGTCGTCACTGCGGACCGTTGGAGGGCCGGGTTGCGGTCGTGTCTCGTCGATGTGCGCGGGACTGCGGCGCGGCTTCGTGCGGCGTCGACAATCCCGTCGGCATCCGCCTCGAGTTGCTCGTTGCGGCTCGCGATGCCGGATTCCGAGGTGTCGCCGCCGGATGGACGACGATGAGGACCAGCGGCCACTATGTTCGGACATAGTGTTGACTGCGCTTTGCTGCGGGGACAGACTGGCGCCCGATGTGGCCCAGGCGCCGGACCGAGGCCAGCCTGTTCTCCGTCCCCTGGCCCGGCAGGGACCGTGGTGCCGCACGACGCGGTCGATCCGCCCGCGATCTGCCCGCCAACCGAGGAGAATGCCCATGACTTCACCGGCGAACGTCATGCCGAAGATGCATCGTCGACGGTTCCTCCAGCTCGCGGCCATGGGGGTCTCCCTCCCGGCGATCGCGAGCGTCGGTGCGTGCGGCGGCGGGGGCACGGGCGCGCTGGGCGGCGGCGGGGGCGGTGAGGTCACCGAGCTGATCGTGCCGACCAACCAGTCGCCGTGGCTGGACGCCTACCGCACGGTCGCGGCGCAGTACGAGGCGGAGACCGGGGTACGGATCACGCTGCGCGAGTTCCCCTACGACGGGCTGCGCACGCAGATGACCAACGCGATCCAGAACCAAAACCTCGTCTTCGACCTCTTCCAGCTCGACGAACCCTGGACCCACCAGTTCTACGACAACGACTGGGTCATGCCGCTGGACGAGGTGGACGCGCAGTTCTCGCTCGACCCGGCCGTGCTGACCTACGACGCGCTCCCGTACTGGGACGAGCAGACCCGCACGTCGGACGAGAACGGGCGCGTCATGGGGCTGCCGCTCAACGGCAACGTCCACCTGCTGATCTACCGGACGGACCTCTACGAGCAGCTCGGCCTGCCGGTGCCGAGGACGTGGGCGGACGCGGTGGCGGCGGGCGAACGGGCGCAACAGGCGGGGATCGCCCGCTACGGCTACGCGACCAGGGGCCAGGCCTCCTCCGGCGGGCAGTCCATCACCTACGACTACATGCCCGTGCTCTACAGCCACGGCGGGAGGTGGTTCGCCGACGAGGGCACCGACTGGACGCCCGCGCTCGACACCCCGGAGGCCCTCGCGGCCACCGAGATGTACACGCGGCTGCTCGCGCTCGGCCCGGCCGAGCCGCAGACCGTGGGGCAGGCCGAGGTCATCGCCGCCCTGCAGAGCGGCGAGGCGCTGCAGGCGCACGTCGTCGCGGCCGCGGCGGCCCAGCTGGAGGACCCGTCGGCGTCGAACGTCGTCGGCAAGCTCGGGTACGCCGTGGTCCCGGCCGGGCCGATCGGCGAGCCCGCCCCGACCAGCGGCACGTGGTCGCTGTGCGTCCCGCGCGGTCTCCCGCCGGAGCGGGCGCAGGCCACGTACCGGTTCATCCGCTGGATGCTCGACAAGCAGCAGCAGACGGCGTTCGGGCAGGCAGGCGGCATCGCAAGCCGGTCGGACGTGCTCGACGAGCTCGGCAGTGGTGACGCCGTGAACCTCCAAGCGGTGGCCGACTCGATGCCGGACGTCCATCGCGCGGTGCGCTACGTCTTCTCGGCCCCGATGCTGGAGGTGACGGAGCGGATCCTCAGCGGTATCGGAGCCGGCGCCACCCCCGCGGCCGAGGGCCTGGCACAGCTGCAGGAGGAGCTGACCCGGGTCGTGCGGGAGGCGGGGTTCCTGCAGTGACCGCTGCTCTTCCAAGGACCTCTGCCTCCACACGGCGGTCCCGGGCGCGCAGCCCGCTGCACGGGGGCCGGTTCGGCCTGGTCGCGGTGCTGCCGTTCGTCGTGTTCATGCTGCTGTTCGCCGTCTACCCGCTCGTGCAGGTCGTGCGGATGGCGCTGTCCCACGTCGAGATCCGCGGCGGGCAGTTCCTCTGGGACTTCGGGACGCTCGCCAACTTCGCCCGCATGTTCGGGGACGCGTTGGCGGGGTCCTCGGCGGTCACCACCGCGGTGTTCATCGCGGCGACCGTCCCGTTGACGCTCGTGCTGGGCACCCTGCTCGCCGTACTGGTGGACCGCTCGGAGCTGTTCGGGCCCGTCGCGCGGAACCTCGCGCTGTGGCCGGCCGTCGTCGCCCCGGTGGTGGTCAGCCTGATCTGGCTGCTGATCCTCAGCCCTACCGTCGGCGTGCTCAACAGGGTGCTCGTCGACGTCGGGCTACCGCCACAGGGCTGGCTGGGCAGCGAGGTCGGCGCGATGGTGTCGATCATCCTCGTCGACGTCTGGCACTGGACCCCCGTCGTGTTCCTGCTCGTCTACACGGCGCTGAAGGGCATCGACGACCAGATCCTGGAAGCCGCGCGCGTCGACGGAGCGAACGAGCGGCAGGTCTTCTGGCGGGTGGTGCTCCCGCTCCTGACCCCCGCCCTCGCCGCGGCGGCGCTGATCCGCCTGGTGATGGGGGTCAAGGCCTTCGACGAGATGTTCCTCCTCACGCGCGGTGGTCCGAACGACGCCACCACCCTGGTGAGCCTGCACATCCGCAACGTCTTCTTCGACCGGCTGGAGCTCGGGTACGGGGCGGCGTTCAGCCTGACGGTGGTGGTGTTCGTCATGCTCGTGCTGCTCGTCTCCGTGCTCGTGCGGCGGACCGCACGGCAGGGGGGAGCGGCGGCATGAGCACGTCCGTGACACCCGGCGCGCTCGCCGGGACGGTAGGCGCACCCGCCGGGGCGACGTCCTCGCGACGGGCGCGGCGGCGTCGCCGCTTCCGCCCCGCGGTGGACCTGCCCCTGCTCGCGCTGCTGGCGGCGTTCATCCTGCCGATCGGCTGGCTGGTGGTCCTGGCCGTGCAGCCCGGCCGCAACATCGTCAGCCCGGACTGGGAGTTCGGGTTCACCACCGCCAACGTCCTCGAGCTCCTCGGCCCCGGTCGCCCGTTCGCCGCGCAGCTCGGCAACAGCCTGATGATCGTCGCCGGGACGATCGTGCTGTGCCTGGTGGTCGGCTCGGCCACGGGCTACGCGCTGTCCCGGTTGACGATGGCCCGTTGGGTCACGCTCACGCTGCTCGCGCTCAGCGCCGTCCTCCCGCTGATCCCGCCGATGGCTCTGGTGCCCGGTTTGTACGTCACCCTCAACAGCTTCGGGCTGCTCGGGACCGTGCAGGGGCTGATCCTGCTCAACACCGTGTTCAACCTGCCGTTCGCGGCGCTGCTGATGAAGGTCTACTTCGACGGGGTGCCCGGCGAGCTGCGGGAGGCCGCACTCGTGGACGGGGCGTCGGAGCTGCGGGTGTTCGTGCAGGTGATGGTGCCGCTGGCGCGCTCGGGGCTCGCCGCCGTTGCCGTGTTCGTGGGGATCATGGCGTGGAACGAGTTCCTCATGGGGCTGGTGATGACCTCGGGTGGGCGCACCTCGCCCCTGACCGTCGGCATCGCCTCCCTCGTGCAGCCCTACGAGGTGGCGTGGGGTTCGATGGCGGCGGCGGGTGCGCTGGCCACCGTGCCGATCATCGTGCTGGCGGTGGTCGCGAACCGGCAGATCATCTCCGGGCTCACGGGAGGAGCGGTCAAGTGAGGCGCCCGGACGTGGTCGTCGTCCTCGCCGACGACATGGGGTTCTCCGACCTGGGCTGCTACGGCGGGGAGATCCGCACCCCGCACATCGACCGGCTGGGCCGGGACGGCGTGCGGTTCTCGGCCTTCTACAACACCGCGCGCTGCAGCCCGTCGCGGGCGTCCCTGCTGACCGGGTTGCACCCGCACCAGACGGGCATCGGCATCCTCACCAACGGCGACTCCCCGCGCGGCTACCCGGGCACGCTGAACGACCGGTGCGTCACCGCGGCCGAGGTGCTGCGGGAGTCCGGGTACGCGACCTGCCTCGCGGGCAAGTGGCACCTGGCGTCGGAGATGACCGAGCCGAACGACGCCTGGCCGACCCGCCGCGGTTTCGACCGCTTCTTCGGCACGCTCACCGGCTGCGGCAGCTACTACGACCCGGGCACCCTGACCCGTGGCGAGGCGGACGCGAGCGCCGAGGCACGCGACCCGGGCTTCTTCTACACCGATGCCATCGCGCAGGAGGCCGTGGAGTTCGTCGAGCACCAGGCCGCCACGGCGCCCGACCAACCGCTGTTCCTCTACATGGCGTTCACCGCGCCGCACTGGCCGTTGCACGCGCCCGAGCCGGACGTCGCCGCGCTCGACGGGGTCTTCGACGACGGCTGGGACGCGCTGCGGGAGCGGCGGATGAAGCGCCTGGTCGACGAGGGGGTACTGCCGGCGGGTACCGCGCTCAGCGATCGTGATCCCACCCAGCCCGCGTGGGCGGACGTGGACGAGCAGGGATGGCAGGTCCGCCGGATGCAGACCTACGCCGCCCAGGTCGAGCGGATGGACTCCGGCGTGGGACGGGTGGTCGAGGCGCTGCGGGCCGCCGGCCGGCTCGACGACGCGGTGATCGTGGTGCTCAGCGACAACGGCGCGTCCCCCGAGGACCTGCCGAAGGGCGAGCTGGAGAGCTTCCGCCAGCGCACGGACATCCTGCCGGCGCGCACCCGCGACGGGCGCGCACTGCGTGTCGGCAACGAGCCGGCGATCGCGCCCGGGCCCGAGGACACCTACGCCAGCTACGGCCGGGCGTGGGCCAACCTGTCGAATACCCCGTTCCGCTTCTACAAGCGGTGGGTGCACGAGGGTGGGATCGCGGCGCCGTTCCTCGTGCACTGGCCTGCCGGTCGCCTCGCGGGCGGCAGCATCGTGGACCTGCCGGTGCAGCTCGTCGACGTGCTGCCCACGCTGCTGGACTGCGTCGGGGTGGACCACCCCGAGACGTGCCGGGGGCGTCCGGTGCTCCCACTGGAGGGGCGCAGCTTCCTGCCCGCCCTGCGCGAGGAACACCTGGATCCGGTCCCGCTGTACTGGGAGCACACCGGCAACGCCGCCGTCCGCGTCGGCCGGTGGAAACTCGTGCGCGAGTACCCGGGGCCGTGGGAGCTCTACGACCTCGAGGTCGACCGCACCGAGCTGGTCGACCTCGCCGCCGAGCACCCCGACCTCGTCGCCGAGCTCGCCGACCGGTGGCGGCGCTGGGCCGATCGCGTGGGCGTCATCCCCTGGGACACGACCCTCGCGCTGTACGCCGAGCGCGGCCTCGGCGACGAGGAAGCGGCGGGCTGACGTGGCGAGCCGGGATGCGCACCGACCCAACCTGCTCGTCGTGCTCACCGACGACCAGGGCCCGTGGGCGATGGGACACCGCAACCGCGACCTCGTGACGCCGGCGATAGGCGAGCTGGTCGCGGGCGGCACGGAGCTCGACCGGTTCTTCTGCGCATCGCCGGTCTGCTCACCCGCCCGGGCGTCGCTGCTCACCGGGCGCATGCCGTCGGCGCACGGGGTGCACGACTGGATCCGCGGCGAGGCGTACGGGGTGCGCGACGAGGACAGCTACCTCGCCTGCCTCACGACCACGCCAGAGGTGCTCGCAACGGCGGGATACGAGTGCGGGCACAGCGGCAAGTGGCACCTGGGTACCTCCCGGCACCCCGCGCCGGGCTTTACGAGCTGGTACGCGCACCGCACCGGGGACGGGCGCTACGTCGGCGCGCCGGTGTGGCGCGACGGCCGGGCCGAGGACGAGCCCCGCTACCTCACCGAGGCGATCACCGACGAGGCCGTCGCGTTCCTCGAGGCCAACGGGGCCAACGACCGGCCCTTCTACCTGCAGGTCAACTACACGGCCCCGCACAGCCCTTGGGTGGACCAGCACCCCGCCCGCTACACCGAGGTCTACGACGGCGCCACCTTCGACTCCTGCCCGCGGGAGGAACCGCACCCGTGGTTCAGCTGGGAACCGGGACCGGTGTCGGACGCCATGACCGACCCGGTCCCCAGCCTGCTCGGCTACTTCGCCTCACTCACCGCGGTCGACGCCGGTGTCCGGCGGCTGCTCGACCTGCTCGACGCCACGGGCGCGCGCGAGAGCACCTGCGTCGTCTACACCTCGGACAACGGGTTCAGCTGCGGCCACCACGGGATCTGGGGAAAAGGCAACGGCACCTGGCCGCTGAACATGTGGGAGAACTCCGTCCGGGTCCCGTTCGTCGTGAGCTTCCCCGGCCGCATCGCCGCCGGACGCGTCGACTCCGGCCTGACCAGCGCCTGCGACCTGCACCCGACGTTGCTCGACCTGGCCGGGGTGGCGGTTCCCGAGGACCCGCTGGCGGCAGGCCGGTCGGTCCTGCCCCGGCTGCTCGGCGAGGAGACGGGCGGAGACGAGGCGGTGGTGGTCTTCGACGAGTACGGCGGGACGCGCATGGCGCGGACGGCGCAGTGGAAGTACGTCGTCCGCCGCGACGGCCCCGAGGAGCTCTACGACCTGGTCAACGATCCGGACGAGCGGGAGAACCGGTCGGGCGAGCAGGGGAGCGCGATCAGGCGTGACGAGCTCGCAGGCGTGCTGCACGACTGGTTCGCGCGGCACAACGCCGCCGAACGCGACGCCTTCGCCCGCCCGGTGTCCGGACGCGGGCAGGTGAGCCCGCTCTGGCGGGGCCGCTCGGACGCCGAGACCTACGCCTCGGCCGCGGGGGAGCGCCATGCCGCGGCTCCGGCCGTGAGCCGTCGTCGGCCGCCGTGAAGCTGCGGCTCGCAACGACGAAGGTTCGCAGGAAGTCCGTGTCCACAGCTATTCGGGTCGTCGGCGGCAGCGGCTGGTTCCTGATGACGGCTCACCGATCGGCCGCGCGCGACGACCGACGCGACAGCGAGCACTACGCCGACGTCGATCCCGCTCTCGTCCTGGCGGCGGGCTGATCATCGCGGCCCGCCACGTCCGCGCTCACCGTGGCGTTCGAGCTCGGCCGGCACCGCCTCGCCATGAGTCCCGTGACCGGTGTTTCGGATGTGCCGGTATTTCCCGTCCACTCCGGCCGTCTTTCTCGTGAGGCCGGGACGGCAGCCGCTGCCGGGAACGCCGGGAGCACGGGACACCCAGCACGCGCCTGCCGGTCGGCCCTCGCCGGGTCGTTCTGGAGGGAGCGGGCGGGATGAACCTGCAGGAGCAGCAGCAGCGCATGATCGAGCGGTACCGCCGCAGCGCTGACGAGCGTGCCGAGATCGAACGCAGGCAGGTGGAGACCGGGACGGCCATCGTCGACAGCGCGGAGCAGGTCAGGGCGCGCACCGAACGTCTGGCGGCCGGCGGAGCGGTCGGGCTCGGCACGATCGCGCTCGCGCTGCCGGATGCCGACGCGGTGCAGGGGGTGAGGCTGGAGCGGATCCTGGGGGTCGCGAGCGAGCTGCAAGGCGTTGCGTTCCTCGGTCGTGGTTCGCGGGCGTCGAGGACGGTGGCGCGGATCGCGGTGGTGGAGGGTGGCCGCCCGGCCGGCTTCGGCAGCGGATTCCTGGTGGGGAAGCGGCTGCTTCTGACGAATAACCACGTATTGCAGGACGCCGCCACGGCCGCTGAGTCCTTCGCCGACTTCGACGTCGAGGTCGACAACGAAGGCGTCGCGAAACCGACCGTCCGTTATGCACTCGCGCCTGACCTGCTGTTCGTGACGAACATCGACCTGGACGCGACCCTCGTCGCGGTCCGGCCAAGGAGCGACGGGGAGCTGCCCGGCGCGGTGCACGGTTGGAACCAGCTCGTCGCACGCCAGGGAAAGATCGTGATCGGGGAGCCGGTGAACGTCATCGGCCATCCCGCCGCGCGCCCGAAGGAGGTCGCGCTGCGCGACAACGCGCTGCTCAACCAGCTCGACGACTTCCTGCACTACAAGACCGACACGGAGCCGGGCAACTCCGGCTCGCCCGTGTTCAACGACCAGTGGGAGGTCGTCGCGCTGCACCACTCGAGCGTCCCCGGCGCCGGCGGCGACGGCTGGGTCGCCAACGAGGGCGCGCGCGTCAGTGTGCTGCTGCGTTGGCTCGACGGGATCGCCCTGCCACCGGCCCAGCGGGCGGTGCTCACCGAGCTCGGGCCGCAGGCGCTGCCGGAGAAGGCCAGGACGGTACCCGCCGACTCGGGCGCGGCCGATCGGGTCGGCTCGATCACCGGCGCGCGGGGCGAGGCGGCAACGGTCGCGGTCGGCACGCGCGGGGGCATCCGCGGTGAGCGGGCAGGCACGCCGCAGGTCGTGTTCCTGCACGGTCGCGGCACGCAGGGGCGCGACCCCGCGATCATGCGCGCCGAGTGGGCAGGCGGGCTGGCCCGCGGGCTCGCGGCGGCGGGTCGCCCACCACTGGATGCCAAGGAGGTCTGGTTCCCGCACTACGGGGACACGCTCGCCGCGATGACGGCGCACGGCCGCGAGCGGGCCGTGACCGAGGCTCTCGGCGCGGAAGCGACCACCGCGGAGGCGTACGCCCCCGACGACGCGTCCACGCGTGCCGTCTACGCGGCATTGATCGACGAGGCCGCCCGCCGCGCCGGCATGCCCGTCGGCAAGCGGGATGTGGCGGTGGAGGGCGGGTTCCTCGGCGGTCTCGTCTCGCTGCTGCAGGGACCGTTGTCGTGGATCGCAGACCGCAGCGGGCTCGACGAGGTCGTGATCGCCACCATCTTCCGCGACGTCGCGGCCTATCTCGACCGTGACGCCGTGCGTATCGCCGTCCTGGACGCGGTCCTCGAGACGTTCCCCACCGACGACGAGGTCGTACTGGTCGCACACAGCCTCGGCACGGTGGTCGCCATGGACCTGATCGAGAGGCTTCCACCGGGCGTCGCGGTCCCGGTGCTCGTCACCGCGGGAAGCCCGCTCGGGATGGATTCCGTGTACAAGCGGCTCCTGTCGGGAGGCCCGAGGCGTCCCGCTCGCGTCGGCACGTGGCTCAACGCCTGGGCCGCGGCCGACGCGGTGGCCGTCGGATGCCCGCTCGCCGACACGTGGGCCGAGGTCCGGGACGTCCTCACGCAGAACCGCAAGGACCGGGCCCACGACATCGACGAGTACCTGTCCGCCGCCGAGGTGGCGGCGGAGATCGGCCGAGCGACGGCAACTGGATGAGGACGGACGTCGGCCATGACTGACCCGATGAAGAACTCCGGAAGCGAATCCCGCGATCCCGAAGGTCCGGAGTGCGCCGCGACCTCGGATCAGTCGGACGCTCGCGCCAGGACGGCCACCCGGCTCCTGCTCATGTACAACCTCGAGGTCGACTCACCGGTGGAGCCCGAGGATCGTCCTCTGTCGGACGTGCTCGAGTTCGGCCGCCTCGCGGAGCACGTGGTGGCGGGCGGTCCCCTCCTTCCGAGGGTCGTGCGCGAGGTGTCGGCGGTACGCACCGACCTCTGCACGCGGCTCGCGGATCCACGCATGCGGCGGCTGGCAGGAACCGTCGTCGTGGTCGCCACGCCGCGCCGCGACGTGCTCCTGCTCCTCGACGTCGAGGTGGACGTCCCGCAGGCCGCCGACATCGCTGTGATCCTGTTCGAGACCTGGCGACACCGCGCGGAGATCACCCTCGACGGCGTCGGCATCGAGGTTTGGTTGCGGGACCGGCTGCCCAGCGGTGTGGATCACGACGACGGTGTGCAGGTGAAGCTCGGCCGCAACGTGCACCAGTGCGTCTTCCCGGGAGGCGAGCTCGCCGCCCGGCTGATCGAGACGGCCGCGCACGATGACGTGCCCGCCGAGCTCGAGGAGATCGTGCTTCGCGGCACCCTGGAGACAGGCGGAGGCGGGGCAACGCTCGGCGTACGCCGGCCGGACCTGCTCAACAAGCCCTCGCGCTGCTTCGTCGCGCACGGTCGCGGAGTGTCGGTGATCGCCGGTTGGTCCGCGCCGTTGGAGAACTCGTTCGCCCTCGCGGCTCTCGGCGTTCTCAACGCCGTGGCGGCCATCCACCGCGTCCGCCGACACGCGTTCGATGCGCTCGAGCTGAACGAGACGGCGGACCTGAACTCGGTTGCCGGGGCTCGCAGGCTCCTGTCCCGGCTGTCCCATCGATTGACCGAGCTCCAGCTCGATCTCGCATTCAGCGTCGAGGCCTACGCCGACTCGATCCTGATCCCCGAGCTCGTCCTCGACAGCTACTCCTCCTCCCTGAGGGAGGTCTCGGCGCTGTCGGACGGTATCGCGAACACCTCGCGAATCGTCGACAAGGTCGTTTCTGCGATTCGTGCGCGGCGGGTCCTGCTCGATGCAGCGAGCCAGGAGCAGGACGAGGCCCGCGACAAGGTCTTCACGACGATCGTCGCGGTCGCCACGGTGCTCGCGCTGCCGCCGGCACTGCTCCTCGCCTTCTTCGGGGCGAACGTTCCGGACATCGACCCGAGGCGCTCGATCTTCGACTTCGGCCACTACGGTGGCGCCTACCTGCTGGCCTGGTTGCCCTTCGTCACCATCGTCGTGGTGGCGATCGTCCTTCGGCAACGGATCCGTGATCGGGTACCGGACGTGTACACGCTCGACGACGGTGACGAGGTACTGAGGACCGAGCCTGCGGGGCAGGTCGGCAGATCGGATGCGAGATGGATCGTCCAGCTGCCGCGTCGGCGCGCGGGCGCCCTGTGGCAGCCACGGCCGCATCGAGATCAGGAACGGCACCACGCCGTTCGAAATGGTGGTTGATCCGGGCGTCGGCGCCGGGACCGCGGTCCTTGGTGAGGACCGGGCGTGCTGGAGCGGACGCGAGCGATCAGGTCGAGCTGACGAACACCTTCCCGAACCTCAGGGTCGAGGACTGCGGGACGTCGTGCACGTGCTTGGCGAGGAGGGTGATCTTCGGCTGGTAGAAGAGCGGCACGACCGGAACCTGCTCGGCGATGACCTCCTGCATCCGGGCCAGCAGTGCCAACCGGTCGGGTCCGTCGGCGGCGGTGGTGGTCATCTGCGCGTGGCGTGGTCGCCCGAGGGGACCACGCTGTTCCACGCCGACAGCCGGGAACGCCCGGATCCGGGGGCACCGACGGCGTGATCATTCGGCGCCGCCGGCGGGGGTCTGGGTGGCGGTGTACAGAGCCGGGGGAGGTCCGCCGCTACGACGGCGTCGGGCACCTCGACCGCGTCGTCGCCGTGCCGAGGCCGCAGACGACGAGCGTGCAGCTCAGTGGTGCGGACCGACGTGACCTGCTGATCACCACGGCGCGCGAGGGCTACGACGCGGCCCGCAGCACGCGCGAACCGCTCGCCGGGCGGCTCTTCACCGCCCGCGCCGAGCATCCGGGCCTCCCGTACCAGTTCGTGGAATGCCGGGGTCGGGAGGTCGAGCCATCGTGACGGAGGACGGCTGGCGGGACGGACCGCGCTGGTGACCGGCGCCTCCCGAGGCGACCATCGGCGTGGCGAGAGAACCGGACTGCACGTCGACGATGCCGACGGTCTTCTTTCGTAGGGTCTGCGCTTCCGCTCCAATGCCGCGACCCGATGCTGCACGATGCAACATAGAGTTCTGCGAACGCAGCGTCGCCGGGTTGAGTCGATGGGCGTGGAGCACGTGTGGGCCATCACGTCACGCCAAAGGTATCGGCTGCTTGCATGTTCCGTGACACGATGTCATTGACTGTCTGAGGTGGAGCAAATGTGGAGCACGGCATCACGTCAAACTGGCCTGGCGGTACGTGAGTTGCGTTGTACTGCACCGCGCTAAGCGGCGGATCTCGTGTTTCCACAGGTGAGGGCGACCCGGGTCCAGCACCGGTTGGCCAGACCGGCGGCGACCTGGTCGGCTCCCATCCGGACACCACCGCCGGCGCCGTGAACGCTGACCCGGCGGTTGCAGCCGATACCCAGCAGATAGCCGAGTCGCAGGGCTTCGAGTTGGCGCGCAGCTCGGGATCGATGTCGTAGACCTCGTCGGCGGTGACCCACCCCACGGGCAGTCCGGCCTCGACCCCGCGAGCGATCATCGTGGTGGCCAGCGCGGGTTTGGTGGCGAACTCGACCTCGTCAGGCACCCCGGCCGCGGCCCGGCGGACTGGGTCCTCGGCCCAGCTGCGGGGGCAGATAGAGCTCGCGGTCGATCAACGCGTGCCCGCCCCGACCGGCATAGGTGAGGTAGACCGCGACCTGGGCGTTCTCGATCCGACCCGCGGTGGCGCTGCACCCCGACCGTGTGCTCGCCCTTCTTCAGATCCCCAGACTCATCGACGATCAACACCCCGGCGGGTTCGCCGAGGTGCACCGCGACGAACCCGTGCAGATCGGCGGCGACACCGTCGGTGTTCCAGCGGGCCCGGTTGAGTGGGTGCTGCATTCCATCCGGGCTGGAGTCCCCGGCGTGTTCGGCGATGCTCCAGCAGGTCTTGCGCGGCAGCTCCGCCAGCATCCCGCGCAGGAACCGGGCGAGCCGCTGCCGGGTCTCCACCCGTCCGAATCGACGCGCAACCCGGTCCAGAAGTTGACCTTCCAACGCTGGCCACAGGCCGGCCTCTACGCTGTGGCCCGCGGCCACCGCATCCTCTTGAGTCCACACAACCCGAGATGATCATGCGGTGGCCGCGCCACGTTCCCAGCACCCCGCCGGCAAGATCACGAAGTCCGGCTGGAGTACTCGCCTAGCTAGGCTGACACCCTGGGCCTGGTGAAGGACCAGGACGGCGCTGGAGCGCTGCCGGTCCTGGACCGTCTCATCCGCCGCAGCCTCGTCGGAAACGACGGCACGCCTGTCGACGTGGGCGAAGTCGACCGCGAGGATCGCCTGGGCCTTCGCGGCGAGGAACTGTCGCCAGGTCGGTCCGGACCGTCGCGGTGCGGGGTCGATGCCATCGGCCTTGAGGATCTTTCACACTGTCGACGCGGCGATCGGGTGGCCGAGCCCGACGAGCTCGCGGTGGATGCGTCGGTAGCCCCACCTTGAGTTCTCCCGCGCCATCCGTAGCACCAGATCGCGAACTCTCTGGGTGACCGCTGGGCGCCCCGGTGTTCGCCGTGGATAGGTCCAGCGGTGGGCGACGAGCTGGGCGTGCCAGCGCAGCAGCGTGTCCTTGACGGTGTCGGATCGGGCGAGCAGCACGAGCCAGCTGAGCACGCGTCCGAGCATGAGATCGGCGAGTCGGAGGGCCACAATGATCGATCATGCTGATCCGCGATGGCCGGTGGTCGTCGCGCCTAGGCGACCACGAAGGCGCTGGTCAGGAGACCTGACGCAGTTCTCGGCACCCACAGGGTCGAGGGGGCGAGTGCTCCAGCCGTGCACCGGTATCTGCGGCCGGTACCCGCGCCTCCTTACCGGAGCGACAAGGGAGGGCTGGCGGTATGGGTATGGGTCGGTTCAAGAACGGCAAGTTCGATCTTGTCGTTGTTGCTAACTTCTCCATGAGCAGCTCCGACGCCACGGAGTGGCGGCGAAGCTTCGAGAAGGCGTCCGAGCTGTTCTGGGACGCGTCGGAAGGCCAGGTTCAGTACGGCCGGATCTTCGTCTGCGACGAATCGGTCGGGGCGGACAGCGCGGAGATCATTCTGCATGCCAGCGGGGACCCGAGCTATGGCACGTGGGGAAAGTTCGGCGTTCCCGGTCAGGCCCTCCATCTGATGCCCTACGTGAAGTTCCAGGTCCTCACCCACCACCACGAGATGGGACATCACGTGTGGGCGCTGGGGGAGGAGTACGCCGCCGATGCTGTGCTCGAGCAGATTGATACGTCCGTCGCGGCACCCGACAACGCCACGGTGCCACTCGTGGGAAGCAGCTTCGCCCCGGGCGCGCTCGTGGACGCTGACGCCATTCTCAAGTTCGGTGCGAACCTCGAGCGTCGAAATATTGCTGCCAACACGACGACGTCGCTCACCGTCAGCCCCGCCTTCTCGCAGTCGCCGACGACCGATTCGGACGGACGGGTGCAGTACCAATTCCCCGCCGAGTGCGCGACGGCCACCGGGTCGCGGTTCTGCATCATGGAGAACAGTCGAGGTGCCGCCGGAACCCTGGATGCCGCAGGCAATTGGACACCTGCGGCGCAACCGGTCACCGAGTTCTGCTCCGACAGCAACCACGACGCCGATCTCGACACCCAGCAGGAAGCGCGCAACCACGACTCGTGCTGGGAGACCATTGTCGCCCGGCCCGGCTACACCGGACTCGCCGCGCCCGACCCGGCCGTTGCGGGACCGACCACGGGGTTCAGCACACCGGACTGGATCGTTCTGGACAAGCAGTCGCGTTTCGCGGTGATGGTCGACCGCTCCGGCTCGATGAGCGTGGGCAACAAAATGACCGATGCTCGCCACGGCGCCGTCTACTGGTTGGAGTTCTGCTCGGTCGGCAACGACCTTCTGTCCCTGATCTCCTATGACGACCAGATCGACACCCTGCTCGGCCTGACCCAGGTGTCCGCGCTCGGCGGGCTCGGTCCGACCACCACGACGATCAACGCGCTGACCCCGCGCGGATCCACGAACATCCGCGACGCCCTGTTCGCCGGGCGCGACCAGATCGAGAGCCTGCCCACCCGAGCCGCCGTGCAGGTCGCACTGCTGATCACCGACGGGATCCACAACTTCCCCACGGGCTCGTCGCCGACCGAGGCGTTGGACGAATACCAGGAGGGCGGCATCCGCCTGTATGCGCTGGGTGTGGGCCAGCCGGGGGCCGTGGACATGGGCGTGCTCGACGGCCTCGCCGCCGGAACCGGCGGGCGGTCATTCAGCGTAGGCGACAACCAGCCCAACGTGATCGAGAATGCGATGATCGAGATCAACGCGGAGGTGCGCGGCGGGATCATCACTACCGAGCCGGCGCTGTTCCCGGACAGCGGGAACAGCGGCATCGACGAGATCATCGAGCCGCCGCTCGAGCAGGGCAAAGGATCCGTGCGGCCGGGCCAGCGCCCGCCGCTCGCGACGCTGCTGGACGCCGCGGGAGTGAAGTCGCTGGAGAGTCTGCTCAAACGCGGTCGGCAACGTTCCGATCGGATCGTGGTGATTCCGGTCGACGTTGAGTCGGATGCCGACCGGGCGTCCTTCAGCATCGTCCACCCGCCGAAGGAGGACGTCTGGCTCTACCTGGTAGCTCCCGACGGCGCGGTCGTCGACCCGAATGCGGGCGACGTCCATCACGTCGAGAGCACTTCGCCACACGAGTTCGTCGTGGTGGATCGTCCGCTTCCCGGTCGATGGCTGCTGGTCGCCGTCCGGGTGCGACCCGGTGCCGCGTTCACCGCCGGGGTGGTGGCCGGAGGGGAGAACCGCAACCTACAGGTTTTCGCGTCGGCGCCCCCGTGGGCGCCCTCGGCAACGCCGGTGGTCATCCGCGGCGCTGCGCGCTGGAAGCACCAGTTGAGCGACATCGGTGTGCGCGCTAACGTCACCGCCCCCAGCGGCGCGACATGGAGCACCGTGCTCGTCGACGACGAGGCCGATCGCCGCAACACCGGCAACTACCAGGCGGTCTACCAGCCTCAGGAGGATGGACGGTATCGGGCGTTGGTCACGATCGTCGGATCTCCGACGGCGTCCATCGCCGAGCCCTTCACCCGGCTCAGCCACAGCGAGACCGACTCCATCGACTCCGACCCGGGCGCACCGTTCTTCGTTCGCCAAGTCGTGATCGGCTTCGACGTCGGCGAACGCCGCAAGCCGAAACCCGACGACGAGATCCCGTCCCGACCCTTGCCCCACCGACCCCGCCCGACCCGCCTGCGATCAGCGGACTGGACCCGGCTCTACGAGAACTGATCGGGAGAGATCGCTATGTCCGAGAACGCGCAAACAGAGAGTGGCGCTAGATTCTGTCCCTCCTGTAAGGAGCCGGTACGGGACGGCGCAACAAAATGTCCTCATTGTCAGGCGACGATCGGCCGGCCGCCGGATCATGGCGGCACATGTCCGATATGCAAGGAGAACATCAACCCGGAAGCTGTTCGTTGTCGCCACTGCAAATCCGACCTGGGCCGATCGCCGCTCATCGCCTCAACGGATTTTGGCGGGTCGTCTTCCGTTGCGGTGTCCGCGCATCCTGCGGCAGCCACGGGGACCCGCGCGACAACGCCCGGTGAGTGCTCCGGTTGCGGCGGCGCGGGCGTGGCGCCATCTCAAGGGGGCTACCGCATCTTCCGGGGGCCTAGTTCTCCGTTAGGTACCGGTTCGGGCGGAATCGCGATGCGACGATACTGCTTCTGGTTCTGTATCGAGGAATGTCCGGCAGGCCCAGAGTGCTGCACACTAATCTGTGTCGATCTGCCGGATCAGGGCCCTGCTGTCGCAATGTAACCGGCCTCGAGACCGATTTGGTAGGGAGGCTGGCGCGGCTTGTGACCGTCAAACCGTCGATGGCGAACGCACGGCGATGCGGCGTTCGCGTCTTGCCGATCGGGCATGAACGACGCCACCGGCTGCGCGCCTCATGTCGGTTGATGCTGTCGTCGCCCGAGGGCAGTGTTGCGCCATGGCCGATCGAAGCTGGAGAAGGTCGCTGAGATTGACACGGACAGCGACTTCGCCCAATGCCACCACCCCACGGGGAGGAAGAGGCAGTCGCCGGGCCCCAGCACCACGTCCATGAGACTGACGTCGGCGAACAGTGGGTACTGATGTAGGTCGACCGACTCGGGATCGACGGCGCTGTACCAGGTGTGGTGCGCGTACATCCGGGGATGGTCGAACGAGGGCGCTAGCTTGAAGTGCTTCCGCCCATGCACCTGAGCGAAGAGGATTGAGTGCTCGTCGAAGTGCATCGGCGTCACAGTGCCTTGAGGTCCGATCCACAGCTTAGTGGCGCCCGCGCGGCGGTCGGTGTTGTCGACGATCCCGGGCGGTGGCGTGAGGGCGTCGCGAAGAGCGCGAAGCTCGGAGCGGTCGAGGACGTTGTTGCGAGCGACGACGTAGAAGTCGTTTGTCTTGCCGGCCGCCGCGAGCCGCCGGGCCAGTTCGGCCAGCGTGACGACCTCGATTGTCTCCCGGTATCGCCGCTCATAGTCGGGCATCGCGTCTCGACCGGACGTAATCTCAATCCGCACGTCGCTGTACCGCTGCGCGAGGAACTCAGGTGACCAGTCCCGTACGGCTTCGCAGTCGGCTATCCCGCCGGGGATCATAACGGGCCGGTTACGGGCGTAGTACTCGTCGAAGAACGTGTCGGCGTCCAGCGCCGGACGCACGTCGACGGTGCGCGGGGACGAGCCGGTGCGGTGCAGGTCGCCGTACAGCAGGAGCAGGTCGCGCAGGTGCTGCGCGTCCTCCATACGTGGGCGGGACGGCGGAGCGGCGCCCACGCCGGCGCCGCGCCGGGACCACTGGCGCACGGGTGTAAAGATCTTCTGGTCGAAGAATGCGCTCGACGACCGCGATGCGGTCCGCCGGTGCACCCAACCGTTGAGGGTGAATCGGCCGTCCTCGAAAGTCCCCGATGGGCAGGAGATTGGCCGGACCTCGTGCGAGATCCGCGGATCGAACAAGACGAGCGTGTCGTTCTCCGGGTTGAACAGCTCCTCCTTCCCGTCCGGGCCGTGGAACACAAGCTCGCCGCCGGTGTAACCCTTCGGCTCGCGATGGACGTAGTAGACGAAGGTCAGCATCCGGGTCGCTGTGTCCGGCGACGCCGCGTCCGTGTGCGGCCCGAAGAACTCGCCGTCGTTGTGGCTGGTCAGCTGGAACTCGACGGTGCCGACGTCGAATTCGGGGATTTCGAGCACCCGGCGGGCCTGCTCCAGCCGCGCCAGCACCGCGTCCCGTACGACACCCACGACGCCGGTGAGCCGGTCGGCGTAGAGCACCGTTGAAGCGCGGACCTGCCGGTCGACGCCGCGCCGGACCACCCGCGACTCCTGGAAGCCGTCCCGCCCGCCGACTGCGGTCGCGTAGATGACAGCGTTGTGCTCAGCCCCGAGCGCGCCTGCGTATGAGCAGAACGTACTCATCGCGGCTCGAACCCCAGCTCACCGAGCCGGCGGGTCAGGTGCGCGTCGAGCACGTCGAGGAGCGCGGGGGCCTTGACGGAGACCAGCCAGTACAGGATCCACGGGTTGTCGCCGAGGACCTGCGGGTCCGGGCCGACGGGCGGGACCCCGGGCTCCGGTGGGCCGCCGTCGGGCGGCTCGGGTGCGGACGGGCCGACCGGGGGGGTACCTGGCTCGGGTGGGCCGCCATCAGGTGGCTCCGGCCCCACCATGGCAAGGGGACCGACCGGTGGTGTGCCGGGCTCCGGCGGGCCGCCGTCGGGCGGGAGCAGCATGCCACGGATCCACGCGAGGATTTCGGCCTTACGCTCCTCGAACCTGGCGTCCATTCCCGCCCGCAGAATCTCGGCGACGTCGGCGGAGCGGTCGCGGCCGGGAGGACCGGACCGGCCCAGCGCCCAGTGGGCGACGTAGGAGTCCATCCACGAGCCGTCGAACGGGGATGCGGGAGGCGGCGCGGAGGCGTGCTCTGCCACCTCGTCGATGATCCGCTCGAGCAGTCGTTGATCGACACCAGCACCCTCATTCCCATACCTATGGACGAGTGCCGCGCGGACCTCGGGCGAAATAGACATGGTCCTCCTCCCACCGGAGCGGTTCGGTCTTCCGGGCGAGCAGAGGCTCGCCCGTCAATTGTTCGTACTCGGCCAGCGTCCGCTGGTCGCCGATCCCGTAGCGGCCGCAGTAACGGCCCGCGTAGAGCGACCGGAGGCGCTCGATCGATTGTTCCCGCTGCCGGGAAGATCCGATGTGGTCGTCCCAGTGCCGGCCGCGCGTCGTCCGGTCGTAGAGGTGCCACCCCAGCACGACGTGGGGGTGGAATAGGTCGTAGCCGTGGGTGAACGCGCGCAACGCGATCGCGATCTCGTCGGCGAAGAAGTAGATGTCGGGATCGCAGGCCACGACCTCGTTGAACCTTCCCTCGGCGAAGAGCAGGTGCAGAGAGGCGAAGCAGGCCGGGATGGGTCTCGTCAGCTTCCGCCACCCGGGCACGGGGTGGCCCGTGAGACGGAACATCAGGCCCTTGCGCCGCTCGAGCAACGCCATCCGATACACGGCCTCGACGCGGCCCTGCGGATCGCGCACCGGGTCGTAGGGCGGCAGGTAGGCGGTCATCACGGGCCGCTCGATGCCGGAGTCCCGCAGCTGCCGGTGCAGATTGACCAGGGTCGCGTCCCAGCCCGGCGCGAATCGGTGATGGGAGTCGAGCAGCAGCGTGAACTCCTCTCCCGACCAGCACCGCTGCAGCTCGCGCCGCGCCCAGTTGCAGCCCTGGCTATTGGCCGCCCGCGTCATGAGCAGCCGCACCGGCGCTAGCCGCCGCAGCGGCTTTTCCAGCTCCCGCTCGTCCTCGCCGTACTGCCAAGCGATAACGACGCTCAGCCGTTCCGGGCACGCCGCCGTGCGCAGCAGGTCGAGGACGGTCGGCATCAGCTCGGGATCGCGGTAGGCCGGGATCTGCACGAGGATCCTGTCACGCGGCGACACGGAGGAGTCCCCTTCTGGGTTTCAGGACGTGAACGTGGCGCCGACGTCCGGGCCGCGCTTCGCCTACGAACGGCTCGGCATCGAAGACGTGCGCGTGGTGGTCGCCGCGTTGAGCCACGTTCAACCACGCGTTCGCGAACGGGCGCAGCACCACGTCCGGCCGGAACAGCCAGCGCCATGCGTCGAGGCACGACGCGATCCCCAGGCCGTCGACGTCGCCGACCGCTCGCAGATGCCGGACGTCTGCCGGGCGATTGACGCAGGCCCCGAGGTAGCCGCGCATCCCGACGTTGAGCGGCAGTGCGGCCGCCCAGGGGTCCACGAGCCGGTCAGCCGCCCTCGGCGAGGGTGCGCCGGGCGGTGCCCAGCGGGCCTGGTCTTCCCCGTGAGAGGTGTCGCCCGGCAGTTCGGGGGGCAGGTGCCCGGACCGCCACACCGTGGACAGACCCGGCGGGCGGTCAGGGCGCTGTCCGTCGACGCGCAGGATTCGGGCGGCCAGCTCAGCGCGGATGCTCACGTCCGCGGTCACGTGGCTGCCCCTCTTCAGCGCGCCACGGCGAGGCGCTGGGTCCGCCGAATCGGCGGCAGCGTCACAGCCGGACAGGACGCCGTCCATCAGCGGTGGGTCCCGAGTAGCGTCGCCAGCGCGGCCGCTGTTGTCGTACACGACAGATAGCCGGCTGCCTTGTGGGCGTTGAATACTCCAACCGGGGTGGTCAGGTCAGTGTCGATGCCATCGAAGTAATTGGCGAGTCCGCGGGGGATGGCGATGATGTCGCCGGGGTCGGCGATGTTGATCCACCGTCGCACAGCGGGTGGGCGTCTGCCTCTGCCGTTGATCGGGGCCGGGTCGCGGCGATCCAACACGACGTCGGGCAGCGCCAGCTGCCGAGTCACTTGCTGTCAAGTCGGGGAGGTCTCATCTCAGGCGCAACAGCAGCAGTAGCAGTAGCACATCACCGCGCCCATCCGGCCTGTCGTGAACGAGTACTCGGCCCCGCGAGGCACGAACATCCAATCGCCCGCGGTCAGTTCGACTCCCTCGTACTCGATCGAACCACTCACGATGAAGCGGATGCCGTCGCCCTCGTCATGTGAGTGTGTGGTGCTGGCCGCTCCAGGCTCGGCGACTGTGACGAACAGGAACGAAGACTCGGACAGGTAGACCGGCAGTTGGTGCTTAGTGAACCCGTTGGGTACGTTCTCGATGGCCAATGCGTCCCGAAGTTCGGGTGCCTGGGCGTCGCGGCTGGTGATGATCTCCGAGTTCAGTCGGCGACCGACAGCCTGCACCGCCTTCTCAATGCGCTCGAGGCAGGCGGCGCGATCTGCGCGATTCGGGTTGAATCCCTCGGTGCCGTTCATCGTCCCTCCAACCTGACGTGTTCTTCCAGTCTCAGAAGGAGGGGCGACTGCGCTCGCTGATACAGGACGGGTCCAAACATGTAGATCGCTTGCTTCAAGGCGCACAACCAGACGGGCAGGTTCACAACGTCCGTCCGACTGGCCTACTCGGGTGTCCGAGCGGAGGCGCTGTCCGCCTCGTCGAGTTCGGAGCGCCACTGGCGGCGATGACGGTCGTAGTGCAGCGGCCCTCGGCGGATGGAGGTGAGATCGAAGGCGAGGAGCTCCTCGAAGGCCTCGGTCGGTAGGTCGGGCTCGAGTACCACCTGCACCCCTGTCGTGTTGTCCTGTAGTTCGAGGACCCTCACTCGTCGGTCGCAGGGCTGCGGGCTCCGGCGGAAGCCTTCCCGACCAGAGCATCGTTCCGCCGCTGCACCATTTCACGCACCTCGACGATCGGCGGCGCACCGCAGCCTGGTCGCGATGGGTTGGTGGCGGTGAGTCATGCGAGGAGATCCCGGTCGAGTAGCTCGGCGACCCACGCCTCGTACCGGTCCGCCGGCCAGCCGCGGTCGACGGTGAGAAGGTTGTACAGGTCGGGGCTGAGCAGGGCGCTGTAGCGCTCGGCCGCATCGTCCATGCTCAGCCCGTCGCGTAGACCGTCGCCCATATAGGTGCGACGGTTGCGGGACTGGACCTCCAGCCGCCGGTTCAGCATGTCGGAGAGCAGCTCCGCGGCGACGGGATCACCGTCCGCAGCTCCCCTGATCACGGCGTGAACGGGGCTGATGCGGGCGAGGGTCTCGCAGCTCAGACCGATCAGACGGCGCAGCCGCTCATGAGGGTCGGCGAGCTGGCGGATCTCCTCACGGCGACGCTGCTGCACCCGCTGCGCCGGGTCGTCCGGGTCCTCCCGCGCCTGCTGGAACACGCGCTCCAGCAGGCCTCGCTTGCCGCCGAGCGACACATAGATCGTGTCGGGCGAGACGCCTGCCGCTGCCGCGACCACAGCGACCGTGGTGCCCCGGTACCCGTCGGCGAGGAAGAGCTCCCGGGCGGCGACCACTGGATTCGATCAGGGAGGTCTCCGATGAACATCACGGCAGGGCTGGAGTACGAGGAACGCGGCGACGGTGAGGTGATCTACCTCGTCCATGCCGGGGTGCACAGCGGCTGGCTCAGGCCGCTGTTCCGGGAGCGCGGCTTGAACGGGTTCCGGGTGATCCGGGTGGTGCGCCCCGGCTACGGCCGCAGTGAGGTTCCCGCAGCCCACCTCTCCCTGGCCGACCACGCACGCGCCTGCGGGCGTCTGCTGCGCGCACTCGGCGTTGAGCGCGCGTTCTGGGTGGGACAGTCGTCGAGTTGCTGCATCGGCCTGCAGATGGCGCTGGACGATCCGGAGTTGGTGGCCGGCCTCGTCCTGTATGAGCCGGCCAAGCCGTTCGGGCCCCTGCGGGAACAGGCGGCGTCCACGTACCTCGGTCCGGGCATGGCCGCCGCCGCTCACGGCGACATCCCGGGTGCGTTCGACATCTTCCTGCGCGGCGTCGGCGGGGACGGCTACCGGGAGGCCCTGCACAACGCCGTCGGCGCCGAGGGGGTCGACTCGGCCGTCCGCGAGTCCGCGTACTTCTTCGCCGACGAGATGCCCGCCCTGTTGGAGTGGACCTTCGGCGCCGCCGAGGCCGCCGCCGTGACGGCACCAACGCTGATCGCGCACGGCGCCGAGTCCCGCCCCTGGTTCCACGAGAACGCCGAGATCCTCGCGGGCCTGCTGTCCGGCGCGGAGAGCATCACGCTGCCCGGCGCCGGCCACCTGGCGCCGCAGACCCACCCGGCCGAGGCGGCCTCGGTGATCGCCGACTTCGCCCGCAGCAGAGCGACGATCGTGCGCAGCTGATCGCTCACCCCTCACCCGGCTGCCGACGATCAGGAGCCAGCCGTCGGGCGCAGCGCGGTCACCATGCGTCGCGGGGCCTCGTCCCGCTGTGGACGGGCCAGTACCCGGCGGGCGTGTACGAGGTCGAACCCGGGGTCGGGTGGCCTCGTCGGTGGCCACGTCGTGTCGGCGCACTTCCACGTTCGCCGGCAGGTCGGTTCTCATCCAGCTCACGTCGAGGTCTGTGGCGAGGACGGAGCGCGGACCGGGTACGCACAGCCTGCTCGCCCTTGAGGCGTTCGGCTCGCCTCCGCGATCCAGCCGGCTACACCAGCTTCGTGGTAATGCTGTCGAGGACTCGGTGAAGGCCCCAGAGGTACTGCTCGGTGGAGATGTAGCCCGCGAGGGTGGCTGCCGCCGCGGCGGTGCGGGGGTAGTGGCCGGCCGGGGTCGCCGCGAACGCGCGCTGGCGGGTGGCGATGCGTTCTGATTCCGGTGGCAGCGGGCCGGGCTGGTGGTGAGCGGCGACCTCCAGGGCGATCGACCCGAACACGTAGACGATCAACAGGTAGGCGGCGCGGGCGGCGTCGGCGGGGTCGAGCTCGGCGTCGGCGAGCAGCTCGAGGAGTCGCTCGTTGAGGGCGAGCGCGTGGGGGCCGTCCATCGGGCCGCCGATCATCAGGGGCACCGCGCCGGGATGCGCCGACAGCCGTCGCCTGAGTTCCAGGGCCAGCGACTCCACCCGTAGGCGCCACGGTTGGCCCCGATCGACGAACACGTCGTGGTCGACCTCCCCGAGCAGCCGCTCAACGAGCCCCTTGACCACGGCCGCCTTGTCCGGGAAGTAGGTGTACACCGCGTTCGGGGCCACCCCGACCCTGGCGGCGATACCTCGCACCGACGCCGCGGCCGCCCCACCCTCGTCGAGCAGGCTCAGCGCGGCGTCGAGGATCTCGTCCTCGGTCAGGGCCCGCCGCGGGCCGGGACGCCCACGTTTGGCCGGTGCTGCCATCGGTTCGGCTCCCTTCCTTGACTTATCTCTGGACAGCGTACAGACTTTGGACGCCGTACAAAAGATGTTGGCGTCCCGAGACGAGGCCGAGATGGCATCCACGAGCACGGGTATCGGACTTCGCCGAGCGGCCGGGGGACTGTTGGTGGTGGGCGCGGTTGCGTTCGCCGCCGCGGCGACGGTGTTGTCCTCCACGTTCGACTGGCCCGACGTCCTGCGTGAGCCGGCCGATGTGGTGCTGCCGGCCTTCGTCGCCGGCGGCCCTGGCCTGGTGTGGACCTGGTTGGCCACGGGCTGGACCTACGCGCTCTTGGCCGTGCCGATCCTGCTTCTGCCCGCCGTGCTCGGGCGCCGCGACGATCCGGCGCTGCGCGTGGCCACCTATGCGGGCGCCACGTCCGTGCTGCTGTCGCTGATCGGGTTCCTGCGCTGGGTCTTCGTCGTCCCGCCGCTGGCCCACGCCCATGTCAGCGGCGACGCCGTGACCCGGGCCGCGGTGGACGCCGCATGGACGGCCCAACACCAGTTCGGCGGGGCGCTGCTGGGCGAGCACCTGGGGCAGCTGCTCGTGATCGGCTGGTCAGTCACCCTCAGCGTGATCATCCTGCGCACCCGGGTCCTGCCCCGCTGGCTCGGCGTCACCGGGCTCGCCGTCAGTGCGATCTACCTGCTCAACCAGGGCGACATCCTGGCCACCACCGTGCCCGGCGTCCCCGTCTGGGACCTCGCCGGACTGCTCGGCAGCACCGGCTGGGGACTGTGGATGGCCACTCTCGGCGTCACCGTCATGCTGCGCCCGGCCCGAACCCCGAGCTCCACGAGCAACGGCGGCGTCCCGTTCGGGAGCACGCCCATCGCGATCCTGCCGGCCGAGGCCGTGCTGAGGAGCTGAGCACCATGACCCACTCGGGGGCATCCCGACCGTCCTTCCTGCGCACGTGGTTGATCTGGACCGCCGGTTTCCTCGCCTTTCCCGTCGGTGGACTCACTGCGACCGCGGTGGCCGGCCGGGTCGATGATCCGGTGGCGGCGCTGCTCGGCGGCGCGGTCGCCGGGCTCGTCATCGGCGCCGGCCAAGCGCTGGCCAGCTGTCGGCGACTCGACCCCCGCTGGTGGATCCCGGCCACCACGATCGGCATGAGCATGGGACTTCTCCTCGGCGCCGCCACGGTCGGCTACCGCACCTCGCTGGCCGAGCTCGCCCTGATGGGCGCCCTCACCGGGCTCGTCCTCGGTGCCGCGCAGGCGATCGCCCTGCCCCGCCACACCCAGCTGCGCTGGGCTTGGGCGGCCGCGCTGCCGCTGCTGTGGGCCCTGGGCTGGACGGTCACCACCCTGGCCGCGGTCGCGGTCGACGAGCAGTTCACCGTCTTCGGGGCAGCCGGAGCAGTGACCTTCTCCGCCCTGTCCGGGCTGCTGCTGCACCGACTCCTGCGCCACCGGGTAGACGCCTCCACGGATCGGGCGCCCACAGAGGGCGCGGCGACTCGGAGGCGGCCGCGACCCGTACCTGCTCGCGAGGAGAGCTGACCAGCTGCAGCAGCGGGTCCCGGTGAGAAGACTGAGCTCCGCCGCCCTGGCAGGTCCTGTCGGCGGGGGGCGCTGCTGTCGGGTCCAGCCGCAAATCAGGAGCACAGCGTCGGCGCCTCGCGCCGCTTGCTGATCGAGTCGTTGAGCAGCACGCTCGGGTGGCGATGGTGGTGACCAGCAGCTCTGCGGCGACGTCGCGCTCCACACCGGCTCGCTCGGCCGGCACCGCGACCGCCTCACCGAGCCAGAAGGCAGCGTCGCGCTGTCGGCCGAACATCTGCGGTACCAGGTCAGGTCCACCGCGAGCCCGATCGCAACGCCGGTGTCGCAGCAGCTGGTCGTGATGGGCGACCAGCTCTGGGATCTCATCCGCGGCGGATCCGCCATGTCCGCCGGGCTGTCGGTGGGTGCCGCGGCGCGCTCGTGTGGCGGTGCGCGATGTGATTTCACCGGTCATTATGGAGGTCGCATCGCGCAATTCCTGAGTCCTGTCGACTCGGGTTGATCTCGTAGATGAGAAAAGCTCGCTGTCGGGAAGAGTCGGGACGGTCATTCTCATCAGGAATGTCGCCCATGCCGAATAGGCATTGGATCACGGACCGTGCTGTTGTTAGCGTCGTCGCAACGGTCATCGATCTGATCGCCCCACAGAATCGCCGAACCGCGTCAAGTCCGAACGTGCCCGCAACCGCGACGCGGTGCTGATCTCGGGCGCGTGGACGTGCCACTCGCTCAGGCCTCGCCCCAGTCGGCCGCCGTCAACGGAAAGGGAGGGACGGCATGGGAACGCCCGACCGCGAGATCGCCTTCGCCGCCGGAGGCGGCTGACGTCAGGGCCGTACCCACGCAGCGGTGATGGCCGCGGAGAGCGCTGATCGCGGCGTTCTGCCTGCGGGGATCAGGTCGTATCAGCGGAGTACTGCCCATGGCAGTTGCTGACATCAATGTTGGAGGTGCTGTCATGCGCGTGTTGGTCACCGGTGCGTCGGGATGGATCGGCTCCGCGGTCGTCCCCGAGCTCGTCGGAGCGGGGCACGTGGTCACCGGGCTCGCCCGGTCCGACGCGTCGGCCGCCGCCGTCGAGGCGCTCGGTGCGACGGTCGTCCGCGGGTCGGTCGAGGACCTCGACGTGCTGCACGAGGCGGCCGCGGCGGCTGACGCCGTTGTGCACCTCGCCTTCCGGCACGACATCGCCTTCGCCGGGCGATTCGCCGAGGCCGTCGCGTCGGACGTCGCCGCGATCGGTGCCCTGGGGTCGGGGCTGCCGTCCGGCGGCGCGATCGCCGTCGCCGCGGGCATGCTGGGGCACGGGCAGAACGGGGTCCCCGCCACGGAGCGCGACTCGGCCGCCCCGGGCGGAGTGGGCGAGGCTCGGCGACCCCCGAGCGACGCCGCCCTCGCCCTTGCCGAGCGCGGGCTGCGGTCGTCGGTCGTGCGCCTGTCGCCGACCGTCCACGGCGAGGGTGACGCCGGGTTCGTGGCCACCCTCATCGACATCGCCCGCAAGCACGGGTTCTCCGGCTACCCGGGCGACGGGGCATCGCGCTGGACGGCGGTGCACGTCCGCGACGCCGCGCGCCTGTTCCGGCTGGCGATCGAGGTGGCACCGGCGGGATCCGTACTCCACGCCGTTGCCGACGAGGCCATCTCGGTGCGTGATATCGCCGAGGCCGTCGGACGCCACCTCGAGCTCCCGGCGCGCCCGGTCCCGACCGAGCAGGCCGACGAGCACTTCGGCTTCCTCGCGATGTTCGTCGGCATCGACGGCCCGGCCTCCAGCGCCCTCACCCGCGAGCTGACGGGCTGGGCGCCGCGCGAGCCGGGCCTGCTCGAGGACCTGGGCCAGGGGCACTACTTCGCGCCCGCCGCAGGTGGCAAGTGGGGGTGATCCCGACGCCACCGGCGGAGCTGCGCGCGTGACGCCGCGGTCCGCCGCTGAGGTGTGGTTGCCAGGGTGCCGCGCGCACTCGTCACAGCAAAGCTTCACGGACAGGAGACACCGATGGCATCCGCGCCATTCTCACGAGGGCTGCACGAAGTGGCGCCGAGCTGCTGGGCATGGTTCGAACCGCCCGGCAGCTGGGGTCTGAGCAACTCGGGCCTCGTGCGGATCGGTGACGAGGTGCTCGTCATCGACACCCAGAACGACGTCGGGCGCGCCCGTGCGGTTCGCGCTGCGGCCACCGACCTCGGTGGGCCTGACGCGGTCACGACGGTGGTCAACACCCACGAGGACGGCGACCACTGGTTCGGGAACATGATCTTCGACGACGCCCGGATCGTCGCGACCACGGCCGCCGCGGACGGCATGCGGACGCTGCGGGTCGATCCCCGGCGCCTCGCCGACGTCGGTGACGAGGGCACCGCGTTGCGCCGCTGGTCGCGATGGCGCGCGTCGATCTACGACTACGAGGGCTGGCGACCGGTGTACCCGACCGAGACCTTCGAGGGTGCCCACACGCTCAAGCTCGGCGGCGCCGCGGTGGAACTGCGCGCGGTGGGACCCGCGCACACCGGCGGCGACGCGATCGTGCACATACCCGAAGCCGGCGTCGTCTACGCCGGCGACATCCTCTTCCACCGTTCCACGCCCATCGTGTGGGCGGGTCCGGTCTCCAACTACGTCGCGGCCTGCGACGTCATCCTCTCGCTCGACCCCGCCGTCATCGTGCCCGGCCACGGCCCGGTCGCCGGCACCTCGGGTGTCCGTGAGACGCGGAACTACCTCTCCCGTCTGCTCGAACACGCGACCCGGTGCGTCGAGGCCGGTACGCCCCTGGAACAGGCCTACCGCAGCTTCGACCCCGGCGAGTACCGCCTGTGGTCGCACGCGTCGCGGGCGTTCCAGTCGATTCGTGCGGTGTACGCCGAGCTCCGGCCCGACCTCGTCGGCCTCTCGTGGCAGGACGCGATGGAGATCGTGCTCGCCGACGACGCCAGCTGATCGGAAGGATGACCATGACCCAGTTCGACGTCGTACTGGACGAGCGGTCCTTCCTCGAGGGGGCGCGGTGGAGAGCGGGCCGCGTGTGGGTGTCCGACTGCTACGCCAACGAGGTGCTGAGCGTCCGCGAGGACGGCACCGACGCGCGGGTCGAGGCCACCATCGAGGGGCAGCCGTCGGGCCTGGGTTTCCTGCCCGACGGACGGCTGCTGGTCGCGTCGATGCTCGACAACCGCATCGTGCGTCGGGAGCCCGACGGCACCCTGGTCACCCACGCCGACCTGAGTGGCCTGGCGGTGGGTGAGATCAACGACATGGCGGTCGACCCGCAGGGGACGTGCTGGGTCGGCTGCTTCGGCTTCGACCTGACGCACGGTGCGCCCTACGAGCCTGCGCCGCTGATCCGGGTGGCCACCGACGGCACCGCGGCGGTGGTGGCGCAGGGGCTGTCGTGCCCGAACGGCGCGATCTGCGACGGGAAGGTCCTCGTCGTCGCGGAGACCTTCGCGGGCCGGATGTCGGCCTTCGACGTGACTGGCGGCGGCTCGCTCACCGGTCGGCGGGTGTGGGCGGAGTTCGGCGACGAGCCGGTGGGAGACGACGCCCTCACGAGGCTGAACGGGGTGGCCGTCGCGCCGGACGGTCTCGCGGACCGGGACGCGGAGGGCGCGATCTGGGTCGCCGACGCCACCCATCACAGGGCGTTGCGGGTTGGCGAGGGTGGTGAGGTGCTCGGCGAGGTGGCCGTCGACGACGGTCAGGTGTACGACGTCACCCTCGGCGGGGCGGACGGTCGCACGCTGTTCCTGGCAGTCTCGCCGAGCTATCTGAAGAGCGAGCGCGCGGACACCCGGGACTCGGTCCTGCTGTCGCGGCGGGTCGACGTGCCGCTGGCCCAGGTTTCTCCGAATCGTGGAATCGAGGTTCGATGAGTGCTGACGAGAACGTGCGACCGGACCCGTCCGCCGAGCGCCGTCTCGAGGCCCTCCTCGAGCGGCATGCCGCCCGACGGTCGGTGGAGGCGACCCAGCAGATCCTCCTCCGAGGGGGGTCGGTGCTGTCGATGGACGGTGACGTGGACGACTTCGCCGTCGGCGACGTGCTGATCGTCGGGGACCGTGTCGCCGAGGTCGGGGCCTTGATCTCCGCGCCGGAGGCGGTCGTGATCGACGCGCGTGACCACATCGTCATGCCGGGTTTCTGCGACCCGCACATCCACTGCTGGGAGGGGTCACTCGGCCGGATCATCCCGGAGAACATCCCCCAGACCACCGAGGACGCCATCGGCGGTGCCCCGGTCTCGGGTCGCAGCTACATGTACGCCGCCCATCGGGCGTTCGCTCCGGCGTGCCGGCCCGAGGACATCTACGCGGGCACCCTGAACACCCTGCTGGCCGCGCTCAACGGCGGGATCACCACGGTCGTCGACAACATGCACAACGCCCGCTCGCCCGAGCACTCCGATGCCGGGGTCGAGGCGCTACTCGCGTCCGGCGTGCGCGGTGTGCACGCCATCGGACGCCCTCGTGCGGGCTCTTGGGCCGGCACGTTCCCGGCTGATGCCCGGCGGTTGCGGGACCGGTACTTCGGCGGCGACGACGACCTGTGCTCGATGCGTCTCTTCGCGGCCGGCTTCGACGACCTCACGGATCTCCTGCCAGTGCGCAAAGAACTCGATGTGTGGTTCTCCTTCGACAGCGGGATCGAGAAGCAGGATCTCCCCCGGTTGTACGCGGACGGATCCTTCGACGGGCGGGAGGCGATCAACCACGCGAACTTCCTGTCTCATGAGCAGCGGCAGATCGTGATCGACAACGGGGCGCAGGTGAATGTGTGTCCCCGTATCGAGTCTCAGTTCCGATACGGCCGCGTTCCGTACAGCGAATGGGTCGAGCAGGGGTTGCGGCCGGGCCTGAGCAACGACAATCCGATGACCTACGCGATCGACATGTTCGCCGAGATGCGTGCGCTCTACCTGGTGCAGCGGGTCGACCAGCACCGTTCCGGGAGCGCCTCGGCGACCCTGCGAGAGATCTTGCAGTCCGCCACCCAGCAGGGGGCGAACAACTGCGGCGTAGGGGATGTCGCAGGCTCACTGACTCCGGGCAAGAAAGCCGACGTCATCCTCGTCGACGCGTCGGCACCACATCTTTTCCCCCGAAACAACGTGCTGGCCTCGGTCGTACAGGGTGCCGGGGTGGAGTCCGTCACCACCGTGCTGGTGAACGGCCGTGTCGTCAAGTGGGACGGCCGGCTGATCGGCGCCGACCTGGACGAGGCCCGGCGCCGGGTGCAGGAGTCCCACGACTACCTGATCAACGCAGTGAACTGGCCGCACGCAGCCGTCGACTTCGACGACTAGTGAAGAAGGCTGAATCGGTTCCACCGCCTCGTGTGCCTCGGCCTGTCCGATGGCCACGCGCCTCACAAAGGATGCCTTGCAATGACGCAATCATCGTCGGTCGAGGCCGAACGGAGGGCCAGGCGGAACATCCGCCTGGGCTCGTTGGGCGCCGCACTCGAATACTACGACTTCGTCGTCTACCTCTATGTGGCGACCTTGATCGGCCAGGCATTCTTCCCGGCGGACATGTCGCCGACGATGAGGCTGGTCCAGACCTTCGCCATCTACTCGACCGGTCTCCTGATCAGGCCGGTCGCCGGGATCCTCATCGCCCGGGTGGCCGACCGGGTCGGGCGGAAGCGGCTGTTCATCCTGACGGTGGTCGTCATGTCGGTGGCCACGCTGCTCATCGGGCTGCTGCCGACCCACGACCAGATCGGCGTGCTCGCGCCGGTGCTCCTGTTGCTGCTGCGGGTCGCCCAGGGCTGTGCGGTGGGTGGGGAGATCCCCGCGGCCGCGGTCTTCGTCACCGAGCACGCCCGGCCGAACAGCGTCGCGCGGGCGGGCGCCTTCCAGCAGATGACGGCGTACAGCGGGTTCCTGCTCGGCGCGGCGGCCGCGTTCGTGGCCGGCCTCGTGGCGACGCACCTGACACCGGAGCTGCCCTCGCTCGCGTGGCGACTTCCGTTCATCGTCGGTGGGTTGCTCGGGGTCGTGGCGATCTACCTGCGCCGCAGGATCGACGAGACGCCCGCATTCGTCCGCGAGACCGTCGAGGAGGGCAAGCGTCGGGCCGCTCCTGTCCGTGAGGTGCTCAGCACGCATCGCCGTTCGGTCGGGTACGCAGTCCTCCTCGTCGTCGCCCTGACGCTCGTGAACGTCACCTACTTCAACTTCTGGCCGACCTACCTGCAGACCGTCCTCGGCTACTCCTCGACGACGGCCCTGGTCGCCAGCCTGATCTCGATCGCGGGTGCCATGCTGGGCATGCCGGCATGGGGCTACGTCGCCGATTGGTTCGGTTGGAGCCGGATGCTGCTCTGGGCCGGTCTGTCGACCGCGGTGACCACGGTGTTGCTGCTGGTGGTCCTCCCCACCCTGCCACCGGGTTCCGGGCTCGCCGTGTGGATCCAACTGCCCGCGGCGCTGTCGGCCGGCGGGATCGCGGCCTCAGCCTCTGGCTTGGTCTCTGCCATCTTCCCGACCGAGGTGCGACAGACCGGCTTCTCGCTGCCCTACAACCTGGTCGTCGCGGTGCTCGGCGGCTTCCTCAACCTGATCCTGGTGTGGCTGGTCGCGAGCGTCGGTCTCGGGGCGCCGATGTACGTCGTGCTGGTCGCGTGCGGCCTGACGATCGTCGCCGCTTTCGTCGTTCTGCGGGTCCCCATCCACCTCGGCCGAGGAGCCCGCCCGACCCACGGGTTCTCGAAGGCCGGCGACCCCGCAGCAGCCGGCCGGCCCGGACTCGAAGGAGCGATGCCATGAAGTGGGTCACCTACGAGGCGGGAGACGGCGTCCGCACCGGCGTGCTCGACGGCGATTCCGTCCGAGGGCTCGCCGCGGGCACGACCCTGGAGGGGCTGCTGGCGAGTGGCAGTCTCACCGAGGCGGGAGAGGACGCACTGCGCGCGCCCGCGGAGGTCCGCGGGCTGGCCGATGTCCGGCTGCTCGCCCCGCTGCGTCGTCCGCCGTCGGTGCGGGACGGGCTGTGCTTCCTCGACCACCTCCGCGGGTGCTACCGGGCGCTCGGCCGGGACGACCAGTTGGCCGAGGTGTGGTCGCACAGCCCCGCCTTCTACTTCGCCAACGCGGACGCGATCGTCGGGCCGTACGACGATGTCCCGATCTCGCCGGGTTCCACGATGTTCGACTTCGAACTCGAGCTCGGCGCCGTGATCGGGCGGGGTGGCCGCGACCTGCACCCGCACCGGGCCGAGGGGCACATCGCCGGCTTCACGCTCTACAACGACTGGACCGCGCGCGACCACCAGCTCATGGACATGGCCCAGGGCATCGGGATGGCCAAGAGCAAGGACAGCGCCATCACGCTGGGGCCTGCGCTGGTCACCGTCGACGAGCTCGAACCGTACCGCCGGGACGGGCGTCTGGTGCTCGAGCTGTCCGCGACGGTCAACGGTGAGGAGCTGACCAGGGGAACGCTCGCCCAGATGGACTGGACCTTCGGTGAGCTCCTCGCCTACATCTCGCGGGGGACGGATCTCCCGCCCGGGGCGCTGATCGGGTCCGGCACGGTTCCCGGTGGCTGCCTGCTCGAGCACGTCGACACCCCCGAGCTGGGGGATTTCACGCGCTGGCTGCAGCCGGGGGACGTGGTTAGCCTCAGCGGGGTGGGGCTGGGGGAGACCCGGCAGACCGTGACGCAGGGGATCGGCGTCATCCCGCTGCGACTCGAGGAGGAGTCCCGTGCCGGACGTCGATGACACCGTCGAGCGCTGGCTGAGCGAGTACGGCGCGCCCGACGCGAACGTCGCCACCCTGCTGTGCGACCGCCACGACCCGGACACCGTCGCCTTCCGGTTCGTGGACGAGGACCTGGCCGGGTCGACGATGACCTACCGCGAGCTCGCCGACCGGTCCCGCCGCCTCGCGACCGCCCTCGCCGACCGGGGGGTGAAGCGTGAGGAGCGGGTGGCGGTCCTGATGTCCAAGCGCCCCGAACTCGTCGTCACGCTGCTGGCGCTGTGGCGGCTGGGTGCGGTGCACGTGCCGCTGTTCACGGCCTTCGCCGAGGGCGCGATCCGGCTGCGGGTCGAGAGCGCGCGGGCCCGGCTGGTCCTGACCGAGCCGGAGCAGCGGGCGAAGCTCGACGCCCTCGAGGATGTCGACGTGCTCGAGACCGGCGCGGACTTCGACCGGCTCGTCAGCGACAGCGCGCCGTGGACCACGTCCGAGACCGTCGGCGGCGATGGCGCCTTCCTGCAGCTCTACACCAGCGGCACGACCGGGAAGCCGAAGGGCGTCGTCGTCCCCGTGCGGGCGCTCGCCGCCTTCCACAGCTACCTGCACTACGGGCTCGACGTGCGAGCCGAGGACGTCTACTGGAACGCGGCGGACCCGGGCTGGGCCTATGGGCTCTACTACGGCATCGTCGCGCCGATGGTGGGCGGGCGGGCCAACCTGCTGTTCCGCGGGGCGTTCACCCCGGCGTCGACGACCGCCGTGATGCAGCGGTTCGGCGTCACCAACTTCGCCGGTGCCCCCACCATGTACCGGGCGATGAGCAAGGCGGCGACCGGGCCGGTCCCGCTGCGCCGCGCCTCGTCCGCCGGTGAGCCGCTCACCCCGGACGTGGTGGGGTGGGGGGAGACGACGTTCGGGGTCCCGATCGGGGACCACTACGGCCAGACCGAGCTGGGCATGGTCATCGGCAACCACTGGCACGACGACGTCGTGCGGCCGATCCGGGCGGGCTCGATGGGGCACCCGCTGCCCGGCTTCGTCGCCGCGGTGGTGGACGGCCAGATCGCCGTGGACGCGCCCGCGAGCCCGCTGTTCTGGTTCGGCGGTTACCAGGACGCGCCGGAGAAGACGGCCGAGCGCTTCACCGACGCCGGGAGGTGGTACCTGACCGGAGATGCCGGCCGCACGGACGAGGACGGGTACTTCTTCTTCACCGCCCGCGACGACGATGTCATCCTGGCTTCGGGGTATCGCATCGGTCCGTTCGATGTCGAGAGCGTGCTGATCACGCACCCTGCTGTCATCGACGTTGCCGTGGTCGGCAGGCCGGACCCCGAGGGCGTCCGCGGGGAGATCGTCGAGGCGTTCGTCGTCACGAGCACCCCATCGGAAGCGCACGACGCGCTGGCCCGCGAGCTGCAGCTCCTCGTCCGGGACACGTATTCGCGCCACGCCTACCCCCGCGCCGTCCACTTCGTCGAGGCGCTGCCGAAGACGCCGAGCGGCAAGATCCAGCGATTCCTGTTGCGGCGAGGCTGAGCACGTATTCCTCATGGGAATACATCTGTTACGGTGGCGGAGGTACAGCCGTGACAGCGCCCACCCGGATCGCCGGCGCGGCCGACCGCCCGGGACGGGGTGATCTGGTGGATATCCGGCAGATCCAGTACTTCACGACGATCGTCCGCGAGGGGAGCTTCAGCCGCGCCGCCCGCAAGCTGTACGTCGGCCAGCCTGCTCTCAGCAAGCAGGTCCAGGCGCTCGAGCGTGAGCTGGGCGTCGAGCTACTCGTGCGACTTCCCGATGGTGTCCGTCCGACGTTGGCCGGCGCCCGCCTGGACGGGATGGCCCAGACCCTTCTCGGCTACGTGGACGACATCAAGTCGGCGGTTCGGGAGGCAGCTGCATCGCTGGTGGGAACCGTGCGACTCGGTCTGTCGCCGTCGCTCGTCTCCGGGCTGGCCGGTTACCTGGAGGAGAGATTCGCCAAGGAGCACCAGCAGGCCCGCATCGAGATCGTCGAGGCTTTGCCGATGTTCCTCGGGGAATGGGTCGAGGAGGGGCGATTGGACCTCGGCATCTTCACCCACCAGCCCGGTCACGCGAACCCGCACCTGTCGGTCACCGCGGTCGGTTCGGACGAGATGCTGCTCGTCGGGAGTCAGGGCATGCTCTCCGACATCGGCGACCACGCCACTCCGAGCGTTCTCCAGTCCCTCCGGCTGGTCCTGACCCCGGGCTTCCACGATCTCCTGCGCTCGAGCGTGGAGCTGGGGCACGTCTCGGAGGACATCGGTTCTCGCACGGACTCCATCCACATGGTGAGGGATCTCGTGGTGCGGGGAGAGTACTGCTCGATCCTCCCGTACGCGTTCGTTCGGGACGACCTGGACGCGGGCATCCTCAGGGCGGTGCCGTTCGCGCCCGTACTGGAGCGGCAGCTCGTGGCGGTGACCCGCGCCGGACGTCAGCCCTCGCCGGCTGTGCGTGCCGTCGTCGAGATGGTCCGGGTACGACTCGGCGAGTTCGCCGAACTCCGGGTCCGGTCGGCGAGCACACCCGACGGTGGATCGGTGGATCGCTCCGGCGCGGCGATCCGGCCCAGCGAGTCGTAGCGCGACGGCCGGCGGCATGACCACGTTGGTCGTAGACCACGACTCGGCCGTGAGACCCGCGATCTGGTGCGGGCCTGGGCGGACGCGCACGCCCGCGACCGTCCCCTGATGCCGGACCGGGAGGCTCCCGGCCGAGTACGTGCTGTGCCGTCTGCCCCGATCAGCCGGCTGCTGGACCAGGTTCACGCAGTGGACTCCGCAGCGTTCGTGTCGATCGCGCTGGCGGTGGAGGCGGATGCAGCGGGTGTTGGCGCCCTACTGCGTTCCCTTGCGAGCTCGCTGTCCTGCGCGGCGCTGCCCACTGCTCTCAGAGCGTTCCCCAGCCGCGGGCGCGCTCGAGGAGATGGCGGTGGACGAGCGCGAGGGCGGGGTCTTCCAGAGCTGCCCGCTGAGTGGCCAGGTACAGCGTGTTGAGCGGGCTGACCTGCGGCTGGTGCAGCTGCTCGACCGAGCCGGCGGCGAGCGCCGCTTCGGTGAGGTACCGGGGCAGCACCGATACTCCCGCGCCCGCGATGACTGCCGCGAGCACAGCGCGCAGGTCGGGGACCACGACGGCGACCGGGTTGGGCGGGCGCCTGCCGAACTCGCTGCGCCAGTACCTGCGCACGATGGGGAGGTCGTCGGCGTAGCCGACGAGAGGCAGGTGGGACAGCGCGGCAACCGGGTCGGTTACCAGCGCCGCGGCGTCGATCGTGCGGGCGAGTGTGGGCGCACCGACGAGCAGGAACTCCTCGTCGATGAGCGGGGTGGCGACGAGGCCCGACCGGGTGGGACGGACGGCGGAGACGACGAGGTCGAGGCGGGCGTTCCCCAACGCTGTCAGCAGGTCGTCGGCCAGGCCGATCGTCACGCGCAGCCGCATCCCACCGGCGGCGAGCGGTGCCAGCGCGGGGAGGATGCGCGCCGCCATGATCTCGCCCGCGCCGCCGATGTGCACGGTGCCGCGGTGGCCGTCGAGCCGGCCGGCCTGATCGAGGGCGTGACGCAGCTGGTCGAGGTGGGGGCCGGCACGGCCGGCGAGCTCGTCGGCGCGCGCGTTCGGGGAGAGGCCGCGGCCCGCCCGTACGAACAGCGGCTCGCCGAGCTGCTCCTCCAACCGGGCCAGCCGGGCGCTGGCGGCGGGCTGGCTGAGTCCGAGACGCGCGCTCGCGGTGGTCACCGAGCCGCTGCGATAGATCTCCAGGAACGTCTCGAGCAGATGAAGCTCGATCATGCAACTCGCCATTCATAGAAGGATCTATCGATGCTCCGCATCGTAGGGGATGCCGGGCCGGGGTTGTCCCGTTGTTGCGTGCGACAGGCACCGACGACGAGGAGTGAGAGATGGCGCGAGTACTGATGGTCGTGACGGGAGCCGACACGCTGACCCTGGCCGACGGCACGTCGCACGCCACCGGGTTCTGGGCCGAGGAGGTGGCCGCATCGCACGAGGTGCTGCGCGCGGCGGGCGTCGAGGTGGATATCGCGACGCCCGGTGGCGCCTCGGCCACCGTCGACCCGATCAGTCTGGACGGGCGCGGTGGCGTCTCGGAGGCGGACGCGGCCCGGTTCCGCGCCTACCTCGACACGATCGCGGACGAGCTGGCCGAGCCGCGGTCGCTCGCCGACGTCGAGGTGGCCGACTACGACGCGGTGTACATCCCCGGCGGGCACGGCCCGATGGCCGACCTGGCCGTCGACGCCGATCTGGGGCGGCTGCTCGTCGATGCGGACGGGCGCGGACAGGTGATCGCGGCGCTCTGCCACGGCCCCGCCGGGCTGCTCAGCGCGCTCCGCCCGGACGGCCGTTTCGCGTTCGCCGGTCGCACGTTGACGGTCTTCAGCGACGAGGAGGAGCACCAGGGCGGGCTGGGTGAGGCCGTCCCGTACTTCGTCGAGGCCCGGCTCCGTGAGCTCGGCGCCGTCGTCGAGCCCGGCCCCGCGTGGGGGAGCAGGGTGGTCGTCGACCGCAATCTCGTCACCGGTCAGAACCCGCAGTCGAGCGTCGACACCGCCCGCCAGGTGCTCGTCGCGCTCGGCAACTCATGAGGAGCCGCTGTCCCATCGCTCGAGCAGGTCGAGACCGCGCGCCGTGATCGAATGGGCTGAGTCGGCACCGTGGCGGTGGGTGACGATCAGACGGGCGTCGCGGAGCACGTTGAGGTGCTGGCTCACGGCGGCCGCGCTGACGCCGATCCGTCGCGCGATGTCGCCGGTGGTGCTGGTGCCGGATGCGATCGCCGCCAGGGTCTGGGCACGGGTCCGGCCGAGCAGTTTCCCGATCGCCCATTCGGCGTCGGTCGTGGTCCAGATGTCCACGAGCCGTGTCGTGTCCAGACGTATCGGGTAGATCAGGACGGCCGTGGCGCCGGATGCGGCCGGATCGAGCAACAGAACGGGCTTCCGCAAGAAGAACGAGGGCACCAGCGCCAGGCCGCGGCCGTCGAGGTGTATCTCGCCGTCGGTGCCGTCGAGCAGGGACAGGGTCGGCGAGCTCCAGCGCACCCGAGGGTGCAATGTGTTCAGCAGACCCTCGACGCCCTGCTCCATCATGGTGCGGGCCCGGCTCGTCCGGTCGTTCGCATGCTGCGCTCGGACGATGCCCCAGACGGGAGCGATGGCTGATCGGTGGTAGGCGCAGATCTGGTGCAGGAACCGCAACGGGATGCCGCACTCGTCGCCCAGTTCACGAAGCTCGTTCCGGAGACACTCCGCCGGCTTGACGTGGAGGTCGGCGTCCGCCCGGGCCCGGGTTCGGTCCCGGTCCGCGGCGAGGACCGCGTTGGCCGCGGTCGCGAACTCGCGACGCACCGGTTCGGCCCGCGCGTCCGCAATGCCGGCGAGCGCGAGGTGGGAGTGCGCGCTCGTGATCGCAGCGGGGAGGCGACGGAGTCCGGTGTCGAGGGTGCGGTGCACCTGCCGTCGCCATGTGGACAACGCAACGCCGTCGGGCTGGCGGCGCAGGGCCGTCATGCTGTGGAGCGTCTCCCCCAGCGGACCGAGCGAGGGGAGCAGCCGGAGTGTGGCGATGTCGTGCGGTGTCAGATGGATGCGGAGCACGTGAGTTCCCCTGGAACCTGCAGCTACGGCGGACGGATTCGGTCCGCCTCTTCTCGCGATCTCGTCAGCGGGCGGTCTGCCAGCGGGTGATCCGCTGGATGACGGCGACGGCGAGCGCCGCGGCCACGACCGTCAGCAGGCCCTGGATGGTGCCCAGCACGGCCGAGACGTAGTAGCCGTCGTCCTGCACGAGAGTCCGTGCGAGCGCGGACACCGGCCACAGCAACCACGTCCCGACCGCGACGGTCCACCAGAGCCCGACCAGCCCGGCCCCGCTCGGCCGCCCCTGCGGTGCGCTGGCGAGCCAGACGTCCACCGCGACGATCACGGGCAGCACCAGGTTGGCCACCGGCACGAACCACGCACCCGCCGCCCAGCCCTTCGCCAGCCTCATGGGGCGGTCCGACAACCGCTCGGCGTTGTCCCGCGCCCTGCTGAGCCACACGATGAACACGATGGCCGCCGCCAGCGCGACCAGGACGGCGATGCCCTGATTGATCACGCTGGCCTTGATCGGCCCGATCCCCGTCGCCTGCACGCCGATCGCGTCGACCGGCTCGCCCCGTAGCCGCGCGAGCGTGGCGTACGCGGTCCAGCCCGCGATGTGCGTCGTTGTCGCCCACGCCACCGCGCTGATGCCGATCAGGATCGACGCGGCGGTGGCGAGCCCGCCGAGCGGTCGGACGGCGATCGGCGGAGAGGGGCTGGTCGTTCCGGGGTGCATCGCGGTGATCCTTCCCGTCGGCTTCGTCCATACTGGTGAGCCGGTGAGCGGGCCGAATCGTTGGTCAGATGTGATCGAGCTCACATCGGGTGCCGAGTGGGATCGGCAGACGAGGAGAAGGTCGTGATCCGCGAAGTCGTGGTCGTAGACCGCCTACCGTGCGCCGGAACGGCTTTCCGGCCATGACGGACACCGATGATGCGCCCGACCTGTGGCCGGATGCGGCCGCACCCGGTTTCGACGAGCGATAAGAGCGCCGTCGCGCACGTGCGATGCGGGGTCGGTGGAAGGCAGGACGCGCTCACGGATTCGGCGCCCGTGCTGGGGGCACCCAGCGCCGCCTCGCCCCCCGAGCGCGCCCTGCCTTCTTCCTCGCCGACCACCACAGGCGCTGGAAGGGGATCAGGCGCCTGCGTCGATGCCCCGGCCCCGGCGAGAGCGGGGGCACCGGGACCGGACGGTCGGCGTCCGGCCCGGGGCTCACCATCCCGTGCGCCGCTGCCATTTCAGTGCCAGTCCTCGGCCCGACCGTCCGGTGTGGCTGTCGGGGGGATCAGAGCGCGTCCGGCCGGCCGGTGAGCGCCCGCGGTAGCCCGAACGACCCGAGCACGTCGGCGTCGAAGTGGGTGATCGCGCAGATCCGGTCGCCTGCGAGGGTGAGGACGTCGAGGCCGTGTGCGTGGTGGGCGCCATCCGTGCCGCGGAGGTAGACCCCGAACGCGGGCTGCCCGTTGGCCCGGGTCGGCACGAGGTCGAAGGTCCGGCCCTGCCGCATTGCGACGTCGGCCAAGAAGCGGGCCACGGCGTCGCGGCCGTGGTACTCGAAGGGGATCGGCGGCATCGACAGGACGGCGTCCGCGGTGAGCAGAGCGACCAGCGCCTCGACGTTGCCGGTGTCGTAGGCGCGGACGAACCGCGCCACGAGCGCCTGCTCGTCGGGCGAGCCGGGAGCGGGAGCAGGTTCACGGGTCGGCCGCCGCAGAGCCGCCCGGGCCCGCTTGAGGGCGCTGTTGACCGAGTCGACCGTCGAGTCGAGCATCGTGGCCACCTCGGCAGCCGGGTAGCCGAGCACCTCGCGCAGGATGAGCACGGCGCGCTGGCGGGCAGGCAGCACCTGCAGTGCGGTGACGAACGCGAGGGTGATGGCCTCGGTCCGCTCGTGGTGGGCCTCCGGGCTCTCGAGGAGGGAGTCGGGATACGGCTGGAGCCACACGACCTCGCCGAGGCGGGTCGGCGCCGGCGGTTCGACGTCGGGGGCGCTCCACTCCCGCGGAGGCCGCCTGCGGGCGTCACGTAGCGCGTTGAGGCACCGGTTGGTGGCGATCCGGTAGAGCCACGTGCGGATCGACGCCCGGTCCTCGTACCCGCCGAGGCCTTGCCACGCCGCCAGCATCGTGTCCTGCAGGACGTCCTCGGCGTCCTGCAGCGAGCCGAGCATCCGGTAGCAGTGCACCTGCAGCTCCCGCCGGTGCGGCTCGGTGATCTCCCGGAACGCGTCGCCGTCGCCGGCCCGTGCCCTGCTCAGCAGATCGGCTGTCACGACCTGAAGTATCAGCGTCCGGTGCTGGCGCGGGGTACCGGCGCCCAGTTCCGGGGCGATTCGGTGTCTGTCTCTCCATGATGATGCTGAAGGACAAGATCGTGGTGATCTACGGCGGCGGAGCGGTCGGCGGTGCCGTCGCCCGCGCGTCTGCGCAGGCCGGTGCGCGCGTCCATCTGGCGGGACGATCGCGGGCCCGTCTCGAGGAGGTGGCGAGCGAGATCGGGGCCGCCGTGGCCGTGGTGGACGCGCTGGACGAGCGGGCCGTCGCGGAACACGCCGACGCCGTGGCGGCGGAGGCGGGCGGGATCGACGTCGCCCTCAACGCGGTGTCCTTCCCGTTCGCGCACGACGCGCCGTTCGTCGAACTGACCGTCGAGGAGGTCATGCGCCCGGTCGAGGCCTACCTGCGGACCAACCTGATCACGGCGAAGGCCGTGGCGCAGCACATGGGGGCGCGTGGGTCGGGAACGATCCTGACCCTCTCGGCGGGCGCTGCCCGGGCCGCGAACGCAGGCAGCCTCGGTTACGGCACCGCGTGCGCTGCGATCGAGACACTGACCCAGCGGCTCGCGGTTGAGCTGGGGCCCAGCGGCGTCCGCGTGGTCTGCCTGAGGCCGCACCTGATCGCGGACGCTCCCGCCCACGGCTCCTACACCGGCGCGCTGTTCGAGCGGCGCGCCGCCGCGGCGGGCGTCGGCGTCGAGCAGCTGCTCGCGAACGTGCCGCGGAACGTGACGCTGCTGGGCCGGCTCCCGACGCTCGCCGACGTCGCCGACGCAGCCGTGTTCACGGCATCCGACCACGCCGGTGCGATCACCGGCACCGTGATCGACCTGACCTCCGGCAACGCCGTGCGCACCACCGCGGGAGGGCTCGTCGGTCTCCTCGACTAGAGACGGGTAGGTCCATCGCGGGCTCGCGGCCGGGCGGCTCGAACTCCACTTCGTGGACGTGGCGGGTGGTGGGAGTCGGGCGTGGGGACGATGGATTTCCCCCACGCGGACACCCACCGCCCGCCGGTCGAGCCTCGGTGAGTGACAGCTGAGGGTCAGCGCGTGGTGGGGGCGTATCCCAGCAGGCCGTCGTCGTTGTAGCCGGCGACCGGGAGGTCGACGCGCGAGGCGCGGGCGAGTCGCCAGTCGTTCTTCTTGGAGAACCGGTGCACGGCGACCGTGCCGGGAGTCTCCTTGGTCGAGATGTAGCCGATCACGCCGTCGAGGCGGAACTCCCACGCGTCGGTCTCGTCCTCGAGGAGCGTGTTCAGCTCGTTCTCGTTGGTCACGAGGATGTACGACCTCGGTTCCTTGACGGTCCGAAGTCGATACACGGCCGTGGTGCCTTCGACGCGCTTGTTGAAGAGACCGAGGCCCTTCGCCTCACCGGTCGGGGTGAAGCCGTGGATCTCCTCGGCCCGCTCGGCCTCGTTGTCGCTCAGTGTGTAGAACATGAAATTCTGCGGAGTGCGCATCTCGTGGAGCGGGCGCACGTGCTCAGCCGCAGGTGGGGCGGACGAGAGTGTGCCGGCGGCACCTGCGGCCGGGGCCGTTTCGGCCGCGAGGACCGGCCCGGCCGTTGCGACGAGGGATACGACGGCCGCGGTGATCGGAACGGCCAGGAGGAAGGGACGGCGTGCCATTGCTGAAGTTCCTTCGAGATCGAGCGCCCTGACGGGCGGGATGGTTCCGCGCCAGGCGGACAGAGAGCCGCAGCGAACTTTCACCGCAGGCCTGGGAGAACGCGTGCCTCGGACACGTCGTGATCCGGCCGTGGAATCGGGGAGCTCGCCGAAGGTCGACGGGTGCGCGGCAGCACGTTCCGCCGAAAGGCTGGCAGTCGGGGATTCCATGGCGTTGCCACCGTGATGCCATCCCCATGCCGATCTCGACCGCACATGTCGGATGCAGGCTGAGGCGGAGTGCCGGACCGACCGGCGGCGAGGGTGGGCAGCCGCTCCCGTCGGCGTCGTGTCGACCAGGTGGGGCGGCCGGGTCCGAGGTTGCGCGCAGCCCGATCGACCTGCGGAGTTAAGGCAGGTCTTCACATGCTCGTCCAGGCTGACGGCCTCACGTAGGTTCTGGCCGATCGTTGCGAATTCGACGTGGCGAATTCACCGGCCCCGTGAGGGGCCGCGGGGAGGGGCGGTGCCACGGTGAGTGGGAGGCGCGGACCGTTCGTGGTCGAGCGGAGCCCGGCGGCAGTTGTCGCGGCATCCCGACGACACGCCGCCAGCCGCTCGGCGGTGGTGCTGAGCGCGGGCGCTCGGGCGTCGGAGCGCGATCTGCCGCAGTCGCCGCCTGCGGTTTCGTTCGGGTTGCTCGGGTCGTTGGAGGTCCTTGTCGACCGTCGTCCCCTTCTGGTTCCCGGCGGGAGACAGCGGACCCTGCTTGCGATGTTGCTGTTGCGAGCGAACGAGACCGTGTCCGTGCGGGAACTGGTCGAGTCGCTGTGGGACGACGTACGGCCGGCCAATCCCAAGGCGACGGTCCAGAAGTACGTGATGCGGATCAGGCGCCTGTTGGAGTCGACCGGATGCGTCATCCGCACCGACGCCGAGGGCTATCGGCTTGACGTCGGCCACGATCAGGTCGACGTGCACCGGTTCAGCGCGCTGGCACAGCGCGGACGGCGTCTGGTCGAGGCCGGGGATCGGGCAGAGGGATCGGCGCTGCTGGCAGAAGCGATCGGGTTGTGGCGCGCGGTGCCACCGCTCGCCGACGTGCCCTCCGAGCGCATACAGCGGGACGTGGTTCCCCGCATGGTCGAGGGGTACCTGCAGGCCGTCGAAATGCGCATCGAGGCCGACCTCCAGCTCGGACGACATGCGGAGCTGTCCGAGGAGCTCCTCGGGCTGGTGCGCCGCCACCCGTTCCGCGAGCGGTTCTGGGAGCAGCGGATGCGAGCGCTGTACGCCGGCCATCGCCAGGGCGAGGCTCTCGCTGCCTACCGCGAAGTCGCTCGCCTCCTGGCCGACGAACTCGGCATCGACCCGGGCCCCGCGCTGCAGAGCGTCCATCAGCGGATCCTGGCCGGTGGCCCGGCGTCCGCCTCGGCGAACGAGTCGCCGGGCCCGGCAAGGCCTGACCTGCGCCAGCTCCCGATGGCGACCAGCGGCGTCGTCGGGCGAGCAGCAGAGACCACCCGGATCGTCCAGGCGTTGAATCCGGCTGAGCCCGAGGGTCTGCCCAGGTTGGTGGTCGTGCACGGACCGGAAGGGATCGGGAAGTCGACGGTCGCGGTGCGCGCCGCGCACCGGCTCTCCGGCGCATTCCCGGACGGCCAGCTGTACGCAGAACTCGGCGGCGACACCGACGTGGAGGGACGGGTCGTGGAGGTCGTCGCGTACTTCCTGAGGTCCCTCGGCGTACCGGCCGACGCGGTGCCGTCCAGGTTCGAGGACGCCGTCGCCGCCTTCCGCAGCGCGACCGCGGGCCGACGGTTGCTCGTGGTGCTGGATGGTGCGCCGAGCGCAAGCGCTGTGCGCGCCGTGCTGCCGGGATCCGGTGAGTGCGGGGTGATCGTCACGTCTCGACACGAACTGACGGAGCTGTTCGTCTCACCGGGCGCACATGGGGTGTCCCTCGGACCGCTCCGGCGGGAGGACTCATACCGCGTGTTGCGCCAGGAGCTCGGGGACGAGCGTGTTCGCGCGGAACGCGAGGCCGTCGATGAGCTCCTCCGGCTCTGCGGGGGCCTGCCGCTCGCGATCCGTTCGGCGGCGGCGCATCTTGTCACGCGTCCCCGCCTGTCGATCGCGTCCTACCTCGCGAACACGTGCCACGGCGAAGAGGCGGCACGGCCTTCCATCGGCGGGCCGTGCCGGCTCGTGCCGGTCACACCGGCCCAGGCCGCGTGCTGACGGGCGCGCCGGCGCCGGCTCGCGGACGTGGCCACGCCGCGCTCCCGGACGAGCTGTTCCGCGTTCTCGACGATGCGGGGCGCGCGTACTGGACTTGACAGTCCAGCCCACGCCGGTAGCCTTCTCTGGACCGCAAGGTCCAATCTTCGCCGAGTCACGGTCTCGACGGGACCTGCGCCCGCCGCGGCGGGTCGGTCGGTCGATCTCCGTCGAGACGAACCAGCGAAGACCTCACTAGGAAGGCTCAGATGAGTACCCAGCAATCGGCGCTGAGCCGGCGCAGGACGAACCTGGCGTTGGCCACGCTGTTCCTCGGCACGTTCGTGCTGGGCACCGCCGAACTCATCGTGGTCGGCGTGCTGGACGTGATCGCCGATGACCTGCACGTCTCGATTCCCGCTGCCGGGACGCTGGTGACGGCGTACGCGCTGGGAGTGTCCATCGGTGGCCCGGTCCTGACCGCACTGACGATCAAGCTGGACAAGCGGACGGTCCTGCTCGCTGCTCTCGTCCTGTGCATCGTGGGCAATCTGATTCCGGTGCTGACCGCCGACTTCGGACTGTTCGTCGCGGCGCGGGCGGTCACCGGCGCACTGGGTGGCCTGTTCGTCGCGGTCGCGTTCGTGGTGGGCATCACGATCGTCGGGCCGGAGCGGATGGGGCGTGCGATCTCGGTGGTGTTCGGTGGGTTCGCGGTGTCCGGCGCGCTGGGGGTGCCGCTGGGCACGCTGTTGGGGCAGTCGCTCGGCTGGCGGGGCACGTTCATCGGGATCGTGGTGTTCGCAGTGCTCACGTCGATCGCGGCGCTGGCCGTGCTCCCGTCGGTCGTCAGCGCCGCCAGTGGCGCAGGCGACCAGGCCAGGTATGCGTTCGCTCCCCGGGTCCTCGCGATGCTGTTCCTGCAGTTCCTGGTGTTCGCATCGGTCTACTCGACGCTGACCTACATCGTGCCGTTCCTCGAGGGCGTCACGGGTATCTCCGGTGCGCTGGTCAGCGTGTTCCTGCTGGCCTACGGCGTGGCCACGGCGGTGGGCTCGATCGCGGGCGGCCGCTTCGCGGATCGGAACGCAGCGCGCACCCTGATCGTCGCGACGATCGGCACCTCGGTGGCTTTGCTCGCGCTCTACCTCGTGGGCGCAATCGCGTTCCTGGTGGCGCTGGTGATGCTGGCGTGGGGCTCCTTCGCCTTGGGCATGGTGCCATCGCTGCAGTACCGGGTGGTGAGCCTGGCCGGTCCCGGTGGTGCGCTGGCGTCCTCGCTGCCTCCGTCGGCTGCGAACGTCGGCATCGCGTTCGGCTCGGTCGCAGGCGGTATGGCGATCGACAGCACGACGACCGCCTCATCCGTCGTGATCGCCGGCCTGGTCATCGCCGTGATCTCGGTTCCGGTGGCATGGGCCACCAGTTTCCTGAAGCCGCCGGTGGTCGAGGGAGCGCCCGAGCCGGCAGGGGAGGCGTCACCGACTCACGAGCCCGCCTGACCGGTTCGGAGGACGGGTGCGGCGACCAGTTTCGGCAGTGTGCGGTGTCTATACGTTGTGGAGGGATCGCGTGAGGGCAAGGGGCCGACGTGGTGGGCGGGCTGAGTCGTGACCACTTCGGCGAACGACTTGGAGGATTCGATGACCGTTGATCAGGCCGATCTGAAGGCGCGTGCCGAGAAGCTGCGGGAGCTGCACAGCGGGGAGATGCTCGTGCTGCCCAACGTCTGGGACGCGGCGAGCGCGGAGATCGTGGCCGAAGCAGGATTCCCCGTGGTGGCCACGGCGAGCAACGCGATCGCCGCCATGCTGGGGTATCCCGACGGGGAGGGTGCGCCGTGGCAGGAGATGTTCGCCGCGGCCGGCCGGGTGGCACGAGCCGTGTCGGTGCCGGTCACCGTCGACGCCGAGGCCGGATACGGCATGCAACCACGGGAACTGGTGGACCGGCTGCTGGACATCGGAGCGGTCGGCTGCAACTTGGAGGACACCGACAACCGGGCCGGCGGCCTCGTCGAGGCCGGCGCCCAGGCCGACTGGCTTGCAGCGGTCCGGTCCGCTGCCGATGACGCCGGGGTCCCGATCGTCATCAACGCCCGGGTGGACGCCTTCCTGCCCACCAGCGGAATCCCCGAGTCCGATCGGCTCGCAGAAGCGGTCCGGCGGGGCCGGCTCTACCGGGATGCGGGCGCCGACTGCCTGTACCCGATCGCCGTGGGCGACAAGGACACCGTCGCCACCCTCGTCGCCGAGCTTCCCGGCCCGGTGAACGGCAACTCCGGTGGCTCACTGGACCTGGCCACGCTCCGGGAGCTCGGTGTGGCGCGGGTGTCCTACGGGCCTCGCTTCTACCGGGCGGCGCTGGACCAGCTGAAGAGCAGCGTCCAGGAACTGCGGGGATAGCGGTACGGGTCCCCACCGGCGCTCCGGCGGCGGTCGCCCGGCTCGCCTTCCCGGTGTCCTCAGTCACTCACGACAGGCGCGCGGCGTCGAGGGCTTCGCGTTCCTCGGCGCTGCGGAGCCGGACCTGCACGTCGCCCGGTTGAGCCTCGCCTTGACACCCGCCGCACCAGAAGCGGTGTTCGACCTCGGTGTCGCAGGTGTCGTGCACGAAGCGGACCGGGCCCGCACCGATCCACCTGTCGCTCCACCGCGCGAGGGCTACGACGACCGGCTTGAGCGTCATGCCCATGGCGGTCAACACGTACTCGTGTGAGCCCGGCGGGACGTGGAGGATTCCTGCCTCCACGAGCGCGGACAGCCGCTTCGTGAGGATGTTGGGTGCGATCGCCAGACTGGCCTGGAACTGCGAGAAACGGGTGCTGTCGGCGAACATCGCCTCACGCAGGATGAGCAGTGTCCATCGTTCGCCGACGAGTTCGAGGGCCCGTGCGACCGAGCAGTCCTCGGTTTCGTAGAGACGGCCCAGCATGGCGCGGTCACCAACTTTCATCACGAAAGCCTCGAGCCACGGTAGCAGAGGTCTGCAGTGCACATGGCCGACCAACGGGTCGATCAAGGTCTGCATGGGCGAGGGCGGGCGAACGGGGTCATGCCGAGACGGCGCAGCCGGACTCAATACTTCGGGCCTCCTCCCGGGCGGCTGGTCGATCGCCGACCTACTGCGGACCGAGTTGCCCTGGGGATGGCCTGCCTGTGCCGGCGCAGCAGAAGCGCGGGCTCAGCTCGGAGAGGCGTCGAAGCCCGTCGCCCGGATGAGCTTGGCCGGAACGCCTCCGACGATCGCGTTGGCCGGTACGTCTCTGGTCACGACCGAGCCAGCGCCGACGATCGCGCCGTCGCCGATCGTCACGCCGGGGACGATCGTCACTCCTGCGCCGAGCCACACCTTGCGACCGATCGTCACCGGCGATGGGATCGTGTCGTCCCGCCGGTCGGGGTCGATGCCGTGGTTGAGGGTCGTCAGGGTGCTGCCGTGGCCGATGAGGGAGCCGTCCCCGATCGTGATGCCCCCGGTGTCCTGGAAGCGACATCCGACGTTGATGAAGACGTCCTTGCCGAGGGTCAGGTTCTTACCGAACTCGCTGTAGAACGGCGGGAACACGGCGACCGAGTCGTCGACCGGCTTGCCGGTCAGGTCGGCGAGCAGCTCCCGCACTTCCTCGGGCGTGCGGTATCCGGTGTTGATCTGGGCGACGATCCGCAGCGCGTCCTGCGCTGCGCCGTGCATGAACAGGTGGTGCTTCGAGCCGCCTTCGATCAGCGCGCCGCGGTTCACGTGGTCGAGGAAGTCCTGCAGCTCCGGAGCGGGCACGTTGTCACTGGGCGCAGCGGGCGCTCCCGGTCCGCGTCGCCCGCCGCGCCGGTCATTCACCGGACGCCTCGATGGTCGCCGTGACAGAGCCGTTCATGGCGGAGATCTGCTGCGCGGCGGTCTCGTCGAGTCGGCCCAGGATCACGATGCCGGGGTAGTAGGCCTGGTCGCCGTAGTACAGGACCAGGTCGTTGCCGGGGGCGTAGTAGCCGAGATCTCCGACGTCGGGGTCGGCGCCCTCGGGTTGACCGTCCAGGGAGAGCGGTGACGGCAGGGCTCCGGTCTTCTCGACCCCGCCGTGGTCGGTCATGTCGACGGTCACGGGTAGTTGGGCGACCAGATCCCTGGCCGCGGCGCTGTCGGAGAGCGTGGCGTGGAAGCGCTGCTCACCGATGGTGATGTCGATTCTCAAGCGATCGTCCTGCGGGCTCTCGGAGGTCGGCGTCGGGTCGTGCGGATCGGTGGGGCCGGTCGTCGAGGACGCACCTGTCGGGGCCCGGCCGGCGTCGGTCCCGGTGTCGTCGCACCCGGCGCCGGCGAGGCCGAGGAGTGCGGACAATGCCGTGGCGAGAAGCGAGCGGGACACGGGTATCGAGGGCATCGCTCTCCGGACGTCAGGGGGTGAGCAGCACCTTCGTGGCGGTGCGCTGGTCCATCGCTCGGTAGCCCTTCGCCGCCTCGTCCAGCGGGAGGGTGAGGTCGAAGACCTTGCCGGGGTCGATCTTGCGGTCCCAGATGAGCTGGACCAGCCCGGGCAGGTACTGCCGGACGGGGGCGGGGCCGCCGTGGATGTGGACACCGGCCATGAACAGGTCGTCGCCGGGGATCGCGACGTCGTGGGAGACGCCGACGAAGCCGACGTGCCCGCCCGGCCGGGTGGAGCGGATCGCCTGCATCATGGCCTCTTGGGTGCCGACGGCCTCGATGACCGAGTGGGCGCCGAGCCCGCCGGTGAGCTCCTTGACCCTGGCGACGCCGTCGTCGCCGCGCTCCTCGACGATGTCGGTGGCGCCGAACTCGCGGGCCAGCGCCTGGCGGTCTGCGTGGCGGCTGAACGCGATGATGCGCTCGGCGCCGAGCTGCTTCGCGGCGAGGACGCCGAGGAGTCCGACGGCGCCGTCACCGACGACCGCGACGGTCTTGCCGGGGCCGGCCTCAGCGGCCTCGGCGGCGAACCAACCGGTGCCGAGCACGTCGGAGGCCGCCATCAGGGAGGGGATGAGATCGGGTTCGGGCATGCCCGGGGTGGCGACGAGGGTGCCGTCGGCGAGCGGGATGCGGGCCAGCTCCGACTGGGTGCCGATGGTCCCCATCAGCACCCGGTGCACGCAGTAGGCCTGGTACCCGGCCTGGCAGATCTCGCAGCTGTTGTCGGAGGCCCAGAAGGATCCGACGACGAAGTCGCCGACCTTGATGTTGCGGACCTCGGAGCCGACATCCTCGACCACGCCGACGTACTCGTGTCCCATGACCTGGTCCTCGACCGGCTCGGCGCCCCGGTAGGGCCACAGGTCGCTGCCGCAGATGCAGGTCGCCGACAGGCGGATGATCGCGTCTGTCGGCTCGATGATCTTCGGGTCCTCGCGGTCCTCGACCCGGACGTCACCGGGTCCGTGCATGACGACCTGACGCATTGGGTGCGCTCCTGTTCGTAGTACTCGTCCGCGGGGCGGTCGTCCCCGCCGCATCGAGTGAACGCGCCACCGACAGTGGGAGGAAGCCACTGTCGATGGGTGCACTGACAGGGAACCCTTCGCCGCTCGGATCGCGGCTCGCTGCGGCCTACCGTCGAGGGCGTGGACAACCGCCATGGCGTTCGCCGGGAGGTGCGTGAGTTCCTCAGCACCCGCCGCGCCCGCATCACCCCGGACCGGGCCGGGCTTCCGACCACCGGGAGCCGACGAGTCCCGGGACTGCGGCGCAGTGAGGTCGCGACCCTCGCAGGTCTCAGCGTCGAGTACTACGCCCGCCTCGAGCGGGGCCAGATCGCCGGCGCTTCATCCGGCGTCCTGGAAGCGCTCGCCAGGGCGCTGCAGCTCGACGACACCGAACGCGCCCACCTCTTCGACCTCGCCCGCACCGCCGATGGCATCCCGACCTCGGGCCGCGCCAGGCGCCGCGCCCCGGCCAAGGCCGCCTCCCGGCCGAGCCTGCAGTGGGCGTTGGAGGCCATCACCGACGGCGTCGCGTTCGTCCGGGACCCGCGCCAGAACCTCCTCGCCACCAACGCCCTCGGCCGAGCGTTCTACTCGCCCGTCCTCGGCGATGGTGGTCGCACGCCGAACCTGGCCCGGTTCCAGTTCCTCGATCCTGCCTCGCGCGACTTCTACCCGGATTGGGATCTGTTCGCCGAGATGTGCGTCGGCGTCATGCGAGCCGAGGCCGGACGTGATCCGCACGACCGCGGTCTGCAAGACCTCGTCGGCGAGCTCTCCACCCGCAGCGAGACGTTCAGGCGACTCTGGGCCGACCACGATGTCCGTACCCACGGCACCGGCACCAAGAGGTTCCGCCACCCCGTCGTCGGCGAGCTCACCCTCGCCTACGAGGAGCTCGCCATCACCGCCGAACCCGGCCTCGTGCTCCTCGTCTACACAGCCGAACCCGGATGCCCGTCCGCCGAGCGGCTCGGTCTCCTCGCGTCGTGGGCCGCGCCGGCCGAGACAGCCACGACCCCCGAGAGCATCACGCAGAACGACGACTAGAAGGAACCCTCGTGCAGATCACGCGCAGCTCCGTGGACACCGCCAAGGGTGCCGCTGACTGGTTCACCGGAGACGTCTACATCGACGCTGTGGCTGCAGCACCGCCGCCTTCTCGCGTCACCGCCAACCTGGTGCACTTCATGCCCGGCGCCCGCACCCATTGGCACCGCCACCCGCTCGGCCAGACCGTCTTCGTCACCGAGGGCGTAGGCCTGTGCCAGCGCCGCGGAGGGCCTGTGGAGGTCATCCGCCCGGGGGACCGCGTCCTCTTCGAGGCCGACGAGGAGCACTGGCACGGTGCGGCACCCAACCGGCTCATGGTCCACCTCGCGATCAACGAAGGCGACGATCAGCACGACGTCGTGCACTGGCTCCAGCCGGTCACCGACGAGGAGTACACCGCAGCCCCGCCCCTCACGGTCTGAGCGCGTCCACCTCCACACCGCGCCCTCATCTCATCACCCTGTCCGACGCGTCCCGCCAGCGCCGCGGTCAGGGCACAACTGGGCTCAATGAGATGTGGTGGCCGATCGCCCCGGCCCGGAAGGCGCCGTCCTCGCCCGCTGCAGTCCATCGAGGACCTGGTCGAGCGCGTCTTCGAGGTAGTTGATCCGCTCGGTTGCCATGAGCATCGAAGTGCCGCCCGTGACGGCCGTGAGTACGGCCGTTGCGGCCTTGTCGACGTCGGTGTCGGGGTCGATCTGGCCGGAACGGTGGAGTGCTTCCACGCCTGCGCGCAGGAAGCCGTACCACCGGTCGTAGAGGTCGGTGATGATCTCTTCCGTCGCCGGGTCGGCCTTGCCCAGCTGGCCGGTGAGCGCTGCGAGTGGGCAACGACGGCCTTGGGCTGCGTACTTGGCGATGACGCGTTGTTGCCACGCGCGCCAGCTCTCCCAGTCGGCGAGGTGCCCGAGCATCGGTTGTTGGTCCTGCAGCACTTGGTCGGCCTCGTGTCGGGCTACTGCGAGCAGCAGGTCGGCCTTGCCGTCGGGGAAGTAGTGGAAGAGCTGGCTCTTGCTCGTGGACGTGGCCGCGCGGATGTCGTCGAGGCCGACGTTGGCGACGCCGCGCTCGCGGATCAGCTGTGCCGCGCCCTCGATGATGCGCTGCTTGGTGGCCGTTCCCTTCGCGGTCAGCACCCGTTCCATGGTGCCGAGCGTACTGGACTTGACAGTCCAGCACAGACCGATAGCCTTCTCTGGACTCTACGGTCCAGTTCGTGCGGAGCTGCCGCTCACGTAGTCGTTCCGGTGGACCTGCTGGAAGAACGAGAGGATGCGCAATGGCGCTCGACGAAGCGACCACGGCCTTCTTGGGTCGGATGGCGAGCAGTGGCGGTGAGCCCCTGCACGAGATGTCCCCGGTGGAGGCCCGTGTCCTCGGCGCGGCCCTCAGGGAGATGTACGGGCCGGGCCCGGAGGTGGGCAGCATCACCGAGGACACGGTGCCGGTGGACGGCGGGCAGATCACGGTCCGGATCTTCACGCCGCGGGAACCGGCCCGGGCGCTGATCGTCTACTACCACGGCGGTGGCTGGGTGGTCGGCACCCTCGACGACTTCGACCCGCTCGCTCGCGAGCTGGCGGACCGCGCCCGGGCCGCGGTGGTACTCGTGGACTACCGGCTCGCCCCCGAGCACCGCTTCCCGACGGCGCTGGATGACGCATGGGCCGCGCTGCGCTGGGTGGACGAGCGGCGGGAGCAGATCGCGGGCGGGCCGGTGCCGCTGGTCGTCGCGGGCGACAGCGCCGGCGGGAACCTGGCCGCGGTCGTCGCGCAGCGTGCGAAGGCGGCGGACGGTCCGGACCTCGCCCTTCAGGTGCTGGTCTACCCGGTCACCGACGCCGATTTCGAAACCGCGAGCTACCTCGACCCCCAGAACCAGCTCATGATCGACCGCGAGGCCATGATCTGGTTCTGGGACCACTACGCTCCCGACTTAGGCGATCGCAGGCATCCCGAGCTCTCACCGCTGGGCGCCTCCGACCTGTCCGACCTGCCTCCGGCCGTGGTGCTCACGGCAGAGCACGACGTCGTGCGCGACGAGGGCGAGGCCTACGCCGACCGCCTGGCGCGAGCCGGCGTGCCGGTGCACCTCCGTCGATGGCCCGGGCAGATGCACGGCTTCTTCCAGATGGTGAACCTGCTGCCCGGCGCAGTCGACGGCGTCGCCCACGTGGCCGCGGAGATCGACCGGCAGCTCACGGCCGATGTGGGTGCAGCCGTATAGGTTGCCCACCTCACGGGTGCTGTCCTCCCCGGTCCTTCACGGCCCGGACGGCCTGCTCGTGGAACTCCCGGGCCATCGGCTCGATCGCCGCCCAGGCCCCCGGGGAGTTCCGGGGAGCGCCCGCCCGGCGTCGCGGGCCCGGCCGAGGATGCGATCGGCGGCGGCGTCGGCCTGTCCGGTCAGCGCGGTGAGGTCCGTGCCGGTCAGCACGCCGTCGCGCTTGACGATCCGGCCGTCGACGAGCACGGTCCGCACGTCGGCGGCCGTGGTCTGGAAGACCAGCGTCGCGTACGGGTCCACGCGGGGGTGCTGCTCGATCGCGGGGCCGCCGACCAGGATCAGGTCGGCGCGCTTGCCGGGGGTCAACGAGCCGATCCGGTCACCGAGGCCGAGCGCGTCTGCGGCGTTGACGGTGCTCCAGTCCAGCGCCTCCCGGGCGGTGAACGACACCGCGTCGGGCATCGCCCCCGCGGTGTTGACGGGGAGATCGGCATCGGAGCGGGCGTAACCGAGGCCGAACCGCAGCTCGTGCCACAGGTCCCCGCTGCCCAGCGAGATGACGTCGGCGGACAGCGTCGGCCGCACCCCGTGCCGGCGGCAACGCGCGAAGACGGGGCGGCCGAACCCCATGTTGAGCTCGGTCTCGACGGAGATGGACACCTTCCCGCCGGAGCGGGCCACCGCCTCCCACTCCGCGTCGCCGAAGGCGGTGCAGTGCACGTGGACCATGTCCGGTCCGAGCAGGCCGAGCGCATCCATCTCGGTGATCCCGGTGGTGAGGACGCTGCCGAACACGCACCCGGCGTGGTTGACGAGCAGGGCGTTCCGCTCACGGGCGGCGGCCAGCTCCGCGACCGTGTGGTCCCAGGGCAGGCCGAAGATCTCCGACAGCGAGACGCCGAGGGTGAGCAGTCCGTCGGAGGCGAAGTAGGTGTCCGCGATGCGGTGGTAGTCCGCGACGCGGGCCGCGTGGTCGCCGAACCGGGTCGCCTCCGGCGAGCTCTCGAAGAAGCCGTAGCAGAACGCCGCTCGGATCCCGGCCTCCTGCAGCCCGCGCACCGCGCCGTCGGCGTGGTCGGGGGTGTTGTTGCAGTGCGAGAAGTCGAGCAGTGTCGTCACCCCGGCGTTCAGCGCGTCGACCGCGCCGAAGAAGTTGCCGAGCCGCACGTCGTCCGGCGTGAAGGCGGGGGAGATGCCCAGGCGGATGCCGAAGTAGTAGTCGCCGAGGGTCCAGTCGCCGCAGATCCCGCGGACCAGGGACTGCCAGGTGTGGCGGTGCGTGTCGATCAGGCCCGGCAGCACGAGGTGCCCGGTGGCGTCCACGACCTCGGCGTCGGTCACCGGGAGGGACGGGGCCACCGCCGTGATCACCCCGTCCTCGATCAGCACGTCGCCTGCCGGAAGATCTCCGAGAGCGGGGTCCATCGTCAGGACGTGACCGTTGCGGACCACGGTGCGGTGTGGGCTCATGGTGTCCTCCGGAGCGTCGTCGCTTGCGGGGAGCATGGCCCGGCCGACGCGCCGGATCATGTGCCGAACCGGTTGCGATCCGGGCGTGCGTCGGCCCGTCGTGGCGATCGCGACGCGGCCGCGCGATCGCCGCGACGCCGTTGCGGCGTTCCGCACCGCGGTGCTCGCGAGTGCGGAGGTCGAACGGCTGGCCCCCGACATCCGCGGGCCTCGATGACGGGCGCACACGACCGCCGGTGTTGCTCTACGTCGCCTTCCGGGCCGATCGGCGGTTCAGCCACAGGATCGGCGGGATCAGGGCCCGGCCGATGAGGCGGTACAGCCGCGCGTTCATGTAGGGGTCTCGCTCCTCGAGGGCCACCCGAGCGCGCTGGTGTTCGCCGAGCAGCCGTCCCGGTTTCGGGAACGTGCGCGTGACCTCGAGTTCGGTGAGGTGCTTGATGTTCTTGTAGCCGTACTGGCCAGGGCTCACGAGGCGCAGCGGGGCGCCGTGCAGGCCGTCCAGTGGGCGGCCGTCGAGCTCGTCGGCGAGCATCACGTCGTCGGCGAGCGCGTCGCGCAGGTCGATGACGGCCTGCACGCCGTCCGCGCCGCGGGCGATGACGGCGACGGCGTCGGCAGCGGGTCGGCACCGTGGGACGAGCACCTGTTCCCAGAACTGCCGGAACGAGACCCCTGACCAACGCAGGTCGGTGGCCGTCCAGGTGGCGACGCAGTGGAAGTCGGCGACCTGGCTGACGCGGGGGAGCGTCCGGATCAGCTCGCCGAGTGGGAGTCGCAGCTCGTGCTCGACCCCACCGGTGACGGCGAGGATCGGGTCGTCCGGCACCGGGGGTGGCACGAGAAAGGGCAGGCCGAAGCGGGGGAAATCGCGTCGACGGCGCTGTCCGGGCGGCAAGGCGCGACGAAGGACCGACCGGTTGCTCGATGTCGCCATGCCGGCAAGGTTCGGACGGCTGCCGAATCCAGACCTCCCGACGGCGGGGGAATCAGCTCCCCCGCAAGGGGGAGATCCGGACTTCCGGTGTTCGCCTGGCCGGAAGGAGCGCGGCGTCACGGCTCCTCGGCCCGGGACGTGCCCAGGGCGAGGCTGCGGACGAGGCGCGTCATCGCCTTCGTGAGGTCGGCGAGCTGGTGGTTCTCGTCGTGGCGCCAGTGGCGGACCTGCTCGGCCGTGAGCGCGGCGAGCAGCACGTCGGCGCGCAGGTCCGGGTCGGGGGTCCCGGCCTCGGCGAACAGGATCCGGCAGTGCAGCCGCCAGAGCCGGTGCGAGCCCGTGCGCAACCGGGCTCCGGGGCTGGCGGTCTGGGAGAGCGCGACGACGTCGAGGTGCGCGTCGACGTAGTCGAGGTAGGCGGCCGTGAACGCGGCGAGCCGATCGACGGCGGGCGCGCCGGGCCCCAACGGAGGCGGGCCGCTGAGCAGCTGCTGCTGCAGATGGGTCTCTCGCTCGTCGAGCAGCGCTGCGGCCAGCCCCGACTTGTCGCCGAACCGCCGGTACAGCGTGCCCTTGCCCACGCCGGCGGCGGCGGCGACGTCGTCCATGCTCACCCCCGCGACGCCGCGTGCCGCGAACAGGTCGGCCGCTGCGGCGAGCACCTTGCGCCGGTTGCGCACCGCGTCGGCCCGCTCCTTGGGGGCGCTACCGGCCAGCAGGTCCATCGCCAGGACTCTAGCGTTGACGTAACCGGACCGCAGTCCGTATCGTCTCGGCACATGGGTCTGACGACGGAAGAGGGACTTCGCCTCGTGCGTACGTACGGCGCCGCGGAGCACTGGCTCGCGGTGCTGGTGACGAGCGGCCGCGACGCGCCCTCGGTCAGCCTGGTCAACGCCGGAGTGCTGCCGCACCCGGTGACCGGCGCGCAGACGGTCGCGTTCGTCGCCCGCGACGCCACCGCCAAGCTCAGGAACCTGCGCACGGACCCGCGCGCCACGCTCGTGTTCCGGTCGGGTTGGGAATGGGTGGCCGTCCGCGGCCCGGTCGAGCTGGCCGGGCCGGACGATCCGCAGGCCGGGGTCGACCTGCGGCAGCTGTTGCGCGACATCTACGTCGCCGCCGGGGGCGAGCATCCCGATCTCGACGAGTACGACCGCGCGATGGCCGCCGAGCGGCGCACCGCGGTGCTGCTGAAGCCGGCGCGGTTCACGAGCAACCCGCCCGGCACCGAGCACGAGGAGAACTGATGGCCACCATCGAGGTGTGGTCCGACCTGTTGTGCCCGTTCGCGTACGTCGGGCTGCTGCGGTTGCGCCGCGCCCGCGAGCGGCTCGGGCTCGACGTGCGGATCGAGCACCACACGTTCCCGTTGGAGCTGTTCGACGGCCCGCATCCGCGCCGGGGCACCGACACCGAGGCCGTCGGGCTGGGGCAGGTCGAGCCCGAGGCGGGGTTCCGGGTGTGGACCGCCGCGGACGACCTCTACCCGCACACCGTGCTGCTCGCCGCCGAGGCCGTGCACGCCGCGAGCGCGCAGAGCCTCACCGCGGGGGAGGAGCTCGATCTCGCCCTGCGCAGGGCGTTCTGGACGGAGTCGCGCTCGATCAGCCACCGGCAGGTGATCCTCGACGTCGCCGCCGGGACCACGCATGTCGACGTCGGCGAGCTGACGACGGCGCTCGACGACGGGCGGCATCGCAAACAGGTCATGGCCGACTTCGCCGTCGCGTGCTCGGACGCCATCCCCGCCAGTCCGACGTTCCGCCTGCCGGACGGCAGCACGGTCACCAACCCGGGCATCGAGGTGCACTGGGAGGGGCCGTTCGCCCAGGGCTTCCCGGTCGTGGACGCCCACGACGCAGGCGTCTACGACGAGCTGCTCCGGCGCGCGGGATGACCCTGCGCAGGCTGGTCGTCGGGGTGCTGCAGACCAACTGCTGGATCGTCACCGACGGCGCCGAGGCGCTCGTCGTCGACCCCGGCGACCAGCCGGAGCGGATCCTCGCCGCGACCGCGGACCTGCACGTGTCGGCCATCCTGCTCACCCACGCGCACTTCGACCACGTGCTGGCGGTGCCCGAGCTGGTCGACGCGTGGGCCGTGCCCGTGCTGGCTCATACCGCCGAGTCGCCGGTGTGGCCGCACGAGCTGGCCACCGTCCGGCGCGACGGGCACTGGGACGCCGGTACCGCCACGGTCCGGTTGCTCGCCGCCGACCCTTCGCAGCTCGCGCCGCCGGATCGGCTGTGGGACGGCGCCTTCACGCCGGTGGAGGACCTCCAGGAGATCCATATCGGAGCGCTCACCGCCCGGGTGCTGCACACACCCGGCCACACACCCGGCGGGATCAGCCTCCTCGTCGACGGCCACCTGCTGAGCGGCGACACCCTCTTTCCCGGCGGCCCCGGACTCACCGGTCCACCGCTCTCCGACTTTCCCACGATCATCGACTCGGTGCGCAGGCTTCTCGAACTCCCCGACGGGACCCGGATACATCCCGGCCACGGCCTCGACACCACCGTCGCGACCGAGCGCCCCCACGTACACGAATGGATTGCGCGAGGCTGGTGACACAGCTCGCGCGCCAGATCACCAACGGTCGACGCTGAGGTCGGCGGCCCCCATTTTCTCCGGCGTTCTCCGGGACCGCGAACGGAACAGCGATCCACGCAGGAAGTGGGATCGATCCACGTTCGGCACCGCTCCTGCCGTGAACGGGTTTCCACCGGAGTGGGTCCGGCCTCCGATGACCCGCAGCGTGCGTGCCGCAACTCGATGGTCGTGGAACAACTGCGCCTCGGCGTACCCGCCGCACTGCGGTCCGCAGGGCCGCCGGGCGAACGCCCACTTCCCGGCTCCAGCCCCCGGGCGGCGGCGTGTGGCGAGCGTCGACCGGATCACCGGAAGTTCACCCAGGCGTCGCTCGATGGGCAACGTTCCGGTTGCCTGCCGTACGACTGCCCCCGGCAATCTCGTCGCTGCCCCACTCGGAGGCAGATCGTCGCTGACGTGTCGCGACGGGAAGCCCCGGGAGCGGCGTGATGAACGGTCCGGGCTGCCCGGCGGGTCGCTTGCCCCAGGCGCGACTCGCAGCGAGGCCCTTGACCTCGTTCGTCCGTGTGCCGGTTCGCGGCCGCGTGTCCTTCTGGTTGTGCCTTCCTCTCCCGCGTGCAGCGGGGAACCTCTGGAGCGTCCGTCATGGGTCAGGTGTCAGTGCGTACGGGTGGGGCCGTCGGCCTCGCCCTGCGTCCTGACGTCGTCGCCGTGCGGTTGCGGTTCTCGCCGATGGACCGGATGTTGCAGGCGGTGCGGTGGGCGTGCGCGCTCGCCGGCGCCGTCGTGGTGCTGTGGATCGGAGCGGCGTTCCTGACGGCGGCCCCGGCCGCCGCGGCGGTCGCCGTTCCGGTGATGCACGTTGCGGCCGTCAAGCAGGGCCTGGTGAAGGGAGGGAGCATCAGGCCCGCAGGCGGTGGAGAGAGTGGAGATGGTGAATCCGGCTCCGACGGCGGTGACTCCGATTCTTCCGGGGACGACGGTTCCGACGACCGCGAGTCGGGCGGGGACGACGACAAGAAGTCCGACAAGGGCGAGAAGAAGTCGGACAAGGACGAGAAGAAGTCCGAGAAGTCCGAGAGGAAGTCCGAGAAGTCGGAGAAGAAGTCGGACGAGGAGAAGTCCGGCGAGAAGAAAACCAAGAAGGAGCGCGAGGAGTCCGACGAGTCGGGCGAGAGCAAGAAGTCCGACAAGCGGGACCGCGAAGAGGGCGAGCGCGAGAAGGATCGCGACGAGCGCCGTGCATCGGGCCGCGAGCAAGACCGCGGGGACGATCGCGATCCCGAGAAGCGTGACGGCGAGAAGCGTGACGCCGGGCGCGAGTCGAACGACGAGCGCGAGGAGAACGGCCAGGACGCCGACGGTGCGGACGATCGGCGGAGCGCCGAGCGATCCGGGAGCCGGAACGCGGACGAGTCCGCCGACGATCGCGGCCACGAGCGTGACGCCGCTGAATCCGGCGGCGACGGCGAGAGCATCCGGGACCGCGTACGGGAGATCGTCCGCGAACGGCTGGGCGAGGACGCCGACGAGCAGAGGCGGAGCGAGCGGGCCCGCGAAGGCGATGACGACGACGCCGACGGGCGGTCCCACGACGAGGACACGAGCGCCGCGGACCGCGAGCGCGCCGATGACGACCGGGATGCGCGCCGGTCCGTGGAAGAACCGACCGAGCGGGCCGACGAGGCCGGTTCGGATGGACACGGGGGCGAGCGCACGCGCCGGTCGCCGCGCGAGGCCGATGCCGCGTCGGGACGCGACGACGAGGACGGGAACGCCCGCACCGATCTCCGGCGCGTCACCGACGAGCTGTCCGAGCGGGTCGACGAAGCCGACTCCGAGGACCGTGACAGCGACTCCGGAGCGGAGTTCACGAAGCTGATCGACCGCGTCGCCGGCTCGGGCCGTGCCGACCGGGAACGTGCCGACCGGGGACGTGCCGACGAAGGTCGTGCCGACGAACGCCGCGGCGACCGGGCCGAGAACACGCGGCGCCTCGTGCGGGAGTTCGTCGAGAAGGTGCGCTCGGGAGACCGGGCCGACGGTGAGGCTCGTGGTTCCCGGGACGATGACGAGAAGTCCGAGAAGCGCGGGAAGGCCGGCGCGTGGGCGGAGCTCGCGAAGGATCTCGCCGAGAAGGTCGGCTCGCGGGACGAGGACGACGACGATGCGCGGGACCTGCGGCGTGCCGGCGAGGAGCGGATCGAGTCGGCGGGCGACGACGACGGCAAGAAGGATGCGCGGAAGCTCGTCGAGCGGGCGTCGAAGCCGGCGCGTGACGCTGCCGACGCCGACGATGTCGGCCGCGAGGCGCGAGGCCTGGTGCGCGACGCCGTGCGGTACGCCGTCGATCGGGCGGGTGTCTCGGAGGACGACGCCGAGCGGGTGGAGAAGGCGCTCGGTCGCGGCGACGACGAGTCCGATGCCGAGGACGGGGAGGCGACCGCCGAGCTGTTCGCGGCCGGCACGGACGCAGAGGACCGCGACCAGCTGTGCGGCGGCGACGGCTGCTCGGGCGAGATGTCGCTGCTGTCGTCACGGGAGTTCTCCGACGCGCGCTCGCGTGCCCCGCCGCGTGACGGGGACGACGAGGACCGCGACGAGGACGAGGACGAGCGGGACCACGACGACTCGGCCGAGCAGACCGAGCGGGTGATCGAGGGCCGGATCGAGGTCGACAAGAGCGAGAAGAAGCTCCAGCAGACGAAGAAGGACGTCGCGTCGGGCAAGGCCACCAAGGCCGAGTACGACAAGCAGGCCGCCGAGCACTCGGAGCTGGAGCAGCGGTACGGGGCGGACCGGGCGGAGCTGTCGGAGGATCGCGCCGAGCTGGTCGACGAGGTCGTCGACGGGCACGAGGAGCTGGACGAGCGCGAGAAGCAGCTGGCGGCGGAGGAGAAGAAGGTCGCAGGCGGCGCGGTGACCGCGGCCGCGCACAAGAAGAACGTCAAGGCGTACGAGAAGCAGCGTGACGAGGTCTACGAGGCCACCGACGAGCTGATGGACGCCACCGACAGGGACCCGGACGCGGTGTCCGAGGACGACCTGGACGGCGAGGGCGCGGCCGCCGGGTGTGGTTCGGACGGGGCGTTCGTGGAGTGCGGGTCGGTGAGCGAGTCCGCCGACGGCGAGCGCGACTCCGATCGGGAGATCTGCCTGTCCGGGGTGTCCTCGGGGTGTGGTGCGTCCTCGGAATCGGGTGGTTCCAGGGCCGAGGCGTCCTGTGACGATTCCGGTTGCGGGAGTAGCGCGTCCAGCCGCGGTGCCGACGGGGAGTCACGTGCGTCGGCGCGATGCGGCGGCGGTTCGAGCGGGTGCGAGCAGCGGAGCGTCGCGACACCGGACGGTGCGACGGCGGAGTGCGACACCGGCGGTGGGTCGTGCGAGAGCGGCAGCTCCGGGTCGCGCTCCGATCGCGAGCCCGCCGAGGACGGTGCGCGGCTGACGAGCACCACGACCGAGGGCCATGGGGCCGGGAGCGGGTCGGCGCGGTGCGGGGGCGCATCCGGGTGCGGCACGTCGAGCTCGGTGGACCTGGACGGCTCGGACGAGGTCGTCGCCGAGGCCGAGGTCGACTGCGGCCGTAGCTGCACCGGCTCGGCGAGCAGCAGCACGGACGCCGGTCGCACGGCGGGCACCGACGCGAAGACCGCGGACCGCACGGCGGGGTCGGCGACGAACGGCAAGGCCGCGTGCACGGTCTCCGCTGGCGGGTGCGCGACGCGCAGCGAGTCCCGCGCGGACGACGAGGATGACTCGCGCGGTGCCGAGGGCAGCAGCGATGCGGTGGTCGAGGTCGACTGCGGCGACGGTTGCTCCGGCTCGGGCACGGTGAGCACCGCGGGCACCGGGAGCGGGGTGCGGGCCGGTGCGGAGCGGAAGAGCACCGGGCAGGCCTCGTGCGAGTCGGCGGGCAGTGGTTGCCAGGCCCACAGCAGCACCGATGTGGACAGCCAGGTCGACGAGCAGGACTCCTGGACCGGCCGCCTCGCCGGTGGGACGGTCCGGCCGGCGGCGCTGACCGACGGCGACGCGACCGCGTCGAGCTCGGCCGGGGCGAACGTGGACTGCAACGGCGCGACCTGCAGCGGGAAGGCGTCGAGCGCCACCACCGGCACGGCGACCGGAACGCCGGCCACCAGGGACGCGGCGGCTCCGGTGCGCACCACGAAGGCCTCCTCGACGTGCGAGGCGAAGGCCGGCGGGTGCGGCGTCGAGTCGAGCTCGCAGGTGTCGGACCGGGCGGCCGAGCCGTCCTGGGACGAGCAGCCGACCGCCGCGGCGATCGGCGAGTCGCAGGCCACCCGGGAGCAGGCCGCGTCCAGCACCGCCGGCAGCGAGGTCGGGTGTGCGGCCGCCACGTGTGTGGCGTCGGGGTCGAGCACGACGTCGGGTGGCGCCTCCGGTGATGTGAAAGGCGTGCGGGACAGCACCGGCACCTCGTCCTGCACCGTGCACGGCGCGGGCGGCAGCTGCGGCAGTGCGGCGGACACGACGGTGGCCGATCGTGATCCGGCCGATGCCGATCCGGCGTCGGGGGTGGCGGCGGTGTCGGGTCCGGTGAGCGTGTCGCACGCGACCGCGTCGGTGGAGTGCTCCGGTGCGGCGACCGAGTGCGGTGGCACCGCGACCGGTTCGACGAGCGCCCGGGACACGGGGGTGTCGCCGCACGCGCGGGGTACGTCGGCCACGAGCGAGTGCACGGTGACCGGTGGTGGCTGCTCGGGGGAGACGAGCTCGGCCGCGTCGAGTGCCGCCGACTACGTGGCGATCGACCCGAACACCGGGAAGCCGCTGCCGGGCCAGTCGCTGTCGGGGCCGTCCTCGACCTCGTCGTCGAGCGCGAGCCTGGCCTGTGACGCGGGAACGGCCTGCTCCGGTTCGGTGCGCACCACCACCAGCGCGTGGGACGGCGCGGTGGCGGGCGGGAAGCCGCGGACCTCGGAGGGCATCGCGTCCTGCACCGGTGGCACGGGTGGCTGCGAGGTGCGGTCGGTGTCGACGGCGTCCACGGGTCCGGGTGCGGCGCTGGCGCTGTCCGGCCCCCGGGCCGAGGGGCAGGCGCAGCAGGTCAACACCGCGCGGATGCCGGCGGGTCCGTCGGCGGCCTCGGCGGCGGGTGCGGTGCTGGTCTGTGAGGGCCAGGCGGCCTGCACGGGCAAGGTCACCAGCGCGGCGTCCGCGACCGACCCGAGTGTGTCGGCCGACCCGCGCGGCTCGCGGTCCGAGGGATCGTGTGAGGGCGTGTCGGGTGGGGTGTGCCAGGCGGTCACCAACTCGGGTGCCTCCTCGGGCCCGGATGCGAACGTGATCGCGCCGCTGGTGCAGGCCCGGTCCACGGCGAACGCCACGGTCACGTCGGAGACCACCGGTGAGCAGGCGCCTGCCGAGCAGTCGCAGGAGCAGCCGGCGGTGCCGCCCGCGCCGACGGCGCCGGGATCGAGCGCGAACTCGGGTGCTCCGACGGTTCCGGGCGCCTCGAGCTGGACGATGGTCGCCGCCACGCTGGACTGCGCGGGAAGCACCGCGTGCACCGGCACGGTCCGCAGCTCGGCAGCGGGCAGCGACGGCCCCACCACCCCGAACCAGGGCAACGGGGCCCGCGGCCCACCGGAGGGCGTCTCCACCAGCAGCGCCACCTGCACCAGCGGCCGGTCGGGCTGCCAGGCGCAGACCAACTCCAGTGCGGGATCCGGCCAGGTCGTGGCCGACATCGTCGCGGAGCAGCAGAACGACGCAGCGAAGCAGGCTGAGCAGCAGGCCGTCGAGGCCGAGCAGCTCGCCGCGGAGGCTGCCAGGGTCGCCGCCCGGAAGGGTGCGACCGCAGCACAACAGAAGACCGCCGCCGACGCCGCGAAGGTCGCGGCCGAGGCGCGCAAGGCGGCGACCGAGGCCGCCGAGCTGGCCGCGAAGCCGGTGGCGGACGCGCCCGCAGCCCTGTCGCAGTCGTCGGCGATGGCGGAGTGCACCGGACCGGGCTGCACCGCGGCCACAACCGGGGCCACGTCGGGGGTGCCGGGCGAGTCGACCACGACCGCGACCTGCACCGCCGCGGCATCCGGTTGCGTGGCCGCCAGCGAGGCCACCACCACGACCGGACGCGACTCCGGCCAGGTCACCGGCGACGGCGAGGACGCGAAGGCCGTCCCCGGGATCTCCGGGAGTGGACAGGCCACCTCGCAGATCGTCTGCCCCGAGGCCGGCTGCACCGGGTCCGTGACCGGCACCTCCAGGGCCGTCGCCGGACCGGAGGGGCAACGGGCCGTCAGCACGGCGACCGGCGACACCCGCTGCGACGGCACCACGGCGTGCCAGGCGCAGATCAGCATCGGGACCACCGTCTCCGCGTCGCCCGCGGACGCCACACCGGACGAGCGGTTCGCGAGCACCAGCGCGTGGGTCTCGGTCGCCTGCGACAACGGCAGCGAGACCGGCTGCGCCACCCGCGTGTCCTCCGACTCCAGCGCGGTGGGCGCGGACGGGGTCCGTGCCTCCGCCACCGCGACCTGCGCCGCCTCCGGCACGTGCACCGCGGGCACCGGCGGCTCGGCCGCGAAGGACTTCGCCGAGGTCACCGCCAGCTGCGCCGGCACCGGCTGCACGACGCACACCGAGGGCCGCGCCGCGGCCGCCTCGCCGCACGGGACGAACACGGCCGTGTCCCGTTCCGACTGCACGGCCGCGGCGGGAGGGGAGTGCGCGAGCTCGAGCCGGGTCGCGGCGAGCGCCGAGTACGCCCTCGCCGGCGCCGGCTGCGCGGCCACCGATGGGGGCAGCTGCTCCTTCTCGTTCCGCGCCGAGAGCAGGGCGAGCGGCCCCGGTGTCCACGCCGAGGGTGTCGCGGGTGGTCACGGCACCACCGGGACCGGCGAGGCGCTGACGAGCGCGTTGGTCGACCCTGCGGACGGTGTGGCGCAGGCGTCCGCGTCCTGCTCCGGGAGTGGCGTCGCCTGCTCCTTCTCGTTCCGCGCCGAGAGCAGGGCGAGCGGCCCCGGTGTCCACGCCGAGGGTGTCGCGGCTGGTCACGGCACCATCGGGTCGGGCCAGGCTCTGACCAGCGCATCGGTCGACCCTGCGAACGGTGTGGCGCAGGCGTCCGCGTCCTGCTCCGGCACCGGCGTCACCTGCTCCTTCTCCTACCGCGCCGAGAGTCACGCGAGCGCCCCCGGTGCCACCGCCGACGCGGTCGGGTTCGGCAGCGGTGGGCTGGGGGGCGGGTACGTCGCCACGAGCGCGTCGGCCGAGAGCAAGGACGGGTTCGCACAGGCCTCCGCGTCCTGCCAGGGCAGCTCGGGCACCGATTGCAGCCACCACTGGAGCGTGAGAGTCTCGGACTACGCCTCGCACCCGTCGGGGTCGTGGGCCTACGCCCGCGCCAGCGACTCCGGTGGCGGTGCGATGGGCGCGAGCGGCGGCTGGGTGTTCGCCGACGCCAGCATCGACCAGTACGGCAACCCGAGCACCAGCGTCGCCTGCTCGAACGACGCGCACTGCAGCAAGTACTACGCGGCGCACATCGAGTTCGACATCAGCTGGACGCAGCAGCAGACGTGGGAGGACCCCGGCGGCATCTGGAACGCCCGCCGCTTCGGCGACTGCTCCGGCTCCACCGGCAACGGCTGCGGGCTCTACCGCAGCGGCAACGACGTCGGCTGCACCGGTGACTGCTCGAACTTCCGCCAGTCGATGTCCACCCCGGTGTTCACCCAGCTCGTGCCGTCCGGCAAGGAGATCTGGCAGGCGCAGCAGGACGCCGCGACCCTCACCGCCGACGAGGTCGCGGCGATGGGCCCGGAGGAGACGGGGTCGTTCTCCGGGGTCGACGAGAACGGCAACCGGATCATGGTCGTCAAGGACCGCGGGGAGGAGGCCCGGACCTGCGACGCGGCCTGCATCGACGCCCTGCCGGTCGGCCCGGACGGAACCAGGACGTTCGGGGACGCGGGCGGCGCACAGGCCACCTGGACGCCGGACGCAGCCGATTCGCGCACCACCTACGGCGCGTCCGTGACGGTGAGCCCGACCGACTCGCGCCGCCACGAGGTCAGCGGCGAGTACTCGGCGCAGATCAGCCAGGACGCCGAGGGCGACACCCAGGTGTGGATGGGCGGACGGGGACGCGTCACCGACGGCCGCACCGGGGCGAGCGCCGACGTCAACCCCACCAACAGCCAGGGCGTCACCACGCTGCGGATCGTCGACCGGCCGCGCGCGCCGTTCGACGGCGAGGTGTTCGGCGGCGTCGTCTACCGCGGGCCCGAGATCGACCTGCCGCCCGTCGTCACCGACCACAACCCGGACGCACCCGGGTTCGACGAGCTGACCAGCAACGCGGCGTGGGTCAAGTTCGGTGCCACCGAGGCGGGCCAGGCCACGTTCCGGATCGCGGGCACCGGGAGGAGCACGTTCGTCTCGGCCGAGGGCGTGGTGGTCAACGCCTACGGCGACGGGGCGAACTTCGAGGACGGCCCGGGCAACAACGTCTCGCTGATCACGCCCACGTACGGCCCGGACGACCGCGTGCTCGCCCCCGGCATCTACGACGTGCAGGGGCAGACCGGGGACATCACGCTCCCGGACGGCCGCACGATCACCAACCACAACGACCGCTTCTTCAGCCACGGCAGCATCTCCGAGGACACCGGCCAGTTCGTGCAGGGCTCGCTGGAGAGCTTCGGGGTCAAGGCGATCACCGAGCTGGAGCCGGGCCGGGGCGGCAGCTTCCACTGCGTCGGGTTCTGCACGGAGACCGTCCCGGGCAACGAGGGCGTCTCGCTGGAGCACTGCCAGGACATCTGCACGGTGCAGAACCCCGGCGGGGTGGATCCGACGCAGCGCGTGTGCTCCGAGATGTGCGAGATGCACGACGAGTTCGGCGGCGACTGGACCAGCAAGTACCCGGCCGGCTACTTCCAGGTCCGGATGATCGGCGACGGCAACATCACGAGCTTCACCCCGGAGGGCGACCCGGCGTACTGCGGTGGCGAGGGCTGCAGGTTCACCCAGGGCTACCGCGACCAGAACGGCAACTACGGGTTCATGACCTGCCACCTCGGTGGCAGCGGCGGTGCCTGCCTCGGCGAGACGATGGGTTCCGACGGGCAGGTCACGAAGCTGGAGTGCCGCGGGTCGGACCGCTGCAACCCGGTCGTGCTGCTGTACCCGAACAAGACCGACCCCGAGAAGTACGGCCTGAACGAGGGCTGGTCCTGCGGCTCGGGCGTCGGGGTCGACGGGTGCGTGTCCAACCGCGAGGATCTGCGGACGGAGGGGCGCGGGGAGGTCACGCCGGGCTGGATGCCGCTGATCGACCCCGGGTACCGGCGCGAGTACCGGGGCACCGAGGCCGACCGGATGCTCGCCGAGATCCTCGCCCCGCTCGGCTACGAGGTGGGCGACCCGCTGCCCCCGCTCGACGCGGCAGCGTACGCGAACCTGACCGAGGAGCAGCGGGAGCTCTACGACTCGGCCCTGCGCCCGCTGACGGACACCGAGAAGGACTTCGCCTCGGCGCGCGCGGTCAACGCCGACGCCGACAACCGGTACGACACCAACACCTACCTCGGGATGCTGCCCGAGCTCGAGCAGGCCACCGGCCGGATCGACGAGGCGCTGCGGAACGGGACGTTCTCGCCGAGCGAGTACGCCGACGAGCTGGCGCTGATCGAGAAGGCGAACATCCGGGCCGAGCGGATGGCGCTCAACCGGGGCATCGCGAACGCGCTGACGACGATGCAGTACCAGCGCCCGTTCATCGACGAGCAGGCCAGGAGCGCGGCGGAGGCCCCGAACCTGCCGGCCGACCTCGAGGTGCGGTCGCTGATCGAGGGCAGCACCGAGCTGCAGGAGGCACTCGGCGTCAACCGGAAGGGCCAGCCGCTCGACCAGCACGGCAACGTCATCGTCTCCAACCCGGAGGAGAAGGCCAGGGCGATCGCCGACGGGGTGCCGTACATCGAGCTCACCCCCACGCAGAAGGCCCAGAGCGACGCGAGCCGCCTCGCCGGGTACGCCCTGATCGGCCACCAGGAGGACCTGCGCAGGCGCACCCTCTCGCTCGAGATGCAGGTCGACTGGCTGCTCGAGCACGGCGCCACGCAGGCGGACGTCGGGCGCGTGGAGGAGCTGGAAGCCGGGATCAACGCCGACAGCAAGACGATCTCCGGCGTCCAGGTCGATCTCGGCACGTTCGTGAAGAACGCGAACCTGCCGGGCGTGGCGCCGGACGTGGCCCGGTTGCGGGAGTTCGACATCGGGATCGCGAGGAACAACGACGAGTCCGTGATGGCCGGGAACCTGGAGCGGCTGAACGCGTTCCAGACCGACCTGAACGATCTGGTCACGAGGCTGTCGAGCTCCGACGACCCGCAGGAGAAGGCACTCGGCGAGACGTTCGGGAAGCTCGCCTCCGTGACCGGCCTGTCCTACGACACGGTCGCCCACGACTCCAGCTTCCGCGACCTCGACGGGCAGCTGGTGTGGCGGGAGAACCCGAACGACGAGGCGCGGCACCTGCTCTCGCTGCCGTCGTCCGGCCGGGCGGACATGGTCTACGTCTTCAACTCGGCGATCAACTCGCCCGGCTACTACGACTACGCCGACGACAAGGTGCGGGAGTTCTACCACCACCGGGACCGGGACGAGATCGCGAACTGGGCCTCGGAGTTCACGGCCGCTGAGCAGGAGGGCCAGCTCTCCACGATCCGGGCGGTGGACCCGGAGACGATGGAGAGCCTGCTCGGCCGGCTGAACGAGGGAGACCAGGAGAAGATCCAGAAGGCGCTCGACGCGATCCGCAGCATCGGCGGGGAGAACGCGGGCGCCGTCGATCCCGGCGAAGCCGGCGAGGTCGGGATCATCCAGCTCTACATCCAGGACCCGAACAAGCCCGACGACGGCTACCCCATGGAGACGGTCCTGTTCCGGGTCCGGGGCGAGGACGGCACCACGAGACTGGTCGACGCCGAGGGCGGGATCTACGACGACTGGGGCGACTACCAGCAGTACAACTCGCTCGCCGACGACCAGAACGTGCTGATGGTGGCGGACCTCGACGCCGAGATCGGCGAGTCCGGCCGCCTGCACGAGGTCGACGGGCACGAGGACCCGGCGTGGAAGACGGCCGGTATCTGGGTCGGCCGGGGGCTCATGGTGGTCGGCGGCGTCGCGTTGATCGTCTCCGGTGTGGGTGCGCCGCTCGGTGCCGCCGCCCTCGCCGCGACGGCGTCGACGATCGCGACCGTCTCCTTCGTCTCGGGTGCCGTGGTGATGGGCGCCACCGCGGGCGGCGAGCTCATCGCCCGGGGCAATCACAACCAGGACACGAGCTGGTCGGACCCGACCGCCAGGTCCCTGTGGATCACGGCGGGGGCCTCGCTCCTGGTCGGCGGCGGCTCGCTCGTGGCCAAGATCGGTGCGCTCAAGGCGGCGGGCGCGGTGCAGGCAGGCGGCACCGCCGCGGCCGTGACCGGCGGCGTGGTCATGGGCGGCCAGATGGTCCACTCCACCTACACCGCGATCCGCGACTGGGAGACGCTCAGCCCGGCGCAGCGCAGGGAGTTCTGGATCGACACCAGCATCGGTGCGCTCGGCCTGCTGGGCGGCGGCGTCAAGATCGCCGGGAACAGGGTCGCGAGCTGGCGGCAGGGCAGGCTCCAGGGCTCCGTCCCGGGCATCAACCAGCAGATCATGGACATGACCGCGCTCCGCGGCGGGCGACGGCCGTCGGTCGGCGAGCTGTCCCGTGAGCTCGGCATCAGCAGGAGCAAGGTGCGCTTCGCGCTGCAGGAAGCCCCGATGGGGCCGCTGCTGAGCAGGGTCGGCCAGCTCACGGCGCGGGCAGGCGGCCGGCCCACCGTCTCCGAGGTCGTGCGGGAGACCGGGGTCAGCAGGGCCGAGGCGCGAGCCGCCCTGCGCGCGGTCGAGGCGGCCAGGAAGCCCGAGATGGTCATGGCCGAGAAGGCGATGGCCCGGCGGGGCGAGGTCACCGTCGAGGAGTTCCAGCGCGGACTCGGACGCTTCACCTCGAAGCGCACCAAGGCCGAGATCGTGCAGCTGATCAAGGACGGCGACCTGCGCGGCTTCACCCTCCGCGACGGCAAGATCAGCTACCGGCCGACGCGCGAGGCGCAGCCGGACTCGGCGACACGGCCGCTCGTGGCGTCGCAGCCCGCGGCGCAGAACGGCCCGCTCACCGATCCGAACCAGGCCCGCGGCGGCGCGGCCGATCCGACCATGAGCCGGGGCGACGAGGCGCTCCCCGAGGTCCTCGCCGAGCAGCCGGCCGAGGCGCAGGGCAGGGCCGCGGGCGAGCAGGGGTACGTCACGTACCGGCCGACGCCGGTGGCCGAGCCCGGCACGGATCCGGTGGCGAACTCCGGACGGGCTGCCCGCGCGATGGGCGGCAAGTCCGAGGTCACGGCCGAGGAGTTCATGGCCGGGCTCGGCGACGATCTGACCCTGTTGCAGAGGGCCGTGCTCCTCGAGCAGGTCAAGCAGGGCAACGTCGACGGCTTCAGCTACGGCGAGCGGGTGGTCAGCGGCGAGCAGGCCGGCGGGGTCGCCCCTGACGTGGCGCCGGCGGCCCAGCAGCCCTACGCGTCGTCGATCGGCGACGGCCGGGCCGGGCCGGAGGCGCCGGCGCAACCCGAACCGCACGCGGGTGGGGACGGCCGCGGCGGGGCGCGCGATCCCGACGCACCGCAGCAGCCCGCCCGTTCGGCCGACGAAGCGCAGACCGGTGCGCGCGAGGCCGGCGCCGAGCGACCGGGCGGTCCGGCCCCCGGCGCGCCCCGGTCCGACCCGGTGATCCCGGGCGGTCCCGGACACGAGGCGCTGCCGGTGGCGCCGAACGGTCAGAGCGCGGGCGGCAAGCGCCCGAGCGGCCCGCAGGGCGGAGCCGAGCAGGACGCGGGCGGCGTCGGGAGCGGCGGGAACCGCCCGGCCGGAACGGTCGGTTCGCCCGATCCCGGCAACCCGGGGGCGCCCGGGACGATGGACGGCAACCACCTCGGCGGCGTGCCCCCTCCCGCCGCGAAGCGAAGCGCACTGCGTGACGCGCTCGAGCAGTGGCGCCAGTCCCGCGAGCAGTACAAGGCCGACTGGCAGAAGGTCCGGGGTTACCTCCGAGGCTTCAAGAAGCAGTCCTACGACGACCTGACCGCACGTTCCGAGGAGGTTGCCCAGCAGGTCGAGAACGGAGAACGATCGTTCAAGGACGGTGTCGTCGAGTGCGTCGCCATCGCGTGTGAGGTGGCGCGCCGGGTCGACCCGGCCAAGAAGCCCCGCAAGGGCCAGATCATGGGTGCCGTCGCGCTCGCGCGGGACGGCCGCGTGGTCGAGATGCTCACCGGGGAAGGCAAGACCCTCACGGGTGCGGTCGCCATCGTCGCCCGCTCGCTGCTCGAAGGGCGAGCCCGCGGGCAGGTGCAGTGGCTGAGCCCGAACGAGAGTTACGCCTGGGATGCGTACAAGCAGGTCAAGCGCATCGCCAAGCCGCTCGGGCTGACGGTCGAGCTGGACACGGCGCAGCGGTCGGGCGAGGGCAGGGCGGCCGTCGAGCGGGCCCACATCAAGATGGGTGCGCTCAGCGAGGAGGCGTTCGGCGTCCTGCGTGACCGCAGCGGCGGTACCGGCGACCGGAGGGCCCCCGCCTGGAGGCTGCTCGACGAGGTCGACCAGCTGCTGCTCGACGACGTCGCGCCGTTCATCCTGAGCGAGCAGATCAAGGGTGCGAAGCCGGCCCTCGCGGACATGACGTGGGCGAAGCGGATCGCCGACGCGGACGTGCTGGCGCCTGCGACGCGGGACAACCCGAACGGGCACTACCACCCGCGCACGTTCCGGCTCACCGAGGCCGGCCGGGAGTGGCTGGACGGCCGGCTCGACGAGCTGGGTGGCGGCGCGCTCGGGCCCGAGGCGAGGGCCGCGCTGCGGCAGCGGGTGGAGAACGCGCTCAAGGCCAGGAACGGGCTGAAGCGCGACGTCGACTACCTCGTCGAGTCCGGCGAGGTCGTCCTGCTGGCCGAGGACAACCGGCCGCTGTACGGGCGCCGGTTGAGCGACGGTCTGCACGAGGCGGTCGAGCTGAAGGAGCTCGGCAGGGACGGGGTCCGTCCCCCGTCGCGGACCATCGACTCGATCACGGTGCGCGAGCTGCTGGCCGAGAGCGGGTGGGCCGGGATGACCGGCACCGTCGGTGGCAAGGCGGGCCGCGGGCAGTTCCGCGCTACCTACGACAAGCTCGTCGTCCACATCGAGCCGTTCCGGCGCTCGAAGCGCGTCGACCACGACCCGGTCAACCACAGGACGGCGGCGGAAGCGCGCCATGCCGCGCTGGTGGATGCGCTCGAGGCCCATGCGAAGGGCTTCCCGGTGCTGATCCGGGTCGGCAGCGTCGCAGAGGCGCTGATCGTGGAGGGCTTGCTCTGGGAGCACGGCGTCGTCCCCCGGATGATCACGGCCAAGGCGATGCACCGGGCGCGCGAGAGCGAGGTGATCGCCCACGCCGGGCGGCGCGGCGCGGTCACGGTGGCCACGGACATGGCGGGCCGGGCCCGCGACATCAAGCTCGGCGGCTCGGTCGAGGCCCTCGTCGCCGAGTTCATGCAGCGCTTCCACCCGGACCTCGCGAGCGGCACGGACGGTTACGCCGCGGCGAGGGCGCGGGCCACGAGGTGGGCGAGGACGCACGTCGCGGAGGAGCTCGCGCTGCTCGACGTCGAGGGCGGCGGTCTGCACGTCATCGGTGTCGGCACCCCGCGCAACGCCCGCATCGAGGGCCAGCTGCGCGGGCGCTCCGGCCGCAACGGCCAACACGGCGTGACGCGGATCCACCGCTCGTGGGAGGACCGCCTGGTCGCCGAGCACGCGCCGGTCGAGTTCGTGGCCGAGCGCGGGCCGGCCGAGGTCACGGGACGGATCGACGGGGCCGCGGCCGACGCGGTGTTCGACCTGGTGCGCCACGACGCCGAGGTGGCGGCGAACGCGCGCCTGGCCGCGGCGCCGCACGGCTCGCACCGCGGGGACCACGTGGCCTCCGTGCTGAGCGGCGCCCAGCTCGCCGAGCTCCCCGCGCTGCCGGCCAACCCGGCCGGCGTCGACCTGCACCACCTCGACGCCCTGCGCGGCGCCGAGCCGGTGCCCGGCCTCACCGCGGAGCAGTACCTGCAGGCCCGCGAGGACGCGCTGCGCTTCGAGGTGGAGCACTACCCGACCTCGCAGGAGCACGCGCTCGCCGCCGACCGGCTCGCGGCGCTGATCCCGGCGCGGGCACTGCGGGAACGCCCGATGACGCCCGCCGATGTGGAGCGGTTCCGGCAGCACGTGCAGCAGGCGACGGACGTGTTCGCGCGCGAGACGGAACTGGCCGACCTGCTCGGGATGAGCTGGTCGGAGCTCGCCGAGGCAGGCGTCGTCGAGGCGGCGGCGTCGCAGGACGCGGACCTCGGCGGCGCGCGTGGGGCGGAGGCTGCGGCGAGCCGGGACTGGGGTCACCGCGAGCTGGCCGATGCGCTCGCAGCGGCCGCAGGCCTGCCGCCGATGTCGGACGAGCCGATCACCGCCGAGCTCCTCGACGAGCTCCGCATGCTGGTCGGCCTGGACCGGTTCGCGATCCTGCGCGGCGAGGCCCCGGGTACGCCGCATGCCGGCCCGCACCGCCCGGGGGTGCTCGTCGCGCACGCGGGGATCGGCCCCGTCCGCGCGCCCGCGGTCAACCCGGTCTCCCGGACGGCCGCGCTCATGGCGCTGGACGAGCTCGTCCGGGCCGGGCACGGCGACCCGCAGGACCGGACTCGCGGGGCCGAGCCGCGCCGTGAGGGCGTCAGCTGGTCGGCGCGGGTGCGCGATCTGGTCCACGAACGTCGGGAAGCCTTCGCCGCAGGCATGCGACGCAGGGCCGCCGTCCGTGAGCTGCGGTCCGTGCTGGCCGGGCTGGACGACCCGGTGCGGACCGGCCGGTCGGACCTGGCCGCGGCGCGGGCCGGGCTGGCCGCGCGGGACGCCGACCTCGCCGCATGGCAGCGGGCCGCGGTGCGCTGGCTCTTCGGCGGTCCCGACGCCGGGTCCGGCCCCGGCGTCGACGGGGTGCGGGAGGCCGTGGTGGCGCGGCTGTTCGGCGTGGACCGGGCCGAGGTCCGGCTGTACGCCACGGACCGGACCGTGCCGGTGGACGCCGCCGGGCTGGGAGAGCCGACCGGATCGTTCGAGGAGCGGCTGGAGCGGCTGATCGCCGAGCTGGCCAGGTTCGAGGGCCTGCTGCGGGCCGCGGCCGACGGCGTCGACGAGGCGAACCGGGTGCTGGTCGAGCGGCAGGCGGAGCGCATCAGGACGCTGGAGGCGGCGGTGCGAGCGGCCGCCGCGGGCGGCGTCCCGGTGGCACGGATCGCCGGGCTCACCGGGCTGACCCCGGAACAGGTCCGCGCGATCGTGGGCGGGAGCCCCGGCCGCGGCTCGGGCCCGTCGGCGACCGGTGGTGGGCCGGTGACCGGCGGCGGGTCCCACCCGACCGGTACGGGGCCGGAGCGGCCGTCGACGCCGCCGGCCGGCTCCGGTGGCAGCGCCGGGATGCGGACGGCCGGGCCGCGCGCGGGCGAGCCCGAGGCGCGGTCGCGCGGCCCGCCGTGGTGGAAGCGCCTCTTCACCGCACGCACGGCCGGGGCGGTCGTGCTGTTCACCGGCGGGCTCGTGGCGACGCTCGCCGCGATCCGGTACGGGGTCGCCGAGCCGGGTGCGTTCGCGGCGGCCGGGGTCTGGTGGTGGCCCGGTCGGCGCGAGGCCGTCCGCAAGCTCCGCGACGACGTCTCCGACGCACGGGCCCGGGTGACGGATGCCGAGAACACCGAGGCGACCGCGCAGGACGCCACGCGCCGGCACGAGCAGGAGCTGCAGGTCCGGCTGGGCTGGGTCGTCCCGCTCGCCGAGCGGCTGCGGCATCTGGGACGCCCCGACGACCAGATCGTCGACGACCTGGCGGGCGCGCTCGCGCTGCACCCGCAGCGGGTGCGCGCGCGGCTGGCCGACCCGGACCTGACCGCCGCGGCGCCGCTCCCGGCGCCCCTCGCCGCCCCGGTGCTGTCGGCGGCCGAGCTGCTGGCGGTGACGCGGGCCGTGGTGACGGTGCGCTCCGCCGACCTCGGCGCGGCACTCGCCCACTGGGACGGGGCGGCGCAGACGCTGGTCCGGACCCGGATCGAGGCCCGGACGGACGTTCTGAGGGCGGCCCGGGACGCGCGCGACGCAGGCGTCCGGCCGGGCACCGTGCGTCGCGCGACCGGCCTGTCCCGGGCCGACATCGCCGCGCTCCCGGTCTCGCCGCCCACCCTGCGGGATGCGGCGCACGAGATCGGGGCCCGGATCGCGTCCGGGTGGTGGGCCGTGGTCGAGGGCGTGCGCGGCGCGGGCCGGTGGGTCGGCGAGCGGCGGCGGGCGTTCACCGCGGCCGTCGGCGCCCGGGCGCTGGTGGCCGTCGGCGGGCTGGGCCGGGGGTGGCGCCGGTTCACCGATCGCGTCCGGGCCGGGCGCGTGCTGCGGGCGCAGATCCGGGGCGTGGCCAGGCTGCGGGCCGTCGTCGGCGTAACCGCGCGGCTGCTGCGCCACGAGCGCCGGGCGGCGGCGAGGGGGATCACCACGGAGCAGCTCGGCTGGATCGGCTGGCTGGCCGCGCTCAACGCCACGCAGCCCGGGATGCGGCTGACCGGCCAGCAGTTGGCCGAGCGCATCGCGCGGACGCTGGGGCTGCCCGAGCGGGCCGTCCGCCGGATGCTCGTGCGGGCGGCCCGGCGTGGCATCGCCGAGCCCCTCCAGAACGGCATCGGGCTCGACCTGGCGATCGCCCGCGTACAGGTCGCGTTCTTCGAGGCACACCCGACCTTGGCCGATGCGCTCGCGGCGCACCGTGCCGCCGAGCGGGCGCTGGCCGCGGGCAGGGCCGAGGCCGTGGAGCGCGCGGTCGGGGCAGGGGTGGCGACGGCCCGGGCGGCTCGCCGGATGGTCCGGGCCGAGCGGGGCCGGGGCGCGGCCGGGTATCGGACGCGGTTGCGGACGAGGCTCGGCCTGGACGTTCCGGTGAGCGAGCGGCTGCGGACACGCCGGGTGCGGGTCGCCGGGTACGTGGTGGGCGCGGGCGTCGGGCTGGCGGCAGGCGGGTTGGTCGGGCTAGTGGCGGCCGGCGCGGTGACCGTCCCGATCGGGTCGATCGTCGCGGCGGCCGGCCTGCTGGCGGCGGCGCGTGCGATGTGGATGCCCAAGCAGGCCCGCGGCCCGCCGTGGAAGGCGTTCTCGGCGGGGCTGCGCGCGCACGCGGTGCGCTTCGGGACGTGGGCGCTCGCCGGCGCGGGCGCCGTGCTCGGTGCGGGGCCGCTCGCGGATCGCCTCGAGCAGCTGTGGCCGGTGTTCGCCAACCAGCCGGGCCTGCTCGGGGTGAAGGCGCTCCTGGTGCCGCTGGTCACGGCCGGGCTGGTGTTCCGCTACGTGCTGCGGCGCCAGTACGCGAACCAGGCGTCCGGGATGCAGACCCGGCCGCGGCTGGCCGCGTGGGGGTCGGCCGTCGCCGCGTACGTGCTCACCGCCGGGTTCGGCCTCGTGCGGGCCTTCCAGCTGGTCACCGGGCCGTGGTGGCTGGTGCCGATCGCCATGGCGATCGCGGTCGGGATCACCAACGCGATCCTGCAGAAGAAGGACACGGGCCGGACCCGGGTGATCAAGGCGCTCGTGTCCGGGTCGCTGTCGGCGGCCGTGACGTTCGTGCTGGGCCTGCTCGGCAACGGGCTGGCTCCGGGAGCGGTCAGCAACCTGATCAACGCGGTCGTGATCGCCACGTTCGTCTACGCCTCGCCCACGGTGATCGCCGAGTACGTCAACGTCTGGGTCGGCAGGCTGATGGCGCCGTACGCGAAGCGGAAGGCGCAGCAGGAGCAGAAGAACGCCGCCGCGGGCACGGGCGACAGCGAGCGGCAGCGGCGCTGGTACATCGCGTGGCTGGACTACAAGAACTTCTCGCCGGTCGACACCCGCCTGCTGTGGCGCAAGGCGTTGGACCCGGTGCTCGCCGGGCTCTCCGCGGTCGTGATCAACCTGGCGTGGGTCGAGCGGGCGTGGGTGCTGGCGAACGACAACTCGCTCGCCGTCGTGCTCGCGCGGTTCGCGGTGATGGCGGCCTCGGTCTGGCTGGTCGGGAAGCTGTGGCGGGACCCGGACGAGTTCCGCAACGGCTTCTACGGCTTCCGCAGCTCGCGCAACCTGCGGAAGCCGAGCCGCGCCCCGCGGTGGACGCTGCTCACCGGCGGCCGGATGCACCACCGGGTGCAGGCCTACCAGCGGGACCTGAACCGCGTTCTCGGCCGGTTCGACCTGACCGGTCGCGACCTCGACCGCGGCCTCGCCCACGACCTCGCCGAGGCGATGTGGGCGCGGATGACCTCGTCGCTCCACGAGCCGCTGAACGAGTGGGAGGCGTTGCCGGACGTCGCGGAGATCGACGATGCGTTGGCGCGCGAGCGGGGTGAGGCGCAGCGGCGCAGGGACCACCACGTCGAGACGGTCGAGCTGGTGGTGCCGATCCTCGCGGCCGACCCTGCTGCGCTGAAGCGGGTCGCCGACCGGTTGCGCCGGGACGGCCGGGGCGCCGACGCCGGGGTCCTCGACTTCCAGCGGATGCTGTCGCAGGAGCTGTGGGCGAGGTTCACCGGTGCGCAGCCCGACCCGGCGGCCACCCCCGCGCCGTCGAGCCGGGTGTGGGCGAAGCGGCTGGCGGACGCGCTCGAGAAGCGCAACGAGCTGCGGTCGACGTACCTGGAGGGCCCGCGGCGGGAGCTGCTCGAGCTGATCAAGCAGCACTACCTGGACAACAACCAGCGCGACAACGCGAACCTGCGGCGGGCCCGTGCGGCGTTGCGAGCCCTCGAGTTCCAGCTGAGGGGCGTGAGCAAGCCGCGCAGCGAGCCCCTCGAAGCGGTCGCGCAGCTGGCCGAGCAGCGGGCGCGCAGCGTCCGCGACGGCGCGGACACCGAGAAGCTCGCGATCGCGGCCAGGGAGCCCGCCGCGAGCCGTGAGCGGCTGGCCGAGATGCGGCAGCTCGAGGCCGGGATGCGGCTGGTGGGGTCCGCGGCGCTGCTGGCCGTCGAGGCCGAGCACAGCCGCACGCAGCGGAGCTGGAACCGCGAACGCCGGCGCGAGGCGATGGCCCGCGCGACGAGCACCCCGCCGAACCGCGCACCGGCCACCCTGCTGGAGCGGCTGCTCCTGCTCACCGGCCGGCGCGGCTCGGCCACCCCTGACCAGCTGCAGGCGCGGTACGGCGGCACCGGCTGGGCGGAGGCGCTGGCCGCGCTCGCCGAGACGGGCGCGCTCGAGGGCGACGCCACGAAGGGCTACCGCGCCACGGCCGAGCTGATCACGCTGTGGCGCGAGGCCGGCCCCCGGTTGCGGCACGCGATGCGCTCGGATGCGGCCGCGCTGCCGGGTGGGGCCGAGCTCGCGCCGCTCACCGTCGACCGGCTCGGGCCCGCGGGCGTGACGGCCGCCGAGCGGGACGCGGTGGCCGCGCTGCACGTCGTGCTGCGAGACGGCCGGCTGGCGTTCAGCCACTGGCAGGACGGTTGGCTCGACGACTTCGGCGGCGCCTGGCGGCGCGTGGCCGGGCTCGGCTACGTGCTGTGGCACGGGGCCGGTAGGCGCGACTGGCCGCTCCCGGCCGATCACCCCGCGGCTCCGATCCGGTTCGCCGCCGCCGTCCGCGATGCCGTCGTGGCGCGTTGGCGGCACCGGGTGGTGCCCGGCCAGCAGCGCCGCCTGCTGCGCGGCCACCTGCGTGGGACCGACGCCGCCGACCGGCTCTACTTCCGGGCACTGCGGGCCGGTGAGTTCCTCGCCGACCAGCGTCCCGGCCGGTCGCTGCGGCCGGAGGCGACCGACCTCCTGCACGCCGCGCGGGCCATCGAGGTCGAGGTGTACGCGCGGCTGGCCGAGGCCCGCGAACGCGCCGTCGACGCGACGGCGGCCGTCGGGTCCTACCCGCACCAGGTCGACCGGACCCTGCGCCCCGCGGACGAGGCCCGTCCGCACGCGCCGGACTCCGACCCGCTGCCGCCGCCCGCGGAGTACTGGCTGCGCGAGATCGCCGAGGAGCTCGCCGCCGCCACCGCCCGGCTCGACCACCTGCACTCCGGTCCCGAGCGCGAGGCGGCGCTGGCCGAGGCCCGGCTGCTCCTGCAGCGCCACGACATCGACCGCGACTACGCGTGGGCCACCCAGCTCTACCGCACGATGGGCGGCTGGAAGGTGATGGAGAAGGCCCGCCTCGCGGCCAAGAACCTGCGCTCCCGCCACGAGGACGTGGTCCACAGGCCGGCATCGGCGCCCGCGCAGGTGCGGGGAGGGCCGGTCGTCCCGCATCGGGACTGGATCGCCCACCCCCACGGCGACGACGAGACCACCGGCCCCGGCATGGCCGCCGCCACCCGGCGCGGCCTGGGCAACCGCACGAACCAGGACGCGGCCGCGCTCGTCACGCTCCCGAACGGCGACCGGGTGGCCCTGGTGGTGGACGGCGTGTTCAGCTACCCCGACTCACAGCTCGCGGCCATCGAGTTCGCCACCGCGTTCCGCGCCGAGCTCACCCGCGCCGACCGGGCCGGCCGCGGCGCCGAGCAGGCGCTCCGCGACGCACACCAGGCCGGCCTGGACGCCCTCACGATGCGGTACACGCCCGAGTCCGGGCACGGGGCCGTGGCCTACCTGGCCGCCTACCGCGGCGCCGACGGAAAGGTCACGATCAGCCACGTCGGCACCGCCCGCGCCTACTTCGTCCCGCTCACCCCGGGGCAGGCCGGCGGTCAGCTGACCGTCGACCACTCCCGCGGCGGGGACATCACCGACGGCGGGATCATGACCCGCTGGGCGGCAGGCGACTACCGGCCCGAGCCGACCGTCACCAGGCCCCCCGGCACCGGACCGGGCCTGCTCGTGCTGGCCACCGACGGTCTCTGGCGGTACCTGCCCACCGCCGGCGATCTCGCCGCAGCCCTCACCGAGACGGTTCCGGGCGGGCGCACATCGATCACCGATCCGGCCGAGGCCGCCACCCGCCTCGCCGAGGCCGCTCGGGCCGCGGGCGGCCGCGACGACCTCACCGTCGCGGTGATGACCGCGATGAACCCACCGCGGATCCCCTCCACGCGGCCGCGGAGCGGCGCGATCGCCGTCACGGTCCCCGATGCGAAGCCGGTGGCGTTGACCGACCCGGAGCGGGCCACGGCCGAGCGGGCGGTGCGGGAGCTGCACCACGCGCAGCCCGGCGCACCGCTGGACGCAGGCGGGGAGGCGTACCGGCGTGCCGACCCGCGCGGCCGATGGGCCGCGCACGGCGTGCGGGTCTACGTGCTGCCGGGGCTTCGGCGGCGGTTCGACCGGTTGACCCGGCCGGGCGACCGCGAGCTCGCGTTGCTGTACTTCGTCACCGAGGACCACACCGGCGTCCGTTCCGTCTTCGTCGACCCCGCCACGTTGGCCGCTGCGGATCGACTGCCCAGCTCGGCTCGCGCGCTGATCGCGGAGCGCGAGCTGGTCCGCATCGTCGATCCCGAGCTGCCGGAGCCTGCGGTACAGGCCATGCCGCTGCCGAGCAGCCGTCGGCTGCGTCGACTCGTCGCCGCCCGCCCGCAGCTCGTCGAGCGGGTCCCGGAGCGGGTGGCCCTCGGTCACGCCGTCGGCGCGGGATTCCGGTGGGCGAGCCGCGACGGCCACCCGGCCCTGCGGCTGACCCGGCCCGTCCGGGACGCCGACCGCGACCTGTACATCGTCGGCCGCCACTACGGAGGAGACCGCAGGCTCGGTCTCGACCCGCTGGCGAACGCCGTCCACCGCCTCGACGACCTGCGCCACCTGCACCGGGCCCACGAGCCGGCGCAGTGGCGCGATGTCCCCACGTTCGAGCTGGTCGCCGCCGCATGGCGGACGGCGGGCGCACCGATCGTGGAGATCGGCGAACTGCGCGTGTACCGCGGCGCAGCGGCCGGTTCCCGGTTGACGCTGGTGACCTGGCGCGGCGAGCTGGTCAACCACCACCTCGACGACGTCCAGGCCGCCAGCCGGTCGGAGGCGGTCACCGAGGCACTGGCCTCGGTGGTGGGCATCACCGGGCAGGTCGGCGCGTTCGACGCGATCGCGACGGGCGTGGTCGTCGCCCCGGACACGGTGCTGACCGTCGCGCACGCGGCCGACGTCGACGCCGGCACGCTGCGCGTCGACGGGCTCCCGGTCACCGCGGTCGAGACGCGGCGCGCCGCCGAGTTCGGGGCGTACGCGGACCTGGCCGCGCGGTCGGTGGCCAGCGCCGCCGAGGCCGGTGCGCCGCTCGCGGACGGTCTGGTCGACCTGGCGCTGCTCACCGTGCCCGGCCTGAGCCGCCCGGTGGCCCGGCTGCGCAGCACGCCGGTGCCGGTGGGTGCCCAGCTCGCCTACGCGGGCCACCCGGCAGGCCAGTGGCTGGTCGGCCACGGCCCGGTGCGAGCGGGCGGTGTGCACCTCACCGTGGCCGCTCCCGGCCTCACCGGCGCGTCCGGTGGGCCGGCACTCGACGGCGACGGCGCGGTGGCCGGCGTCCAGAGCTACGGGAACCCGTCAGGACCTGCCCACTTCATCGGATCCGAGCTCATCGCGGCGTTCCTGGCCACCGTGCGGGCCGCCGGTTCCACCGCGCCCGCGCCGGGCAGTTCCGGCAGCGCGAGGGGCGAGCGCCCGCGTGCGGGCCCGGAGCCGGGTGGCTCCCGCGCGTCGGGCCACACCACCCATCGCCACGAGCGGCCGGACGTCGGACCGCTGCCCGCTCGTGGTGACGGGTCGCCATCCGCACCCGCAGCCGGCCAGTTCGCGCTCGGCGACCACGAGGCCGTCACGCGCTTGCCTGCCGCCGATCGGGGCGCCCGTCCGTTGCCCGGCGAGGAGCTCCCGAACCTGGCGCGTGGCCCGCCGGACGGTCGCGGCGGCGCGGCACAGCGCCGCACCCGGATCGGCGAATGGAACCGGGCGTTCCTGCTCGAACTCGCCACCCTCTCGCCGGACGACGCGCTGCGGGCGGTGCTGGATGCACAGGGCATGTCGGATTGGTCGACCGTCGCGGAACCGGCCGACTCGGGGGACCTGCGGGCGGCGGGGCACCTGCCGATGCACGACGGGATCGACGGGGAGCAGGCCGCGGAGTGGGCCGAGCTGTTCGGGACGGGCGAACGGCCCTTCGTCGGGCTGGCCAGCAGTCGCTCCGGCGCGGACGCGGCGACGTCCGGATCGGACCGCGGGGCCGTTCTGCTGCCGAACCCGTTCCGGCCACTGCGCCGCGACGCCGTGGCCCATCTGCGTTCCGACGCGACGGTGCTGGAGCTGTCGGCGGCGGTCGGGCGGCGCGCGGCGGACATCGCGGCGCTCGAGCGGGCGGCACAGGCCGCACGCAGCACGGGCAGTGATTCCGCTGAGCAATGGGAGGCGATCGCGGGTCTGCTGGCCGATCTCGCCGTGTGGGCCGCGCTGAACGGCATCGACGCCGTCTTCACGGCCACCGGGACCGGTGAGAACTACCTGGTGCTCAACCGGGGGGCGATGCTGGTCGACGCCGTGGTGCGCGCTTACCGCCACAAGCCGCGCCCGGTGTTCCTCGGGACGGGCCCGCGGTACCTCGGCCTGGAGCTGGAGATCAACGTTCCGGAGCGCGCCCGGGCGGCGGCAACCGAGCTCGCGGCCCGGTACCTGGGGGTTCTGGGCTACCTCAAGCGCGACGGTTCCATCGACGATGGTTTCGAGATCGTCACCCACCCCATGTCCTACGCCTGGGCGATGCGCAACTTTCCGTGGGCGATGCTGGCCGAGCTGGAACGGTTGGGCGGCGACGGGGCCGGTGTGGGGTTGCACGTGCACGTCAGTCGCGCCGCCTTCGAGTCTCCCGCGCATGTGTACCGGTGGATGAAGCTGCTGCACCGCAACCGGGACCGGGTGACGGCGCTGGCACGGCGGAAGTCGGACCGTTGGGCGGCGTTCACCGAGTCGGACCGGCGTGCGGTCAGGCACTACGCCGCCGGCGGGCGAGGTGACTCCCGGTACCGCGCGATCAACGTCCAGAACGAGCACACCTTCGAGCTGCGGATCTTCGCGAGCTCGCTGGACCCCCTCGAGGTACAGGCCGCGCTCGGGTTGGTCGACGCTACGGTCGAGTACACCCGACGGCTGTCGGTATCGGACATCGTGGCTCGCGACGGGTGGGATTGGTCGGCGTTCCAGACCTGGTTGGCGGATCACCCCGAGTACGCCCCGCTGGCGCGCGAGGTGGGGCGGGTCGAGGTACTGCCCGCTGGTGCCGGGTCGGTGCAGGTGGAGCCAGGCGGGCCGGAAGTCCCGCTGCCGGGCGGCGACGGGGCCGGTGCGGGGCGTCCGGTCGTCGGCACCGCGCCACCGCGGATCCCTTCCGTCCTGCGGCATGCGGTGACTCCGCGCGGTCCGCCGGCGCGCGCATCGACCGTTCCCGAGCATCGGTCGTCCGGCCTGCGCAGGTGGCTGGTGCGGGTCGCGGTGCTGGCGGTGCTGGTCGTCGCGGTGTTGGTGGGGCCGCTGGCCGCGCCGGCGGTGGCCCGGTCCTGGGTGCCCGGTCCCGCCTCGGGCGGTCTCGGAGTAGTGGTCGCCGGTGGGCTGGCGGTCGCAGCCGCGGCCGCCGTCGCTGCGCGGCGGCGGCCGCGTTCCCGGAACGATGCGGCGCTGCGCCTGGATCCCGAACATGCGGGCGGGATCGTGGCCACCGGTGGCGCGGTGGCCGAGCACCCGCTGACCGACCCCCAACGCGATCGGCTGGTCCGGGCGTTGCGTGGCTCGCGGCGGTCGATGACGCCGCTGGAGGAGCTGACCCTGGCGCTGCCGCGTGCTCCGCCGGGGGTGGAGGTGCTGGTCCGGGACGGGAAATTCCCGGTGCCGGGCGTGATCGCGTTCGGGTGGGCCGAGCGCAGGGCGGTGGTGATCACCCGGGCGGTGGCCGAGCAGGTCGCGGGGCGCTTCGCGCTGGACCCCGAGGGGGTTCAGGCGTGGTGGGACCGGTTGCTGATCCACGAGGTGGAGTTCCACCTGGGCGAGTACCCCGAGCACATCGGTCCCCGGCACGACGCTGATGCCGCGCCGATCGCTGCCGAGTGGTTCGGCTGGGTAGCGCCCCGGGCGCCGCGGCCGATGACCGGCGCCGGCGGTGCGCGCTCCCCGCCGCCGGCAGCGGCCACGGTGTGGATCTGGCGCGAGAAGGGGATGCCGCGGGTCGAGTTCCGGCGCAAGGCGGAGGAGCTGCTGCGACTCGGCGACGCGGGCCGGCTCCACAAGGCGAAGAACCCGGTTGCCCGCGACCCGAGCGTCACCAGGCGATACACCGCAGACCTCGTCACGAGGATCACGACGGTGATCGGTTCGTGGAACCCGGAGCACGCCGCGCGCCTGGTTCGCCGGGTGACGGAGCTGATGGACCCGGACCACGTTCACGAGCTCCAGTTGGGCGGCGAGGATGCGGCGGCGAACATCCGGATGTTGGATCGGTTGACCAACCGGGGCATCGGTAGTCGCCAGCTGCGGCCGCAGCTGATGTCCCTGCCCGATGGCACGCCGGTGCGGATCGACGTCTTGGACATCGCGGATCTCGGTGGCCAGATCAGCACGGTCGTCGGTGAGGGCGAGCTCACCTACCGCCGGCTGATGGGCATTCTCGGCGTTCCGAAGGCGGTCCTGCGCGGGGCGGTCCGAGAAGACGACACCCTGCGAGAGGTCGGTCGGAAGCACGCGGTCCGCCGCGTCGGCAGCCGCGATGAGCGGTGGAGCGGGTTGCGGCTCAACCCGCTGTCGTTGGTGGGCGGCGTCGCGATGTCGGGCCTCATCGGTGGCTGGGAGATCGCTGCCGCGACCGTGCTCGGACTCGCCGCGTTCCCACTGGTCCTGATCGGGATCAAGGTCGTGGTGGATGCTCTCCGGCGCCCGAACGCTCACGCCGCGCGGGGAACGGACACCGGGGACGTCCTGGAGCCGGCCGCTCCGGCGGCTCACGAGACCAGCGGGCCACCGGGTGCGCGGAAGCCGCCGGGATCGCACATGCCGGAGGAGGACCTGGCGCCCGCGCTGCGTGGCGATGAGATGACGTTCGAGCGCCGGGACGAGCTGGCCGCGGCCCTGTCCGTCGAGGTTCGGCTGCCGGGTGAGAGGACGGGCAGCCGGGTGCTGCTGGACGCGCAGTCCTTGTTGTTCGACCGGACGGGCCGGTTCGGGGAGTGGGTGCAGCGGCGGACCCGCCGCAGCGGGCCGGACCACCACGACGACCCGCGGCGGGTGCTCAAGACGTTCGTCCTGGTCACGCGTCGGCTGTTGCTGGACGACCGGCGGTTGCGCCGGCTGCCGATCCCGTCGCTCGTGTGGCGGGGGCTGGACGTGCGGGTCGAGGACCCCACGCTGCGCCCGCTCGCCGTCGACGCCGGGTTCCGGTGGGAGGGCGGGATGCTGCACCTGTTCGTGAGCGACGCCGAGGGTGCGGTGCACGAGGTGGTGGAGTCCGTGCTGGCCGGGTTCGCCGGTTTCCCGAAGGACGTGCGGCACGCCGTCGCCGTCCTCGCCGAGCGCGCTGCCGACCCGGACGCGGATCCCGCATCCTGGCTGACCACCCGCACGCTGCGCGATCTCGACCGGCTGGCCCGGGGGAACCCGGCGGCGCTGGACCGGTTGATCGCCGACCACGAGCGCGTCCTCGGCGTCGACGTCGACGTGGTCTTCGCGGAGCTGCCGGCGTGGCGGGAGGTGGCACGAGCCTACGTGGAGCAGTTCCGGGCGGCGGCGGTCGCGCGGATCCCGCACCGGGACGTGCCGAAACGGGTGGTGCACCGCGAGGCGAAGGAGGCCCTGCGCGAGTTGCGGAAGCTGGCCCGTGAGCTGCCCGGGTTCACGCGCGCGGACCGCTGGCGGTTGCGAGAGATCCGGGCCTTCTGGAACGACGACGTGTACGAGGGGGTGATCCCGCAGATCGCGACCCGGATGAAGCGTGTGGCGGCCCGGCGGCGGCTGGCGATCAGCGACGCGGAGCTGCTCGCGCTCGCCGCGCGCCTGGACATCTGGAGGTCGCTGCTCGGGCACGACTCCGAGGAGGCGAGGGACCTCGTCGAGCAGGTGTGGGAGCGGCTGCTGCCGGTCGAGCTCCACGAGGAGTTCCGGCTGTTCCGGAGGCCGTCGGGCGCGGGCGGCGGCTGAGCCGGACCGCTCGATCGAGGCTTACCGCAGATCGACCGGTGGAGCACGATGCGTGCATGGACGTGGAACTCAGCGAGTTCGTGGCCGGCCTGCCCAAGTGCGAGCTGCACGTGCACCTGGAGGGCACCCTGGAGCCGGAGCTGAAGCTCGCCCTCGCCGAGCGCAACGGGGTGGACATCGGGCAGAGCACGGTCGAGGAGGTCCGGGCCACCTACCGGTTCGACTCGCTGGCCTCGTTCCTCGCCGTCTACTACCCGGCGATGGACGTGCTCGTGACCGAGCAGGACTTCTACGACCTCGCGCACGCCTACCTCGTGCGGGCGGCGTCGCAGAACGTCCGCTATGCGGAGGTGTTCTTCGATCCGCAGGTGCACATGGGGCGCGGGGTGTCGTTCGAGGCCGTGGTCCGCGGCTACCACCGCGCTCTGCAGGACGTCGAGCGCGACCTCGGCGTGGCCGGCGCCCTGATCATGTGCATCGTCCGGGACCTGCCCGCCGCCAACGCGATGGAGGCGCTGGACGCGGCGCTGCCGTTCAAGGATCTGATCGTCGGCCTCGGTCTCGACTCCGACGAGCGGGGCAACCCGCCCGCCAAGTTCGCGGAGGTCTTCGCCAAGGCCCGGGACGAGGGGCTGCATCTGACGATGCACTGCGACATCGACCAGGAGAACACCACCGAGCACATCCGGCAGGCGCTCGAGGACATCCGGGTCGAGCGCCTCGACCACGGCACGAACGTCGTGGAGGACCCGCGGCTGCTGCAGGTCGTGCGTGAGCGCGGCACCGGGCTCACCTGCTGCCCGATCTCCAACGGGTTCGTCACCGGCGACATGAAGGCGCCGGTGATCGCCGGGCTGCTGCGCGAGGGTGTCCGCGTCACGGTCAACTCCGACGACCCGGCCTACTTCGGCGGCTACGTGGCGGAGAACCTGCTCGCCCTCGCGAGGGCCGTCGACCTCAGCCCGGCCGAGCTGGTGCAGCTGGAACGCAACGCGTTCGAGATCGCCTGGCTGCCGGACGAGCAGCGTGCCCGCTACCTCGCCGAGCTGGAGGAGTACGCCGCCGCGCTATAGGTGGGCACCCACCACCACAGCGAGCGCCGCGACGCCGACGGACGTGCAGGCGATGCAGACCGCCGCGATCAGGCGCCCGCCCGGACCGGAGACCAGGTTGCCCTCCTCGAGCAGGCAGGCCTGTGCCCGGCGCGCTCGCCGCGTCGACCCGATGACGAGCAGCGCGGCGAGGCCCAGCCCGAGCAGCCCGACCACCACGGCTCCCGCGCCGAGCGTCGGGAAGAGCACGCGAGTGCCGGCGATCGCCCCGACGGCCACGGCCAGGCCGGTGCGCCGCCACGCCAGCGCGGTGCGCTCCGGCTGCAGTCCTGGATCGAAGATCCGGCCGCCGTCTGTCATCGCAGCAGCAGCGCTGCCAGGAGGAGCAGGCCCGTGATCGCCGTCCCGACGGTCAGGGGGACCATCAGCGATGGCGCGCTCAGCGGCCTGCCGTTCCGCATCGCGCGCTCGTCGCGGCTCCAGGCGAACCACGCCTGCACCGGCGTCAGCAGGCCCAGGACGATCAGCAGCACGGACGCCGCGAGCCGGAGCTGCGGTTGCATCGGTGGGGCGACGGCCTCGAGCGCGATGCCGCAGGCGAGCAGGGCGAGCGCGGTGCGGATCCAGGCGAGGAACGTGCGCTCGTTGGCGAGCGTGAACCTCGGATCGGGTTCGCTGCCCTCGCCGAACACCCAGCGCGGGAAGCGACGGGACGCCACCGGACTGCTCATCACGGCAAGTGTGCACCACAATGTCCGGTCATATCGAAGGAAGTCCCAGTTCGTGAGACGGAGATCTCCGGCTCACAGGAGCGCGGACGGCGGGACGTCGGCGCCGAGGAGGAGCCCGCCGGTCAGCTCGAAGATGCTCGGCGCGGCCTGGACGTGTGCTGCGGCGGTGCGCAGGTCCTGGAACCGCCGTTGCAGCGGGTGGTCCTCCGGCACCGCGACCGCGCCCGCGACCTGCTGCAGGACGTCGGTCGCTCCCACCGCGGCCGAGATCCCGTGCGTGATCGCGAGGCGCACCCGGATCCGCTGCTGCGGGTCGGGCGGGTCGCCGGCCAGGATGGTGGCCCACACGTCCGCGACCGTCTCCCGCAGCCATGCCCGGGCCGAGGCGACCTTGGCCTCGGCTCGCGCCGTCGTGATCTGCACCATCGGCCGGTCCCGCAGCGCCGCCCCGCTCAGCCAGCGCGTCGTGTCCGCCGCGAGCTCGGTGAACGCGACGAGCGCGCCACGGGCCACTCCGAGCGCCTGCGCGGCCTGCAGGACGAAGGCGAGGTTCTGGTAGCCGTCGCGGTACAGCGGCCCGTCGTGCGGCGCCGTGCCCAGCGCCGGCATCGGCAGCGTCCAGTCATCGGCAACGGTGACGTCCTGGAGCGTGAAGTCGTGGCTGCCCGTGGCACGCAGCCCGACGGAGCGCCACGTGTCGATCACCGTCGCCGCCGTGGCGGGCACGTAGACCAGCCGCAGGGCGCGGGGCCGCTCGATCACGCACGTCCCGTACAGGTGATCGGCGTACGTGCAGCCGCTCGCGAAGCTCCACTTCCCGCTCACCCGGTAGCCGCCGTCGATCCGAACGGCGCGGCCGCCCGGGCGCAGCACGCCGGCCAGTGTCGCCGCCGGCCGGCCGACGACCTGCTCCGCGACCGGCGGCGGCAGGAACGCGGCGAACCACGCGGACTGGGCGCCGATCATGACGGCCCATCCGGCCGAGCCGTCGACCCGGGACGCGGCCTCGACCACGTCGGCGGCCGTGAGGGGGTCGAGCTCGAGCCCGCCGAGCGCGCGCGGGACGAGCAGGTTGAACAGCCCGGCCTCGGCCATGGCTCGGGCGAGCTCGTCGGGAAGCCGCCGCTGCGCGGCACTCGCCGCCCTGGTCTGCTCGATGCGCGGGACGAGTAGCCCGAGGGCGGCGAGCGGCGAGGTTGCCGTCGTCGTCATCTCACGGCTTCCGGGCGGTGACGAGCAGGTACTCGGCCTCCCATCCGGCGCCGGTGCTCCAGGTGGTGAGGAATTCGAGGAACTCGCGGTCGAGGTCGGCGATCCGCTCCGGTCGGTCGGCGTTGTACTTGTACACGGCGATCGTCGGCCCGTAGGTGCGCTTCCAGTACTCGCGGAACTCGGTCGGATCGGTGAGGTGGTCCAGGCGGACGGTCCGGCGCCGCATCTCGAGCGGGGTGACCCGGTCGCCGAACAGCGCGCGGACGTGCTCCTCGTCGCCCCATCGCGGTGGCGGGGTCGCGCCGGGCGGCGGTGGCGGCGCGTACGGCCCCATCGTCGCGAAGAGGTTGCCGATGAACCCCTGCGGCGTCCAGTTGATCATGCCGATGGTCCCGCCGGGGCGCGTCACCCGGACCAGCTCGTCGGCGACCGTCTGGTGCCGCGGCGCGAACATGGCCCCGACGCAGGACATGACGACGTCGAACGTGTCGTCGGGGAAGGGCAGGGCCTCCGCGTCGGCCTCGGTCCACGTCAGGTCGACGCCCCGCTCGGCGGCGATCCGCCTGCCTGCGGCGAAGAGCTCGGGTGTCAGATCCGACGCGGTGACGTCGGCGCCCGTGGCGGCGGCCGGGATGGCCGCGTTGCCGGAGCCCGCACCGACGTCGAGCACTCGCTGGCCCGCCCGTACGCCGGTGGCCTCGACCAGCGCGGGACCGAGCTCGGGGATGAGCTGCGCCGCAACGGCGGGGTAGTCGCCCGACGCCCACAGTGCCCGGTGCTTGGCCTTGAGCTCGCGGTCGGCGTCCTGAACGGTCCTGGTCATATTGTCCTCACAAAGCTGGGTTCCAGGGAGCTGCAAGCCTGGGCGCCGTCGCATCGGCGTTGTTTCGACGGACGTGAAATGCGCTGGTCAGCCGTGGTGGGCGAGCGCTGCGCGCGCGTGTGCCACGACCGCCGATCCGGAGAGCCGGGACCCGATCGCCGTCGCGTCCGCGTACCGCTCGTCGCCGACAGCACGGGCGAGGTCGGCCAGGCGGGCCGCGTCGAGCGGGGACGGCTTGCCCGCTGCGACGAGCGCGGCGTGCAGCGCGACGGCGTCCTCCGCGGCGCCGCCGCGCGCCAGCAGGCGCGCCACGTACCGCAGGGCGATCCACTGCTGGCTCCAGTCGCCGACCCGCTCCCAGTGGTCGAGGACGTCGAGGAAGTCGCGGCACGCCCGCGCCGCATCGGCGTGCACGGCCCGGGTGGCGGCGCTCTCCATCAGCGCGATGCCGTGCCACCAGAAGTTGCGCACCGACGCGGCGAGGCGGCCCGCCTCGTCGAACAGCGCGAGCGCGCGGTTCGGGTCGGACTTCTTGAGCACCAGGCCGAGCGCGTACCGGGCCATCGACCGCGCGGTCGGGTTGGCGGTCGGGTCCGCCACCCGCACCGCTTCCTCCGCGGCGGGCAACCCGTCCTCCGGGGCGCGCAGGACGGCGTGGCACACCGCGACGTAGTAGAGGGTCCAGACCAGCCGGATCGGGTCCTCGTCGCGGCGGGCCCGCTCCACCTCGCCGCGGTAGTGCCGCAGGGCCGAGGCGGGATCGCCCTCGTACAGGGCCACATCGGCGAGGACGTCGCCGGGATAGGCGACCCGCCCGGTGCCGCGTGCCGGCACCCGCCCCTCCGCGCGGGCGGCGAGCGACCGTGCGCGCACGAAGTCGCCGCGGTTCCACACCCCGCGCGCGGCCGCGCCGACCGCCGCGGCGAACAGCGGGTGCCCGGGATCCGCGAGTTCGAGCGCCCGTTCGGCCCAGTGCGCCGACTCGTAGCCGACTCGCAGGTGGGCGAGCTCGGGAAGCGAGGTGACCAGCCGCAGTGCGAGGTCGGCGTCCCGGTCAGCGACGGCGCGCTCGAACGCGGCGCGCAGGTTGTCGAAGTCGGGGAGCACCCGTTCCACCCAGATCCGCTCGTCGGCACCCTGTACGGCCCGGGCGCCCCGTTCGGCGAGCGCCGCGAAGTGAGCGGCGTGCCTGCGGGCGAGGTGGTCGGTCAGGCCGGCCCGGTCGAGGTGCTCGCGCCCGTACGCGCGCAGCGTCTCGAGGACGAGGTAGCGGGAGCGGCCCGGCCCGCCCCGTGCGATGACCATGGACTTGTCGACGAGCCCGACCAGCAGGTCGAGCGTGTCCTCCTCGGTGCGCCCCTGGTCGGCGCAGACGCCGTGCGCGGCGTCGAGGTCGAACCCGCCCGCGAACAGCGACAGCCGGGTGAACAGCGTCCGTTCCGGCTCGGAGAGCAGGCGGTAGGACCAGTCGATGGCGGCCACGAGGCTCTGGTGCCGCGGGTCCGCACCGCGCGTGGCGTGCAGCAGCCGCGAGCTGTCGAGCCGGTGCGCGAGCTCCGTCGCCGACATCGCGCGGATCCGGGCGGCTGCGAGCTCGATGCCGAGCGGCAGCCCGTCGAGCCGCCGGCAGATCTCGCCCACCGCGTCCTCGACGTCGGGATCGAGGGCGAACTCCGGGCGGTGCGCCCTCGCGCGGTCGGTGAACAGCGCCGCGGCGTCGGCATCGCGCAGCGGATGCACCGGGAGCACCCGTTCGCCCTCGACACCGAGCGGCTCCCGGCTCGTGGCGAGCACCACCACCGACGGGCAGTGCCGCACGACCCGGTCGACGACCCGGGCCGCCGCGTCCAGGACGTGCTCGCAGTTGTCCACCACGAGCAGCAGGTCGCGCCCGTCGAGGTAGTCGGTGAGCGTCTGCTCGATGCCGAGCCCCTGTTGTTGCTGCACGCCGAGCGCGCCGGCCACGGCGTGGCCCACCGCGGCGCCGTCGGACAGCGGGGCGAGCTCGCACAGCCACACGCCGTCGGGGAAGCGCGCACCGACGTGGCGGGCGGTCTCGACGGCGAGCCTGGTCTTGCCGACGCCGCCGACGCCGGTGAGCGTGACCAACGGGCCGTCCCGCACGGCGTCCGCGACCTGCCGGACGTCGTCGTCCCGGCCGAGGAAGCGGGTCGGGCGCCGCTCCAGGTTGCCGCGCGACCGCGCGGTGCCGCGGCGCACGGTCGGGGCACCGGGGTCGGCGTCGAGGATCTGCTGGTGCACCCTGCGCAGCTCCGGGCCCGGTTCGCTGCCCAGCTCGTCGACGAGGCGGCGACGGATCCGCTGGTAGGTCGAGAGCGCGTCGGACTGCCGGCCGCTGCGGTACTGGGCGAGCATGAGCTGCCCGGACAGGCGCTCGTCGAGCGGGTGTGCGGCGGACGCGGCTGCGATCTCGCCGAGGAGCTCGGCGTGGCGGCCTGCGCCGAGGGCCGCGTCGTTCCGGTCGAGCACGGCGGCGAGCCGCTCGGCCTCCAGCGCGGTCCGCAGGTCGGCGAACCAGGGCACGTCGACGGTCGGGAACGGGGCGCCCTGCCACAGGTCGAGGGCCTGGGTGAGGAGTGCGGCCGCCTCGGCCGGCCGATCGGTCTCCCGCGCGCGGGAGACCAGGTGCCGGAACAGGTGCAGATCCACGGTGAGCGGGTCGGTCGCGAGCAGGTAGCCGCCCGGTCCGCGGGTGATGCGCACCCCGTCGACGCCGGTGAGCACGCCGCGCAGCCGGGACACGTAGGCCGACAGGGCGTTGCGGGCCCGGTACGGCGGCCGGTCCGCCCACACCCGGCCGATGAGCTGGTCGGTCGGGACGGGCCTGCCGACGTCGACCAGCAGGGCGGCGAGCACGGTGCGTTGCCGCGTGTGGCCGGTCTCGAGCGGGCGCCCGTCGAGACACGCCTCGACGTCGCCGAGCAGCCGGAACTCCACCGTCATCGCACGCGCCACCGCCGGGCACAGTCTGCGCCCGAGCGGCCTGCGGGACCAGGCCCGTCAGGCGGCAGCGTGGTCGTACGCGCCGTCGAGTGCGGCCCGGCCGGCGCCGGTGAGCAGGGCGGTGGCCGGTGTCCCGCGGGCACCGGATCCGGCGCGAGCCAACAGCCCGGCCTCGAGAAGGACGTGTGCCCGCGGCTGGTCGCAGAACCACCGGCCGTCGACGCGCAGGTCCGGGATGCCCGTCGGGGCGATGTCACAGCGGCCGGCGGCGACCGCGCGCAGCAGCGCCCGGTCGCGTCCGGTCAGTGTCGGTGTCGTGGTGGACATGGTTACCTCCGCTATGAGGACGCCGGTGGGGGCCTCGGGGTTCGCTTTCGTCCCGAAAAACGGTGCACCCGGCCCCTTGCACCGCGCTGTCAGGCCGCTCACAGACCCGTGTCAGCGACCCGTGTCAGCGCGCCGACGGTGGGGCGCTCACAGGACGGTGAGCGCGACGGCCACCGCCAGCCCGGCGACGACCGGAAGGACGAGACCACGCCTCCGCCATGCGATCACCGCGGCCACGACCGCGCCGAGCAGCACTGGAAGCCGGGGCCCGAGGTCGGGCAGGGCGGACCCGCCCGCAATCCCCGCACCGACCATCGCCGCGATGGCGGCCGGTGCCGCGTGGTCGAGCAGCCGCCGCGCCGGGGCCGGGAGCCGTGCGGTGGGAAGCAGGGCGATCGGGGTGACCCGGAGGACCCAGGACACGGCACCGGCCGCGAACAGCGTCGCGACGATCGTGGCGGCGCTCATGACGGCATCCGGTCGAGCAGGGCGCCGGCCGCGATCCCGGCGACGATCCCGGCGACCAGCCCGACCCCGCCGGGCAGGGGCGCTCCCGCGGCGGCGACGAGCAGCGCCGTGAGCGCGATCAGGGCGGGACGCACCGCGGCCAGCCGGGGCCCGAGCATCCCTGCGAGGACCACGACGGCGGCGGCGTCCAGCGGGGACCCGGCCGGGAGCAAGGGGCCGAGCACACCGCCGAGCCCGACCATGGCGACCCATGAGGCCATCAGCAACCCGCCCGCGACGAGCCAGTACCGGCGGAACCGCGACGGCTCGTCGAGGTCGTCCCGGCCGAGCACCATGAGGTAGGTCTGGTCGATCAGCAGGGCCGGGCCGCACCATCGGAACCAGCGCGGCTGATCGCGGAACCGCGGTTCCAGCGCCGCGCTGTACAGCAGCAGACGGGCGTTGATCAGCACCGCGGTGCCGAGCGCGGCGAGCACGCCCGCGCCGGCGGCGAACATCGTCAGCGGCGCGAAGTGCGCGGCGCCGGCGAAAACGGTGGCCGCCGCGGCCGCGTCGGCGAGGGGTGGCACCCCGAGCTGGGTGGCGGTCGCCCCGATGACGAGCCCGAACGGCGCGACGCTCAGCGCGACCGGGAGCGTGTCGCGCGCGGCGTGCAGTGCGGGGGTCGAGGTCTGGATCACGATGCCCTCCTGACGCGGCATGGGTCTGCCGCACTGCACGCACCGTGGCCGACGGGGTATCGGTGCTACCGCCGCGTTCGTGAAATCACCTGTTCAGAGGGATGCGCCTCGTATCAGGTCCACCAGTCGCAGCGGCTCGGCGGGTACGCGATCGCCGCGCCAGGCCACGTGCTGGTCGGGGCGGGCCAGGACGAGCGCTCGGGGGGCCAGCTCCTCGCTCGCCTCCGCGTCCAGATCGAGGACGGCCAGCGGTACGCCCCGCATCGACGCGGCCGCGACCAGGTGACCCACCTCGACCGACCGGTTGCGGCGCAGGAGTGTGTAGTACGGCCCCAGCGCGTCGAAGAGCGACCGTCCGTCGGGCAGCCACAGATGCGGCAGCCGGCAGCCCGGCACCGTCGAGGGGGTGAAGCCGGACATCGTGTATGCCGGTGCCGCCGCACCGCCGTAGGCGATGATCGGCGAGTCGTCGTAGAAATAGCCGAAGTTCAGCCCGCCGCAGCAGTACTGGTTCACGTTCAGGGCGTAGGCGGCGGTGCCGACCTGCGCGCGGACGAGATCCCCTGCCCGGCCGGGCGCCTCGATGTCGTCGGGCACGGCGTCGCGCTGCGCGCTCAGCGCGATGGCGTGGTCCATGGCGAAGCGGGAGACCTGATCGGTGATCGGGAGCCGTTCGGCCTCGTAGGCGTCCAGGATCGATTCCGGTGCCCACCCGCCGAGCACGGCGGCGAGCAGCCAGGACAGGTTCGTCGCGTCCGCGATACCGGCGTTCATGCCATAACCCGCCATCGGTACCCAGATGTGCGCGGCGTCGCCGCAGAGGAACACCTTGCCCTCGCGCAGGCGGTCGGCCACGAGCCTGCGGCCGATCCAGTCCTCGGTGCCGGTTACCTCGTACTCGAAGGTGGATCCCACGCCGAGGATCAGGCGGATGCAGGCGTCGCGGTCCACGGCATCGAAGTCGGTCTCGCTCGGCGTCAGGTAGTTGTGGATCAGCCACGTCTCGCGGCCGTCGATCGCGTACATGTTGCCGGTGCGCCGAGGGTTCAGCGAGAAGTTCGCCCAGGCCGGGGCGGGCATCAGCTTCAGCAGGCCGGGCGCGCGGACCACGGTGGACTGCACGCGCTGCACGACCGGGTCGCCGTGCAGCCGGGCGCCGATCCGACGCCGGACCCCTGATCGGCCACCGTCACATCCGACGAGGTAGGCGCAGGTGATCTCGACGTGTTCCCCGGTGTCCAGGTCCTCGGCCCGGGCGACCACTGCGCGATCGGACTGGGTGAAGCCTGACACCCTCGTCCGGTTCAGCGCGACCAGGCCCGGTGCGGCGACGGCGTGCTCGTGGAGGATCGGCTCCAGGTAGATCTGGTTGATGCGGTGCGGCGGCTCCGGCGTCGGCCACCACGTGTCCGGTCCGCCGGTGGCCGTGAAGCGTTCCGCTCGGCTGGGAATGGGGATGCGCGCGAGCTCGATCCCGGTCGCCGTGGTCCGGAAGACGACGTCGTTCGGGTAGTCCGGCGGCAGGCCGGCGTCGCGCACCGCCCCTGCCACCCCGAGCCGGCGGAAGATCTCCATCGAGCGGGCCGACACGTGGTTGCACTTCACGCTCGGCGGTTCGCCCCGGCGCCGCACCTCCGCAACGGTCACATCGACACCGCGCCGAGCCAGGTCCATCGCCAGCGTCAGGCCGACCGGACCGCCGCCGACGACCAGCACCTCGGTCTCGAGCCTGCGCATGAAGGGTCCACGCACGCCACCGCCGGATTGTTCGATGCGGGTCTCACGACCGCCGTGAGATCAACTCCAGCACGTCGGACGTGGGACGCACGTCGCCGAAGCTGCGGTAGATGGTCCGCAGCGTCGCATTCTGGACCCTGTCCCACCCGTCGGCCGTGCCGTCGGCCACGAACACGACGCGGTAGCCGAGCGTGGCGGCGTCGCGCGCGGTCGACTCGCAGCACACGCTCGTGACGGTGCCGGTGATCAGCACCGTGTCGACGTTCCGCTCCGCGAGCGACGCGGGGAGCGTCGACCGGCCCGGGAAGAACGCGCTGGCCGCCGACTTCTCGGCCCACACGTCGTGCGCCCGCGCGTCGAGCTCGGGGATCAGCCGCTCGGGAAGGGAACCGGTGCCGCCGGCCGCGGCGTACACCGTGGCGACGGCGGACCCGTAGAAGCCGGTGGCCCAGTCCGACGGTGGACCGACCTCGGGGAGGACCCACGCCACGGTGCCGCCTGCCTCCCGCAGCGCAGCGGCCAGTGCGTTCACGTTCGGCACGACGCCGCGGGCGGCGGTGAAGAACGGCACCATGTCCACGACGACGAGAGCGGTGCGCACCGGATCGAGCTCCTCGTAGGCGTACCGCCGGCCGCGCCGGGCCTCGTGCCGCGCGTACTCACGCTCGTCGATCGACCAGTCGTGCGGTCGCGGTTCGGATCCCGTCATGATCCGGAGTATCGGCGGTGACGAGGTTGAACACGGTGTCGGTGGGCGCGCCGCCGAACAAGAAACCGATCACGATCGCGGCCATCGCCTCGAGGTGCCTGGCGCGGTGCAGCGGCCCGACATCGCGCGGCTCGCACCCCGTGTCCCGCACGAGACCGGCCACGAGGTCCTTCCCGGCGGGGTCGTCCCCGGCGATCGGGACGACCAGCGGCCGCCCGTCGAAGCGTGGGGGGTCCATCGCCCAGACGTCCGCGTGGCACTGGTTGAACGCCTTGACCACCCGGCTGCCGGGCGCGAGCCGGGCGATCTGCTCGGCGAGCGACACCTCGCCCGTGGTGAGCGTGAAGCTCCCGGTCTCCACCGGGTTGTTGCAGTCGATCAGAGTGCGCCCGGCGAGCGACCCGTCCGCGGCCCCGGCGGCGAGCAGCGCGGGGATCACGTCGGTCGGCCAGATCGCGAGCAGGGCGGCATCGCCGAACCCGGCGGCGTCGCGCAACGCGCCGTGCGGGACGTCGGGGCCGAGGCGAGCGGCGAGCACCTTGCCGCGCTCCGCGTCGCGGGCGCCGATCATCACCTCGTGCCCGGCGGCCAGCCACTGCGCAGCCAGCACGGCTGCCATGTGGCCCGCACCGATGATCCCGATCCTCATCGTGACTCCTCCCGGCCCGGGAGTTCGTCCGGGGCCGGGTACGAGCCTGCTGTTCCGTGGGGAACCCCCCGGTGCCCTACGGCACGCCGTCGCGGACGGCGGCGACCTGCTCCGCGTGCTGCTCGGCCCACCTGGCCAGCACCGTGACCGGCTCGAGCAGGCTCTCGCCGAGGTCGGTGAGGGAGTACTCGGCGCCGGGCGGTGCGGACCGGATCGCCCGCCGCCGCACGAGCCCGCTGCCCTCGAGCCGGCGCAGCGTCTGCGTCAGCACCTTCTTCGATATCCCGCCGATCCGGTCCAGCAGCTCCCCGTACCGCAGCGGGCCCTCCCGCAACGCGAACACCACGACGACGGGCCACGTGCCCGCCACGAGGTCGAGCGTGGTGCGCGCCGGGCAGTCCGCCAGGAAGACGTCGGTCTCCACGCCGCCAGTCTCACAGGGAACGGGAGAAGGTGCGCGTGCCCGGCACGAGCATCGCCGCGGCCGGGGCGACGAGGCAGACCACGGCGCAGGCCAGCAGCACCGGGCCGGCGCCGAACGCCGCGATCGCGGGCGCGATGAGAGCCAGCCCGAGCGGGGCGAGCCCGTAGGAGAGCAGGAAGTCGACGCTCGACACCCGGGCGAGCAGCCGCGGGTCCACCTCGCGCTGCGTCGCGGTGAACCACGGGACGTTGAACAGCTCGATGCCGATCCCGGTCACGACGTAGGCCGCGACGACCACCGCTGCCGGCACGGGGAGCAGCAGGGACAGCGGCGCGAGCGCGTACAGGGCGAGGCCGCCGAGCGCGGCCCGGCCCGGCGCGGCGGGCCGCAGGCGCGCGACGAGGAACGCGCCGGCCAGCGCGCCGACGGCGTACCCGGTGGTGGCCGCGGCGAGCACGGCCTCGGTGCCGTACCGGTCACGGGAGATCAGGGGGAGTGCGACGCTGGTTGCGGAGTAGCCGGTGGCGATCACGGCGGTCAGGGCGGCCAGGCCGGCGAGGAACCAGGGATGGCGCCTGGCCTCGGCCAGGCCGTCGGCGAACTCCCGCAGGAAGGGCCCACGGGTGGGCGGTGCGTCGGCGGCTCCCCTGGGCGGGAGCACGGCTGCGACGAGCCACAGGGCGGCGGTGCCCGCGACGAGCGTGCGGACGTCGACGGCGAGGGCGAGCAGCGCGGCGGCCGACGGCGCGACGAGCACGCTGACCCGCACCGCGATGGTGATCGCGGCATTGGCCTGCTGGCGCTGTTCGGGGGCGACGACCTCGGCGGTGAGCGCCTGGAAGGCGGGCCGGCAGGCACCCTGCCCGGCCCCGACGACGGCCGCCGCGGCCGCGAGCACGAGCGTCGACGTGCCGAGGCCTGCGGCGGCGATCGGGCTGGCGACCGCTGCGGCGCTCCCGGACCAGGCGACGACCGCGCGCCGCGGGTACCGGTCGGCCAGTACGCCCGCGGCCGGCACCGCGGTGAGGAACCCGACGGTCCGGGCGGCCAGCGCCAGACCCAGGCCGGTGGCGCCGAGCTCGCCGTCCAGGACGGCGAGCCCGAAGAGGAACGGCAGTGCCCAGGTGGCGAGGCCGGACGCGGTGGTGCCGGTCCACAACCGCACGAACGCCGCGTCACGCAGGACCGAGCCGGTGGGCACCGAACCAGTCTTGCATATGACTTGCAACAACCACTTCAATGCACAAGCCGCCATGTGATCAGAACTACTGGAAGATGGTAATCGTATTCATCTACTCTCCGTGCTCGTGCCCCGCTTCCTCACCCTGCTCGTCTTCGCCCTGCTCGTGAGCGCCTGCGCGAGCGGAGACCGGGCCGCGGACGGGGAGCTCACGCTCGCCGTTGCGAAGATCAACGCCACGCTCGACCCCACCGAGGCGCTGACCACGAGCTACCTGCGCTCGTACGGCGTGGGCGAGTCCCTCGCCAAGATCCGGCCCGACGGCACCGTGGCACCCGAGCTGGCCGAGTCGATCGAGCAGACCGCACCCGACACCTGGACGGTGGTGCTCCGCGACGGCGCGCGGTTCCAGAGCGGCGCGCCCGTGGACGCCGAGGCGGTGCGGGCGTCGCTGGAGCACTCCGCCGCCGAGAACGAGCTCGCGGGCGACCTCATGGAAGGCCTGACGATCTCGGTCCTCGACCCGCGCACGCTCACCGTGCGCAGCACGGGACCTGCGCCGTTCCTCGACTACACGCTCTCCCACTACGAGCTGCAGATCCACAACGCCGCGACCGACGCCGACTTCACCGGGCCGTTCCGGGTCACCGGATTCGACGCCGAGCGCGAGCTGCGGCTGGAGCGCAACCCGAACTGGTGGGGGCCGCCCCCCGCGGTCGAGACGATCAGCGTGCAGCAGGTGGCCGATCCGGAGGCGCGGGCGCAGATCGCGCTGGCCGGGCAGGCCGACATCGTCGATCTCCTGCCCAGCTCGGCGGTGCCCGAGCTGCGGTCGGCGGACGGCCTGACGCTCGTCGGCGCCCCCGCGGCCAACACGGTCGCGGTCTACCTGAACCCGGCGTCGCCGGTGCTCGCCGACCAGCGCGTCCGCCAGGCCCTGGCCTGGGGAGTCGACCGCGCGGCGGTGGCGGAGATCGCAGGCGAAGGGCTCACCGAGCCTGCGCCGAGCTGGCTCGCCTCCAACCCCGCCTACCCGCAGGCCGACCAGCAGGGCTTCACCCGCTACGACCCGGATCTCGCCGGTCGACTGCTCGACGAGGCCGGATGGGTCCGCGGGCCGGACGGGCGTCGCTCGAAGGACGGCGTACCGCTGGCGATCCGGCTCCAGACCTGGGGTACCGAGGGGCCCACCGGAGAGGTGCTGCAGGCGCAGTGGGACGCGCTCGGGGCGGACGTCGAGCTGTCCTACGTGGACAACGCGCTGGTGCAGCAGGCGCGGGAGCGCGGCGACTGGGACGCGCAGACCGCGGCGTTCACCACGCTGGGCAACGTGCCGAGCCTGTTCACCGTGCAGCTGGGCCGTGGGGGCTCGGGCAACTACGGCAAGTACGACCTGCCGCAGGTCGCCGGGCTCGTCGAGCGGGCGAACACGGCCACCGACGACGAGACCCGCACCGCCGCCGTGCTGGAGCTCAACGCGCTGCAGGCCGAGGTCGTCCCCGCGATCCCGGTGCACCCGCGCCCGCAGGCCACTGCCGTCGCCACCCGGGTCGGCGGCTTCGTCGCCCACCCGCTGCAGTACGAGAACCTCGTGCAGCCCGGCATCACCCTGGGCGGCTGAGGTGCGCGCACTGCGGGGGACACTGAGCACCGTCGGCATGCTGCTGGTGGCCTCGGTGGTCGTGTTCGCGATGATCCGCTCAGCCCCGGGTGACCCGGTCGACGTGCAGCTCGGTGAGTCCGGCGGCGTCTCGCTGAGCCAGGCCGACGAGGACCGGATCCGCGCCGAACGGCTCGCCGAGCTCGGCCTCGACCGGCCGCTGCCCGAGCAGTACGCACGCTGGCTCGTGCGCATGGTCAGCGGCGACTGGGGCACGTCGTACCGCACCGGCCAGCCGGTGCTCGACGAGATGCTCGACCGGCTGCCCGCGAGCCTCGCGCTGGGCGCAGCGGGCTTCGGCGTGGCCGTGGCGCTCGCAGGCGGACTCGCGCTGCTGGCGAGCCGGCGCCCCGGCGCGCCCGTCGACCAGCTCGTGCGGCTGGCGACCCTGATGACCGTCGCGGTGCCGTCGTTCCTGCTCGGCACGCTCGCCCTGCAGATCGCGACCGGCACCACCGGCTACCGGATCGCCGGGCCGGCGAGCACCGACCGGATCTGGCTGCCCGCGCTCGTCCTCGGCATCGCGATCACCCCGACGATGTCCCGGGTGCTGCGGGCCTCGCTGGTCGCCGAGCGCGGCCGGCTCTACGCGGTGGCCGCGCTGGCCCGCGGCGCGTCGCCGTCCCGCACGTTGCTGCGCCACGTCCTGCGGCCCGCGGTCGGCCCGGTGATGATCCTCGGCGGGCTCGCGTTCGCCTCGCTGGTCACCGGGTCGATCATCACCGAGGCCGTGTTCACGTGGCCGGGCGTCGGGCTGTTCGCCGTGGACGCGATCGCGGCGCAGGACTACCCGGTCGTGCAGGCCTACGTCGTGCTGGCGACCGCCCTCGTCGTGCTGGTCAACCGCGGCGTCGACCTCGCCGGCCGGCTGGTCGACCCCCGCCAGGACGCACGCGCGGAGGCGGTGGCATGACTCCTCCCACCCGCCTCGCCGCCTTGCCGTCCCCCGTCACGGGCCGGGGACGCGGTCTGCTCACCGTGGGTGTCGTCCTGCTCTCGGTCGTCGTGCTCGCGACGCTCACCGCACCCTGGCTGGCCCCGTTCGACCCGGTGGCGCAAGGGGTCGGTCCCCGACTGGCCTCGCCGGACGGCGAGCACTGGCTCGGCACCGACCGGTTCGGCCGCGACACCGCCTCCCGCGTGCTGCACGGCGGGCGGAACACCCTGCTGCAGACCGGTGCCACGATGCTCGCGGTGATCGCGATCGGCGCGGCGGTGGGCACCGCCGTCGGCATGGCCGGACGCAGGCTGGACGACCTGGGGCGCCGGCTGATCGACGGGGTCGTCGCGTTCCCGGCCGTCATCGTCATCCTGGCGTTCGTCGGGTTGCGCGGCCCGTCGCTGGCGGCGGTGCTCGGTGGCGCGCTGCTGGTGTGGTGGGCGCCGTTCGCCCGGTTGACCCGGTCACTCGTGCGCTCGGCGCTGGCCGAGCCGTCGGCGGTGGCCGCCCGCGCACTCGGGGCATCCCGCACCCACCTGCTGCGCACCGAGGTCGCACCGCGCCTCATCGGGCCGCTGGCCGTGCTCACCGCCGTCGAGGCCGGGCAGCTGATCGCGACCGTCGCCGGCCTGTCGTTCCTGGGGATGGGTGCCCAGCCGCCCGCTGCCGAGTGGGGCGCGATGCTCGCCGAGGCGCGCGGAGCCGCGCTGTCGAACCCGCACCTCGTGCTCGGGCCCGGCCTCGCGGTGCTGGTCACGGTCTTCGCGCTGACGTGCGTCGGCGAGGGCCTGCGCGACGTGCTCGACCGCTCCACGCAGGCGGTGGCGTCGTGACGCCCGTGCTGTCGGCCCGCGGGCTCACCGTGGAGTACCCGGGCCGGACCGTCCTCGACGACGTGGACCTGGACGTCGGTGCCGGGGAAGCCGTCGTCGTGCTCGGCGGCAGCGGATCGGGGAAGTCGACGCTGCTGCGCGCCCTGCTCGGCCTGGTCCCCGCCCCGGGCCGGGTGCGCGTCGGCGAGCTCACCCTGCGCACCGACGCGGGACCCCTCGACCTGACCGCACCCGGCGCATGGCCCCTGGCCCGGGGCCGGGAGATCGGCATGGTGTTCCAGGACCCCGCGCTCGCGCTCACCCCGCTGCGCCGCGTCGGCTCCCTGCTCACCGAGGTCGGCGGCGACCCGGCGCAGGTGGAGCCCCTGCTGCGGGCGAGCGGGTTCGCCGACCCCGCGCCGGTGGCGCCCCGGCGCGCGTTCGAGCTGTCCGGCGGCATGGCGCAGCGCGTCGGGTTCGGCCTGGCGGTGGCAGGCCGGCCGCGGGTCGTGCTGGCCGACGAGCCGACCACGGCGCTGGACGGCCCGGCCCGGGAGGAGCTGGTGGCCCGGCTGCGCGAGCAGGCCGCAGCCGGAACGGCGGTCGTGCTCGTCACCCACGATGTGACGGTCGCGGCTGCGTTCGCCGACCGGGTCGTGGTGCTGCACCGCGGCCGGATCGTCGAGGAGGGCTCGCCGGCCCGGCTGCTCGGCGACCCGGTGCACGAGGCGACCCGCGCCCTGGTGCGCGACGTCCCGTGGGCGCTGCCGACGCGGTTCCCCGCCCCGCGGCGCGGCGACGCGCTCGCGATCCGCGTGCGGGGCCTGACCAAGTCCTACGCCCGTACTCCGGTGCTGGACGGGCTCGACCTCGACGTGGCTGAGGGCGAGGTGGTGGGCGTCGCGGGCCGCAGCGGCGGCGGCAAGACCACCCTGCTGCGCTGCCTGCTCGGCCTGGAGCGCCCGGAGGCCGGCGAGCTGCAACTCGCCGGTATCGACCCGGCGGCGCAGGGGTGGCGGGCGGTGCGCCGCGCCGTGCAGCTGGTGCCGCAGGACCCGCGCGCGTCGCTCAACCCGTGGCGGACGGCCGCGCAGCTCGTCGCCGACCCGCTCGACTTCCACGGGATCGGGACGCGCGCCACCCGGCGCGCCCGGGCCCGCGAGCTGCTCGCCGCCGTCGGGCTGGACGGGCTCGCCGGCCGCAGGCCGAACGCGCTGTCCACCGGTCAGTGCCAGCGGGTCGCGATCGCCCGCGCGCTCGCCGTGCGGCCCCGGGTGCTCGTCGCCGACGAGCCCGCGTCCGCGCTCGACGTCACGCTGCAGGCCGAGCTGATCCGCCTGCTGTCGCAGGTGGTGGCCGAGCACGGCATGACGGCCCTCGTCGTCTCCCACGACCTGCACGTGCTGGAGCGGCTGTGCGACCGCATCGCCGTGCTGGACGGCGGGCGGTTGGTCGATGACCTCCCGGTCGCCCGCCTGCGCAGCGACGCGACGCACTCCCGCACCCGGGCCCTGCTGGCCGCCTACCCGACCGATCCGCTGACCGGCGTCGCCGGCTGAAGAAGGGGACTCATGACCGACTACGCGATCCGCCGCGCCGTGACCGAGAAGGATCTCGACGGCGCGCGCGCCGTCGTCCTGCACACCGCGGAGACCGACCTCGGCTACGGCTACCAGCTGCAGTGGCACTGGGACCTCGACCGCCCCGTCGAGACCTACGTGGACAACCCGCGGCAGGCCATGTTCGTCGCCGTCGACCTGGCGGGCACGGTCGTGTCCACCGCGGCGATCCGGATCGGCGGCCCCAACGTCCCGCCGCACCCACCGGAGCTGGGCCATCGCTACGCCGACCGGCAGGCCGTCGCGCAGTTGCTGCGGGTGGCGACGCTGCCCGAGCACCGCAGGCACGGCCTCGCGCGCCGCCTCGTGGCCGCCTGCCAGGAGTTCGTCCGCGCGGACGGCGGCTTCCGGGTGATCTACCTGCACACCAACACGAAGGTGCCCGCGGCCGAGCCGTTCTGGCGGTCGCTCCCCGTCGTCGAGATCCGCGACGACCGGGGACGGGAGAGCGACCCCCGGTTCGCGACCGTCCACTTCGAGCTCCCGCTGGACGCTCCCGTCGCGTGACCACGCCGTCCGTCCGCGCGCAGTTCCGGGCCCTCCCGCCTGCGGCCCGGTTGCTCGTCGTCAACCAGTTCGGGATCAACGTCGGCTTCTACATGGTCGTGCCGTTCCTCGCGACCTACCTGGTCGACGACCTCGGCTACGCCGCCGCGCTGGTCGGCGTGGTGCTCGGCGTCCGGACCCTGTCCCAGCAGGGTCTCTTCCTCGTGGGCGGCACCGCGGCCGACCGGCTCGGCGCCCGCCCGGTGATCGTGCTGGGGTGCGCCCTTCGGGTGCTGGCGTTCGGGCTGTTCGCGGTCGTCACCTCGCCGGCGGGGATCGTGGCCGCCGCGGTGCTCACCGGGTTCGCGGGAGCGCTGTTCAACCCGGCCGTCCGCGCGTACCTGAGCCGGGAGGCGGGGGAGGGCCGCGCGGGCGCGTTCGCCGTGTTCAACACGGCCGCCGACGCGGGCGCGTTCGTCGGGCCGCTGCTGGGCGCGGCGCTGCTCGCGGTGGACTTCCGGCTGGTCGCGGCAGTCGCATGCGTGACGTTCCTGCTGCTCACCGTGGCACAGGTGCTGGTGCTGCCGGCGCACCCGGTCGAGACCCACGCCGATGGCGTGCTCGGCAGTTGGGGAGCGGTGGTGCGCAACCGCCGGTTCGTGGCCTTCACGCTCTGCGGCTCGGCCTACTTCGCCCTGTACAACCAGGTCTACCTGGTCTTCCCGCTCGAGGCGCAGCGGGTGACCGGCACGCCCGCCGCCGTCGGCGTCCTCTTCGCGGTGTCCACCGTCGCCGGCATCGCGCTGTACGTGCGGGTCGCCGCGTGGGGTGGTCGCCGCTGGCCGCCCGGCACGTGCGTGGCCGTGGGGCTGGCGCTGATGGGCGTCGGGTTCGCCCCGGTCGCGGTCTCCGCTCCGCTGCTGCCGACGGCGACCGGCATCGCCCCGGCCGCCGCGGTGCCGGTGCTCGCAGGCGCGGTGGTGTTCACGTTCGGGATCGCGCTGGCCAACCCGTTCACGATGCAGCTGCTGCCGGTGGTGGGCAGCGAGCGGCTCATCGGGACGTACTACGGCTTCTACCACCTGGTGTCCGCGCTGCTCGCCGCGGCGGTGTCGGCCGCAGCAGGAGCACTGCTCGACCTGACCGGACCCGGTTGGCGGGCGGTGGCCCCGCTCGCGCTGCTCGCCGTGGGGCTCGCCGGCGCTGCCGGAATGGCGCTGTTGCAGCGGCGTGGCCACCTATCTTGACTCAAACTTCCCTTGATAGGGAAGGATAGGGAGTATGAGTGAGTGGTACTCCCTGGAGGATGTTGCCGACCGGCTCGGCCTGCACGTCCGCACCGTGCGCAACTACGTGCGCGACGGGCGGCTGGGTGCGGTGCGCATCGGCAAGCAGTACCGGGTCTCCCACGCCGACCTGCAGGCGCTCACCGGCGGGCCTGCCCAGCCGCGGCAGCTCGAGGTCACCAGCGTCATCGACGTCGACGGCATCGACGCGGGCGCCGCGGAGCGGCTGGCCACGTTCATCAGAGAGCTGCCGAAGCCCGCGCGCGCGCCCCACGTCGACGTGGTGCACGAACCGGAGCGCGACCGGCTCAAGGTGATCGTGGTCGGGTCGGTCGAGGCGAACGTCGAACTGTTGCGCCTCGTGGGTGCGATGGCGCAGGAGGCGGCATGATCGGCCCGCTCTCCGGCGCCACCGCGCTGCCCGACGGCACGCTCGTGCGCGGTCGCGGACGTCGGGAGCCGTTCCCGGCCGGGCCACCGCCGGAGTTCGGCCTCTACCTCGGGCATCCGCCGGACCGGCCACGCCTGCTGCCGGGGCGCCGCGAGGAGTGGCGGCCCGACTGGCCCGCGACGTGGATCGACTGGCCCGACTTCCGCACCCCGCGCGACCCCGCCGCGGCGGCAGCGCAGATCGTCGAGGCGTACCGGCGGGCGCGATCGGGGGAGCGCGTCGAGATCGCGTGTACCGGTGGCACGGGCCGCACCGGAACCGTGATCGCCTGCATGGCCGTCCTCGCCGGGCACCCGGTGGGGGACGCCGTCGCCTGGACCCGGAGCCACTACCGGCCGCGGGCGGTGGAAACCCCTGGTCAGCGGCGCTGGATCGCCTGGTTCGCCGAGCACCGATGAATCGGCGCCACGCCGCGCGGGGCCCGCACTGGCTTCCGGTGCGGGCCGCGCTGTGCACGCTGATCGGCAAGCACGGGGCAGGAGAGGAGGTGGCGTTCCGCCTGGAGCAGCGGTTCAGCTGATGAGCGCGGGTTGCTCGAGCCCGGCAACGGCCTCGGCGGTGGCGGCGTCGGCCGGGAGGTAGGCCACCAGGCGCTGCTCCTCCGGCCCGGGGAGCGTGAGGCTCTCGAAGGCCAGGCGCAGCACGCCCGCCGTCGGGTGCTTCCACTCCTCGACGCCCGTCCACGGCGGCAGCGCGCCACCGGCCGCGTACCGCCGGGCGAACTCGGAACCCTCGGTGATCGACAGCTCGTCGGCGAGCGCCGCAGCCGTGCGATCGCCGAGGTCGGCGGCGGCCCGCAGCGCGGCGGCGCGCTCGTCGGCCACGCGCTCCCAGTCGGGGAACGCCGCGCGTGCCCGGGGATCGCCGAAGACGAAGCGCGCCAGGTTGGGCTCGGTGGCGTCGAACAGCCCGGTCGGCGCCGCGAGGCGGCGGAAGCCGTCGGTGCAGGCGAGCACGTCGCAGTGCGGAGCGACGACCAGCGCCGGGGTGGGTTCGAGCCGGTCGAGCAGGGCGAGCACGGTGGGCCGCACGGTCCGCGACGGCGCCTGCGCCTGCACGCACACCTCGCCCGAGACGACCTTGACCATCCGGTGGACGTGCACCCGCTCCTCGGGCGAGAGGCCGAGCACGTCGGCGAGTGCCCCGATCACCTGTGCGGACGGGCGGCGGTCGCTGCCGCGTTCCAGGCGCGTCAGGTACTCGACGCTGATACCCGCGAGCGACGCCAGTTCCTCCCGGCGCAGCCCGGGTGTGCGACGCCGGGTCCCGGTCGGCAGTCCCACGTCGGCCGGCCCGATCGCCTCCCGCCGGGCGCGGAGGAAGGCGCCGAGCGCGTTGTCGGTCACGCGTCCGAGCGTAGGGGGTCCCTGGCGCGGTCTCCCTGGCGTCGCCGGATCGGCCGACGATCCCGGGCATGAAGTATCGGCTCTTCGGTCGGACCGGCCTGCGCGTCTCGGAGCTCTTCCTCGGCACGATGGTCCTCGACGATCCGCGCGAGACCCGCCGGATCGTCGACGCCTACGCGGACGCGGGAGGCAACGTCCTGGACACCGCATCCGCCTACGGCAACGGGGAGGAGCTGCTCGGCTCCGTCCTCGAGCGCCGTGACCGGTTCGTCCTCGCCACCAAGTACACGCTGTCGCGCGATCCGGGCGACGCCAACGCCGCGGGCAACCACCGCAAGAACCTCGTGCTCTCCCTGGAGCGGAGCCTGCGGCGGCTGCGCACCGACTACATCGACGTCTACTGGGTGCACGTCTTCGACCGGCACACCCCGTTGGAGGAGACGATGCGGGCGCTGGACGACGCGGTGCGCGCGGGCAAGATCCTCTACGTCGGGATCTCCGATGCCCCGGCTTGGGTGGTCGCCCGTGCGAACACGCTCGCGCAGTGGCGCGACTGGACCCCGTTCGCCGGCCTGCAGGTGCCCTACAGCCTGCTGCAGCGCGACATCGAGCGGGAGCTGCTGCCGATGGCGGAGGCGTTCGGGATGAGCGTCGCCGCGTGGGCGCCCCTCGCGTCGGGCCGGCTCGCCGGTGGCTCCCGGCGAGCCGACCCGGCTGCCTTCACCCCCCGCGACAAGGCCGCTGCCGAGGCCGTGCGCGCCGTCGCCGCCGAGCTGGGTGCGACGCCCGCGCAGGTGGCGATCGCCTGGACGCGCAGCAGATCGGCGGCCGTGCACCCGCTCGTCGGCGTCAGCAGGGTCGAGCAGCTCGCCGAGAACCTCGGTGCGCTCGACCTCGTCCTGCCCGCCGACGCCGTCGCCCGGCTGGAGGCCGCGGTGGAGTTCGAGCGCGGGTTCCCCGCGGACTTCATCGCCGAGTGCGAGCCGTCCCCGTTCGTGTTCGGCGACCACGCGACCGCGGTCGTGGGCCGGTAGAAATCCTCCGGAGGGATGTCGAGGACGCCCGGCCACCTTCGACGTTCCGGTTGTGGACGGGCAACCCGGCCGTCCCTGCGGAGGAGGAACGATGACCGAGAACCAGCCCCTCGACCACGAGTTCAGTGCCGTCCTGCAGAAGAGCCCGAACCCGGGCGGTTGGACCTACGTGGTGATGCCCGGCTCGGCCGAGTTCTTCGGCACCCGCGGGCTGGTCAAGGTCCGCGGCACCGTGGACGGTCACCCGTTCCGCAGCTCGTTCATGGCGCTGGGGGACGGCACCCACAAGCTGCCCGTGAAGGGCGACCTCCAGCGGGCGATCGGCAAGGGCCCGGGCGAGACGGTCACCGTGCACCTGGCGGAGCGGATCACCGGCCGCTGACGGCCTGCAGCGCCGGCACGACGTGCGCGAGCGCCTCGCGCAGGGCGTCGGCGAGCGAGGTGGACGGCGCAACGACGAGCCCTCCACCCGCCGGCGTGAGCCACCGGCCCGCGGCCACCCGCGCCGCCGCCGACACCGCGGCCGCGAGCACCGTCGCCCGGAGCTCGTCGATCCCGGTGCGCTCTCCGATCGCGGTGGCGAGCGGCTGCTCGATGGCGGCGACCGTGCCGAGGAACTCGGCGCGCAGCGCCGGCGCCGACGTGAGCAGCGCGAAGGCGTCGCTGCCCGGTTCGGCCTCGGTGACGTACTGCTCGACGACGGCCGCGACCACCGCGTCGGCGAGCGGCTCGTCTGCCGGCCGTTCCCGCAGCGCGGCGGCGATCCGCAGGGCGCGCTCGGCCGAGATCGCGGCGACGATCGCCTGCTCCCGGCTGGAGAAGTAGTTGTTGTACGTCCGGGGCGACACCCCCGCTGCCTCGGCGATGTCGTCCACGCGGACGTTCTCCGGGCCGTTCTCCAGGGCGAGGCGCAGCGCCGCCGCGCTGATGGCCTCCCGGGTGGCGGTCTTCTTGCGCTCGCGCAGGCTGTCCATGCGCGCAGCATACTGCGTGCGCGCAAGTTTGCGTGCGCGCAAGTTTTGGCTATCGTGGTTCTGGCACTCGTGGTGCGCGAGTGCCAGAACGGTGGTCGGCGCCGGTGGGACCCCGGTCCAGCCGTCGCGGGCGCAGGTGCCGTCCGCCCGGAGCGTTGGGAGAAGCAGTGCCGAAGATGATCGCTTTCGACGAGGAGGCGCGCCGCGGGCTCGAGCGTGGCATGAACACCCTCGCCGATGCCGTGAAGGTGACGCTGGGCCCGCGCGGCCGCAACGTCGTGCTGGAGAAGAAGTGGGGCGCGCCCACCATCACCAACGATGGTGTGTCGATCGCCAAGGAGATCGAGCTCGAGGACCCCTGGGAGAAGATCGGGGCCGAGCTGGTCAAGGAGGTCGCCAAGAAGACCGACGACATCGCCGGTGACGGCACCACCACCGCCACCGTGCTGGCCCAGGCCCTCGTCCGTGAGGGGCTGCGCAACGTCGCCGCCGGCGCGAACCCCATGGCGCTGAAGCGGGGCATCGAGAAGGCCGTCGAGGCCGTCTCCGAGGCGCTGCTCAAGTCCGCCAAGGAGGTCGAGACCAAGGAGCAGATCGCGGCCACCGCGTCGATCTCCGCGGCCGACGCCACCATCGGCGAGTTGATCGCCGAGGCGATGGACAAGGTCGGCAAGGAAGGCGTCATCACCGTCGAGGAGTCGCAGACCTTCGGGCTGGAGCTGGAGCTCACCGAGGGCATGCGCTTCGACAAGGGCTACCTCGCCCCGCACTTCGTGACTGACGCGGAGCGGATGGAGGCCGTCCTGGACGAGCCCTACCTGCTGTTCGTCGCTTCGAAGATCTCGAACGTGCGTGATCTCCTGCCCGTGCTGGAGAAGGTGATGCAGACGGGCAAGCCGCTCGTGGTGGTCGCCGAGGACGTCGAGGGGGAGGCGCTCGCGACGCTCCTGGTGAACAAGTTGAAGGGCGTGTTCTCCTCGGTGGCGGTGAAAGCCCCCGGCTTCGGCGATCGTCGGGAGGCGATGCTGACCGACATGGCCATCCTCACCGGTGGCGAGGTGATCTCGGAGAAGGTCGGCCTCAAGCTGGAGAACGCCGACCTGGGCCTGCTCGGCCGCGCCCGCAAGGTCGTGGTCACCAAGGACGAGACCACCATCGTCGACGGCTCCGGCGACGCCGACCAGATCGCCGGGCGGGTCAACCAGATCCGCTCCGAGATCGAGCGCACCGACTCCGACTACGACCGCGAGAAGCTGCAGGAGCGGTTGGCCAAGCTGGCCGGCGGCGTCGCGGTCATCAAGGCAGGCGCGGCCACCGAGGTCGAGCTCAAGGAGCGCAAGCACCGCATCGAGGACGCGGTGCGCAACGCCAAGGCCGCGGTCGAGGAGGGCATCGTCGCCGGCGGCGGCGTCGCCCTGATCCAGGCCGGCGCGGGTCTGTTCGAGGGCCTGGGCCTGGACGGTGACGAGGCCACCGGCGCGAACATCGTCAAGGTCGCGCTGGAGGCCCCGCTCAAGCAGATCGCGGTCAACGCCGGCCTCGAGGGCGGCGTCGTCGCGGAGAAGGTCCGCGGCGTGAACGCGGGCGAGGGCCTGGACGCGGCCACCGGCGAGTACAAGGACCTGATCAAGGCCGGCATCATCGACCCCGCCAAGGTCACCCGCTCGGCCCTGCAGAACGCCGCGTCCATCGCGGCGCTGTTCCTCACCACCGAGGCCGTCATCGCCGACAAGCCGGAGAAGGAGAAGGTCGGCGGCGATCCCGCGGGCGGCATGGAGTTCTGAGTCCCCGGACGGCGGGGTGGTTGCGACACACGAGACGCAACCGCCCCGCTACGCTCGGCTGGGTGATCTGTCCGAAGTGTCAGAACCGGATGCATACCGTCGACAAGCAAGGCGTACACATCGAGCAGTGCCAGGGCTGCCGGGGGATCTTCCTCGACCGTGGCGAGCTCGAGCAGATCGCCAACGCCGAGCGGAGCTTCTACGGTGGCCACGCCGGTGCGCCCGGCCACTACGCCGACTCACCCCCGCCCCACCAGCGGCACGGAGGCGGGCGCTACAGCGACTCGCCGCCCCCGTACGGGCATCAGCGCGGCCACTACAGCGACTCGCCGCCGCCCTACGGCCACCACGGGGGGCAGAAGCGCCGCAAGGGCTTCCTCGACGAGCTGTTCGGATGAGCGAGGTTCGCCGAGCGGGCAGAGAGCGCTGAGCGAGGCTTGCCGAGCGAGCATTCGGCGTTGAGCAGCCACCGCCCGGTCGACCTGCAGATCTGCCTCGGGTGCGCTGCCCGGTTCACCGACCCGGTCGTCGCACCCGATGCACCGGTGCTGATCTGCGCCGACTGCGGACACCGGCAGCCGTTCCGGCGGCTGCCGCTGTTCGCGCTCACCGGCCCGAGCGGGGCGGGCAAGTCCACGGTGGCCCGCCTGCTCCCGCAGGCCTTGGCCGACGTGGCGGTCGTGGTCGAGCAGGACGTGCTGTGGGCCGCAGGCCTGCAGGATCCGGCCGACGACTTCGCGGGCTTCCGCCGGGTCTGGCTGCGGATGGCCGCGATGATCCACCAGAGCGGGCGACCGGTCGTGCTGGTCGGCACGGTGGTGCCGGAGCAGTTCGAGCGGCGTCCGGAGCGCGTCTTCGTCGGGGACATCCACTACCTGGCGCTGGTGGCCGAGCCCGACCTGCTCCGGTCCCGGCTGCGCGCGCGTCCGGCCTGGCGGGGCTGGGACGAGCCGCGGATCGCGGAGACGGTGGAGTTCAACGACTGGCTGCGCCACAACGGGCCGGCCCTCGACCCTCCCGTCGATCTGCTCGACACCACCACGCTCGAGCTCGCGGAGACCGCGCGGCGGGTCGTCGAGTGGGTGCGGCGTGGCCTGGATCAGGCCTGCAACGCTGACCCGTAGAGGGTTTCGAGCGCCTTCCAGTGCCGTTCCTCTGCGGTCGGGTCGTACGTGTCGTTGTCCGGCACCGCGAACCCGTGCTTCGCCGGGTAGAACTCCACGGTGTGCCGCACACCGGCCTCGGTGAGCGCCGTGTCGAGCAGCTGCGCCTGCTCGGCCGTGAAGTGGTCGTCGTCCTGCGCCCCGGCCACGTACACGGTGGCGGTGATGCGGCCGGCCGCGAGGTGCGGGCTCTGCGGGTCGTCCGCCACGGCGATCCGCCCCCCGTGGAACGACGCGGCGGCGGCGACCTCGTCCGGGTGCGCACCGGCCGTGATCAGCGACATCCGGCCGCCCATGCAGTAGCCCGTGGTCCCGGCCGCGGTGCCGGCGACCTCGGGCCGCGCCAGCAGGAAGTCGAGGTAGGCGCCGCTGTCCGAGGCGATCCGCTCCGGCGTGAGCTTGCTCGAGTACCCGGCCATCCGCGCGAGCTCGTCGGGCACGGTGAACAGGGTGGCGACGTCGAACGGCGACCACTCGCCCTCGCGGTAGTAGACGTCCGGCACCAGCGTCACGTAGCCCATGCCCGCGAGCCGGTCGGCCATGACGCGCTTGGTCTCCCGCAGCCCGCCCGCATCCGGGAACAGGAGCACGCCCGGCCAGGGCCCGTCGCCCTCGGGCACGTGCAGGGATGCGCGACAGTTGCCCTCGGGTGCGCTGATCTCGACGTCGACGCGAGCCACCCGCTCACCCTATGGCTCAGCGGTGGGCGCCGCTGCAGGCGTACGCGAGCACGCGCGCGCCCTTGCCCGGGGTCGAGCGCACCGCCACGCGCTTGGCCTCCTCGAGCGACGCGGCGTACCCCCAGCCCCACGCGAGGTTCTTGGCCTGGGCCACGGCGGCGCAGCCGTTCGTCACGCGCACGGCCTCCTGGCAGTCGCTCGCCCCGCACTTCCTGACCGCGGCGCGCGCCGCCGCCGAGCCGGAGGGGTGCTCGTAGGCGTAGCCGATGTTGCCGGTCTGCACGGAGATCGCGATGGCGGCCCACGTGTTGGGTGCGGCGCTCGCCGGGGCGGCGCTCAGGACCATGGCGCCCGCCGCGAGTACCACCGCCGCGGCGGCCCGGGTGATCGTGGAACGGATGCGCATCATGGTCGCTCTCCCTCGGTGTCGTTCGCCTGCTGGTGGGGACGACCGCCCGGGGCGTGGATCGGTTGGGTGCGCGCTGAAAGAGGACGGGATGTGACCGCAGCCCGGCCTAGCGTCACCAGATGTGATCGAACCGTTCCGCATCGCCGTGCCCCAGACCCACGTCGACGACCTGCACCGCCGCCTGGAGCGGGCGCTCTGGCCCGACGAGCTGCCGGACGCCGGCTGGGAGTACGGCGTCGCGGCCGGTCACCTGCGTGACCTGGCGCGGCGGTGGCGCGGCACGTACGACTGGCGGGCCCACGAGGAGCGGCTGAACGAGCTCCCGCAGTTCGTGACGGAGATCGACGGCCAGAACGTGCACTTCGCGCACGTCCGCTCGACCGACCCGGCCGCGGTGCCGCTGCTGCTGACTCACGGCTGGCCCAGCACGTTCGCCGACTTCGCCGGGATCGTCGAGCCGCTGGTCACCGGCGACCCTGCCTTCCACCTGGTGGCGCCGTCGCTGCCCGGCTTCGGCTTCTCCGGTCCCACCCGCGAGCGCGGGTGGGACGTGCGCCGGATCGCCCGCGCGTGGGCGGAGCTGATGCACCGGCTCGGCTACGAGCGCTACGTCGTACAGGGCGGTGACTTCGGCTCGTTGATCTCCCCGGAGGTGGCGCGGGTGGCGCCCGAGCACGTCGCCGGCGTGCACGTCAACGCGCTCGTCACGGCCGTCGACTGGACCGCTGCGGACCCGACCGCCGGGCTCGATCCCGATGACGTGGCCCGCCTGCAGGCCGGGGCCGCCGAGTGGGCGGAGCGCGCCGGTTACGCCACGATCCAGTCGACCCGCCCGCAGACGCTCGCCTACGCCCTCACCGACTCCCCGCTCGGCCTGCTCGCGTGGAACCTGGAGTGGTTCGTGGACTACGACCCGACCCGCGCAGTGCAGACGCCGGTGGACCCGGACGCGTTCCTCACCGACGTCTCGATCTTCTGGTTCACCCGCACCGCAGGCTCGGCCGCCCGCCTCTACAAGGAGGCCGGCAGCGCGTTCTACGGCGGGAAGCGGGTGGAGGTGCCCACGGCGGTCGCGGTGTTCCCCGGCGACGGGGCGCTGCGCGCGCTGGCCGAGCGTTCCCTGTCCGTGGTGCGGTGGACCGAGTACGAGCGCGGCGGCCACTTCGCGTCGCTGCAGGCACCCGACCTGCTGGTGGCGGACATCCAGGCCTTCGTCCGCGGGCTTCAGCAGTAGGACGGTTCGGGTTCGGGCTCCTGCTGCTCGGCCTCGCCGTCGCGCAGCGCCACGGCGGCGACCACCGCGATGCCCGCGGCGATGACCCCGGCCGCCGCGGAGGTCAGCTGCAGCCCCGCGACGAACGCCTCGCGCGCAACGTCGACCAGTGCGGTCGCCGCGGGCTCGGGCAGGTGCGCGGCCGCCGAGATGGCCCCGCCGAGCGTGTCGCGGGCGGCGTGCCCGGCCTCGTCCGGCACGGCGGCGGGCAGGCCGGCCGCCACGCCGTTGCGGTAGATCGTGGCGCCGATGCTGCCCAGCACCGCGATCCCGAGCGCCCCGCCCAGCTCCGCGGCCGTCTCCGAGATGCCCGAGGCCGCGCCCGCCTTCTCCGTGGGGGCGGAGCCGACGACCATCTCGGTGGTCAGGCCGAACACCGGGCCCATGCCGAGGGAGATCACCACCGACGAGACGACGATCGCCACGAGCCCGCCGTCGACCTGCACCGTGGTGAGCACGAACAGCCCGGCCGACGCGGCGGCGAGCCCGCAGGCCACCACGTTCGCGGCCCGGATGCGCTGCAGGTAGCGCGGCGCGAACTGCGAGCTGACGACGAAACCGAGCGCGCCCGGCAGCGACCACAGGCCGGCCTGCAGCGGCGACATCCCGGCCACCAGCTGCAGGTACTGACCGATGAACAGGAAGTACCCGATCATCACGAAGATCGCCAGGAAGTTCACGACGAGCGCGGCGTTGAACCTGCGGATCCGGAACAGGGCGACGTCGATCATGGGGTCGGCGAGCCGCTGCTGGCGGCGCACCCACAGCGCTCCGACGACCGCGCCGCCGACGATGCTGAGCACCGGCTCGATCGCGATCCCGTCCTGGGCGATGCCCTTCAAACCGTGCACGATCGCGAGCAGGGCGACGACGGACATCGCGGCACTGCGCAGGTCGAGCCGGCCCGCGCCCGGGTCGCGGTACTCGGGCAGCACGCGGGGGCCGAGCACGAGCAGTGCGCCCATCACCGGCAGTGCGAGCAGGAACACCGATCCCCACCAGAACGCCTCGAGCACCAGCCCGCCGAGCACCGGCCCGATCGCGCTGCCTGCGGAGAACGCCCCGATCCAGATCCCGACGGCGAGCGAGCGCTGCTTCGGGTCCTGGAACATGTGGAAGATCAGCGACAGCGTGGACGGGGCCACGGTGGCTCCGGCGATCCCGAGGAGCGCTCGGCTGACGATGAGCATCTCGGGGGTGGTGGAGAAGGCCGCGAGCACCGACACGGCTCCGAAGGCGGCTGCGCCCACCAGCAGCAGCCGCCTCCGGCCGATCCGGTCCCCGAGCGTGCCCATCGTGACGAGTGCACCGGCCACCATGAAGCCGTAGACGTCGATGATCCACAGCAGCTGCGTGCTCGTCGGCTGCAGGTCCTCGCTCAACGCGGGGATGGCGAGGTGCAGCACCGTCAGGTCCATCACGTAGAGCAGGCAGGCCAGCGCGAGGACGGCGAGGCCGATCCACTCGCGCCGACCGGCCCGCACTGGCTGCGCCGTCGTCATCGCTCTCGTTCCTCCGGGCTCGTCGGGATCTCGGAGGTAGGACCCGCGGCGGCTGGGAAACTCATCGGTCGTAGGTGAGGATCACCGTTCCGCCCTCCAGAGTCCGGGTGCCGGTCAGCGTGAAGCTCGTGGGCGTGAAGTCGCCCGTGAACAGCGGGATCCCGGCCCCGGCCACCACCGGGTAGACCTTCAGGACGATCGAGTCGATCTCCGCGAGCAGGGTCCCGGCGAGCCGGGACCCGCCCATGAGATAGATGTCCTTGCCGTCCTCGGCCTTGAGCTCCCGGATCCGGCCGACGACGTCGGTCGAGATGATCTCGACGGCGGGATCCTCACTCTCGTAGGTCGTGGAGACCACGTACTGCCGCAGGTGCGCGAACGGGCTGGTGACCCCGATGTCGAGGGCGGCCTGGTAGGTGGCGCGGCCCTGTACCCCGACGTCGAAGTTCGGGTTGGGGACGTCCACCCCGAGCTGCTCGCGCACGTGGGTGGGCAGGGCGTCGGGGTAGGCGGTGCTGAGGAACTCGATCACGTCCGGCGTGACCGGGTAGAAGTCGGCGCTCCCGTCCGGGGCGGCGATGAAGCCGTCGATGGTCGTGCCGACGTAGTAGACGAGCTTTCGCACGCTCGGGCCTTTCCTGTCGTGGTTTCGGTTACCTGTTGCCGCGGGGGCGGAGCACGGGCCGGGGACGGGGCAACGGGCGCGGCTTGGTGGCCTGCTGCGGACGGTGCGGGCGGGGCTGCGGGACGGGTGTGGCTCGCATGTGGCGCCTCCTCCGTAGTACTCTGAACGTAGTGGTTGAACTGTAGTACTACACCTGAAGTGGTGTCAACGGAGGAGATGCGGATGCGGCAGAACCCGGCTCGGCGGGCGACGCTCCTGGACGCGGCGATCGAGGTGCTGGCCAGGGAGGGGGCGCGCGGGCTCACCTTCCGCGCGGTCGACACGGAGGCGCAGGTGCCCGTCGGCACGGCCTCCAACTACTTCAGCAGCCGCGACGAGCTGCTCACCCAGGTCGGCCACCGCTACTACGAGCGGCTCGAGCCCGACGCCACCGTGCTCGAAGCCGCGCTCTCCGGGCCCCGGGACCGCGACCGGGTCACCGAGCTCATGTGCGACATCGTGAAGCGGGTCACCGAGTTCCGCTCCGGTTACCTGGCGCTGTTGGAGCTGCGCCTGGAGAGCACGCGCCGGCCCGAACTGCGCGAGCTGCTCAGCAAGCGGATCCGCGCCGACCTCGACTTCAACATCCGCAACCACGAGGAGTCCGGCCTGCCGGGCGACGCCACCACCGTGGTCGTGCTCTACCTGGCGCTGAACTGGCTGATCCTGGATCGGCTCACGCTTCCCGACCTCTTCCCGGAGGGACAGGTCGACGACCTGGTCACCGAGATCGTGGAGCGCATCCTGCCCGGGCCGCGGCGCTCGGCCTGATCAGCAGCCGAGGACGCTCGCGAGCACGGCGCGCACCTCGTCGGCGCTCGGCGGGTCGCCCGCGAGGAAGCAGCGGAGGAGCAGTCCGTCGACGGTTGCGGCCGCGGCCGCCCGGCGCACGGGGTCGGCGACGTGGGGGGCGAGGTAGGCGTCCAGGGCGGCCGTCCAGCGCTCGATCTCCGGCCGTAGTTCCGGACGGCGGGCGGCGATGAGGAAGAGCTCGTACTCCGCGGCGGCGTGCGCTCGCAGGGAGCCGTTGCTCTCGGTGATCACCCGGGCCAGCGCCCCGATCGGGTCGGGATCGCGCGTGCACTCGTCGAGGTGGCGCAGGTAGTCGTCGTTGCAACCGGCGAGCGCCGCGACGAGCAGGTCGTCGACTGTCGGGAAGTAGTAGGTGACGGCGCTCGGCGGGACGCCCGCCTCCTGCGCGACCACCCGCTGGCTCACGGCTGCCACCCCTGCTCGCTCGATCACCCGCATCGTCGCGTCGAGGAGCTGTCTGCGGCGCTGCTCGCCCTTGCGCCTGCGTCCGTCGGTGATCAGTGCGCCGCCCCCAGCTCGAGGGCGAGCACGCCGGCGATGACCAGCGCGATCCCGCCGACCTGCACCACCGTCATGCCTTCCCCGAAGAACACGGCGCCTGCGACCGCGACGAGTGCGACCCCGGCCGCCGCCCACACGCCGTACGCGACGCCGATCGCCATTCCGCGCGTCAACGCCTGGGACAGCATGCCGAACGCGACGACGTACCCGATCACGACGACGACCGACGGGACGAGCCTGGAGAAGCCCTCGGAGAGCTTGAGTGCGAGGGTCGCGACGACCTCCGACAGGATCGCGCCGACGAGGAAGAGCCAGGGCACGGGGCCTCCAGTGCAGAAACCTGAGCGAATGCTCCAGATTCTACTGGAGCGCTCGCTCAGGTTTCTGGTGAGCTGGGTTACGTCCAGGTGTCGGCACGGGGCGCGGGGTGCTGGCATCGTCGGGTGCCCACGGACCACGGAGGAGACCGCGTGCTCACCCCCACCCAGCTGCTCGAGCTCGACCGGAAGCACGTCTGGCACCCGTATGCGCCCATGCCGGGGGTGCGCCCGCCGTACCTGGTGGAGTCCGCGGCGGGGGTGCGGTTGCGGTTGGCCGAGCCGGTCGACGGGGTGCGCGAGCTGGTCGACGGGATGTCGTCGTGGTGGTCGGCCATCCACGGCTACGCCCACCCCGTGCTGGACGAGGCCGTGCGCGACCAGCTCGGACGGATGAGCCACGTCATGTTCGGCGGGCTCACCCACGAGCCGGCGATCCGCCTGGCCACCACTCTCGTCGAGATCACCCCGGAGCCGCTGCAGCACGTCTTCCTCGCCGACTCGGGGTCGATCTCCGTCGAGGTCGCGATCAAGATGTGCCTGCAGTACTGGCGCTCACGCGGACGTCCCGAGCGGCGGCGGCTGCTCACCTGGCGGGGCGGCTACCACGGCGACACCTGGCACCCCATGTCCGTCTGCGACCCGGACGGCGGCATGCACCACGTCTGGGCGGGCGCGCTGCCGGAGCAGGTCTTCGCCGACGCGCCGCCCCGCGAGTTCGAGCCCACCTACGTGGAGCACCTGGCGGCCGTGCTCGCGCGGCACGCGCACGAGGTGGCTGCCGTCATCGTCGAGCCGGTGGTGCAGAACGCGGGCGGCATGCGGTTCCACTCGCCGCGCTACCTCCAGGCCCTCCGCGAGCTCGCGGACGCCCACGACGTGCTGCTCGTGTTCGACGAGATCGCTACCGGCTTCGGGCGCACCGGTGAGCTGTTCGGCGCCGATCACGCCCGCGTGAGCCCGGACGTCATGTGCGTCGGCAAGGCCCTGACCGGCGGATACCTCTCGATGGCCGCCACCCTGTGCACCCCGGATGTGGCCGAGGGGATCTCCCGCGGCGAGCTGTCGGTGCTCGCCCACGGTCCGACGTTCATGGGCAACCCCCTCGCGGCGGCCGCGGCGAACGCGTCGCTCGGCCTCCTGCTCGGTGGCGACTGGCGTGGCGGGATCTCCCGGATCGAGAAGGGGCTCCACGCCGGACTGGAGCCGGCGCGCGACCTGCCCGGAGTGCGGGACGTGCGTGCCCTCGGCGCCATAGGTGTGGTGCAGCTCGACCACGAGGTCGACATGGCGGCCGCGACCGCCGCCGCCGTGCGGGAGGGGGTGTGGCTGCGCCCGTTCCGCGACCTGGTCTACACGATGCCGCCCTACGTCACCGACGACGACGACCTGGCCCGCATCTGCGCGGCCGCGGTGGCCGCGGCAGCGGTGGGTTGAGGTTCCCGAGTCAGAGGATCCCCCGCACATCTCGATCGTCGTGCCTCGGAACCAGCCTGTCGATCAGCCGTTCATCGACGTCGTCGAAGTCGAAGGAATCGGGCACCTCGTCGAGCTTCCCGCGCTCGTCTCGTCGCCAGCGGACCCCGGCTGCGTCGGTGAAGGCGATCGCGACATGCAGCTTGTTCGGGTCCATGTGGAGGGCGTTCCGTTGATCGAGCACGACGCGCAGGGCGTTGGTGAGTTTGCGAGCGGTATCAGCCGGGGTGGGACCCTGCGTGCCTCGTTCTATCGCAACCGAGAACGGAGGTTCCTCGCCTGCTATGCGCACGGTGAGGCGGTAGACGGGTAGGCCGCTGCTGTTCGCTGCGTGCACGGTCCAGCTGTTCCGTCCGCGATATACCCAAACCGCTACCTTGCTCGCCTGCCACTGGCGTTCGCTCCGCGCTCGCCGACGTTCGTCTTCGGCATGGGCGGTCAGCTGACGATCGATCGCTCTTTGCTGAGTCCGGTAGCTCCCGACGGCCACGATTCCGGCGAACAGGGCGGCACCGAAAGCGCAGACCGTACCTGCGGCATTCACCCAGTCCGCGACCGACCCCAAGTCCACGGATCGACCCTAGCGAGCTTCGGGCCGCGATCGTTCCGAGACGACGCTCCGCGCCCTCACGGGGGCGGTCCTGTGCGTTTGGGATCGACACGGCGCCGCGCACGCCCGTTCCGTGACTGGTCTACGCGATACCGCCCTGTGTCACCGACGACGACCTGGCCCGGATCTGCGCGGCCATGGTGGCCCCGGCGGCGGTGCGTTGATCGCCGCGGTGTGGTGACGTCCCCCGGGCTCGGCGAGCCCGCGGCCCCGGCGGCCGGCGTCGGTCGGAGGACGAGTGGCCGGGCGGTGGGGGTGCGGTGCTGCGGTAGCCGTGCCCGGTCGGTGTGGTGATCCGCAGCGTGTGCCGCGACCCGGGCTCCGGCCGAATTTCCCAGCCGGGTGCCTGGCGGGCGTAGTTGCACTGGGCGCAGGTCCCGTTGCCGTTCTCCGCCGAGGTCGCCCCGCCCTGGTGGTGGGGTAGGGCGTGGTCGATGTGGCGGATCGGGGCGTCGCACCACGGGGTGGTGCAGTACTGGTCGCGGATCTCGATGAACCGGGCCAGCCCGGCCGGGAACACCCGCCGGGTGGAGTCCATCCCGACCAGCCGCCCGCTCTCGGGGATGACATACAGCCGCCGCAGCCAGGCGGTCTCGGTTTCGGCGCCCGTCACCGCGAGTCGGCGGGCCAGGCCGGCCGGGATCGGCCCGTACCCGGCCAGCAGCGCCGGCTGCTCACGGCCGTCGCCTTCGCCTTCGCCGAGGAGGGTCCGGTCGGTCATGATCAGGTGGATCTCCACCGGCACCCCGGTCGCGGTGGCCTGCCCGGTCACGCGTTCGACAAGGGTGTCGGCCATCAACTGGCCCCGGGTGCGCCCGTCCCCGGCCGCGATCGCGGTGTCGGCGGCTTCGCGCAGGGCGGCGTGGACGGCGACCCCGTGGGCGACCGGGAGCAGCGCGGTGACCCGGGCCATGACGTCCGGGGCCGGCCGGGAGGTGACCCGCCGCTCCGACTCGGCCTTCGCGCGGCGTCGGGTGTATCCGGCCGGGTCGAGCCGGTAGGCGATCTTGCGGATCTCGGCGGTCAACCGGCGGTCCCCCCACCCGGTCAGCCCGGACGGGTCGGCGCACAGGTGGGCGTCGACGAGCTGGCGGTATTCCTTGGACAGGAAGATTGTTTCCTGGGCGAGCAGGCCGGCCCGCCATTCGGAGATCGCGCCCTGTTCGAGCGCGGTCAGGGTGTGGGGCATCTCGGCGACCAGGACCTTGGCCAACCCCAGGTGCCGGCCACCGCGGTAGGGGGATTCCTGGCGGGCCAGCGCCACCTGCGCGGCCACCCCGCGGCCCTGCCGCTGCGCCGGCATCCCGGTGGCCGCGTGCCCGGCCCGCATCGAGGTGTCCAGGTCGACGGCGATCCGGGCCTGGGCGGCCGCGGCGGCCGACTTCAACCGTTCCAGGGCCCGCAGCTGCTCGATCCGTTCGGTGTCGGGGACGTCCCGATCGAACCGGGCCAGCCGATCGACCCAGGCGTTGATCGTTGCGGAGTTCAGCAGGTCGTCCGGTAGCGCGTCTGACAGCGCGCCCGGCACGGCGTCCGGCGTCACGTTCGGCACGGCGTTCGGCGACGGATCCGACAGCGCGTCCGGCAAGGCATCCGAGGTGGAGTCGCCGCCGCCTCTGCCGGGGTGATTGGCAGTGCGCCCGGCGCCGGAACCGGTGGGTCGGCTGGTGTCTCGAGTAGCGCGCCGCTCAGCATGGCGCGCATTCCTTGCCCTCGGGTATTCGCCGGTGTCGCGGACACTTCTTGGGTCTTCCCGTGAGGGCAGGAGTTGGTGGGGTTGGCGCGGTTCTCGACATGCCTCCAGTTACGCGAACAGATGTTCGACCCGTAGGTCTTTTCGGGTGATCGGGGTGTTCACTATTGTGAACGCGGCTTGAGTGGGGAGAACGTGTCCGGTCGGGTAGGTGGCCGGGTGGGAACTGCCGATTCCGTGGTTGCGTTGCGCGGTGCTCGCCTTGCCTCCCGGGCCCGCGTGCGAGCCAGTCCGGTTGGGAGCGAGGCAACTAGCGTGTGGTTGCGCTGCGAGGGAGGGGTCGGGACCACAGGATAGTTGCGTGGGCACCCGGCGGGGACGGTCTCGTCGTGCACCGCCGTGCCCTCCAGTCGGGGACGGCTGTCAACGCGACCACGTCATTCGGTGGTGATGCCAACCGGACCAACAGGTCGAGGTGACGGAGCGGCGGACGGAATCGTCAGCGCACGGGTCCTGAAGCGGGTAGCGATTGCCTGCGCGCCCGAGTCGGGAACGGCGCGCCCACCGGCATGATCACCAGTTGGGCGCATTCCCATCCCAAATCCGTCCAAGAATGCGCCGAACCGCTGATCATGGACGCACCGCAGGGCGTGGCTCGGCGTCTGTGACCTACATCTCTTCGACCCAACGTGTGAGCTTCCTGTGAGTCTTCAAGAGTGATCGATGAGGGGGAAGCGAGATGGTGGTGCGCGTCCTGTTGCTGCTCGCCGTGGCGATCCTGGCGGGCGGCGGTCTCACCGCCTGCTCGACGGGACCGGAGACGGGTGACTGCGTCGAGAAGTCCGAGGACTCCTACGTGAAGGCCGACTGTGCGGCTTCGACCCTGCGCGTCCTCGAGAAGCTCGACGACTTCTCCGGTGACTGCATCGCCGTGGCGGGGGTGACCGAGAGCTTCTCCGACTCCGGCTCGGACTCGACGCTCTGCATCGGCCCACGTGATGTCGATCCCGCCTCGGCGATCAACGTGGCGAAGGAGGGCGACTGCGTCACGGGTGCCGCGGCGAACTCCGAGGCACGGAAGGTGGACTGCGCCGATCCCGGCGCCGAGACGGTGGTGCTCCGGCGCATCGAGGACGCCACGACGATCGCGGGCATCGACCAGTGTTCCGACGTGCCGGGCACCAGCACCAGCTACAGCTGGGACATGGTGACGACCGGCGACCAGAACGGGCTCGGCTCCCTCGACGGTCTCGCCGCGGACCTGCTCTTCTGCCTCGGTCCGGTGGGCGTCGACCCGAACACCTCGCCGGACACCGCACAGGTGGGCGACTGCCTGGCCACGACGTCGGGCACCCCGGGCTACGCGAAGGCGGACTGCGGGGCGCCCGACGCGGCTTACCGCGTGGTCGAGCGGGTGGACAGCGGCTTCTTGGGCTTCGACCTCGCCTGCGGTTCGAATCCCGAGGTCACGGCCGGTCTCGAGAGCGGTCAGGGCCTGGACGGCTACGTCCTCTGCCTGGCCCCGAGGTGAGCTACAGCCGCCCGTACTTGTTGTAGACGTCGATCACCGGGACGCCGGCCTGGACCTCCTCCCGGACCTTGTCCTCGATGTCCTTCGCCTCCTCGGACTTCGCGAGCACCTCGTCGAGGGCGTCCTTCGGGATGACGAGCACGCCGTCCTCGTCGCCGAAGATCCAGTCGCCCGGGTTCACGCGAACCTGGCTGGTCGTGGTGCCGGTCATCGAGATGGGGATCTCGATGTCGTGGATCCGGGAGCGGCGCAGCGACTCGATCGGCGAGGTGTAGCGGGCGAAGACGCCCAGGCCGTCGATCTCCCGGACGAGCCGCCCGTCGCGGATGCCGCCGTCGATGACGACGCCGGTGGCACCACGGGCGCGGCTGGCGTTGCTCATGAGCTCGCCCCAGATGCCGCTCTGCCGCTCGCCCGCCGCCCCGACGACCACGACGCAGCCGTCGTACATCTGCGTGAAGACACCGAAGTCGGCCAGCTTGGTGTTCGGGGGCATCTCGTCCCGCTCCCGCATGTCCGGGCCCGCCATCACGGTGTACGCGGGCCCTGCGACCTGCATGGAACGGTCCAGGGGCGCGATGGCGAGGTCGAGGCACTGATGGGGCAGCCCCATCTCGTCCATGATGTCGTAGACCACCGCGGAGTAGAGCGCCTTCAACCGCTTCGCGGTCTGTGCCACGTCCATACCGCTCCCGGTCACTCGAAGATCCCGAAGCCCGGGACGGCGTGCTTGCGGACCCCGTCCATGTTCGGCTCGACGCCGATGCCGGGCGTTTCGGGCAGGGTGATGTAGCCGTCCTTGACGATCGACCCGCTGCCGTCGGGTGCGGTCACGTAGCTGTCCCACACCTCGCGCTCCTCGAGGGCGTGCCACTCCTGCACGAGGAAGTTGGGGATCGAGGCGCACTGGTGGGCCGTGGCCATCGTGCCCAGCGGCGTGGAGACCAGGTGCGGGGCGAACGGTACGTAGTGCATCTCCGCGAGATTGGCGATCTTCTTGGCCTCGGCGAGGCCGCCGCACTTGGGGACGTCCGGCTCGATGACGTCGACCGCGCCCTTCTCCAGCAGCTCCCGGAAGCCCCACCGCAGGTAGAGGTTCTCGCCTGCGCAGATCGGGGTGCGGGTCTGCGCGCGCACCCGCACCAGCGCGTCGATGTTCTCGGCCGGGATCGGCTCCTCCAGCCACATGAGGTTGAACGGCTCCAGCTCCCACGAGATCTTGCAGGCGCTGGGGACGTCGTAGCGGGCGTGCAGGTCGATGGCGAGGTCGACGTCGGGGCCGATGGCCTCGCGCACGGCCGCCACCCGCTCGACCATCGAGCGCAGCTCGGCGGCGTTCACGGTGTGGTTGTAGGCGTCGAACTTCGCCGGGTGCGACAGGTTGTCGATGTCGAACTTGATGGCGGTGAAGCCCTCGGAGACCATCCGCTGGGCCCGTTCGACGCAGCCGGCCACGGAGCCGGCGGGGTCGTCGCCGTCGCCGCAGTCGGCGTAGAGCCGGATGCGGTCGCGGAACTTGCCGCCGAGCATCCGGTGCACCGGCTGGCCCGCCGCCTTGCCCGCGATGTCCCACAGGGCGAGCTCGATCCCGCTCATCGCGATCACGAACACGCCCGCCTGCGGGCCGGCGAACACGCGCCGCCGCAGCTTCTCCCAACACCGCTCGACGTTGCGCGGGTCCTCGCCGATCAGGAGGTCCTTGAACGTGTTGATCAGCCCGACGACGCCCCCCGCCCCGGCGTCCGGGTTCGCCTCGCCGTAGCCGGTGATGCCCTCGTCGGTGTCGATCCGCACCAGCGTGGCCTGGCCGTGGTAGGCCACCACCGCCGTCGTGACGTTGACGATCCTCATGCTGCTCCTTCTGACGGAACTTCCCCCAACAGAACTGCCGTGTCCTAGCCGATGAGCTGGCCGCCGGACACGTTGATCTCGATGCCGACGGCGTGCCGCGCGCGGTCGGAGGCCAGGAAGACGACCCAGGCGGCGACGTCGTCGGGCTGGCCGACGCGCCCGATCGGCGTGTTCGCCTGCACCCGCTCGTAGGCGCCGGGCTCGGACAGCCAGCCCTTGGTCATCGGGGTCTCGATGTTGCCGGGCGACACGCAGTTGACGTTGATGTTGTGCGGTGCCGCGAAACGCGCCAGGTCCTTCGTGTAGGCGAGGATGCCACCGAAGGCCGCGTCGTACCCGGGGATGTTCGCGACGGTGCCGTGCGCCGTGAAGGAGCACATGTTCACGATCTTCCCGTAGCGCCGCTCCATCATCCCGGGGAGAACGGTCTGGCACCCGAGGAAGACGCCGGTCAGGTGCCCGTCGATCTGGCGGCGCCACTCGTCGTCGTCGGTGTCGAGGTGCCCGCTCACCGGGCCGGGTGCCGGGCCCGCGATGTTGCACAGGATGTCGATCTCGCCGATGTCCTCGCGGACCCGGCGCGCCAGGTCGGTCCACTGGTCCCGCTTCGCGACGTCGAGCCCGTAGCCCCGGCACGCGCCGCCGAGCTCCTTCATCACCGCCGTGACACCGGCTTCGTTGATGTCGGCGCCCGCGACGTGCGCGCCCTCGGCCGCGAGGATCGTCGCGACCGCCCGGCCGAAACCGGACGCGGCGCCCGTCACGATCGCCACCTTGCCGTCGAGTGATAGGTCCACGAGTTCTCACATCTCCTTTTCGACGAGGTCGGCGCTCAGCCGCGGACCGCGCCCGCGACGAGGCCCTTGACGAGGTAGCCCTGGGCGAACCAGACGAAGAGCAGGGTCGGGACGACCATCAGCACCCCGGCTGCCGACATCGGGCCCCAGTCGATGCCGAACTGCGTGACGAAGTTGGTGAGGCCGACCGGGAGGGTCTGGGCGGCCTCGCTGGACGTCAGGGTGAGCGCGATGAGCAGGTCGTTCCAGGTGAACAGGAAGGTCAGCACGGCGCTCGCCGCGAGCCCGGGACCGATCAGCGGGGCGACGACGAACACGAGCTTGCGGAACACGCCTGCGCCGTCGATCTCGGCCGACTCCTCGATCTCCTTCGGCAGGTCCTGGATGAAGGCCATCAACAGCCAGATCGCCACCGGCAGCTTCGAGGCCGCGTGGGTCAGCACGAGTCCGAGCACCGTGTCCAGCAGCCCGACCCCGGAGAACACCGCGAAGAGCGGGATGGCGAGCGCGATGACCGGGATCATCCGCATCACCAGCAGCACCGTGATCACGACCTTGATCCCGGGCAGGCGGAACCGCGCGAGGACGTACGCGCACGGCAGGGCCAGCACCGTCACCAGCGCCACCGTGGCCAGCGACACCACCACCGAGTTCGTGACGTAGTCGGCCATCTCGTACTCGGTGAAGACCGTGACGTACTGCTCCAGGGTCACCGTGCTCGGCGTCAGCTGCACCGGCACGGCGAACAGCTCGTCCGAGGTGCGCAGCGACGTCAGCACCAGCCAGACCAGCGGGAAGATCGACAGGATCACCGTGAAGACCAGCACGGCGTAGCGCGCCACCAGGCCGGCCGTCGCGCCCGGCCGCCGAGACCGCACCGCGATGGGTGCGGGGCGGACCCGAGTCAGTTCTGCCATGTCGCCGCCCTCCGCGCCGTGAGCCGGGGGATCCCGTAGAGGAGAGCGAGGACGATCAGCGAGAGGACGAGCGCCACGTACGACACCGCCGCGGCGTGGCCGAAGTCGACGCTCTGGAACGCCAGCTTGTAGGCCTCCACGGTGAGCAGGTTCGAGGCGTTGCCCGGCCCGCCCTGTGTCATGAGCCAGACCACGTCGAAGGTCCGGAACAGGTCGATGATCCGGATCATCAGCGCGATCACCACGACCGGCCGCATCAGCGGCAGCACGATCGCCCAGAACGTGCGCCATGCCGACGCCCCGTCGACCGCGGCGGCCTCGAGCGGCTCCCGGGGGATCGCCTGCAGCCCGGCGAGGAACAGCAGCACCAGCAGCGGCGTGTTCTGCCAGGCGTTGGCGATGATCACCGAGACCAGTGCCCAGCCGGGGTCGGACAGCCACGGGATCGCCGGGAGCCCGAGCCGCACGAGCGTGGCGTCGATCAGCCCGTACTGCTCGTTGAACAGCCAGCGGAAGTTGAGGCCGACCACGGCGGGCGCGACCATCGGCGGGATCAGGAGCAGCGTGCGCGCCGGCCGCAGCCCGCGCAGCTTGCTGTTGAGCAGTACGGCGATCGCCATGCCGCCGACCACCTCGATCACCAGCGACGCCACGGTGAAGACCACCTGGTTCCGCAGCGTCTGCATGAACGAGCTGCCGGTGAACAGGTCGAGGTAGTTGCCCAGCCCGACGAACGGGCTCTCCGCCGTGTTCAGGTCCCAGCGGAAGAAGCTCATGACGAACGAGTGGCCGAGCGGGTACAGGAAGATCACCAGCATGAGGAGCAGCGCGGGCGCCGCCAGCGCGTAGCCGGTGAGCCACTGCGGGGTGACCCGCGAGTGCCGGGCGACCGGCGCCCGGGCCAGGACGTTCTGCGAGACGGCCATGGTCAGCGCAGCGCCCCTGCCTGCTGCAGGATCCGCGTGCTCTCCTCCGCTGCGGCGTCGAGGGCGGCCTGCGGGCTCATCTGGTTGCTCAGCGCGTTCTGGACGGCCGTCTGCACGACGGTGGAGACCTTGTCGAAGCCCGGCACCTTCGGCCACTCCTTGCCGTTCTCGATCGTGGTGCGCAGGTCGGAGAGCCACTGCTGCTCCGGGCCCTGCGCCTTCCCGATCACCTGGTCGGCGGTGGACACGCGGCTCGGGTAGTTCTTGAACTCCGCGTACTGGTCGACCAGGGCGTCCGGGGTGACCGTGAACCGGAGGAACTCCGCGGCCGCGTCCTTCTTCCGGGAGTACTTGTTGATCGCCAGCCCGTGCGAGATCGCGCAGGAGGTCTCCGTCTTGTGGCCCGGCATCGGCGCCGTCGCGAACGACCCGCTCACCGTGGACAGGGCCGGGTCCCCGAAGCTCGCGTACGCGCCCGGCCAGTCGAACACCGCGGCGCACGTCCCGTTCGTGAAGCCTGCGGAGTTCTCGTTCCACTGGTAGGTGACGACGTCGGACGGGGTGATCCGGTGGGTCTGGATGAGGTCGCGGTAGAAGGTGAGCGCCTCGACGCCCGCGGTCGAGTTGAAGGTGACGTTGTTGTTCTGGTCGAGCCACTCGCCGCCTGCCTGCCACAGGAAGTCGGCGAACTGCCGCTGGGCCGGGTCGCCCTGGCCGGGCAGCACGAGGCCGAACCGACCGCCCCCGGTCAGTTGCTGCCCGACGGCCGCGAGCTCCTCCCACGTGGTCGCCGGCTGCACGCCGGCCGCCTCGTAGAGGTCCCTGCGGTAGTACTGGGTGCGCGCGTCCATGTTGCGGGGGATGGCCGCCAGCTCACCGTTGGCCGGGTTCGTCATGTACTTGATGGCGACCGGGAAGAAGTCGGCGATGTCGGCCGCGTCGAAGTGGTTGTTGAGCGGCTCGAAGTGCGGGAAGAACGCGCCGATCTGCGCGGTGTGCGTGCTGTAGACGTCGTACTGGGTGCTGCGGGCCGCCGCGAGCGTGATCTCCTTCGAGGTCAGCGGCGTGAACTGGAGCAGGTCGTAGGTGACCGTGATCCCGGTTTGCTCCTTGAACGCGGACGTGACCTTCTCCCAGTAGGCGGGGTAGCGGTCACCACCCGTGATGAGCAGGGCGTTGATCTCCGTGGCCTTCCCGCCGGAGTCGCCGCCGCCGCACGCGGCCAGGAACGGCCCGGCCGCGGCACCTGCGGCGAGCGCCAGCGAACCGCCGAGGAACCGGCGCCGGTTCAGCGCACCGGACGTCGTGTGCATGGGAACCTCCTCGTCGAGGTTTTCAGCTGCCCTTTCGAACGCCCCAGTGCATGAGCGGGTGACCTGACCGCCAGGGCGGAACTCACCTCGCCTGCGGAGCGGAAGGTTTTCCCGGCGCCCAGGAGCGAGGATGCCAACTTGTCCTATAAGCTGATGACATGCACAGGAGACAAGAGTCGACGGACGCTGTCAAGGTCCGGACTCTCCCGGTGCAGGTGGCCGCGCACCTGACCCGGCGGTTCGTGAACGGTGAGACCGAAGAGGGGCGCGCCCCCTCTGAGCTGGACATCTCGCGTGAGTTCGGCGTCTCCCGCGTGGTCGCCCGCGAGACGCTCAAGATTCTCGCCTCGCTCGACATCGTCGACATCGCCCAGGGGCGTCGGGTGGTCGTCCGGCCGCAGGCCGAGTGGGACTACCTCAGCCCCCTGCTCGCGGAATGGCTCCCGCCGGAGCACGTCGACGGACTGCTGCGCGAGCTGCTCCAGATGCGGGAGCTGCTGGAGCCGGAGCTCGCGGCGATGGCGGCCGCTGCCATCACGGACGAGACGCTGGAGCGCATGCGCACCGAGCTGGACCGGATGGCGAGCCTCGAGTCCGACCCGGACGCCTACCTCGCGGTCGACCACGAGTTCCACATGGAGATCTGCCGGGCGGCGAACAACCGGATCCTCGACCGGATCATGTACTCGGCGCGCTGGCTGGGCACCGCCAGCCGCCGGGTGACCAACCAGGGGAGCCCGGAGAGCCTGCGCAAGGCCACCGAGGCCCACGCGCGCATCTACCGCGCGCTCGAGTCCCGCGACCCGGACGCAGCGCGGGCCGCGATGCGCGAGCACGTACAGGGCAACGCACCGCTGCTCGCCCCGAAGGAGAAGCAGGGGTGAGCCATGGTCGCCGATGAACCGATCCGGCTCGGGCTGATCGGCACCGGGCTGGCGGTCGAGCAGCTGCACTGGCCCGCGCTGCGTCGCATGCCCGACCGGTACGTCGTCACGGCGTTCGCCGACCGCTCGGCCGAGCAGGCGGCCCGCTTCGCGGCCTACAGCGGGGTCGACGGGTCGAGGTACCACGCGGACCACCGCGACCTGCTGGCCCGCGACGACGTCGACGCGGTGCTGGTGTCGGTGCCGATCCCGGTGCTGTACGGGATCGCCCGTGACGCGCTGATCGCCGGCAAGCACCTGCTCTGCGAGAAGCCCACCGGTACCGACGAGGAGCAGGCCCGGGCGTTCCTCGACTTCGAGCGCGAGTTCCCCGACCGGGTCGTGCTCGTCGCCGAGAACTACTTCTACCGCGACGACATCCGTCACGCCCGCGCGCTGCTCGACGACGGCGCGATCGGCAAGCTGCACCTGATGGCGTACCGGCGTGCCGGGCAGATGGTGCCGCGCGAGGGCCGGTTCAACGGCACGCCGTGGCGGCAGAAGCCGCAGTACCGCGGTGGCGTCCACCTCGACGCCGGCGTGCACGACATCGCGCAGATCCGGATGCTCTGCGGCGAGGTGGTTCGGGTGCACGGCGCGGTGCAGTGGGCGAACAGCACGATCGACTCCCCGTCGGACCTCGCCTTGAACCTCATTTTCGCCTCCGGCGCGATCGGCAACTACACGGCCTGCTACTCGGAGGTGCCGGTGCCGGAGGAGCCGAACGACATGCGCCTCTACGGCACCGAGGGCGTTCTCGTGCTCTCCGGTCCTGAGCGGGAGCGGCGGGTCACGCTCACGCGGGCGGACGGCACCACCCGCACCGACGTCTTCCGCGGCATCGACAACGGCTACTACGGCGAGCTCTGCGACTTCGCCGACGCCGTGCGGCACGGCGAGCCGGTGGTGGGCACGATCGCGCAGAGCGTGGCGAACATGCGGATCGTCCTCGCGGCGCTCGACTCGGCCGACGAGGCCACTGTCGTCCCGCTCGACGTGCCCGTCGAGGGTGGGGTGCCGCTGTGGCGCCCGCGCGGCGCCGAGGGCCTGTTCGACGGCCTTCCCGGCGAGCACGAGAACTCCGACAAAGTGACCGTTGACACCCGACCGTGGTCCCCCTAGTGTGACCGCCGTCGCACTACGTGGCATTCCGTTTCACTAAGAGAAACGGAAGCCCCCGTCGGTTGCACCGTTGCCCCGTCGGTACGCGTCCCAGTGCGGGGACGTGGGAGGAGTGGTCATGGCACTGCGGACCGGACCCGAGTGGTCGAGGCGGAAGTTCCTGGGGATGAGCGCGCTCGGCGCTGTGGGGCTCACCGCCTGTGGCGGTGGCCCACCGGCCGCTCCGCAGGTGGATGTGCAGGTCCCGCAGGCGATCCTGGACGCCGCGGCGCCCTACCGCGGCGGCTCGGTCGGCATGCTCTCGCAGAAGCTGTACTCCGAGGCCGCCAACCAGGCCCTCGACCGGTCGCTCCAGGCCTTCGCGCAGGCCACCGGCACCACCGTCCAGAACGACCTGGTGTCGGGCGACGCCGGCGACATGGTCGCGAAGATGGACGCCGAGGTGAAGGCCGGCACCACCCGGGACCTGGCCTTCATGAGCGACGAGCGGTTCGTCGGCCAGCTGCAGAACCTCGGCGACCTCGAGGACGTCACCGACGTGGTCGAGGAGATGAAGGCCCTCTACGGCGAGCCGGCGACGGAGGCCACCAACTTCTGCGTGTTCAACGGGCGCTGGTACGCGATCCCCTACCACTTCATCGCCGCCGGGATGTTCCTGCGGAAGGACTGGTACGCGGAGAAGGGGCTCCCGCTCAAGCCCACCTACACGTGGGAGGAGCTGCGCGACAACGCGCTGGCGGTCTCTGACCCGGCACAGCGACGCTTCGGGTGGGGCATCACGATCAACCGCTCCGGCGACGCCAACGGGTTCATCGAGTCCGTCATCAACGCCTACGGCGGGGCGATCGCGGACAACACCGGGCAGAGGGTGGTCTTCAACTCGCCCGAGACCGTCGAGGCCGTCTCGTTCATCGGCGACATCTACACGAACCCCAAGTACGAGCCCATGCTGCCGCCCGGGATCGAGAGCTGGACCGACACCGGCAACAACGAGAACTGGCTCGCGGGCATCATCGGCCTCACCAACAACCAGTACAGCATCTACGCCGACTCGAAGACCAAGGGCAACCCGGTCTACGGGAACACCCACCCGTTCAACGGGGCCATCGGTCCGGCACTCGACCGTCCGCTCGCGTTCGGCTCGTCGAACTCGTTCGTGGTGTTCAAGGGGGCGAAGAACCCCGACCTGGCGAAGCAGGTGGCGAAGTTCATGGTCAGCGGCTCCGCCCTGCTCGGCGTCGCGCAGGGCGCGCCGTGCCTGGTGAACCCGTCGTGGGAGAAGGTGTGGGACTCCGACCCGTACTACACCAACGGTGACCCGGCCTACGCGGCGATCCGCGAACAGACCAAGACGCCGATCCCGTTGACCACCGCGACCGGCTACGCGTTCCCGCAGCCGCCGAGCCCGGGCGAGCAGGCCGCCGTGGCGGCCTACCTGCTCACGGACATGATGCAGTCGGTGGTCCAGGGCACCGCCCCGGCCGAGGCCGTGGCCACCACCCACGACCGCATGGTCCAGATCTTCGAGCAGCAGGGCTACAAGCAGTGACCGTCCTGCGCCCGCGGCCGTCACCGACCCGCTCGGCGGCCGCACCCTCGACGTCGCTCACGGGCCTCCAGCGGACGCTCGGGCGCGACTGGCGGCTCGCCACGGGCTTCCTCGCGCCCGCCGGGCTGCTCATCGCGGCGCTGATCCTGTACCCGATCGTCAGCTCGATCGTCACCAGCACCACCGAGCGGCACGGCCCGGACACGGTGTTCGTCGGGCTGGACAACTACACCGCGCTCGTCGACGACCCGGTGTTCCACACCGGTGTGCTCAACTCGTTCGTCTTCACCGCGTACGCCGAGATCTTCAAGGTCACCCTCGGCCTCATCGCGGCGCTGATGCTGCACCACATGCGCCGCGGGCGGGCGGTCATCGCCGGCATCATCCTGCTGCCGTGGGTGGTGCCGACGGTCGTCACCGCGTTCACGTGGCGCTCGCTGTTCGACCCGATCTTCGGCAGCGTCAACACGGTGCTCACCGAGTCCGGGATCGGGCCGATGCTCGCCGCGATCGGGCTCGTCGAGAGCTGGCCCGCGGAGTGGCTGTCCGACCCCGCGCTCGCGATGCCGGCGGTCATCCTGGTCAACGTCTGGAAGGGCATCCCGTTCTTCACGGTGACGTTCCTCGCCGGGCTGAAGGCGATCGACAGCACGCTCTACGAGGCGGCCATGGTGGACGGCGCCACCCCGTGGCAGCGGTTCCGGCACGTCACGCTCCCCGGCCTGCGCCACGTCATGATCGTGACGGTGCTGCTGTCGTCCATCTGGACGTTCAACAACTTCGACCTGATCTGGCTGATGACCCAGGGCGGGCCCGGTGACGCCACCGCGCCGTACGTGATGGTGGCCTACTCCAAGGCCATCCAGCAGCTGCAGGAGGGCGCCGGTGCCGCGGTCACACTGGTGATGCTGCCGATCATCGGCATCCTCGTGGTCATCCTGGTCCGGTTGATGCGCCGCAGCGACGGGCCCGGCAACGGCGACCTCGGGCGCAGCCGACTGACCCCGGCGCAGCGCAAGGCGATGCCGTGGGTGGTCGTCGCCGTCTCGACGCTGCTGCTGATCTGGGCCTCACCGCACATCGTGTGGAAGGCCGCGCTCGTACTGGGCGTGTTCGTGCTGCTCGCAGCGATCATCGGGCGGGTTGTCTCCACGCTGGCCGCGCGGGGCAACAGCGTGGCGGCGCGCCTGGTCAACGGGGTCGGGTCGGGGGTCGCGCTCATCGGGCTGCTCGGGTTCGTGCTCGCCCCGCTGTACTGGATGACGGTCACGGCGTTCAAGTCCGACTCCCAGATCGTCATGCGCACCAACGACCTGTGGCCCACCCCGTGGAGCACGGAGCAGTTCACCAACCTCTTCTCGGGCCGGGCGTTCGGCACCTGGTACATCAACACGGTGCTGGTGGCCGGGGCGTCCACCCTGATCGCTCTGGTGTGCGCCGCGCTCGCCGGGTACGCGCTGGCGCGCCTGAAGTTCCGCGGCTCGGAGAGCTTCACGGTGACGATCCTGCTCACCTACGTGATGCCGGGTGCGCTGCTGTTCATCCCGCTGTACCAGATGATGAGCGGGGTCCGGCTGAACGACTCGCTCTGGTCGCTGGTGATCACGTACCCGACGTTCACGCTGCCGTTCGCCACGTGGCTGCTCGTGGGCTACTTCAAGTCGATCCCGGCCGACCTGGAGGAGTCGGCGCTCGTCGACGGCTGCACGCGGTTCGGTGCGTTCGTGCGGATCGTGCTGCCGCTGGCGAAGCCGGGCCTGTTGGCGGTCGCGCTGTTCACGCTCACCAACGCGTGGAACGAGTTCCTCTTCGCGTTCGTGTTCATCACCCGCGACGACTACAAGACGTTGCCGGTCGGCATGCAGTCGATGATCTTCGGTGACGTCGTGCCGCAGGGCCAGCTGGCGGCGGCCTCGCTGCTGATCAGCATCCCCGTGGTGCTCATGTACGCCTTCGGGCAGCGGTTCTTGACCGAGGGTCTGACAGCGGGTGCCGTGAAGGGATGACTTCAGCGTCATCGGTACAGCCGGTTCGCAGGGGGCGGGCCAGCGCGGCCGGGACGTCCGTGGAGAAGGCCATGCGGATCCTGGAGGCGCTCGCCGTGCCCGACGGGCCGCACCGGCTGATGGACGTGGCAGAGCGTGCGGCGGTGCCCCGGTCCACGGCGTACCGCGTGCTGGCCACGCTCACCGCAGAGGGGTTCGCGGAGAACTGCGGCGACGGGCGCTACGGAGTGGGGGGCCGGCTGTCCGGGCTCGGCGCGCGGATCGTGTCGGTGATGTCGGCCGGCGCCGGGCCCGCCCTGCGGCGGCTGCAGGAGGGCGCGGGCGGCAACACCGTGCACCTCGCGGTCCGGGTCGGTGACCACGCCGTGTACCTGCACAAGGTCGACAGCGACAAGCCGTACGAGATGCGGTCGCGGGTGGGCAACCAGCTCATGTTGCACTGCACGGCGATCGGCAAGGCGATCCTCGCGCACCTGCCTGCCGCCGAGGTGGACGCCGTGATGTCCTCGGCCGGAATGCCGACCAGGACGCAGGCCACGATCACCGACCTGCGGGCCCTGCACGCCGAGCTCGCCGCGGTGCGCGAGCGCGGTTACGCCATCGACGACGAGGAGAACGAGGCCACCGTGCGCTGCCTCGGCGCCGCGATCCTCGACCGGGCCGGGCGGCCCCGCGGCGGTGTGAGCATCTCGACCGTGACGTTCGCGGTGGACCGTGCCGAGCTGCTCGGCTACGCGCCGCTCCTGATGACCACCGTGCAGGGAATGACCGAACTCGTATAGCAGGAAGAAGGCGAAGCGGACGTGCGCATCCATCCCGGCAAGGACGATCTCGAGGAGCTCACCGCAGCGTGGACCGGTGAGCGCTTCGGCTCGGGCCGGCCCCGTGTTCCCGACGACGTGCTGGCGAGCCTGAAGCTCGCCACCACCGAGGAGGCGTGGGGCCACCTGTTCCAGGCCGGCTACGTACGCCAGTTCGCGGGAGGCTGGCGCGAGACCCACCCCGGCACCGTGATCGTCGGCCGGGCGGTCACCGCGCAGTTCCTGCCGCACCGGCCCGACTACGACGCGGTCGTCGTCGCCGCGGGTGCACGCGAGGGCCACCTGGAGGGCGACCGGCAGAACTCCTGGGTGATCGAGACACTCGAGAGCGGCGACATCATGGTCGTCGACATCTTCGGCAAGGTCGTCGAGGGCACCGTGGTCGGTGACAACCTCGGGACGGCCGTGGCCTCCCGCACCGGCGTCGGCGCCGTGATCGACGGCGGCATCCGGGACCTGCAGGGGCTGCAGAAGCTGCCCGGCGGCGTCAACATCTTCCACCGCGACGTCGACCCCACCCCGATCCGTGGTGTCACCCTCGCCGGGATCAACATCCCGATCCGCATCGGCGGCGCCACGGTGCTGCCCGGCGACGTCATCCTCGGCACGCCCACCGGCGTCGCCGTCATCCCCGCCCACCTCGCCGCGGACGTCGCGGCCACCGCCGAGGACACCCGCATCCGCGACGTGTTCGGCAAGCAGCGCCTGTCCGAGCGGCGCTACACCAGCGCCCAGATCGACGTTCCGACCTGGGCGGACGACATCGAGGCCGACTTCAAGCAGTGGCGCAAGGAGAATGCATGAGCACGTCCACCATCAGCGAGGAGTACGTCAGCACCGGGTCGCGGCCCAGCGACCTGCGCATCACCGACGTGCGGGTGGCGAACCTGCACGGCGTGCCCTTCCGCTCGTCGATCATCCGGATCGACACGAACCAGGGGCTCGTCGGGTACGGCGAGGTGCGCGACCAGGCCAGCGCCAGCTACGCGCTCGTGCTCAAGAGCCGGATCGTCGGGGAGAACCCCTGCAACCTCGACAAGGTCTTCCGCAAGATCAAGCAGTTCGGGCACCACGGGCGCCAGGGCGGCGGCGTGTCCGGCATCGAGATGGCGCTGATGGACCTGGCGGGCAAGGCGTACGGCGTGCCGGCATACGCGCTCGTCGGCGGCAAGTTCCGCGACACGGTCCGGTGCTACGCCGACACGCCCTCCCTCCTCGACCCGCACGAGATGGGCGAGCGGCTGCTGGAGCGCAAGCGCCGGGGCTTCACCATGCTCAAGATGGACGTGGGCATCTCGCTGCTGTGGGACGTCCCCGGCACGCTCATCGCACCACCCGGCTCCCGGGACGACGTCTCGACGATGCACCCGTTCACCGGCATCCAGGTCACGCCCAAGGGCGTGGAGCACCTCGCGAGCTACGTCGACACGGTGCGGTCGATCGTCGGCTACGACGTGGCGCTCGCGGCCGACCACTTCGGCCACATCGCCATCGACTCGTGCATCCGGATCGGGCGGGCGCTCGAGCCGTTCACGCTGGCCTGGATCGAGGACCTCATCCCCTGGCAGTACACCGACCAGTGGCGCCAGCTCACCGAGGCCGTGGCGGTGCCCACCTGCACGGGTGAGGACATCTACCTCACCGAGAACTTCAAGCCGCTGCTCGACGCCGGCGCCATCCGCGTCGTGCACCCCGACCCGGCCACCTCCGGCGGGATCGCCGAGACCAAGCGCCTCGGCGACTACGCGCAGGAGAAGGGCATCGCCATGGCCCTGCACCTCGCGGCGTCGCCGATCGCGACGATGGCGTGCGTACACCTCGCAGCGGCCACCGAGAACTTCCTCGCCCTCGAGCACCACGCTGCCGACGTGCCGTTCTGGAGCGAGCTGGTCACCGGCCTGCCCAGGCCGCTGATCCAGGACGGGTTCATCACGGTGCCGGACACCCCTGGCCTCGGGTTCGGTGAGATCAACGAGGAGCTGTTCCGCCAGCAGCTCGACCCGCGCGACCCGGTGTTCTTCGCCGAGACGACCCACTGGGACGGCGAGACCAGCCACGACCGCCTGTGGAGCTAGGGCACCCATGCGCATAGCCGTGACGGGCGCGGCGGGCCGGCTCGGCCGGCACGTCGTGGCCCGGGCCCTCCGCGCCGGGCACGAGGTCGTCGCGACCGACCTGCCCGGCGCGGCCGGGGAGCCGGACGGACGGGTGGAGTGGCGGGCGGCCGACCTCACCGACCTGGACGAGGTCAGGGCCGCGCTCGCCGGCGCGCAGGGCGTGATCCACCTGGGCGGGCTCGTGCATCCCCGGTACCCGGAGCCGCAGGTCCACCGGGTGAACGTGAACGGCACGTACCACGTACTGGTGGCCGCCGAGGAGTACGGGCTCGAGGGCGTGTGCCTCGCGTCGAGCATCAACGCGATCGGCGGCGTCTACAGCGCCGACCCGCGCTACGACTACTTCCCGGTGGACGAGGACCACCCGACCTATGCCGAGGACGCGTACAGCCTCTCCAAGTGGATCGTGGAGCAGCAGTCGGCGGCGTTCGCGCGTCGCCGACCGGATGTCGCGTTCTCCGCGCTGCGGCTGCACGGCCTGCGCGACGACGCGGAAGCGGCGACGTCGCGGGGGCCCGACGACGGGCGGGCCCGCAAGGACCTGTGGGGCTGGGTGAGCTTCGACGCGGCGGCGGCCGCCTGCCTGCTCGCCCTGCTCCGCCCGACGCCGGGCCACGCCGTCTACCACGTCGTCGCCGACCGCACGATCACCGGCACCGCCAGCGCCGAGCTCGCCGCGCGCTGGTACCCGGATGTGCCGCTGCGCGCGCCGATGGAGGGGAACGCGGGGTTCTACTCCACGGCGCGAGCCACGGCGGACCTCGGCTGGGATCCCGCCGACGACCATCCGGAGATCGGCCCGCGCGAACGGTCCCGCCTCCCGGCCGCCTGATCGCCCGATCAGCTCAGCCGTGGGCGATGTGTTCGGACCAGATCGCGCGCCCGGGCAGCGTGTCGTGCGGCCCGCCCGCCCGGAGGCTCTCGAGGAGCAGCGCCATGCAGCGTTCGGACGCGAGCTGCGCCGTCGCGGTCCACTCGATGGACAGGGGCTGGGCGAGCAGCGCGAACATCACGGCGACGTCGCCGGTGCCGACGTCCGTGCGCAGCGTGCCCTCCGCCTGTGCCCTGCGCACGACCCGGTCGAGCAGGTCGACCATGTGCCGGCGGGACCGGTCGACGTCGCGCTCCTTCTTGAGGACCGCGTGCACGTGCGGGTAGGCCGTCAGCAGCCGGAACGACAGCCGCAGTTCCTGTGACTGGCGCAGGATGCGCACGAGCGCGTCCCATGCGGAGGCTTCCTCGGCGACGGCGGCGTCCGCCTCCGCGAACGCGTTCTCGAAGTTGTTCACCGCCACCGCCCGGATCAGGGCCTCCCGGTCGGCGAAGTGCCGGTACAGGGTGCCCGTGGCGACGCCGGCCGATCGGGCGATCTCCTCGGTGGGCGCGTCCGGGCCGTGCGTGGCGAACCACGTCTTGGCTGCGGCGACGATACGGTCGCGGTTGCGGCGCGCGTCGGCCCGCAGTCGCGGCTGCTGGTCGTCCACCACGTTCGCCCTTTCGGTCTCAGCAAATTATCAGGGCCGTCACTCTCGCATGATCGGGGTCACTCGAACGAGGGAAACGGTATCTGCGAGACTCCTCTCTCGTTTCCAGAGTGTGGTGATTGTGCCGCATCAGCGGGAGGGGAGCGTGCAGCAGATGAACCGGCGTCACATGCCGGCCGGGCGGCTGCGGCGGATCGGGGCGGCGGGGTGCGGTGCGCTCGCGGTCCTGCTGGTGGCTTCGTGCACGAGCGAGGAACCCTCGAGACCGACCACCGCCACGGTCCAGCGCGCCGCGGTGACCAGCGGCGTGTCGGCCACGGGGTCGATGAGTGCGGCGAGCCAGCAGAACATGGGCTTCCCGAACGGCGGACAGCTCACGAACGTCTTCGTCAAGGTCGGTGACCGGGTCGAGCCCGGTCAGGTGCTGGCGACGGTGGACGACTTCGCCCTGCGCCAGGTGCTCGAGCAGCAGCAGGGGCAGCTGCGATCCCAGCAGGCGGCGCTCGACCGGCTGATCAACTCTCCGGTCGCATCCGGCGCGAGGGACTCCCTCGCTCAGGCGCAGGAGATCCTGGACAAGACGCGCAAACAGGCCGACGAGTCGCTCGACGCGGCCGAGCAGGAGATCGACAACGCCGAGCGGAAGCTCGACATCGACAAGAAGGCCCTGGACAAGGCGAAGGACAAGCTCGAGGCCGACGAGCGGGCGTGTGGCAACGACTCGTCGAGCAGCAGCAAGGCCGACGACAGCGACGAGGACTCCGACGACGAGGACAGCAGCGTCTCCGGCACGTCCGGGTCGAGCAGCTCGTCGCAGTCGCTGGTGACGGTGAGCAACCCCGCCTGCAGCAACATCCCCGCGGACAAGCAGGCGGTGGTGTCGGCCAGGCAGCAGGTCGTCGTCAGCGAGAACGCGGTGGAGTCCGCGAAGAAGTCGCGCGACAACACGAAGGCCAGCGGCGAGCTCTCGATCGCCAACGCGGAGCAGGGCGTGGTGAACGCCCGCAACAACGCGGACTCGGCGCGGTCTGACCGCCCGTTCGACATCGAGGAGCAGCGCGGCGCCGTCATCAGCCAGCAGGCGGCCGTGGCCGCCGCGCAGCGCGACGTCGACAACGCGACGCTGCGCGCGCCGGTGGCCGCCACCGTCTCCGCCATCAACGGCGTGGTGGGGGAGTACCTGGCGCCGAGCAGCGGCACCAGCGCCCTCGCGCCGGGCAGCAGCGCGGGCATCCCGGGGGTCGACTCCGCGTCCGCGGCGCAGGCCGCTGCCGGGGTCGGCGCGAACCCCGCCAGGCCCGGCGGCACGCAGTTCCTGGTGCTCGACAACATCGACGCGTTCCAGGTGGTGGTCCCGTTCAACGAGTCGGACGCCGCCACCGTCCAGCCGAACCAGAAGGTCAACGTCTCGGTCGACGCCGTCCCGGACGTCACGCTGAGCGGCACGGTGCTGTCGGTCGCCCCGACCGGCACCGCGATCTCCGGCGTCGTCACCTACTACGTGACGATCGTGGTCGACAAGTCGGACCCGCGGATCAAGGACGGCCAGACGGTGCGGGCCACCGTGGTGACCGAGGAGCTCGACAACGTGCTCACCGTGCCCAGCTCGGCGGTGCGCCAGGAGAACGGCCGGCCGACCGTGACGGTCGTGGAAGCGGACGGAACCCAGAAGTCGGCGCCCTTCGAGGCCGGGAAGGTGGGGGCGGACCGCACGCAGGTTCTCTCCGGCCTGCGGGAGGGGCAGCAGGTTCTGCTGCCCGCCGCACGGTGAACGAGCGGATACTCGAGGTCGGAGGGGAGTCGATCGATGTCTGAGGGTCCGATCACGGAACCGGTCGCGGTGAGCAACGGGAGCACCGACGGCAGGAGCAGCGAGAACAACGCCGGCGAGACCCCGGAGCCCAAGCAGAAGCGGCAGATGTCCAAGGGCACGCGGATCGCCCTGATTCTGATCCTCGGGATCGCGGTGCTGGCCGGTGGTGGCATCACCGCCTGGTACTTCATCGATGCCCAGAACTACGTCAGCACCGACAACGCGCAGATCGACGGCGATCGGATCTCGGTCAACGCGCCCACCAGCGGCACCGTGATCGACTGGAGGGCCACGCAGGGCGCGGAGCTGGAGCAGGACCACGTCGTGGGCCGGATCCGCATCCAGGGGGCGTTCGTCCAGCCGGAGATGGCGGTGCGGGCCCCGGCCAACGGCACGGTCGCGGTCAACAACGCGGTCGAGGGCACGTACGTCACGGCGGGCACCGAGCTGGCCGTCGCCTACGACTTCTCCAAGATCTTCGTCACCGCCCGCGTCGACGAGACCGACATCGACGACGTCCGGCCCGGCCAGCTCGTCGACATCGAGGTCGACGCGTTCCCGGGCCACGAGTTCCGGGGCACGGTGCGCGAGGTGCAGGGCGGCGCCGCCGGTGTCTTCTCGGTGTTCCCGGAGTCGAACACCTCGGGCAACTTCCAGAAGGTCACCCAGGTGATCCCGGTGAAGATCAACATCGAGAACCCGGACGGTCTCGGGATCGTGCCCGGCATGAACGTCACCGTGAACATTAGAAAGAACTAGGCGGTGACGCAGGCAGCGGCGGGCCGCGCGGATGCACCCGCGGCCGCCGGGGGGTGGCTGCTTCCGCTCGTCGTGCTCGTCTCCGGCATGTTCATGTCGGTGCTCGACACGAGCATCGTCAACGTGGCGATCCCGGAGATGCAGAACATCTTCGGGGTCACCGCCGACGACATCGAGTGGATCGCCACGTCCTACACGCTCGTGCTCGGCGTGATCGTGCCGATCAGCTCGTGGCTCGCCAACCGGGTCGGGCAGACCCGGCTGTACATCACGGCGCTGCTGGCCTTCGCCGCGGGATCGGCGCTCTGCGGCATCGCGTGGGACCTGGAGAGCATGATCGCCTTCCGGGTCCTCCAGGCCATCCCGGGCGGTGTGCTGCCGGTCGTGAGCCTCTCGATGCTCTACCAGATCGTGCCGAAGGAGAAGATCGGCAGCGCGATGGGCATCTACGGCCTCGGCGTCGTCGTCGCGCCCGCCGTCGGCCCGACGCTCGGTGGCTACCTGGTCGAGTACGTCGACTGGCGGCTGATCTTCTTCATCAACGTCCCGATCGGCATCATGGGGGCGATCGCGGCCTTCCTCCTGTTGCCGGGCTTCCCCAGCCGGCCGGCGGGACGCTTCGACGTGCTCGGCTTCCTCGCCATCGCCACGGGGCTGTCGTCGCTTCTGCTCGCGCTGTCGGAGGGGCAGTCGTGGGGATGGACGGCCTATCCCACCGTGATCCTGATCGTCCTCGGGCTGCTGTGCCTCGCGCTGTTCGTGGTGATCGAGATGGCGGTCGAGAACCCGCTGCTCGACGTGCGGGTGTTCCTCGTCTGGCCGTACACCAACTCGCTGCTGCTGATCGCGGTGCTCTCGATCGGCCTCTTCTCCGTGCTCTTCTACATCCCCGTGTACCTGCAGTCGGCGCGCGGGCTCGGGGCGTTCGAGGCGGGCCTCCTGCTCATGCCGCAGGCGCTCGTCATGGCTGTGCTCATGCCGATCGCCGGGCAGCTCTACGACCGGATCGGCGCGCGGGTGCCCGCGGTGCTGGGCTTGTTGATCATGACGCTGGCCGGTTACCTCATGCAGGACCTCACCGCCGTCACATCGCAGGGGGAGATCGTCGCGCTGCTCTGCCTCCGGGCCTTCGGCACGGGGCTGTGCATGATGCCGATCATGACGAACGGGATCTCGGCCGTGCCGCCCGCGATCGTCGGCTCGGCGAGCGCGTTCAACAACGTCGTGCAACGGGTCTCGTCGGCACTCGGGCTGGCGGCGCTCACCGCGTTCATGACCGTCCAGCAGGCCCAGCTCAACGCGGACCGCAGCTGGCTGGTCAGCCCCGACGTGTTGCCGTCGCTCGGTCAGGGCCCGACGGGGCAGATGATGGGCACCTATGCGATCTACCAGCAGACCAGCGTCCAGGTGTACGTCTCGGCGCTCGACGACGTCATGTTCCTCACCACGATCATGACCGCCGCCGCGGTCGTACTCGCGCTCTTCCTCCGCAGGCCGAGCGGCGCGTCCGCAGGCGGCGGGCCCGCCATGGTCGACTGAGGGGTCGCTGAGGCGGCGGCGGAACCCGGCAGCGGGTGCTCGTCGTCTATCTCGGGAGCGCGCCACGGGGGCGCGCGTCGTCGGGAGGTCCGGTGGCAGCAGCGCCAATGGTGCCCATCCACATGCAGCGCGCCGGTTTCGACCCCGCACCCGAGCTGGCCGAGCTGCGTGCCGGCAAGGGCATAAAGCGGATCCGCACGGCCTTCGGAATGGAGGCATGGGTCGTCACCCGGTTCGCGGACGTCCGGGAGGTGCTCAGCGATCCGGTTCGCTTCAGCAACGCCCGCCTGCAGGAAGCGGGTCGCGCGCCGGGGCTTCCGCCCGTGAGCCCGGAGGAACGAGCGCGGCAGCTGGCGGGGAACCTGCTCGCCGCCGACCCGCCGGAACACACCCGGCTGCGGCGGATGCTCACGCCGGAGTTCACGGTCCGGCGGATGCGCAGGCTGGAGCCGCGGATCCGGGAGATCGTGGACGAGCACCTGGACGCGATGGAGCGGCACGGCCCGCCCGCCGACCTGGTGGCGGAGTTCGCCCTGCCGGTGCCGTCGCTGGTGATCTGCGAGCTGCTCGGGGTGCCGTACGCCGACCGGGCCGAGTTCCAGGCACGGAGCAACCGGCAGCTCGACCTGAGCCACGCGGTGGAGGATCGGATGCGGGCCGCGCGGGAGTCGCGGGCGTACATGGCGAAACTGGTGGCCGGGGCGCAGGCGGATCCCGGTGAGGACATGCTCGGCATGCTCGTCCGCGAGCACGGTGACGACCTCACCCCCGACGAGCTCGTCGGGATCGCGTCGTTGCTGCTGCTCGCCGGGCACGAGACCACGGCCAACATGCTCGGGCTGGGCACGCTCGCCCTGCTGCGCCACCCGGACCAGCTCGCGATGGTCCGGGACGAACCGGAGCGCGTCGACGCGGCCGTCGAGGAGCTGCTGCGCTGGCTGAGCATCGTGCACGCGGGCACCGGCAAGATGGCCACGGTCGACACCGAGATCGCCGGGCAGCGGATCGCGGCGGGCGATCTGGTCATGTGCGCGCTGCCCACCGCCAACCGCGACCCCGAGCTGCGCACCCACCCGGACGCGCTCGACGTCACGCGCGGTGGCGCCGGCCACGTCGCCTTCGGCCACGGCATCCACCACTGCCTCGGTGCTCCGCTCGCCCGGATGGAGATGAAGATCGGCTTCCCGGCCCTGCTGCGGCGGTTCCCCGGCCTGGCCGAGGTGCCCGGCACCGCGGAGTTCAGGAGCTTCAGCATCATCTACGGTCTGACGTCACTGGAGGTGACCTGGTGAAGGGGGACCTGGTGGCCGGAGTGCACGCCGATCGCGACGTCTGCATCGGCGCGGGGATGTGCGTCCTCACCGCGGGCGCGGTGTTCGACCAGGACGACGACGGCATCGTGGTCGTGCTCGACGAGCACCCCGCCGATGTCGCCGCCGCCCGGGAGGCCGTGGCGAACTGTCCGTCCGGCGCGCTCTCGCTCACGGAGGAGTAGGCGCGCTCACCACCGTGTAGTGGCGCACGCGCTCGTCCACGTCGTCGAGCACGGCGCGGGCGGCGGGGGAGACGTTCGCCGCGTCGACGTCCGGCCCGGCGAACCGCCGCACGTCGGCGAGCGAGTCGAACAGCGTCAGTGTGACGAACTCGGTGCCGGTCTCGTCTGACCGGCGCAGCAGGTAGGCGCCGCGGCAGCCGTCCAGCCCACCCAGCGCGTCGAGCACGTGGGAGCCGAACTCCTGCTCGTAGGCCTGGGGATCACCGGACGTGCGGGCGCTCCAGATACGCATGATCATGTCTGGAGGATGCGCGCCGCCGCGGCCTTCGGCTTGACGATTCGTGCTCGCCCGCGAACAGCTGCCGCACCCGGCTGGGCGGGTCGCCGACCTCGGCCCGCATCGCCCGGGTGAGGTGCGCGTGGTCGGCGAACCCGAGATCGGCGGCGAGCCCGGCCAGATCCCGGTGGCCGTCGGCCAGCCGGTCGAGCGCGGCCCGCACCCGCAGGCGGTTCCGGAACCGGGTGAGGGTCTCACCGGTCTCGGCGCGGAACACCCGCGAGAGGTGCGACCTGGAGACGCCGAGCAGGCGCGCCAGGCGCCCGAGGTCGTCGAAGGCCGGATCGGTGACCAGCACTTCCCGGGCCGCCCCGGCGAGCCGCCGGTGGCACGGGGTTCCCCGCCGGGCCGGGGCGCGGACGGGATCGCGGAGCAGGTCCTCTGCGAGCCGCACCACGCGCTCGGCCAGCTCGAACCGGTCCGCTCCGTGGCGGGCGCGCGCGAGCAGCGTGCGGTGGGCCATGTCCACCCGCCCGGACGTACGCAGCGTGGTGGTCGGTCGTTGCGGCAACAGCTCGGCCGCGAGCCCCGGACCGAGCGAGACCACCGTGCAGGCGTCCTCGCGGCCGGGCTTGTGCGCGATGCTCTGCTCGTCGCCCGGCCGGCCCACGAACGCCGAGATCGGATCGACCGTCGTCTCCGCGCTGCGCAACCGGAGCCCGAACGAGCCGCGCCGTACGAAGACGAGCTGGTGGCCGGGTGTGTGCACGGGCGCGGTCCAGTGGCTGGACCGCTCGATGATCCGTAGATCGTCGAGGGCGATGTCGTCGGCCGAGGCGATGCGGGTCAGGTGGCGCACGCTGGGATGCTCGCACGTATGGCATCTGCGGCGGAGCGGTTGGTGTGGGCGGTCGAGACGTTGGGCGTGCGCCCCGACGACCGGGTGCTCGAGATCGGCTGTGGGCACGGGGTGGCCGTGTCGCTCGTGTGTGAGCGGCTCGACGGCGGGAGCATCCTCGGCGTCGACCGGTCCGCCAAGATGATCGAGATGGCGTCGCGGCGCAACGCCGGTCACGTGGCCGCAGGCCGCGCGGCGTTCCAGGTGGCGGCGTTGCACGATGCCGATCTCGGCGACTCCCCGTTCGACCTGGTCTTCGCCGTCCACGTCCCGGTGCTCCTGCGTGGCGAGCCGACGCGGGAGCTCGCGATCGTGCGGGCGCACCTCGCGCCGGGCGGCCGGTTCGCGCTGCCGTTCCAGCCGCTCGACCCGGCGTCCACGGAGCCGACGATCCGGCGGCTGGCCGGAACGCTCGAAGCGGCCGGGTTCGAGGTCGTGGACCGGCGGGTGGCCTCGCTGGCGAGCGGGCGGGCGGGGTGCGTGCTCGCGCGGGCGCGGTGAGCAGGAGATCATGCAGCCGTGACGGACGGCGATGTGGCAGTGGTGACGGGTGCGGGCTCGGGTGTCGGGAGGGTGGTGGCGACGGCCCTGCTCGACGCCGGCTACCGGGTGGCGCTCGCCGGGCGACGCGCGGCGGTGCTCGAGGAGACCGCGGGTGGGCGGGAGTCAGCGCTCGTGGTGCCCACGGACGTGGCCGACGCCGAGTCGGTGGCCGCCCTCTTCGCGGCGGTCCGGGAGCGGTGGGGCCGCGTCGACCTGCTGATGAACAACGCCGGCACGTTCGGCCCGTCCGGCACCGTGGACGAGATCGCGGTGGAGGACTGGGCCTCGACCGTCGCCGTCAACCTGACCGGTGCCTTCCTCTGCGCGCGCGAGGCGTTCGCCGCGATGCGCGCCCAGCAGCCGCAGGGCGGGCGGATCATCAACAACGGCTCCATCTCCGCGCACGTGCCGCGCCCCGGCAGCGCCGCGTACACCGCCACGAAGCACGCGCTCACCGGCCTGACGAAGTCGATCGCGCTCGACGGGCGCCCGTACGGCATCGCGTGCGGCCAGATCGACATCGGCAACGCCGCCACCGACATGACCGCAGGCATCTCCGTCGGCGCGCGGCAGGCCGACGGCAGCGTCCGCCCCGAGCCGACCTTCGACCCGAAGCACGTGGCCGACGCCGTGCTGCTCATGGCCCGGCTGCCCCTGGACGCGAACATCCCGTTCCTGACGATCACGGCCACGACCATGCCGTTCCTGGGCCGCGGCTGATCACCAGCCGGGTGCAGGAACGGCGGTATGTCGCCGCTACTGCACGCGTCTGGCGATCATGCCGTCCGGGTCGGACCGAGATCGGCAGATGGGCGCGGAGATGGCCGAATGTGGCCGCTGCTGCACCAGACTGGTGATCTCAGCTCGAAGGCCGCTCCGTCACCTCGATGCCGAGCGCGTCGAGCAGGCCGGTGGCCAGCGGGACGATCTGGTCCGGGCTGATCCGCGCCCCGCGCAGGGAGAGCGCGCCGCGGACGTCGTCGACGCTGGAGCCGTGCAGGTCGGTCTCCCGCAGCCGGGCGCTGTCGAAATTGGCCTCGCCCAGATCGCACCCGATCAGCGCGCAGTGCTCGCCGTCGAACTCGTAGAAGTCGGCGCCGCGCAGCGACGTGTTCTCGACCAGGAGGAACCGCGCCCGCGCCATCCGGAACCCGGCGAGGTCGCCGGTGCTGTCGGCGATGCGCACGTCGGTGAGCTGCGCGCCGTCGAAGGCGGTGCCGGTGAGCCTGCAGTCGGTGAAGACGACCCGGGTGAGCACGGCCTCCTCCAGCCTGGCACCGGACAGGTCGCAGTGGACGAACTCCACGTCGCGACACTCCAGGCCGGTGAAGCGCACACCCGCGAGACCGCCCCCGACCCACCTGCTCTCCTGGATCCGCAGATCCGCCACGCGCTCCGGCACCCCGACCTCGGCGCCCGCCTCGACGCAGTCCCACAGCTCGCCACCCTCGACGGCGGCAGGCGCCGGTGCGAGGTCGTCGGGAAGATCGGGCGCCTCCGGGCGCCGCTTCGTGGGACGGGACCTGCTGCCTCGGGGAGCCACGGGGGGACCGTACGGGGTGGGGCCGACGATCATTTTCGCCCGGCGTCCGCGCTGAAGGCGATGCGGGCGACGGTGCACGGCCAGCGCGAGCGTGACGTAGATGTACGCCTCGGGCCGATCACCAGACCCGTCACCGCCGTCGATGGTCACTTCACACACCCAGTGGCCACTTCACACAGGGCCGGCGTTGTGTGAAGTCCCTACTGGGTGTGTGAAGTGACCTGTGGCGGCGCCTCGTCGACCAGCTCACCCGCGCTCGGGAACGCCCGTCGAGAAGGTCGACTTGATCAGTGCGAGCGCACCAGCCCTCCGTCGCAGCGGATCTGCTCCCCCGTGACGTAGGAGGCGGCGGTGCTGGCCAGGAACGTCACGACCGCGGCGAACTCCTCGGGGGTGCCGTACCGCCCGGCGGGGATGGCGGACTTGGCCTGCTCGCGCACCTCCTCCTCGGACTTGCCGGAGCGCTCGGCGTTGGCCCGGTCGAGCACGCCGACGCGGTCGGTGGCGATGCGGCCGGGCAGCACCATGTTGACCGTGACGCCGTCGGCGGCGACCTCGGTGGAGAGGGTCTTGAGGTAACCCGCGAGTGCCGCGCGGGCCGCGTTGGACGCGACGAGGCGCTCGATCGGGGCCTGCACGCCGCTCGACCCGATTGCGACGATCCGGCCGAACCTGCGCCCGCGCATCCCCGGCAACACGGCCTGGACGAGCCGCTGGTGCGGCTGCACGAGCAGTGCGATGGCGTCGGCGAGCTGCTCGGGGGTGAAGTCGACCGCCACGCCGGGCGGGGGACCGCCGCCGTTGAGCACGAGCACGTCGACCGGGCCGAAGTGGTCCTGCGCGGCGCCGACCAGCGCGTCGGTGGCGCCGGGGTCGGTGAGGTCGATCTCCACGCCCACCGCTGCAGGCAGCTTCGATGCTTCCTCGCGCACGAGCTCGCCGCGCCGTCCGCCCAGCACCACGTTCGCCCCTTCGGCGGCCAGCGCGCGGGCCACGGCGAGGCCGAGGCCGGAGCTGGCGCCGGGTACGACGGCGGTGCGTCCCTTCAGTCCGGTGTCCATGGGCTCAGAGTCAACCACCCTTCAGTTCCTGTGCGACGGGGCCGTACACGCGGACGATCTTGTCGAGCCGTTGCCGGAAGGCGTCGGCACCGATGAACTCGTCGGGGACGTAGGCCTCGTCGAGCTTCTGCCGGACCGCGGGGTCGGCGAGGCCGTCGCGCATCGCCGCCTCCAGGCGCGAGACGATCTCCGGCGGGGTGCCGGCCGGGGCGCCGAGCCCGAACAGCGACGTGCTGTAGGTGAGCTCCGGGAATCCCAGCTCGGCGAGCGTCGGGACGTCCGGCAGGTAGTCGACGCGCTCGGCCGGGCTGATGGCGAGCGGGCGGAACGCGCCCGCGTCGAACTGGGCGCGGATGTCCGCCGACACGTTGATCAGCACGGCGTCGACGGTGCCGCCGAGCACGGCCTGGATCAGCTCGGCGTTGCCGTTGAACGGCACGACCGTGGCCTGGACGCCGTACTCGTTCGCGAGCCGCCGCAGCTCGATGGCCTGTGAGGTGGTGGCGCCGGGCGTGCCGACGTTCAGCTCGCCGGGCCGCTGCCGGGCCGCGTCGAAGAAGGCGGCGGCGTCGGCGAACTCGGAGTCGCCTGCGACCGCCAGCACGGACGGCACCTCGGTGATCACACCGATCGCTACGAACGAGCCCGCGTCGTAGGGCACGTCCTGGATCATCGGCGTCACGACGGTGGACGGAGCCGCCACCAGGGTGAGCGTGTGGCCGTCCGGCTCGCTGCTGACCAGCTCGTTCATGGCGACGGAACCGGCCGCGCCCGGCAGGTTCTCCACGATCACCGGCTGGCCCAGCGCCTTCTCCAGGTGCGCGCCCATGGTGCGGGCGGCGAGGTCGGTCGGCCCGCCCGCGGTGTACGGGACGAGCACGGTGATCTCCCGCGTCGGGTACTCGTCCGGCGCGTCCGGTGCCTGCCCTGAGCAGGCCACCGCCAACGCGGCCGCGGCGACGATGCCCGCCCACGTTCGTCTCATCAGGACCCTCCCAGGATCGGCTCGTAGACGGCCTGTGTCTGGTCGAGGACCGCGCGCATCTCGGCGGCCCCGCGGAACTGCGTCCCCAGATAGCGTTCGCCGACCGCCGCGACGACCGCCGGGTCGGCGTGCCCTCGGCGCAGGGCGTCCTCGAGCCGGGTCACGACGGGTTCGGGTAGCCCGGCCGGCCCGGCGAGCCCGAACGTCGAGCCCGAGAGCGTCAGGCCCGGGAAGCCGGCCTCGACCAGCGTCGGCGTGTCCGGCAGCCAGCCGAGCCGCTGCTCGGTGGAGACGGCGAGCGGCCGGAACTCGCCTGCGTCGATGTTCGCGGTGACGTCCTGCGACGCGTTGATCAGCACGGCGTCGACGTTGCGCCCGAGCAGCGCGGTGGTCATCTCGGCGTTGCCGTTGAACGGGACGGCGGTCACCTCGACGCCGTGCTCGGCGCGCAGCCGCTGCAGCTCCACGCCCTGCGGCGTGGACGCCCCGGGCACGCCCACGGTGATCGCGGCCGGCCGGGCCCGCGCGTCCGCGACGAACGCCGCGATGTCCGGGTACGGCGAGTCCGCCGCGACCGCGAGCAGCGACGGGACCTCGGAGAGCACCCCGACCGGTGTGACGTCGGCTGCGGTGTAGCCCACGTCGTTCACCAGCGGCGTCAGCACGGTGGTGCCTGCGGTGATCAGCGCGAGCGTGTGCCCGTCGGGCTCGGCCTGCACGAGCTCCTGCGTCGCGAGCGCGCCCGAGCCGCCGGGCAGGTTCTCCACCACGACCGGCCGGCCGAGGTCGCGTTCGAGGAACTCGCCGTACGCCCGCGCGGTGAGGTCGGTGGGCCCGCCCGCGGCGTACGGCACGAGCAACCGGATCTCCTCGGTCGGGAACTGCGGCGCGTCCTCGGCGGGTGCCGGCCCGCCGCCGCACCCGGCCAGCAGGGTGAGCCCGGCGAGGAGCCCGATGAACCTCATGACCCGTCCCCGAAACGCAGCGGGGCGCCGGTCCGCGCCTGCAGCTCGTCGCGGCTGAGACCGGGGACCATCTCCCGGACGACGAACCCCTCCGGTGTCACGTCGAGCACGGCGAGGTCGGTGTAGACCCGGTCCACCACGGCCGCAGCGGTGAGCGGGTAGGTGCAGGTGGGCAGGAGCTTGGGCTTGCCGTCCTTGGTGGTGTGCGTGGTCAGTACGAACACCTGGCGTGCCCCCACCGCGAGGTCCATCGCGCCGCCGACGGCGGGTGGCAGCGTGGCGTCGTCGGTGGCCCAGTTGGCGAGGTCGCCGTTCGCCGCCACCTGGAACGCGCCGAGCACCGTGATGTCGATGTGGCCGCCGCGCATCATCACGAACGCGTCGGTGTGGTGGAAGTACGCGCCGCCGGGCACCAGCGTCACCAGCTGCTTGCCCGCGTTGATCAGTTCCGGGTCCCCGGTGCCGGGCTCGGGTGCCGGTCCCATCCCGAGGATGCCGTTCTCGCTGTGGTAGATGATCTCCCGGCCCGGCGGCACCACGTCGGCCACGAGCGTGGGCAGCCCGATCCCGAGGTTGACGTAGGAGCCGTCCGGGATGTCCTGCGCCACCCGGGCGGCCATCCGCCGCGCGGTGAGGTTCATGCCCGCACCACCCGGTCGACGAAGATCCCCGGCGTCACGACCGCCTCCGGGTCGAGTTCCCCGAGCTCGACGAACGTACGCACCTGCGCCACCGTCAGCTTCGCCGCGGTGGCCATCACGGGCCCGAAGTTGCGGGCCGCGGAGTGGTAGACGAGGTTGCCCCAGCGGTCGGCGCGCTCGGCCTTGATCAGCGCGACGTCCGCGTGCAGCGGTTCCTCGAAGACGTGCCTGCGTCCGCCGATCACGCGCACCTCCTTGCCGTCCGCGAGCGGGGTGTCCGCCCCGGTCGGCGTGAAGAAGCCGCCGAGCCCGGCGCCCGCGGCGCGCATCCGTTCGCTGAGCGTTCCCTGCGGCACCAGCTCCAGCTCGATCTCGCCGGCCCGCCACAACTTCTCGAACCACACCGACCCCGCCGACCGCGGGTACGAGCAGACGATCTTGCGGACCCGGCGCTCGCGGATCAGCGCGGCGATGTCGGTCTCGCCGCTGCCCGCGTTGTTGGTGACGACCGTGAGGTCGCGCGTGCCCAGCTCCAGCAGCGCGTGCACCAGCTCGACCGGCACGCCGGAGTTGCCGAACCCGCCGACCAGCACGGTGTCGCCGTCCTTCACCCCGGCGACGGCCTCGCCGAGCGACTTCGCTCGCTTGTCGATCATCGAGCCGCCCGGTACCACCGCGGCGAGGTCGACGGCGGGGGCGTGAGCGCGGCCCGCACCGCCACCAGCGACGGCCCCTCGGTCGCGAGGCTCTTCGCGAGCGCTGCCTCGAACGCGTCGCCGAAGCCGTCGACGGCCTCCGCGGGCACCCCGAACGCTCCGGCGAGCGCCACGAAGTCGGGCGTGACCAGGTCGACGCCGCGGGTGGGCACGCCCGCCTGCACCTGGTCGAAGCGGAGCATGCCGTACCCGCCGTCGTCGACGAGCACGATCGTGACGGGCAGCGCTTCCTGCACGGCGGTGGCCAGCTCGCCGCAGGCGAAGAGGAACCCGCCGTCGCCGACCACGGCCACCGCTCGCCCTCGTAGAGCGGCGCCGAGTGCGGCGGGGAAGGCGAAGCCGAGCGTGCCCCAGCCCATCGGGTACGCCAGCCGCCGTGGGGCGGGCACCCGGTGGAAACCGGCCACCCAGTAGCCGGCGATGCACATGTCGGCGAGCACCGTGGCGTCGGCGGGCAGCAGCCGGTCGAACGTGTCGAGCAGGAGCGCTGCCTGCGGTTCCTCCTCGCGGACGAGCGTGGTCACGTGCGTGCGCATCGACCCGGTCTGCACCGCCAGCACGTCGAGTCCGTCCCGCTGCGGCACCGCGGCGGCCAGCCGTTCCGTCACGGCCCGGGCGTCCCCGGTCAGGACGTGGTCGGGCCGGTAGTTCTTCGCGGCGTCCGCGGCGTCGACGTTGATCGCCAGCAACGCCGGTGGCTGCGGCATCCGCCAGTTCTGGGTGGTCATCCCGTCCAGGTCGCTGCCGATCGCGATCACCAGGTCGGCCTCGTCCCACAGCGCCCCGATGGCCGGGACGTGGGTGAGGGCCGGAGCGAGGCAGGGGTGGTCGGGCGGCAGGATCCCGCGCCCGTGGTACGTGGTGACGACCGGCGCGGCGAGCCGTTCGGCCAGCAGGCCCACGGCATCCCCTGCGCCGGCGCGCACCGCCCCGCCGCCGACCCACAGCAGCGGGCGCTCGGCCCGCTCGATCAGCGCGATCGCGGCGTCGAGGTCCGGCTCCGGGAGCCCCGCGGGCCCGGCAGGCGCGGGCGTGCGCTCGGTGACCGGGGCGGACAGCAGGTCGGTCGGCACCCCGAGGTAGACGGGCCCGGTGGGCGCTCGCAGCGCCTCCCGCCCCGCCCGCAGCACGTCGGCGTACAGGTCGGCGGCCGCGGCGGTGGTCGTCGCCGCCTTCGTCACCGGGGCGAACATGGCCGCCTGGTCGCGCGTCTCGTGCAGCACGCCGCGGTAGACGCCCGGCCGGCGCAGCGTCGACGGGATGTCGGTGGCGATCACCAGCACCGGTGCCCCCGACGTCATGGCCTCGCCGGTGGCGCCCAGGGTGTTGGCCGCGCCCGGCCCGGTGGTCACGACCGCCACGCCGAGCCGCCCGGTGGCCCGCGCGTAGCCGTCGGCGGCGTAGGCGGCGGCCTGCTCGTGCCGCACGCCGACGAGCCGGATCCCGGCCTCGGCACACGCCTCCCACACCGCGAGGTTGTGCACCCCCGGCAGCCCGAACGCCAGCTCGACGCCCAGCTCCCGCAGCGCGTCGACGAGCGCCCCTGCGCCGTTGTCCGCCGCCCCGTCATCCACCACTTGCGACCCCCTGGAACGTCTGCTCGGTCTCGGTGAACAGCGCCGCGAGATCGGCGCTGCCCATGAACTGCTCGGGCACGTACCGCTCGTCGAGCCCGCGCCGGGTCTCCGGATCGGCCGAGGCCGCCCGCATGGTCTCCTCGAGCCGCGCGATCACCGGTTGAGGTGTGCCGGCCGGGGCGACCACGCCGAACGTGGTGGTGCTCTGCGTGATCTCCGGATAGCCCTGCTCGGCGAAGGTGGGCGCGTCGATGTACGGCAGCCGCTCCTCGGTGCCGACGGCCAGCACCCGCAGCTGCCCGGACTCGATGGCGGGCAGCATGTCCTGCGAGGCGTTCACGAACCCGGCGACGACGTTGCCGCCCAGTAGCGCCGCGAGCACCTCCTGCGCGCCGTTGAACGGGACGACGGTGAGCGGTACCCCGTGGATCTGGGTGATCCGGCGGGTCTCCGCGGCGTGCGTGTTGGTCGCTCCCGGCGTGCCGACGCTGACGAGCGTGGGGTCGCTGCGCGCGGCCGCGAAGAGCGCCGCCAGGTCGGCGTACGGCGATGCGGCGGGCACGACGAGGGCCGACGGCACTTGGGTGATCACCCCGACCGGGGCGAACGAGTCGCGGGTGTAGCCGACGTCGTTCGTGAGGTAGTTGAGCACGGCCGTGGGCAGCGCGGACATCGACAGCGTGTAGCCGTCCGGCTCGGCGGACAGCAGCTCCTGGTAGGCCGTCGAGCCCGAGGCGCCGGGAAGGTTCTCCACCACGACCGTCTGGCCGAGCGAGGTCTCCATGTACTTGCCGAGCGAGCGTGCGGCGATGTCGGTGGGACCGCCGGCCGTGTACGGCACGATCAGCCGGATCTGGTCGGAGGGGTAGGCCTCCGGCTCGTCGGAGCGTTGCCCGCCGCACGCGGCGGAGAGCAGCGCGGCCGCGAGCGTGAGGGCGAGCAGGCGTTTCATCGGTCTCCCTCGGCGGGTGTGAGTTCGGGGGTGTCGTGGCGGTGCAGCACGCGGGCCCTGCGACGGGCCGTGACGATGCTGATCACGACGATCACGGCCGTTGCGGCGAGCAGGCCGCCGGAGATCGGCCGGGTGACGAACACGCCGAGGTTGCCCCCGGAGATCAGCATCGACTGGCGGAACGCGCGTTCGAGGATCGACCCGAGCACGAACGCCAGCACCAGCGGACCGGGCTCGAACCCCGTCTTCTTCATCAGCCAGCCCAGCAGGCCGAACGCGAGCACCACCCACATGTCGGTGGCGTCGTTGTTGATCGAGAAAACCCCGGCCATGGTGACGAGCAGGGCGAACGCGGCGAGGATCCCGGCGCGCACCCGCAGGATCTGCACGAACACCCCGACCAGCGGGATGTTGAGCGCCAGCAGCATGAGGTTGCCGACGAACATCGACGCGATCACGCCCCAGAAGATCTCCGGGTGCTGGTCGATCAGCTGCGGGCCGGGCGTCACGCCCTGCACGAGCAGCGCGCCGAAGATCAGCGCGAGCACGACGTTGGCCGGGATGCCGAGCGTCAGGAGCGGGATGAACGCCGAGGTCGACGAGGCGTTGTTCGCCGTCTCGGGCCCCGCGACGCCCTGGATCGCGCCCCGGCCGAACCGGCTCGGGTCCTTGGCACGCCGCTTCTCCAGCGCGTACGAGGCGAGCGATGAGACCACGCCACCGCCCCCCGGCAGCACACCGATCAGGAACCCGAGCACGCTGCCGCGCCCGATGGCCCCCGCCGACTCGCGCATGTCCGCGCGGCTGGGCCAGATGTTCTTGATCTTCTGCGTGACGGCCTGGACCTTCTCGGTGCGCTCCAGGCTGTGGAGGATCTCGCCGACGCCGAACAGCCCCATCGCGACGGCCACGAAGTCGAGGCCGTCGAACAGCGCGACCTGCCCGAACGTGAACCGGGTCGTGCCGGCGATCGGGTCCTGGCCGACCGTGGCGAGCAGCAGGCCCAGCGCCGCCATGCTGAGGCTCTTCACGGCCGAGCCGGTGCCGAGGTAGGTGACGAGCAGGATGCCGAGCACGGTCATCGCCACGTACTCCGGCGGGCCGAACGACACGGCGAGCGCGGCCAGCGGCGGGGCGAGCAGCGCGAGCCCGATCACGGCGAGCACGCCCCCGACGAAAGACCCGATCGCCGCGATCCCCAGCGCGGGGCCGGCGCGGCCCTGCTTGGCCATCTCGTAGCCGTCGAACGTGGTGACCACCGACGCGGCCTCGCCGGGGAGGCGCAGCAGCACCGACGTGATCGTGCCGCCGTACATCGAGCCGTAGTAGATCCCGGCCAGGAGGATCACGGCCGTGTGCGGCTCGATCTCGTAGGTCAGCGGCAGCAGCAGCGCGATCGTCGCGGTCGGGCCGAGCCCCGGCAGCACGCCGATCACCGTGCCGATGAGCACACCGAGGAAGACGTAGAGGATGTTCACCGGGTCCAGCGCGACGGCGAACCCCTGCGCGATCCCGTCCAGGACACCCATGTCAGCCGCCCACCAGCTCGGCCACCACGTCGTCGGGGAACCGGACCCCGAGCGCGGTGTCGAACAACAGGTAGAGCCCGACGGAACCGACGAGCGCCAGGCCCAGTGCCCACCGCCACGGCTCCCGGCCGAACACCCGCAGCCACAGCAGGAGCATGAGGAACGCCGGGAGCAGGAACCCGACCACCTCGAACGCCGCCACGAAGACGGCCAGCCCGCCGAGCCCGCCCGCGATCCGGGCCGAGCCGCGGGTGAACGGTTCGTAGTCCTCCGGGTCGTCGACCACCAGGAGCACGAGCCCCGTGCCGGTGAGCAGCAGCGCCACGACGAACGGCCACAGGCCGGGGCCGGGCGCTGTCAGCGACCCGAGCGAGAGCCCGACGGCGCCGACGCCCACGGCGAGGACGAGCAGCGGACCGATCCGGTGCAGCTGCCCACGCCACTGCTCCATCAGCACCTCTTCCCTGAGGCCGGATGTCTGATCAGCGACCGTATGCAGTGCGGGGTTGGCCAGTCCAATACAAGATGCGGCACGACTGAGACGGATGCGGTATCAATACTGGCCATGGAGCTGCGGCACCTGAGGGCCTTCGCCGCCGTGGCCGAGGAGCTGCACTTCGGGCGCGCCGCGGCGCGCCTGCACATCGCCCAGCCGCCGCTGTCGCAGCAGATCAAGTACCTGGAGCGCGACCTGGGAGTGCGGCTGCTCGAGCGCACCACCCGACGGGTCCGGCTCACCAACGCAGGCGTCGTCTTCCTCGAGCACGCCCGCCGCGTGCTCGCCGAGGCCGACCGTGCCCGGGAGTCGGTGCTGCTCACCGAGCAGGGCGAGCGCGGTGAGATCCGCGTCGGCCTGACCGGCGCGACGACGTGGCGGCTGCTGCCCCGGATGACCCGCGCCTACCGGGCGCGTTACCCACTCGTCCGCCTGTCGCTGCACCCGTCGGTGTTCAGCGGCGCGCAGATCGGCGGCCTGCTGGACGGCAGCATAGACGTGGCCCTGCTTCGCGCACCCGTGCCCGGGCCGCTGGCCAGCCGCACGGTCCTGGACGAGGAGCTCGTCGCCGTACTCCCCGACGACCACCCGCTCGCCGGCCGGCCGTCCGTCCCGCTGGCCGACCTGGCCGGGGAGAACTTCGTGAGCTATCCCGACCGCCAGGGCTCCAACTTGCGCGACACCGCGATGCGCGCCTGCGCCGAGGTCGGCTTCTGGCCGCGCGTCGTGCAGGAGGCACAGGACACCTACACGGTGGTTGCTCTGGTCGCCGCCGCCGTGGGCGTGGCGCTCCTTCCGGCGTCGGCGGAGTGGCTGCAGTTCGAGGGCGTCGCCTTCCGACCGGTCACGGGCGCCGACGTCCGCGTGCCCGTGGCCCTGACCTGGCGGCCCGGGGACGAGTCGCCGGTGCTCGGCGGCTTCCTGGCGGTGGCCGCCGAGATCTTCCCGGGTCAGTCCTGGCAGCGCCGCCGGTAGTAGGCGACGGTGACCGCCGCCAACAGCGGTGCCCACAGCAGCAGCGGCAGGTAGGACGCGATCATGAGCACCTTCCAGCCGTGGTGGGTGAACTGGAACGCGCCGAGCTCCGGGAAGTCGCGGAACGCGAACGCCCAGATCAGCGCCACCACCACCGCCCCGATCGAGGCGGGCACGACGGCGGCGAGCGGCGGCACGCGGCGGCCACCGAGCAGCGGAACCCAAGCCGGCACGCGCTCGCCCCACGGCCGCACCAGGCCGAGCGTCAGCAGTGCTGCGCCCTCGGTCACCAGGCTGAGCCCGATGAAGTAGGCGGGCTCCCACCACGCGAGGTGGACGCCGACGATCCCCATCGGGAAGCCGAGTGCGAGCGGGACGCGCCAGAGCCCGGAGGGCAGGGTCGTGAGCGGGACGAGGTGCGCGGCGACGGCCGCCCAGCGGGGGACGGGCCGCCCGTCCCGGCGGTCATCGGGGAGCCGCACCGCGGATGACGTGGCCATGCACCCAGCCTCGCGACGCCCGGCGGTGTCCACCTCCCGCGCGCGAGGGATCTCCGCCCCGCCCGCAGGGGAGGGACTTCAGCGGGTGGGCGTCTCCGCGATGAACCACCCGGCGTGGATGCCGACCGGCCTCATGGCCTGGAGCGCCCCAGAAGTGTGCGGCGGGCCGCCTCGTCGGGCCGCCCGGCGAGCTCGCGGGCGTGCTCGATCCCCAGCGGGGCGAGCGTGCCTGCGCCGAGACCCACCGAGCGGACGCGGGCCGCCTTCACCGCCATGGTGGTGATGGTCTCCACCTCGGAGGCGGTGGCCCCGAGCGCGACGATGCCGTGGTTGCCGAGCAGGACGAGCCGGGGTGCGACGCCGTCGCGGTCCAGCCGCTCGCGCACGGCTGTGTGGACGGCCGCACCGAGCGCGATGCCCGGTGCCGCGTAGGGCACCCACACCGGCTCGCCGAGCACCACCGCCTCGTCCGGGAAGAGCGGCGCCGACCACAGCTCCTCGGCCTCGCGCACCGCGAGCAGCCCGACCACGGCGGTCGGGTGCGTGTGCGCCACCCACGTGGCCCCGGCGGCGAGCGCGACGACGTGCACGAGCGTCTCGATCGACGCCCGTATCCGATTGCCTCCGCTTCGCTCAGGCGGGCTCGCGGGCCCTTCAGGCACCGCCCGCTCGCGCGAGCAGCCGGCAGTCCCATCCGCGCTTGCCGGCTCCGCGGCCGACAACAGCCGCGACAGCGTCTCCTGGTCGGTGCCGCCCTTCTCCAGCACGTCGACGAGCGCGGGCAGCTCGCCGACGACGAAGTCGCCCGCCTCGGCGAGGTCCATCCGCGACCCGCTCGCCTTCACGGCGAACCGGTCGCCGTCCAACCGGACCGAGGTGTTGCCCTCGGCCAGGACGACCAGGTCGGCCGCGGGGTCGCCGATCCGCCGGGTGAGCGCCACCAGCTCGTCCGGCACCTCGTCCGGGCGTACGGTGAACGTCACGCGAGCCTCCCGTAGCGGCGCAGTGCGAGCGTGTTGAGCAGGGCGGACAGCACGAGCACCAACCCGAGCGCGAGCAGCTGGTAACGGCTGCCCTCGGCGCCTTCCGGGAACGCGAGCAGCATCCCGGCGTTCAACCAGGTGATCAGCAGCGCCGCCACCAGCACGCCGCCGACGCGCCCGATCCCGCCCTGGATCGCGACGCCGCCCAGCACCGCAACGGTGATCGCGGGCAGTGCCATGCCGTTGCCCACGATGCCGGCGTCCGGGCGGGCGGAGGCGAACTGCCCGACCGTCACGACGGCCACCACGCCCGAGAGCAGCCCGGACAGCACGAACGCCGTGAACCGCGTGCGCGCCACCGACTGCGTGGCGTACGCGGCCGCGACGTCGTTGGTGCCCACCGCGTACAGCGACCGCCCGTATGTCGACCGGGACAGCACCACCCAGGCCAGCACGGCGCAGGGCAGCAGGATCGTGAACACGTGCAGGGGGACGGGCGGGAGCGGCGCCGGGAGGTTGACGTTCCTGGTCAGGGAGTGCAGTGCCACGACCGGCGGCGTGGAGATCGGCGCGTTCGCGTTGCTGATCAGCGCGAGCGAGCTGTACGCGTAGTACGTCGCGAGCGTCGCGATCAACGCCGGGAACCGCACGTAGGCCACGAGCGCCCCGTTGACGGCGCCGAGCAGCGCGCCCACGACGATGCACCCGAGGATCGACGGGAGCAGCGGCCATCCCCACACGCCGACCATGAACCCGAACACCATGCCGGCGAGCGAGACGATCGCGCCCACCGACAGGTCGATCCCGCCGCGGCCGGAGACGATCACGAACAGCTCCGCGACCGCCAGCAGCGCGAACGGCACCATCGACTCGAGCGCGTTGCCCAGGTAGCGCAGGTCGTACGGGGCCACGAGGTAGCCGCCCGCGCCGAGCACCCGGAACCACACGACCACCACGACCAGCAGCACCGCGAGCAGCACGATGCGCTCGGTCAGCCCGATCCGCAGCACCTTGGCCGCGAGTCCCTCGCCGCGGGTGCGCTCCGCGGGCGGGACGGTCTCGATCTCGGTCATCGGGCGCTCCTCCGCCGCTCGCGCAGCAGGTCGACCCCGACCGCCACGAGGATGAACAGGCCGATGAACAGCTGCGTGAGCTCCGAGGGCCACGAGAGCAGCGTGACGGCGCTGGACACGGTGCCCACCAGCAGCGCGCCCAGCAGGGTGCCCAGCACCGTGCCGCGGCCGCCGATGATGCTCGTGCCACCGATCACCACCGCGGCGATCACCCGCAGCTCCAGCCCGGTGCCCACGTTCTGCTGCACCAGCCCGCCGCTGCCGATGAGCACGCACGCCGCGAGCCCGACGCACGCCCCCGTGAGCACGTACGCGCTGATCTGCCGCCGCCGCACCCGCACTCCCGCGAGCCGCGCGGCGAACGCGTCGCCGCCGACCGCGTAGAGGTGCCGGCCGGTGGCCCAGTAGCGCATGTAGCACCACATGCCGGCCGCCAGCAGCAGCGTGAGCCACCAGGCCGTCGGCACCCCGAGCAGCCGGCCTTCCAGACCGCCGCCGATCGGGGCGAGCGTCGCGGGCACCCCGGCGACCTGCTCGGTGCCGAAGATCTGCAGCGAGACGAACCGGTAGATGTTGAGCGTGCCGAACGTGACGATGATCGGGTGGATGCCGCCGTAGGCCACCAGCAGGCCGTTGACGGCGCCGAGCACGAGCCCGATCACCACCGCGACGGCGACGGCCGGCAGGAACGGCAGGCCCGAGTCGCGCACCAGCAGCGCGACGATCACCATCACCACGGCGGCCTGGCTGCCCACCGAGACGTCGATCCCGGCGGTGACGATCACGGCCGTCATCCCGATCCCGACGAGCGCGATCGGGGCCACCGTGAAGAGGATGTTCTGCAGGTTGCCGGTGGTGAGGAACGTGTCGGTGACGAGCGAGAGCACCACCCACAGCAGGCCGACCACGGCGATGAGGGCGAGCTCCTGCCCCTCGATCGCCCGCACCCGCGGCCTGCGGCGCACCGGGGCCGCGACGTCCTTGGTCACAGTCGTCATGCGGCTGCCTCGCCCTCGTCGCCCGCTGCGGCCGCGAGCACGTCGGCCTGGCTCGCGCCCCGCTCGAACTCGCGCACCACAGCGCCCTTGCGCACCACCAGCACCCGGTCCGCGAGCTGCAGCACCTCCGGCAGATCCGTCGAGATGACGAGAACGGCGCTGCCGCCGTCGGCCAGCTCCAGGACGAGCCGGTGGATCTCCTCCTTCGCCCCCACGTCGACGCCCTGCGTGGGCTCCTCCAGCACGAGCACGCGGGGGGCGCGCACGAGCTGGCGGGCGAGCACGACCTTCTGCTGGTTGCCGCCGGACAGCGCCCCGACGGCGGTGTCCACATCGGGGGCCTTGATCGCGATGCGCCGCAGGAAGTCCTCCGCGATCGAGCGCTCGCGGCGCCGGTCGAACCAGAAGCCCAGCTTGGCCAGATGACGCAGGTGGGCGCTGGAGATGTTGAACGCGATCGACTTGTTCGCGAACACGCCCTGCTGCTTGCGGTTGCCGGGCAGCATCGCGATCCCGGCCGACGATGCGTCCTGCGGCGAGTGCAGCCGCACCTCCCGGCCGTCGACCCGCACGGTGCCCGTGTCGGCCGGGCTCACGCCGTAGAGGGCGCGGGCGATCGAGTCCGTGCCCGAGCCGATGAGGCCGTAGAGCGCCACCACCTCCGCCGGTCGCACCGTCAGGTCGAGGCCGGTGAACGCCCCGGATCGGCCGAGCCCGGCCACCATGAGCACCGGCTCGCCGGTCGGGGCGGGCCGGTCGGCGGTGGCCGATCCCAGCTCGTGGCCGACCATCAGCTCGGCCACCTGCCGCACGGTCAGCTCGCTCGTCGGCCGGCTGGCGACCACCTCGCCGTCGCGCAGCACGGTGACCCGGTCGCTGATCTGCGCCAGCTCGTCGAGCCGGTGGGAGATGTAGATGATCCCGACGCCTGCCGCACGCAGGTTCCGGACCACGCCGAACAGCACCTCGATCTCCCGGTCGGTGAGGATCGCCGACGGCTCGTCGAGGATCAGCACCTTCGCCGAGTGCGCGAACGCCTTGGCGATGGACACGAGCTGCTGCTCGGCCACCGGGAGGTCGGCGACGCGGACGTCGCCGATCGCCGGGTCGAGGCCGATCTGGGTCAGCAGCTCGCTCACCCGGGTTCGCTGCGTCGCCCAGTCCACGCGTCCGCTCGCCCGCAGCTCCCGGCCGAGGAACACGTTCTCGGCCACGGTGAGCTCGCCGAACAGGTGCGGCTCCTGGTAGACGGTGGCGATCCCCGCCTCCATGGCCGCCTGGGTGCTCCCGCCGGTGAGCGGGGCTCCGTCGATCTCGGCCGTGCCCTCGTCCGCCAGCTCGGCACCGGACACGATCTTGATCAGCGTGGACTTGCCTGCGCCGTTCTCACCGACGAGCGCGTGCACCTCGCCGGCGAGAACGTCGAGGTCGACGCCCCGCAGCGCCCGCACGCCGCCGTAGCGCTTCTGGACGCCGCGCAGCCGCAGAAGGACGTCGCCGGCCATCAGTACTCGTAGTTGTTCACGTTGTCGTTCGTGATCCGCAGCGGGTCACCGAGCAGCAGCATCTTCTCGTTCGCGTCCCACGCCACGGCCGGGAGCTGGTCGTTCACCGCGTTCGACGCCTGGAACGGCGTGCCGGACGCGACCTGCAGGCCGGCCCACGCGGTGAGGTAGCCGAGCTGCTCGACGTCCCAGAGGATCGCCGCGGACGACGAGCCGTTCTCCAGGTACTGCTTCATCGACTGCGGCGTACCCAGCCCGACGGTGAAGACCTGCCCGATCTTGCCGGCCTCGGTCACGGCCTTCGCCACGCCAGGGGCGGACGCCGTGCACTCACCGACGAGGCCCTTGAGGTCGGGGTGGGCGTTCATCAGGTCCTTCGCCATCGTGACCGACTGCGCCTCGTCCTCACCCGCGTACACGATGTCGACGATCTGGGCGTTCGGGTACTTCTCGGCGGTCACCTGCTTCTGGACCTCGATCCAGGAGTTGAGGTTCGCCGCCGTCTGCCCGCAGGAGACGATCGCGTACTTCCCGGAGCCGCCCATCGCCTCCAGCAGGGCGTCGGTGAGCGCGGTGCCGATGCCCTCCGGCGTGGCCTGGTTGACGAACGCCTCGCGCACGGAGTTGGGCGCGTCGGTGTCGCTCGTCATGACCTTGATGCCGGCGTCGGCGGCCTCCTGCAGCACCGGGGCCATCGAGTCGGGGTCGTTCGGTGCGACCACGAGGACGTCCACCCGCTGCTGGATGAGCGAGTTGACGATCTCGGTCTGGGCACCGGGGTCGGCCGTCGAGGAGCCGCGGTAGATCCACTCGATGCCGAGCTCCTGCGCGGCCTTCTGCCCGCCGGTGTTCATCGCCTCGAAGTAGGGGATGCCCTGCAGCTTGGGCACGAACGCGACGCTGACTCTGTCCTCGCCGCCTCCGCCGCCCCCGCCCCCGCCACCGGGGTTCTGCTGGGTGCAGCCGGTGAGGGCGAGCGCCCCCGCCGCTGCCACGGCCAATGCCGCGGTGATGCGCCTGCTGAGCATCCTCGCTCCCTTCCTCCGCGCCTGTGGTCAGGCGGACGTCTTGTGCGTGTCGTCGACGGGCAACCGGTTGATCTCGACGCCCTGCTCCGCGAACCCGGCGAGCGCGTCGGGGGCGGCTCCGTCGTCGGTGAAGAGCCCCGTGATCCGCTGGGTGGGCACGAAGCTGTGCAGCGCGAACCGGCCGATCTTGGACGAGTCGAAGAGGCCGTAGACCTCCGCGCACGCCGCGGCCAGCCTCCGCTTCACCGTGGTCTCCTCCACCGAGAGCTCCATCAGGCCGTGCTCGCGGGAGAGCCCGCGGATCCCGAAGAAGCCCATGGTCAGGCGCCCGCGGCTCACCACGACGTCGCCGAAGTCGCCGACGAGCGACCACGACGATCGCCGCAGCGTGCCCCCGGGGAGCACGACGGTGACCCCGCTGTCGCTCAGCAACTCGGCGGCGCGCAGGCCGTTGGTGACCACGATCAGGCTGCGCCGTCCGCGCAGCTCGTGCGCGAGGTGGTAGCAGGTCGTGCTGCAGTCGAGCGCGATCGCGGCACCGTCGGGCACGATCGCGGCCGCGGCGCGTGCGATGGCGGCCTTCGCCGCCGTGCCGTGGCGCAGGCGCATCTCGAACGCGCCCTCGTCGGCCCCGTCGGCCGTGACGGCGCCGCCGCGCACCCGCGCGAGCAGGTGCCTGCGCTCCAGCACCTCGAGGTCCTTGCGGATCGTCACCGCGGTGACGCCGAAGCGGCGGACGAGGTCGGCGACGCTCACCCGGCCGTCGACGTCGAGCAGGCGCAGCACTTCCTGCTGCCGCTCGTGCTCCGCGATGCCCGCCACGGGCGAACCGTAGGAAGCACCGCCGTAACCGTCAATGAACAGTTTGGTAACTGCTAACGGTTGGCTTTCGATTGGTTGTCAGTCGCTTTCTTTCGAAGGCGTACCACGTGCACTCCGATGCCGGCCAGCGCCGCGAGGACGCCGATCCCGAGCGAGAGCGGCGCCATCACCAGCAGCGCGACCGCGGCAACCGCGAACAGCACCCGTTCGGGCCAGCCCGCGGGACCGGCGAGCCAGGCCCCGGTGACGACGGCCAGCGCGGCCACGGCGGCGGCTGCCGCGAGCGTCGCGACCAGCACGGTGCCTGCGCCGCCCTCGAACAGCAGCCCCACACCCTGGGGCGAGAGCACCACGACGAACGGGACGAGGAACGCGGGCAGCGTGTACTTCCACGTGAGCCACATCGTCCGCACCGGGCGCCCACCCGTGATCGCCGAGGCCGCGAACGGCGACAGTGCCGTCGGTGGGGACACCTCGGACAGCACCGCGTAGTAGAAGATGAACATCGCCGCGGCGTAGGCGGGCACGCCCACGTTCTGCAGCGCCGGGCCGATGATCACCCAGGAGATGATGAAGCTCGCCGTCACCGGCACCGCGAGCCCGAGCAGCACCACCGAGACGGCCGAGTAGATCGCGGTGAGCACGAGGCTCCCGCCCGCGAGCGCCACGATGATCCCGGCCAGCTTCAGCCCGAGCCCGGTGAGCGTCATGACCCCGACGATGATCCCGGCCACCGCCATCACCGCGATCACGGACAGCGCCCCGGTCGCGCCCGCGGCGAGCGCCTCGCCGATGCGCCGTGGCGTCATCCACGCGCTGCGCTCGAGGAAGCTCAGCACGAACGCGAGCGCCGTGGCGTAGACGACCGCGCGGAACGGCGTCAGGCCGAGCGCCATGAACACGACGATCGCCACCAGCGAGCTGAAGTGGTAGCCGAACCGCAGCAGCAGTGCACCCGCGGGGCGGACGTCGATGTCGATCGCGTGGGTGCGGTAGCGCCGGGCGTCCATCTCGACCGCGAGGATGATCCCCAGGTAGTACAGCAGGGTGGGGATGGTCGCCCAGATCAGCACCTGCAGGTAGGAGACGTTCAACAGCTCGGCGATGATGAACGCCGCCGCGCCCAGCGTGGGCGGGGAGAGGATCGCGCCGATGCCGGCCGCGGCGAGCACGGCCCCGCCGTGTTCCTGCGGGTAGCCCGCCTTGCGCAGCAGCGGCCACGCCACGCCCCCGAGCGTCACGGTGGTGGCCACCCCTGAGCCCGACACCGTGCCGAGCAGGAACCCGGCGAGCGTCACGGTGCGCCCGGGCCCGGCCCCCGACTGCCCGAACGCGGCGAACGACAGGTCGATGAAGAACCGGGTGGCCCCCGACGCGGTGAGCACCGCGCCGTAGAGCGTGAACAGGATGATGTAGGTGGCCGCGACCTCCATGGGCACGCCGAACACGCCCTGCGTGCCCATCATGTTGTGGCCGACCAGGCGCTCCCAGGTGAAGGACGACGTGGCGAACGGGCCGGGGAAGTACGGGCCGAAGTAGGCGTAGGCGAGGAAGCCGACCACCACCAGCGGCACCACGAGGCCCACGGTGCGCCGCGCCGCCTCCAGCACCAGCAGGATCGCGAGCGTGCCCATCACGACGTCGAGATCGGTGGGCACCACCGCGCGCCGGAAGAACGAGTCCCAGTCCGCCACGATGTAGGCGAACGGCACGAGTGCCACGACGGCGAGCAGCCAGTCCAGCAGGTGGGGGTTGTCCGTGGTGGATCCCCGCGAGCCTCCCCAGCCGCGGTAGACCAGGAACGTCAACGCCAGCCCGACCGCGAGGAACGAGGGCAGGTACTGCTGCGCGGGCATCGGGTTGAACACCCACCACAGGCCGTACAGCGTGAGGATCGCGCCCAGCACCTGCACCACCCGCAACGGCAGGCCGGAGAGCCGCCGTGCCGGCTTCTCCGCCTCGTACTCGGCGAGCAGTGCCTCCTCGTCGACAGCGGGTGCCTCGTCGCCGTCGGGGCGTGTGGTCATGGCACTACTACTCCTCGACATCGAGAACCACGGTGACCTCGTCGGTCACCAGCGGGGGGAGCGGGACGGGCGCGTGCCCCGGGACGTGCAGCGTGCGCTCGCCGAGCGCCGTGGCGGCGATCGCCAGCTCGCCGAACACCGGGTGGTCGCGCGGTCGGGCCACCCAGCGCCTGCGGTCACCGCCCGGTGCCGCGCGCACCGGCCCTGGCACGGCGTAGTACTCCTCCAGCACCGCGAGCTGGTCGGCCGCCAGTTCGACCAGCCCGAACCGCCCGCCGTCCCGCACGTGGTAGCGCTCCTCGGCGACCGTGCCGTAGACGGAGTTGCGGTAGCTCACGGCGAACTCCGCCGCCGGCAGCGGGACCCGCGTCAGCAGCGCCCCGTCGCTGTCCCGCACGGTGAGAGCGGGCCCCTGCTCCGCCACGGCACATCCCGACCCGAGCACGCCCGCGGCCAGGACCGCCAGGCACGCGGCCGCCCGGTCAGCCCGTGGCCTGATCGAAGTAGGCCTTCGCACCGGGGCACACCTCGACGAACCCGACGTCGCCCGCCGTGGCCGGGTCGAGGTCGTTGGCGGCCGGGTGCACGGCCGCGAGCTGCGCCTTGCTCTCGAAGATCGTGCGCGTGATGTCCTGCTGCAGCTGCTGCGGCATGTCGGAGCGCACGATCAGCACGTTCGGCACCACGACCTGCGGGCTGGGTTCCGCCTGGCCCTGGTACGTGTTCGCCGGGATGTCCTCGCTGATGTAGTACGGACCGAACGTCGAGGCCAGCTCGTCCGCGTACTCCCCGGTCGGGATCACCACCATCTGGCCGGTCGTCGCCAGGTCGACCAGCGCTCCGGTGGGCAGGCCGCCGGACCAGAAGCCGGCGTCGATCGTGCCGTCGCGCAGGGCCTGTGCGGTCTCGCCGGCACCGAGCTGGCTGCGCTGGATGTCGGTCTCGGGGTTGATCCCGGCCGCCTCCAGGATCCGCAGCGCGATCACCTCGGTGCCCGAGCCGGGCGAGCCGACCGACACCCGTTTCCCGCGCAGGTCCGCGACGGTGCGGATGCCGGTGCCGCTCGTGGTGACGGTCTGGGTGAAGTTGTTGTAGAGCTTGCCGAGCGTGCAGATGGTGATCTCGCGGCCCTCGAACTGGGCCTTGCCACCCACCGCGTCGGCCACCGTGTCGCCGAGCGCGAAGGCGATGTCGGCCCCGCCGTCCTGCACCAGCAGCACGTTGTCGACCGACGCGTTGGTCTCCTGGGCGGTGGCCGTGACGCCGAGCTTCTCCGAGAGCACGGTGGCCATGCCGCCGCCGTACGGGTAGTAGACGCCGCCGGTTCCCCCGGTGGCGATGGACAGCGACCTGTCCGCGCCCGGAGCCGCGGTCTCCCCACCACCGCACGCGGCGAGGAGCAGCGCTCCCGCGGCGGCGAAGACGGCCAGGCTCCGACGCTGGGTGGTGACGACCATGGCACCTCCTGCTGTTCGTGATCACGAAACATCGCACACGCCACGGACGTTGTCCACGCGCCCGGAGCACCTTGGAGCCGTACCGTTGCCTCCCCGCCACCTAGTGCTCCCCGGCGGGACGCGGTCAGCTCCAGGCGCGGGCCGAGCGGGCCGACCAGTACGTGGCCGGGGCCTGCGCCAGTGCCTCCAGTTCGGTCAGCACCCGTGCGGGGAGGGATACCCCGGTGGATGCCGCGTTGCTCGCGACCTGTGCCGGATCGACCGCCCCGGAGAGCACGCACCACGTCCAGGGCTGGGCGAGCGCGGCGGCGATCGCGAGTTGGTCCAGTGACACACCCAGCTCCGCGGCGAGCGCCACCGCGCGGGGAGGCGCGTCGGGAGCTCCGGGTGTGAGGCGCCCGTTCGCGACGGCCTCCTTGACGATCACCCGGGCGCCTGCGTGGGCGGCCTCGGCGAGCGCGGGACCGACCGAGGGCTCCAGCACGTTCCACGTGGACTGCACCGAGGTGAACAGCGGTGCCCCGCCGACCCGGATGTCGAGCGCCCGGCGCACGGCGTCGGCCTGCGCGGGACCGGAGGTGGACAGGCCGACCCGCACCCCGCGGTCGCGCAGCCCGGCGAGCGCCCGGTGCAGGGCCGCGTCGTCGAGCGCGCCGCTGTCGAGCGTGGCGGAGTGCACGTGGTAGACCGCCAGACGCGGTCCGAGCAGTGCCGCGGTCTCGGCGAGCTGCTCGGTGAAGGCCGCGAGCGAGTGGTCCTTGACCTCGTGCACGGGCGCGTCGAGCCGCCACTCGCCCACGTACCGGTAACCCCACTTCGACCCGATCTCGACGTCGTCGACCTCCGGGTGGTGGGCCAGCCAGCCGGCGAGGAACTCCTCCGCCCGCCCGTAGGAGCGGGCCACGTCGATGTAGCGGATGCCGGCGGCGTACGCGGCGTCGAGGACGGCCTCGGTGCGGGCCCGCAGGTCGGAGACGCCGCGGTGCGGGCCGAGGTCGGTGGCCCGGCCCGAGGTGATGTAGGCGGGGCGGGCGACGGCGGCGAGACCGATGCCCAATCGCGTGGTACCGGCCGTCACGGGCGCGTAGCTTACGCCGGGGGTGATCGGGATGAGCGTGCTCGGATCCGCGGGCCTGCCGCCGCTCGCAGGCGAGGACCACGTCTGCGCGGACTGTGCGATGTCCTACGCAGGCACCGGCCTCGAGGCGGCCGTGCGCGCGCTGCACTCGGTTCCGGCCGACGTCCGGGGCGCCGCGCTCGCCGTGCCCGACGCGCACCGGCGGGTGCGCCCGGATCCGGCGACCTGGTCGGTGGTGGAGTACGCCTGCCACGTCCGGGACGTGTTCGCCTCGTTCACGATCCGGTTGCACCGCATCAGCACCGAGGACGTGCCGGCGCTGGAACCGATGTTCGCCGACCTGCGGGTCGTGCGGTTCCGCTACAACGACGCCGACCTCGACGCGGTGCTGGCCGAGCTGGACGTGCACGTCGCCGGGTTCCTGGACGAGATCGCGGCGACCACCGGCTGGGACCGCACCGCCACCCGGCGACCCGGCGAGCTGCGCACCGCGCGCTGGCTGGTGCGCCACGGCCTGCACGAGGCCCGGCACCACACGAACGACATCGCCGCGGTGGGCCGGGCCGTGGCCGGCAGCTAGAGCACTAGCGCGCGGCCGCGATCGCCTCCCGGCCTGCGGCCGTCAGCTGCACCGGCACGCGCCCGCCGTCGCCTGCCGGGCGGATCATGCCGCTGCGCACGAGCGCGCGGGCGGCCATGTGGTCGCAGCAGGCGAATCCGTCGATGAAGAAGTCCGGCTCGACGCTCCCGGTGCACTCCACCCGGCCGTCTGCGACGGCGTGCAGGAGCCGCAGGTCGCGGTTGGACATTCCGGTGGGGACATCGTCGACCAGTGCCGCTCGCATGGGTGCCTCCATGTGCTCCGCCCGACCTGCGTATCGAGCACCATACTGATCGTTCAACAATCCGGCAATCCCCTGATCCTGATGCTTGTCCTCGCCGTCGTCGAGCGGTAGACCGCAGTGATGGCGGAACGGGCGCTCCTGGAGCGCGAGCTGTGGCGGACCCTGGAGGCGGTGCACGCGGTCGTGTACTTCGCACCTGGTGCGAAGGCGGCGTACGGGGCGCTGGGCCTGCGCGGGTACTGGATGGGCTACTTCGCCTCCCGCTCCGCGGCGCTGGGTACACCGGGCCCGCGCCTGGTCACCGCGCTCTTCTACGGGTTCGCGCCACGGATGGTGGAGCGGGCGCTGCCCGATGCGTGGGCGTTCGCCGACCGCGCGCGGGTGCTCGACACCCGGTCGGAGCTCGCCCGGTCGGCGCTCGCCGAGCACGCAGGCGACGGGCTCGCGGACGCTGCCGACCTGCTCGCCTCCGTGCTCGCCGCGCTCGACGTCGCCGGACGGCCGCTCGCGGCCGCGCACCTGGACGTCCCGGTGCCTGCCGACCCGCTGTCCCGGATCTGGCACGCCGCGACCGTGCTGCGGGAGTACCGCGGTGACGGGCACGTGGCCGAGCTCGTCGCGGCACAGGTGGACGGCGCGGAGTGTCATCTCCTGCACGGGGGTTCGCTGGTCTCGCAGCAGCGGGAGTTCCGGGGCTGGACCGAGGAGGAATGGGCGGACGCGGGCGAGCGGCTGCGCGCCCGCGGGCTGCTCGACGCCGCCGGCGAGAAGACGCCTCGCGGCCACGAGCTGCGCACCGAGATCGAGCGGGGCACCGATCGATCGGCGGCGGCCGCCCTGCGCACGCTCGGCGCCTCCGAGCTGCGGGAGCTGTGCGACGGGCTCCGTCCCGTCGCCGAGTCGCTGGCGAACTCGGGCGCCGTGCCCTACCCGAACGCGATGGGCGTCGCCCGGCCGGCGTGAGCCGCCTAGTTCTAGTCGAGCATCCCCGCGTCGTGGGCGAGCAGCGCGATCTGGACGCGGTTGTTCAGGTCGAGCTTCGTGAGGATGTTCGAGACGTGGGTCTTCACGGTGGGCACCGCGAGGTGCAGCAGCGCGCCGATCTCGGCGTTCGAACGGCCCTGCCCCACCGCGACGGCGACGTCGCGCTCGCGGTCGTTGAGCAGCGCGAGCCGGGCCCGGGCCCGGTCGCGGCGGCGGTCGTGGTCGCTCTCCGCGACGCGGGCGATCAGCCGCCGCGTGACATCGGGTGAGAGCACCGGTCTGCCCCGGGCGACGAGGCGCACCGCAGCCACGATCTCCTCGGGCGGGGTGTCCTTGAGCAGGAAGCCGGCCGCCCCCGCCCGCAGCGCGCGCAGGACGTGGTGATCGGCGTCGAACGTGGTCAGCACGATGACCTCGGGCGCTCGCCCACGGGCACGCAGCGCCTCGGTGGCGGCGAGGCCGTCCATCCCGGGCATCCGGATGTCCATGAGCACGACGGCGGGCGCGTGCCGGTCGACGAGCGGGAGCACCTCGGTGCCGTCCCCGGCCTCCGCGACCACGCGGATGTCCGGCGTGCCACCGAGCATCATCGTCAGGCCCGCGCGCACGAGCGGGTCGTCGTCGACGATCAGCACGTCGACGGGATCGTCCGGGATCACGTCGGCCACGGTAGCCATGCCGCCACCCGCCAGCCGGCGGCATCGGTCGGGCCGTGCTCCAGCCGGCCCCCGGCCAGCCCGACGCGTTCGGCGAGGCCGGTGAGCCCCTGCCCCGGTGCCCCTGCCGGTCGCGTCCGCTCCGGTGCGCCGTTCTCGACCTCGACCGTGAGGCCCGACCCGGCGGAGCCGCCGACGGCGACGGTCACGGGGGTCCCGGGTGCGTGCTTGCGGGCGTTCGTCAGGGCCTCCTGCGCCACCCGGTACACCGTGCGCCCGACGGTGTCCGGTGGCGCTCCCGCGACGTCGTCGCGCAGCTCCACGTCCATCCCGGCGCGCCGGGACTCGGCCACCAGCTCGGGGATGTCGGCGACGGTCGGCTGGGGGAGCTCTCCCACCGGCGCCCGCAGCACCCCGATCACCTCCCGGAGGTCCTGCAGCGCCTGGTGGGCGCTCTCCCGGATCACCCGCGCCGCCCTGGCGATGTCCTCGGCCGGGGCGTCGGGGCGGTACTCCAGGGCCCCGGCGTGCACGCTGAGCAGCGACAGCCGGTGCCCCAGGACGTCGTGCATCTCGCGCGCGACGGCCTCGCGGGCCTCCATCTGGGCCTGCTCGGTGCGCAGCCGGGCCTCGCTGCGTGCCCGCGCGACCAGCTGGCGCTGGTGGTGGATGGCGACGCCCCACCCGTAGGCGGCGCTCTGGGTCGCGACCCCGATCGTGATCATGACGATCTGGGGGATCTCGGGCTCGGGCCGCACGACCGTGTAGACCAGCGCCGCGACCAGGCTCAGCGCGAACACCGCGACGGAGACCCGCCGCGAACGGTGCACGGCCACCGTGAACAGCGCGGCGAGCATCGCACCGGCCACCAGCTCCGAGATCGCCGAAGCGGCCACGAGCACCACGGAGAGCAGCAGCGGCATGCGCCGGCGCAGCCACAGCGCCGCACAGCCCAGTGCGCCGACCACCTGGTCGAGCTCGAACAGCCACTCCGGCAGCACGGGCGAGCCTGCCCGCTGGGCGGCCGTGAACAACCCGAACAGCACGGCGAGCGCGAAGATCGTGGTGTCCACGATCCAGTCGCGCCTGCTGCGCCGCGCGCCGTTCCCGGTGGTCCCGTCCATCGTGGAGCGAGCCTACGGTCGCCTGATCGTCGGCGACGGCCACTCCCGACGCGGCGGTACCGAGGGTGGCGAACTCGGTACTTCGGTCGGAGCGAGCCGACACCGCCGACCGATCCGCGCAGGTGGGGGCGCTACCTAGCGTTCCTGAGCATGCGCAGTGCCCTCCAGTTCGCCGGCGTCGTGCTCCTCGCCGTCGGTGTCAGCGGGACGGTCGACCGGCTGCTCGGGCACCAGCCGATCTTCGGCTTCCTCAACGTCGTCAACCGGTTGCTGATCCCCACGGTCGACGGGCTCCGCGGCTACGAGCTGTACGCGAACCTCTCGGTCGCCGTGGCCGGGATCGTCGCGGTCCTCGCCGCCTCCGGCAGCGCGCGCCGCCCGCCGACCTAGGGTGATCAGATGCGGAGGCTCTCGACCGATGTCCGGAGGGCCCTCCGCCTACCGCCCGCCGTTCGCCTGGTCCTCGCGTCGATGGTGCTGTTCAACATCGGCTTCTACCTGGTCGTGCCGTTCCTGGCGGTGCACCTCTCGGAGCAGCTGCACCTGGCGGCGTGGGCCGTCGGTCTGGTGCTGGGTGTGCGCACCTTCAGCCAGCAGGGCCTGTTCTTCGTCGGGGGGAGCATCGCCGACCGGTTCGGGGCGCGCCCGGTCGTGCTGGTCGGGGTGGCGCTGCGGGTGGTCGGGTTCGTCGTGCTCGGCTTCGCCGCGGAGCTGTGGTCGGTGCTCGTCGGCGCGGTGCTGGTCGGGGTGGCCGCGGCGCTGTTCGCGCCCGCCGTCGAGTCGCTGAACGCCGCGTACGGGCACCGGCTCGAGGCGGACGGCGTGCTGCGGCGCACCGAGCTCTTCGGGATCGAGCAGATGTGCAGCCGGCTGGGCTCGGTGGTCGGGCCGGCGCTCGGCGCCCTGCTGCTCACCGTTCCGTTCCGGTGGACGGCCGTGGCCGCCGCCTGCCTGTTCGCCGGTCTGTGGGTGGCGTTCGCGCGCCTGCTGCCCGCCAGCGCGGGCGTCACGGGCGGGGCGCCGACGTTGCGCGTCGTGTGGCGCACGGTGCTGGGCCACCGGGCGTTCATGGTCTTCGTCGTGCTGTGCGCCGTGCAGCTGCTCGCCTACAACCAGCTCTACCTCATGCTCCCCGAGCAGCTGGCGCGGTCGGTCGGCTCGCAGGCCGCGCTGGGCTGGTTCTTCGCCGGCGCAGCCGTGCTGGTGATCGCCGGTCAGGCGCCGATGGTGGGCCTGGCGCACCGCCTCGGGCACCGGCGCGCGATCGTCGCCGGGCTCGCGACGATCGCGTTGTCGTTCCTGGCGCCGCCGCTGCTGGCCGGGACGGCGGGGCTCGTGGTCTGGGTCGGCCTGGTGCACGCCGGGCAGATGCTGATGGTGCCCCCGATGCGGGACGTCATCGGAAGGCTCGCGAACGAGCGCCACCTCGGCGCGCACTTCGGGATGCTGAGCACCGTGGGAGGGCTCCTCACCCTGCTGGGCTCCTCCGGGGTGGGGTGGATCTACGACCAGGTCGACGCCGGACGGGTGTCCTCCGGCGTGCCGTGGTGGGCGCTGGCCGCGACGGTCGCCGTCGCGGCCACGCTCCTGTGGTTCTGCAGCGCCCGCGGACGACTCATCGCAGCGGGACCTGCCGGATCCGCTCCAGCAGCTCACCGATGACGAACGGGATCGTGAGCGAGTTCGGCATCGACACCGCGTCACTCGCCACCGGGTCCAGGCCGATCATCCGCCCGTCCCGGACCACCGGCAGCGCGGCGAACGTCGGCAGCGCGTCCAGGCGCGGCTTCGCCGCCTCGTGGTTGTCGACGACGAGCAGGTCGCCGTCCACCAACGCGGTGTTCTCCGGCGAGACGTCGACGTAGAAGGCGTCGCCGAACGCGTCCCGCACCCCGGCCACCGGCTGGAACCCCATCTCGGTGAGCAGCTGGCCGCGGCCGGAACCGGGGCTGAACACGCGCAGCACGCCGCCGTCGAGCACCCGGACGAGCGCCGCTGTGCGCTCTGCGAACCGCGGGTTCTCCGCTCGCGTGCGGGCGAAGAGCTCCTCGACCTCCCCGACCTCCGCGGCGGCCCGGCCGGGGAGCCCGACCGCCGCCCCGATCCGCGTGGTGACGTCCTTCCACGGCAGCGCCCAGTCGGTCTGCCCCGGCGCGTGCAGCACGGTGGGTGCGATCGCGCTGAGCCTGCGGTAGACGTCCTCCTCGATCGCGTTGTTCACCGCGACGATCAGGTCCGGGTCGGCCGCCGCGATCGGTTCGAGGTCGAAGTCGGTGGTGGCGTTCGCGAGGGGGACCGGCGCCGCGCCGCCGAGATGCGGCCGCGCCCACGTGCCGACGCCGTCGTCCACCGAGCCGTTCCACACGGGCACGAGCACCGGGACGACCCCCAGCGCCAGCAGCACGTCGGCGTCACCTAGCCCGACGACTGCCACCCGGCCGGGCGGCACCGCCACGGTGGTCGACCCGTATGCGTGGTCGAGGGTCACCGGGAGGGCGCCGGGTTCGGCGGAGGCCGTGGGGGCGTTCCCCGCCGTGTCGGGGGTGCTGCCGGCGCATCCGGCCGCGAGGCCGGTCAGCGTGACGAAACCCAACCGCAGCACCGTGCGGCGGCTCAGCTCCAGCTCCATCGACCCAGCCATCCTCTCGAGTTAAGGAAGGCTCACCATAGTCCGGTGCAGTCGGGCCGGGAGTCCTGACCGCACGGCCGCGAGCCACGCCGCCGCCTTTGCCGGGTCGCCCGCCATGCGCACACAGCCGGGCCAGCGCTCCGCAAGCGCGTCGCGGGTGCGGTCGGCGACCGGCGTGGGCCCGGCCACCACGCTGCCGGCGAGCACGATCGGCGTGCGTTCGGTGCTGGCCCGGACGGCAGCGACCGCCCCGACCAGCGCGTCCGCGGCACGCGCGACGATCCCGCCCGCCACGCCGTCCCCGGCGGCCGCGGCCGCGCTGACCAGGGGTGCGAGCCGGGCCAGCGCGATCGGCGGCTCGCCGTGCACGGCGGCCACGACCCGCTCTGCACCCTCGCGGCCGGCGCCCGTGGCCAGCGGGGCGCCCAGCAGCGCGGCGGTCACGGCCGTCAGGAGCGTGGTCGGGGCACCCCGGCCGTCCAGCGCGGCGAGCGCGGCCCGGACGGCCTCCCGGCCCAGCCACAGGCCCGAGCCGTCGTCGCCGAGGAGCCAGCCGTTCCCGTCGGCCACCGCGGCCTCGCACCGGCCCACGATCCGGACGGCGGTGGCTCCGGTGCCCGAGACCAGGACCGTGCCGTCCGGCTCCGCGGTGCCCGCCGCGAACGCGGTGACGACGTCGCCCACCGCGTGGGCCGGGCAGGCCAGGCCGGCCGCGCGCGCGAGGTCCGCCACCGCGATCCGGCCGCTCGTCCCCGCCCCGGCGAGCCCGAGGACCAACCCGCGGACGTCGCTCGCCGGGAGCCCGTCGAGCGCGGCGCGCAGCGTGCCGGCGAGGGCGTCGAAGGCGCGCTCGGGCACGTGCGAGACGGGGTTGGCGCCGAGCCCGACGGCCGTCCCGCGCAGGGCCCCGGACGCATCGAGCACGGCGGCGCGTGAGCGCGTGCCGCCCGCATCCATGCCGACGTACAGCGCCATGCCGTTACTCCCTCGTTACGGAAACGTCTTACCGAAGTCTTGACAGTTCACCCGGCGTGGTGGAAATTTTCACCCACTCCGCCCGGGCTTGAAAGGTTTGCCGATGGCAGTGACAGCCGGATCCGAGCCGCCCGTCGAGGCGGGAACGGGTCAGCTGCTCTCCCATCTCCGCAGCGTGCTGCCCGGCCTCGCCGGGGCGCTGCGGCAGGTGGGCACCGTGATCCTCGAGGACCCGGCATGGGCGTCCCGAGCCACGATCGTCGAGCTCGGCGAGCGCAGCGGCACCTCACCGGCCACCGTCACCCGGTTCTGCCGCAGCCTCGGCCTCGCCGGCTACACGGAGCTGCGCGTCGGCATCGCCACCGACATCGGCCGCGCCGACCAGGCCGGCTGGGAGGTCGGCATCGGCGCCGACGTGCTCCCCACCGACCCGCTCGACCGCGTGCTGCGCACCCTGCTCGCCGTCGACCTGCAGGCGATGCACGAGACCGCCACCGGTCTCGACCTGCGCACCGTCGAGACCGTGATCGAGGCGCTCGTCGCCGCCCGCCGCGTCGACATGTACGGCGTGGGCGGCAGCGCCGCAGTGCTCGAGGACATGCAGATGCGGATGCACCGCATCGGCCTCGCCTCGTGGACGTGGTCGGACGTGCACAACGGCCTCATGAGCGCGGCACTGCTGCGCCCCGGCGACGTGGCGATCGCGCTCTCCCACAGCGGCCGCTCCGCCGAGACCGTCGACATGCTCACGCAGGCACGCGCCAGCGGCGCGGCCACCGTGGCGATCACGAACTTCTCGACATCGCCGATCGCCGACGTCGCCGAGCACCTGCTGTGCACATCGGTGCGCGAGACCTCCTACCGCTCGGGGGAGATGTCGGCACGGCACTCCCAGTTCCTCGTGCTCGACCTGCTCTACCTCGGCGTCGCCCAGCGCACCCACGAGCGCGCGACGGAGACCTGGACGCGCGCGGCCGACGCCGTCGCGCCGCACCGCACGCCGTACGAGTCGCGGGCCCGCCGCGGCGCCGCCGTGAACAACGACGAGGCGGCAGACGCCTCGCGCGGAGGAGCCCGATGAGCATCGACCACAGCGCGCTGGAGACGGTATCCGCCGCGGGTTTCGCCGCGGCCGCCGAGGAGGCGGTGCGGCGGGTGGCTCGGGAACAGTCGGCCGGCGTCGCGGCCGCGGCCGACCTGGTGGACGAAGGCCTGCGCGCCGGCGGGATCGTGCAGGCGTTCGGCACCGGACACTCGCAGGCCCTCGCCATGGAGCTCAGCGGGCGGGCGGGCGGCCTCGTGCCGACCAACATGATCGCGCTGCGCGACCTGGTGTTGCTCGGCGGTGAGCCGCCGGAGCTGCTGTTCACCGAGTACCTCGAGCGCGACCCCGCGGTCGGCCGCAGGCTCTACGACCTCGCCGGGGTGGCGCCCTCTGACGTGTTCGTGATGGCGTCGAACTCCGGCGGCAACGGCTCGGTGGTCGAGCTCGCGCACGCCGTGAAGGAGCACGGCCACCCGCTGATCGTCATCACGTCCATGGCGCACACGGGCCGGGTGACCTCGCGTCACCCGTCGGGGAAGCGCCTCTTCGAGCTCGCCGACGTCGTGCTCGACAACGGGGCGCCCTACGGCGACGCCGTGCTCGCAACCGGCGGCGTCACGGTCTGCGCGGTCTCGTCCATCACGGCGGCGCTGCTCGCGCAGATGATCGTCGCCGAGGTCGTGCGCACGATGCTCGCCGCGGGCGAGACCCCGCCCGTCTACCTGTCGTCCAACGTGCCCGAGGGCGACGCCCACAACACCGCGCTCGAAGCGCGGTACGCGGGGCGCATCCGCCGCCCCGCCTGACGAAGTCCGGCCGCCGCGGCCGTCGCAGCAGGAGATCTCGATGAGGAGGCAGTCATGAACAGGCCCCGTCCCGGACTCGACCGCAGGCAGTTCCTGAGGCACGCCGCCGTCGGGCTGTTCGCCGTGTCGAGCGCAGGCGTGCTGTCGGCGTGCGCCACGAGCGGCGGCGGCCCCACCACGGCGGCGCAGGGTGACGTGAGCGCGCAGAACCCGCTCGGCGTTGCGGCCGACGCCGGCCTCGACGTCGTGATCTTCAAGGGTGGTTACGGCGACGAGTACGCGCTGTTCCACGAGGAGCTCTACAAGAAGGCGTACCCGCAGGCGCAGGTCGAGCACACCGCCACGACGCAGATCGCGCAGGAGATGCAGCCGCGCTTCGTCGCGGGCAACCCGCCGGACGTGCTGGACAACTCGGGTGCGCAGAAGATCGACTACGCGACGCTCGCGGCCGAGGGGCAGTGCGCCGACCTCGCTCCGCTGCTCGACGCCCCCACGCTGGACGACCCGAACGTCAAGATCCGCGACATCCTGCTGCCCGGCGTGCTCGAGCAGGGCACCTACGACGGCAAGTTCCTCATGCTGAACTACGTCTACGCCGCGTTCCCGATGTGGTACTCGAAGCCGCTGTTCGAGCAGCACGGCTGGCAACCGCCCACCACGCTCGACGAGATGATGGCGCTCTGCGAGCAGATCAAGACGGCTGGCATCTCGCCATGGGCCTACGGGGGCACGAACGCCGCCGACTACGTGTTCGACCTCTCGCTCGGCATGGCGGTGAAGCAGGGCGGGCCGGAGGTCGCCAAGAAGATCGACAACCTCGAGCCGGGGGCGTGGCAGCAGGACGTCGTCGTCGCCGGGGTGCAGGCGATCGAGGAGATGGTCCGCAAGGGCTACTTCATGCCCGGCTCGGAGGGCCTCAAGCACACCGAGGCGCAGACCGCGTGGGTGCAGGGCAAGGCGGCGTTCTACGTCTCCGGCTCCTGGCTGGAGAACGAGATGAAGGGGATCGCGCCGCCGGACTTCACGATGACGGCCGCCCCGGTGCCCGCGCTGGACAGCGGCTCGGCCCTGCCGGCAACGGCACTGCGCACCCAGCCGACCGAGGCGTTCATCGTGCCCGCGCGCGCGAAGAACGTGAACGGCGGCCTGGAGTACCTGCGGCTCATGATGTCCAAGGAGGGCGCGTCGAAGTTCGCCGAGCTCACGGCGTCGGTGCCCAGCGTGAAGGGGGCCGACGCCGGTGCCGCCGCCACGCCCGCTCTCCAGTCGGTGACGGCGGCGCTGGACGCCGCCGGCAGCGACGTCTTCTCCTGGCAGATCAACACCTGGTACGTGAACTTCTGGAAGTCGGTGCTGCAGCAGCAACTCGGCAACCTGCTCGCCGGCCGGATCGACGCGAACACGTTCATCTCCACCGTGCAGTCGGAGTCCGACAAGCTCGCCGCCGACCAGAATGTGCCCAAGTTCAAGCGCTGAGGGGCCGTTTCCATGCGCTACGGAAAGTACCGGTTCGTCGCGAGCTTCCTCGCGATCCCGTTGCTGCTCTACATCGTCTTCGTGGTGTCGCCGTACCTTCAGGCGATCTACATCTCGATGACCGACTGGCGGGGCTTCTCGCCGAACCGGAACTTCATCGGGTTGGCGAACTACGCGGAACTGCTCGGCGACGGGCGGTTCTGGCGGGCGATGTGGCACAACGCGCTGCTGCTGATCGTCGTTCCGGTCGTGACGCTCGGGATCGCGCTGTTCCTCGCCACCATGACCACGGTGGCGGGGCGGCGCGGCTCCGTCGGGCACGGCGGCGTGCGCGGCTCCCGCTTCTACCAGGTCGTGTTCGTCTTCCCGCACGTCGTTCCGCTGGTGATCGCGGGTGTGCTGTTCGGGTTCTTCTACAACCCGGAGGCAGGGCTGCTGAACGGCCTGCTGCGGCTGGTCGGGTTCGACTGGCTCACCCGCGCGTGGCTGGGGGACACGACCTTCGCGCTGCCCGCGGTGATGGCCGTGCTGATCTGGAGCTTCGTCGGCTTCTTCTACATCGTGCTCAGCGCGGCCATGAAGTCGCTGCCCACGGACGTGTTCGAGGCTGCCGTGCTCGACGGCGCGGGCGGGTTCAGGACGTTCGTGAGCATCACGATCCCGATGCTCACCGACAGTCTCAAGACCTCGTACATCTACCTCGGGATCCTGATGCTCGACTGCTTCGCGCTGCTGCAGGTGATGCTGCCCGACGGCGGCCCGGACGGGTCGACCGAGGTCGTGGCGCAGTACCTGTACCGCGCGGCGTTCACCGAAGGCCGGTTCGGCTACGCGTCGGCCATCGGGGTGGCGCTCTGCCTGGTGACGTTGGTGCTGGCGATCGTGGTCCTGCGCATGGGCCGCCGCGAGCGGGTCGAGTTCTGAGGAGAGTCGGATGTCGATCGACACGCGCACCCCGGTCTCCGTGCCGCCGCGCTCGCCCGCCCGGCGGGCGCAGGACGGGGGGTCGGCGGGCGAGCGCGGCCTGAACGCCGTATCGCACGGGCTGCTCGTCGTATGGGTGCTGCTGGGCGTGGTGCCCCTGCTGTGGGCCGTGCTCACCAGCTTCAAGTCCGACCGCGAGATCTTCACGAGCCCGTGGAGCCCGCCCACGGAGTGGCACTTCGAGAACTTCGTGCGGGCCTGGACCACGGCGAACATCGGCCGGTACTTCATCAACAGCGCGATCGTCGTCTGCGCGGCGGTGGTGCTGGTGATGCTGCTCGGCGCGATGGTCGCCTACGTGCTCGCCCGGTACGAGTTCCCGGGCCGCAACGCGATCTACTACACCTTCGTGGCCGGGATGACGTTCCCGATCTTCCTGGCGCTCGTGCCGCTGTTCTTCGTGGTGCAGAACCTCGGCATGCTCGGCACCTACCACGGGCTGATCCTCGTCTACACGGCGTACGCGCTCCCGTTCACCGTCTTCTTCCTCACGAGCTTCTTCCGGACGCTGCCGGGCGCGCTCGTCGAGGCGGCGATGCTCGACGGCTGCTCGCACTCGGGTGCGTTCTTCCGGATCATGCTGCCGCTGGCGAGGCCGGGGATGATCAGCGTCGGCATCCTCAACTTCCTGGGTTTGTGGAACCAGTTCCTGCTGCCGCTGGTGCTCATGCCCGACCAGGAGCGGTACGTGCTCTCCCAGGGGCTCGCGGTGCTGGCGGCCAACCAGGGCTACCGCTCCGACTGGAGCGCGCTCTTCGCCGGTCTGGTGATCGCCCTGCTGCCGGTGCTCGCGGTGTACATCGCGTTCCAGCGGCGGATCCAGGACGGGCTGGCGGTGGGCGCACTCAAGTGAGCGCGCTCGCCGGGACGATCTGCTCGTCGCGGCGTACCGTGCGGATGTGATCGGCGAGAAGGTGCGCGTGCAGGCGCTGCGGTGGGTGTTCCGCGTCCTGTTCGGGCTGCCCAGACCGGTCAAGCGCCTGCTCGCCGGCCGTCCGATCCGGGTGGACGAGCAGGAGCTCGACCTCGACCTCCAGCTCCTCGGCCGGGTGGACCGGTTGCTGTCCAGCAGCGACGGCGGCACGGTCGACCGGGCCACCCTCGCCGAGCAGCGTCGCCAGGCCGACCTCGCCGCCGACCTCGTGGCGGACGCCCTCCTCGCGCACATCGAGACGCGCGACCTGCAGGTGCCCGGTGAGGCCGGACCGCTGCCCGCCCGGCTGTACGTCCCGCCCGCCGTGCCCGAGACCCGGTCGCTGATCGTCTACTTCCACGGCGGCGGTTTCGTGATGGGCAGCGTCGCGTCCACCGACCCGCTCTGCCGGCTGCTCGCCGCCCAGTCGGGAGTGCGCGTGCTCTCGGTGGAGTACCGGCTGGCGCCGGAGCACCCGTACCCGGCGGCGCTGGAGGACGCCCTCGCGGCGTTCCGGGCGGTCCGGGCCGACGCGGCCGCGTTCGGCGTCCAACCGGACCTGATCGCGGTCGGCGGCGACAGCGCCGGTGGCAACCTCGCGCTCGTCGTCGCCCACCAGCAGGCCGTTCTCGGCGGGCCCGTGCCGGCGTTCGTCCTCGCGCTGTACCCCGTCACGGACGCCGAGTGCGACGGAGGATCGCGGGAGCTGTTCGGCACGGGGTTCGGGCTCACCGCCGATCTCCTGCGCGACCTCGAGCGCATGTACCTGCCCGACGGCGTGCCGACCGACGACACACGCGGCGCGATCCTGCGTGCGCACGACCTGTCCGGCATGCCGCCGGTGTACCTCGCGACCGCAGGATTCGACCCGTTGCGCGACGAGGGCGAGCAGCTCGCCGCCCGGTTGCGCGAGGCAGGGGTGCCGGTGGTCGCCCGCCGCTTCCCCGGCCTCGTACACGGCTACGCCAGCTTCACCGCGCTGAGCGCCGCCGCACGCGACGCCACGCTCGACGCCGCCAGCGCCCTGCGCGCAGGGCTCGGCCTGGTGGCGGGTCGCCGTCCGGCCCCGGGACGGCGCCTGCGCATCCCCGAGCTGCGCCGGGCCGCCCGCCCTGATCCGCTCGCCGGGGGCTGACCGCGCCTACGATCCGTACGTGGATCGCCGTGACACCGCAGTGACCCTGCCCTGGATGGGAGCGGGCACCGAGCTCCTCACCCGGGCGGTCGGCGCCCTTCCCGACGACGCGCTGCGCGCGCCGAGCGCCCTGCCCGGCTGGAACCGCGCGCACGTCGTCGCGCACGTCGCCCGCAACGCCGAGGCGCTCACCCGCCTGGCCACCTGGGCGCGCACCGGGATCGAGACGCCGATGTACCCGTCGCGGGAGGCCAGGGCCGCGGAGATCGAGTCGTCGTCGCAGGCGCCGGTCGACGTCCTGCGCGCGGAGCTCGTCAGCACCGCCGCCGACCTCGACGCCGCTCTCGCCGCCCTCGACGAGACGACATGGCGGTCGGAGGTCCGCACCGCGCAGGGCAGGCCGATCCCGGCCGCCGAGATCCCGTGGATGCGGGTGCGCGAGGTGTGGCTGCACGCGGTGGACCTCGACGCAGGGGTCTCCGTCGCGGAGATCGCCCCCGACGTCGTGGACACCCTGCTCGACGACTCCACCGGCACGCTGTCGGCCGCCGAGGGCTGTCCGTCCGCGGTGCTGGCCCCCACCGACCGGGAACGGACCTGGACGCTCGGGCCCGCCTCGGACGAGCCGCTGCGGGTGCGCGGCGACGCGGCCCAGGTGCTCGGCTGGTTGGTGGGCCGCACCGGCGCCGACGCCCTCGAGGCCGTAGGGGCCGACGGCGCTCCCACCGCCGTCCCGGCTCCACCCCGCTGGCTCTAGACCGGCCAGAAGTAGTCCTCCCCGGGATCCGCGTCCGGGAACAGCGGCCCGTAGAACTCCGGGGCCTTGCGCACCAGCGCGGAGCGGTGGCTGCGGTGCACCCGCTCGTCGCCGAGCCAGGCCGGCAGCTCGCACCGCCGCGCGAGCTCGGCCTGGGTCCGGGGACCCGGACGGCCCGCGGACGCGAGGTCGGTGGCGATCGTCGCGGCGCAGGTGTCGGGACGGCCGCGGCGGGCCCACTCCGCGCAGACGGCGAGGCCGTACGCGGCGACCCCGTCCGGGTGGCCCTCCCACATGCGCACGGCCGGGTGGTGCTTCCAGCCGTACGTCGTCCACGTCAGCGCGCGCAACACCTGCAGCGCCTCCACGCGCTGCTTGCCGAGCCTTCGGTCGTCCAGCACGGCGGCGCTGGCGGCGAAGTCGGGGTAGGGGAGGAAGGTCTGCACGGCTACGCGCCCGTGCAGAGGCGGGCGAAGCGGTCGATCATGCGACCGGACTACCCGCGGGGTGATGCGCGCACCCGACCCGAGTGGCACAGTGCCGGAAGTGGAGATCACGTTCGTCGGCAGCGGGGACGCGTTCGGCAGCGGTGGCCGCTTCCAGACGTGCATCCGGGTGCGGGCGGACGGGGCCACCGCGCTCGTCGACTGCGGTGCCACGAGCCTCACGGCGATGCGCGCCCAGGGCATCGACCCGGGCGAGGTCGGGGCCGTCGTCATCACCCACCTGCACGGTGACCACTTCGGCGGGCTGCCGTTCCTCGTCCTCGACGGCCAGTTCACCCGGCGCACTGCGCCGCTCACCGTGTTCGGGCCGGTGAGCACGCGCGACCGGCTGCACACCGCGATGGAGACGCTCTACCCCGGCTCCACCGGGGTGAAGCGGCGGTTCGAGGTGGAGGTGGTGGAGCTCGACGGTGCCGGGGGCAGCCTCCGGCACGGGCCGTTCTCCGTGCGCGGCTGGGAGGTCGACCACGCGAGCGGCGCGCCTGCGCTCGCGGTGCGCGTCGACGCGGGCGGGCACGGCTTCGGCTACTCCGGTGACACCGCGTGGACCCCGGCGCTGGTCCCGGCGGCCGACGGGGCGGAGGTCTTCGCCTGCGAGGCCTACACCTGGGATCGGCAGGTGCGCTACCACCTCGACTACCGGACGTTGCGCGAGCATGCTGGCGAGCTGGCGGCGGGCCGGCTGGTGTTGACGCACATGGGGCCCGAGATGCTGGCCCGGTCGGGAGAGGCCGAGCACGCCGCAGCCGTCGACGGGCTCGTGCTGCGCGCCGGGACGTCGTGAACGAAGGGATGATCCGATGCCACAGCCGCAAGGAGCCGAGCTCGAGGCGATCCGCGCCCGACGGGCGGAGCTGAAGGAGCGCTACCTCGTCGACATCGCCAAGCGCCCCGCATCCACCGTGCAGGGGGTGCACCACCTCGCGCTGATCTGCCGGGACGTCGAGGAGACGATCCGGTTCTACCAGGAGCTGCTCGGGTTCCCGCTCGTCGAGCTCGTGGAGAACCGCGACTACGCCGGGTCCAGCCACTTCTTCTTCGACATCGGGAACAACAACCTCCTGGGCTTCTTCGACTTCCCCGGCCACGACCACCCGGACTTCTCCGAGACGATCGGCGCCGTTCAGCACCTGGCGCTCTCCACCTCGCCGGAGGAGTTCGCGGCCGCGAAGGAACGCCTGGACGCCGCGGGCGTCTCCTACCTCGGACCGGACCGGGGCGTGGAGAACAGCCTCTACTTCCGCGACCCCAACGGCGTCGGGCTCGAGTTCTACTGCGAGAAGCTCGGCTTCTTCGAGGGGGAGCCGCTGCTCTCTTCCTGACGGCCGCCCGGCGCGCCGGTGGAACCTGACCGCCCGCCCGTGCGTCCCTCTTCATGCACGACCTGTACACCGATCGCGACGGGTGGGGAGCATGGACGACTTCCGTGGCAGAGGTGGGCCGCCCCCGGGGCGGCCACCAGTGCCGGGACGCCGCGGCGGAGCCCCCCAATGGGGCCAGCCGCAACGGGGGCAGCCGCAACGGCCGCACCCGGGGCGGGCCTATCCGCCTCCGCCCCCACCGCCCGGGCAGGGAGCGGGGTACCCGCCGCCGCCTCCTGCACCCCCGCGCAGGCCGCGTCCGTTGCAGCGCACCGCGTTGCTCCCGGCCCAGCGTCGCAAGGGTCCGCAGGGGGCCACCGGCGCCCCGCCGCGGCGCCCGCCGCGGCCACGTCCCGTCCGGGGCAGGCCGCGCTGGGGGCGCAGGCTGGGCATCGCGCTGCTCGCCCTGCTGGTCGCGGCGGCCGGGTTCGCCGTGTACGTGGACGGCACGCTCGCCCGGGTGCCCGCGCTGCCGTCGAACAGCGAGGCGTCGTCGGAAGGCACCAACTGGCTGATCGTCGGCTCCGACAGCCGGGCGAACCTCACGGCCGAGCAGCGCAAGGAGTACGCCACGGGCGACCCGGAGTCGGAGCTCACCGACACGATCATGCTTCTGCACACCGGCAGCGGGCCCACCACCCTGGTCAGCATCCCGCGTGACTCCATCGTCGACATCCCCGGCAAGGGCCGCCACAAGATCAATTCAGCATACGCTCGCGGTGGCGGCGCCGAAGGCGGGGGGCCCGAGCTGCTCGTCCGCACCGTCGAGAACGCCACCGGCCTGCGCATCGACCACTACGTCGAGATCGGCTTCCTCGGCATCGTGTCCGTGGTCGACGCGGTCGGCGGTGTCGAGATGTGCGTCCCCGAGGCGATCAAGGACCCGAAGGCCGCGCTGGACATCGAGGCCGGCTGCCAGACGCTCGACGAGGCCACCGCGCTCGGCTACGTGCGCACGCGCGCCACCGCGTCGTCCGACTTCGGGCGGGTGGAGCGCCAGCGCGCCTTCATCTCCGCGTTGCTGGACAAGGCCACGAGCCCGGGCACCCTGTTCAACCCGTTCCGCATCGTCCCGCTGGCCACCGGGCTGTCCGGCTCGATCGCGGTGGACGGCGGCACGCACGTCTGGCACCTGGCCCAGCTCGGCTTGGCGATGCGCGGTCTCTCGGACGGCGTCTCGACCACGGTCCCGGTCCGCGACGGCGCGGTGAACTGGGACCGCACGAGAGCGAAGGCCCTGTTCGACGCGTTGGCGGCCGACGAGAGGCCCCCCGAGAACGCACTGGGCCCCTGACCCTCGGAATCGGGAGCGCTCAGGCGGGCTTGCGCCGCTTGCGCGGGGCCTCGTCCTCGTCCTTCTTCCGCGACGACGACTTGCGCGGGGCCGGCTTCTTCTCCTCGGGTTCCGCTGGTGTCTCGGCGGGCTTCCCCGTCGCGGCGCGCGCGGCCTCCACGCTCGCCTGCAGCGCGCTGAGCAGGTCGGTCATGCTGTCCGGGCCCTCGTCGCGCTTCTCGGCGGCCGGGGCGGGCCGGGTGTCGCCGGTGGTGCGCTTGCGCTCGATCAGCTCGACGACCGCGTCGCGGTACTCGTCGTGGAACTGCGTGGGGTCGAAGTCGGCGCCCAGGCTCTCCACGAGCGAGGCGGCCATCGTCAGCTCCTGGGGCCGCAGCTCGACCTCGGCGTCGAGGATGTCGAACTCGGGCTCGCGCACCTCGTCGGGCCACAGCATCGTCTGCAGCACGATCGCCTTGTCGCGCACGCGCAGCAGCGCGATGCTCTCGCGTTGCCGCAGCGCGACCTTGACGACCGCCATCCGGTCGGTCTGCACCAGCGCCTCGCGCAGCAGCGCGTACGGCTTGGCCGCCTTGGCGTCCGGTTCGAGGTAGTAGCTCTTGTCGAACAGCAGCGGGTCGATCTGGTCGGCCGGGACGAACTCGACGACGTCGATCTCGTGCCCGGACTTCGTGGGCAGGGAGTCGAGGTCCTCCTCGTCGAGGGTGATCAGCTCGCCGTCCTCGGTCTCGTAGCCCTTCACGATGTCGGCGTACTCCACCTCCTCGCCGTCGATCGAGCAGGTGCGCTTGTACTTGATCCGTCCACCGTCGGCCGCGTGCACCTGGTGGAACCTGATGTCGTGGTTGGACGTGGCCGAGTACGCCTTCACCGGCACGCTGACCAGTCCGAACGACACCGCGCCGCTCCACATCGCGCGCATGCGAGCCCCCGTTTCCTCCGCGTTCCGCGAGTCGTTTCGCGAGTTAGTGTCCCGGAGCGGAGGTCCGGTGCATGAATCGGCGGATCCAGGTTTCCGCTGGGTGCGCCGGCGGGGCGGCCTCGTACCGGGTGTACTCGGCCGGTTCGCCGGTGCGGCCAGCGGAAAGCTGGGCCGTCGAGTTATGTGGTGGACCTCCGCTCCGGGACACTAGGTGTCAGCATGGCGGCGTGCAGCCCATGCTCGCCACCCCCGGAGCCCTTCCGAGCGGCCCGGAGTGGCTGTTCGAGGTGAAGTGGGACGGCATGCGGCTGCTCGCCGACGTCGCCGACGGCCGGGTCAGGCTCTCCAGCCGCAGCGAGCGCGACGTGACCGCCAACTTCCCCGAGCTCGCGGCCCTCACCGGCCTCGCACCCGACGTGCTCCTCGACGGCGAGGTTGTGTTGCTGGAGAACGGTGCGCCCAGCTTCGCGGCGCTGACCGAGCGGATGCACGGCCCGGTCGCGCCGAGGATCGCGCAGGCGAGGCCCGTCACGTTCATGGTGTTCGACGTGCTCCGGCTCTACGGCGTGCCGCTGCTGGAACGCCCGTTCGCAGAGCGTCGCGGCACCCTGGAACGGCTGGACCTCGCGTCGGTCCCGGTGCTCTCGCTCTCCCCGATCTACACCGACGGCGCGGCGTTGCTGGACGCCACGCGGGAGCGGGGGATGGAGGGCGTCGTCGCCAAGCGGCGCGACGGCGTGTACCGGCCCGGCCGCCGCAGCCCCAGCTGGACGAAGGTCACCCACCGGCACTCGCAGGCCTGCGTGGTGGGCGGGTGGCGACCGGAGCGCAGCGGATCGAACCGGATCGGCGCACTGCTGCTCGGCGTGCCGGACGGCGGCGTGCTGCGGTACGTGGGCCGCGTGGGTTCGGGGCTGGCGGGTGAGCGCGTGCAGCGGCTCCTTCGGGAGCGGCTGATCCAGGTGGAGGGCCCGCCGTTCGCCGGGCCGCTGCCGCGTGCGGAGGTCGCGGGCGCGCGGTGGTGCGACCCGCACATGGTCGTCGAGGTGAGCCACAGCGGCCGGACCGAGGCCGGGCGCCTGTGGCACCCGGTGTTCCGCGGTGTGCGTGACGACCTGGATCCCGCGCATGTGGAGTTCGAGGCCTGAACGGCCGACAATGGCCTTCCACCCACCTCGGGTCACCCCGCGCGACGAGGAGGCCACGTGCTGCGAGCAGGCATGCCACAAGGTCACGCAGGACGTCCGGCTCGACTACGGTTGTTCCGGTGACGACGATGCTGACGTGGCAGGCCGAGGACGGCCACGGCCTCGAGGGCGTGCGGATGATTCCCGGTCACGGGGGGTTCCGGGCCCTCGGGCGCATGGTGCGCGTCGAGCCGGTCGGCGGCTTCACCGCCTCCTACCGGCTGGTGGTCGGCGAGGACGGCAGGCTGTCCCGGCTCTCGGTCACCAGTGCCACCGCCGAGCGGGAGCGGCATCTCACGATCAACCGCACCGACGACGGCGTCTGGCTGCTCGACACGGGCAGCGGCACCGGCGCCGTCCGCGACGACTGCGCCGGTGCGGTCGATGTCGACCTGGCCTTCAGCCCGATGTTCAACACCATCCCGATCCGCAGGCTCGGTCTGCACCGGCAGTCGGGCGAGCACACCCTGCCGATGGTGTTCGTGGCGCTGCCCGAACTCGAGGTCCGGGTCGCCGAGCAGACCTACCGCACGGTGTCGGAGCTGGACGAGAGCACCGGCCACGCGGAGATCGGGTTCCGGTGGGGCGACTTCACCGCCGACCTCGTGGTCGACGGTGAGGGCGTCGTGACGACCTACCCGGGCCTCGCGCGCCGGCTGGAGCCCGCCACCAGCTGATCTGTCCGGTCGGTGTCCTGTCGATGGCCTCGACCCCCGTTGATCGTCGACGAGAATGATCGGCATGAGCAAGGTGTTCCTGGCCGCGGTGGCCGCCGTTCCGCTCGGTCTGCTGCTCGCCGCGGGGCCGGCCTCCGCGGCGCAGCCCGCCGTACCGGCCATGTATGTGGACGGGTACAAGACGAAGCAGGACTGCCAGAAGGCCCGCGAATGGCACCTCTCGCAAGGCCGCCATCCCGGCCCCTGCGTGAAGGAGTCGTGGTACGGCAGCTGGGGTTTCTCGTACTGAGCCCGCTCGGTCGATCCAGCCGACGACGGCGGCCTCGCGGCGGGGAGCACTAGAGAGCCAGCCTCGGCCAGCTCGCGGTGTCCCGCAGCAGCTGCCGGTCGTGCGTGGCGATCACCAGGGCTGCGGGCGAGCCGCCCAACTCCTCGGTCAGCTCGTCGACCAGCGTGATCGACAGGTGGTTCGTCGGCTCGTCCAGCAGTACCACGTGCGGCCTGGCGGCCAGCAGCACGGCCAGGTCGAGGCGGCGCTGCTGGCCCACCGACAGCTCGCTCACCGGCCGCCGGGCGTCCCGGGACGTGAGGAGCCCGAGCGCGCCGAGCGGCACCACATCGCTCTCGGCGAGCCGGCCCGCGCTGACGAGCCGGCCGATGGCCGCGTCGTACACGTCGAGCGCACGTCGCCGCGACGGCGGTGGTGACTCCTGGGCGAGCAGCCCGATCCGGGCCGTCCGCGACCGGTGCACCCGCCCGGTGCTCGGTTCCAGCCGGCCGGCGAGCACGGCGAGGAGGCTCGACTTCCCCGAGCCGTTCGGCCCGGTGACGACGAGCCGGTCTCCCGAGCTCAGCGCGAGCGACTGCGGACGGTCCATCCGCCCGTGGACGGTCACGTCCGTGGCGTCCAGCAGCGTGGCGCCCGGCAGCGCAGGCAGCGGCGGCGGGGTGAACCGCATCGGTGGCTCGGGCGCCGTGACGGCGTGCGCCTCGAGGTCCGCCCGTCGCCGGTGCACCGCGCGGACCAGCGCCGGAGCCCGGGTCGCCCGGGTGTGCTTCCCGGTGCCCTTGTCCGGGCGCCAGCTCGTGGACAGCCGGTTCTGCGCCGCCGACAGGTCGTCGGAGAGCCGCTGCCGCTCGCGCTGCTGCTCCCGGTGCTCGGCCGCCCAGCGCTCGCGCTCCGCGCGGTGCCCTTCCCGGTAGCCGGCATAGCCGCCTGCGTAGGTGCGCGGCCTGCCGTCGCTCGTCGGGTCCAGGTCGAGCACCTCGGTCACGACGTCGGCGAGCAACGCGCGATCGTGGCTGACCAGCACCACGCCGCCGGGGTGCTCGCGCAGGCGCGCCGTCAGGTGGTCGAGGCCACCGGCGTCGAGGTGGTTGGTCGGCTCGTCGAGCAGCAGCAGGTCGTGGCGAGCGCCCAGCAGGCAGGCCAGCCGGATGCGGTAGCGCTGGCCCACCGAGAGGGTGTCGAGCGGCCGCGCGCGGTCGTCGACCGCGCCGAGGGCGGCGAGCGAGAGGTCGACGCGGCGGTCGGCGTCCCATGCGTCCACGGCCTCGGCGGCCGCGAGCGCATCGGCATAGGCCCGCTCAGCGCCCGGGCGTTCCTCGGCGAGGTCGGCGACCGCGGCGTCGAACCGCCGCAGCACGGCCCGGACGCCGGCGAGCTCGACGTCGATGAGATCGCCGACGCTGCGTTGGGGCGGGACGGGGATCTCCTGGTCGGCGACGCCGACCGTGCCGGTCCGGCGCACCGATCCGGCGTCGGGGGTGAGGGCGCCGGCGAGCACCTGCAGCAGGGTGGTCTTGCCGCGGCCGTTCTCGCCGACGACGCCGAGGCGGTCGCCTGCCGAGACGACGAGGTCGACGCCGGTCAGGACCGGGCGTCCGCCGCGCGCGACGTGGAGGTCCGACGCCGTGAGATGGGCACGGGTCGATCGTTCGATGACGGTGTGCACTGCTTCCTCCGGGACCGGACCCCGCGCCGCGCAGGCGCCATCACCGGCTGAGGCCGGGAGGGTCCGGGAGAAGTGAGATGGACGTCGGGCAGGCCGACGTCTCAGAGGAAGTACAGGTGCACGAGCCCGAGGCTACCAAGATCTGGGCGCCGGGTCTTCGTGATTCCGATCAGGCCCAGCCCACGACGGCGTCGCCGCGGCGGCCGATCTCCCGCAGCTCGGCGGGCGCGGTGCCCCGCCGCACCCGCACCGGCTGCGGGTCCCGGGCCGCGGCCCAGCGCAGGCGTCCCGCGTACCCGGCGCGGACGGTCGCCGCCAGCCCACCGGTCGAGGCGAGCGCACCACGCATCGCGCCGAGCCGGCCCAGCGCGTCGTCCACCGCGGCGAGCAGCGCGTCCCGGTTGCCCTCGCACATCGCGAGCACGAGCTCGGGCCGCGTGCCGGCCACCCGCGTTCCGTCGGCGAACGAGGATGCGGCCAGCGCGAGGGGCAGGTCGTCGTCGCCCGCGGCGCCCACGGCCGCGAGCACCGCGGCGAGCAGGTGCGGCAGGTGCGAGACCCGGGCGACCGCGAGGTCGTGCTCGTCGGACGCGGCAGGCACCACCCGCGACCCGCAGGCCCAGGCGAGTTCCGCGACGTCGGCCCACACGTCGAGGTCGATGCCGTCATCGGCGGCCACAACCCACGCCGCGTCGGCGAACAGCTCGCCGTTCCCCGCGCCCCAGCCCGACTCGGCGGTGCCGGCCATCGGGTGCCCGCCCACGAAACGGGCGCGCGGGGCGAGCCGGGCCACGGCGTCGGCGACGGCGACCTTGACGCTCACCGCGTCGGTGAGCCGGCACGCCGGCGCCACCGCGGCCACCCGGCGCAGCACGCCGTCCAGCGCGGGCAGCGGGACGGCCAGCACCACGAGCGCGTCCGCCTCGGCGGCCCGGTGCAGCGCGGCGTCGGTGTCGGTGTCGACGTCGAACCCCACGGCGCGGGCCTCGGCAGCGGTCTCCTCGGACGCGCTGGTGCCCCACACCGCCCGCCCGGCCTTGTCCGCGGCCCGCATCAGCGACCCGCCGATCAACCCGGCGCCGATCACGCACACCGCCCGCTCCGTCACGCCGCGGAACGGTACGCGGCCCGCCGTCAGTCCCGGGCGAGCGCCCCCGCCACCCGCAGGACCCCACGCTCCTCCAGCCGCACCCCGACGACCTGGACGCCCGCAGGCAGGCCGCCGTCGGCCACCTCGCCGGGCACGGAGGCCGCTGGCCAGCCGGTGAGGTTGAACGGCAGGGTGAGCGCGAGCAGCTGGGGGCGCACCGCCACGGCTGCGCCGTCGACGGTCACCTCCTCCGCCCCGATCGGCGTGGCGCGCAGCCGGGTGGTGGGCAGCAGCAGGACGTCGAGGTGGGCGACGGCCGCGCGCATTGCCGCCTTGAGGCGCCTGCGCGCGCGCACGGCGTCGACGTAGGCCCGCGCCGGCTGGTCGGCGAACGGGAGCAGCCGCTCGCGCGTGATCGGCTGGTAGTCCTGCGGCCGGTCGGCGAGCCACTGCGCGTGCGTGGCGTAAGCCTCGGCGCCGACGATCATCGGGTACGTGGCGGCGAGCTCCTCGATCATCGGGGTGCTCACCTCGTGCAGCTGCGCCCCGCGGGCCTGCAGCCGGGCGGCCGCCGCCTCGACGGCCTTGGCGAGTGCCGGGTCGAGCGGGCGCCAGTACTCGTCGGTGAGCAGACCGACACGCACACCGCCCACGCCGGGGGACTGGATGCCACCGCCGGTGCCGTCCGGCCTGCTCAGCACGTCCCATGCGACGGACGCCGCGTGCACGTCGGGGGCGATCACGCCGATGTGGTCGAGGGTCTCCGACAGCGGGAAGGACCCGTCCGTCGGGAGCGCACCGAACGCAGGCTTCAGCCCGACCACACCGCAGAGCGCGGCCGGGGTGCGCACGCTCGCGCCGGTGTCGGTGCCGAGGGCGAGCGGCAGGTGCCCCGCACCGACTGCGGCTGCGGAACCCGACGACGAGCCTCCGGTGATGCGCGACGGATCGTGCGGGTTGCGGGCGGGCCCGGTGGCGGCGACGTCGCCGGTGGGGCCGTAGGCGAACTCGTGGGTGTGCAGCTTCGCGACGACCACGGCGCCCGCCTCCCGCAGCCGGGCGACCACCGGCGCGTCCGCCGTGGCGGGCGGGGCGTCGGCGAGGACGTTCGAGCCGGCGCGGGTCGGGAGGCCGGCCACGTCGATCAGGTCCTTCACCCCGACGGCGACGCCGTGCAGCGGCCCGCGCCACTCCCCGCGGGCGAGCTCGGCGTCCCGCTCGGCGGCCGCGGCGAGCGCGCGTTCGGGGTCGAGGGCGATGACGGAGTTCAGCGTGTCGGCGGCGAGCCGGTCCAGGACGTCCCGGACGTGCTCGGTGGCGGACAGCTCGCGGGAGCGCAGGGCCATGCCGAGGTCGCGGAGATCAGGCAGCACGCCCGCCATCCTTACAGCCCGGCCAGGGCGAGTCCCGCGTAGACGGCCACGCCCGCGGCCATCGCCTCCTCGTCGAAGACGACGCGGTTGGAGTGGTTGGGCGGCGCGATGGCGGGGTCGACGCCGGGCGGGCAGCCGCCGAGGAACGCGAGGGCGCCGGGCACCTCGGCCAGCACGTAGGAGAAGTCCTCGGCGCCCATGATCGGCGCCGGCATCATCGCCACGTTGTGGAGCCCGAGCACGGCGCCGGCGAGACCGGTGACGTGGTCCGTTGCGCCGGAGTCGTTGACCGTGACCGGGTAGCCCGGCTCGATCTCCACCTCGGCCGTGCACCCGTGAGCCATCGCGGTGTGCCGGCAGACCCGCCGGATCTCCTCGTACATCGTGGCGCGGGCGGTCTCGGACAGGCTGCGCAGCGTGCCCTCGAGGTAGGCGGTCTCCGGGATGACGTTGGTGGTGGTGCCGGCGACGATGTGCGCGATCGTGAGCACGACGGGCTGGTGGGTGTCGATGCGCCGGGTCACGGCCGTCTGCAGCGCTCCGACCATCGCGGCGGCCGCGGGCACCGGATCGAGCGCGTCGTGCGGCGCGGAGGCGTGCCCGCCGCGGCCGTTGACGGTGACCCGGATCGTGTCGGCCGCGGCCATCAGCGGCCCGGGGCGGGCGTGCACCTCGCCGGACGGCAGCGTCGCGGAGATGTGCAGCGCGAACGCGGCGTCCGGCCGGCCGAAGGGCCCGGTGCGGTCGAGCAAGCCCTCCTCGATCATGTACCGCGCGCCGTGGAAGCCCTCTTCGCCGGGCTGGAACATGAACACGACGCGCCCGGCGAGCTCGTCGCGGCGCTCGGCGAGCACGTGGGCGGCCGACGCGAGCATCGCCACGTGGGTGTCGTGCCCGCAGGCGTGCATCGTGCCGTCCACCTCGGAGGCGAACGGGAGTCCCGTGTCCTCCGGCATGGGCAGTGCGTCCATGTCGCCGCGCAGCAGGATCGTGGGCCCTGGCCGGTGGCCCTCGAGCACGGCGACCACCGAGCTGACCGACCGCCCGAGGTGCACCTGCACGGGCAGGTCGGCGAGCGCGGCGACCACGGCGTCCCGGGTGCGCGGCAGGTCGAGCCCGAGCTCGGGATGGCGGTGCAGCGCGCGCCGCAACGTCACGGTGCGTGGTTGGACGCTGCGGGCGTGGGCATGCAGTCCGTCGATCGGGGCACCCGGTAGCGACATGTGCACGATCCTGGCATCTCCGGAAGGTGACGCGAGGGCCAACTTCCGGTTGTGGTTTGGAGCACAGTCACCAGGAGGCTTACGGTAGAGGCATGGCAGTGCAGAGCGTCCAGCGTCCCGCGGACGTGCGCGAACAGGCCTTGCCCGGATACGCCGTGGCGGCGATCCGGGAGGACGGCTTGTGGCGTTGCCTGCGTCTGGCCCCCGATGCGCTGGTCGACCTCGACACCGCGATCACCGAGCTGCGCTCCCTGCGCTCCACGGGCGCGGTGCTCGGCCTGCTCGACGTCGACGACGAGTTCTTCGTGCTGCTGCGGCCCACCCCGGGTGGGGTCGCGCTGATGGTGTCCGACGCGGTCGCGGCCCTGGACTACGACGTGGCCGCCGACGTGCTCGACCTGCTCCGCGTGGAGCTGCCCTCCGAGGAGGACGCGCTCGACGCGCCGCCGTGGCCGGAGGGCGACCTCGGGATCCTCGCCGATCTCGGCCTGCCCGCCGACGAGCTGGAAGTGCTCGCGGCCGAGGTGGAGCTCTACCCCGACGAGCAGCTGGCCGCGATCGGCCGCCGCTGCGGGTTCGCCGACGCGCTCGCCGAGGTGGTCAGCGACCCGCGGTGACGCTTCTCCCGCTCGCCTCGGACGAGGCGCTCGTCCGGCGTGCGCTCGAGGTGGCCGCGGCCGCACCCGCCACCGGCGACGTCCCGATCGGGGCGGTCGTCGTCGACGCCGCCGGCCGCGAGCTGGCCGCCGCCTGCAACGCGCGCGAGGCCCTCGGCGACCCCACGGCGCACGCCGAGCTGCTCGCCCTCCGCGAGGCCGCGCGCGTCGCGGGCGAGTGGCGGCTGGAGGGCTGCACGGTCGCCGTCACGATCGAGCCCTGCACGATGTGCGCGGGCGCGCTCGGGCTGGCCCGGGTGCGGCGGGTCGTCTTCGGCGCGTGGGAACCGAAGACGGGTGCCGCGGGCTCGCTCTGGGACGTGCTGCGGGACCGGCGGCTCAACCACCGTCCCGAGGTGGTGGGCGGTGTGCTGGAGGCGGACTGCGCCGCGCTGCTGGAGGCGTTCTTCGCCTCTCACCGCGGCTAGGGCCTACCTCGGGAAGCGTTGGGTCAGCCAGCTCCGTACCAGCTCGAGCGCCGACGGGTCGATGGTCGTGTCGATCGTGGCGTACTCGTCCAGCCCGCCGCTGCCGGCCGGCTGCATGAGGTGGTTGAGCCCGGGGAGGGTGCGGACGGTGGCGTCCGGGCTTCCCGCGAGCAGGGAGCGCATCAGCGGCTCGTTCTGCCCGGCGGGCACCTGCAGGTCGGCGCCGCCGAAGAACGCGAGCACCGGCACCCGCAGCGCCTGCAGCGCGGGGGCGGGGTCGTGCACCGCCCACGAGCGGTAGTACGGGTTGACGGTCGCCGCCACCTGGGCCTCGATCTGCTCCGGGCTCGGTTGCTGCTCCGGCGGCAGGCCCGTGGCCTGTGTCACGAGCTGCCGAACGGCGAGTGCGCGTGCCCGTTGGTAGTCCTCGGCGCGCAGCAGGGCGACCAGCGTGCGCACGTACGCGACCTGTTGCGACACGACCTCGGGGGGCGCTCCCGCGGCCTCCAGCAGCAGCTGGTTCTGCGCCACCAGCACGTCCTCGCCGGTCGCGGCGGGCCCCGCCATCATGATCGCGAACGCGACCGGGGTGCGCTGCGCGACGAGCGGCGCGAGGTAGCCACCCTCGCTGTGCCCGAGCAGCCCGATCCGGTCGCGGTTGATCTCCGGGCGGCCGCGGAGGAAGTCGACGCCGGCCACGACGTCGCCAACGAGCCGGTCGTAGTCGGCCTCGTAGAGCTGCCCGCCGGATCCGCCGACGCCGCGGTCGTCGACCCGGAGCACGGCGTATCCCGCGCGGGTCAGGACGTCGGCGAGCAGCAGGAACGGCTTGTGGCCGAAGAGCTCCTCGTCGCGGTTCTGCGCGCCGCTGCCCGTGAGGAGCACGACCGCGGTGAACGGGCCCGGCCCTTCCGGCCGGGTCAGCGTGCCGGCGAGGTCGACGCCCTGGCCGGGGTACTTGACGTCCTCGATCCGGTACGGGAACGGCGGCTTGGGCTCCTGCGGCCTGCCCGCGACGGGCCCGGGGCGCAGGACGAGCGGGAACGACTGCCCGAACTGCGTGAACGCGCCGGGGATGCTCTTCCCGTCGGTCTCGAAGGTGCCGCGGAACCAGGCGTCGCCCCCGACCTCCGGCAGGCGGAAGGAGAGCTCGCGGCCCTCCAGCAGCACGTCCGAGAGCGGCATCGCCTTGATCGCCTGCGCCGGGATGTCGATCTCCCCGCGCAGTTTGCCGTTCTCGGCCGTCAGCCGGATGCCGATCTCGAGCGGCGCGCCGGGGACACCGATCCGGCCGGCCCATTCGCCTGCCGTCGTCTCCACGGTGGGGGTCACCGGGGCGGGAGGAGGTGGCGGGGGAGGCGGTGGCGTCGGCGTCGATGCGCAGCCCGCGAGCAACAGCAGCACGACGGGCAGGGCGGCGAGCAACCGGCGCATGGCATTCACCGTATTGGAGGTAATAGGGCGCCCCTATCTGAGGAGGGCGCTGATGAACTCCGACCTACTGCGCGGCGGCCGCTCGCTACGGCCGGAGTTCATCAGCACCTCCTATAACCGCCCCGCGGCGATCACGCGGGACAGGAACTGCCGGGTGCGTTCCTGAACGGGATCGCCCAGCACCTGGTCCGGTGGCCCGGACTCGAGCACGCGACCGCCGTCGAGGAAGCAGACCCGGTCGGACACCTGGCGGGCGAAACCCATCTCGTGCGTCGCCATCAGGATCGTGACGCCGTCGGCGGCGAGCCCGCGGACGATCGAGAGCACCTCGCCGACCAGCTCCGGGTCGAGCGCGGAGGTGATCTCGTCGAGCAGGAGCAGGCGCGGGCGGACCGCGAGCGCACGGGCGATCGCCACGCGCTGCTGCTGGCCGCCGGAGAGCCGGTCGGGGTGGGCGTCGGCCCGGTCGGCGAGCCCGACGCGGTCCAGCAGCTCGCGCGCCCGCTCGTCGGCCTCGGCGGCGGGCAGGCCGTGGACCACGCGCGGGGCCAGCGCGACGTTCTGCAGCGCCGTCATGTGCGGGAACAGGTTGAACGCCTGGAACACGATCGCCATGCGCCGTTGCGCCGCCGCTGCATCGGCCCGCGGGTCCGAGATGTCGACGCCGTCCAGCAGCACTTGACCGTCGTCGATCTCTTCGAGGAGGTCGACGCAGCGCAGGAGCGTCGACTTCCCGGAGCCCGACGAGCCGATCACCGTGACGACCTGGTGCTCGCCGACGGTGAGGTCGACGTGGTCGAGCACGGTGGCGTCGCCGTAGCGCTTGACGAGGCCGCGCACGTCCAGCACCGGTGTCATGCGAGCCCCTGCCGCCTGGTCGCCCGCGCCGCAACGGCGTCGGCGATCCGGCCGGTGGGCACCGCGAGCAGCACGAAGAGCAGCGCCGCCACGACGTACGGCGTGAAGTCGAACGTGCGCGCCGACGCGATCTGGGCCGCCCGGATCGCGTCCACGGCGCCGAGCACGGAGATGAGCCCGACGTCCTTCTGCAGGGCCACGAAGTCGTTGAGCAGCGGTGGCAGCACCCGCCGCACCGCCTGCGGGAGGATCACCAGCCGCATCGACTGGCGGTGGGTCAGGCCGAGGGAGCGGGCGGCGGCGCGCTGCGACGGGTGCACCGACTCGATTCCCGCCCGGAACACCTCGGCCACGTACGCGGAGTAGATCAGGATCAGCGTGATGGTGCCGAGCACCGCGGTGTCGGTCGGGATGCCCTGCAGCCGCAACGCGGGCAGCCCGAAGCCGATCAGGTAGAGCGCGATGAGCAGCGGCACGCCGCGGAACAGGTCGACGTAGCCGGTGGCCAGCGCCCGCAGCGGGAAGAACACCGGGCCGCGCAGCGTGCGCAGCACCGCGATCAGCAGCCCGAGCACGAGGACGCCGAGCTCGGCGACCACGAGCACCCGCACGTTCAGCCACAGCCCCGCCGCGACGGCCGGCAGCGACTCCCAGCCGACCCGCAGGTCGAGGAACGTCTCCTGGACGCGCGGCCAGCCGGGAGCGCTCGTCACCCCGACCGCGAGCACCACCGCGAACAGCACGGTGGAGCCCAGGGCCACCAGGGTGGAGCGCCGGGCCCGCAACCGGCGGTACGCCAGCCGTTCCTGCGCCAGCGGGCTCGCTGCCGGTTGCAGCAGGGTCACCGCAGTTCCGGGGCGGTCTCCGCCGACGCGAGCCACTGGTCCTCCAGCGCGGCGAGCGTGCCGTCGCCGCGGAGCTTCTCGACCACGGCCGAGACGCACGCCGTGAGCGGGCTGTCCTTGTCCAGCACGGCGCCGAACTGCTCCGGCGTGCCGCTGCCCAACGGGAGCTGCCCGACGATCTTCGCCCCCTCCAGCTCGGCCGAGGTGATGTAGAAGGCGGTGGGCAGGTCCACCACGATCGCGTCGACCTGGCCGTTGGACAGGGCGAGCTTCGCGTCGTCGTTCGTGTTGAACACCGCGGGCTCGCCTGTGGGGGCGATCTGGTCGAGGATCGCCTGGTAGCTGGTGGTGCCCACCTGTGCGCCGAGCCGCAGGCCCTTCAGGTCGGCGATCGAGCCGGCAGCGGCGGCCGCGCCGGTCTGCATCGCGACCACCGCCTGCTTCACGTCGTAGTAGGGCGCGGAGAAGTCCACGGCCTGCGCCCGCTCCGCGGTGATCGAGAACTCGGTGAGGTTCAGGTCGTAGGACTTCGGCCCCGGCTGGATGGACGCGTTGAACGGCACGCGCACCCAGGTGACCTTCTCCCGCGGGTAGCCGAGCCCGTCGGCGATCGCGTACGCCACGGCGCCCTCGAAGCCACGGCCGGACGCCGGGTCGTCGTCGAGGTACCACGGCGGGTAGACGGGCTGGTCGGTGCCGAACGTGAGCGTGCCGGACGTGAGGGTCGGCAGTGCGCCGGGCTCGCAGGACGGTGCGCCCGCCGCCGGGGGTGCGGCGGGCTCGGGTGCGCAGGCGGCGGCGAGGACGAGAGCGGCGACCGCGAGCACACGCCGGACCGCGGACGAGGAGATCACCGCTGGATTCTGCCGTGTCCCGCGGGCGGGGCGAAACGCCGGTGGGGCACCTTGTAAGCTCTTCGGCGGTAGCGTGTCCGAGCGGCCGAAGGAGCGCGCCTCGAAAGCGCGTGAGGTGCAAGCCTCCGTGGGTTCAAATCCCACCGCTACCGCCAGCCTGAACAGGCCGAACGCCGGGCCTCCCGCGAGGGAGTGCCCGGCGTTCGCCGTTGTGGTGGTATTTCGTCTGGTCAAGCGGCCGGCGGTGGTCCCTGACCAGCGCCGGCGGCGCCGTGCAGCGAGCGGGCGACATGAACTCCGGCGAGGGAGCACGCCGTCGGGGCGAGTCCCGACGAGCTGTTCCTCAGGCCGGGGTCTCGCCGGTGGCGATCAGAACGGCGCGGCCGAGGGTGTGTCCGAACATGGTGAAGCCGAGGACGGCCGGGGTGGCGTCGGCCTGCACGCCGATGGACTCGACGTCGAGGGCGTGCACCACGACGAAGTAGCGGTGAGGCCCGTGCCCGGCCGGCGGGGCGGCGCCGATGAAGTGGGCCGCGCCTGCGTCGTTGCGCAGCTGGAAGGCGCCCGCGGGCAGGCCCGAGCCGGTGTCGTCGCCCGCGCCCTCGGGCAGCTCGGTGACGGTGGCCGGGATGTCGACGACCGCCCAGTGCCAGAAGCCGGACCCGGTGGGGGCGTCGGGGTCGTAGACCGTGACGACGTAGCTCTTGGTGCCGTCCGGGGCGCCGTGCCAGGACAGCTGCGGGGAGATGTCCTTCCCGCCCGGGACGCCGAAGATATCGGAGTACTGCTCGGGCGACCAAGCGGCACCGTCGCTGATGGTGGTGCTGGTGACGGTGAAGGAGGCCACCTCCGGGTGGCGGGCGAAGGGGTCGTTGGCGCTCATCGCGTCGATCCTCTCGAGCTGTGTTGTGACGTCCAATCGACCATAGCACAGATCATCGATTATCTGTGGGATCGTCTATGCTCGTGGCATGGCGCCGACGTCCGACACATCGGGGAAGCAGATGCTCTCCGAGCAGGTCTACGCACACCTGCGGGACGCGATCATGCGCGGCGAGTACGCGCCCGGTGCCGCCCTCAAGCCGCAGGACCTCGCCAAGGAACGGGGCGTGAGCCTGGCCGTCGTGCGCGAGGCGCTCGTGCGGGTGGTCGGCGACGGCATCGCCGACCGACTGCCCAACCGGGGCTTCGCCGTCGCGGCCTTCTCCGATCGCCGCTGGCAGGAGATCGCGGAGGCCCGCCAGGCCATCGAACCGGTCGTGCTGCGCATGTCCATCGAGCGCGGCGACGTCGACTGGGAGGCCCGCGTGCGAGCCGCCCACCACCGTCTGACCCGCACCCCCGTGTACGTGCCGGAGGAGGGCGAGCACTACAGCAGCGCGTGGTCGGAAGCCCACCGGGTCTTCCACCGCACCCTGCTGGAGGGTTGCGGAAACTCCGTCCTGCTGGAGGCCTTCGACCGCACGTGGACCGCGAGCGAGCTGGCCCGCCGCTGGTCGACCCACCGCAACCCCGACCGGGACGGCTTCGAGGAACACCGGCGCCTGGAGGAGGCGGCGCTGGCCCGCGACGCCGACACCGCGGCCGAGCTACTGGCCCGGCACGTCGCGATGACCGCGGCCGCACTGACCGGTCGTACACCTCACGAACCCGCGCCGACCGGCGGGTAGCCCTCACCTCCGGCTGCATCCGCTCGGACGATGTTCCCCCTGGCCCATCGAGGACCTCCGGCCCTCCTGCATCGGCGAGCCACCGTGACGGGGACCTCCCACGGATGCCCGTTGGCTTCAGGTCGTGTCGATCATTGGCGACCGAGTCGTGCGGGAAGGCTCGCCGGTGCGTCGCGTCAGGATGTATCCGAGCCGCGTGCGCCGCGGCCTGTTGGTCCTCGTGAGTGGGCTCTTCGCCCCGGGCACCGTGCTCTTCCTCTGGAAGATGCTCTCCGGTCGCCCCGTGCTCGTGCTGGACGAACGCGGGATCAGCGACGCGACCTCGCTGACCGGCACCACGTTCCTGCCGTGGGCGGAGATCGACGGGGTGTACGAACACCGGGGCGGCGTCGGGCAGAGCTGGATCGGCGTCGACGTGCAGGATGGCGCTGCGTCGGCAAGGCGGGAGGGCGTCGTCACGCGGCTCGACCGGGCGCTGTTCGGCGGTTCCATGCACATCATGAGCGTCACGCTCCCCCTGCGCATCGACGACGTTCTCGGCGAGATCGCCGCCGTCGCGCCGGACCGCGTGTACGTGGGGGGAGGAGCTGGCACTAGCCCCTACGGGGCACCGGCCGTACGGGCGCTCAGTTCGTCCAGCCGAGGAGGGGACAGGAGCTCACGCACCTCGCGCACCGCCCCTTCCGGATCGCGGGCGCTCGTTCCGATGATCTCGTGGGCCGCGGCGAGGCCGGCGGCGTCGACGATGCCCTTCTCGTTCAGCACCCACTCGCCGCGCTCGGCCAGTACGCCGTGCGCGGTCTGCGCGGTGGCCCGCGCCATCATCCCCGCGGCGAGGGCGACGTCCCCACGCCTCGCGTACTTCTCGGCGTACGTGAGCGAGAAGCCGCCGCCCCAGCGCCACCGCCTGCCCGCCGCCGTCCGCAGCGCGTCCGGGTAGGTCACCTGCGGCAGCCTGCCGTGCAGGACCCGGGAGATCGCGAGCTCGCCGACCGGGGTGTAGGTGGGCAGACCGGCGATGTGGCCCTCGACGTTGTCGATCTCGAAGTGGCCTGCCTGCGCGTCCGCCCACCACCCCTCGATGACGTCGAGGTCGCGCAGCAGCACGTCCACCGGCTCGCCCTCGACCGACAGCCACGCCCCGCCGTTGACGATCCGGCCCCACTCCCCGGGGTGCGCGACGTGCCCGGGGAAGCCGAGGCCCGCGATGAGCCCGGCGTCGAAGCCGCCGCGGTAGTAGAGCCCGATGTCCCAGTCGCTGTCCGGGCGGTCCGTGCCGCGCGCGCGGCTCCCACCGAGCACCACCGCGACGACCCCGGGGAGGGTGACGAGCTCGGGAACGATCGCGTCGAGGACTGCCATGGCCCGATGATCCCCTCAGGGTCGCTGGAGGGGCTCTCCCTTTACGCACAGCGGGCAGTGCTCCGGCTCGAAGATCTCGTTCCGCCGGGTGGCGACCGTCTCGAGCGGCAGGCCGGCCGATGCGGCCACCGCCGCAGGCGTGGTGCCGAGCGCGAGCAGCGCCCCGAGCGCCACCGGCCGCGCATCGGCCCGCGTGAGCGCGGCGAGGGTGGCACGTACGGCCGACCCGGCGTTCACCACGTCGTCGACGACCGCCACCCGCAGGCCGGCGAGCCGGGCGTCCAGCGCGCGGGGGAGCTCGTAGGTCGCCGCGTACAGGCCGCCGTCGCCGGCCGAGGTCCGTTCCGTGTGGCAGAACCGCACCCCGAGCCGGGTGGCGACGACCTGGCCGAGGTACGCGCCGCCGACGAGCGGGCCGCACACGACGTCCGGCGCGTGCGGCCGGATCAGCTCCGCCAGCCGGTTCGCGAAGGGCTCGAGGGCCGCGGGCTCCCAGAACAGCGCGTCCAGTTCCAGCCACAGCTCGCCGTGGTGACCCGACTCCAGCGGGAAGTGCCCGGCGCGGGCCGACATCAGGGCCAGCACGGCGTCCTGGGTGTCCGTCGGGTTCGACATCGCGTTTGCGAGCGTAGCCAAGCCGGCCGAGCATGCAGGGATGTCGCTCTTCGAGGGCTTCACCACCGGCGTCGTCGACGTCGGTGACGTGCAGCTGTACGTGCGCCACGGGGGCGCAGGGCCCGCGGTCGTGCTCCTGCACGGCCACCCGCGGACCGGCGCCACCTGGCACCGCGTGGCGCCGCAGCTGGTGGCGGCGGGGCACATCGTCGTGGTGCCGGACCTGCGTGGCTACGGGCGCTCGTCGAAGCCACCCACCACCGCGGACCATGCGCCGTACTCCAAGCGCGCCATGGCGGGCGACGTCGTCCGGCTGATGCGCGGGCTCGGCCACGACCGGTTCGGGTTGGCGGGCCACGACCGCGGCAGCTACGTCGCGCTGCGCCTCGCCCTCGACCACCCGGACGCCGTCGAGCGCCTCGCGCTCCTCGACTGCATCCCGATCTCCGAGCACCTCGCCCGGTGCGACGCCCGGTTCGCGCGAGAGTGGTGGCACTGGTTCTTCTTCGCCCAGCCGGAGAAGCCGGAGCGCGCGATCCTCGCCGATCCCGACGCCTGGTACGGCGGCAGCCCGCTGCACATGGGCGAGGAGGCGTTCGCCGAGTTCCGCAGCGCGATCCGGAACCCGGAGACCGTGCGGGCGATGCTCGAGGACTACCGGGCCGGGCTCGGCATCGACCGCGCCCACGAGGAGGCCGACCGGGCCGCAGGGCGGCGGGTGGCCTGTCCGCTGCTGGTCATGTGGTCCCGCCACGACGACCTCGAGGACCTCTACGGCGACCCGCTGGAGATCTGGCGGAGCTGGGCCACCGATCTGAGCGGCGGGCCGATCGAGTCCGGCCACCACATGGCCGAGGAGGCGCCGGACGAGCTCGCCGGCGCATTTCGGATGTTCTTCACCGACGGTGGACGACCGATCTCAGCACACTCTCACCATCAGGGGCGCTCACCTGCATAGAGTTCTGCCGCATGTGGGGGGCCCGCACACGCATCATCGCCGCTCTCGCCCGCCTGCGGCTGGGACGCAGGCACACCGGCAGCACGGACGCTCTGCTGTCGGTCCTGCCGGACTCGGCCCTCGTGCCGCTGCAGCGCGAGGGGCTGGACCCGGTGGCCGAGCTCGCAGAGCGGCGCGCGGTGGAGCCGGTCAGCCGGATGAAGCTCCCGTTCGGGCTGCGCGCCTGGCTGGTCACCGGGTACGAGGAGACGAAGGCGGTGCTCGCGAACTCGCCCGCGTTCAGCAACGACTTCAGCAACCTCGTCGGCACGGTCGGGATCACCGCCGATCAGAACCCGGGAGGCCTCGGGTTCACCGACCCCCCCAACCACACCCGGCTGCGCAAGCTGCTCACGCCTGAGTTCACCGGCCACCGGCTGCGGAGGCTCACGCCTCGGATCGAGGCGATCGTCGAAGGTCAGCTGGACGACATGCAGGCCGCGGCCGCGGCGGGGGAGCGGGTGGACCTGGTACAGACCTTCGCGCTGCCCATCCCGTCGCTCACGATCTGCGAACTGCTCGGCGTGCCCTACTCCGACCGGTCCGAGTTCCAGCGCCTGTCCACCACCCGCTTCGACCTGCTCGGCGGGGTCACCGGCTCGCTCGGCGCGATCTCCGAGTCCATGGAGTACCTGCTCAAGATCGTGCAGAAGCAGCGGGACGAGCCCGGCGACGGGCTGCTCGGCCGGCTCGTGCGCGAGCACGGCGACGACCTGTCCGACCACGAGCTGGCGGGTCTCGCCGACGGGCTGCTCACCGGTGGGCTGGAGACCACCGCCAGCATGCTGGCGCTGGGCACGATCGTGCTCATGCGGCACCCGGAGAGCCGGGATGCGATCGGGGAGAGCGACGAGGCGGTCGACGCGTTCGTCGACGAGCTGCTGCGCTACCTCACGGTCGTGCAGGTCGCGTTCCCGCGTTTCGCCCGGCACCGGCTGAAGATCGGCGGCGCCACCATCGAGAAGGGCGACATCGTCCTGTGCTCCCTCAGCGCGGCCAACCGCGACGGCGGAATGGACGAGTTCGACCCCGGCCGCCCCACCCGCCCCCACCTCGCCTTCGGCCACGGCCTGCACCGCTGCATCGGCGCGGAGCTCGCCCGGATGGAGCTGCGTGCCGCCTACCCGGCGCTCGTCCGGCGGTTCCCCGACATCCGCCTCGGCACCGAGCCGTCCGAGCTGCCGTTCCGGAAGCTGTCGTTCGTGTTCGGGATCGACACCCTGCCCGTGGACCTCGGGGTCACGGCTCCTCGACCGACATCGTGAACTGCACCGACTCCGCCGCGAGCAGCCCGGTCACGGTCCAGCACCCGGGGGAGGGGAAGGCCACCGACGCGGGCCAGAACGACAGATCGGTGGTGCCGAACGCCTGGGCGAATCCGCCGACCTGGCCGGGCGCCGCGCCCGCGGCATCCGCCCGGACCGCGGTGACGGCGGGCGCGCCGCGCGACGCCGTCGGCAGGCCGTCCACGAGCGTGACCATCGGGAACTTCAGCACCAGCGCGTCACCCTGCGGAACGGGCGGGTAGTCGGGAAGAGCCACCCACAGGTCGCCCTGCCCGTACCAGTTGCTCGTGGTGGCGGCGAGCGCAGGTGGACGGTCCGCGGGCGGCGTGGGCGCGGTTTCCGCGCACGGGGCGGCGACCGCGGCGGCCGGCAGGTCGGCCGGCCCTCCGGCCGCCGAACACCCGCCGCAGAGCGCGAGCACGGCGGCAGCGGTCAGGGCTCGGAACGGTGGCATGGCTGGCTCTCCGTGGTCGGACGAACGGCGATCCTAGGAGCCGGAACGGGCGCCTGGCTACGAACCGTCATCGATCCGCCACTGATCGCCACTCTGTGCGTCCGGGGGTTCGCCGAACGTGCCGATCAGGAGCCGGCCGGCGCCGTGACGAGCGCAGCGAAACGGTCGAGGTCGACGTTGCCGCCGCTCACCAGCACCCCGACCCGCTGCCCGGCGAGCTCGGCGCCGAACCGGCGCACGGCGGCGAACGCGAGGCAGCCCGTCGGCTCCACGACGATCTTCATCGTCGACGCGAACACCCGCATCGCCGCCACGAGCTCATCGTCGCTCGCCGTGAGGATGTCGTCCACGTCGCGGCGGATGATCTCGAACGGGAGCACGCCGAGGTGCTGGGTCTGCGCGCCGTCGGCGATCGTCTGCGGCGTGTCGATGTGCACGATGGACCCGGTGCGCAGCGAACGGAGACCGTCGTCGCCCGCTTCGGGCTCGACGCCGATCACCCGGCACGACGGCGACAGCGCCCGCGCGGCGAGCGCCGATCCCGACAGGAGGCCACCCCCGCCGAGGCAGACGAACAGCGCGTCGAGCTCGCCGACCTCCTCGAACAACTCCATGGCGGCCGTGCCCTGCCCGGCGATGACGTCCGGGTGGTCGTACGGCGGCACCAGGGTGAGGCCCTTGTCCGCGGCGAGCGCACGGCCGATCTCCTCGCGGTCCTCGGTGTAGCGGTCGAACCGCACCACCGATGCGCCGTACCCCAGCGTCGCGGCGACCTTGCTCTCGGGCGCGTCGTGCGGCATCAGGATGGTGGCCGGGACGTCGAGGATCCTCGCCGCGAGTGCGATCGCCTGGGCGTGGTTGCCCGACGAGTAGGTCACGACCCCCGCCCGGCGCCGATCTTCGTCGAACCGCGACAAGGCGTTGAAGGCGCCGCGGAACTTGAACGCGCCCATCCGCTGGAAGTTCTCGCACTTGAAATGGATGTGGGCGCCGATCTCGGCGTCGATCCGTCGTGAGGTCAGCACCGGCGTGCGGTGCGCATGCCCTCGGATCCGCTCCGCGGCCGCCTGCACGTCGGCGAAGGTGGGTGGCGTCGGCATCGTCCTCCTGTCGCGGTCCGGTCCACCCGATCATGCGCCGAGCGCGAGCGGCAGACGAACGCCGGGTCCACCAGTGAGGCGGACCCGGCGTCGCGGAACACCTGCTGGTCTACCGCCGTACGGCCCGGCGTCCGTAGAACCCTGCGACGAGCGTGACGCCGATCGCGGCCACGACGACCTGCATGACGATTTCGATCCAGTCGATGCCCCGGGTGTCGGCCACGCCGAAGAAGCCGGCGATCCAGGTGCCGATGAACGCGGCCACGATGCCGACCAGGACGGTCAGCCAGATCGGGATGTCCTGCTTCCCCGGTGCCACGAGGCGGCCGAGGAATCCGATGATGGCTCCGATGATGATCGCGGTGATGATGCCCGTGACGGTCATCGTTCCTCCTGATTCCCCCTTGGGGCCGCTCCTGACGACCCGCTGCAGGCCGTGTTCCCGATCTCGCCGGTACTAATGCAGGAACTTCAGGCCGGCCACGCCACCGACGACGGCCCCGAGGCACAGCAGCCGCATCACGGTGACCGGCTCGCCGAGCACCGCCATCCCGTACAGGACGGTTCCGACGGCGCCGATCCCGACCCACACCGCGTATCCGGTGCCCACCGGGATCTCCCGCAGGGCGTAGGCCAGCCCGACCATGCTCAGCCCGAGCGCCACCACGAACACGAGCGAGGGCACGAACCGGCTGAACCCCTCCGAGCGGCTCAGAGAGGCCACCCAGACCGTCTCCAGAACGCCCGACACCAGCAGCACGAGCCACGCCACGACACACCTCCGGTGCGTCGTCTTGTCGTGCCGGGTACGACGTCGCTCGTCCGGGGGTGCCGCGGTTGCGGGCCCACCTGCAGGCTACGACCGGGTGGCTGACGGGGCCTGCGTTGGTGACCGACCTGACCACCAGTCCTGCCGGTATGGCCTTCATCACAGTCCAGCGCGTTCCCCAACGCTCTCGATCGAGGCCGGGTCGAACCCGGCATGACCACGCGATCGAACCCGGGGCCGCGCAAGTCCGGTGGGGCGGGCAAGTCCCGCCGCGGACAACCCGCCCATCCCACAGGCAGGGTGCGGTTTCCCGGGATCAGCCCGCGCGCCTACGAACACCCGGTGGACCGGGGCGCGCTCGCCGCCCTCCGCATGGCCCCCGGGTTCGCCGAGGTGCTCAAGGCACTGTCGGGCTTCTTCCACGAGCGTGGGGAACGACTCAGGGCCGTCGGGTCGTCGATCCGCGTCGGCCCCACCCAGTACCCCGAACTGGACCGGCTGCGTCTCGAGTGCGCGGAGATCCTCGACATCGATCCCCCGCAGATGTTCGTGACCCGCGACCCCGACGCCAACGCGATGACCCTCGGCATGGACGCGCCGTTCATCGTGCTGAACACGGGGCTCGTCGAGCTGCTCGACACCGACTGCCTGCGGTTCGCGATCGGGCACGAGATGGGGCACATCCTCTCCGGCCACGCCGTGTACCGGACGATGATGGTGCGCCTCATCGAGCTGCAGCTGAGCATGTCCTGGATGCCGGTGAGCGCGATCGGCCTGCGGGCGATCAGGGCCGCGCTGAGCGAGTGGTACCGCAAGGCGGAGCTGTCGTGCGACCGCGCCGGACTGCTGTGCGCCCAGGACCCGCGCGCCGCCCTGGAGACCCACATCGTGATGGCGGGCGGGTTGCGTCCCGCCGAGGTCGACATCCCCGCGTTCCTCCAGCAGGCCGCCGAGTACAGCGCGGGCGAGGACGTCCGCGACAGCCTTCTGAAGCTGCGGCACACGGAGCGGCTGAGCCACCCCCTCGCCGTGGTGCGCGCGGCGCAGCTGCAGCAATGGGCGGCGTCGGTCGAGTACCGCGCCATCCTCGCCGGGGACTACGCGCGCCGGACCGAGGACCGCCCCACGGACCACTGGTCGGCCGACATCGGCTCCGCCGCCAAGAGCTACCGGGACTCCGTCGTCACCTCCAGCGATCCGCTCGCCAAGGTCTTCGCCGACGTCGGCGAGGCGGTGTCCACCACGGCCGGTCGCTTCTGGGGACGGATCAACGGCGATGTCGGCTAAGGCATGGATCCTGCTCGCGGCACTCGCAGCCTTCACCCACCCACCGCGGTGCCCCTGCACGAGACGATCCGCACCCGGCCCCGGAGGACGAGGCTCACCCGGCGGCGCCGACCCCGGAACAGCGGGCCGCCCTCACGGGCCGACCCGGCGTTCTCGTCGCTCAGAGGATCCCGACGAGTCGTAGCAACAGCAACACCAGCAGGAGCGCGACCGGGTTCCCAGCACGACGCGGGCGACCGACCCGAGTGGGCCGTTGTCAGAACCGCGCGAACCAGGCACGGCACTCCTCCAACCCGCCCCGCCGAGAGCGGCCATCAGCGCGTAGCGGGCCTTGTGCGCCGGCAGGCCGCGAGCACCGATGGCGCCGACGCCGGCTGCGAGTCCGTCCGGTGGCCCCAGATCCTCGAGACGGGAGGATGCGTGCCGGGCCCGAGAAGCGATCACCGTCGGGATGCCCCAGTCCCGCAGCTCGCCGATGGTGGCGAGTAGATCGACCGGGACGTTGCCCGGTCCGGCACCCTCGAGCACCACACTGCGGCTTCCGAGGTCCACCACAGTGGTGAGCAGTGCCGGGTCCAGTCCCGGATAGGTCGTGACGAGGGCGGCCTCCGTCTCGGGCGGGCCGGCCGGCGCGGGCGGACGCGGCGGGGCCGGCGCCTCGGAGATGCACGAACCGGCCGCGACGCGGGCGAGCATCGGGTGTGGTTCCGACGACAGGCCACCGGGTCGGCGTGCGTCGAGCACGGTGGCCCACCGGGCCTGCGTGCACCCCGCCGTCCACGCACACCACAGCGCCGGCTCCGCGCAGGGCGGGCGAGCGTGCCGCGGTGAGCGCGTCCGCGAGGTTGCGCGGCCCGTCGGGCGCAGCGGCGTCGAGAGGACGGGCCGCTCCCGTGAACACGACAACAACGCCCTGCTCGGCGACCTCATCGAGCACGAGGTCGGTGAGGAAGGCCGTGTCCTCGACCGTGTCGAGGCCGTGCGCCAGAGTGTTCAGGGGCGCACACGGATGACGGTCTTGCCCTTGCGCCGCTCGCTCGGGTTGAGCGCGGGGACGGCGTCGTCGAGGGTCGCGACGGTTCCGATGTGCGTACGGAGGCGCCCGTCCCGCACCCGGTCGACGATCTCCACCAGCTGACTCGGGACGGACTCGACGACGAAGTCGGCCGCGAGGCCGTCGGCAGGGCGAGCTTCAGCAGGTCCGACGACCGACACCAGCGTCCCGCCAGGCCGGATGATGCTCGCCGAGCGCCTTTGGATGTCACCGCCGATGACATCGAAGACCAGGTCGACCCCGCCGATGTCGTCGAGATCCTCGTTGTCGAGGTCGAGGAACTCGTTCGCGCCGAAGTCGAGCGCCGCCTGGCGGTCCGCCGCCCGCCCGGTACCGATGACGTAGGCGCCGAGCTCTCGGGCGAGCTGCGTCACCACGGACCCGACCGCGCCGGCGGCGCCGTGTGCGAGGACGCTTTGCCCCGCCTGAAGACGACCGTGCTGGAACAGGCCTTGCCACGCGGTCAGGCCGGAGATCGGCAGACTGGCGCCCACCGTGAAGTCGACGTTCCCCGGCAGCGGCGCAAGGTTGCGTGCCTCCACGGCCGCGTACTCGGCCAGGGTTCCGTCGCGGTGCCAGTCCGTGATCCCGAACACCCGCTGTCCGAGCGAGAGTCCCGTTGTGCCGTAGCCGAGGGAGGTGACCACTCCGGCGAACTCGTGGCCGATGATCGCCTGGGCTCGATCGTGACCGGAGCGATCGACCCACGTCGAGGGCCACTCCCACTCTGCCGGGACGAAGCCCGACGCATGGACTTCAACGACGACGTCGTTGATCGCCGGGGTCGGCTCAGGCCGCTCCGCGAGTGTGATCCCGGCTGCTTCCGCGGCCTGGTCCGTAGCGACGATTGCCTTCATTGGTGCCTCCGTGGCCTACGCATCGGTATCAACGCGATGACTGCCTGTTCAGACCTTGTGCGCAATGGAAGTGGCCGCCGGCCCTGGCCGCGACGAGTGTGCGTGGGCGAGGGATGTGAAGATCGAGTTCGAGGACTGCATGGGAGCGACGCTAGTTCCGAACCGGTCCACTCACCTGTACCGGTTTCGCCTGGATTTGCTGTACCGGTCAGTCGTCCAGCCGGGTCTTGATGGTCGCGATCACCTTCGGGTCGTCCGGCGTGGTCATCGTTCGCGAACACGGGCGTCCGGGCCGAGCGGGGTGCGGTCGGTTCCCACAGAGAATCGCGGTCGAAACTCGTGGACAGAACCAGGTGGCTGCTCCTGTTGGCGCGGGCGTCCTGCACCGGAAGCAGTACAGATCCTGCCCGGCCGATTGGTGAGTGGGCCCGGCGGCCAACAGGACGCGGCGTGGACGGAGGGCAGCGGCGCGGTCACGGGCGTCGCCACGGCCCTGTCCACCAGCGTCGCACCCGCTGTGACCTGCGTATTGTCCGCGGGGTGAGCGGGTTGACGGGCATCGCCGGATCGAGTACCCGGTCCGACCGATGCTCGCCGTGCCCGCGCTGCAGCTGCCCACCAGCCGCCGCGGCGGCTGGGCAGCGGAACCCAAGCTCGATGGCTTCCGCTGCATCGCGCTGCGCAGCCTGGGCACCGTTGCTCTGCAGTCTCGCCAGTGCCGGTCGCTCACCCGGTACTTCCCGGAGATCGTCGACGCCGTCGCCGAGCTCGGCGGCGACGTGGTGCTCGACGGAGAACTCGTCTGCTGGAACGAGGGACGGGTCGACGTCGCTGCGCTGCAGCGGCGTCTGCACCCCAGCCAGGCACGAGCGCAGGAGTTGGTCGTCGCGATGCCGGCCGCCTACGTCGTGTTCGACATCCTCGCCCTCCCCGGCACCGACGTGCGCACGAGGCCCTATGCCGCGCGCCGGGCCCTCCTCGAGGACCTGACCGGCCTCGTCCTGATGCCCATGACCACCGATCTCGCTGTCGCCCGCACCTGGATGCTCGACCACAGCCATGCCGGAGTCGAAGGCGTGGTCGTCAAACGCCTCACCCACACCTACCGACCCAGCGGCGGCCGACCCTGGTTGAAGATCCGCACCAGGCTGACGGGCGGAGCCGTCGTGGGCGGGGTCCTCGGCTCGCTCGACCACCCCGAGGCCCTCTTCCTCGGCCGAGCCGATCCGCAGCGCCGGCTACGGGTCGCCGGCCGCACCAGGCCGTTGTCTCCCACGGCGCGCGCCGAACTCGCCGCCCTGCTGACCCCGGCCGCCGCGGCCACCCCTGGCCACCGGCCATCTCGTACAGCTGGTTCGGACAGCTACCGAGCAAGCAGCGCGACGCGGGATCGGTCCGTCGGACCGGACGGGTGTGGACGGTCGGCGAGTGGCTGACCTACTGGGTGGAGAACTTCGCTGCACCCGCCGTCCGCGAGAACATGCTCGCCGGCTATCGCGTCGCGATCAACACGCATCTAATTCCGGGTGTCGGGGCACATCGCCTCGACCGCCTCGAGCCGGAGCACCTGGAGCGGCTCTACGCTCGTATGATCGCGGCCGGCCGTTCGCCGGGGACGGCGCATCAGGCGCACCGCACCATTCGGACCGCGCTCGGCGAAGCGGAGCGACGCGGCCGCATCATCCGGAATCCCGCCAAGGTGGTTAAGGCGCCGCGGCTCGCAGATCACGACATCGAGCCGTACTCGATCGAGGAGGTGCAGGCGCTGCTGCGGACCGCCGACCGTCGCCGGAACAGCGCGAGGTGGGCGATCGCGCTCGCGCTCGGACTGCGCCAGGGAGAAGTGCTCGGACTCGGTGGTCAGACGTAGACCTCGACAGCGGCACCCTCTGGGTGCGACGAGGCCGGCTTCGACCACGCTACGAGCACGGGTGCGGCGGGAGGTGTGGAAAGTCGCCGGGGTACTGCCCGGACCGGCGACAGGTCCGGAGCGAGACCGACGAGACGCGGTCTCGCGCCCCCGCCGCGCCATTGGGTTGCCTGACGAGCTCATCGAGCTGCTCAAGCGGCATCGGGAGGAGCAGGAAGCAGAGCGGGCGACGGCAGCACAGCTCTGGCGAGACGGCGGGTACGCGTTCGCCACACCCACTGGGGAGCCGATCGATCCCAGCACCGACTACCACCAGTGGAAGCGGCTGCTGAGCGAGGCGGGGATCAGGGACGGGCGGCTTCACGACGCCCGGCACACCGCGGCGATCGTCCTGCTCATCCTCGGCGTTCCGGAGCGGGCAGTGATGGGACTGATGGGCTGGTCGACCACCGCGATGACGGCCCGCTACCAACACATCACCGGCACGGTCCGGGACGACGTGGCCCGGCTCGTCGGCGGGCTCATCTGGGGCGCTGTCGGGACCGACTGAGACTGAGACTGAGACTCGCACAGACGAACGCCCGGTGGTCGCGACCGCGACCACCGGGCGTTCGTGCTGCTCACAGCGGCGGAGGATGCGGGATTCGAACCCGCGAGGGCGTGAACCCAACACGCTTTCCAAGCGTGCGCCATAGGCCACTAGGCGAATCCTCCGCGTCGAAGCATAGCCGCCGGGTCGCCCGCCACCCTCACGCCCCCACTCCACTACACTCACCCACGGACCCCGCGCGGCGTCCATCCTGTGAACCCCCCCAGGGCCGGAAGGCAGCAAGGGTCAACGGGCTCTGGCGGGTGCGCGGGGTCCCCTTGCCTCGCTCATCGTGTTCCCTGGGGGCCAAGCCCCCAGACCCCTGCCGGAGGGGCTTCGCCCCCCGGACCCCCCGCCGTGGTCCCGTTGCGTTGCTCGCCCTCGCCCGTGAGTCGGTATATCGCCACGGTGAGTCTGGCGTCCACGCTGGGCGAGTTCCGCGTTTCAGCATGGTGAGTCGGGCGTCTCGGTGCGGTGAGTCGGGCGTTCGGCATGGTGAGTCCGGCGTTTCAGCGCGGTGAGTCGGGCGTCTCGGTGCGGTGAGTCGGGCGTTCGGCATGGTGAGTCCGGCGTTTCAGCGCGGTGAGTCGGGCGTCTCGGTGCGGTGAGTCGGGCGTTCGGCATGGTGAGTCCGGCGTTTCAGCGCGGTGAGTCGGGCGTCTCCGTGCGGTGAGTCGGGCGTCTGCGCGCGGCGGGTCCGGCGTCTCGGCGCGGCGGGTCCGGCGTCTCGGCGCGGTGGGTCTCGCGGTTCGGCTGGGTGAGTTCCGCGCTCGGCATGGTGGGTCCGGCGTTTCGGCATGGTGAGTCGGGTGTCTGCGTGCAGTGAGTCCGGCGTCTGGCCACGGTGGGCCTGGCGCCCGGGGCGAGCTCGGCGTCTCGGGGCGGCGGGTCGGCATCTCGGTGCGGGTGTGCAGGGCTTCCCCGTCGTTCGCGTGTCGGTGGTGGTGGGTAGCCTCGCGGCCGTGGCGCTGGCTCTGTACCGCAAGTACCGCCCGGCGAAGTTCGCCGAGGTGGTCGGGCAGGAGCACGTCACCGAGCCGCTGAGCACCGCGCTCGCCTCGGGCCGCATCAACCACGCGTACCTGTTCTCCGGGCCGCGGGGCTGCGGCAAGACGTCCTCGGCCCGCATCCTGGCCCGCTCCCTCAACTGCGAGCAGGGCCCCACCCCCGACCCGTGCGGTGTCTGCGCCTCCTGCGTGTCGCTCGCGCCGGGCGGCCCGGGCAACATCGACGTCACCGAGCTCGACGCGGCATCGCACGGCGGTGTCGACGACACCCGCGAGCTGCGCGACCGCGCGTTCTTCGCCCCCGCCGAGTCGCGGTACCGGGTGTTCATCGTCGACGAGGCCCACATGATCACCACGCAGGGCTTCAACGCCCTGCTGAAGATCGTGGAGGAGCCGCCGGAGCACCTCGTCTTCGTGTTCGCCACCACCGAGCCGGACAAGGTGCTCCCCACCATCCGCTCGCGCACCCACCACTACCCGTTCCGCCTCATCCCGCCCGGCACGCTGCGCAAGCTGCTGGAGCGGATCTGTGCGGAGGAGGGCGCGATCGTTGCGCCCCCCGTCTACCCGCTCGTGCTGCGGGCGGGCGGCGGGTCGGCGCGCGACACCCTCTCCGTCCTCGACCAGCTGCTCGCAGGCGCCGGGCCGGAGGGCGTCACGTACGAGCGGGCGGTCGCGCTGCTCGGTGTCACCGACGTCGCCCTGATCGACGACATGGTCGACGCCCTCGCCGCAGCCGACCGCGCCGCGGTGTTCGAGACCGTCGACCGGCTCGTGGAGGCGGGCCACGACCCCCGCCGGTTCGCCGCCGACCTGCTGCAGCGGCTGCGCGACATCGTGCTGCTCCAGTCGGTGCCGGAGGCCGCCGAGCGCGGGTTGGTCGAGGCCGCCGACGACGAGATCGCACGCATGGCCGAGCAGGCCGGCAAGATCGGCGCGGCCACGCTCACCCGGTACGGCGAGATCGTCCACACCGGGCTCACCGAGATGCGCGGCGCCACCGCTCCTCGGCTGTTGCTGGAGCTCCTCTGCGCGCGCATGCTGCTGCCCGCGGCCACCGGGGCCGAGTCCGGGCTCCTCGAGCGGATCGAACGGTTGGAGCGGCGCAGCGCCATCGCCTCCGCACCGCCCGGGCAGGAGGACCCGGCGGCGGCCGGGGAGGGGCGGCGCACCTTCCGCAGGCCGAGCGTGGCCCCGGCGACCGGCACCGGTGGTGAGCCGGCGGGTGCGGCGGCCGTCCCGCCCGCTCCCCGGCCCGAGGAGCAGGCCCCACCACCCGAGGCGCCTGCCGCCCGGCGCGCCGAGCGCCCCGCACCGGCCGCGCCCGTGTCCCCGGCGCCGAGCCGCCCGCAGGAGCCTTCGCCCCAGCCGGCACCCCAGCGGGCGCCCCAGCCTGCCGCCGTCCGGCCCGCTCCGCCCGAACCGGCCGCGCCCCCGCCGCCCCCGCCGCCCGCGGCGGCCCCGGAACCCGCGGAACCCGCCGCTGCCGCTCACGGCGCCGCGCTCGATGCCGCCGCCGTCCGGCGCGTCTGGTCCGAGGTGCTCGCCGCAGCGCGCGCGCAGAGCCGCAGCATCGAGGCGATGCTGGTCAACGCCACCGTGCGGGCCGTGCAGAGCGACACCCTCGTGCTCGGCATCGGTGCCCCCTCCCTCGCGCGCCGCCTCTCCGAGCCGCGCAACGCCGACATCGTCTCCGCCGCGTTGCACGCGGTGCTCGGGGTGCGCTGGCAGGTGCGGTGCGAGTCCGGCGACGCCCCGGCCGCCCCGGCCGCCCCGCCGGCCGGTGGCCGGGCCAGTGCTCCGCGGCGCTCCGAACCGCCGTCGCGCCCGCAACAGACGCCGCCGCAGACGCGGCCTCAGCGGCCGCCTCCGGTTCGCCGGTCGTCCGCCTCCGACGACGGCGTGCCGCTGCCCCCCGAGCCACCCGACGAGGACGTCCCCCCGGAGGACGACGAAGAGGCGATGCTCGCCGAGGCCGCCGTCCCGGTGAGCGACGCGGAGCGCCGCGACCCGGAGGAAGCCGCGATCGAGCTGCTCACCACGCAGCTCGGGGCGCGCGCCATCGAACGGCCGTAGCCGCCACGTCGGTGATCATCAGGTGGGCACGTTCGCGGCCGCCGCTGCACCGGACCGGTGGCGCACCTCGATCACCAGCCTGGTGCGCCCACGGCCGTATACGGCCGCCACCGCGCCGAACCGGTGATCAGCAGCCCCGTGATCGTCACCTTGGCGCGGAGGCGGCCACATCTGGCCGCCAGCGCACCGGTCTGGCGATCAGTGGCGGGGCAGGGCAGCCCGCCCCATCGCCGGCGCAGGCCGGGCCCGCCCGGTGATCGCCGCTCCGGCGCAGAACCGGCCAAATCCGGCCGCCGTTGCACCGGTCGGGCGATCATGCGTCATTCCTGCACGCCGAGGAAGGCCAGCACGCCGTCGCTGATGGCGGCGGCGTAGCGCTCGCGGCCATCCGGGGAGGACACCACCGCGGCCTCGTCCGGGTTGCGCATGTTCGCGCATTCCACGAGGGCCGTCGGGCGGGTGGCGTGGTTCAGTCCGGCGAGATCGGCCCGCGGGGAGAGCCCGTCCCGGCCGATGTAGTCCGAGTCGGGGAAGCCGCCCGCCCGCAGCGCGTCACGCAGGGCGGTGGCGAGCTCCAGCGCGGGTCCGGCCTGCGCCGGGTTCAACGGTGGATCGGAGTAGGCCACGTGGAACCCCGACGAGGTGGGGGCGGCCCCGTCGGCGTGGATCGACACCACGGCCGCGGCGCCTGCCGCCTCACCGGCGCGGCCGCGCTCGTCCACACACGGGCCCACGCCGTCGTCGTCCGGTCGGGTCAGCACGACGCGGACGCCGGCCGCCTCCAGCCTCGTCGCCACCCGCTCGGCGACGTCGAAGGCGAAGGCGTGTTCCGGGTAGCCGGCGTCGGTGGACGTGCCGGTGGTGTTGCACGCCTTCTCGCCGCCGCGACCGTCGGGCACGAGGCGGCGCGTCGCGGCCGGCTCGGAACCGTTGCGGCCGTTGTGGCCCGGGTCGAGCACCACCACGGGCGGCGCCGCCGCCTCTGACGGCGGTGCCGCCGGGGCCCGTTTCGGTGGCTCGGCGGCCGCGCCGGAGCACGCGACGGTGGTCAGGACCGTCGCGGCGACGAGCACGACCCATCGCGGGGTGCGCACGGCGCCAGCCTGCCACCCTCCCGGATCGCGGATGGCATAGCCTGGCTACGGAGCCGGCCGTGCCGGCGCAGGCGCGATGTGCGAGGAGATCGCTGGTGCAACCGGGTCAGCCCGACATGCAGATGATCCTGCAGCAGGCGCAGAAGATGCAGCAGCAACTGATGGCCGCGCAGGCCGAGCTGGCGTCCGCGGAGGTGGTCGGCCAGGCCGGCAACGGCCTCGTGCAGGTCACCACCACCGGGGCGGGTGAGGTGCGGGCGGTGCGGATCGACCCGAAGGTCGTCGATCCGGAGGACGTCGAGACGCTGCAGGACCTCATCGTCGGCGCGCTCGAGGACGCTGCGCGGGCGGCCCAGGAGCTGCAGGCCGAGAAGATGGGACCACTCGCGGGTGGTCTCGGCGACGCCACCGGTGGTCTCGGCCTGCCCGGCCTCGGCGCCTAGCGCTGTCCTGTCGTGTTCGAAGGGCCGGTCCAGGACCTGATCGACGAGCTCGGCCGGCTGCCGGGCGTGGGGCCGAAGAGCGCGCAGCGGATCGCATTCCACCTGCTCGCCGCCGATCCGGCCGACGTGGCGCGGCTCCAGGACGTGCTGCAGAAGGTCAAGGAAGGCGTCCGCTTCTGCGACGTGTGCGGCAACGTGTCCGAGCGGGAGCGGTGCCGCTACTGCGCAGACGCGCGCCGCGACCCCACCCTGGTGTGCGTCGTCGAGGAGCCGAAGGACGTGCTGGCGGTGGAGCGCACGCGCGAGTTCAAGGGGCGCTACCACGTGCTCGGCGGCGCGCTGGATCCGCTGGCCGGGGTCGGTCCCGACGCGCTGCGGATCCGGGAGCTGCTCGCCCGGCTCGGCGGCACCGGACCGGCGGCCGACGAGACCGAGATCGCCGAGGTGATCATCGCGACCGACCCGAACACCGAGGGTGAGGCCACCGCGACCTACCTCGTCCGGCTGCTGCGCGATTTCCCCGGCCTCACCGTCACGCGGCTCGCGTCCGGGCTCCCGATGGGTGGCGACCTCGAGTTCGCCGACGAGCTGACCCTCGGCCGCGCCCTGTCCGGACGGCGCGCTCTGAGCTGAGCCGCCCGGCTACATCGGGTCGTGCAGCTTGCCGCGCTCCCGGAGCAGCCGGCAGGCCGGGCACCCCTCCGACTCGGCGGCGCGGATCAGCTCGCGCTCCCACTCGCCGAGCTCCCGGCGATGGCGGGCGATGCGGTTCCACGCCTCCCGCTGCGCTCGCGCGTCCGCGTTGCCGATCAGGACGGCCAGCAGGACCAGCGCTATGACTCCTCCGACGGCGACGAATGCGATCCCGGTCATCGGTGCCTCCTCGGGCGGTGACCCGGTTCCGAGTGTGAGGCGCGGGCGCCTGCCATGCAAGTGCACAGCGGGATTGCTCATAGGATGTGCACAAGGAGTGCGGTGTTCTGCACGACAGTGATGGCCATCGCGTGACGGCAGGAGTACTCTCATTCGTCACGCACACCTGGCGGTCAGCCGCCGGGTACGCGCTCGGCGTCCGCGCACCGGACGTCCCCGGCTCAGGTCTGACCCGAAGGGGTTCCGGCATGGCTACCAGCCCTGTCCTGTCCCGTCGCACCCTCGGCACCGAGCTCCGGCGCCTGCGGGAGGCGGCGGGGGTGGCGGTCAGTCGGGCAGCGGAGGAGCTCGACTGTTCGGTATCCAAGATCAGCCGCATCGAGACCGGGCTGTCCACCCCCCGGCGTCCGGAGATCGACACGCTCCTGCGTCTCTACTCGGCCCCCGGCGCGCGCGAAGAGCTCGTGCAGCTGGCCGGTGAGGGCAAACAGGCAGCGTGGTACGACTCGTACGGCGACCTGCTCGCCCCGGGTTCGGCCCTGCACCGCTTCATCGGTCTCGAGGCCGGCGCGTCCATGCTCCGTCAGTTCTCATCGGGCGCCGTGCCAGGCCTGCTGCAGACCGAGCGCTATGCCCGGGCCATCATCACGGCGTCTCAGCCCACGGTGTCGGGCGAGGCGCTGGAGACGATGATCCGGATGCGGCTGGAGCGCAAGAGCGTCCTCCGGCGCGAGCCGGACCCGCTGCGTGTCGCGGCGCTGATCGACGAGTCCGTGCTGCGCCGTCCCGCGCAGGGGCCGGGCGTGATGCGCGAGCAGATCGAACACCTGTGCCGGATCATCGAGGAGGGTTCGTCGTCGATCGAGGTGCGCGTGCTCCCGTTCTCCATCGGGTTGCACGGGTTGCTCGGCGGCGGGTTCCAGATCCTCTCGTTCGACCAGGGCGAGAGCGATGTCATCTTCTTCGAGGGCCAGGACGGGGGCGGGCTGCAGGAGAAGGCCGACATCGTGCGGGCCCACTCCGACCGCCTCGACGCCGCCTGGAAGCAGGCCCTCGAGGGTCGCGAGCTGTTGAACTTCCTGCGGGAGGTCGCCGACACGTACGACGAGTAGGCCGCGGCCGCCACGTCCTCGCCCTCGGTCTCGCAGGTCGGCGAGACAGTGGATCACGCTCTGCCCTTGTACGATCACGCGATCGTGCGACGGAGGGGTGGACCGTTGAGTGATGCGGGTCGCGAACTCGAGTTCGTGGGGCGGGAGTTCTGCAGCGTGGGCGACTGCATCGAGGCCGCCCGTCTCCCTGACGGCCGGATCGCCCTGCGCAGCACCCTCGCCCCCGACGAGCCGCTGTGGCTGGTCACGGCGGGTGAGTGGGCCCAGTTCCTCCGGACGGTGAAGGACGGGGGCTTCGACGGCGTCTGACGGCGAGCCCTCATCGGGTCGGTCGTGGCGTTCGCTATCCTCGGTCGAGGCTGGTGCAATTGCACGCCTGGATTTCGACGAGTGGCGGACCTGATGCCCACTGCGCAAGGACCTGCGGGCCCGCGACGGCGGTTGGGGGCCGAGCTGCGCCAGCTCCGTCGCCGGGCCGAGCTGCAGCTGGTCGAGGTCGCCCGCGAGCTGGACTGCTCCGCGTCGAAGATCAGCCGTCTGGAGAACGGTAAGGGTATTCCCCGCATGCCCGATGTCGTCGCCTTGATGGAGCTGTACGACGTCACCGACGAGGAGCGCAGGGAGCGGCTCGCCCAGTTGGTGCACGAGAGCCGCGAACAGGGCTGGTGGGAGCGCTACACCGACGGCGTGCAGGCCGAGCGGTTCGTCATGAACGCGCCGGCTCGCTACACGGCGCTGGAGACCGAGGCGGTGCGGGTGCGGTCCTTCGAGGTCGCCTGGGTGCACGGTCTGCTCCAGGCGCCCGAGTACACCCGTGCGGTGCTGGAGGCGCTGCTGTCGGAACGTACCGGCGGCGAGGTGGACCGGCTCGTCGAGCTGCGCCTGCGCCGCCAGGAGGCGCTCACCAAACGGACGCCGCCGCTGGAGCTCGAGGTGGTGCTGGACGAGTCCGTGCTGAGCCGCGTGGTGGGATCGCCACGGGTGATGGCGACCCAGTTGCGCTATCTGCGTGAGCGCTCGGAGTTGCCGAACGTCACTGTTCGGGTGCTTCCGTTCTCGGTCGGGCTGCACCGGGCGCACGCGGGTCCGTTCCAGATCCTCGAGTTCCCCGACACGGTCGGGGGAGATGTCGTGTTCATCGAGGGCCCCGCGGGGGATACCTACGAAAACCAGTCCGATGTGGACCTGTATAAAGACGTCCTCGCGGACGTGGCGGACCGGGCGCTGGACCCGGACGCTTCGCGGGAGATCGTCCATCGATACGAGCTCCAGCACGCTCCCCCCGGAGGAAGACCGAGATGACCCAGCACACGGCGGCCGAGTACAGGATCAGCAGCTTCTGCTCCGGCGGCGACTGCGTGGAGGTGGGGGTGCTGCAGGAGGGTGTCGTGGCGGTGCGCGACACCAAGGACCGCAGCCGCGAGCTGACGTTCAGCTCGCAGGAGTGGGCGGCTTTCGTGGCCGAGATCAAGCGCGGCGCGTTCGACGCGCTCTAGGCGCGAGCCTGGGCGACGACGACCCGGCCCGGCCGTTGCGCGGGCGTATGGGCCGGGGCCGCCGCCCGACTCGGGGCGGCCCCGGCGGCCGCGCGATCACTCCCCGGGATCGCGCTGCCTAGTCGTCGTCCCACGACTCGTCGTGGTCGTAGGGCTGGGAGCCGGCGTGCGGGTCGAGGCCGTGCGGCTGAGGCTGCTTGGCCTCCCAGCGTGCGCGCCGCTCCGCCGCGATCTGCCGCCAGGTGGGTGCCTGTGTGGCCTCCACGATGCCGACCACGATCGCGACCAGGGCGAGAAGACCGATGCCTGCGACGATCAGAGTGATCATGGCGACGATCCCTTCCGGTCGGTCGAGCTGGCAGCGGTGTGCTTCCCCAGTGACATCAGTGGGCTCCTTTCCCGTGTGCTGCTCTCGCCGGCGGTCTGCCGGACGCTTGGGGCCCCGGGACGGGGGGCGGTTCCTGGATTGCAGGAGCTCCGCGATGAGTGCAGAGCGGCGGAGGTGGGTACCGGAGTGTTCGTCACGGTCGGCCTCCTCTCGGGATGACCCGGCCGGGCCCCCTCGGCGTCGGAGGTGAGGTCGGCCGGACACTTAGATTGCCGGACGCAAGGTCCTCCTGCAATTGCAAGAGGAGCGGTCCCGGGACAATCACCCGACTGCACCAGCCTGCGTTCGCTGTGGAGGGACGCCCACGGGCCGAAGGATGCCCGCCGCGTACGACATTCCGACCCGGCCGGCGTCACCTGATCGTTAGAGGCCGTAGCGGAACCGTGACTCGATGAGCTACCGGCAAGTGTCACGGCCGCACTAGTTTCCAGCGGGTCTCCTACGAAGAGGTGTTGCCCGGATGAGATCAGCCGCCAGACGAATCTCGGCCGCGTGCGTGGCCGGTGCGCTCGCCATCACCCTCGCCGCGTGCGCCGAGTCCCAGCGCGACTCCGGCGATGAGCAAGGCGGAGCCGGTGCCACCGGTGGGACGATGGTGTTCGGCGCTGCCGGTGCCCCGCGCAGCTTCGACCCGCTGTTCGCCCAGGACGGGGAGACGTTCCGGGTCTCGCGGCAGATCTACGACACGCTGATCACGTACAAGCAGGGCACCTCCGAGCTCACGCCCGGGCTCGCGACCGAGTGGTCCCCCAGCCCGGACGGCACCGAGTGGACGTTCACCCTCCGGGAGGGGGTCAAGTTCCACGACGGAACGGACTTCAACGCCGAGGCCGTCTGCTTCAACTTCAACCGCTGGTTCAACCTCCCCTCGGCGGCGGCGCAGAGCCAGGCGATCTACTACTACGAGCTGTTCGGCGGGTACGCGAACAACCTCACCGACGACACCACCGACCCCGTCTACAACTCCTGCCAGGCGCCGAACCCGACCACCGCGGTCGTCAAGCTGAACAGGGCCAAGGGCGCGTTCCCGGCGGCGTTCGGGCTCACCTCCCTGTCGATTTCCAGCCCGGCCGCGCTCCAGCAGTACAACGGGGACGAGGTCACGCAGAGCGGTGAGTCGTTCGCCTACAGCTCGTACGCGATGGAGCACCCCACGGGCACCGGCCCGTTCCGCTTCGAGAGCTACGACCGGACGAACCAGACCATCACGCTGGCCCGCAACGACCAGTACTGGGGCGAGCCGGCCAAGCTCGAGCGGCTCATCTTCCGCGTGATCCCGGACGAGAACGCCCGCAAGCAGGAGCTGCAGGCCGGCACGATCGACGGCTTCGACTACCCGTCCGCGGCCGACTGGCCGTCGCTGGAGCAGGCGGGGTTCCAGGTCCTCGTCCGGCCGGTGTTCAACATCCTCTACCTCGGGATCAACCAGAAGAACCCGGCTTTGCAGGACGTCCGGGTGCGCCAGGCGATCGCGCATGCGCTCGACCGCGAGTCGATGGTGCGCAACCAGCTGCCCGAGGGCGCGGTCGTGGCCACCCAGTTCATCCCGGACACGGTCAGCGGCTACAACCCGGACATCGCACCGATCCCCTACGACCCGGAGCGGGCGCGGGCACTGCTCGCCGAGGCGGGGCAGTCGAACCTGACGCTCAACTTCTACTACCCGACCGAGGTCAGCCGGCCCTACATGCCCAACCCGACCAACATCTTCACGGCGCTCGCGGAGAACCTGCGGCAGGTCGGGATCACCGTGAACCCGGTGGCGCGGCCGTGGAACGGCGGGTACCTCGACGACGTCCAGGTCAACGGCGTGCAGGACCTGCACCTGCTCGGCTGGACCGGTGACTACAACGACGCAGGCAACTTCATCGAGGGCTTCTTCGGCTCGCCGGGCCCCGAGTTCGGGCTCACCCTCCCCAAGGACGCGGCGATCGTCGACAGCATCGCCAAGGCGGACGCCACCGTGGGCGAGGAGGCGCACGCCGCCGCGTACCGGGACGCCAACCGGATCATCATGGAGCAGCTGCCGGGTGTGCCGCTGTCCAGCTCGCCCCCCGGGATCGTGGTGAGGCAGGGCGTGAACGGTCTCATCCCCTCGCCCCTCACCGATGAGCGGTTCCTCACGGTCAGCGTCGACTGAGAGGAGCTCCGAGTGGCACCGCCCTGCTGGGCGGTGCCACTCTCGGCGTCCTGGTTCGACGGAGGGGGGATGATGCTGCGCTTCGTGGTGCGGCGCCTGCTGCAGGTGATCCCGACGCTCCTGCTGCTGTCGATCGTGGTCTTCGCATGGCTGCGGTCGCTTCCGGGGGGACCGGCGTCGGCGCTGCTGGGCGACCGGGCGACTCCCGAGCGGATCGCGGAGCTCAACCGGGTGATGGGGCTCGACCAGCCGATCTGGGTGCAGTACTTCCGGTTCCTCGGTCGCGTGGCCACCGGCGACTTCGGCACGTCGTCCATCACCGGGCAGCCGGTCATGGACGAGATCGGCCGCGCTCTGCCGGCCACGATCGAGCTGTCCGTCGCCGCCCTCGTGATCGCGGTCGGGTTCGGCATCCCGCTCGGGTACGTCGCGGCGCGCTACCGCGGCCGTCCGCTGGACGTCGCCACGGTGATCGCCACGCTCGTCGGTGTGGCCGTGCCGGTGTTCTTCCTCGGGTACGTGCTGAAGGACGTCTTCGCCGTCGACCTCGGCTGGTTCCCGCCTTCGGGCCGGCAGTCGGTGGCGGTCGACGCCACCAACGTCACCGGCTTCGCGGTGCTCGACGGGTTCCTCACCCGTGAGTTCGACGCGAGCCTCGACGCGCTGCGTCACCTGGTGCTGCCGGCGATCACGCTCGCGACGATCCCGCTCGCGGTGATCGTGCGGATCACCCGCGCCTCCGTGCTCGACGTGCTCGGATCCGACTTCGTCCGGACAGCGAACTCGAAGGGCCTCGCGCCGGGCACGATCCGCGGCCGGCACGTGATGCGCAACGCGCTGCTGCCGGTGTCCACGACGATCGGGCTGCAGGTCGGACTGCTGCTCGCCGGGGCCGTGCTCACCGAGCGGGTCTTCGTGTGGGGTGGCATCGGCACGCTGCTCGCCGACGCGATCACCTTGCGGGACTACCCGCGGCTGCAGGCGGTGCTGCTGCTCGGCGCCCTGATCTACGTGCTGGTCAACCTGCTCGTCGACCTCTCCTACGCGATCATCGACCCCCGGGTTCGGTTGTCATGACGACCACGTGGCTCGAACGGCGCCGAAGCCGCATCGACGACATCGCGGGCGGGCGCAGCCTCGGCGCCGAGGCGTTCCGGCGACTGCGCCGCGAGCCGGCCGCGATCGTCGGCGCGATCATCATCGGGCTCTTCGTGGCGGTGGCCGCCTTCGCGCCGCTCCTGGCCCCGCACGATGCCACCGCGGCCTTCCCCGAGCTGCAGGAGAACCTGCGCCCCGGCGCGATCCCCGGGCCGCAGGAGGGTTTCCCGCTGGGCAGCGATCAGCTCGGACGGGACTTCTTCTCCCGGATGATCCTCGCCTCCCAGCAGACGCTGCTCGTCGGCGTGTTCGCCACGCTCATCGGGCTGGTGTTCGGCATCGTGATCGGCACGGTGGCCGGCGCGTTCGGTGGCTGGGTGGACACGCTGCTCATGCGGATCACCGACGTGCTGCTGGCGATCCCGAGCCTGCTGCTCGCGATCTCGGTGGCGGCGCTGGCGGCGAGCCCGTCGCAGACCACGGTGATCATCGCGGTCTCGATCGTGAGCGTGCCGATCTTCGCGCGGCTGCTCCGGGGGTCGATGCTCGCCCAGCGCCACAGCGACCACGTCGTCGCGGCGACCGCACTGGGCGTCAAGCGGCCCGCCGTCGTGATGCGGCACATGCTCCCGAACGCGATCGGTCCGGTGATCGTGCAGGCCACGCTCACGCTCGCGACCGCGATCCTCGATGCGGCAGCGCTGTCGTTCCTCGGTCTCGGCGACGCCGATCCCGGCCGCGCCGAATGGGGGCTCATGCTCGCCCAGGCCCAGACCTACCTCGACGTCCGGCCCGCACTGGCGTTCTACCCTGCGCTCGCGATCATCGTCGTCGCGCTGGGTTTCACGCTGCTCGGCGAGTCGCTGCGCGAGGCCATCGACCCGAAGGGGCGCCGATGACGGCCGCGCACCGCGCAGACGACACGCGCAGCAGCGGGCTGACGGCCGAGCCGCTGCTCTCGGTCCGTGACCTGCGCGTCACGTTCCAGCGCAAGGGCGAGCCCGAGACGGTGGCCGTCGACGGGGTCAGCTTCGACGTCGCGCCCGGGCAGGTGGTCGGCCTGGTCGGGGAGTCCGGCTGCGGCAAGTCGGTGACCTCGATGGCGATCATGCGGCTGCTCCCGGAACGCGGGGTGCGCGTGAGCGGCAGCGTCCTGATGGACGGCACCGACCTGCTGACGCTGTCCGACTCGCAGATGCGCGAGCGCCGTGGCCGGGACATGTCGATGGTCTTCCAGGACCCGCTCACGTCGCTGAACCCGGTGGTCCCGGTGGGGCTGCAGGTCACCGAGGTGCTGCGGCGCCACCGCGGGATGCGCAAGGAGGCGGCGCGCAAGGCCGCCGCGGAGCTGCTGGACCGGGTGGGGATCCCCGACCCGCGGCGTCGGCTCGACTCCTACCCGCACCAGCTCTCGGGCGGCATGCGGCAGCGAGCGCTGATCGCGATCGCGCTGGCGTGCAGCCCGCGGCTGCTCATCGCGGACGAGCCCACCACCGCGCTGGACGTCACCATCCAGGCGCAGATCCTCGAGCTGCTGCGCGAGCTGGTGCGGGAGACCGGCGCCGCACTCGTCATGATCACCCATGACCTGGGCGTCGTTGCGGGGCTGTGCGAGACGGTCAACGTGCTGTACGCGGGCCGGATCGTGGAGCGGGCCCAGCGGCACCGCCTCTTCAGCACGCCGCGGCACCCGTACACCCACGGCCTGCTGCGGTCGATCCCGCGGCTGGACAGCCAGAAGGGCGAGGAGCTCACGGCGATCCGGGGCTCGGTGGTCGACAACGTGCCGTGGGAGCACGCCTGCGCGTTCGCGCCGCGCTGCCCCCGGTCGCTGGAGCGGTGCATGGAGGTCACGCCGCTGGGCGAGACCTCCGGCGGGCGGCTGCTGCGTTGCCACAACCCGGTGCCTGCGAGCGCGGAGTGAGCGACATGGCGGAACCATCGAACGACCTCCTGCTGGACGTGCGCGACCTCGCCGTGCACTTCCCGATCAAGCGTGGTCTGGTGCTCGACCGCACCGTCGGCTACGTGTACGCCGTGGACGGGGTCTCGCTGCAGGTCCGCCGCGGCGAGACGTACGGGCTCGTCGGCGAGTCCGGCTGCGGCAAGTCGACCCTCGGGAGGGCGATCCTGCGCCTCGTCGACCCGACGGCCGGCACGGTGGAGTTCGACGGGGTCGACGTCGCGCAGCTCGCAGGTGAGCGGCTGCGCACCATGCGCCGACGCTTCCAGATGGTGTTCCAGGACCCGATGTCCAGCCTGGACCCCCGCCAGTCGGTGGAGTCGATGCTGCTCGAAGGGATCAAGGCCCACGGGCTGTCCCGCGGTCCGGAGGCCGACTCCGACCGGCTGCGGGAGCTCGTCGGCGCCGTCGGGCTGCCGGCGAGCGCCCTGCGCCGCTACCCGCACGAGTTCTCCGGCGGGCAGCGCCAGCGACTCGGGATCGCCCGCGCCCTGTCGGTGGAACCCGACCTGATCGTGGCCGACGAGCCGGTCTCTGCGCTCGACGTGTCCGTGCAGGCCCAGGTGCTGAACCTGCTCGGCAGGCTGCAGGCCGACCTCGGGCTGACCTACCTCGTGATCGCCCACGACCTCGCGGTGGTCCGGCACGTCAGCGACCGGATCGGCGTCATGTACCTGGGTGGGATCGTCGAGGAGGCCCCGTCGCAGGCGCTCTACGACGACCCGCAGCACCCCTACACGAAGGCGCTGCTGTCGGCGATCCCGGTGCCCGACCCCGAGCTGGAGGACCAGCGCGAGCGCATCCTGCTCACCGGCGACCTGCCGTCCCCTGCCGCCCCGCCACAGGGCTGCCGGTTCCACACCCGCTGCCCGTGGCGCCAGCCCACCCGCTGCGACTCCGAACGGCCCGAGCTCCGGGTGATCCCCGGCGGACCGGACGGGCACCGCGTGGCCTGCCACTGGGCCGAGGAGATCCGCAGCGGGGCGCTGCAACCCCACCGCGTGGAACCGGCCGCGGTGGCCGATGACGTGCTCGGGCCCGGCGCTGTGCCCGAGCACCCCGGCTCCGTCACGGAGATCCTGGGACGCTAGAACGAAGAACCCGTGAGTGGTTACGGGTACTGGTACAGGTTCTGGAGCACTCGTAACCACTCACGGGTCGGTGCTGGGCCGGCGTGGGGGATCGATCACGCCGGGCCGCTGCCACCCCGCGATCGGCGGGTCGGGCACCCACCGCAGGGTCGCGAATCCTCTGCCGAGAGGGATCGCCCCTCGGGAAGGAGTGGTTCCCGCGGCCACCTGTGGGCAGCGCGGGTGTGGCGGATGATCAGCGCATCGCGCGGTTGACCGCCGAGACGACGGCCTTGAGCGAGGCGCTCACGATCGAGCCGTTGATGCCCACACCCCAGAGCACGGTGTCCTCCACCGCGCATTCGACGTAGGCGGCGGCCCGGGCGTCGTCGCCCGCGGACATGGCGTGCTCGTGGTAGTCGAGCACCCGGACGTCGAAGCCGATGCCGGCCAGTGCGTCGACGAATGCGGCGATCGGCCCGTTGCCGCTGCCGGCGATCTCGTGGAGGTCGTTCTCGACGCGGACGGTCGCGACGATCTCGTCGTTGCCCTCGCCGTCGCTCGTGATCCGGTGGCGGATCAGCTTCAGCGGGGTGACCCGGTCGAGGTACTCCGACTCGAAGACGTCGCGCATCTCCTTGGGGGAGACCTCGCCGCCCTCGGTGTCGGTGACCTCCTGGATCACCCGCGAGAACTCCATCTGCAGCCGCCGCGGCATGTCCAGCTGGTGCTCGGCCTTCATGATGTAGGCGACGCCGCCCTTGCCGGACTGCGAGTTCACCCGGATCACGGCCTCGTAGGTGCGCCCGATGTCCTTCGGGTCGACCGGCAGGTAGGGCACCTCCCAGCGGAAGTCGTCGACCTCGACGCCGGCCTCGGCCGCGTCCGACTGCATCGCCTGGAAGCCCTTGTTGATCGCGTCCTGGTGGCTGCCGGAGAACGCGGTGTAGACCAGGTCGCCGCCCCAGGGGTGGCGCTCGGCGACGGGCAGCTGGTTGCAGTACTCGACCGTGCGGCGGATCTCGTCGATGTCGGAGAAGTCGATCTGCGGGTCGATGCCCTGGGTGAACAGGTTCATCCCCAGCGTCACCAGGTCGACGTTGCCGGTGCGCTCGCCGTTGCCGAACAGGCACCCCTCGATGCGGTCGGCGCCGGCCTGGAAGCCCAGCTCCGCGGCGGCGACGCCGGTGCCCCGGTCGTTGTGCGGGTGCAGAGACAGCACCACGGCGTCGCGGCGGTCCAGGTGCCGGTGCATCCACTCGATGGAGTCGGCGTAGACGTTCGGGGTGGCCATCTCCACGGTCGCCGGCAGGTTGACGATCATCGGCGACTCGGGCGTGGGCTGCCAGATCGCGCTCACGGCGTTGCAGACGTCCACGGCGTACTCGAGCTCGGTGCCGGTGTAGGACTCGGGGGAGTACTCGAAGCGCCAGTCGGTGGAGGGGTACTTCTCGGCGAACCGCAGCACCTCCTCCGCGCCGTCCGTGGCGATCTTGGTGATGCCGGCGCGGTCGGAGCGGAAGACGACGCGGCGCTGCAGGATCGAGGTCGAGTTGTAGAGGTGGACGATCGCGCGCGGCGCGCCCTCGCACGCCTCGTACGTGCGCTCGATCAGCTCCGGACGGGCCTGGGTCAGCACCTGGATCGTGACGTCGTCCGGGATCAGGTCCTGCTCGATGATCTCGCGGACGAAGTCGAAGTCGGTCTGGCTCGCGGCGGGGAATCCGACCTCGATCTCCTTGTAGCCCATCCGCACCAGCAGGTCGAACATGCGGCGCTTGCGGGCCGGGCTCATCGGGTCGATCAGCGCCTGGTTGCCGTCGCGCAGGTCGACGGCGCACCACAGCGGGGCCTTGGTGATCCGCTTGTCCGGCCAGGTGCGGTCGGGCAGCGATACCGGCTCCACCAGCTCGTGGAAGGGCCGGTAGCGGTGCACCGCCATGTGCGAGCCACGCTGCGGATTCCAGGGCGGCTGATCATCCGGAACCGGGCGGTCGGGCGTGCGCAGACGGCTGGCGGACGACGAGGTGTAGGCGTCGGGGGACGTGGTCATCGGGTGCTCCTGTGGTGGTGGGCCGATCTTCCAGGACCGGCGCACGCCACGACCCGCGACGAGGGGCCGGTCGGTCAGACCCCGCCGCGGCGGCGAAGGAGCAGGCGTGCCACGTGGTCGAGAGTAGCGCCGGGGTGGGGGAGTTCCGCAACCCACCCCTCTGCGGCATGCCCGGCCGGGGGCCCGAACCGCCGTCACCCGATCGGGTAATACCAGTCAGTAGCGCATGCCGGTGGGCCCCGTGGGAGCATGGCGTACAACGAGCCCGGGGAGGTCTCCAGTGGCAGTGGGGAGCACGGCACGGCGGGGTATCGACGCCCTCGGCAACGTGCTGCGGATCGTCGGCATGCTGATCGTCACCGTCCTCGTGGTGCACATCGTGCTCACGCTGCTCGGCGCCAACCCGGAGAACGGGCTGACGCAGCTGATCCGGGACGCCGCCGACACGTTCAACCTCGGCCTGAGCGACCTGTTCCTGCCCCAGGACCCGCGCCTCGGGGTGGTGCTGAACTACGGCACCGCCGCCCTCATCTGGTTCGTGATCACGACGGTGGTCGTGCGCCTGGTGCGACGCATCCCCTGACCGTCCCTACGCAGCGCCCGTGAGCCGGGGCCGCGAGCGCGGCCACGTCGATCGGATTGCCCGTCCACTGCTGTTCCGCGGGTGCGGGCGCCCGGCGGACCGGAGCGCGGGTGATCACCGCGGTGCCCGACGCGTCCTGCTCCACCGGCGAGTAGCCGGCCGAGCGCAGTGCTCCCATGACCTCGGCGGCCGGGCGATCGCTGACCAGGACCGTGTCGGTGAGCGGGCGCAGCCGCAGCGGGGCGAGCCCGCGCTGTGCCGCGAGCTCGGCGCCCAGTGCGGGGTCGGCTACCCGCACGCACGTCGCGACGGCGCACACCTGGACCTGACCGTGCCGGCGGGCGACGTCGCGGACGAGGTACTCCAGCGGCTGGGGGAGCGGGTGGTCGGCGGCGCTGGCGAGCGCCGCGAGCAGCCCGTCGGCGGTGTGGCCTGCGTCCAGCGCCCGCCGCACGCTCGCGGCCGTGAACCTCCAGACGGAGGTGATGTCGCGGCGCTCGGCATCGGCGACGGCGTCGAGCAGCCGTGTGAGCGGGGCTGCCGCGATGCCGGTGACGAGCGCGGTGAGGTCGGGCAGGAACGTGGCGGTGCCGGTGGGCGCCGGCAGGACGCCCGCGAGGGCGCGGCGCAGCGCGGCGTGCGGCTCGTCGGTGCGGACGGCGGCGAGCAGCTCGTGGCCGAGTGGGGTGAGCGCGCCGGTGGCGATCAGGCCGAGCAGCTCGGCCTCGGCGAGGGTGGCGCGCAGCTTGGCTGCGTCATCGGGGAGGCCGCGGTCCAACGGGGCCCGGTGGGCCAGTAGCTCGTGCACGGCGTCGAGGTCGACGAGGCCCCGGCCCGGGCCGTGTCCTTCCCGCCCCCCTGCCCTTCGGGCCCACCCCCCGAGCGTGGCCAGCGCGGCGAGGGCGCCGGAACGCATCCGCAGGTGTTCCGGGTGGCCGTAGGCCCGCACGAGGGCGGGCGCGGGTCGGCCCGACTCGTCGACGCGCAGGCTGGGGACCATCGGCAGCCGCCACCACGCGAGCAGGAGGCGGGCGTAGGCGTCGGCGGGCTCGGCCGCCAGCCACTCGTCGACGACCTCGGTGGGAAGCGCGACGCCGACGGGCGACTGGTGCCCGCGCCGCAGGCTGGTGCGTGCCGGGCCTTCGCGAGCGAGCGCGACGAGCCCTGCCGCGGCGGCGATCTCCAACCCGAGCCGGACGACCGTGAGGTCGGAACCGAGCTCCTTCGCCGCCCGCCGCAGCTCACGGACCCCGATGCCGCCACCCTGCACGGTGGTGAGCGGGCTGTGGTCCAGCAGCGTGACCAGCGACCGGACCGAATCCAGCGCCGCGACCGCCGCGTGCCCACCGGCCGCGCGCAGCTGCCCGGGATCGACGGGCGCGGTGGCCGGGCACGGCGGATGGGCGTCGAACGGTGCGTGGTACTCCGGCCCCCGCACGGCGAGCGCGACCTCCCGCGGCATCTCGGCGATGCCCCACTCGGTGGGTACCGCCCACCCCTGCAGCGCGAGCTGGCGGGCCACGTCGTGTGGCTCGACGGGCTCGCCGGGCTCGGGGAACTGCACACCCGACCGCCGGGGCCCGTGCCAGGCCAATTGCCGTACCGCCTCCGCGACCCGGGGACCGGCCCTGGACAGCCGGTCCGGCACCGCGCCCGGGTCGGAGAGGACGGCGACGACGGTGTCGATCCCGGCCCGCCCCAACCCGTGGACGCCGTGGTGGGCGCCGATGCGATCGAGCTGCTCGGCCGTGAGCCTGCCGTAGAGCTTGCGGCCCGAGCGGCCCAGCCCGAGCGGATCCGGGGAGATCGCTCCCCAGCCGCCGACCTGACGCACCCGTCCCTTCAGCGACCACGCGAGCGCCATCGAGGTGAGCTCGGCGACCGCGGCGTCCACCGCATCGGGGGCATCGGTGGCCCGGAGCAGGGCGTACAACTCCTCGCGCGACGCCGAGCCGCCGAGGGCGAGCAGGGCCTCGGCGACCTGCAGCGCGGGCTTGGAGAGCTCCGGCAGCGCCCGGTTGACCGAGGCCCGAGCCGCCAGCCGGTCGGCCAGCACGGCCAGATCCGTGGGCGCGGGGTGGCGCAGCACGTCGGGCCGGGCGCGCAGGATCGCCTCCAGCTCCGCTGTGCTCAGCGTGGCGAGCCACGCTGCCAGCCCGGCCGACCCGCTCATGAGCAGCAGGGTAGGCCGGTGCGCCGACAGATCCACCCTCTCCAGGAGCGCCCTGGACAGGGCCCTCCTAGGCTGCGGGCCGTGGCTCGTGAGGAGCGCGTCGACGTCCTGCGTCTGCAGTGGTACGTCGACAGCCGCCGCGAGCCGGCCGACGTGCCCGAGCGCTGGCTCGCGCTCTGCCGCCGGCACCTCCCGCAGGCCGTGCCCCGGCGGTTCGGCGCCACCGAACCGCTGCGCGGTCGGCTGGACCGCGACGGCGACACGGCCTTCGTGCGGGCGTACGCCGATGCGGACACGCTGCTCTTCATGGCGGGCGAGCCGCCCTGCCTCCACGCGAGTCTCGGCACGCCGCGGCGGCCCGTGCGGATCGGCCCCATGGCCACGCACCAGCTCGACGTCCGGTTGGACGCCGCCACCGCGGACCCTGCCGTCCGCGCGCTGTTCGAGGCGGCGGCGGAGGCGTTCGGCACCGTCTTCGCCTCTGCGTCGGTGCGGCGCGACCTGCTGTGGACCGGCCGCACGCTCGTCGTCGACCGGCCCGACCCGGACGAACAGCCCTTCCTCGCGCCGCTCGGCGAGTGGCTCGGCCTGCCGCCGCGCCCACCCCGGTGGGCCTGGTTCGGGCCGGGCTACCGACGGCTCGTGCCGCGGAGCTGGGAACGGGAGTGGGTGCCGCCGGACCTGATCGCCCGGCTCGCCGAACCGGATCCCGCGCGGCGGCGGGCGCGGCGGCTGCCCGGGGTGCTGGGCCGTTCGCCATGGTGGGTCTTCCGCCGCCCGTGAGCTGTGGCGTACCCCATTCCGGTCGGCGCCGCGAGCCCCGGCCGGTAGGGTGGGCTCCCGACCAGCACCCGGAGCGCACGTCCCCTGCGTGCGCGCACCTGCGGTGATGAGCCCCCAAGGCCGCGTCGGGACAGCCGCGCGGCCAGGACAGGAGGTCGGCGGTGGCCCTCGTCGTGCAGAAGTACGGCGGATCGTCCGTACAGGACGCGGACCGCATCAAGAAGGTCGCCGAACGGATCGTCCGCACGCACAAAGAGGGCAACGACGTCGTCGTGGTGGTCTCGGCCATGGGCGACACCACCGACGACCTGCTCGACCTCGCCGACCAGGTCTCCCCGGCGCCGCCGCCGCGCGAGCTGGACATGCTGCTCACCGCGGGCGAGCGCATCTCCAACGCGCTCGTGGCGATGGCGATCCACGCGCTCGGGGTGCAGGCCCGTTCGTTCACCGGCTCGCAGGCCGGCATGGTCACCACGTCCAGGCACGGGGACGCGCGGATCGTCCAGGTCAACCCGCAGCGGCTGCGCGAGGCGCTCGACGAGGGCGCGATCGTGCTCGTCGCCGGGTTCCAGGGCGTGAGCCAGGACTCGAAGGACGTCACCACGCTCGGCCGTGGCGGCTCGGACACCACCGCGGTGGCGCTGGCCGCCGCGCTGGAGGCGGACGTCTGCGAGATCTACACCGACGTCGACGGCATCTACAGCGCCGACCCGCGCATCGCCCCGGACGCGCAGCTGCTCGAGACCATCACCTACGAGGAGATGCTCGAGATGGCCGCCTGCGGGGCGAAGGTGCTGCACCTGCGCGCCGTGGAGTACGCCCGGCGCTACAACGTCCCGCTGCGGGTGCGCAGCTCGTACAACGACAAGCCGGGCTCGCTCGTCACCGGCTCGATCGAGGAGATCCCCATGGAGCAGGCGATCATCACAGGGGTCGCTCACGACCGGTCGGAAGCGAAGATCACCGTCGCCGACGTGCCGGACACGCCCGGCATGGCGGCCCGGATCTTCCGCACCGTGGCCGACGCCGAAATCAACATCGACATGGTGCTGCAGAACATCAGCCGCTCGTCGGCGCGGCGCACCGACATCACGTTCACCCTCCCGCGCACCGATGGCCCGCGCGCCGTCGCCGCGCTCACCGCGGCGCAGCCCGAGATCGGGTTCGCCGAGGTGCTGCACGACGCAGAGGTCGGGAAGGTGTCGCTGGTCGGCGCCGGGATGCGCTCGCATCCGGGCGTCACGGCCACGTTCTGCGAGGCGCTGTCCAGCGCCGGGATCAACATCGAGACCATGAACACCTCGGAGATCCGGATCTCCGTGCTCTGCCGGCCCGACCAGCTCGACACCGCGGTGAGCGCGCTGCACGCCGCGTTCGAGCTCGGCGGTGACGAGCAGGCCGTGGTGCACGCCGGAACGGGACGGTGACGGGAATGACCGACGAATTCGCCCATGAGCAGCACGGCCGCCACGAGCACGGGCGCCACGAGCGGGGCCCGGTGCTCGCGCTCGTCGGGGCCACCGGCGCGGTCGGCACCACGATGATCGAGATCATCGACGCGCGCGAGAACGTGCCGTGGTCGGAGATCCGGCTCGTGGCGTCGCCCCGGTCGGCCGGGAAGGTGCTGCGCGTGCGCGGGCAGGACGTCACCGTGCAGGCGCTCGCGCCCGAGGTGTTCGACGGCGTGGACGTCGCGCTCTTCGACGTGCCCGACGAGGTCAGCGCGCAGTGGGCGCCGATCGCCGCCGAGCGTGGCGCGGTGGCCGTGGACAACTCCGGCGCCTTCCGGATGGACCCCGACGTGCCGCTCGTGGTGCCCGAGGTCAACGCCGAAAAGGCGGCGGAGCGGCCGAAGGGGATCATCTCCAACCCCAACTGCACCACGCTGTCGATGATGGCCGCGATGGGCGCGCTGCACCGCGAGTTCGGCCTGGAGGCTCTGGTCGTGGCCTCGTACCAGGCAGCGTCCGGTGCGGGCCAGGGAGGCATCGACCGGCTCTACGCCGAGCTCGCGGCCCTGGCCGACAAGCCGGTCGGCGTGCGCGGCGGGGACGTCGCGGCCGCGCTGGCGGCCGCAGGCCTCGACCCGGCCGACTCGCCGTTCCCGGCGCCGCTCGCGCTGAACGTCGTGCCGTGGGCGGGTTCGCTCAAGGACGACGGGTGGTCGTCGGAGGAGCTCAAGGTTCGCAACGAGGCGCGCAAGATCCTCGGCATCCCGGACCTCAAGGTCTCCGCCACGTGTGTGCGTGTCCCGGTCGTCACCACCCACTCGCTCGCGGTGCACGCCACGTTCTCGCGTGAGGTGTCGGTCGAGGCGGCCCGCAAGGTGCTCGCCGAGCAGCCCTCGATCGTGCTGCGCGACGACCCCGCCGCGGGCCAGTGGCCCACCCCGGCCGACGCGGTGGGCGCCGACCCCACCTGGGTCGGCCGGATCCGGCAGGCGCTGGACTTCCCGAACACGCTCGAGCTGTTCGTCTGCGGCGACAACCTGCGCAAGGGCGCCGCCCTGAACACCTACGAGATCGCGGAGACGGTGGCGATCAGCCTCTGACCACCTCGTGAGCGGTGACGAGCGATCGACGCTCGTCACCGCTCACTGGTTCGTGAGGCGCAAGGTCGTCATGATCGCGCGGTGGTCGCTGCCCGGGATGTCGCGCACGTCGAACGTCTCGGCGGTGATGCCGTCCGTGGCGAACACGTGGTCGATCTGCGGACCGAAGCGGCGCAGGTTCGGGCTCGGCCCCCAGGTCGGGATCAGCCCGGCGCCGCGCTGGGCTGCTGCGTTCCCGCACCCGGAGGTGCCGTCCCGCAGCGCGGAGTGGTCCAGGGTGGCGTTGAAGTCGCCTGCGATCACCGCAGGCGTGGGTCCGGCGCACCACCGGGAGAGCAGGGCCAGGTCCTCGTTCCAGTCCGGCACGGAGCCGGGCACCGGGGCCACCGCGTGGAACGCCACGAAGCGGAGCGTGTCGAGCGCGCCACCGCTCACCTCGATGTAGGGGAAGGCGGAGGTCTCGTCGCCGACCCGGACGTCGACCTCACCGAGCTGGTCCGACACGACGGCGGTGACCTCCTCGACGTCGTCGTCGGCGCCGTCGTCGGTGGACACGTGCACCCGGTAGCCCAGTGGCTCGACCAGAGGGGTGAGCTTGTCGGCGAAGTTGTTGCCGGACTCGCTGATCGCGACCGCGTCCGGCTGCTGCTCCTCGATCAGGGCGGCGAGCTGGTCGGCGTCGGCCTCGCCCTCGAACGTGTTGAACGCCAGCACCCGGAAGGGGGCTCCGCGCACGGTGTCGGCGTCGGGCAGCACGCGGGGCAGCACCATCCCCCCGCCGACCAGGAGCACGGCCAGCACACCGGCGGCGAACGGCCACACCCGGCGCTCGAACACCATCACCAGGAGCAGCAGCACGAGCAGGGCGAGTACCCCGCCGAGGATCCACGGCCGCAGCGACACGAGCTGCACGAACGGGCTGCGGCGGTCGAGCCCGAACAGCAGGTCCGGGAGCGTCGCCACCGCGACGATCAGCGTGAACACGACCGCGACCACGTATCGGACCGTGCCGCGACCGCGCCGGACATCCCGCGCGCGTGGGATCGGCGGGTTGGCGGAGGCGAGCCGATCCGGCGATGCGGTCATCGACCCGAGTGTTCCCTAGATCGGTTGAGAACCGGCTGAGGGTGTGACGGGTGCCTCCCGCCGTGGGCGGACGAGCATCCCGACCAGCACCGCTGCGCCCAGCCCGGCGGCCCCGACGGTGAGGACCGCGACGGCGGGTGAGGCGACGTCGACGAGAAGGCCGGCGAGGGGGGTTGCGACGGTGGCGCCGATGGTGATGGCGGAGCCGTGGAGCCCGGTGACCAGCCCGCGCGCATGCTCGGGCGCCAGCGTGCTGACGGTCTCGGCGCTGGCGGCCATCGAGGGCGCGATCAGCAGCCCGACGGGTACGAGCAGCAGTGCGTAGGACCACCACGGACCGGCCAACGCGACCGGCAACGCGGCGGCCCCGAGACAACCGACGAGCAGCGGGAGGGGGAGGGAACGCCGGGCCCCGCCGTACACGAACCCGCCGATGAGCGATGCCACGCACCACACCGCGTTGACGAGCGGGATCCAGCCTGCCTGCCCGCCGAGCTCGAGACCGGCGATCATCGACAGCTCGGTGCCGAAGACGACGATCACCGCCGCGGTGGTGGCCAGCAGGGCTCCGAGCAGGCGCAGGTCGAGCCACTGCCGGACGGGCAGCGGTGGCCCGGTGCGCGAGGTGCCCGCCGCGTGGGTGGGCGGGTTCAGCAGCATGAGCGCACCGCCCGCGACCAGCCACCCGGCCCCGACCACCCACATCGCGGAGGCGGACGACACCTGCAGCGCCAGCAGCGCACCGATCGCCGGTCCGATGATGTAGGAGACCTCGACCGACATCGAGTCGAGCGCGAATGCGGTCCTCCGGCGCTCCGGTGGCACCAGCACGGCGAGCGACTGCCGGGTGACCGAGTAGACCGGCACGCCCAGCAGCCCACCGATCAGGGCGCTCACCAGCAGCGCCGGGTACGCGAGGAACGGCGCGACGCTCCAGAACACGGCCTGCGCGGACAGCGTCAGGCCGAGCATCGTGCGCAGTCCGCGGCGGTCGACGAGCCGGCCGAGCAGCGGCGCCCCGACCGCCATGCCGACGGTGGCCGCGGCCCCGACCATGCCCGCGGCCGCATAGCCCCGATCCTGGGTGAGCACCACGTGCAGCGTGAGCGTGATGGCCGCCGCGGAAGCGGGCAGGCGGGCCAGGAAGGAGACGGCGGTGACGGCGCCGACGCCGGGAAGGGCGAGGACCGCGCGGTAGGCGGTGAGCCCCCGGGCGGGCGCGGCGTCGACGTCCACGCGTCCATCGTGCTCCGGGGCACCGACGGAACACGACCGGATTCCCGCTCAGCAGGGCGGGTCGATGGTGCTCCCGGACGGCAACGCGGCCCGTTCCACATCGGTGAACTGGTGGCGGGACACGTGGCACAGCTCGTCGGCCCACTGCTGCGCCGTGAGCGCCATCGCGATCGGCAACGCCCCGCTCGACTTCGCGGTGTAGCCGTCGCCGCCCGCGACCTCCAGCCGCGTGCCGTCGACGACCTCGGCCTCGTTGTCCTCCCCGAGCGTGAGCCGCACCGAGCCGCTCGCCCGGCCGGATGCCGGGTCCCAGAACGTGAGTACCCCGCTTTCACCCCCCGGGGAGGAGGTCACCACCATGCCATCGGCGGTGAACCCGACGGGGTCCTGCGTGCCCTCGGTCGGGACGGAAGGGGCGACCAGTTCGCGGCGGTCGAGATCCCAGACGTCCAGCACCCCATGGCTCGTCGCGCTCGCGAGGCGGGACCCGCTGTCGTCGAACGCGAACGCGTAGGACTGCCGGCCGGCGACCTGCGGGAGGGTGGTGAGCTGGATGCCCCGTCCGACGTCCCACAGCTCGATCGTGTTGTCCGGCCCCAGCACGGCCACCTCGCCGGGATGGCCGGGACGGGCCTCGAGCACGGATGAGGTGTCGATGAACCATTGCCTGCGCTGCGGCGTGGTGGCGAGGTCCACCGGCGGCCCCAGCGGGGCACCCGTCGCCCTGTCCCACCCGGTCAGCAGGCCGTCCGCGAGCGAGTAGATCCGGTCGGGGAGCGTGTCGGTGTCCGCCCTCGATGCCGGTCCGCTGGTGCGCGAAGGCAACTCCACGCGCAGCACCCGCTCCAGCGAGGGCAGCGCGTACTCGGCGATCGACCAGCCGTCCTCTGCACGGGTGCGCAGGGCGAGCCGGTGGTCCACCGTCGGAGCGAGCGTCGGCTCGCCGCCGAGCGCCGCCACGTCGAGCCGCCCGATCGGTCCACCCCCCGCGCGGTCGAACGTCGTGTAGTCCCGGTGACCCTCGGTGGCGACGATCGTGCGCCCGTCGTCGCTCATGCCCAGCCAGGGTTGCTCACCCGCCGCGACGTAGGGGTTCGGGAGGGCGGTGAGCCGCAGGAGAGAGGTTCCGTGCGGTGCGAGGACCGTTCGGGTTCCGTCCGGTCCCGGCAGCACCAGCATCTTCTCGGCTGGTACGCGGCCGCCGCCGAACGTCGTGGCGATGGGGTCCGGTGGCAGGGTCACGTCGTATGCGCTGCCGTCGCTCAGGTCGCGGATGCGCACGAAGTCGACGTCCAACGGCCCGCCGAGCCGCTCGGCGCGGTGCCGGCCGTCCAGCGTGACCGTGCGGCGGAAGCCGGCGCACGTGTACGAGTCGACGGGGATCCGCCGTTGCGGCGTGGCCAGATCCGGACCCGTGACGACGGCGGTGGCTCTGTTCGCGGCCGAGCCCGCACCGGTGGCCGGCGACTGGCAGAGGACGGCGGACGCCGCGCCCGCGAGGAGCGCGCTGTGCTCCGGCAGCGTGCCGAGCGTCGCACCGTCGGCGAGCGACCGCACCGTGAGGCGCATGACGTCCGGCTGCTCGATGTCGCCCAGTCGGATCACGGCCCGGGTGAAGTCGGGTGTCAACACGATCCCGACGACGTCGGGCTCCATGATCGTCCCGAGCCCGTGTGCCACCGGCGCTGCCGCAGCGACATCCCAGATGCGTAGGTCGGCGCCACCGCGCACCGGCTCGAGCCAGAGCAGGCGGTCGCCGGCGAACCCGAACACACGGCTGTCCGGAGTGCCGGGTGGGGGCGCCGACTCGAACCGCGGACCGCCGCCCCCGGCGACGTCCCACATGCGCACGACCCCGGTCCGGTCCATCGTCGCGACGTAGCGCCCGGTCGGGTCGACGGAGGCACGCAGGAGTCCGGGCGGGGCGCCGGGGAGGGTGTGGCGCTGCACGGGGCCGTCCGGGAGCCCGGTGAGGACCACCAGCCCCTCGTTCTCGGGGACGACCATCACCCGCCCGTCCGCCGACAGCCCGAACCCGATGATCGACTCGGTGGTCACAGCGGGGATGACACCGTCGACGGAGCGCATCGCGACGTACTGCCGCAGGAGGGCCGTGCGGGCCGCCGCGTTCCCCGGGTCGAGCCGCCACGCCGCGAGCGCCAGCTGTGTGCTCGTGACCGGGTCCGTCGGTGCCCGCGACAGCGACGTCTGGGCCAGCAGCTCGGCGTTCGCCCGGTCGAGCTGCTCGCCGAGCGCGTTGCCGCGGTCGACCGCGACGACCGCGAGGGCACCGGCGGCGAGCGTGATCACCCCCAGCACCGCGGTGACGATCCGCCACCGCCGCACCTCGCGACGCTGCCGTGCCCGGCTGCGCTGCACGAACTCGACATCGGGCGCCGGTACGTCCGCCGTCCGGGCCGGCAACCGGTCGAGCGCGGTCGCGAGTGCCGCGCCGCGCAGCAGCGCGCCGTCGTCGTGCCCGCTCTCTTCCCAGCGTTCGCGCTGCTGGCCGACCTGGTCGCGCCAGGCGATGAAGTCGCGGTCCTCGGTGAGCCAGTCGCGCAGCCGTGGCCAGTGCGCGATCAGGGCCTGGTGGGCGAGCTGGATGGTCTCCTGCCCGTCGGCCGCCCGCTCCACGACCACCAGCCGGCCTGCGGCGAGCCGCAGCACCAGCGGGCGCAGGTCGGCGGGCACGTCGCCCCAGCGCAACGGCCTGCGGACGAAGCGGCCGTCCCGGTCCGGCCCGGCCAGCGCCGTGAACAGCCGCCGCAGGCGATCCCCGTCCGCAGGGTCGAAGCCTGCGACGACGGACTCGGCGTGCGTGGCGACCACCCCGGCCACGCCGCCCGCCTCCTCGTACGCGCGGAGCGTGAGGTACCCGCCGTCCCTGCGCGCCCACAGCTCGGTGAGCAGCGACTCCACGAGCGGCAGCTGACCGGGCTCCGCCGCGGCGTCGTCGAGGATGCGGTCGACGAGGCCGGGCTCGAACGACAGGCCGGGTGCCCGTTCGGCCGGCGCCACGATCGCCGCCCGGAGCTGCCGACGGTCCATCGGGGGGAGCAGCACCGTGCCGGAGCCGAGGAGGTTCGCGAGCTCGGGGACCCGGATGTCGTCCAGCGTGGCGGAGCGCAGGGTGAGCACCGCCCGCGCGCGTCCGCCTCCGACCAGCTCGCCGATCCGCTCGAGCAGCTCCGTGGCGGCGTCGGGATCGGTGGCGGCGAGCTCCTCGAACTGGTCGAGGACGAGCACCACGCGCCCGTCCTGGCCTGCGGGGACGAGCGCGGCCACGTCGGCGACCAGCTCGGCGACCGGGCGCCCCGGCATCGGCCGCAGCTCGGCGACCTGCACCCCATCGGCGCGCAGCCGCGGGAGCAGACCGGCCCGCACCAGCGACGACTTGCCTGCACCGGACGGGCCCGCGACCGCCACCAGCGGTTGGCGCTCGACGGCGTCGACGAGCCGCCCGATGTCGGCGTCGCGGCCGAAGAAGAAGCTCGCGTGCTCCTCCCCGAACGGCTCCAGGCCGCGGTACGGGCAGGGTAGGAGCTCCGGGTCCACGCCGAGCACGAGGTCGATCGGGATCAGGTAGGCGGTGGACGTGCCGGCGACGTCGGTGGCGACCGTCATCCCGACGACGGCACCCGACTCCTCGTCCCACACCGGCGAGCCGCTGAAGCCCGGAACGATCGGCTGCTCGCCTGCGGTGGCCTGCATCTGGAACCACCGCGTGCCCTGCCGGCCGCGGAACCGGCCGGTGGCCCACACGCCGTCGGCCATCCCGGCGGGGAAGCCCAGCACCCGGAAGGTGTGGTCCCACAGCTGATCGACCCGGCGCAGCGGCGGCATCCGCGCGCCCTCGGGCAGCGGGTCCCGCACGCGCAGCACGGCGATGTCGCCGGTGCCTTCCGGGGCGATCGGGATCCACCGCGCGACCTCCGCCGACACCCGCGCGGGGACGTCCGCGTCGGATTCGATCAGCAGGGGGAGGTCGAGCGCGATCCGCTGCGAGGGAGGCTGGGCGTCGTACGGGTCGGCGCGCACGGCCGCCGCCGCGACGTGGGCGCACGTGGCCACCAGGTCCTCGCCGATCACGAAGCCCGCGCCGACCGGCTCACCGGCGGGGTCGAGCACACGCACGATGACGCGCGCGGGTACCGCCTGGTCTCGCTGTGTCGTGGTCACTGACCCCCCGATCGTGCCGGCCGGGAGTGTAGCCGCTGATCAAAGTGATCCACGTCACTCGGGGGCAACGGCCGCTGCTCCCGGCGGGTCCATCCCAGTGCCGGCCGGGCCGACGACGGGTGGGGGGCGGTCCGGCCGGATCGACTCGACGAGGAGGGGACGATGACGATCACCATCGTGCGGAGGAACAGGGCGGTTCTCGCGGGCTGCGTCGCCGGGATCGCGCTCCTCACGGCGTGCGGCGGCGGGGGCGGCCCCGCGGGGAGCGGCCCGCTCGCGGCGAAGCCGGCGGCGGAGGTCGCCCGCGAGGCGCCGGACGTCACCCGGGCCGCGGGTTCGTCCCGCTACGCGGTCGAGATGACCTATTCCACCACCGGAAGCCCGATGGGTGACTCGTCGTGGACGGCGAGCGGCACCGGCACCTACGACTACGCCCGCCAGATCGGCGAGGGCCGGATGACCACCAAGGACGCGCAGTTCCCCGTGCCCCCGCAGGAGACGGTGTTCCGCAACAACGTGCTGTACCAGCGCGACGTCGGGGCGACCAGGTGGCAGAAGTTCGACTTCTCCCAGCTGGTGAACACCCCGATCGGTCAGCACGACCCGAGCCAGCAGCTCGATCTGCTGCGCGGGGTCTCCGACGACGTCCGCGAGGTCGCAACCACCCAGGTGCGCGGTGCGCAGGTGCGTCAGTACGCGATCACCATCGACCCCCCGCGGCTCGCCGGCGCGAGCGGTGTCGTCGTCGACGGCGGGCTGGTCCAGGCGGCGCTGCAGGCCGCTGGCCCGATGCCCGGCCAGGTGTTCGTGGACTCGGACGGGCGAGTGCGACGGCTGGAGGTCAGCATCGAGTCGAACGGCGCGGACCTCGCCGCGTCGCCGGAGATGAGCCAGATGTTCGGTGACAACCCGCAGCTCCAGGAGATGTTGCGGAACCGGAGGACCACGTCGTCGGTCAGCATCGAGTACTTCGACTTCGGGGTACCGGTGACGGCCCAGGAGCCCGACCCGTCGCAGGCCGACACCGGCCCCGCCGTCCCCGGCTTGCCCGGGGGGAACTAGCCGCCCGGGGGAGCTAGCCGCGAGGAGAGCTCGTGGTGCCCCGCACCATGAGCTCGGTCGGCACGGTGATCGCGGGCAGGGGTTGCTCCCCGTCGGTGAGCGCGGTGAGGATCATCTCCGCGGCCAGCTCCCCCTGCGCGACCACCGGCTGCGCCACGGTCGTCAGGTCCATCAGCTCCGCCATCTCGTGGTCGTCGATGCCGATCACCGACACGTCCTCCGGCACGCGGAGCCCGCTGCGGCGCGCCGCCTGCACGGCACCCATCGCCATCTCGTCGGAGGCGGCGAACAGCGCCGTCGGTGGCTCCGGCAGCCCGAGCAGGCGCTTGGCCGCGAGATGCCCTCCGGAGACCGTGAACCCGCCGACGGCTTCGAGCTCGGGGAGCGCGGGAAGGCCTGCGGCGGCGAGCTCGGCCCGGTACCCGACGCGCCGGTCGGCGGGCATCGCCGTGTGCAGCTCGTCGGCGCCGCCGATGAACCCGATGCGCCGGTGGCCGAGATCGAGCAGGTGCCGCACGGCGCAGCGGGCGGCGGCCTCGTCGTCGATGCGGACGCTCGCCCAGCCCGGCACGTCCGCGCCCACGATCGCCACCGGCCCGCCGACCGCGGAGAGCGCCGCGACCTCCTCGGCGGTGGGATGCAGGCCGAGCACGAGCACCCCGTCCACGCGCTTGCGCAGCAGCGTCCCCGAGAACGCGCGGCGACGCTCGTGGGTGTCGGTGCCCAGGCTGTAGAGCAGCAGGTCGTAGCCGGCCTTGCGGAGCCGCTCCTCCGCGCTGTGCACGATCGCGGCGAAGTACCAGCGGTTGACGAACGGCGCGACCACCCCGATGGCGTTCGTCTGGCCGCTCGCGAGGCTCGCCGCGCTGGGGGACGCCACGTACCGCAGCTCGGCGGCGGCGGCGAGCACGCGTTGCCGGGTGGCCTCGGAAACCCGGGGCAACCCGTGCAGCGCGCGCGAGACCGTCGCGATGGAGACCCCCGCTGCCTCCGCGACGTCCTTGATCGTGCTCACGACGGGCCCCGGCGCTCCGATCAGCCCTTGACGCTGCCGGCCAGCAGGCCGCGGACGAAGTAGCGCTGCAACGAGAGGAAGACGATCAGCGGAACGATGATCGCGACGAACGCCCCGGGCGCGAGGAGGTACCAGTTGGAACCCCGCTCGCCCGCGAGGTTGGCGAGGCGGACGGTCAGCGGGGCGACGTCGAGCGTGCCGCCTGCGAAGACGAGCGCGACGAGCAGGTCGTTCCAGACCCACAGGAACTGGAACACCGCGAACGCGGCGATGGCCGGCTTCATCAGCGGCACCATGATCGTGGTGAAGATCCGGACGTGGCCCGCGCCATCCACTCGCGCCGCCTCCACGAGCTCGGCCGGGATCTCCCGCATCGAGTTGTGCAGCAGGAAGATCGCGAGCGGCAGCGCGAACGTGGAGTGCGCGATCCAGACCGTCCAGAACGTTCCGTTCAGCCCGGTACCGACGAAGATCTCCAGCAGCGGGAGCAGCGCCACCTGCAGCGGCACGATCTGCAGGGCGAAGATCGCCACGAACAGCGTGTCGCGCATGGGGAACTTCGTCCACGCGAACCCGTACGCGGCCATCGTGGCCAGGATGATCGGGATCGCGACCGCGGGGATCGTGATCAGGATCGAGTTGGCGAAGAAGTCGATGAGCGGCTGGTTGCCGCCGAACAGCACCTCGGCGTAGTTGTCGAACGTGATGGCGGGGTTCGCGAAGAACGTCCACCACCCGGTGCGCTGGACGTCGCGCTCGGGGCGGAAGGACGACAGGAACAGCCCGAAGGTCGGGATCGTCCAGAGCACGGCGATCACGAGCGCGGCGAGCGACGCCCACGGCGAGGTCAGTCCCTTCCGCGCCGCCGCTGAGCGGGAGGTCGCCGCGGCGAGGATGTCGGGCCCGGGGGACGCGCCGTCCTTGGTGTCGAGGACTGTCATGATTCCGCCTCCGCGGGAAGACCTACGTCGGCGGTCATCGCCCGTCCACCTTCCGCATCTGCCGCACGTTGTAGATGACGATCGGCACCACGAGGACGAAAAGGATCATGGCGAGCGCGGATCCCATGCCCAGGTTGGAGAGCCGGAAGCTCTGCACGTAGAACTCGTTCGCGACGACGCTCGTGTCGAACTGGCCGCCGGTCATCGTGCGGACGATGTCGAAGACCTTCAGCACGGCGATGCTGATCGCGGTGATCACGACGACCACGGCGGGCCGGATGCTCGGGAGCGTGATGTAGAAGAAGAGCCGCATGCCGCCGACCCCGTCGAGCCGGGCGGCCTCGATGATGTCGCTCGGGATGGCCTTGATCGCGGCCGAGAGCACGGTCATCGCGAAGCCGGCCTGGATCCAGATCATCACCACGATCAGCAGCAGGTTGTTCCAGGGCTCCGCGAGTATGAAGTTCACCGGCTCGAAGCCGAGCCAGACCAGGAACTGGTTGAGCAGCCCGATCTGCTGGATGTTCTGCTGGTTGGGCCGGTACTCGTACACGAACTTCCAGATGATCGCCGCGCCGACGAACGAGATCGCCATCGGCAGGAAGATCAGCGCCTTCGCGAACGCCTCGAACCGGGTGCGGTCCACGAGCACGGCGTAGACCAGGCCGATGGCGGTGGCGAGGATCGGGGTGATCACGACCCACAGCAGCGTGTTGCGCAGCACGACGACGAGGTCGGGCTGGGTGAAGATCTGGACGTAGTTGGCCAGGCCGACGAAGCCCGCGCTCCTGGCGTCGAGGAAGGACTGCACCGCCGTGCGGGCCGCCGGGTAGAGCAGCCCGACGAGCAGGAGCAGGAAGGCGGGGGCCGTGAACGCGATGCCGGACACCAGGTCGGTGCGGCGCCCCCGTGCGCGGTCGGCGACGAGCAGGACCACGCCCATCACGGCGGCGAAGACGACCACCGCGACGAGCAGTTGAAGCAGTTTGTCGAGCAGGGTCAAGCCGGCTCACCTCCGAAGGGGGACGCGTCGCGGGCCGGCGCCGAGCGCGCCGAGGGAGGCGCCGGGACGGACGGATCGCGCCCGTCCCGGCGCAGGGGTACCTCTGATGCCCCGCTAGGAGGAGGCGGGCCAGGACTGCTCGACGTAGGTCAGCGTGTCCGAGGTGCTCTGACCGGTGATCCAGTCGGTCATGCCCCGCCAGAACGACGCGGAACCCACGGCCGCAGGCATGAGGTCGGAGCCGTCGAACCGGAACGTGTTGGACTGGTCCTGCAGGATCTCGGCCGAGAGCCGGTCGATCGGGTTGGACAGGTTGTTCGGGTCCAGCCCGGTGTTGGCGCTGATCCAGCCGCTCTGGCCCAGGTCGCTGCCGGCCTTCGCCTTCATGTTGGCCCACTCCGGCGAGGACAGGTACGCCTGGAACGCCTGCACCTCCGGACGGTCGGAGAACGCGGCGACGAACTCCGAGCCCACGAGGATCGTCTGCGGCTGCGATGCCTCGATCGGCGGCAGCTCGAACGCGAAGGCCTGCCCGTTCTCCGAGATGTCGGTGCCCTCGGGGAAGTTCGCCGCGTAGAAGTTGGCCTGGCGGTGCAGGTAGCAGGTCCCGTCGAGGATCGGCAGGCCGCCGTCCTGGAAGGTCGTCGTGGCGATCGAGGCGACGTCGCCGAGGCCACCGTTGACGTAGTCGGGGTTCTTCAGGATCGAGCCGACGCGGTCGAGGGCGGCCGCCACGCGCGGGTCGTTGAACGGGATGGCGTGCGAGACCCACTGGTCGTAGACCTCGGGGCCGTTCTCGCGCAGCATCACGTCCTCGAGCCAGTCGGTGAGCGGCCAGCCGGTGGCGTCACCGGAGGCGATGCCGGCACACCACGGCTTGCCGCCATCGGCGGCGATGCGGTTCGAGAGCGCCACCAGCTCGTCCCAGGTGGTGGGGACGGTGTAGCCCTTCTCCGCGAACGCCTGCGGCGAGTACCAGACGTAGGACTTCACGTTCGAGCCGAGCGGGGCGCCGTACAGGGTGCCGTCGACGCTGCCCGCCGCCTTGAAGGTCTCCGAGTAGTACTGGTCGACGTTCGCCACGACGGCCTGCGGGGCGGGCTTCACCGCGCCGGGGTTCTGGGTGACGAGCGTCTTCAGCAGACCGGGCTGCGGGACGTAGGCGATGTCCGGCGGCGAACCCGCCTGGACGCGCACCGGCAGCTGGGCCTCGAACTCCTTCGAGCCCTCGTAGACGATCTGCGTGCCGGTGCACTCCTCGAACGGCCGGTACGAGTCGATGTGCGGCTGGTCCTCGGGCGCGACGATCGAGGTGTAGATCGTGACCCGGGTGCCGGACAAGTCGCCGTACTGGGCGAACGCCGCGCAGTCCTGGCTCGAGGCGGCGGGGTTCCCGCCACCACCCGCGACGTTGCTGCCGCCGCATCCGGCGAGCACGAGGCTGAGGCCCAGCGCGGCGCTGATCGCGGCCGTACCGCGCGACGGTCTCCGCAGGATCGATCCGGATTTCGGGGCTGGCATCGCACCCTCCGCGTCGATGGGGATGGAGCGGGCCGGTCGCCCGCTCCCTGAGATCCGGGCAATGAAAGCGTTTACGCAGGACGCGAGCAACAGGGCGCGGTAACGATGCCGTAACTCCGACTGTACGTACCCGATCACTCACTCTTCGTGTTTGCTCTTCTCCTCGTGCCCGCTGCCATGGCAGGCTGCAAGCGCTTTACTCCCTCTCACTCGGATCGTCCGGCACGTTCCTGCCGGTGGAAGGAGCACAGCATGGCTGCTGTGACTTTTGACAAGGCGACTCGCATCTACCCGGGGTCCACCAAGCCCGCGGTCGACCAGCTCGACCTGGAGGTCGCCGACGGAGAGTTCCTCGTCCTGGTCGGACCGTCCGGATGCGGCAAGTCCACGTCGCTGCGGATGCTCGCGGGACTCGAGGACATCGACCAGGGCTCCATCCACATCGGCGGCCGTGACGTCACGCGCGTCCCCCCGAAGGACCGCGACATCGCGATGGTCTTCCAGAACTACGCGCTGTACCCGCACATGACGGTCGCGGAGAACATGGGCTTCGCGCTCAAGATCGCCGGGCGTCCGAAGTCGGAGATCCAGCAGCGGGTCCAGGAGGCCGCGAAGATCCTGGACCTCGAGGACTACCTCGACCGCCGCCCCAAGGCCCTCTCCGGTGGTCAGCGCCAGCGCGTCGCGATGGGCCGGGCGATCGTGCGCTCGCCCCAGGTGTTCTGCATGGACGAGCCGCTGTCCAACCTGGACGCCAAGCTGCGCGTCTCCACCCGCACCCAGATCGCCTCGCTGCAGCGCAGGCTGAACATCACCACGGTCTACGTCACGCACGACCAGACCGAGGCCATGACGATGGGCGACCGGGTCGCCGTGCTGAAGGACGGGCTCCTGCAGCAGGTCGACACGCCGCGCGCGATGTACGACAAGCCCGCCAACGTCTTCGTCGCCGGGTTCATCGGCTCGCCCGCGATGAACCTGCTGCAGGTCGATCTCGACGTCGACACCCTGCACTTCGGCGGTGCCGACGTGCACATCCCGCGCTCGGCCGTGGAGGAGGTCGGCTCCACCCGCTCGGTCACCGTCGGCGTGCGTCCGGAGGACATGGAGCCCGTCAGCGCAGGGAACGGGCTGGCCACCGAGGTGGACGTCGTCGAGGAGCTCGGCGCCGACGCCTACGTCTACGGCACCACCGAGATCGGCGGCGAACGCCGCGCGATCATCGCCCGCGTCGACGGCCGCACCCCGCCCGACAAGGGCTCGGTGCTGCACTTCGCACCGCGCGAGGGCCACCTGCACCTGTTCGCAGGCGACACCGGCGAGCGCATCGACGCCTGATCCTCGGCTACTGCGGCCCCGGGACCGATCCGGTCCCGGGGCCGTCGTCTGCTCTCAGCCGACCGGGGTCGGCAGCGCGGCGCGCAGCCGCACCTCGGTGCCGAGGATCTCGGCCGCCGGGCGCAGCCCCGCGCGGCGCAGCAGCCGGGTGATGCCGACGTCGTCCGGGCGGGCACAACCGACGAGCTCGGCGAGCCCGCGCTCCGCGGCCGTCTCCACGATGCGGCGCAGCAGCGCGGTGCCGAGCCCGCGGCCCTGCCACGCGTCCTCCACCAGCACGGCGGCCCTCGCCGATCCGGAGGCGTCCGGCTCCGCGTCCAGGTTCGCGATGCCGACGGCGCTGCCGCCGTCCGCGGTGACGGCCAGGACGGAGTGGAGCGCGGTGGGAGAGGTGGACGGGCCGAGCAGCGCGGCCAGCTCGTCGGGCTGCAGCCGCGGGGCCGGGTTGAGGAAGCGGGAGCGGCGCGACGCCGGGGAGCAGCGCGCGTGCAGCGCGGCCACCAGCGGGCCGTCAGCCGGCTCGGCGCCGCGCAGCCGCACCTCCGACCCGTCGCGCAGCTGCAGGGCGCGATCAGCGCCCAGCGTGCGGACCGGGGCGCGCATCTCGAGCTGCGTGGCGAGCTCCAGCAGGGCGGCGGCTCGGGAGAGCTCGGTGGCCGTGAACGGCCACGGGCGTCCGACGTGGATCTGCTGGGTGCCGCCGCGCAGCGTGTGGACGTGCCCCGTCGGCGGCGCGGCCGGGTCGATCAGGCGGGCCCGCAACATCGTGGCCACGGCGCTCGCTGCGCTGCCCGGGTCGGCCACCACCATCCGTGCGAGGGCGAGCGCGGTGGTGGCGGCATCGGACAGCTCCGTGGCGTCGGCGCGCACCAGCAGCGTGCACGGGATGCCTGCGGCCCCGACCGCGTCGACCAGCGCCGTGGGCTCGACGTCCGCGGGCACGTGGACGAGCAGCTCGTCGGTGACCGCGCCGTCGTCGGTCGGCTCGCCGACGACGTGGAGGGAGAGGATGTTGCACCCGGCCTCGCCGACCGCCGTGGCCAACCCGCCGAGTCGACCGGGCCGGTCCTCCAGCTCGACGTGCATTCGCCACAGTGCCATGACGGCCAGCGTCCCCCCGCCTTGTTTCCGATCCGCTACCGGTGCGTGACAGGCCCGCGGCGGCCGAGTTATGTTGTGCACAACATATCTGCGGCGAAAGGTGAACGAGCGATGGCGGAACCGGTCTACACAGCCGAGGCGACCTCGTCGGGCGGCGGTCGCGACGGAAGGGTCCGTACCTCGGACGGCGTGCTCGACGTCGAGCTCAAGCTGCCGCCCGCGCTGGGCGGCCCGGGCGGCGCCACCAACCCCGAGCAGCTGTTCGCCGCGGCCTACGCCTCCTGCTTCCACGGCGCGCTCCGCCTCGTGGCCAGGAACAAGGGCGTGCCGATCGGCGACGACGCCACCGTCGATGCGGCCGTCGACCTGGGCAAGGACGCCACGAGCTTCGCGATCAGCGCCACCCTCACCGCCCACCTGCCCGGCCTGGACCAGGCGCAGGCCGACGAGCTGGTGGCCGCCGCGCACGAGGTCTGCCCCTACTCGAAGGCGACCCGCGGCAACGTCGAGGTCCAGCTGAAGGCGACGGTCTGACCGGGCCCGGATGCCGGCAGAGCCACTTTCCTGACGGCACACGTCGGGAAAGTGGCTCTGCTGACGCTCAGCCGACCGCCCTCCGCGCGAAGCCGATCTCGGTCGCCACGTGGCGGAGCGTCTCCTCCACCACCAGGGAGCCGTGGCCTGCGTCGAAGCGGCTCACCTCGTACCGCACGTCGCCGCGGGCGGCAAGGGCATCCAGGTAGTTGTCCACCTGCCGGATCGGGCAGCGCGGGTCGTTCTCGCCGGCCAGCACGAGCACCGGCACGCGCACGCGGTCGACGTAGGTGATCGGCGATGCCTCCCGGTACACCTGCGGCAGCTCGGCGGGCGAGCCTCCGAAGAGCGCGCGGTCGAAGGCGCGCAGCTGCTCCATCTCGTCGGCGTAGGCGGCGAGGTAGTCGGCCACCGGCACCCCGGCGACGGCGGCCGCCCAGCGGTCCGGCTGGGTGCCGACGGCCAGCAGCGCGAGATAGCCACCCCACGACCAGCCGTCCACCACGCAGCGGCGCGGGTCCACCAGGCCGTCGGCCACGCAGCGGTCGTGCACGGCGGCGACGTCCTCCAGCTCCGTCAGCCCCGGCCGGCCCTCGATGGCATCCCGCCAGCCGGAGCCGTAGCCGGTGGAACCGCGGTAGTTGACCTCGACCACGACGAACCCGGCGTCCACCCACGCGGCCCGGCCCGCGCTGAACCGGTCCTCGTCGGCGGCGTGCGGCCCGCCGTGCAGGGCGAAGACGGCCGGCGCCGGGCCGTCGACGCCTGCGGGGCGGGCGACGAGGGCGTGCACCCGCCCGCCCGGCCCCTCCACCCACAGGTCCTCCACCGGCACCGAGCCCGGGGCGCGTCGCCCGGGCGGCGCGACGAGCACGCGGTCCGTGCCGTCGGGGTGCAGGGCCCGCACGGTCGGCGGCTCGGCGGCCGACGAGCACGTGTACTCGACCGTGCCGTCCGGGCGGACCTCGGCGGAGCCCACGCACCCGGGGGCCACCGGGAGCTCGGTCAGCTCGTCGGTGTCGAGGTCGTAGCGGTGCAGCCGGGTGCGGGCGGCGGCCGTGTGCCAGACGAGCAGCCTGCGCCCGTCGGGGTGGAAGTCGGCGTAGACCTCGCCCGGCAGGTCGAGCGATATCTCGCGTTCGGTGCCGGCGAGCACGTCCCACAGCAGCAGCTCCTCGCGGCCGTGGCGCTCGTGCAGCAGCAGGAGGCGGCCGTCCCCGCGGACCGGGGCGAACGCCAGCGGAGTCAGGCCCAACCCCGGTCCGTCCGACTTCTCGGCGACGAGCCCGCCGTCCGACACGCGCACCACCCGCACCGCGGGGTGCCGCGAGTCCCCGTGTTCGGAGTGGCTGATGGCGAGCAGCGTCTCGTCCTCCGACAGCGCGCCGACGCCCGCGTCCTCCGCGTGCTGGTAGACGACCTCCGCGGGGCCGTTGCCGCGGCGCAGCCAGATCTTGGTGCCGTCGTCGGTCGAGGTGCCCGCGGCCACGACGGACCGTCCGATCTCCAACCCGGCCGGGTAGCCGTCCTCGACGGCGGGGAGCGCCGGCTCGGGCAGGTCGTCCACGTGCCGCCCGGCGAACGGTTCGCGCACCCAGTGCCCGAACTCGTCGCCGTCGGTGTCGGCGAACCACCAGACCGTCGCGCCGTCCGGCGGGAGGGTGGCGATGTGGGTGCCGCTGCGCCGGTCGGTGACCCGCCGGTGCTGGTCGGTGACGCGGTCCCAGACGTACACCTCTGTGGTGCCGCTGGCGTTCGAGGTGTAGACGCAGCGGTCCGGCGCGTCCCGGGCCCATGCCGGCCGGGACATCCGCGGCGCGGTGAACCGGGCGCGCCAGCGCTCCTCGCGCTCGTCGTCGAAGAGCCGGTCGGGAACGGGGGCGACGGGGTGCTCGGTCACCCCTGGGATCATGCCTCAGCTACCAGCTGAGCTCGGCACACCCGGTGCGGCAGCCGGGTGGCTCGACCTGCACCGTGAAGTGCGCGAGCGCGTGGCGTTCGGTGAGCAGCCGCTGGGCGGACGTGAGGACCTCGGCCGGATCGCAGGCGGCCCCGATCGTGAGGTGTGCCGAGCCCACCTCCATGCCGGAGGTGAGCGTCCAGACGTGGACGTCGTGGACGTCCTGCACGCCCTCCAGCGCGGCCAGCTCGGCGCGCACGGCCGCGACGTCCACGTGCGCCGGAGCGGCCTGCACGAGGATGCGGACGGCCTGCCGGCCGAGGGACCACGTCCGGGGCAGGATGAACAGCCCGATGCCGATCGCGACGATCGGGTCGGCGTGGCGCCAGCCGAACACCAGGGTGACCACGCCGGCGAGGAGCACGCCGAGGGAGCCGAGGGTGTCGGCGATGACCTCCAGGTAGGCGCCGCGGATGTTGATGCTCTCCTTCGCGCCCCGCCGCAGCAGGGCGAACACGAAGAGGTTCGCGGCGAGGCCCACCACCGCCGTGAGCACGATGGGCAGGCCCGGCACCTCGGGCGGGTCGGCGAAGCGCTGGACGGCCTCCAGGAGCACCCAGCCGGCCACCCCGAACAGCAGCACGGCGTTGGCCAGCGCGGCGAGGACCTCGGCCCGGTAGAGGCCGAACGTGCGCCGGTCGTCGCTGCGTGACGCCCGGGCGGCCGCGATCGCGGCGAGCGCCATGCCCATCCCGAGCACGTCGGTGAAGTTGTGCCCCGCGTCGGAGAGCAGGGCCAGCGACGAGGTCATGAGACCGACGACGACCTGCAGCACGAGGGAGGCGAGGAGGACGCCCAGCGAGATCGCGAGGCGCCGCACGTGGCGCCCTGACGCGCTCGTGCCCGCCGCGTCGATCCCGTGTCCGTGGCCCGCGCCCATGCCCGCGAACATATGCGGAAGTACGCATAGGTGCAATGTGACGCTCGATCGGGTGAGGGCCTCTGCCATGATTCGCCCCGTGACCGAGCCGGTGCGACCCGACGACATGCGCATCTCGGACGCGGAGCGGAGCGCGGTCCAGGAGCGGCTCCGGCGGGCCCATGACATCGGGCAGCTGGACCTCGGCGAGTTCGACGACCGGGTCAAGTCCGTCTGGTCCGCCCGCACGCGGGGCGAGCTCGCCCTCGTCACCGCCGATCTCCCGACGCCCCCGCCCGAGCCGGGGCGCCGCCGGGTGTTCTCCGACACCGGCGGCGGCGTCACGATGCGGGTGCTCACGATCGTCTGGAGCAGCCTCGCCGCCGTGAACTTCGTGGTGTGGGGTCTGATCGGGCTGACCGCCGGTCATTTCCTCCACCCGTGGTGGGTCTGGGTGGCGGTGCCGCCCGGCATCGCGCTGGCGGTGCTCTACGTCGCGGGGATCGGCCGCCCGCGGCGCGAGAGCTGATTCATCAGCCCTGCACGAAGAAGCAGAACGGGTGCCCGGCCGGGTCCAGGAGCACCCGCACGTGCTCCTGCGGTTGGAACTGCACGAGCGTGGCGCCCGCGTCGAGCGCGTGGGCCACGGCGCCGTCGAGGTCCTCGACCTCGATGTCCAGGTGCAGCTGCATCTGCTGCCCCTCACGCTCCGCAGGCCATGTGGGTCGTGAGTACAACTCCTCGAGCTGGAACGACAGGCCCGGCCCGCCGCCGGGCGGCCGGAGCGTGACCCATGTGGGGTCGTCCTGCACCACCGGCCAGCCGAAGAGGTGGTGGTAGAACGCCGCGAGGGCGCGCGGATCCGGGGCGTCGAGCACGGTGGCGGACAGCGTCAGCGCGGGTCGCTCCATCCCGGCGAGTATTCCGTTGGTGCGCGGTGGTCGCAGGGCGTTAGCATCGCGATCATGTCGAGCCCCGAGGCGTCCAGAGTCTGACCGCCGGTCGCACGGTGGTCAGGTGAGCCACGGCTCCCTTCTCGTACCTCGCAGTTCCTGCACCCCGCGCCGTTCGACCGGTCCGGCCTTCACCGACCTCGTCGACATCGCCACGGAGCGCGCTGTGCAGAAACATCCCTTGCCGTCCGTCGTCCCCCTGCTCGGGACGGCCGTCTTCGCCCAGGGAACGTCCGAGTTCATGGTGGCCGGCCTCGTGCCGGACATCGCATCGGAGCTGTCCGTCTCGATACCCGCCGCCGGCCTGCTGACCTCCGCGTTCGCGGTCGGGATGGCGGTCGGCGCGCCGGTCATGGCGTTGTTGGCCCTGCGCTGGCCCCGCAGGCTCGCGCTCGTCGCCTTCCTCGCCGCGTTCGTGCTCGCCCACGTCGTCGCGGCCGTGACAGGCAGCTTCGAGGTGCTGGTCGCGACCCGTGTGATCGGCGCATTGGCGAACGCCGGGTTCCTCGCTGTCGGGCTGGCCACGGTGACGAGCATCGTGGCGCCCGACGCCAAGGGGCGCGCGCTGGCGGTGCTGCTCGCCGGCACCACGATCGCCTGCGTGGCAGGCGTCCCCGGTGGGGCGTTGCTCGGCAGCCTGTGGGGGTGGCGTTCGGCGTTCTGGGCCGTCGCCCTGCTCTGCGTCCCCGCCCTCGTCGCGGTGCTCACCTCGGTGCCGGGGGACCGTTCCGGGGCGGCCCCGCCGAGCGCACTCGGCGAGCTCCGGGTGCTCCGGCGTCCGCGGCTGCTGGTCGTTCTGCTGCTCGGCGCGCTCGTCAACGGCGCGACGTTCTGCTCGTTCACCTTCCTCGCGCCGGTGCTCACCGACGTCAGCCGGATCGGCGCCGAATGGGTTCCTGCGATGCTCGCCCTGTTCGGCGGCGGATCGTTCCTCGGCGTCCGGCTCGCCGCCCGCTGGTCCGACACCCGGCCAGGACCGGTTCTCGTGGGCGGCGGCGCGGTGCTCGCGGTCGGATGGGCCGCGTTCGCGCTCACGACCACCGCCGTCGCGGCGATCGTCCTCGTTCCGCTGCTGGGGACGCTCGCGTTCGCGGTGGGGAGCACGTTGATCGCCCGCGTGCTGTACGCGGCGTCGGACGCACCGAACCTCGCGGGGAGCTACGCGACGGCGTCGTTGAACATCGGCGCTGCGGTCGGCCCGTGGATCGGGGGACTCACGATCGGTGCCGGCCTCGGGCCGGGTTCGCCGCTGTGGGTGAGCGCGGCCCTCGTCGCCGTCGCGCTCACGATCGCCGCGCTCGCGAGCGTGGCCCGTGCGGCGGTGGGTCGGGCTACTTCTCCGACTTCTTGTCCATGATCCGGGTGACGACCGCCAGAGCCACGATGAGCAGCAGGACGGCGGGGAGGAAGATCGTGACGGTCCAGTAGTCCAGGATCCAGTCGTAGGGCGTTTCCATGTGCCGTTCCTCCGCGCGGGAATCTGCCGGTCGGATTCGACGGTAGCAACCTCGCCGCACCGCGCTCTCAGTGGATGCGCAGGTTGGCCCGGTCCTCCTCCTCTCGGACGGCCCGTGTGAACAGCCGGCGTGGGCCGCTGCCCTGCTCACCCAGCCGGTCGTCGCGGTTGCGCAGCAGGCACCGGTCCAGGGAGAGGCAGCCGCAGCCGATGCAGTCGGCGAGGCTGTTGCGCAGGCGGGTGAGCTGCTCGATGCGCGTGTCGAGCTCGTCGCACCACGCGGCGGACAGGCGGGCCCAGTCCTCCCGGTCCGGTGTGCGCCCGTCCGGGAGCGTGGCGAACGCTTCCTTGACCATCCGCAGCGGGATGCCCACGCGCTGGGCCACCCGGATCGCGGCGACGCGCCGCAGCGTCTCGCGGGGATAGCGGCGCTGGTTGCCGCTGGTGCGGCGGCTCGAGATGAGCCCCTTCTCCTCGTAGAAGTGCAGGGCGCTCACGGCGACGCCCGAGCGCGCGGCGACCTGACCGACGGTGAGCTCTGCGGGCGGGGTGCGGGTCACAGATCGAGATTAGCCCCTTGACCTCAACTATGCCTGAGGTTTCAGGCTGGGGTGGTGACCGAAACCGCCGCGACGCGGGCCGGGGTGCGGGAGTGGATCGGCCTCGCCGTGCTCGCCCTCCCGGCCCTGCTCGCATCCCTCGAACTCACCGTCACCCACCTGGCGCTACCCGCCATCGCCGCCGACCTGGCGGCCAGCAGCACGCAACTGCTCTGGATCGTCGACGTCTACGCGTTCCTGCTCGCCGCCGTCCTCATCCCGGTCGGCGCACTGGGCGACCGGATCGGGCGGCGCAAGGTCCTGCTCGTCGGCTCGGTCGGGTACGGCCTCGCCTCCGCGTTCGCCGCGTACGCGCCGAACCCCGAGCTGCTGATCGTCGCGCGGGCCCTGATGGGGGTGGCGGGCGCGACGCTCATGCCGTCGACGCTGTCGCTCACCGCAGCGATGTTCCGCGACTCCCACCAGCGGGCCGTCGCGATCGGCGTGATCATCGCCAGCGTCTCGGGCGGCACCGCGATCGGACCGCTGGTGGGTGGCTGGCTGCTCGAGCACTTCTGGTGGGGGTCGGCGTTCCTGCTGGCCACGCCGGTGATGGCGGTGCTGCTGGTGGCAGGTCCGCTGCTGCTCCCCGAGCACCGCGATCTCCGGCCCGGCCGGCTCGATCTCGCCGGCGCGGCGCTGGCACTGCTCGCGGTGCTGCCCGTCGTGTACGGGCTGAAGCAGATCGCCGCGGACGGGCTCTCCGCGGTGCCGGTCGTGGCGGTCGCCCTGGGCGTCGCGATGGGCGTGCTGTTCGTGCGGCGCCAGCGCCGCCTGTCCGATCCCCTGATCGACCTCCGGCTGTTCGCCGACCGCGCGTTCAGCACCGCGGCCGCCACGTTGGCGTTCGGGATCTTCGTGCTGTGGGGCTCGAACTACGCGATCGCCCAGTACCTGCAGCTCGTGGCGGGGCTCTCCCCGTTGACGGCAGGTCTGTGGACGGCGCCGTCGGCGGCGGGCGTGATCGCAGGCTCGCTGCTCGCCCCGCGGATCGCGCGGCGCGTACCGGCGCCCGTTGTGATCGGCGTCGGGCTGATCGTCTCCGCGATCGGGTACGTCGTGCTGGCCACGGTCGGCCCTGCGGACGACCTCGTGCGCCTCGTGCTGGGCGCGATCGTCGTCTCCGCGGGTCTCGGCCCGATGATGGCGCTGGCCACGGACATGGTCGTCGGGTCGGCGCCCGTCGAGCGCGCAGGCGCGGCCGCCTCGATCTCCGCCACGGCACCGCAGATCGGCGGCGCGTTCGGCGTGGCGGTGCTCGGCAGCGTCGTCACCGCGGTCTACCGCAACGCGATGGCGACGGGAGTGCCCGCCGATGTGCCCCACGGCGCGGCCGACGCCGCCCGCGACAACCTCGGCACCGCCGCGGCGGCGGCCCAGGCGTTGCCCGAGTCGCTCGCCGGGCCGTTGCTCGAGGCCGCCCGTGCCGCGTTCACGTCGGGGTTCCGCCTGACGGCGATCGTCAGCGCCGTGTTGATGGTGCTCATCTCGGTGCTGGTGCTTCGGCTCCGGCCAGCTGACCGCTCGTCAGCCGGCGCATGAGGGAAGCGTCGTCGCGGACGGCCCAGTGTTCGGTGCCCTTGCCGTCCACGATCCGGACGATGTGGATCTGCTCGTAGGCGAAGCTCCGGGGAAGACCTCTTCCAGTACCCGGCGGGCAACGGCCTTGATGTCGACCTCGGCCGTGGTCCCCTCCCGGGCACGGCCTCGTATTCGTGCCAGTAGCAATCTCGCCGATTTGCGAGAGTGCAAGGGCCGGACGGCGCTACGACGCACCCCGCAGGCGGCACCGGGCAGCCGAGACCCGGGCGAAGATCATCGAGGCTGCGACGGGGGTGTTCCTGGAGCGCGGGTACGCGGGCGCGACCATCCTGCAGATCGCCGCCGAGGCGGGAGTCGCCGTCGAGAGCGCGTACCGGTCCGCGAGCGGCAAGGCCGGGCTCCTCGCGGAGGCGGTGCAGGCGGCACTGGCGGGCGGCGTGGAACGCGCCGACGTACCGGTCGAGGAGCGCCCCGCGATCCGCCGGGTGATCGAGGAGACCGACCCGCGACGCCAGCTCCAGGCGTACGCCGCCACCCAACCCGGGGTCTGGGGCCGGGTGGGCCCGCTGCTCCGGGTCTTGGACGCGGCCGGGTCCCTCGTCGAGCTGCGCGACCGGCTCGCCGTCCAACGCCTGAACGGGCTTCGCCGCTTCGCCGCTCTCCTCGCCGAGCGAAGCGCGCTGCGGCCTGGGCTGACGGTCGATCGCGCGGCGGACATCATCTGGACGGTCTGCGCCCAGGCCAACTACGACAGCCTCGTCACCGCCCGGGATGGACACCGGCCGAGTACCGCGACTGGCTCGCCGAGACGCTCGCCGCCGGCCTGCTCAGGGATTGGTGAGCGCTGGAGGCCCCGTTGTATCAACGGCCTCGGCCGCAACCTCTCCCACCTTGCGAGGATCGGCATCGACACGGAGGTCCCCATGGCGCAGCGACCCGCCCGAAGGCCGGTCCCCGGTCCGCGCGCGTTCACGGAACGGAGTCGCGACGCACAGCTGAGCCAGGCGGCCATCGTGCTGTCGGTGGGCGCGGCGGCCCGCGGGGAACCGGAGCGGGTGGACGCTCCGGCGGAGGTCGGACTCCCGTCGGATCTCGCGTCGCTGGGCCGCCGGGATCCCATCCCCGTGGCGGAGGCGGCGGAGCCGCTCGGGATCGAGCTCTCCGCGCATCTGACCGACCGGAGCCTGCGGGTCCCGCCGTCCACGACCGCCGATCTCATGACCCGGCTGCTCGACCGGCCCGAGCCGATCGCCGCGGCGGCGCTCGTCGAGGCGAACCTGCACAGCGAGAGCCGCCTGGTGCGAACCGCCGCCGCGGTGGCGGCCATCGACACCACCGGACCCCGCGACGACGTGGTGGCGCAGCTCGTGGACGGCGCCACCCGGGGCGACCGGCTGACCAAGGAGATCGGCCGGATCGGGCTCGCCCGGGTCGACCCGCAACACACGGTCCTCAGCCGGCTCGTCGGCCCTCCGTCCCCCATGACAGGCACCGACCGGCTGTCGCACACCGCCGTGCTCACGCACGGGACGTTCGCCTCACGGGCCCGGTGGTGGCAGCCCAACGGTGACTTCTACAACTACCTCAACGGGCTCGTCCCGCCCCTGAAGCTGCACGACCCGAGCTTCCAGTGGAGCGGCGCGTACTCGGACCCGGCCCGCCAGCTCGCCGCCCAGCAGATGGTCGACTGGGTGACCGACCAGAACCTCCAGCGGCCCGACGTCTTCGCGCACAGCCACGGTGGGACCGTGGCGAACCTCGCCACGCGGCGCGGACTGCAGCTCGACCGCCTCGTCCTGTTGAGCTGGTCGGTGCACGACCAGTGGTTCCCCGACTTCGCGAACGTGCAACGGATCATCGACATCCGGGTGCGGTTCGATCTCGTGATCCTCGCGGATCTGGGGGGACAGACGTTCACCCCGCCGCCAGAGCATGCCGGCAAGGTGGTCTCGCACGTCAACGGCTTCTTCGAACACAGCGACACGCACGAACCCGACTACTGGGAGCGGAACGACCTTCCGGACGTGCTGTGAGCCGGTCCCAGGTGAATAGGCTTCCGGCGTGGGCGCCGCAGCATCCGCCAAGCTCCTGGCCGTAGGTGCGGCATGGCGACTCACCGGGGTCTCGGCAGCCGGTGACGCACTCGTGGCCGCGGTGACGACCGGTGGTGAGACCGAGCGGACGCTCGCCGGCATGCTGCTGGTCAAGGCCGGTGATCGCTCCGTCCCGGTCGTGACCGACGCGATCATGGCAGGCCCGGAACCCGCTGATCTCGTCGACGTGCTCGTCAGCATCGGCACGGACGACGCCCGGGCCGCGCTTCTCCGGGTTTCGCAGGCCCCTCCACCGGCGGTCCGGCCGGCGACGCGGCACGCGGCCGCGGAGGCGCTGCGCACCCTCGATGAGATCCGGCGCCAGGACGGCCGCGGTCGTCACTGATCCGGCTCGCGCCCGCGCTCCGGCCTGTCGACGACCGCTCCGGGAGGCGCCGGCGCGGATCACACCGCGGGTGCCAGCATGCCGACCCCCGGCCCGTCGAGGTCGCCCAGCGCCACCCGTCGCCCGGAGACGGCCAGGAGCAGGGACAGCGCGCTACCGGTCACGTCCGGGCCCTCACCGATCGACACATCCGTGTCTGCTGCGGTCAGCCGGACCCGCGCCACGATCTCCTTGGCGCCACCGAAGGACGCCGGGGTGCGAGCCTGGAGGCGGAGTGCCCGGACGACGGTCTCGAGCGGGTACGAGCGCGTGAGCCCCAGCGGCCGGCGGATGTCCTCGCCGTGGACGACCTCCTCGACGAGCCGCGTGTCGAGGGGCGCAGGCGGACCCGACGTGCGGGACGCCACTCGCCGGAGCTCCTCCAGCGTCTCGCGCGGCGATGCCCGGCGCTCGCGCTCCACCCCGCGGGCGTTCTGACGGTCGAAGTCGAACCTCGCCCGCGCCATCCCGACCAGGAAACCGAGGCGCGTCGTCCGAGCGGTGTCCACCAGATGGGCCACGACGTCGTGCACGGTCCAGTCCGGGCACAGCGAGGGCAGCCCCCACTGGTGCTCGTCGAGCCGCTCGAGGTCGTCGATCAGGGCCGCCCGCTCCGCATGCACCAGTGTCCAGACATCTGCCACGTCTTCTCCTCCGCTCGGGTCGCAGCCTCCGACAGGTGAGTCGTCCTTGGCCGAGGAGATTCATCGCTCATGTGAAAGGCCTGGCCGGCGTGGCACACAGTGCTGGCGCCCGGCGAGGGGCATCTGCGGTCACGCGGTGCCGGTTCCTGCGCCGGTGATGTGGGCGACGACCGTGTCGAACGCGGATCCACGGTGCTCCGCAGGGTCGGCGAGGGCTCTCCTGGCTGCTCGGCGTGCTGGGCGGTGCTGAGTCCGGACGGGGTGTGCCAGGGCTCGTGATGCCTTCCTGCTGCCTAGCGCGGTACCGCGAGGACGTCCCGGAGCACGTCCTCCATCGTGACGCGGGCCAACTCCGCTCTCAGCGTCCCCTCGATGCCCCCGTAGATGCCCTGCATCGCCGGCCGGATGCCGTAGCCCACCACGCACCCCTGGTCCGGGGTGGCGCGGTGCATCGCGAACAGCGGACCGGGCTCCACCGCGTCGTACACGTCGAGCAGAGTGATCGACTCAAGCTCGCGCGCCAGCGACCAACCGGCGCCCACGCCCCGCCGGGACTCCACGACCCCCGCCTTGCGCAGCTCGCCGAGCAGCCGCCTGATCACCACGGGGTTGGTGTTCGCGCTGGTCGCGATCTGCTCGGACGTGGCCACCTCATGGCCCTGGCGCTGGTAGAGGCCGATCCAGGCCAGCGCGTGAGCGGCGATGGTCAACCTGCTGTTGGCGCTCACGAACCCCTCCCTCGGCCGTAACGCGCCATGTTACGACCGGCCTGTCGTAACAGCAACAGTTGCGACCGCCAATCGTAACAACTAGCGTTACGACTACTGAATGATCGAACAGCGAGGTGGGAAGAATGAACGAACCGCTCAACGGCAAGGTCGCCCTGGTCACCGGAGGGTCCCGCGGACTGGGAGCCGCCACCGTCAGGCTCCTGGCCGAGCAGGGCGCCGACGTGGGGTTCACCTACGTCAGCTCGGAGAAGCAGGCGCAGGCCGTCGTCGACGAGGTGCGCGGCACGGGCGCGAAGGTCGCGGCCTTCCGGTCCGACCAGGCGGACACGAGCGGGGCGCCGGCGCTGATCGACGAGGTGGTCGCGTACTTCGGCGGCCTGGACATCCTCGTCAACAACGCGGCGATCGGTGTGGCGGGGCGCACGGTGGACGACCCGGACGCCGACACCGCCGCGCTGGACCGCATGCACGCCACGAACTACCTCGGCGTGATCGCGATCATCCGGGCCGCCTCCCGGGTGCTGCGCGCGGACGGCCGCATCATCACGGTGAGCTCGGGACTGGGCTCCCGGGTGGGCGTCCCCGGCGTCGCCGACTACTCGGCGACCAAGTCCGGGATCGAGCGGTACACGATGGGCGTCGCTCGCGACCTCGGATCCCGGGGCATCACGGCCAACGTGGTGGAAGCCGGGCTGATGGAGAGCGGGATGGAACCGCCCGACCCCGAGACCCTCAAGGTTCTGCTCAGCTCGCTGTCGCTGCAGCGCATGGGTCATCCGCGGGAGATCGCCGCTGCGATCGCCTTCCTGGCGAGCCCTGCCGCCTCGTACGTCACGGGCGCGGTGCTGGACGCCCACGGCGGCTACAACGCCTGACCCGAAGGCCGTTCCCGTGGGCGGGCGATCGCCGCCGTAGGCGGAAGCCGGGTTCCCCGGCGGCACCGCTCGGCGGACGGTTGTGGCGCATCCGACCTCGGGAGGAGCGCCACTGGGGACCCGACATCGTTCGTCGTCGACGGCCGGACCTACGTCATGCCGGGCGCGCCGGTCGTCGTGATCTGCATCGACGGCAGCGAACCCTGCTACCACGTGGCGGCGCTGGGGGCCGGCCGCATGCCGTGGCTGCGTGGGGTGCTCGACGGCGAGGGCAGCTCGTGGCCCGCGCACTGCGCCCTGCTCGCGCTGACCAACCCGAACAACCTGTCGATCGCCACCGGCCGTGCACGACACGAGCGCGCGTCGACCACGCCGGACCTCTACACCCGCCGGACCGACGACTCCACTCGCATCCTGCGCGCCCTCAACGACGAGGATCCGGACGACGGCGCGGCCGGTGCTCCTGTCCCCGCCTGATGCCCTTTTGCTGCCTCGCAGCACGCAGGAACGCCGAAAGCCCTGGTCAGGTACTAATCCTTGAGTACCTGACCAGGGGTTTCGCTGTGTCGGGGTGACAGGATTGAACCTGCGACCTCTTCGTCCCGAACTCGTGGCGATCAAGCTTCGGGAGGCTTCGTACAGGGTCAGGCGGCATGTTGATGGCCGGCCGAGCTCCTTCGGCGGCTGGCGTTGCTGTACTTCACTGCTGTACGCGCACCCTTTGACCTCGTGCCGCCGAACCACCGGCCGTCCGTGGAACGAGCCCAGCGCTTCAGTAGGCCAGGGACGCGTCCTGTCGCGACGAGGAGGCCACCGGGCGGGGGATCGGCAGCCCCGGCCCGGCGGGCCAAGAGTCAGGAAAAAGATCTTTTCGCAGCGGTTGTACTCCGTTCATTCGACCGTGTCTTCGTGGCCGGCCCAACGTCTCACCCCGGGCCCTGCTGGACTGCCGTGTGACTGCCTGGCCTTTCGCCGAGGCTCAGGCCGGTGCCGTCGTCTGCGGTGCCGGCAGGTTCACCGACCGGCCCGGGTCCGCGACGAAGACGTCGTGCACGACTGCGTCACCGAACGCCCCCTCCAGCAGGCGCTGGAGCTCGGCGGCGCTCGGCGCTTCCCAGAAACACACCCCCCGGGCGGCGTCGTCTTGCGTGACGCTCGCGAGAATCGCGAAGCCGGGCGGAAGGTCGGGGTGGCCGTAGAGTTCCTTACTGCCCATCACGCGGTCCCACCCTGCGGGGTCGCGGATCTCATGTATGACTCCGAGGTGCATTACGATCTCCTCCACGTGTCGAGGCGAGGCCAGGGGAGTATCCCGCTCGACCTCCAAGGTCGTAACCCCTTCCGCCATGGTCAATTTTTTGCCGCGCGGTCGGATATCCACATCCGAGTCGGAGATACCGCTTTTGCGGCCCGGTACCTGCGTATATTGCGCACTGTGGCTGTTTGATGACAAGGAGCGACGAGGACTTTTGACTCCGTGGGCTTACTGCAAATGAACCCTTTGGCTTAGCGCAAATGACCCCCATGGCTTTGCGCAAATGAACGCTGGGCTTAGCGCAAATGAACCTCGGCGGGTCGGCAGCGGCTTCCATGGCCCAGCCAAACTTGTCGCGCCCGTCAGGGCTAGTATCGCCAATCCGGCGGCAATCTGCATGCCGAGTAATGGAATTCCCTTGCAGTCGCTTTTGACGGGTGGGCGACCTCAAGCTCAACGGTCACACTCTAATCGTTGTTGATGAGCACGGCGGCCTATATCCCGCCCTATCCTCTGGTGGTCGCCGAGCTGGTCCGTCCCCTCGACAGCTGGCGTTGCTGTACTTCGCTACCTCGCTGCTGTACGGCGGCCGACGACGTGAGCCTCACCCATAGCGGCCACTCGCCCCCATCCACGCGATCATAAGACGATCTGCGGCCAGCGGGGATGATCACTACTCGACGTCGCCCATCTTCCCCTTGCCGGCGATGGCCGGCGGCCCATAGGCGCGCGGCCGCCCGTGAGCGGAGCGGCAAGGTAGCGGACGCGCGTGCCGTCCGGACGCAGGCCGGCCCGTCCCCGGCAGGGGACGGCTTGACGTACACCCGCGAGTGGCGATGCAGATCCTGCGCCACGCCGACCTCGACCTCACCATGGAGATCTACACGCTCGCCTCGTCGTCAGCGACGCGCGACGCGCTCAAGCGCCTGGGCGACAGCCTCGATGGGCCCCGGTAGCTGTACTTCGCAGCTGTACCAATGACGGAGGCCCCACCGGATTGTCTCCGGCAGGGCCTCTGACCTGCGTCGGGGTGACAGGATTTGAACCTGCGACCTCTTCGTCCCGAACAAGGTCAGGTTCTAGGCCTAACCTGCGATGGCGGCTCAATAGCCTGGTCAGTGCGTTGGTGCTCTGCGGAGGCGCCGCAGCCGCTCCGCGGCAAGATCGTCTCCCAGGTTCTCCCAAGCTGCACCAGCCCGGAGAACGGGGTCGCCGACGCTGCTCGACATGGCGCAGGCTGAGCGCAGCGGCCGGCACGAGCACCCCTTCATGACGTGCCTGGACCGCTCCTGGCGTCCACTCCGCTCGGCCAGCTCACGGAGTTCGATCCGGTTGCCGCCCTGCCTCACATGTCCGAGCGTGTCCCGAGGTTTCGTGACCATCCGAGTGACCACGGATGGCCCGCACCATCACAGCTGGGGACAGATGCGCCGGTGTATCTTGCGGCGTGGCGGTCCCGGATGTTGGGCGGCCACCGCTTGATGATCGTCCGTTGTGTCGACATCAGATGACCAAGCGGTGGCCGTGGGCCACAGCGTAGAACCCGGCCGGTGGCGGCCTAGACCGATAAGGGCTGCTCGATCGGATGGCTGGGGTTCACCCGGGTCGAGACGCGCCGTCGGGCCCGGAAGTTCGTGCTCGGGCCGCTGGCCGACCTGCCGCGCAAGAACTGCTGGACGATCGCCGAGCACGCCGGGGACAGCGATCCGCACGGGATGCAGCACCTACTCGGAGGCCGCGATGTGCATCGGGGTCGACTTGGCGCCGCCGACGACAACACCATGTCTGCGCCAACCACTACCGCCACCGCGTCCACCGACCCTCATGGCCCACGGACCGCCATTGCAGTATTAACCGAGGCGCTGCAGCGCCTTCTCTACGGCGACCTCGACACGAGCCGTCATGCCAGACACATCGACTGGGCGGCGCCCTGCAACCTGGCGGCGAATCAACTTGGGTCCCTTGTCATCATGGTGAAGCAGGGTGTACAAGTCCCACCACGGGTCGAGAGTTGCGCCCGCGATTGATTCGTACAGCAACCGGAGCCGCTCGGCCCAATTAGGCGAATAAAGTGAAGTCAGGTATCGCCGACACTGTCCGACGTCGATGGCACGAGATCCTCGGTGAATTCCATTCCAGTCGGTGAGTCCCGTGATCTTGCCGCGCGACCAAAGCAGATTGACAGGTAGGTAGTCGCAGTGCAGGAAGACGTCACCATCCTTAGGTGGTGGTGCTTCCATGACATTGAAGGCTGCCTTCCACACTTCAGGCCGCTGCGCGCCGTCTGGCACCCGAAAACGACCAAGAGGTGCGATCCACGAGTCAGTCCAAGGCCGAAAAGTCGGCGCTGGAAGGTCGACGGAATGCAGTAGGGCGGCGAACTCTGCGATCCTCGCTATCCACGACCCGTGCTCCGCCGGATTCAGGTGAATGCGGCCAGGTAACCGTGTCATCAGCAGAGAGGGCGCACCCTTCGTGGCAACGCCGGCAACATCAGCCGCCAGAATCCTCGGCACCGGAAGCCCGCTTCCTGCCACCACGTTTAAGTTGACGATTTCCTTCTCCATGGCGGCCCGAAGCGCCGCCTTGCCCGGCGGGTACTGCCGCAATACCACAGTGGTTCGTGTGTCGTGTCGCTCAACCGTCAAGCGATGGACGGCAGAGTTGACGCCACCGGTCAATCGGCGATGCCCGACGATGCGACTGCCCTCACCTATAGACGCCGCAGCCCAGGCGAGAGCATCCGTGGAGGGCCGACGTTGGAAGAATCTGCTCTCTCTCCAGTCGCTGCCGGTCGGCTCATCTTGGTGGGTCGCATCGTCTCTGTCCATGACTGAGAACCTATGACCTTCCGGGAGCAATGATTGGAATCTCTGGATTACCGGGGGCGTACCCTTCCGGCGATCTTGAGGCGATCAAGCAAGATCGGCGCGCCTACGCCGGTCGGGAGGGTACGAATCGTGCTCACCGTAGTTCCTGGAGCTGCCGACGCCGATACCCCTCGCTAGCTAGGAGCTGTTTAGGAAGTCGTCGCGCTGGCTCGGCGCGGGGTGTGTCGGTGCCTGGAGATGAGTGAGGTCTCCGGTAGGTGGATCAACGACGAAGAAGATCATCATCTGTCCGGAGACCTCGTTGGCCAGCCTATCGATCGGAGCATGCAAAGACCTGACCGACCGGCAGTGGCGGATCGTGGCGCCGCTGCTGCCGAAGGGGAAACGCCCTGGTCGGCCACCGAAGTGGAGCCGCCGCCAACTGCTGGACGGCATCCGCTGGCGGGTCCGGGACGGCGCGCCCTGGCGCGACGTTCCCGAGCGCTACGGCCACTGGCAGTCGATCTACGGGCTGTTCCGCCGCTGGCAGCTCGACGGGATCTGGACCCGGATCCAGATCACCCTGCAGGGCTTCGCCGACGCCGCCGGGCTGATCACCTGGCAGGTGTCGGTGGACGCCACGATCAACCGGGCCCACCAGCACGCCGCCGGCGCCCGCCACCACCCTGATCAGCAGGTCGAGCCGCCCGGCCCGGAACCGGCCGATCACGGGCTGGGCCGTTCCCGAGGCGGCCTCACCACCAAGATCGACCTCGCGTGTGAGCAGGGCCGCAAACCCCTCGCGCTGGTGTTCACCGCCGGCCAGCGCGGTGACAGTCCACAGTTCGTGCCGGTGCTCGAGCAGATCCGGGTGCCCCGCCTCGGGCCCGGGCGCCCGCGCACCCGCCCGGATCGGGTGCTGGCCGACAATGCCTACTCCTCGCGCGCGAACCGCGCCTACCTGCGCTGCCGCCGCATCCCGGGACCATCCCGGTCAAGGCCGACCAGGCCGCGAACCGGACCAAGCGCGGCTCACGCGGCGGGCGCCCACCGGTGTTCGATCCGGAAGCTTACCGCGACCGGCACGCCGTCGAATGCGGCATCAACCTGCTCAAACACTACTGTGCGGTCGCTACCCGCTACGACAAACTCTTGCTGTGCTACGCCGCAACCGTCCAGGTCGCCGCCATCGACATCTGGCTACGCCCCCTGGCCAGCGACACTTCTTAAACAGCTCCTAGTACTCCAGCCATAGTTCGTCATCTCGGCGGCGTGGCGGTCCCAGACGTAGCGCGGGCGTTGATCACGCTGACCCCGCCAGCGCAGTCACCGGAGTCGGCGTGCTCGTGGCTGCTGGTGCGGCGCCGCCGCGACACCGGCGAGTGCGCGTACTACCGCTGCTACAGCCCCGATCCGGTGCCGCTGCGCGAGCTGGTCCGGGTCGCGGGCCGCCGCTGGACCGTCGAGGAGTCCTTCCAGACCGCGAAGGGCCTGGCCGGCCTCGACCAACACCAGGTCCGCCGATGGACTTCCTGGCGCCGGTGGACCCTGCTCGCGATGCTCGCCCACGCGTTGCTCGCCGTCATCGCCGCACACGCCCACGCCGACCAGCCCGCACAGGCCGGGCTGATCGCGCTGACCTGCAACGAGATCCGGCGACTCCTCGTCACGTTCCTCGTCGAACCCACCCGCACCCTCGCTTGCCCGCTGGCGTGGTCACGATGGCGACGACGCCACCAATACCACGCTCGAACAAGCCACTACCAGCGTCAGAAGACCGCTCAGGGACGCGCGTAACGATCTACGGCTGGAGTACTAGGCCGGAGGCCGCCCGTCCGGCACCCGACGGACTCGTCACACTCCTGACATCTGCACCATCAATAATTCCGCCGTCCGCACCTTTAAAGGCGGCCAAAAGGGTGATCGATTGGAGAGTGGATCGCGTGGAGTAGCTTGCGTCGATCATCCTTCCGAGCAACCGATAGTGGTGAATACCTTCGTGTCGAAAAGTGTCAGGACTTCCGTCCGCTGGGCCGCGCTGACGGTCGTGGCAGCTGCATTGCCGTTGATGTCAGCATGTTCGGGGAGCAGTTCCGCCGGATCCGCCAGCGCGGTCGCACCGGCGACCGCGCAGCCCACTCCGAGCGCGGGCGGCCAGTCGAGCCCGGCCGGCCTGCGGACGGCCGCCGAGATCACGGGGGCCTGTCCGTTCGTCGAGACCAGCGAAGTCGATGAGGCGTTCTCGATCTCCGGGGCCACCGGAACGGAGGCAGCGCCGCAGAAACTCGCCAATGGCGGTCAGGCCTTCGTCTGTTCCTACGCAGTAGGCGGGGAAGACGCGGCCGCGCTGGTCGCCTCGGTCTACGAGGGCAACAAGGTCACCCCTGATCAGATGATCAAGGCGATTCTGGATAAGAAGGCCGGCGCCGAACGGGTCGGTGGAATCGGTGAGGGTGCCGTCTACTACACCGAGGACGAGGTCGCGACGTTCTCGGCCGTGAAGGTCGTCGGCGGGACACCGGTGATGGTGGCGGTGAGCGGTCCCGCGACCGCTGACAAGGACCGGGTCGGTGTGCTGGTGAAGCAGGCGGTGGACAAGCTCTGATCAGATTCGGCCGCTCTTCCTGATCCCCGGAGCGGTGCCGGGTCCGGGCGTTCAGGTCGGCGGACGGCTGCCGGAGCCGATCGAGGTCGCCGCCTACTACCTCGTGTCCGAGGCCCTGACCAAATCGACCGAGCACATCGACGCCTCCATGGTCTTCGTCGAGGGTGCTGGATGGCCGGCTCTCGGTCCGGACCGACCCGGACGAGGGCACGACGGTGGCGGCCGAACTCCCGATCCCGACAACGCAACCCTGACCGGACGCCGGTCGTCCGGTTCAGCCGGCGCCCGATTCAGTGGTGAACGCGCGGTGAGCGCGATGCAGGGCACAGGCGGCGACCGCTGTCAGGACCGCCGCGCCGACCAGGGTGGCGGAGTGGCCGCCGAAGGCGGCGACGCCGAGGCCGGCGAGCAGGGGGCCGGCGGCACGCGCGGCGACCACGAAGATCGCGACTATCCCGTTGATGCGGGGGTAATGGCTCGGTCCGTAGTAGCCGACGAGCAGGGTGCCGCGCAGCAGGTCGGGCAGCCCGTACCCGAGCCGAAGAACACGACCAGCGTGATGACGGCGACAGTGGCTGCCGGCCCGTGGCCGGTGGCGAGCAGCGGGGCGGGAAGGGCGGCCGCCTGCGCGACGAACAGCAGGACCGCCGTGCGCTGCGCGGGGAACCGGGGCTGCAACGTTGTGCAGGCCAGCCGTCCGAGGACCTGGAAGGCGCCGACGGTGCCCGCGGCGAGGGTCGCCTGGGTCAGCGAGTAGCCGACGCGGACGCGTGGCATAAGTCGATCCTGCTGCGGGGCGAGGCCGTCGACACGGTGGCGGAGCTGAAGGCGCGGCCGGGCAACGATCTGTCGATCAACGGCAGCGTGTCGCTGGTCCGAAGCCTGCACGCCGCCGGCCTGATCGACGACTACACGCTGCTGATCCACCCGCTGGCCCTGGGAAGTGGCACGCGGCTGTCCGACGGGCCGCTCGGCTGACCGACTTCGAGCTCACCGGGAGCGTCACGACCACCAAGGGCGTGATCGTCGCCCACTACGCCCGCCGGTGAATGGCGTTATGCGGTCCACTGCCAGCTGTACTTGCGGGTCTCCGGGTGGTCGGGCGGGTAGCAGTGCAGGTTGACGGGTTCGTCGGGGTCGCCCGCGCGAAAGCACCGGTGCTGGGGCTCGCGAACGCGAAGGTCGTAGCCCAGGTTGGCGAGTGCTGGCCGGTAGGAGGCTTCGTCGTCCGGGTCATCGATACCGACGACGACGTCGACGACGTTCTTCGCGGCGAGTCCCGGGACCGATGTCTAGCCGATGTGCTCGATGAGCTTCACGCGCGGACCGAGCGCCGCCCTGCCTAGGCAAGATCTTCTCCCCGATTTCTCCCAGATCGACCGGGAGAACAGAATCAGGGCCGGTCCTCCCGATGGAGAACCGGCCCTGACCCGGTGTTTTCTGGTCGGGGTGACAGGATTTGAACCTGCGACCTCTTCGTCCCGAACGAAGCGCGCTACCAAGCTGCGCCACACCCCGATGGCCCGAGGGCCGTCGATGAGTCTAGCCGACGTCCACAGGCGCCGACGCAGGGGTGGCCCGAGCCGCGGATGCGAGCGACAACCGGGGAACGAGGGTGAGCAGGGTGGCCTCCGGCGGGCAGGCGAAGCGCACCGGGGCGAAGGGGGACGTGCCCAGCCCGGCCGAGACGTGCAGCCACGTGTGGGCGCCCCAGCGGGACGCGCCGCGGGCGCGGGAGCGGTCGAGGCCGCAGTTCGTGACGAGCGCACCGATGCCGGGAACGCGCAGCTGGCCGCCGTGCGTGTGGCCGGCGAGCACGAGGTCGTAGCCGTCGGCGGCGAACCGGTCGAGGACCCGTGGCTCGGGGGAGTGGGTGAGGCCCAGGCGCAGGCCTGCGCTCTCGCGGCGGCCTGCGACGCGGTCGTAGCGGTCGAGGCCCAGATGCGGGTCGTCCACACCGGCCGCGGCGACCTCGATCCCGGCGACGGTGAGGTCGATGCGGGCGTGGGTGGCGTCGTGCCAGCCCCGCTCCAGGAGCGCGGCCCGCAGGTCGCGCCACGGCAGCGGCTCCCCGTGGCTGCGACGGGAGCTCTTCACCAGGTAGCGGGCCGGGTTCTTGGGTCTCGGTCCGAAGTAGTCGTTGCTGCCGAACACGAAGAGGCCGGGCAGGTCGAGCAGCGGGCCGAGCGCGGCCATGGCGGCGGGCACGGCACGTGGATGGGCGAGGTTGTCGCCGGTGTTGACGACGAGATCGGGTTCCAGCTCGGCCAGCCGGGCGACCCAGCGCTGCTTGCTGAACTGGCGGGGTGTGAGGTGCAGGTCCGAGACGTGCAGCACGCGCAGCGGCCGCGCGCCCGAGGCCAGCACCGGGAGCGTGTTCTCCCGGAGGGTCCACCGGCGGCGCTCGATGCCGGCCGCGTAGGCGAGGGTGGCCGCACCGGTGGTGGTCGCGCCGAGCGCGAGCCGAGCCCAGCTGTTCACGACTGCAGGGTACGACGGGTGGGGAGTGCATTAGCGTGCGCTCCCGTGAGCACTCTCAAGGAGCAGCTGCGGTCCGATCTGACCGCGGCGATGAAGTCCAAGGACGAGCTGGTCAAGGCCACCCTCCGGATGACGCTGACGGCCATCGGCAACGCCGAGGTGGCCGGGGATGCGGCGCGGGAGCTCGACGACGCCGAGGTGCTCGCGATCATCCGCAAGGAGGCCAAGAAGCGTGCCGAGTCGGCCGAGGCGTTCGCCGGAGCGGGCCGAGACGAACTCGCCGCCCAGGAGCGCGCCGAGGGCGAGGTACTGGCCCGCTACCTGCCCGCGCAGCTCTCCGACGAGGAGCTGGCCGGGATCGCACGCGCGGCCGTCGAACAGGCCGCGGCCGAGCTCGGCGAGCGGCCGGGGCCGCGGCAGATGGGCCAGGTGATGAAGCACGCGTCGGCGGCCGCCGCGGGGCGCGCCGACGGCAAGCGCCTCGCAGCGGCGGTCAAGGGCCTGCTCACCGCCTGACCGCGGCGAGTCCGGATGCCGGACTCGCCGGGTCGGGATGCCGGACTCGCGGTCAGCCGGTCGTCTCGGCCTTGGCCTTCCGCGGCGCCGCCTTCCTGCGTGCGGGGGCCTTCTTCGTCGTCGTGCCGGCCTTCGCGCGCCGCTCGGCCAGCAGCTCGCTCGCGCGCTCGTCGGTGATCTTCTCGACGTCGTCGCCCTTGCGCAGGGACGCGTTGGTCTCGCCGTCGGTGACGTACGGGCCGAACCGCCCGTCCTTGATCACCATCGGCTTCCCGGTGGCCGAGTCCTTGCCGAGCTCGCGCAGCGGCGGGGTGGCCGCGGCGGTGCGCCTGCCCCGCTGCTTGGGCTGCTTGTACAGCTCCAGCGCCTCGTCGAGCGTGACCGTGAAGAGCTGCTCCTCGCCTGCGAGCGAGCGCGAATCGGTGCCCTTCTTCAGGTACGGCCCGTAGCGGCCGTTCTGGGCGGTGATCTCCTCACCGCTCTCCGGGTCGGTGCCCACGAGCCGGGGCAGCGAGAGCAGCCGCAGCGCGTCATCGAGCGTGACGGACTCGGTGGTCATCGACTTGAACAGCGAGCTCGTGCGGGGCTTGGGCTTCGCGGCGGCCTTCTTCTTGCCGTTGCCGTTGGTCTCGGCCGTCGCCTCGGTGTCAGGGAGGATCTCCGTGACGTAGGGCCCGTAGCGGCCCTCCTTGGCCACGATCTCGTGTCCGGTGACCGGGTCGACGCCGAGCGAGCGGCCCTCCTGCGGCACCGAGAACAGCTGCTCGGCCACCTCGGGGGTGAGCTCGTCGGGCGGCAGGTCGTCGGGCAGGTTGGCCCGCTGCGACTGCCCGTCGCGCACGCGCTCCAGGTACGGCCCGTAGCGGCCCACGCGCACCACGACGTCGTCGAACACCGGCACGGAGTTGATCTCGCGGGCGTCGATCTCCTCGAGGTTGACGCCCACGAGCTTCTTCAGCCCACCGGAGCGTGCGACCGAGCCCTCCCGGCCCTGGTCGGCGCCGAAGTAGAAGCCCGACAGCCAGTCGGTGCGGTGCTGGGTGCCCTGCGCGATCGCGTCGAGCTCGTCCTCCATCGCGGCGGTGAAGTCGTAGTCGACCAGCCGCCCGAAGTGGTGCTCGAGCAGGCCGACCACGGCGAACGCGATCCAAGACGGCACCAGCGCCTGGCCCTTCTTCCAGACGTAGCCGCGGTCCTGGATGGTCTTGATGATCGACGAGTAGGTCGACGGGCGGCCGATCCCGAGGTCCTCGAGCGCCTTGATCAGGCTCGGCTCGGTGTAGCGCGCCGGCGGGTTCGTGGTGTGCCCCTCCGGCGTCAGCTCCGCCGCCGTGAGCGGCTGCCCCTGCGTGAGCTCGGGCAGCCGGGACTCGGCGTCGTCGGCCTGGCCGTCGCTGCCTTCGTCGAGGGTCTCGACGTAGGCCTTGAGGAAGCCGGGGAACGTGATCGTGCGACCGGACGCGGCGAACGTGACGTCCTCGCCGGTGGCGGCCGTGCCGGCGATCCGGACGCTCACGGTGGTGCCGCGTGCGTCGGCCATCTGGGAGGCCACCGTGCGCTGCCAGATCAGCTCGTAGAGCCGGAAATCATCGCCGTCGACCTCGCCCGCGATCTCGCCGGGCGTGCGGAACGTCTCGCCCGCCGGCCGGATCGCCTCGTGGGCCTCCTGCGCGTTCTTGACCTTGCGCGTGTACTGCCGCGGCTGCGGCGAGACGTATTCGGCGCCGTACAGCTCGCGGGCCTGGGTGCGGGCGGCCTGGATGGCCGTGTCCGACAGCGTGGTGGAGTCGGTGCGCAGGTAGGTGATGTAGCCGTTCTCGTAGAGCCGCTGCGCGCTGCGCATCGTGCGGTCGGCCGAGAACCGCAGCTTGCGGCCGGCCTCCTGCTGCAGCGTGGACGTCATGAACGGCGGGTACGGCTTGCGGGTGTAGGGCTTCGACTCGACCGACTCGACGGCGAGGTCGCGGCCTTCGAGGGCCTCCGCCAGCCGGCGGGCGCTCGCCTCGTCCAGCGCCCGCGGCGCGTCCTTGCCGCGCGACGACTTGAGCTGCCCGTCGGAGCCGAAGTCGCGCCCCGTGGCCACCCGGGTGCCGTCGACGGCGACCAGTCGCGCCGGGAACTGCCGCGGCGAGGCGTCGGCCCCCGCGTCGAGCAGCGCCGCGATGTCCCAGTAGGACGCCGGGACGAACGCCATGCGCTCGCGCTCGCGCTGCACGACGATCCGGGTGGCCACCGACTGCACCCGGCCCGCCGAGAGCCTCGGCATGACCTTCTTCCACAGCACGGGGGAGACCTCGTAGCCGTAGAGGCGGTCGAGGATGCGGCGGGTCTCCTGGGCGTCGACCAGGTCGTGGTCCAGGTCGCGCAGGTTCTCCACGGCGGCGCGGATCGCGGGCTCGCTGATCTCGTGGAAGACCATCCGGCGCACCGGGATCTTCGGCTTGAGCGTTTCGAGCAGGTGCCAGGCGATGGCCTCGCCCTCGCGGTCGGGGTCGGTGGCGAGCAGCACCTCGTCCACCGACTTCATCGCGTCCTTGAGCTCGGCGACCTTGCCCTTCTTCTCGGGCGTGATGATGTAGAGCGGCGCGAACTGGTTGTCGACGTCGACACCGAGACGGGCCCAGGGCTCGCCCTTGTACTTGGCCGGGACGTCGGCAGCCCCGCGAGGCAGGTCGCGGATGTGCCCGACCGAGGCCTCCACGATGTAGTCGCGGCCGAGGTACTGCTGGATCTTCTTGGCCTTCGTGCCGGACTCGACGATCACCAACCGTCGCGTCGGTCGCCCGTTCGCGGCGCCGGTGGACGTGCCGGTACCCCGGCCGCCGCCAGCCGCGCGGCCGTCGCCCGCGCCCTTCCCGGTCGCTGGCTTCGCACTCGTCGTTCCGGTTGCCACCTGGTCCTACTCCATCGTCTACGGACGTGTCGGCGAGCGCCTCTCGTCGGCACGCGCACCGGCCGTCCCCGGAACCCACCGCGCCGGCTGCACGGGGGCCAGGACACCGAGTATGCGTGGCCTCGGTAGCGGCTTTCGCCGGAACCCTGCGTTCGCACACCCACCCGCTTTGTCACGCTCGTCACATTCAGCTGCGGAACCGGGGAGGGACCGACGTGCTGCCGACCTGCGCCGCGAGAGCGTAACCATCCCGTCAAGACGCCGTTCTACCCCAGTACCTCGGCCACTCCGCCGTCGCGGCCCCCGGCGGGACCGGTCCGACCAGCTCAACCAGGCGTGCGACGCGACGCGTGCCGCTGATCCGCAGCGCAGGCCCCGACCCGATCCGCGCCGGTGGGAGGCCTGCCCGCGTGGCCGCCGCGATGAGCGGGAGGTGCGTCTCGGGGGCCTGCGGGTCGAGGTCCAAGAGGTAACCGCCCCGCCCGTCCGGCCTGCCCGCCGCGAGCGCCCACATCCGTAACGCCGCGCCGTCCAGTTGCCATCCCTCCGGCACGCATTTCGCCGAATCCCGCATCCACGCCTTCGCCAGGCCGACCAGGTCGCACCGGAACGCCGTGCGCAGCGCGAGTGCGCCGGACTCGGTGCGGACGGTGGTGACCGGGATGCCGGTGGCGGCGCACGCGGTGGCGACCGCGGGGGCGCGGGCCGGGTCGGGCAGGACGATCGAGAGGCGGGCCTGGTCCCCGGCCCCGAACCGGGCGATCTGTCCCGGACCGCAGAGCAGCCCCGCCAGGTCGCTCACCTGTGGCGGCCGCGCCTCCGCGGAGAACATCGACAGCTGCGACACGAAGCGCAGAGTAGAACACCCGTTCGATCCGTGGTACCGGGCGCGCCGTTCCACCTACCCCGCTAGCGCGGCGTGTCGGCCGCCAGAGCGGACAGCCGCTGGCACTGCGGCGAGCGCTCGGCCGCCCGGTACAGCCGGGGCGCGGTGGTGAGATCGCCGAGCGGGTTCGGCGGGTCGACCGCCGCGACCTTCGACTCCACCTGGGCCAGGGTCGTCATGAAGGCCGCAGGATCATTCGGGTTCATGCCGTCCACCGTGGCCTTGACCCCGCCGAAATCCTCCTCGAGGGCCCCCAGCGCGTCCTGTGCGCGGCGGGCGGCCTCATCACCTCCCGGCTCAGGGGCGCTGCCCACCTCGGCCAGCTGGGCCTTGCCCTGCCGGGCGCCGGTGACGACGGTCCCCAGGTAGGAGCTGACCGCCCGCTGGATCGCGGGCAGGTCGCTCGTCCGTGAGAAGTCCGGGGCCGACGTCGCGGGCACGGCGAAGCTCAACGCGGCCTCGCAGACCCGATCCGCCCATGCGACCGGGTCGCTCCCCGGGCCCTCGCTCGGCACGGGTTCCGTGTCGGCCGCCGGTGTGCCCCCCACCGTGGTCGTGCAGCCCGCGGTGAGCAGAGCCGTGACGACGAACGTTGCGGTGGCGAGCATCCGGATCTGGACCGACCCGCGCCAGGACCAGCGGGTCATGCGATCACCTCCCCACCACACGCGCGATCTGCTGACAGCCTGCGGCTTCCCTGCCCGCCTGGGCGAGCTCGGGGTTGCGCTGCAGGTCCGCCATGGGGCTCGGGGTGTTCGCGAGCCGCTCCACCGACTCGATCGCGGCGGGCACCTCGCGCTGCAGCTCCTGCCGGTTGTTGATGTCGACCCGCTCGATCCGGCTCCGTGCGTCCCGCAGCGACGCCTGCATCGTCTCCAGCGTGCTGCGCAGCCGCCGGACGATCTCGTCGCCCCCCGCGACCGGTGCCGGTCCGGCAGCGGTCATGCCGGTGACCGCGGCCCCGGCGCTCTGCTCGGACTCGCTGAGGTAGTTGGTGATGTCGCGGACGAGGGTCGCCGCGTCCGGTGCCTCGGTCGGTTGCGGCGGCGAGCCCGCGGCCTCGACGTACGGCAGGAGCGAGCCGCAGATCTGGTCGACCCACGCCACGGCGCCCTGCTCGACCGCGGCACCGTCGGCGGAGGCGGCCCCTGATACGGAGGTGGTGCATCCACCGCTCAGTGCCAGGGCCGCGACGGCCGGAAGGAGGAGGGCGGACGGGGTGATACGGGGCATGTGGCTGCTCCCGGCGCGTGGGGACACGGTCACCGGACAGTGTGCCCGGAGGCCGGACGCACTCCGCACCGGCCCTCTACGGCGGCGGGGCGGTGTCTCCGGTCAGCCCTCAGGCGCGCTGGTCGAGCGGAGCCGGCGGCAGTTCTCCGCCTGCTCGCTCGCCGCAGCGAGCTGCTCGCTGGCCCGCATCCCCTCGGTGGGCGCGGGGAGGTTCCGCAGCTCCTGCAGGGGGGCCAGGGCGGCCGGTACGGCCGTCGCCAGCTCCGCCCGGTCGGACACGTCGATGGCGGCGAGCTGCGTGCGCGCCGAGTCGAATCCGCTCCGGATGCCGCGCAGCGCCTCCTCGAGGCGGCCGACGTACGAGTCGCCGCCGTCCACCGGCGCCGCGCCGACGGTGCCCAGTGCGGTGAGGGAACGCTGCAGCTCGTCGGACGTCGCCAGGAGGTACCGGTCCAGCTCCTGCACAGCGGCCGCCGGATCGGCGGGGTCGATCCGGGGGCTCGTCGTCGCCGCCCGTGTGAAGCCGGAGAGCGCCCCGCACACCTGGTTCGTCCAGGCCACGGCCTCATCGCTCGGCGTGGGCGAGCCGCCGCACCCGGCGGCGATCGCCGCGAGCGCGGCGACGGTGCAGCTGATCGTGCGCGTCCTCATGGGTCCTCCCGGGGGCTGGCGCTTGCCCTATCAACGACGGAGGCCGTCCACCCGTACGGGTGAACGGCCTCCGTGTTGAGCAGATGCGGTCAGCTGACCGTGCTCTCCGCCGGGGTGTCGGCGATGCTGGTGGACCGGCGCTTGGACACGACGACCGCCGCGACGATGATCGCGGCCGCGACGAGCGCGATCAGGATGCGGATCGGCGTGGATGCCGAGTCGCCCACCGAGAACGTCACGATCGCCGGGGCGATCAGCACCGAGACCAGGTTCATCACCTTGATCAGCGGGTTGATGGCCGGGCCCGCGGTGTCCTTGAACGGGTCGCCGACCGTGTCGCCGATGACCGTGGCCTCGTGCGCCGACGAGCCCTTGCCACCGTGGTTGCCGTCCTCCACGAGCTTCTTCGCGTTGTCCCACGCGCCGCCGGAGTTGGCCAGGAAGATGGCCATCAGCGTGCCGGTGGCGATCGCGCCGGCCAGGTAGCCGGCGAGAGGGCCGACGCCGAGGCCGAAGCCGACGGCGATCGGGGCGAAGATCGCGAGCAGGCCGGGGGTGGCCAGCTCGCGCAGCGAGTCGCGGGTGCAGATGTCCACGACGCGGCCGTACTCCGGGCGGACGGTGCCCTCCATGATCCCGGGGTCCTCCCGGAACTGCCGGCGGACCTCGAACACGATCGCTCCCGCCGCGCGCGTGACGGCGTTGATCGCGAGCCCGGAGAACATGAACACGACGCTCGCGCCGATGATCACACCGACGAGCGTGTTCGGCGCGAACACCTCGAAGGCGAACGCGGTGCCCGCGTCGGCGAGCGTGCCGCCTGCCTCGGTGAGCGCCTGGTTGATCGCGTCGCGGTACGACCCGAACAGGGCCGTGGCGGCGAGCACCGCCGTGGCGATCGCAATGCCCTTCGTGATGGCCTTGGTGGTGTTGCCCACCGCGTCCAGCTCGGTGAGGATGCCGACCCCGTCGCCCTCGACGTCGCCGGACATCTCGGCGATGCCCTGCGCGTTGTCGGAGACCGGGCCGAAGGTGTCCATCGCGACGATCACGCCGACCGTGGTGAGCAGGCCGGTGCCGGCAAGGGCCACGGCGAACAGCGCCACCGTGATCGAGCCCGTGGCCAGCGCGAACGCCCCGAAGACGGCAGCGCTGATCACGAGCGCGGTGTAGACGGCCGACTCGAAGCCGATCGAGATGCCGGCGAGGATGACCGTTGCCGGCCCGGTGAGCGAGGACTCGCCGACCGTCTTCACCGGCTTGTCCTCGGTGCCGGTGAAGTAGCCGGTGAGCCAGAGGATCACGCCGGCCAGCACGATGCCGATGATCACCGCGACCGATGCGATCACGCGCGGGTCGGATCCGGCCATGGCGGCGACGACGCTGGCGTCGCTCGGCGAGGTCAGCGCGTCGAAGCTCGACGGCAGGTACACGAAGGCGGCGATCACGCACAGCACGGCCGAGATGACCGCGGAGATGTAGAAGCTGCGGTTGATGGCCTTGAGGCCGCCCTCGCCCTCCCGGGCGCGCGTGATGTAGACACCGACGACGGCGGTGAGCACCCCGATGGCCGGCACGATCAGCGGGAACAGCAGGCCCTGCTGGCCGAACGCCGCGGTGCCCAGGATCAGGGCCGCGACGAGGGTGACCGCGTACGACTCGAACAGGTCGGCGGCCATCCCGGCGCAGTCGCCGACGTTGTCGCCGACGTTGTCGGCGATGGTGGCCGCGTTGCGCGGGTCGTCCTCGGGGATGCCCTGCTCGACCTTGCCGACGAGGTCGGCGCCCACGTCGGCGGCCTTGGTGAAGATGCCACCGCCGACACGCATGAACATGGCGAGCAGCGCCGCTCCGAAGCCGAAGCCCTCCAGCACCTTCGGGGCCTGGCCGGTGTAGACCAGCACGACCACCGCGGCGCCGAAGAGGCCGAGGCCGACCGTGAACATCCCGACCACACCACCGGTGCGGAACGCGATGCGCATGGCCTTCTCACGGCCGCCGGTCTCGTTGGAGGCCGCAGCGACCCGGATGTTGGCGCGGGTGGCCAACCACATTCCGAGGTAGCCGATCGTGGCCGAGAACACGGCGCCGATGACGAAGAAGATCGACCGCCCCACGCGCTCGCCGATGTCTCCCGGCAGCGCGAACAGCAGTACGAACACGACCACGACGAAGATGCCGAGTGTGCGGAACTGGCGGTTGAGGTACGCCGCGGCGCCTTCCTGGACCGCTCGACCGATGTCCTGCATCTTCGAGGTGCCCTCGCCGGCAGCGAGAACCTCCCGGAGCAGGACGAAGCCGATGGCCAGTGCGGCGAGCGCGACCACCGCGACCACGCCGACGATGGCGTAGTCGCCCCCCGCGAGCGTCAGATCGCTCGCGGCGAGGGTGGACACGGACATCCGTCCTCCTGGTCACTAACGAAACGGGCCAGGGAGCACGGACGGCAACCCTGGCGTCTTGGAGAACCCGTCGCCCCACGTGGGCGCGGTACAGGCGCGTGCAGTGTAAGTGTGTGGCTTTCGCCACCGCGCAGTGAGCCCCCTCACCGTCGGCTGATCGACTCGTCGGGCCGAGGGCACCGGAGGGAGAGACCGTCGGTGCGGTGTGCCAACCTCGGACACCGTGGGTGACGGGCGCGAACAGGAGGGGCGGGGCGAAATCCTGCTGCGCCGCCTGCTCGCCGGGGGCGAGGCGCCGTCTGATGGCGACGAGGCCGGTCCGCTGCGGCACGCGGTGCGGCTCCCGCCGCGGACCGGGCGGACCGCGGCCTGGCCGGAGTGGGCGCCACATCGGCTGCGGGAGGCGTGGGGCCGTCTGGGGGTGCCGGCGCCGTGGACCCACCAGGCCGAGGCGGCCGAGCTGGCCTGGGCGGGCAGGGACGTCGTGGTCGCCACCGGGACGGCGTCGGGGAAGTCGCTGGCCTACCAGCTGCCCGTGCTCGCGCGGTTCGCGCAGGACCCCAAGGCCACCGCCCTCTACCTGTCGCCTACCAAGGCGCTCGCGGCCGACCAGCTGCGCGCGCTGGACGCGCTCGCCGTGCCCGACGTGCGTGCCACCCCGTTCGACGGCGACACGCCGACCGACGCGCGTGACTGGGCGCGGCGGCACGGGCGCTGGGTGTTCAGCAACCCGGACATGCTGCACCGCGCGCTGCTGCCGAGGCACGGCCAGTGGGCGATGTTCCTGCGCAGGCTGCAGTTCGTGGTGGTGGACGAGTGCCACACCTACCGGGGTGTGTTCGGCTCGCACGTGGCACTGCTGCTGCGCAGGCTGCTGCGCGTGTGTGCGCGCTACGGCTCGCGCCCCACCCTCGTGCTCGCCTCGGCCACGGTGGCCGAGCCTGCGGAATTCGCCGCTCGACTCACCGGGCGGCAGGTGGTGGCGGTGACCGACGACGGCTCGCCCGCGTCGGGGCGTACCGTCGCGCTGTGGGAGCCGCCCCTGCTCCCGGAGCTGACCGGCGAGAACGGGGCACCGGTGCGCAGGCCCGCCGGCACCGAGGCCGCCCGGATGCTCGCCGACCTGGTGGTCGAGGGGGCGCGCACGCTCGTGTTCGTGCGCTCCCGGCGCGGCGCCGAGGTGGCCGCGCTCACCGCGCAACGGTTGCTCGCCGACGTCGACCCGGGCCTCGCGCCTCGGGTGGCCGCCTACCGTGGCGGGTACCTGCCCGAGGAACGGCGCGCCCTCGAGGCGTCGCTCGCCGACGGTGAGCTTCTCGGCATGGCGACCACGAACGCGCTCGAGCTCGGCGTGGACATCGCAGGCCTCGACGCGGTGGTGGTGGCGGGCTTCCCGGGCACCCGCGCGTCGTTCTGGCAGCAGTCCGGACGTGCCGGCCGCGCCCGTGACGAGGCGCTCGTGGTGCTCGTGGCGCGGGACGACCCCATGGACACCTATCTCGTACACCACCCGGACGCCCTCCTGGGCGCCCCGGTGGAGGGCTGTGTGCTCGATCCGGCGAACCCCTACGTGCTGGGCCCCCAGCTCGTCTGCGCCGCGGCCGAGCTGCCCGTGACCGACGACGACGTGCGCGACGTCTTCGGCGGCCCGCCCGCGGCCGCCGTGCTCGACGAGCTCGTGTCCGACGGGGTGCTGCGCCGCAGACCGACCGGCTGGTACTGGCCGTCCACGAGGGAACGGCCCGCCGGTGCGGTGGACATCAGGGGCTCTGGCCTCGGCCAGGTGGCCGTGGTGGAGGCGGAGACCGGCCGCATGCTCGGCACGGTGGACGGCGCGTCCGCTCCCGCGACCGTGCACTCCGGCGCGGTGTACCTGCACCGCGGCGAGACCTACCTCGTGCAGCAGTTGGATCTCGAGGCCGGGATCGCCGTGGTGGCGGCGGCCGACCCCGGGTTCCGCACCGACGCGCGGTCCACGGCCGACGTCGAGGTGGCGCGCGTACTCGATCAGCGCGACCTCGGCCCGGTGCGGGTGTCGTTCGGCGAGGTGACCGTGACCTCGCAGGTGGTGGAGTACCTGCGACGGGCCCCGGACGGCACCGTGCTGGCAACCACCCCGCTGGACCTGCCCGAGCAGGTGTTGCGCACCCGAGGGGTCTGGTACGACGTGGACGAGGAGGCGCTCGTGGCGGCGGGAGTGCCGCCCCGGCGGATCCCCGGCGCGCTCCACGCCGCCGAGCACGCCGCGATCGGTCTCCTGCCGCTCTTCGCCATCTGCGACCGCTGGGACGTCGGGGGCATGTCCACCGCGCTGCACCCGCACACCGGACGGCCCACCGTGTTCGTGCACGACGGCCACCCGGGGGGCGCGGGCTTCGCCGAGCGCGGGCACGCGGTGCTCGGCCGCTGGCTGGCCGCCACCCGTGCTGCGATCGCCGACTGCGAGTGCCGCACCGGATGCCCGTCCTGCGTGCAGTCGCCGAAGTGCGGCAACGGCAATGCCCCACTGGACAAGTCGGGGGCGCTGGCGGTGCTCGACGTGGTGCTGGCGGCGCTGGGCGGGCCGTCCGCGGCGACCGGTGCTCCCGACCGGCGGGCCGGGCCGTGCGTAGGCACGGCCCCGAGGTAGACCGCCGCCGGCCGGCCACGTCGGGGGCCGGGCCGGCCGGCGACGGTCGGCGCGCGGTGGGCCGGATATGGGGTGGGCGTCGGTTCCGACGTTCCGGCCCCACCGCAGTCTGGGGAGCGACATCCGGGGTCCGGCCTGGCGTGCATGGCCGGGGACTGCATCCAGTAGGCGCGTCGGATCCCTCCGATTCCAGTACGTGTCGCTGATCGGTACCGATGTGACGACGAGCGTTCCCGTGGTGCGCCGAGTCGTCGGGCGGCCGTGGAAGGCCGCGGGTGGGGCGATCACCAGGCAAGCAGGTCCGCCTGCCCACGTCGGCATACCGCTCGTCGTGGCGCTCGGCGGTCTGCCGCCGCACCGGGCGCCGACCGGCTGAGTCACGGCTGGTGCGTTCGGCTGTGTGCCGCCGACCGCAGGCGGTGCGGGCTCCGAAGTGCCCGTTGTGGGGACCGGACCGGCCCGCGCCCGGCCTGCGGCGGTGCCGATCCCGATGCCGGGCGCTGTGACCGCGGCCGGTACGCGGACCTCCACCAGTGCGTCCCAGCCGACGAGCCGACACGAGGTGAGGGTGCCGCCCACCGCTCCCGCCACGTCCCCGGCTCGGCGGCATGCGGCCTCCTGCCCCTCGACGGCGAGGCCCGCCGCCGCGAGCGCGGCGAGGTCGGCCGCCGCCTCGGCTCGGTGCCGGGCGATCACCGCGGCGCCCAGGTGCAGCCCGACGACGAACACGGTGGTGATCACTGCTACGCCGACCGCCGCCCACACGGTGGCGCTGCCTCCGTCGTGGGAGCGGCGTGGGTGGCCGCTCATGGTGGCGTGGCTCCCGGCTCGAGTGCCGCTACCGCGCGACCTCCGATCCGCACCGGGAGGGGGTGCAGGACATCCGCCGACACCTCGGCGACCACGAGGTCGCCCTCGGCGCGCAGCGTCAGGCGGGCGCCGGACGGCGCCAGCTGGGCGGCGACGGCGTGGCCGCGGTCGGCCTCACCGCGAGCGGCGAGCCGGGCGAGCTCGCGGGCCGCGTCGACGCACCGGATGGACCCGCCCGCCGCGGCGATGGCGCCGACCGCCACGGCGAGGAACACCGCGAGGCTGCACAAGGCGAGCGCCGCCTCGACGGTGACGGCTCCACGATCCCGGTCGTCGGCCGTTTCCCGGCGTCGGCGCCTGGCCGGGACCCGGGCGCCCATCAGAACGTGACCGTCAGGGCGCGCTCGACGAGCCCGGTGAGCGCCGTGAGGATCGAGTCGCCGGTGACGACCGTGTAGAGCAGTGCCCCGAAGGCGGCGGCGGCCACCGTGCCTATTGCGTATTCGACCGTGCTCATTCCCCGGTCGTCGTGGACGAGCCTGCGCAGCCGTGACTGCAGCTGCGTGCTGACCGGACGGGTGGCGTGGGACTGGATCATTGTTCTCTCCTCTTCTCGTGGGTGGACGGTGCTCACCAGTTCGCGAGCACCTCGCCGGCGAGGCCGACGACGACCGGGGCTATGCCCAGGACCAGGAATGCCGGCAGGAAGCACACGCCGAGCGGCGCGGTGATGAGCACGGCGGCGCGCTGGGCCTTCGCCTGCGCCGTGTCGAGCAGGCCGGCCCTGATCCGCTCGGCCTCGGCACGGGCGACCTGGGCCAGCGCCGAACCGGTGCTCGCCGACCGCCCCGCCGCACGGGCGAACGTGGCGAGGGCAGGCAGCCGCTCCGCGGCGATCCACGCCGCCTCCGCGTCGGCGCCGAGCTCGAGCAGGCCCGCGGTGCGGCGCAGGCGCGCACCGACGGCACCCCGGAGCGGTTCGGCGGCCGCCGTGACGGCGAGCGCGACGGGCAGCCCTGCCTCCAGGCACACGGCGAGCAGCTCCCAGCCGGCCGCGAGCTCCGTGTCCGGCTCGGGAGCGAGCGCTCCGTCCGGCCGGCCGCGGCGCGCCGCGAGGACGCCCGCGCCCGCCGCGGCGGCGGCGAGCAGCAGCCCGGCCGGGGCACCGGCGGCCGCCCAGCCCAGTGCGCCGGTGGCCGCAGCGCCGACCGCGATCCACGCCGGGCGGACCGGAGGGCTTTCTCCAGGTGGGTGTGACGGTGGGGTCTGCAGCGCGCGGAGCCGGTGGTGGCCGTGCCGGGCGCCGCAGAGGAGGAGCGCGGCGGCGAGCAGAACCAGCGCCACGATCTGGCCGGACGAGACCGGCTGCCCGCCCGTCATCGGGGTACCGCCGAACCGAGGATCCGCTCCGACCACGCGCTGCCCGCAGCCAGCAGCACGACGCCGATGACCAGCAGGACCTGTCCGAGCGGGCCGCCGCGCAGGACGCCGATCGGGTCGGCGCCGATCAACTGCCCGAGCGCGATGCCGAGGACCGGCAGCGTGGTGAGCACCGCAGCGGTGGCACGCGGCCCGGCGAGCTGTGCCCGGACGGTGGCGGCGAACCGGACCCGCCAGCGGATGTCCTCATGGGCACGGCCGAGCAGGTCGGCGAGCGGGATGCCGTGCCGTTCGGCGAGCGCCCACGCCGTGGCGATCCGTTCGACGTCGGCGTTGATCTCGGCGCGGGTCACGCCGCCACGCCGCAGCGCCGGCACGATCCCGTCGCCGAGGCGCGCGGCCACCGCGGCCGGGGCGAGCACGGATCGGGCGAGCGGGCCGTCGGCGTCGATGCCCGCGAGCGCCGCGGCCGGATGGCTACCGGCGCGCAGCTCGTCGGTGATGCGGGCAACCGCGGCGGCCAGCTGCTCGGCGGCGGTGGCCCTGTCGTGGGCCGCACGCCGGACCGCCCGTCGCTGCCGGACCACGAGCGCGGCGACCGCGCCGGCGAGCGCACCGCCCACCCCGGCGAGCACGGCCCCAACGAGCCCGCCAGCGAGAACGGGCCCGACGAGGTTCGGCCACCGGATGCGCGGGGGGCGCGTGGCCGGCCACAGCGCCGCGAACCGGGCCACCGCGGGCGGTGGTGGTGTGCAGGCGACGGCAGCGGCGAGTGCGGCGCACGCGGCAGCGGCGTTCACCACGGGAGGGTCACCTCCCGCTCCTCGAGCAGCGCACCGAGCACGGGGCGGTCTGCGGTCCAGCCCTGCGCCCGTGTCCAGACCGGTCGGACGGTGACCGCGTGGTGGTCGGTGTGGAGGTCATGGCCCAGCACGGCGACCGTGTCGAGCACCCGTGCCCCGGACGGCAGCCGGTGCATGTGCAGCACGACCTGCACGGCCGCGGCGAGCTGGCTGTGGAGCGCGTCGCGGGGCAGCCCGCCTGCGGCGGCGAGCGCCTCCATCCGCGCGGGAACCTCGCGTGCGGAGTTGGCGTGGATGGTGCCCGCGCCGCCGTCGTGGCCGGTGTTGAGCGCGGCGAGCAGGTCGCACACCTCGCCGCCGCGCACCTCGCCGACGATCAGGCGGTCGGGTCGCATCCGGAGGGCCTGCCGCACGAGGTCGCGCAGCGTGACCCCGCCTGCGCCCTCGATGTTGGCGGGCCGGGCGACGAGCCGCACGACGTGCGGGTGGCGCGGCCGCAGCTCCTCGGCGTCCTCGACGCAGACCACGCGCTCCCGCGGGTCGACGGCGGCGAGGAGTGCCGCGAGGATCGTGGTCTTGCCGCTGCCCGTGCCCCCCGAGACGACGAACGCGAGCCGGGCGGCGAGCACCGCGCGCAGCACCGCCTCGCCGGTGGCGTCGATGGTGCCCGACGCGCGCAACGCGGCGAGGTCGTGGGCCGCCGGGCGGAGGACGCGCAGCGACAGGCAGGTGCCGTCGGCGGCGACCGGTGGCAGCACGGCGTGCAGCCGCACGCCCGCGTCGGCGACCCAGCCGTCGACGTACGGGCTGGCGTCGTCGAGGCGACGTCCGGCGGCGATCGCGAGGCGCTGCGCGAGGCGGCGCACCGCGCCGTCGTCGGGGAAGCGGACCGCGGTGCGCTCGAGGCCGGCTCCTCGGTCGACCCACACCGAGGCGGGCCCGCAGACGAGGACGTCTGTGGTGCGCGGGTCGCGCAGCAGCTGGTCGAGCGGGCCTGCGCCGATGAACTCCTGGCGCAGTACCCGCAGCGCGGACAGCACGTCGAGGTCGGAGACGACCCCTCCGGACTCGGCCCGCACGGCCGCGGCCACGGCGGCCTGGGTGAGCTCGCCACCGGTGGCGGCGAGCCGGGAGCGCACCCTGTCGACGAGCGGGGTGGTGTCGGCCGGTGGCGCCGTGCCGGCGTGCGCGTTCATGAGCGCGCCCCCGATGCGGCGCGCACCGCGGCGAGCACGGCGCGGGCCGCGCCGGCCAGTGGACCGTGGGGCCGCGGCGGAGCCTCGCCGCGCTCCAGCGCTCGCGCCAGCCCCGGCTCCGGGCGCATGGCGGCGAGCAGCGGGACTCCCACCGCCCTGGCCACCTCGTCGGCCTCGACACCGCCCGGCGCAGGGCCGCGGACGACGGCTCGGACCGGCCTGCCGTGCCGGCCGAGCAGCGCGGCGACCCGCGCGCCCGCGGCGGAGGAGCGGACGTCGGCGGTGACGACGAGCGCGACGAGGTCGGCGACCGCCAGTGCGGCGGCCGCCGCCTCGGTGGGATGGCGCGGGAGGTCGCACACGACGATGTCGCCTGCCCGCCGGCCCGCCTCGACCACGGCGCGCACGGCCGCGGGCGCGGGCCCGTGGGTGCTGCGGTCGCAGGAGAGGACGCCGAGCGCGCCCTCGCGGCGCCCGACACGGGGTGACGGGAGTGCCGCGTGGAGGGCCGAGGCCGGGACCCGGCCGCCCTCGACCCCGACGCCGGGCCAGCGCAGCCCGCCGAGGTCCTCCGCGCCGAGGACGAGATCGAGCCCGCCGCCGAGCGGGTCGCAGTCGACGAGGAGGGCTCGGGCACCCTCGCGCACCGCGGTGACCGCGACGGCCGCGGCCAGCACCGATGCCCCGGCTCCGCCGCGGCCGCCGACGACGGCGAGCACGGTGCCGCCCGGACGCGGGCCCTCAGCGGCGTCGGTGAGCGCGGCGACCAGCCACTGCTCGGCCTCGGGCAGCGTGATGACGTGCTCGGCCCCGACGGCGACCGCGTGCCGCCACACCGAGGCCGGCGGTTCGCCGCGTACGGCGAGGACGACGTCGCCGCGCCGGGGCAGGCCGGCCCGGGCGCACTGCGCGGCCGCGGCGGCGTCGAGCAGCACCAGCGGGGCGTCGCTCCAGAACGCGCGGGCCTGCGGGGGATCGACCGCGCGCTGCATCTCGCACCCCGCGGCCGCCGCGAGCCGCAGGAGCGCGTCGAGCAGGTCGGGGTCGGAGACCATGACCAGGCCTCGGGGCGGCGGACCCGGCCGCTCCGTCATCTCTCTCGATCGCACGACAGCCTCCTCGTGGACCCGGTCGGGCGAGCCGGGTACGAGCCAGCGTGGCCGGTCGAGGGGGCGTGTGGCGGACGATCACCGAACCTGTGGACAACCTGTGGTTGATGTGGACAACTCGGTCAGCAGGTGGCTGACCAGCCCGTTCTCGTCGGCCCCCTGGGGAAGAATGGATCGGGGGCTGCTCGCTTCCGGCGATCGATCCACAGCCTGTGAGGCCCCACGCGGGCCCGAGACGCACGCGGTTGCGGCACCCGCATCGCTCGTGCGCTCCTGACGGCGATCACCACGTCGAGATCGGCGCGAAGGCACGCCGCCGTCACCGCCTGGACGTTCCCGTGCTGCTCGCTGCGGTCAAACGCCCACGCGCGGAGGTTCCTGCTGTCGTTCGTCGCGGGCCAGCCGGGCGACCAGCCGGTCCCGCGCGGCCCGCAGGTGGTCGGACAGGTGGTCGGCGGCAGCCGCGGGATCGCCTGTCTCGATCGCCGCGAGGATCGCCCCGTGCTCCGCGGCCACGGTGTGGGGGTCGGTGGTGCGGTGGGCCTGGAACTGGCCCATCGTGAGGTGCACCTCGCCCATGATCAGTTCGTGCATGCGGGAGAGCCGCTTGCTGCCCACGGCGTCGACCAGTGAGGTGTGGAACGCGATGTCGGCTTCCACCTGGTGCGCGAAGTCCTTGTCGGCCACCGCGCGCTCGATGTTCTCTTGGGCTCCGCGGGCCTCGTCCGGGACCGTGCCCAGCTCGGCGAGCCGCTGCACCGCGCGCCGTTCGATCGAGTCGCGCGCGAAGTAGAGGTCGAGGATCTCGGCCACGCCGAGCTCGGGCACCACCGCGGTGCGGTGGGCCGTGCGCTGCAGGAGCCCGGCGGCCGTGAGCCGCTCCAGGCAGGCCTTGGCCGTGGGGCGGGCGACCGCGTACTCGCCGGCCACCCGTGCCTCGGTGACCTTCTCGCCCGCGGCGATCTCGCCGTTGATGATCCGCTGCCGCATCGACTCGTACAGCGCGTCGATCATCGACGACGGCGCGAGCGTGAACCGCGACGTGCCTGCCGACATGCGCCTACGCTACTGCCCGGCAAAATTGTTAGACAAGTATGCAGAGCATCTTGACTGACAAGTGCACCAGTTCGTAGCGTCGGCACGGCCGCATCCACCTCAGAGCCGAGGAGCACCTCGATGGACCCGATGAACCGACGACGTTTCATGCAGCTGGTCGGACTCGGAGCCGGGATGACGGCGCTCGCCTCCTGCGGCGGCGGGTCGGACGGCAGCGCGATCCGCTACGCGTGGTGGGGCGACACGGTCCGGCAGCAGAAGTACACGGCCGCGCTGGACGCGTTCGTCGCGCAGAACCCCGGGATCGAGGTCCGGCCCGAGTTCGCCGACTACGACGCGTTCCAGGAACGCATCACCGTCCAGACGGCGGGCCGCGACGTACCCGACGTCTTCTGGATCCCGTCACCGCACGTCATGAGCTACCACGATGCGGGCCTCTACCGGCGCCTCGACGACATCGGCTCCCTCGACCTCTCCGCGTTCAGCGCCGCGCAGCTGGAGTCGTTCAAGATCGACGGCGAGCTGAACACGCTGCCGCGCTCCGTGCTGACGGCAGCCGTGCGCTACAACCAGACCTTCCTCGACGAGGCAGGCGCCCAGCTGCCCGCCGACGACCCGCAGAGCTGGACCTGGGACGCGCTCTCGGAGTTCCTGATCGACTACGCGCGCAACGCCCCGGCGGGCCGCAAGGCCATCCACTACAACGCCCAGGCCGACCTGTGCTTCGAGGCATGGCTGCGCCAGCACGGGCAGGACCTGTGGACCGCCGACGGGCGCATGGGCTTCGACGCCGCCGCGCTCGAGGGGTGGTTCGAGTGGTGGGAGGTGCTGCGGCGCGCAGGTGCCACGACGAGCCTGTCCGAGCAGGAGGGCGCGTCGCCGGAGTGGGAGGTGGTCGGCGACAAGGTGCTGATGACCTTCGGCAACTCGAACCACATCGCCGACGAGGCGCCGATGTTCCCCGACTACGAGTTCGGCCTGCGGATGATGCCGGTGCTCCCCGACGCGGCCCCCGGCCACCGCTTCGGCTACCTGAGCCGGCTCGCCGTCTACCGGGGCATCGACGACGACGCGCTCGACGCCGCAGGCCGGCTCGTGCAGTTCAACATCAACGACCCGGCGTTCCTGCGCATCGTGGGGCTCTCGGTGGGCGCGCCCGCGAACCCGCGGATGCTGCAGGAGGCCTACGCCGTGGCGAACGAGGACGAGAAGAAGATGCTCACCGTCGTCGAACAGGAGCTGGCGCAGGAGCAGAAGCCCCGATACGAGGCGCCGCCCGGCTCGGGGACGTGGCGCACGATCATGGCCCGCGGCGTGGAGGAGGTGGCGCTGGAGCGGGCGAGCGTCGCCGACGCCGCCGCGCGCGTGATCGCCGACATCGATCGCGAGCTGGGCCAGGCGTCATGACCCAGGACACGCTCGTGCGACCGGTGGCGCAGAGCCCACCGCCACCGCCGCGGCGCCGTCGGACGCCGTCGTTCCGCAGGCAGGGCGGCGCTGCGCACGTGTTCCTGCTGCCGTTCCTTCTGGGGCTCGTGCTCATCACGGCCGTGCCGCTGCTGGCGTCGCTGTACCTGTCGTTCACCGACTACGACCTGCTGCACGACCCCGAGCTGGTCGGGCTGGACAACTTCCGCCGGATGGTCGAGGACGAGCGGTTCTGGGCCTCGGTCGGCGTCACGCTGTGGTACGTGCTGGTCTCGGTGCCGCTGCAGCTGGGCTTCGCGTTGCTGCTCGCGGTGCTGCTGGACAAGGGGATGCGCGGCCTCGCGCTCTACCGCAGCGCCTTCTACCTGCCGTCGCTGCTCGGGTCCAGCGTGGCCGTCGCGATCCTCTGGCGGCAGCTCTTCGGCCACGAGGGCCTGGTCAACAGCCTGCTCGGCTGGTTCGGCGTGGAGGGTGAGAGCTGGCTGCAGAACCCGGACACCGCGCTGTCGACGCTCGTGGTGCTCAACGTGTGGACGTTCGGCTCGCCGATGATCATCTTCCTGGCCGGGCTGCGGCAGATCCCCGAGGAGCTGTACGAGGCGGCGCGGGTGGACGGCGCCGGCCGGGTGCGGCAGTTCTGGAGCGTCACGGTGCCGCTGCTCACGCCGATCGTGTTCTTCAACCTCGTGCTGCAGACGATCGGCGCGTTCCAGGCGTTCACCCAGGCCCACATCATCAGCGGCGGTCAGGGCGGGCCACTGGACTCCACGCTGTTCTACACGCTCTACCTGTACCAACAGGGGTTCCAGAGCTTCAACATGGGCTACGCGTCGGCGATGGCGTGGGTGCTGCTGCTCGTCATCGCGCTCGTGACCGCCGGGCACTTCCTGCTGTCGAGGTACTGGGTGTTCTACGGGGACGAGCGATGAGGGCGGGCGTGCGGCACGTCGTGATGTGCGCGTTCGTGCTGGTGATGATCTACCCGCTGATCTGGATGGTGGCCAGCTCGTTCAAGCCGGGCAACCTCGTGCTGTCCGAGCCCGGCCTGATCCCGTCGGAGGTGACGTTCCAGAACTACCGCGACGGCTGGAACGCGCTCGACGAGCCGTTCTCGCTGTTCTTCCTCAACTCGCTGATGGTGAGCGTCGGCTCGATCGTCGGCAACCTGGTCTCCTGCTCGCTCGCGGCCTACGCCCTCGCCCGGCTGGAGTTCCGGGGGAGGCGGCTGTACTTCGCCATCACGCTGGTGTCGGTGATGCTGCCGCTGCACGTGCTGGTGGTGCCGCAGTACATCTTCTTCTCCCAGCTGGGGATGGTGAACACCTACTTCCCGCTGCTGCTGCCGAAGTTCCTCGCCACCGACGCGTTCTTCACGTTCCTCATGGTCCAGTTCATCCGGACGATCCCGCGCGAGCTGGATGCTGCGGCGTGGGTGGACGGCGCGGGACCGTTCCGCACCTTCTGGTCGATCATCCTGCCGCTCATGACGCCCGCGCTGGTGACATCGGCGATCTTCACCTTCATCTGGACGTGGAACGACTTCTTCACGCCGCTGATCTACCTGACCTCCACCGAGATGTTCACGGTGCCGGTGGCGCTCAACTCGATGATGAGCTCGGAGACGTCGAGCGGGGTGGGCGCGCTGTTCGCGATGTCGCTGCTGTCGTTGCTGCCCATCATCGTGTTCTTCGTGACGGCCCAGAAGTACCTGATCCGCGGCATCTCGACGACGGGACTGAAATGAACCTGCGCACCCCCGACTGGCACCGGACGGCCACGCGCTGGACCCAGCTCACCCTCACGGAGAACGACCCGGTCGAGTTCGATCCCGCGTTCTGGATCGACGTCATGCGCCGGACCCGGTCCAACGCCGCGTGCATCAGCGCGGGCGGCTACATGGCCTTCTACCCGACGCGGATCCCGTTCCACTACCGCAGCCGCCACCTCGGGGACGGCGACCCGTTCGGCGAGCTCGTCGCGGGGGCGCGCGGGCTGGGCATGCACGTGATGGCGCGCGTCGACCCGCACGCCGTGCACACCGACGCGCTCGCGGCCCACCCGGAGTGGGTGGCCCGTACACCCGACGGCGCGCCGCGCGAGCACTGGGCGTTCCCCGGCACGTACGTGACCTGCCCGTTCGGGCCGTACAACCGGGAGTTCGTCACGGAGGTCGCCCGCGAGCTGATGCGCGAGTACGACATCGACGCGATCTTCGCCAACCGCTGGCAGGGCCACGGCGTGTCCTACAGCGAGCACGCGCGCCGGTCGTTCTTCGACGCCACCGGCCACGAGCTGCCGCTCGAACCGTACGACCCGGACGACCTCGCGTGGAAGGCCTACGTCCCGTGGCGGCGCCAGCAGCTCAGCGAGCTCGTGGCGCTGTGGGACACGGCGGTGAAGGACATCCGCCCGCACGCGCGGTTCATCCCCAACCTCGGCTCCCTGGCCGTGCACGAGCTCGACCGCGACCTGATCGAGCGGCACTACCCCTTCTTCGTGCTCGACCGGCAGGGGCGTACCGGCATCGAGCCGCCGTGGACCGCGGGCCGCAACGCCAAGCGCAGCCGCGGGGCGTTCCGCGACCGCCCGGCGGTGCTGATCTCCTCGGTGGGCCCCGAGCACCACGCGCACCGCTGGAAGGACTCGGTGGCCGGCCCTGCTGAGATCCGGATGTGGATCGTGGACGGGTTCGCGCAGGGCGGGCTCCCGTGGTTCACCAAGTTCAACGGCGTCGTGCCCGACGACCGGTGGGTGGCCCCCGTCGTCGATGCCTTCGGCCTGCACGCGGCCGTGGAGCCGGTGTTGTCCCGGATGCGGGTGACCGCCGACGTCGCGGTGTTCGACACGGCAGAACCCGGGGGCGACCCGCACGAGGACGGCTTCCACCAGGCGCTGGTGGAAGCGCGGATCCCGTTCGAGTTCGTCTCCGCCACCCGGTTCACGCCGGAGGAGCTCGGGCGCTTCCGGGTGCTCGTGCTGGCCAACGCGGAGCGGTTGAGCGACGAGGCGTGTGCCGCCGTGCGCGAGTTCGTGCGAGCGGGCGGCGGGGTGGTGGCGGGGTACCGGACGTCGCTGCAGACCGCCGACGGCACGCCGCGGGCCGACTTCGGGCTCGCCGACGTGCTCGGCGTGCACCTGGAGCAGGACGCCCGCGGCCCGGTGAAGAACAACTACATCGCGCTGACGGGGGAGCATCCGCTCTCGGCCGGGTACGAGGGCGCCCGGCGGATCATCGGCGGCACCCACCTGGTGCGCGTCGCCGCAGCCCCGGACGCCGACGTGCCCTTCCGGTTCGTCCCGGACTACCCGGACCTGCCGATGGAGGAGCTCTACGCGCGCCGCCCGCCGGAGGACCCGGCCGTCGTGGCGCGGCAGGGCGAGGGGCGCACGGTCCACATCGCGTTCGACCTCGGCTCGCTGTTCTGGGAGGCGCTGCAGCCCGACCACGGTCGGTTGATCGCGAACGCGGTGACGTGGGCGCTCGGCGGGCCGCACCGGGTCGCCGTCAGCGGGCCGGGACTGCACGACATCGCCGTCCACGAGGGCGACGATGAGCTCGCCGTGTGCCTCGTCAACCTCACCAACCCCGGCGCGATGCGCGGTCCGGTGCGAGAGCTGATCCCGGTGGGTCCGCTCACCGTCTCGGTGGCGCTGCCGGACGGGCGGACCGGGGCGAGCGCGCGGCTGCTGGTGGCGGGAGCGGAACCGGACGTCACGGTGGCGGACGGCCGGGTCTCGGTGGTCGTCGACTCGGTGGAGCTGCTCGAGGTGCTGCACGTGACGTGGGATCGCTGATGGGGCTGTGGTGGCACGAGCCGTTCCGCGCGTTCCAGACGAACCTCAGGGAGATCGACGCAGGCCTCGACGTGGAGCGGGTCCTGGACCAGATCGAGGACTTCGGCGCGAACGCGTGGCTGCTGTCGGTCGGCGGGATCGTCTCGAACTACCCGACCGACCTGCCCGCGCAGACCCGCAATCCGGCACTCGCACAGCGCGCGAGCGGCGACCTCGTCGGTGACGCCGTGGCCGCGGCGCACGACCGCGGGATCCGGCTGCTCGCCCGGATGGACTTCTCCAAGGTCGACCGGCGCCGCGCCGAGGAGCACCCCGAGTGGTGCTTCGTCGGTCCGGACGGCGAGTGGCAGGTCTACAACGGCCTCACCAGCGTCTGCCCGAGCGCGCCGTACTACCAGCGGGAGAGCTTCGCCGTGGTCGACGAGGTGCTCTCGCGCTACGAGGTCGACGGCTTCTTCTTCAACTGGGCCTCCTACAACGAGCGCGACTACAGCGGCCGCTACCGCGGGGTGTGCCAGTGCCTGTCGTGCGCGCGGGCGTTCGGCGCGCCGCTCCCGGCCGGGCCGGACGATCGCTCGTACCCCCGGTGGCGCCGGTTCGCCAAGGGCATGATCGACGAGTTCTGCGGCCGGATGCGCGAGTGGATCGCGGTGCGCAGGCCGGAGGCGCCGCTGATCATGGGCGACACCGCCGACATCGTCTTCCACGAGGCGAACAACGCGGTCGGGCGCCCGCTGTGGCACCACCGCACCAGCGAGCACGTGAGCGCGGCCCGCACGTACCGCCCGCACGTACCGGTGTTCACGAACGCGGTCGGCTTCGTCGACATGCCCTACCGGCTCGCCGGTGAGGAACCGGAGCACGTGGCGCAGTACCTCGTGCAGGCGATCTCGCGGGGAGCGAACCCGTCGACGTACGTCATGGGCACGCCGGACGACTCGCGCTACGAGTGCCTCGGCGTCGCCGGGCGGATCACCCGCCACCACCGCGACCACCAGGACGTCTACACCGACCTCGTCCCGGCGGCCCGCGTGCTGCTGGTGCGGCCGGACCCGCTCGCGCCGCGGCCCTCGACCGCGGAGTTCCAGGGCCTATACCGGGCACTGCTCGAACGGCACGTGCCGTTCGACGTGCTGGGGGAGGAGCGGCTGGGCGACTGCGGGCGGCTCGACGAGTACTCGGTGGTCGTGCTCCCCGACCTCGGTGCGCTCGATCCCGCCGCCGTCGCCGCGCTCGACGCGTTCACCGGCGCGATCGTGACCACGGGTTCCAGCGGGTTCGACGGGGAAGTCGCACAGCTCGTCGGGTCGCCGGTGCGGGAACGCCTCGCCGTACGCGACGGCGTCGAGGCCGTCCGGTCGATGCACCTGCTCCCCGACGGTGACGGCGCGTTCCCGGTTCCGGTGATCGGCGCCTACCACGTCGTCGCGCCGACGGACGGTGCGCGCACCGCGATGCGGGTGCTCTCCCGGGCGCCCTACGGGCCGCCGGAGAAGTGCCACGGGCACGTCGAGCTCGCGCAGCCCGGCCTGCTCGCCGCGGGCCGGATGACGGTGCTGCCGTGGACCGTGGGCCGGGCCTACCGGGAAGTGGGCCTGTCCGCGCACCGCGACCTGTTCGTCGACGCCGTCCGCGCGGCCGTGCCGGTGCCGGTCGGGGCGGACACCGACCTGCCCGACCAGGTGGAGGTGGTGCTCGGCCGCTCGCGGGCCGGGCTCGTGGTGCACCTGGTGAACCTCACCGGCGCCGGGCCGCAGCGCTTCGGGCCGCCCGTCCCCGTGCACGGGGCCCGGCTGTGGATCCCGTGGGCGGACCCGGCGGCGCGGGTTCGGGCCGTTGGCGCGAGCATCGACCTGGGCGTGACCGAGCGCGACGGCAGGCCGGGTGTCGACCTCCCGCCGCTCGGGCTGTTCGAGGTGCTGGTCATCGACAAGGAGACGTGATGGGTGAACCGCTTCTCGTGGTCGTCTGCGGGGTTCCGGAGCAGGAGGAGGAGCGGATCAGAGCGGCCGCGCCGGACGCCGAGGTCGTGTTCGCGGCGCGGACCGCCGAGGTGGCGGACCGGCTCCCGGATGCGCACGTCGTGGCCGGGAACCTCGAGGCCGCGGGGCTCGCGGCCGCGGGTCGGCTGCGGTGGGTGCACAGCTGGGCCGCGGGCGTCGACGGCGCGCTGTACCCCGAGATGGTGGCGAGCCCGGTCGTCCTGACGTCGTCGAAGGGCAACGGAGCCGTCCCGCTCGCCGAGCACGCGCTGATGCTCATGCTGATGCTCGACCGGGACGCGCCGCGCTGGCTGCGCGCACAGGGCTCGCGCAGCTGGGACCGTCACCGGCACGGCGAGCTCGCCGGTGCGACGTGCGGCATCGTGGGGATGGGCGGCGCAGGCACGGCCCTCGCCCGCAGGGCCGCCGCGTTCGACATGCGGGTGCTGGGGCTGCGGCGCCGCCCCGACCAGCAGGTGCCCGAGGTGGACCGGATGTACGGGCCGGGCGAGGTCACCGACTTCGTCGCGGAGTCCGACTTCGTGGTCGTCACGGCCGCCCTGACCGCGCAGAGCCGCGGGTTGCTCGGAGACGCCGCCTTTCGCGCGATGAAGCCCACCGCGTTCTACGTCTGCGTGTCCCGCGGCGGCATCGCCGACGACACCGCGCTGCTCACCGCGCTGCAGGACGGCGGGATCGCCGGTGCGGGCCTGGACGCGCACGCCGTCGAGCCGCTGCCGCCGGACAGCCCGTTCTGGTCGCTGCCGAACGTCATCGTCACGCCGCACAACGGCGCGACCACGGCGCAGACGCAGCGGCGAGGCGTGGACATCTTCGTCGACAACCTCACCCGTTTCGTCGCGGGCGAGCCGCTGCGCAACGTCGTCGACAAGCACGCCGGGTACTGATCGCCCCCCACACATGGGACGGCCCCCGCCAGGGGGGATTGGCGGGGGCCGTCTGTTGGTTCAGCTCCGGGGGGTCGAGCTGAACCGCGTCCGGACAGAGCCGGACGGTTCCATCGTAGCCCTTGACGAGCACATCCGCGCGCTTCAGATGCAAAGCCGCTGCCATGGTGTCGGCCCAGGACCCCGTCGGTGTCCGTCCTGTCTGGCAAGCTCGCCCGGGTGTCCGGTGCGCTCCCCCCGCAGCTGCCCACCCCGGCGCCGGCTCGCTCCGGCGCCGCCGCGTTCTTCGATCTCGACAAGACAATCATCGCCGGCTCGAGCGCGCTCGCCTTCAGCCGCCCGTTCCGCCGGCAGGGGCTCATCAGCAGGCGCGCGGCGCTCCGAAGTGGTTACGCACAGTTGCTCCTGGTGCTGTCCGGCGCCGACGCGAACACGATGGACCTGCTGCGCAAGCGGATCACCGCGCTGTGCACCGGCTGGGAGGTGGCGCAGATCAGCAGCATCGTGGCCGAGACGCTGCACGACATCGTCGAGCCGCTGGTCTACGCCGAGGCCACCGCGCTGATCGCCGAGCACCGGGCGAACGGCGACGAGGTCGTCGTGCTCTCGGCGTCGGGCCACGAGGTCGTCGAGCCGATCGCCGCCCTCGTCGGTGCCGACCGCTGTGTCGCCACCCGCATGGGCGTGGTCGACGGCCGGTACACCGGACTGATCGACTATTACTGCTACGGCGAGGAGAAGGCGCAGGCAGCGCGCCGCCTCGCCCAGGAGCAGGGGTACCGGCTCGAGGACTGCCGCGCCTACTCCGACTCGATCACCGACCTGCCGCTGCTCGAGGCCGTCGGGCATCCCACCGTGGTCAACCCGGACCGCGCGCTGCGCCGGGAGGCCGCGCTGCGCGGCTGGCCCGTCCTGACGTTCGCCGATCCGGTCGCGTTGCGGTTCCGCCGTCCGCCACTGCGCACCACGCTCACGGCGGCCGGTGTCGGGGCGGCTGCCGCGCTGGCCGCTATCGGCTGGTACGCGTGGCGGCGACCGGTCCGTTCGTGATGCCACCGGGGTCCCTGAGGGTGATGGCACAGTCACTGATCGCCACCCTGCGTGCCTGAACCGGTGCACCTCTCGAGGCCCCTTGCTGTGGTCCGAGTCACCGACTACAAAGAGCCGTACGGACCCCTGACGGCCAGGGGCGGTGCGGCAGAGAAGCACCCGTCCACCCCGAGCAGGGCTCCGTGCGGGAAGGTCGGGCGCTCCACGCACAGCACGCCGCGGGAGGCATGTCGTCGTGGGCCTGCGTACCGGGACGCCGGACGCCGAGGCCACTACCACGACACGTAGTGCACGCCTGGATCTCGGACTTCCCGCGAGGCGGGCGGTGCTCCCACGGGAGCGCCGCCCGTCTCGTCTGTCCGGGCCCGGCCTCTGGCCGCGGGCGGGGCCGGCGACGTCGTGATCGGCAGGTCGGTGCGACAACGGCCGGATCCCGCCGCGATCGCACCGAACCGCTGACTCAGCTGCGGGAGTCGGCGATCGACGTGCCCTCCCGCGCCCCCGCCTCCCACTGCGCGCAGCAGTGCAGCACCCATTCCCGCACTCCGTCGCTGGTGCCCCCGGCGAACGCCGCCGCCGCGTCCCGGTACTGCGCGGCATGGCGCAGGTGCCCCACCTCCGGCACGGCGAGCCCCTTCGGATCCAGACCCGCAGCCACCGCGGCCAGCCGGGCCGCGGCCCGCGCCACCACCCCGTTCGCCGCCCTGAACGGTGCGAGGGCGAGCAGCTCACCGTGCACCACCGACACGAGCACCGGGGCCGGCACGCGGGTGCCGCCCGTGACGAGGTCGGCGAGCAGTCCGATCCGCGTGGCCACCCCCTCGCCGGCGCACGGCCTGCCCAGCTCCGCCTCGTGCCGGTCCGGTGGTACGAGGTCGGCGGCGGCCACGACGTGCAGCCGGGCGAGGGCCTGCAGCGGAGAGCTGCGCCAGGCACCGAGCAGCCGCCCGCACTCCTCCGCGGCGCGCACGGCGCCGGCGAGCACCGGATCGCTCACGGCGTCGTTCGGCGCGAGCGCGGCTCCGTCAAGGGCGGCGGACGCGCGCGCCGCGCGCAGGCTCGCCTCGGCGGCGCTCGCCGGCCAGCCCCGCCGGTTGACCGGGTGGTTGTGCACCGCGACCAGCGCGTCGCGCGCCCGCGCCACGGCCTCGGGTACCCCCGGCAGGTCGAGCAGCGGGGCCAGCGGATCGGCGGTCACGGCCACCTGCGCATGCTGCCACCCGGCTCGTGGGACGCGCGCGACGGGCGATGCTTCGAGCAGCGGCCCGGGCTCGCCGCTTCTCGGCCGCCGGTCGGCCCTTCGTCGACCGTCCGTCGAAATCGCCCGACCTGTCCGGACCGACGGTGCGTTCAGGTGTGCGGCGCACTAGCGTCGGACACCGAGAATGTGGAGCCGGGCGCCGCCGCCCAGGAGCCAGGAGGGCACTGATGGCCGAGGAAAACGCCACGCTGAGCAACCTGTCCACCGAGAACCGGAGCTTCCCGCCGAGCGACGAGTTCGCCGCGCAGGCCAACGCCACGGCCGACTGGTACGACCGCGCCGACGCCGACCGCGAGGCGTTCTGGGCCGAGCAGGCCGAGCGGCTGCACTGGGAGCAGAAGTGGGAGCGCGTGCTCGACTGGGACGCCCCGTTCGCGAAGTGGTTCGTCGGCGGCAAGCTCAACGTGGCCTACAACTGCGTGGACCGGCACGTCGAGGCCGGGCACGGCGAGCAGGTGGCCTTCCACTGGGAGGGCGAGCCCGGCGACACCCGCACCATCACCTACGCCGACCTGCAGCGTGAGGTGTGCAAGACCGCCAACGCGCTGATCGAGCTGGGCGTGGGCAAGGGCGACCGCGTGGCCATCCAGCTGCCGATGATCCCCGAGGCCGTGTTCTCGATGCTGGCGTGCGCGCGGCTCGGTGCCATGCACAGCGTGGTGTTCGGCGGGTTCTCGCCCGGCGCGCTCAAGGCCCGGATCGAGGACGCCGAGGCCAAGCTGCTCATCACCTCGGACGGGCAGTACCGCCGCGGCAAGCCGGCGCCGATGAAGGCGAACACCGACGAGGCGACGGGGCAGACGCCGACGATCGAGCACGTGCTGGTCGTCAAGCGCACCGAGATCGACGTGCCGTGGACCGAGGGCCGCGACGTCTGGTGGCACGACCTGGTGGACGAGCAGTCCGACCAGCACACGCCCGAGGCGTTCGACGCCGAGCACCCGCTCTACATCCTCTACACCTCCGGCACCACGGGGAAGCCGAAGGGCATCCTGCACACCTCGGGTGGCTACCTCACCCAGTGCGCCTACACGCACAACGTGGTGTTCGACCACAAGCCCGGCGAGAGCGTCTACTGGTGCACCGCCGACATCGGCTGGGTCACCGGGCACAGCTACATCGTCTACGGGCCGCTGGCCAACCGGGCGACGTCGGTGATGTACGAGGGCACCCCGAACACCCCGCACGAGGGCCGGCACTGGGAGATCATCCAGAAGTACGGGGTCTCGATCTACTACACGGCGCCCACGCTGATCCGCACGTTCATGAAGTGGGGCCACGACATCCCGGCGAAGTACGACCTGTCGTCGCTGCGGGTGCTGGGCAGCGTCGGCGAGCCGATCAACCCCGAGGCCTGGATGTGGTACCGGGAGCACATCGGCGGCGACAAGTGCCCGATCGTCGACACCTGGTGGCAGACCGAGACCGGCGCGATCATGATCTCCCCGCTTCCCGGCGTCACGGCCGCGAAGCCGGGTTCGGCGATGCGCCCGCTCCCGGGGATCAGCGCCGAGATCGTCACCGAGGAGGCCAAGCCGGTGGGCCCGGGCGGTGGCGGGTACCTGGTGCTCGACAGGCCGTGGCCGTCGATGCTGCGCGGCATCTGGGGCGACGAAGAGCGCTACCGCGAGACGTACTGGTCCCGGTTCGCCGACCAGGGCTACTACTTCGCCGGTGACGGCGCCAAGTACGACGACGACGGCGCGATCTGGCTGCTCGGCCGGGTGGACGACGTGATGAACGTGTCCGGCCACCGCATCTCCACGACGGAGGTGGAGTCGGCGCTGGTGAGCCACCCGACTGTGGCCGAGGCGGCCGTGGTCGGTGCGTCCGACGCCACCACGGGGCAGGGGATCGTCGCGTTCGTGATCCTCCGCGGCAACGTCGCCCAGGACGAGGCGAAGGGTGCCGACGCCATCAAGGCGCTGCGCGACCACGTCTCGAAGGAGATCGGTCCGATCGCGAAGCCGCGCCAGATCATGGTCGTCGACGAGCTGCCGAAGACGCGCTCGGGGAAGATCATGCGGCGGCTGCTGCGCGACGTGGCGGAGAACCGCGAGATCGGTGACGTCACGACGCTGGCCGACTCGTCGGTGATGGACATGATCTCCGAGGGCTTGAAGGACACCAGCAAGTCGGAGGACTGACACATCTCCGACGCATAGTGGATACGAGTGCTCCGGCACTCGTATCCACTGACGGCTTGTGGACGGTATACGGTAGACGATGATGCAGGTCGAGGCGATCGGAGCCAGGCGATGACGGCGGCGAAGGTGCCGGGCGTCGAGGCGCGGGCCGGGAAGTTCCCGGGACCGAGCCTCATCCCGGAGCTGAACGCGATCCAGGCGCGGCTGGGCTGGCTGCCGCGCGAAGAGCTGGTGGCGCTCGGGCGCGAGCTGCGCCGCCCGCTCTACGAGATCGAGGGGCTCATCTCGTTCTACCCACACTTCCGCACCGACCCGCCACCCAAGGTCGCGGTGCACGGCTGCCACGACCTCACGTGCTGGCTCGCCGGCGCCGATGAGAGGCTCGCCGAGCTGCACGCCCGGCTGGACGGCGACGCCGACGTCGAGTTCACCGAGGTGTCCTGCCTCGGCCGCTGCGACATCGCACCCGCAGTGGCCGTCAACGAGCATCCGGCCGCGCTGGAGGACACCGACGCGCTGGTGGCCGCCGCCCGCGTCGACGACCTGGGCCACGCGTCGCCGACCCCGTCCGGGCGCGCCGAGCCCTGGCCCAACGACCCCTACGCAGCGGGGGAGGAGCGCTACCGCGTGCTCCGTTCGGTGCTCACCGGTGAGCGGACCACGCAGGAGGTCATCGCCGCCGTCACCGACTCCGGCCTGCGCGGGATGGGCGGTGCGGGCTTTCCCACCGGCCGCAAGTGGCAGCTCGTCGCCGACCAGCCGGCCGGGCTCAAGTACGCCATCTGCAACGCCGACGAGTCCGAGCCCGGCACCTTCAAGGACCGGCAGATCCTGGCCGACGAGCCGCACCTGGTGCTGGAGGGCCTGCTGCTCGGCATGGTCTGCACCGGGGCGGAGCAGGGATACGTGTTCATCCGCCACGAGTACGGGCCGGAGGAGCACGTGCTGCGGGCCGAGATCGAGGCGATCCGGGCCGCCGGGCTGCTCGGCACCGATGTGCTCGGTTCGGGCCGGACGCTGCAGCTGGATGTCTTCACCTCACCCGGCGGCTACATCCTGGGCGAGGAGTCGGCGCTGATCGAGGCGATGGAGGGCCACCGCGGCGAGCCCCGCAACAAGCCCCCGTTCCCCGGCGTGCACGGGCTGTGGGGCCGGCCCACCTTGATGAACTCGGTCGAGACGTTCGCCGACGTGCCCGTCATCGTCGAGCGGGGCGCGCAGTGGTGGCGCGACCAGGGCGTCGGCGACTCCGTCGGCTGGAAGTTCTTCGCGGTGTCCGGGCACGTCGAACGGCCCGGTGTCTACTGCGTGCCGATGGGCACGACCGCCCGTGCGCTCCTGGAGGAGGCGGGCGGGGTGGCCGGGGGTGCCGCGCTGCAGGCCGTCCAGCCCGGTGGGGCGTCGTCGAACTTCCTCGGGCCCGACCAGCTGGACGTCCCCCTGGATTTCGGCACGCTCGCGGAGGCGGGGTCGATGCTCGGTTCGGGGGCCCTGGTCGCGATCGCCGAGGGCACCGACCTGCTCGCCGCCGCCACCAACGTGCTGCGCTTCTTCCGCAACGAGTCGTGCGGCAAATGCGTGCCGTGCCGGGTCGGCTCGATGAAGGCGCACACCCTGCTCACGGAGGCCATCGGCAGCGGCGGCCTCGACGACGCGGGCCGCGAGCGCGTCCTGGAGCTCGAGATGGTGATGCGCAAGACCTCGATCTGCGGGCTCGGCCAGGTGGCGCTCGGCCCGGTGGTCAGCGTCCTCGGCATGCAGCGCGGGGCGACCACGGTGCGACGGCACCCGAAGAACGACGACCCCGAGGTGGACGACAAGACACCGCGCGGCTGAGCCCGTACGCACGACGAGCGCCCGCCCCAGTAGGGGCGGGCGCTCGTGTCGTGTCGGTCAGTTGCCGGACGTGTGGTGCTTCGGCCCGGTCAGTTCGTCGCCCGAGGTGGTCGCGGCTGCGGCGTCGCGGCGGGACTTCATCAGGCTGAGCACCGTCGTCACGGCGAGGGTGCCGACGATGACGGCGAGCGAGACCAGGATCGGGATCTCGGGGGCCCAGGCCACGCCGTGGTGGTGCATGGCCTCAAGGATCAGTTTCACCCCGATGAAGGCGAGGATGAGGGCCAGGCCCTTGCTGAGGTAGATGAGCCGGTCCAGGAGCCCGCCGATCAGGAAGAACAGCTGCCGGAGCCCCATCAGCGCGAATGCGTTGGCCGTGAACACCAGGTACGGCTCCTGGGTCAGGCCGAAGATCGCCGGGATGGAGTCGACCGCGAACAGCAGGTCGGTGGTGCCGATCGCCACCATCACGATGAGCATCGGCGTCACGAGCCTGCGGCCGTCGACGACGGTGGTCATCTTCGCGCCGTTGTACTGGTTCGTGGAGGGCACCACGCGCTCGACGAAGCGCAGCAGGCGGTTCTCCTCGAACTCCTCGTCCCCGTCGGCCTCCTTGATGAGCTTCCACGCCGTCCAGATGAGGAACGCCCCGAACAGGTAGAACATCCAGTCGAAGCGGGAGATGGCCTCCGCGCCGAGTGCGATGAAGATTCCGCGCAGCACGAGCGCGAGCACGATGCCGATCAGGAGCACCTTCTGCCGGTAGTCCCGCGGTACCGCGAACTTGCTCATGATCAGCACGAAGACGAAGAGGTTGTCCACCGAGAGCGAGTACTCGGTGATCCAGCCGGCGAAGAACTCACCGCCGTACTGCGGTCCGGCGACGGCGAGCACTCCCAGCCCGAACGCGATGGAGAGGGAGACGTACACGATCACCCAGATCGTGGACTCCCGCATCGATGGGTCCCGCGGGTTGCGGGCCACCAGGTAGAAGTCGAATGCGATCACGGCGAGGAACGCCGCGATCGTCGTGATCCACGCCCAGGTCGGAACGTTCATCTCTCTCCTGTCGGGGTTGTGCCCGGCAGCGGGCGTCGAAACGGGGACGGCGCGGCGGGCAGGCTCGCACCACCGCGCCGTCCGTCACGAGGACCGGCGAGTCCTCGCCCGGGCGGCGGCCCCGGTGGACGCCGCAGGCCGGGGCCACGACGCCTGGCGCGTCGGTGCTCCCTGGCCACCCACACCGCTTCGGCGTGGGCGACGTAGCGGGTGTATACCCGCTGCGCGTACGGATTATGGTCCTTGATCTGCGCCATCCAGGCCGGACTGATCCTTTCGTACAGCCAGATGAAGCCGATCGCGAAGCCCATGCTGATGAGGGCCTGGTACGCCAGGAACGTCACGACGTCGTCGGGCGGTGTGGCACTCCCGCCGAGCAGGACGGGGGGAATCCCAGGAACCAGATGAGTGCCGCCGGCGCGAACATGCCCGGCTTGGCGTGGCCGAGACCGACGAGCACCCCGTAGATCGCGCCGAGCACGGCGAGCGGCACGGCGAGTGCGACCGCGCCCGCGAGCGCCCAGCCGACGGGCTGGCCGACGACCGCGGCCAGCCCGCCGACAACGGAACCCCCAGCACGCCGATCACCGCGCCGGGCACGCTGACCTCGGCGAGCTGACGTGCGTGTACGAGGGACACGTCAACCCACGACCACACCGAAGCGGAAGAGGCTGTAGAGGAGCATCCCCAGGTAGAAGAACGCACCGAACCCGATGATCAGGTTCGTCCACAGCTTCGGCCGGATCGGCTTGGGCAGCAGCCGGTTGTTCACCAGCAGGAGCACGATGCAGTACGCGCCCATGGCGAAGGTGGACAGGAACGCCAGGACGTCGAGGATCGCAGCCGGACCGTCGGCAGGCCCCCAGAGCAGGATGCAGATCCCGAAGATGATCACACCCCAGAGGAACCCGCCGTAGAGGTGCGAGGTCCGGAACCGCTTGGCGCCGGGCACGACGTTGTACGTCATGTCGGCCTGGCCCCGGGAGAACGAGTCGAAGAGCCCGAGGGTGGCGTTCAGACCGATCAGCGCGATGAACCCGAGGAACACACCGCCCATCGCCGGTACGCCGACCGAGGCGAACGAGGACGGCATCGCGTTCAGCGCGGCCTCCCGCTCGCCCTCCCGCAGCAGGGCGACGACGTCCGAGCTCTGCCGGGCCGCGGCCTGCGTGAGCACGGTGAACGACACGGTGGCCAGCATCGCGATACCCCAGAAGAGCAGCAGCGTCGAAGGTGACCCAGCGTCGCCAGCCGGGCCGTTTGGCCATCTCGGCCGGGTCGTCGGTGTCGAAACGGACGGATTGGCTAAGGATACCGCATACAGTAGGCATGTGGTTGTCGTACCGCTCGGCACCGACGCGGTGGTCACCGGCCTGCCGGACGGGTGGTCCACCGTACTGTCGCGGCATTTCCAGGGCGGTCGTGATCTGTCCGGCGGGCAGTGGCAGCGCATCTCGGTCGCGCGCGGGCTCTACCGCGATGAGTCGGTCGTGATCGCCGACGAGCCCACCGCCGCGTTGGACGCCCGCGCCGAGCACACTGGGTTCGCCGCGCTGCGCGGGCTCGACGGCCGCGCCGACCAGCGGATCACCGTTCTCGTGACCCACCGGCTGGCGAACGTCAAGCACGCCGACCAGATCCTTGTGCTGGAGCGCGGGCGGCTCATCGAGCACGGCGCGCACGACGAGCTGATGGCCCTCGGCGGCACCTACCACGAGCTCTTCGTTCTCCAGGCCAGCGCGTACGCCGACGAGGGGGACGAACGGGACACGGTCCCGGCATGACCGAGCTGTCTCAGCTGGGTCGACGGTAGCGGCCGGAGGCGTGGCGTGGTCCAGCAGGTCCTCGATCGTGATCGGGATGTGCCGGACCCGGATGCCGGTGGCGCGTGCACGGCGTTCGCCACGGCCGCGGCCATGCCGACCGTGCCGATCTCGCCGACGCCCTTGGCACCCATCGGATTGTGCAGCGTGTCCGGGTGCTGCACGAAGTGCATGTCGACCTCGGGGAATGTCGGCGTTGACCGGGAGGAGGTACCCGCGGCCAGGTCGCCGTTGGCGATCCGGCCGTCCTCCTCGATCTCCAGCCCCTCGTGCAGCGCCGCGGAGACGGGACATGCGCGCCTCTCGCGTCCACCCCGTGCACCCGGACCTCGCAGAACTGGCACCGAACACGACGAACGAGTGCTTGGTCAGCTCCTCCCCCCGGGGCCGACGACCCGCTGGCCGAGATCGACGCGCGGCTGAGCCCGTACGCACGACGAGCGCCCGCCCCCTTTGCTGGGGGCGGGCGCTCGTGTCGTGTCGGTCAGTTGCCGGACGTGTGGTGCTTCGGCCCGGTCAGTTCGTCGCCCGAGGTGGTCGCGGCTGCGGCGTCGCGGCGGGACTTCATCAGGCTGAGCACCGTCGTCACGGCGAGGGTGCCGACGATGACGGCGAGCGAGACCAGGATCGGGATCTCGGGGGCCCAGGCCACGCCGTGGTGGTGCATGGCCTCGAGGATCAGTTTCACCCCGATGAAGGCGAGGATGAGGGCCAGGCCCTTGCTGAGGTAGATGAGCCGGTCCAGGAGCCCGCCGATCAGGAAGAACAGCTGCCGGAGCCCCATCAGCGCGAATGCGTTGGCCGTGAACACCAGGTACGGCTCCTGGGTCAGGCCGAAGATCGCCGGGATGGAGTCGACCGCGAACAGCAGGTCGGTGGTGCCGATCGCCACCATCACGATGAGCATCGGCGTCACGAGCCTGCGGCCGTCGACGACGGTGGTCATCTTCGCGCCGTTGTACTGGTTCGTGGAGGGCACCACGCGCTCGACGAAGCGCAGCAGGCGGTTCTCCTCGAACTCCTCGTCCCCGTCGGCCTCCTTGATGAGCTTCCACGCCGTCCAGATGAGGAACGCCCCGAACAGGTAGAACATCCAGTCGAAGCGGGAGATGGCCTCCGCGCCGAGTGCGATGAAGATTCCGCGCAGCACGAGCGCGAGCACGATGCCGATCAGGAGCACCTTCTGCCGGTAGTCCCGCGGTACCGCGAACTTGCTCATGATCAGCACGAAGACGAAGAGGTTGTCCACCGAGAGCGAGTACTCGGTGATCCAGCCGGCGAAGAACTCACCGCCGTACTGCGGTCCGGCGACGGCGAGCACTCCCAGCCCGAACGCGATGGAGAGGGAGACGTACACGATCACCCAGATCGTGGACTCCCGCATCGATGGGTCCCGCGGGTTGCGGGCCACCAGGTAGAAGTCGAATGCGATCACGGCGAGGAACGCCGCGATCGTCACGAACCAGGCCCAGGTCGGAATGTTCATCTCTCTCCCGAGGAAGGGACGCCCTGCTGTCGCCGGCGTATGTCCGGTTCAACGATCGGCGCGGCGGAGAATCTCCGCCGCGCCGATCGTCACGAGGACCGTTTGGCCCTCACCTTGGTGGTGCCCCCTGGGGGGCCCACCTGCCCGGGAGCATGCCCCGCCTGGCGGCGGGCACGTCTCTGCTCCCTGAGGTTCCACATGTGTTCGGCGTGGGCGATGTAGCGGGCGTACACCCGCTCGGCGTAGGGATTGTGGTCCTTGATCTGAGCCAGCCATCCGGGGATGATCCGCTCGTAGAGCCAGATGAATCCGATCGCAAAGCCCATGCCGACCAACGCCTGGTACAGCAGAAATGTGACGACGTCATCAGGCGGGGTGGCAGGACCACCCAGCACGACTGGTGTCATCGTCTCGTGCCACAGGCGGGAGAGCGGGAAGCCCACCAGCCACAGGACGGCAGCAGGCGTGAACATGCCGGGCTTGGCATGTCCGAGCCCGGTGAGCACGCCGTAGCACCCGCCGACGCAGGCGAGTGGTACAGCGAGCATCACGGCACCGGTGAGCGCCCAGCCGAGGGGTTGGCCGACGATGCCGGCCAACACCCCGACCACGGCGCCGGCGATCACGCCGATCACGGCACCGGGGGCGCCGATCTCGGCGAGCTGACGTGCGCTCCGGATAGTCATCATCAGTCCGGCAGGGCGCCGAAGACGGCCAGGCTGTAGAACAATGCGCCCAGGTAGAACACCGCACCGAAGCCGATGATGGCGTTGGTCCACCACTTCGGACGGATCGGCTTGGGCAACATCCTGTTGTTCACCAGCAAGAGCACGATGCAGTACGCACCCATGGCGAACGCGGACAGGAACGCGAGGACGTCCAGGATCGCCTCGGGGCCGTCGGCCGGGCCCCCCCACAGGATGATGATCCCGAAGGTGATCACGAACCACAGGAAGTACCCGTACAGGCGGGACATGCCGAACTTCCGCGTGCGCGGGATGAAGGTGTAGGCCATGTCCGACTGCCCGCGGGCGAACGAGTCGAACAGACCCAGTGTGGCGTTCAGGCCGATCAGCGCGATGAACAGGAGGAACACCGTGCCGAGCACCGGAAGGCCGACCGAGCCGAAGGACTCTGACATCGCCAGCAGCGCCGCTTCCCGCTCACCATTGCGCAGTTCGTCGACGACGGCCGGGTTCTGTCGCGCCGCCGCGCGGGCGAGCACGGTGAACGAGATCGTGACGAGCATCGTGATGCCCCAGAAGAGCAGGATGGCGTCGAACGTGACCCACCTGCGCCAGCCCTTCCACTTCGCCAGCTCTTCCGGATCGTCGGTGTCGAACATGAAGCCGGTCGCGGAGCGCTCCTCCTCCACTCCCGCCCGGGCGAGACCGCGCACCTTCGGCACGTGCGCGCCCATCCCGGCGCCGCTCTCCCGCAGGTGCAGCGTGTACCACATCTGCTGCATACCCGAAGGGCCCGCGAACGCGATCGAACCGACGATGATCGGGAACCACTCGGCGGTGTGCGCCTCGGCCGGGATGAAGCCGAACGCGAACATGCCCGCGATCGTGGAGCTCAGATCGTCCCAGTTGCCGACCAGCGAGGCGATGATCGCCGTCCCGACCACGAGGAGGCCGATCAGGAGTCCGAGGATCTTCTCCACGAGGTCGTAGATCACCTTGGCGAGCGTGAACAGCGTGCCGACCAGCAGCATGCCGATGGTGGCGGTCACCTGCCACGGGACACCGGTGGCCTGTTCGAACGCGCTCGCGCCGGCCGAGAGGTGACCCGGCCAGATGTAGATGAGGATCGCGATCGTGAAGAAGAACCACATGATCGGTTTGAAGACGCGCGCCGCGCCGGTGAAGATGGACTCACCGGTCGCCATTGCATAACGCGCCATCTCCAGCAGGACGAACGCCTGCAGCGTGACACCGATCAGGAACAGCCACCGGATCTCGGGCCCGAACAGCAGCACGAGTCGTGGCCACATGTACGACTCGCCCATACCCACACCGAGCGCGACGAGGAATACCGTCGGGCCGAGGAGGTGGACGGAGGGGGGTGCATCCGGAAGCTTCCGGATGGGCATCGGAGCTAGGCCGCCAGCGTGCCATACGCGTGTGTCGGTGGCGGTCGGATCGCCCGACGCGGCCTCGGGTTCTTTTGAAGTCGTCACTGCTGGGACCTCTCCATTGGGATCTCCTGAGTGGGGCCTACCCGCCCGACCCTGCCTTTCCGCGACTTCCTCCTCGTGTGGAACATATGACGAATCGGCTGCCGACCGGCCCGGTCGGTCCCTGGCGGGTGGGCGAGTTCCCCAGGGCTACCGGCCGGGCCTACCTTCCCGATACCCGATGCGCTTTTCGGTACCAGGCCGAGCCGGGCTCAGTACCAGCCCCAGCTCTGCATCTCCTCAAACGAGACCGGCACTACGCGCCCAGCGGTACTTCGCCCCGAGCACGGCCACCGGCTTCTCGGTGGTGTACGGGTAGGCGACGACCCCGTGGTCGTAGAGGTATGTGCTCGCCTCCTCCACCTCGGTGTCGCCGGCGAGGGACGCCACCACCGGCTTCTCGATCCCCTTCTCCCGGAACTCGGCCACCACGCGGGCGGTGAGCTCGGCGAAGACCATCGGCGGCGTCACGATCGTGTGCCAGTAGCCGAGGACCAGTGCGTGGATCCGGTCGTCCTCGAGGCCGAGCCGGATCGTGGCCTCGTAGGTCGACGGCGGCTCGCCGCCCGTGATGTCGATCGGGTTGCCCGCGGCACCGAACGGCGGGATGAACTTCCGGAACGCCTCGTCGAGGTCCGGCGGGATCTCCATCAGTGACATGCCGTTGTCGACGATCGCGTCGGACAGCAGCACGCCGGATCCGCCCGCGCCGGTGATGATGACGACGTTCTCGCCCTTCGGCGTCGGCAGCACCGGGATGCCGCGGGCGAACTCGAGCATGTCGTTCAGCGAGTAGGCGCGCACCACGCCGGACTGGCGCAGGATGTCGTCGTAGACCTTGTCGTCGCCGGCCAGTGCGCCGGTGTGCGAGCCCGCGGCCCGCGCCCCCATCGCGGTGCGGCCGGCCTTGAGCACGACCACCGGCTTCTTCTTGGTGATCCGCTGCGCCGCGTCGACGAACGCCCGGCCGTCCTTGAGGTCCTCGAGGTGCATCGCGACGACGTTGGTGTCGTCGTCCTGCTCGAAGTAGGTGAGCAGGTCGTCCTCGTCGAGGTCGGACTTGTTGCCCAGGCCGACGATGGCCGAGACGCCCGTCTTCGTGGTGCGGGCGAACCCGAGGATCGCCATGCCGATGCCGCCGGACTGGGAGGTGAGCGCCACCCCGCCCTTGACGTCGTACGGCGTGCAGAACGTGGCACAGAGGTTCTGCGGCGTGTAGTAGTAGCCGTAGATGTTCGGCCCGAGCAGGCGCACGCCGTACTCGCGGCCGATCTTCACGATCTCTTCCTGCGCCTCGTGGTTGCCGGTCTCGCCGAAGCCGGAGGGGATGAGAACCGCGGCCGGGACGTTCTTCTCGCCGACCTCGCGCAGGGCCTGCGGCACGAACTTGGCCGGCACGGCGAACACCGCCACGTCGACCTCGCCGGGCACGTCGCCGATGCTCTTGTAGGCCTTCTTCCCGAGGATCTCGTCGGCCTTCGGGTTGATCGGGTAGATCTCGCCCGCGTAGCCCCCGTTGATGAGGTTCTTCATCACGGAGTTGCCGATCTTGCCGTTCTCCGCGGAGGCCCCGATGACGGCCACGGCGTTCGGCCGCATCATGCGGTTCATCGTCGCCAGGATCTCCTCCTGGCTGTAGCGCACCGGCTCGGCGGGCTCCTCGGCGTCGAGCAGGATGCGGACGTCGGCGGCGGACGCGCCGTCGGGGCGGGCGAACACCGGGTTGAGGTCGAACTCGCGGATCCGCGGGAAGTCGGTGACCAGGTCGGACAGCCGCGTGATGATCTCGGCGAGCGCGTCGGCGTCGGCCGGCTCCGCCCCACGAGCGCCCTTGAGGACCTCGGCCGCCTGGATGCCGTCGAGCATCGAGTGGGCGGTCTCCGCGTCGACCGGAGCGAGTCGGAAGGTGACGTCCTTGAGTACCTCGACCAGCACACCGCCCAGACCGAAGACCACGACCTTGCCGAACGTCGGGTCCGTGGTGGCCCCGATGATCACTTCCTGGCCGCCGGCGAGCATCTGCTGCACCTGCACGCCGTCGATGTCGGCGTCGGCCTTGTAGACCTTGGCGTTGGCGATGATCTCGTCGAAGGCCGCGCGTACGGCGTCGTCGCCGGAGACACCGACCTTGACGCCGCCCGCCTCCGTCTTGTGCAGGATGTCCGGCGACACGATCTTCAGTACGACCTTGCCGCCCAGCTCGGCGGCGAGGCGGACGGCGTCGTCGGCCGTGCTGGCGAGGCCCTCGCCCGGGGTCGGGATGCCGTACGCCTCGCAGACGCGGCGGCCTTCCGGGGCGGTCAGCGAGTCGCGGCCTTCGGCCAGTGCTTTGTCGAGGACATCGCGCACGGCGTCCTTGTCGTACCCGGCTCCCATGCTCAGATCACTCCGTTCGTCTTGAGCTCGGCGAAGCGCTCCGGGTCGAGGCCCAGCTCGCGCACGTACACGTCTTCGTTGTGCTGGCCGAGCAGCGGAGAGGTCTCGACCTTCACCGGGGAGTCGGACAGCTTGATCGGGCAGCCGACGGTCTTGAACGCACCGCGCTCGGGGTGGTCGACCGTGACGATCATGTTGTTGTCGGCGAGCGACGCGTCCTCGATCAGCTCCTTGGTGGAGAGGATCGGGCCGCAGGGGATGTTGTGGGCGTTCAGCTCGGCGAGCGCGTCCCACTTGCTGAGCCCGGAGGACCACTCCTCGATCAGCTGGAACATCTTGTCGAGCTTCGGCAGCCGGGCCTGCGGCGTGGCCCACTCGGGGTCGTCGGCCAGCTCGGGCCTGCCGATCAGCTTCGCGATCGGCGCCCACCCGGGCGGCTGCACGATGACGTAGATGTAGTCGTTGGGACCACCGGGCGCGCACCTCACCGCCCAGCCGGGCTGCCCGCCGCCGGACGCGTTGCCCGAGCGCGGCACCTCGTCGCCGAACTCCTCGTTCGGGTACTCGGCCAGCGGGCCGTGGGCGAGCCGCTGCTGGTCGCGCAGCTTCACCCGGCACAGGTTGAGCACCGCGTGCTGCATCGCCACCGTGACGCGCTGGCCGCGACCGGTGCGCCCCCGCTGCACGAGCGCGGCGAGGATGCCGGCGACGGCGTGCATGCCGGTGCCGGAGTCGCCGATCTGCGCACCGGTGGCGAGCGGCGGACCGTCCTCGAAACCGGTGGTGCTCATCGAGCCGCCCATCGCCTGTGCGACGACCTCGTACGCCTTGTAGTGCGTGTACGGGCCTTCGCCGAACCCCTTGATGGAGGCGTAGACCAGGCGCGGGTTCAGCTCCTGCAGCCGGTCCCAGGTGAATCCCATCCGGTCGACCGCGCCCGGACCGAAGTTCTCCACGAGGACGTCGGCCTGCTGCACCATCTCGATGAAGAGCTGCTTTCCCTCCTCGCTCTTCAGGTTCAGCGTGATGCTGCGCTTGTTGCAGTTCAGCATCGTGAAGTAGAGGCTGTCGACATCGGGGACGTCGCGGAGCTGCTGGCGGGTGATGTCACCGGTCGGAGCCTCGAGTTTCACCACGTCAGCGCCCAGCCAGGCCAGGATCTGGGTGGCCGACGGGCCCGACTGGACATGTGTCATGTCCAGGATGCGGATGCCTTCCAACGCACTCATCTATCGCCCCCGATCACTTGTACATCGTCTGGTTCATGGTGCCCGGCGCATACACGTCGGGATCGACCCACACATTGATGAGTGAGGGCAGACCCGATTCACGGGCGCGCTGCAGCGCGGGTGCGATATCGGCGGGGTCGCGCACTTCCTCGCCGTATCCGCCGAGCATCTTCGCGAACTCGTCGTACTTCACGTGGCCGAGCGTGTTGCCGACCCGGCCCCGGTCCTCGCCGTACTTCTGGATCTGCCCGTAGCGGATCTGGTTCATCGACGAGTTGTTGCCGACGATCCCGACGAACGGCAGGTTGAAGCGCACCAGCGTCTCGAAGTCCCAGCCGGTGAGGCTGAAGGCTCCGTCGCCGAACAGCGCGACGATCTCCTTGTCCGGCCGGGCGTGCTTGGCGGCCATCACGAACGGGATGCCGACGCCGAGGGTGCCGAGCGGGCCGGGGTCCATCCAGTGACCGGGCGACTTGGGCTGCACGACCTGGCCGGAGAACGTGACGATGTCGCCGCCGTCGCCGATGTAGATCGAGTCCTCGGTGAGGAACTCGTTGATCTCGTGGACCAGGCGGTACGGGTCGATCGGCGAGGCGTCGGAGTGCTGGCGGGGGAGCCGCTTCTCGTAGGCGGCGTCCTCGAAGGCCCGCAGCTCCTCGATCCAGGCCTTGCGGTCCGGGGCGCTCGTGACGCGGCCCGACGAGGCGGCGGTGACGGCGGCGAGCACTGCGCCTGCGTCACCCACGATGCCGAGGTCGATGTCGCGGTTCTTGCCGACCGTGGCGTAGCTGAGGTCGATCTGCACGACCTTGGCGGCGGGGGAGAGCCTGCGCCCGTAGCCCATCCGGAAGTCGAACGGGGTACCGACGATGATGATCAGGTCGGCCTCGTTGAAGGCGTGGCGGCGGGCCAGCTGGAAGTGCATCGGGTCCTTGGGCGGGAGCGTGCCGCGGCCGGCGCCGTTCATGAACGCCGGGATGTTGAGCGTGCGCACGAACTCGATCGCGGCGTCGGTGGCCCGGCACGTCCAGACCTGGTTGCCCAGCAGCACGCACGGCTTCTCGGACCGGGCGATGAGGTCGGCGAGCTGCTCGATCGCGGCCGGGTCGCCTGCCGAGCGGGTGGACGCGCGGTACGAGCCGGCTAGGGGGATCCTCGCCTGCTCGAGGGGAACGGAGGCGTCGAGGACGTCGCGGGGGATCTCGAGGAACGCCGGCCCGGGGGCGCCGTTCCAGCACTCCCGGAACGCCATGGAGACCATGTCGGCCACGCGCGCGGTGTGCGGCACGGTGGCGGCGAACTTCGTGATCGGGTTCATCATGTCGACGTGCGGGAGGTCCTGCAGGGACCCCATCTTGTGCTGGTTGAGCGCGCCCTGGCCGCCGATGAGCAGCATCGGGCTCTCCGCCCGGAAGGCGTTGGCCACGCCGGTGATCGCGTCGCTGGTGCCGGGGCCCGCCGTGACGACGGCGCATCCGGTCGTGCCGGTGATGCGCGAGTAGCCGTCGGCCGCGTGTGCCGCGACCTGCTCGTGCCGCACGTCGATGACCGCGATGCCCTCGTCCACGCAGCCGTCGTAGATGTCGATGATGTGTCCGCCGCAGAGCGTGTAGACCGTGTCCACGCCTTCTGCCTTGAGTGCCTTCGCGACCAGGTGGCCACCGGAAATCGTCTCGGCGGCGGGTGGATCTCCGACCCCGTTGCGGGCGGCGCTTCCGGGGATCGTCTGCGTCATGGGAAGCATCTCCTCGTCGTCACCGCCCGTGGAGCCCGACGGCCTGTCTACTGCATACGGTATGGCTGTCTTGGTACTCCACGGTCGGCCCGTTGTCCAGAGGAAGCTTGACGCATCGTCGACTCCATACTGCATACTGCATGCACAGTCACTGAGGACGGGAGCCCGACGTGAAGGTTGCTGTGCTGGGAGCGGGTGCGATCGGTGCGTACGTGGGAGCGAGCCTCTGTCGGGCGGGTGCTGACGTGCACCTCGTCGCCCGCGGGCCGCACCTCGCGGCGCTGCGCGAGCGGGGAGTGGAGGTGCGCAGTCCGCGGGGGGACTTCACCGCACACCCGAACGCCACGGACGATCCCGCCGAGATCGGACCGGTGGACCACGTCTTCCTGGGGTTCAAGGCCAACGCCTACGCCGCCGCAGGCCCGATGGTCGCGCCGCTGCTGCACGAGCGCACCACGATCATCGCCGCCCAGAACGGCATCCCGTGGTGGTACTTCCACAAGCTGCCAGGCCCCTTCGAGGGCCACCGGATCGAGAGCGTCGACCCCGGCGGTGCGGTCACCAGGGCGCTGCCCCTGGACCGGGCGATCGGCTGTGTCGTCTACGCGGCCACCGAGATCGAGTCACCCGGTGTCGTCCGGCACCTGGAGGGCACCCGCTTCTCCATCGGCGAGCCGGACATGAGCATCTCCCCGCGCTGCACCGAGTTCGCGGAGGCGATGGTGGCCGGCGGGCTCAAGTGCCCGGTCGAGCGCGACCTGCGCTGCGACATCTGGATCAAGCTGATGGGCAACATCGCGTTCAACCCGCTCAGCGCGCTCACCCGCGCGACCATGGCCGGGATCTGCCGGCACGCGGGCACGCGCGCGCTCGTCGCGCAGATGATGGAGGAGACCCTGGAGGTTGCCCACCGCGTGGGCTGCCACCCGGAGATCTCGGTGGAGAAGCGGCTCGCAGGCGCCGAGCGCACCGGCGAACACAAGACCTCCACGTTGCAGGACCTGGAGCGGGGCCGCCCCATGGAGCTCGACGTGCTCCTCACGGCCGTGGTGGAGCTCGCCGACCTCACCGGTGCCGATGTGCCCACGCTCCGGGCGATCACGGCGGTGGCCGACCTGCTCAACCAGCAGGTGGTCGCGGCATCCTGAGACGCCGCCGCCGCGCGCACCCACGCGGGGGCCAGCGGTTCCTGCCGGAAGTACGACACGTATCTCGCGGCTCAGCGTCCCGCCGGCCACACCGGCCGAGCATGTCCAACACGAGGCCGGGCCGCCGGCGCACCGAGCGATTCGTTGTGCCCGGGTGTGGAAGGGCTTTTTCCCTGCGGCGGCCGACCGGGTGCGTTCCGCGGAACGCACCCGGGCGCCGCTGCGGGGGCGATCCGTCTCGTGGGCGCGCCGTTCCCGGCTCGGGCCGCTCCGCCTCACGCCCGGCCCCGGGGCTGCTGTCGTGTCGATCCGGTTCGGCCTCGCCCCTCACCTGCGCGGGATGGCCGGGTGATGGTTCGTCCGGACGAGGGGTCGGCCGTTCCGGCAGTGGCGACCAAGGGCAGATTGTTGCTCCTGGAGATCACTAGCCGCCATCTCGCCTTGATCGTTGAAGGCCTTCGTGTCGATCGGGCAACAACCTCCCGGTGCAAGCTGGTCCTGTTTCCGCTGATCATGAGGCCTGACACCGGCCCGCCCCGCCGCCGTTTGCGTGGGCACCGCGCCGGGCGTCCCGAGCCGGGAACGGCGCGCCACCGGAACCCGGGCCCGACCAGGCCGACTCGATGGGATCCGATCGACGGGGTGGCCGCGCTCACGCCCGCCGGGTGACCGGGCTGGGCCACGGCCTCAGGTGCCCATGATCCGAGCTGAGCGCGAAGATCGCGCGTGTCGGTTGTCCATTGCCGTCGCCACAGCCGTGGCCAACCGATACTGCGGATCTTGGGGGCGACCACTCGGAACGGGCCTCGGTGGCAGCGCCGAGCACTCGTGATCCCGGCCGGCGCGGCACCCGGTGATGCCGATGTCCCGTTGTCGCGTCCAGCTGTCGCGGTCGGCGCGGGTTCCGCGGGACGAACCCGATGCATGATCACGTCGACGGCACGCCTGGGGCCGATCTGATCATGCAGAGCCGGCTCGACCCGGCGGCATCGGGTTCGGAACTGCTCGTCAGCCCGAGCGGTGCAGTTCTCGCCGGAGCTGCGCGGCGAGGCTCACCGACTGCTCGATCTCTGCGCGCCGGATGGAGACGCTCTCGACGTTGAGCCCGAACGGGACTCCGAGACGCCGGCAGTAGGCGATGAGGTCGAGTGCTGTCGCGAAGGCATGTTCGTGAGACGCGACGAGCGGGTCCGCCGAGTGCCTCAGCTCGTTCTGGATCCAGCGCGGCACGTCGACACCGAGCCAGCTCAGGAACTCGAGGGTCTTCGTCGAGCCGACGACGGAGAAGGTGAACACGATCGGAACCGGTGTGACGCCTCGGGCCTCGCACTCGTACCGGTAGTCCGAGACGAGGTCCTTCGCCGCGTTGACGTCGTAGACGACCTGGGTGACGAAGAAGGAGCAGCCGGCGGCCTGCTTCGCGAGCAGGCGCAGGTGCTCGTCACCGCGGCGGGTGTGGCGTTCCGGGATCGCGACACCGCCGAGCGTCAACTCGGGTCGCACCGCTGCCCGCAGCTGCCGGGCCTGCGTCAGCGACGTCGCCACCTGCTTGCCGTGTGAGGACGCCCCGACGAAGACCGACAACACGCGGTCGGCGTCCTGGGCGAGCAGCCACGACCGGAGGTCGGCCTCCGGGTATTTCCCCACCACGCGGTAGACCACGGCCGGGACGTCCCACGCCGAGAGGTGCCGCGCGAGGTAGTCCGCCGGATCCATGGTCGGCAGGAACGGGAAGGGACGCTCCTGGGAGGTCCGGTCGCTCTCGTCGTCGATGTCGTACAGGACGAGGCCGTCCAGGCCCAACGGGCGTAGCCGCTCGAGCGTCACCTCGGCGATCTCCTGGGCCCGTTCCGGCGACGCCGCCTGCCGGGGCGGCGTCACGGCGAAGAGCAGGAACTCCCCCTTGCCCTCCAGAATGCGCCGTCGCAGATCCACGCTGCCATCCTAGGAGCGGCACCCTCGCCCGAGCCTTCGCGACGAGGGTGCCGCCCAGCCGGGTGGGTCAGTCCGCGGCGGGCACGAGGTCCGGGACCGGCTCGAACTCCTTGATCGCGTCGAGGCTCTGACCCATCGCGGCGTTGGCCTCGCGCTCCACCATGATCTCGACGAGCACCGGCAGTTGCTGTGCCTCCGACTCGAGGGCGGCCCAGGCGAGCGCGTCCTCGATGTCGCCCGGCTGCTCCACCCGGCGGGCGGGGCAGCCGAAGGCCTCCATGAGCTTGACGTGGTCGATGCCGCCCTCGCCGTAGTGCAGGTCCACGGCGTAGTTCATGTCGTAACCGAGCTCGGCCTGCCGGATGAGCCCCAGGTACTCGTTGTTCACCATCACGATGACGAACGGGATCTTGTACTGGGCGGCCACGGCGATCTCCTCCATGAGGAACTGGAAGGAGTAGTCGCCGACGACCGCCACCACCTGCTTGTCCGGGTATGCGCACTTGACGCCGATGGCGGCGGGCACCTCCCAGCCGAGCGGCCCGGCCTGCCCGCACACGAGGTAGTGGCGAGGGCGGAACGTCTGCTGGAACTGGCCGGACCAGATCTGGTACAGCCCGATCGCGGTGACGAACGTGGTGTCCGGGCCGAACGCGCGGTTCAGCTCGCGGTAGACGCGCGGCGGCTTGATCGGGACGTCGTCGAAGTCGTCGCGGCGCAGCAGCGTGCCGCGCAGCTCGGCCACCCGCTCCACCCACCGGCCGGGCGCGTGCTGCGGCGATGCGTGGCGCGCGTGCTCGGCGAGCGCCGCGAGGGACGGCTTGGCGTGGCCGACGATGCCCAGGTCCGGTTCGAAGACCTTGCCGAGCTGGGTCGGCTCGATGTCGACGTGGATGAACCGGCGTCCGCGCCGGTAGGTCTCCAGGTCGCCGGTGTGCCGGTCACCGAACCGCGCGCCGACGGCGAGCACGAGGTCGCTCTCCAGGAACGCCGCGTTGCCCCACCGGGTCTGGGTCTGGATGCCCGCCATGCCGGCGAAGAGCGGGTGGTCCTCCGGGAACGCGCCCTTGCCCATCAGCGTGACCTGCACCGGCACCTGCAGGTGCTCGGCGAGCGACCGCAGCTCCTCGCACGCCTCCGCGCCGATCACGCCGCCGCCTGCGAGGATGATCGGACGTTCGGCCTCCAGCAGCATCTGGACGGCCGCGGCGATGGGCTGCGGCCGCGGTTGCGGGACGTCCACCGGCAACGGCGCGTCGAACGCGGGGTCGTAGACGCAGGTGCCCTTCTGCACGTCGAGCGGCAGGTCGATGAGCACCGGGCCGGGGCGGCCGGAGCGGGCGATCCGGAACGCCTCGCGGAACACCCACGGCGCCTGGGCCGGCTCCTTGAGCTGCACGGCCCACTTCGTCACGGGCTTGGCGATCTCGACGATGTCGACGGCCTGGAACGCCTCCTGGTGCAGCTTCGCCCGCGGCGCCTGGCCGGTGATGCAGATCATCGGGATCGAGTCGGCCTGCGCCGTGTACAGCCCGGTGATCATGTTGGTACCGGCTGGGCCGGAGGTCCCGATCGACACCCCGACCTTGCCGGTGGCTCGCGCCCACCCGTCGGCGGCGTGCGTGCCGCCCTCCTCGTGGCGGACGGTGAGGTGGCGGATGCCGCTCTTCTGCAGCGCGGCGTAGAGCGGCAGGATCGCGGCACCCGGGATGCCGAAGACGGTGTCGACGCCTTCCGACTCGAGCACCGCGGCGACGGCTTCCATGCAGGGGATCCGGGTCATCAGGCAGCCTTTCCCGAGAAGTTCTCCAGCACCTTCAGCAGCACCGAGTGGTCGAGCGAGCCGTAGCCCTGCGCGCGGGCCGCGGCGATGAGCTGGGCGGTGAGGCCGGTCATCGGGAGGGCGACGCCCGCCTCCTGCGCCGCGGCGATCGCGATGCCCATGTCCTTGTGGTGCAGATCGATCCGGAAGCCGGGAGCGAACTCCCGCGCCGCCATCGACCTCCGCTTGAGCTCGAGGATCCGGCTGCCGGCGAGACCGCCGGCCAGCACGTCGAGCGCGGGGCCCGGGTCCACCCCTGAGGCCTCCAGCAGCACGATCGCCTCGGCGACCAGGGCGTAGATCCCGCCGACGACGAGCTGGTTGGCCGCCTTCACGGTCTGGCCCGCGCCGCTCGGCCCGACGTGCACGACCGTCTTGCCGAGAACCTCGAACACCGGCCGGGCCGCCTCGAACGCCTCGGCGTCGCCGCCCACCATGATCGAGAGGACGCCGTCGATCGCGCCCTTCTCACCGCCGCTCACCGGCGCGTCGAGGGCGCGTACCCCGCGGGACGCGGCCGCCGCGGCCACCGCGACGGACGTGTCCGGCCGGATCGTGCTCATGTCGATCAGCAGCAGGCCGGGTTCTGCGTGGTCCAGCACCCCGCCGGGTCCGAGGACGACCTCCTCGACCTGCGGCGAGTCGGGCAGCATCGTGATCACGACGTCGGCGGCGGTCGCGGCGGCCACCGAGTCGACGTACTTGCCGCCCGCGCTGACCAGCCGCTCCGCGGCAGCCTGCTGGGTGTCGTGGCCGAGCACGGTGTGACCTGCGGCGATCAGGTTGGCGGCCATCGGGCCGCCCATGATCCCCAGCCCGATGAACCCGATCGTCGTCACGCGGTCTCCTCGACGGTGGTGGAACGGAGCTGGCGGGGGAGCCAGTCGAAGCTCTCGGCGCTCGGGCCGACCGGCTTGTACTCGAGCCCGACGTGGCCGGAGTAGCCGCTCTCGGCGAGTCGCTCGAGCACGGCGTCCCAGTCGAGCTCGCCGGTGCCGGGCTGCCCGCGGCCGGGCGGGTCGGCGATCTGGACGTGACCGAACCGGTCGCCGCGCAGCTCGACCAGCCGCTCGACGGGCTCGCCCATCCGCGCGAGGTGGTAGAGGTCGGCGAGGAACGCCACGTTCGGCACGCCGTGCACGACCTTGAGGTAGTCGACGAGGTCGAGCGCCTTCTGCGACGACGTGAGGGGGTAACGCGGGCTCTCGTAGCTGTTGAGGGCCTCGATCACGACGGTCGCCCCGGCGCGGTCCGCGGCCGCCGCGGCGAACACGAGGTTCTCGGTGGCGAGCTCCCGCTGCTCAGGCACCGTCACGTCGACGTCGCGGTTGCCGTACAGCGCGTTGAGCACCGTGCAGCCCAGCGAGGCCGCGAACCCGACGGCCACGTCGACGTTGGCGCGGAACCGTGCGCTCTCGGACGGCCGGGAGAGCAGCCCGCGGTCGCCCGCGGCCATGTCGCCTGCGTCGAAGTTCAGCCCGACCAGCCGGACGCCGGCGTCCGTGATGGCGGTGCGCAGGGCGTCGAGGTCGCGGTCGGCGGGCACCGGCTCCGGGAACGGCCACCAGAGCTCGACCGCGTCGAACCCGGCCGCTGCCGCGGCGGCGGGCCGCTGCAGGAGGGGGAGCTCGGTGAACAGGATGGACAGGTTGACGTCGTAGCGAAGCCCCGCGGCGGTCACGCGCCGGCCCCGAGCTGCAGTCCGGCGAGCTGCTCCCGCATCAGGGCGGCGGTCTCGCTGGGGGTCTTTCCGACCTTCACCCCGGCCGCCTCCAGCGCGTCCTTCTTGGCCTGCGCGGTGCCCGCGGAACCGGACACGATCGCACCGGCGTGCCCCATGGTCTTGCCCTCGGGCGCGGTGAACCCGGCGACGTACCCGACGACCGGCTTGCTCACGTTGGCCTTGATGTAGTCCGCGGCGCGCTCCTCGGCATCGCCGCCGATCTCGCCGATCATCACGATCGCCCGCGTCTCCGGGTCGGCCTCGAACGCCTCCAGCGCGTCGATGTGCGTGGTGCCGATCACCGGGTCACCACCGATGCCGATCGCCGTGGAGAAGCCGTACTCCCGCAGCTCGTACATCATCTGGTAGGTCAACGTCCCGGACTTGGACACCAGCCCGATCGGGCCCGCACCGGCGATGTCGGCCGGGATGATCCCCGCGTTCGACTTCCCGGGCGAGATGATCCCCGGGCAGTTCGGGCCGATGATCCGCGTCTTGTTGCCCGTTGCGCACGCGTGCGCCCACACCCGCGCCGTGTCGTGAACGGGGATGCCCTCGGTGATCACGACCGCGAGCCCGATGCCGGCGTCGATGGCCTCGACGGCGGCGTCGCCCGCGAACCGCGGCGGCACGAAGAGGACGCTCACGTCCGCGCCCGTCTCCGCCATCGCCTCGGCGACGGTGCCGAAGACCGTGAGGTCGCGGCCGCCGATCGTGACGGTGGTGCCGGCCTTGCGGGCGTTGACGCCGCCGACGATGTCCGTGCCGGCGGCGAGCATCTTCGCGGTGTGCTTGGTGGCCTCGCTCCCGGTGATGCCCTGGACGATGACCTTGCTGTTCTCGTGCAGGAAGATCGACATGCTCAGGCTCCCGCCGCCAGCTCGGCGGCGCGGTCCGCCGCCTCGTCCATGGTCGTGACCTGCGTGACGAGGGGGTGGTTCGCCTCGTCGAGGATGCGGCGGCCCTCCAGGACGTTGTTGCCGTCCAGCCGCACGACCAGCGGCTTGGTGTCCGCGTCGCCCAGGATCTTCAGCGCCTCGACGATGCCGGTGGCCACCGCGTCGCAGGCGGTGATCCCGCCGAACACGTTGACGAACACGCTCTTGACGTCCGGGTCACCCAGGATCACGTCCAGCCCGGCCGCCATCACCTCGGCCGAGGCCCCACCACCGATGTCCAGGAAGTTCGCAGGCTTCACCCCGCCGTGCTTCTCCCCGGCGTACGCGACCACGTCGAGCGTGGACATGACCAGGCCCGCGCCGTTGCCGATGATCCCGACCTCGCCGTCGAGCTTGACGTAGTTGAGGTCCTTGGCCTTCGCCTTCGCTTCTAGGGGGTCCTCGGTGCGCTGGTCCACCAGGTCGGCGTGGCCGGGGTGCCGGAAGGCGGCGTTGTCGTCGAGCGTGACCTTGCCGTCCAGAGCGACGATCTCGCCCTGCCCCGTCCGGACCAGGGGGTTCACCTCGACGAGGGTGGCGTCCTCGGCCACGAACGCGTCCCACAGGCTGGTGATCGCCTTGGCGGCTTCCTCGGCCACCTCGGAGGGCAGCACGGCGGCGATCCGGGACGCGGTGTCCGCGTCGACGCCGATCAGCGGGTCGATCGGCATCTTGAGGAGCGCGTCGGGCCGCTCGGCCGCGAGCTGTTCGATCTCGACGCCGCCCTCGGCGGAGCACATCGCGAGGAACGTGCGGTTCGAGCGGTCCAGCAGGAACGAGAAGTAGTACTCCTCGGCGATGTCGCTGGCCTCCGTGACGAGGACCCGGTGCACCGTGTGGCCCTTGATGTCCATGCCGAGGATCGCGGCGGCCTTCTCCTGCGCTTCTTCCGGTGTACGGGCCAGCTGCACACCTCCGGCCTTGCCTCGTCCACCGGTCTTCACCTGGGCCTTCACCACGACCGGCCCGTCGAGCTCACGGGCTCGGTCGGCGGCCTCGGCTGCGGTGTCGGCCACCGCACCGCGGGGGACGGGCACGCCGTGGGCGGCGAACACGTCCCTGGCTTGGTGCTCGTAGAGGTCCACAGTGCGGTCTCCCGTCTGCTGCGCGAGCAATGACGGTCGACTGTATGCAGTATGGAGAAAGTTGTCCAGAGGGCTTGTGTGCCGGGTCACGCTTGCCGCACTATCGGCATACAGTATGGAAGGAGGCGGCATGGCGATTCCCGACTCGGGCGCCGTCCGGGAGATCCGCGACAACCACGGTCGCCGCTACCGCGTGGGCGAGTCGCCGGAGCAGCTCATCGGACGTCCTCGCTCCAGCGTGTTGTGGCAGGCGTGGCTGCCCATGGCGGCGGTCGGCGTGTTGCAGTACGGGTACGGCGCCGCGGTGCCGGCGCTGATGGAGCGCAACGGCTGGAGCCTCGCCGGGGCGATCTGGCTGCTCGCCGGGTGGACCCTGCTCCAGGCGGGCGTCGGCCTGCCCACCGCTTACCTGCGGGAGCGCCACCGCATCGGGCCGCGCCCGGTGATGCTGGCCGGGGCCGCTCTCTCCGCGCTCGGGCTCGTCGTGCTCGCGCACAGCACGGACCTTCTGGGCGCGCTCCTCGGCTACGCCCTCCTCGGTGGCACCGGCGCCGGGCTCGTCTACGCGGCCTGCACGTCGACCGTCGCGAAGTGGTACCCCGAGCGCATGGGTCGGCGCGTCAGCACGGTGACTGGCGCCTTCGCCTACGGGTCCGTGCCGCTCATCGTCGCTGCCGTCATCGGTCTCGACGCCGCCAACCTCACGACGGTTCTCGACACCGCCGCGGTCGTGCTCTTCCTGCTCGTCGCCGGTCCCGGCCTCTTCTTCCGCGACCCGCCCGAGCGGTGGTGGCCCGCCGAGGTCGACCCGCAGGCGTGGGCCCTGCGCAACCCGGCGCGCCGGATCAACCCGCCCGCCGTTCGCGAGTTCTCCGCGGCGCAGGCGATGCAGACCCGGGTGCTGCCGGTGATGTACCTGATCCTGCTCGCGGCCGGGGCGGTCTCACTGTTCAACGCCGCGTTCATCGTGGTCTACGCCGGTGGCGTCGCGGCCACCGTGGGCGCCGTTGCCCTCGCGGCCGGCCTGTTCGCCGGGGTCAACGGAGCGGGCCGCGCGCTGGCGATGGGGGTGTCGGATCGGCTTGGGCGCTGCAGGACGTTGAGCGCGGTGCTCACCGTCCAGGGCGCGGCGCAGCTGCTGTTCGCACTGTCGGCCACCACCGGATCGACGGGTGCGCTCGTCGTCGCGGCGGGCCTGGCCGGCCTCGGTGGTGGCGGGTTCTATCCGATCTTCGCCAGCCTCGCCCGGGAGTACTTCGGTGAGCAGAGCGCGCTCGAGGTGCACGGCCTGGTCTACAGCGCCAAGGCCGCGGGCGGTGTGCTCGGCGTGGGTGTCGCCGCGCTCGCCGTCACCACGTGGGGCTGGGCTGCCACGTTCGTGGGTGCGGCCGTCGTGTCGCTCGTCGCGGCCAGGGCCGCCGGTGCCCTGCAGCGACCCGGCCTGCCCCGCACCCTGCCGCTGCCCCGGATCCCGGAGCAGACGTCTCGGTATGCCGTCTGAAACGCCGGTGGCCGCCCCGATTCGTTCGGGGCGGCCACGGCGTGGTGTTCGGCGGTCGGTCAGGCCCGGGTGAACGGGCGGTCCTCGGTGGCCGCCGGACGGGTCCGCGTGGTGAGCGGCTCGGCCTCCGCACCGCGGGCCCGCTGGGCCCGCAGTGCGGCGTCCAGTCCGAGGCCGATGCTCCGGCCGTCGGCAGAGGAGCCGCGCGGAAGGTCCTTCAGGGACCGGATGAAGTTGCGCAGCGAACGCATGCTTGTCACCTCCGTGATCAGGGTTCCCCGACCGCGAGCCGGCATGCGGATTCGGACGCGGCGGCGCCGATCGATCGGCGCGCGGGGACGGCCGGCGCGCAGCGTCGCGCGTCGGTTGGGCGTGCGGGACCCGCCGGTCAGGCGGGTGAAATGCCTCGGCTTCGTCGTCGGCGCCGAGGTGGGGCGGGGCGCGAGCGGCCCGGCCGGTCAGTGGACGCGGCCCCGCAGTGCAGGGGCTGCGTCGTCCGCGTCGTCGCGGTGCTCCAGGTAGGAGCGGCGGGTGTGCTCCGTGTGGGCGGCCATGACCTCGCCTGCACGGGCGGCGTCGCCCGCCGCGATGGCGTCGATCAGGGCCGCGTGCTCGATCCAGGACTGCTCGCCGCGGTGGCGGGCCACCGGCGTGTAGTACCAGCGGACCCGGCGGTCGACCTGGGCCGCCAGCTCGACGAGCACGTCGTTGCCGGACATCTGCATGACCTGTTTGTGCAGCTCGGCGTTGAGCTCGACCAGCGTGGTGACGTCCTCGGCCGCGAGGGCGTCCTGGCCGCGGTCGCACAGCTCGCGCAGGCGGGCGACACCCTCATCGGTGGCGCGGGTGGCCGCGAGCCGGGCGGACTCCGTCTCCAGCAGGCTGCGGACGGCCAGCAGCTGGTCGGCCTCCTCGACCGTGGGGGTGTGGACGAACGCGCCCAGCCCTGGACGCAGGTCCACCCAACCGTCGTTCTTCAGCCATTGGAGCGCTTCGCGGACCGGCTGCCGGGATACCCCCAGCATCAGGGCCAGCTCGCTCTCCACCAGGTGCTGGCCCGGCTGGAGGTTCCGGCTGACGATCATGTCCAGGATCGCGTTGTAGACGCTCTCGCGGAGCGGGACCGGCCGGGCGATCCGCCGGCTGCCGGCCTCGGTTGGCGTCTCGGATAGTGCCATCGCGTGCTCCTGGTGCGGTCGACTGCTTACAGCATACAAAGTGCTGCGCCTGTCTGAGCTGTTCCCGGCCGTGAACATGCTCACTCGGGACGGAAAGGGCATCCTGAGGCGGTGGCCGAAGCAGATCTTCCGGTGCGCCGGGCGCTCGTACTGCCCGGCCGGGAGCTGCACTGGCGGTTCTCCCGCGCCTCGGGACCCGGTGGCCAGGGCGTCAACACCACCGACTCCCGCGTCGAGCTCTCGTTCGACCTGGCGCGATCGCCCTCGGTGCCCGAGCCGCTGCGCGAACGCGCCGTGCGCCGGCTCGGCGCGCGCCTCGTCGACGGTGTCCTCACCGTCGTCGCCGCGGAGCACCGCAGCCAGCTCCGCAACCGCGAGGCGGCCCGCGAACGGCTCGCCGCGACACTCCGGGACGCGATGCGCCCCGCCCCACCGACGCGCAGGCCGACCCGGCCCACCCGGGGCGCCCACCGCAGGCGGCTCGAGTCCAAGGCGCGCCGCGGAGCGGTCAAGCGGCTGCGGGGGCGGCCCGAGGCCTGAGCGACGGGTGTGGTCGCCGGACCTTCAGCGGAGCCGCATCGTGACCACCCGCAGGAGGACTCCGACGAGCGCGGCGTTGTAGAGCAGGCCCCCCGCGACGTAGGGCCAGTAGGTGCCGCCGTCGAACGCGGACCAAAAGGCCCGAACCGGCCAGTACGGGGGCACGACACCGAAGGCGAGCTGCCACGGGGAGTCGAGGATGAAGAACGGGATCATCGGAACCGTGAACACGGCGAGCCCGATCACCCGCATCACGGCGAGGCCTTCGATCTTGTTGCGCCCCAGCGAGGCCATGACGAACCCGAGTACGGGCGCGAGCAGGCCCGCTGTGAGCGCGATCGGCCCGCTCAGCAAGAGCGTCCAGGCGTCGACCTGCCCGGAGACGGCGAGCGAGGCCAGCACCGAGAACGTGGTCAGCGCGATGGTCGAGCCGGCGCGGTAGGCCGTGTACGTGGCCGGAGGCACCGGCGTCACGCGGAGCGCGGCGAGCGTGTTCTGGTCCCGCTCGTCGAGCAGTTGCAGCGCGAGGACCGCGCCCAGCAGCAGCGGTGGGCCGAGCACGCAGAACGCGCTGACGATCGCCGAGTGGTACGGCACGAGGTCGAACGCGTACTCGCGGGCGACGTGGCCCGTGATCGACGGGAGGAACCACAGCGCCGCCGCGTACAGGAACGGGCCGAGCATGACCGTCACGAGCATGCTGTCGCGCCGGACGGTGCGCAGGTCGTTGCGGCCGAAGGTGGCGATGAAACCGGTGGCGGTCCCCATCACCGGCCGCCTTCCGAGGTGACGACGTGGCGGTGGAACACGTGCTTCGCGAGCAGGCACAGGCCCGCGATCCACAGCGCCGGGTAGCCGATCGCGTAGGTCCACTGCCATCCCGTGAGCGCGACCTGGTGGAAGGCGGCGCCGAGCAGCCGTAGCGGCCCGTCGGTGGGAACGAGGGAGAACGCGGGGTGCGGGTAGAGCCCCGAGTAGCCGACGATGGGCGCGTTCAGGAGGGCGAGCACGAGGGTCGAGGGCAGGAGCCACTCGCTGATCGACGGGAACAGCGGGGCCGTGATGAACCCGGCGAGCAGCATGAGCAGGGTCATCAGGACCACGCCGGCCACGAACGGGAACAGCGCGACACCGGGCCCGTAGTCGGCGAGCACGACCACGACGCACGTCACCAGGGCGAGCGCGGACATCGTCAGCAGCTTCGCCGTGAGGTAGTGCCGGAACCGTAGCGGTGTGGTCACCAGGGCGAACACGGTGCGCTCGCCCTTCTCGAAGAAGACCGCGCCCGCGATGAAGAACATCATGAATGCCAGGTCCGCCATCAGCAGGTACGGCATGGCCGGGCCCAGCAGCGGATCGGGAACCAGCTGCAGCACCCCGATCCACAGCAGTACGACGAACGCCGTGGCGTACCAGAATCCGTAGCGCCGCTGGAGGCGGAAGTCCATCCGCACCGCGGTGGGGAGAACCCCGCTCATGACCCTGTTCATGCGAGCGACCGACCGGTCACGTCGATGAACACGTCCTCGAGGGTGGCTTCCTGGCTGTGCAGGGCCTCGACGTGGTGCTCGCGGGCGAGGGAGCGGAAGGTCTCGTCGTCGGTGAGGCCGTCGAGCGGGAAGTCCTCGTGCTCGAGCCGGCCCCCGTTGCGGTACGTCACGCGCACGGTGCGCCTGCTGCGGCTGACCTTGTGCTCGGTGGGGGTGTCGAGCGCGGCGATCCGGCCGTCGACCACGAAGGCGACGCGGTCGCACAGCTCCTCGGCGGTCGCCATGTCGTGCGTGGTCAGGAAGACCGTGCGGCCCTGCCCGCGCAGCTCCCGGACGATGTCCTTCACGCGCCCCGCGTTCACCGGGTCGAGACCGGAGGTCGGCTCGTCGAGGAACAGCAGTTCGGGGCGGTGCAGCAGCGCGCGGGCGAAGACCAGCCGCATCTGCATTCCCTTGGAGAACTGCCCGACGCGGGTGTCGGCGGCCGCAGCGAGTTCGACCGCCTCCAGGAGCGCCATCGGGTCCTCCGTGGGGCCGGCGTACAGCGAGGCGAAGAACTGCAGGTTCTCCAGCGCCGTGAGCTTCTGGTAGTGGTTGGGCAGCTCGAACGAGACGCCGATGCGCTGGTAGTACTCGCTTCCCCAGTCGGCGGGGTCGCGGTCCCACACCGCCACGCGGCCGCCGTGGCCGGTGAGCAGCCCGGTGAGGATCTTCTGAGTGGTCGACTTCCCGGCGCCGCTGGGGCCGAGGAAGCCGAACACCTCTCCCCTGTCGACGGAGAAGCTCATCCCCTTGACCGCCGGTGCGGTGGTCTTCGGGTAGCGGAAGGTGAGGTCGTCGACCTCGATGACGGGCATGCGAACTCCTGGGGGCACGCGAGTACGACGGCGCCGACCAGGCTTCCCGGCTCACCACGGCTCCGCGCCCGGGCGGAACCGACCGGTGAACGGTAGCATGATTTCAGAGATTTTTGAAAGGTGGTGACTCGGTTGAGCGGCAGCAGCGAGGTCGCCGAGCGTCTTGCGCTCGCGCTGAACCAGAACGGGATGCAGCGGATGATCGCCCGCGTGCTGGCGGCGTTCCTGTTCTCCGAGCGCGAGTCGGTGACCGCGGCCGAGCTGGGTGAGCAACTCGGCGCGAGCGCGGGTTCGATCTCGGGTGCGATCACCATGCTCCGCACCGTCGGGCTGATCGAGCCCGCCCCGGTCCCGGGAAGCAGGCGCGCCCACTTCCGCATGCGGGACGACGCCTGGGCAACGATGATGAGCAGCCAGAACGAGATGATCCAGGTGATGCAGGAGATCGCGGAGGCAGGAATCGCCAGCGCCCCTCCCGACAGCCCGGCGGCTCGGCGGCTGGAGCGGATGCGGGACTTCTACGCGTACCTGTTCGCGGAGCTCCCCGCACTCATCGATCGCTGGAAGGAAGAGCAGGACACCTGACCCCACTCACCTGCCGCAGGGGTAGTCCTTGACGCGCATCGAGTCGTGCAGACGCAGGCCCTTGTTGTTGGTCTTGGCGATCGCACGGCTGATCGGGGTGGGCAGCGCGGAGAGCAGACGCGCGCCAGTCACCAGCACCCGCGCCCCCAGTGCGGAGGTCGGGATCAGCGTCTTGGCGACACCGCGGGCGAACGCGCGACTGCGCCGGACGAGCTCTCCCATCTCCTGCTCGTAGGCGGGATAGGCGCGCTGGTGGTCGCCGCCCGCTAAGGCCAGCTCGCCGGCGAGGACGTAGGCGCCCAGGATCGCGAGGCTGGTGCTGCCCCCTACGGCAGGCCCGGGGCAGTAACCGGCGTCGCCGACGAGCGTCACGCGGCCCCGTGACCAGGAGTCGAGCTGGAGCTGGGTGATGGAGTCGAAGTAGAACGCCGCGGTGGGTTCCAGCTCGTCGAGCCACCGGTCCACATCCGGGTGCATGCCGGCGAAGGTCTCGCGCAACAGCTCCTGCTGCCGCCGCACGTCGCGATGGTGGTAGTCGAGTTCGCGGTCGGGGCGGAACAGGAACCCCGCTCGGGCGTCCGTCAGATGCCGGGCGCCCTGGACCGCGGCCTCGCGCCCGATCCCCATGTGCATGCGCATCTCTCCGTCGCGCCCGAGCTCCTTGGGGACCGACAGCACGGCGATGTAGGCGCAGGCGAGGTGGATGTGGCGGGCCTCGCCGCCGAAGACGAGCTCGCGGACGCCGGAGTGCAGACCGTCGGCGCCGATCACGAGGTCGAAGCGGCGCGGCGAGCCCTTCTCGAAGGTCACCTCGCCGGAAGGGGAGATCGCCGTGATCCAGTCACCGAAGACGTACTCCACGTCGTCCCGGGCGGCTTCGTAGTAGATCTCGCTGAGGTCGTCGCGCATGATCTCGACGTGGCGGTCCGAGGCCACGCTGAACACCTTGGTGAGGTCGATCTCGACCGGTCTCGCGGCGCCTTCCCGGATCACGGTCAGCCGGTTCGTGCCGGTGACCAGCTCCTCGATGCGGCCGAGCACCCCCATCCGCTCGGAGATCTCCATCGCGGGGCGGAACAGGTCGACCGGGTGTCCGCCGGTCTTGCGCAGCGTAGGGGCGCGTTCGACCACCGTCACCGCGTAGCCGTAGCGGCTGAGCCAGTAGGCGAGAACGGGACCGGCGATGCTCGCCCCCGAGACGAGGATCCGCACCCCTCACACCTTCTCGGCCTGGACGAACCGCTCGATCTCGCTGATCGGCATGTCGCGGCCGACCGGTTGGAGGTAGCGCGCCGCGTACTCCGCGGGGCCCACCTGCTCCCGCTCGGCCCACCCGTACTCGCGCAGCAGTGCAGCGACGTCCCGAGGGGCGATGCCGAACTTCCAGACGGCGTACCTGCCGGTCATCCGATCGCGCAGCCGCCCGGCGTCGTAGAGGTTCGTGCCGTCGAGGTAGTCCGAGCGGACGTAGGTGAAGATCAGCCGGCTGCCAGCGGGTGCCTTCGCGAGGAACGTGAACGTGGCACGGACGGCCTCCTCCGTGAGGTACTGCGTGACCGCTTCCCAGACGAACAGGGCGGGTCGCCCGCTGTCGAAGCCCGCCGCGGACAGTACGGCGGCCAGGTCGTCGACCTCGAAGTCGACCGGGATCACCCGGACCCGGTCGGGGGCACGTTCGTAGATCACCCGCAGCCGGCGCAGCTTGTCGTCCGTGTTCGCGCGCTGGTCCAGCTCGAAGGCGACGGCTCCCGCGGGGCCGACCAGCCGGTATGCCCTGGTGTCCAGGCCGGCGCCGAGGATCACGACCTGGCCGATTCCGGCGGCGAGTGCATCGGTGACCGCGTCGTCGGCGTACCGCTTGCGGCACAGCATGCTGCCCCACATCCCGGGCGCGTACCGCTCCGTCGCGTGCACCAGCAGGTCGCGCACCGGCCGCCAGCGGCAGGCCCGCACGATCCACCGCGCGCCGGGCGGGAGGAACCGCGCAGCCAGCTCGTCGTCGACGAGCCGCTGCGGCAGCGGCGTGTACCGCTCGGCCGCCGCGATCACCATCGGGCCGATCGCGGTCTGCGCGCTCGCCGACCTGCTGTTCACGGGCGTGTTCTCCTCGTCGTGTCGCTGCCGGATGGCAGTGGCGGGGCGGCGGCGAACACGTCGTCCAGCCATGAGAACACGGCATGGGTGGTGTGCATCCGGGTGCCGTGCTCGCCATCGACGAGATCGAGCCCGTCGCGCAGGATGCCGCCGAGCGCGGACAGCGACTGCACCTGCCGCTGCACAACCCGGGCCCACGCGGCGTCGTCGACCCGGTAGTACACGGTGCGTTCGCCCGGCCTGGTGACCTGGCCGAGGAAGCCGACCGACGTCAGCAGGCGCAGGTTGGTCGTGAGCGACGCACGGCTGGCCCCGATCGCCTCGGCGATCTGCGCAGCCGATTGCTCGGCTGGCACGCACACCGTCAGCCAACCGAGGATCCTGCCCGCGATCAGCGGAATGCCGTCCTGGTCGACGCAGTACCTTGCGATGCGTTCGACCCACTCCAGCACCTCCGCGCGCGGAGGATCGCTTCCCAACCTTTCACCTCCGGCTGTCGCTGCTGGCAATTTCAGCCACAACTGAAACACAATCCGACGGCCGGGTCCGGCCTCCGCACCGTCAGGAAGGCGTTAGGGTTGTCGACGGTGTGCCGGGAAGTCTGGTCGGCGAGTGGATCGCCGACGTCTTCCCGAGGAGCATGAATGGGCCCGCCCGCTCGACCCACCCCCTCCCTGCTCGCCAGGCGCAGCTGGCCGGAGGCGCGCCGGATCGGCGACATCCTCCGCACCGAGACCGTCGGTGGCATCCTGCTGGTCGCGGCCGCGGCGGTCGGGCTGCTGTGGGCGAACTCGCCGTGGGCGGACGGCTACCGGTGGCTGAGCGACCTGAAGGTCGGCCCCGCCGCGCTCCACCTCGATCTCACGCTCCACCAGTGGGCGGCCGACGGCCTGCTCGCGATCTTCTTCTTCGTGGCCGGGCTGGAGCTCAAGCGCGAGTTCGTGGCGGGTGACCTGCGCGACCCGCGACGCGCGGCCCTCCCGGTGGCCGCCGCGGTGGGCGGCATGGCGGTTCCCGCGCTGCTCTACACGTCGATCAACGCCGCGGCCGGATCGGAGGCGCTGGTCGGCTGGGCCATCCCGACCGCCACCGACATCGCGTTCGCGCTCGCCGTCCTCGCGGTGATCAGCACGCACCTGCCATCGGCCCTGCGGACGTTCCTGCTGACGCTCGCGGTGGTCGACGACCTGCTCGCGATCACGATCATCGCTGTCTTCTACACGGACTCGCTGTCGTGGGGCCCGCTCGCGCTCGCCGCGATCCCGCTGGGGCTGTTCGCGCTGCTGGTGCAGCGGCGGGTGCGGTCCTGGTGGTTGTTGCTCCCACTGGCCGTCGCCACCTGGGTGCTGGTGCACGAGTCGGGCGTGCACGCCACGGTGGCAGGGGTCCTGCTCGGGTTCGCCGTGCCGGTGATCCGGCGCTCGCCAGGACCGGGGCCGGGACTCGCCGAGCACTTCGAGCACCGGTTCCGCCCGTTGTCCGCCGGTGTGGCCGTGCCGATCTTCGCGTTCTTCGCCGCGGGTGTGACGATCGGCGGTGCGGCCGAGATGGGCGCGAGCCTCGGTGACTCGGTCACGCTCGGGATCATCGTCGGGCTCGTGGTCGGCAAGCCGGTCGGCGTACTGGGCTCCACCTGGCTGGTGCAGCGGTTCACCCGTGCCCGGCTCTCCGACGACCTCGGCTGGACGGACGTGCTGGGGCTCGCGCTGCTGGCCGGCATCGGGTTCACCGTGTCGCTGCTCATCGGCGAGCTCGCCTTCGGCGAGGGAAGCACGGGCGACGAGCACGTCAAGATCGGAGTGCTGCTCGGGTCGCTGCTCTCGGCGCTGCTGGCCACGGTCGTACTGCGCATGCGCAACCGGCGCTACCGGCGCATCTGTGCGGAGGAGGAGCGGGACACGGACGCCGACGGCGTTCCCGACGTGTACGAGTCCGACCAAGGCCGGGCCTGAGCTCGATCCGCACCGCTGCGGGGTGGTGGGTCGACGTGCTGAAACGTACGATCAGGGCGGGGCGTGCCGGGAAGGCTGGTCGGCAGCACATGCCGACTGCGCGAAAGGCCCCGCGATGACCGCATCGTCCACTCCCGGTCACGACGACCCCGACGCCCTGTCCGAGTGGGAGCGTCGAACCCTCGCCGGCATCGAGCGCGACCTGGCCGCGAGCGACCCCCGCCTCGACCAGAGGCTCAGCCGCCCGTGGCGGTACCGCTCGGCGCCGCCACGCTGGTGGCCGCTGTCCGTTCCGACCACGGGCCTCCTGCTCGTTGGGCTGCTCGTCCTCGTGGTCGTCGGCTCGCTGTTGCCGGCGTCGTGGTGGGCCGTTGTCGGTCTCGTCACCACCCTCGTCGTCGTCCCGTGGCTGCTGCTCGCCGTCACCGAGAAGAACGGTTGGGACTGAATCAGCACCTGATCGGAACCAGCCGCCATACGAAGGATGTGGAGCTGTGCTCACAACCGCACTGATCGTGATCGTCGCGCTGGTGATCCTGCTGGTGGCCAGCGGTGTCCGGATGGTGCAGCAGTACCAGCGGGGTGTGGTCCTGCGCTTCGGGCGGCTCCTGCCCGTGGTGCGGCAGCCGGGCCTGCAGCTGATGATCCCGGTCGCAGACCGGATGGTGAAGGTGCCCGTCCAGACCATAGTGCTCGACGTCCCGCCGCAGGGCGCGATCACGAAGGACAACGTGACCCTCAGCGTCGACGCCGTCGTGTACTTCCGGGTGACCGACCCGGTGAAGGCGGTGGTCAACGTCGAGAACTACCTCGGCGCCATCTCCCAGGTCGCGCGGACGTCGCTGCGGTCGGTGATCGGCCGGGCCGACCTCGACACCATGCTGTCGGACCGGGAGCAGGTCAACGCCGAGCTGCGTGCGGTGATCGACACACCTACCGACGACTGGGGGATCTCCGTCGATCGGGTCGAGATCAAGGACATCGCCCTTCCCGAGAGCATGCGCCGCGCGATGGCGCACCAGGCGGAGGCCGAGCGGGACCGCCGCGCCCGGGTCATCGCCGCCGACGGCGAGTACCAGGCCTCGACCCGGCTGGCCGACGCCGCACGGGTCATGGCCGACACGCCCGGTGCGCTGCAGCTGCGGCTCCTGCAGACCGTCAGCGACGTGGCCTCGGACCAGAACAGCACGCTCGTGATGCCGTTGCCGGTGGAGCTCCTGCGCTTCTTCGAGAACGCGACGGGCGCGCCGAGCCGCGACCGGGCCGCTTCCGCACCTTCCGAGGCGTCGAACCCCCTGCCGCCGGTGCGGTCCGTGGCGCCCGCCCCGGACCTCCCGAACACCGATGGTGACGAGGCCGGCAAGCGCGCGGTCACCACAGATCAGGAGGCAGGTCCTCGGTGAGGTCGTCCAGCTCACCGCGCGTTCTCGCCGCGTAGGCGGCCTGCGTCCGCTCGTCGAACTCGACGACCGTCAGCCGCCCGTCCCGGAACGCCCGCTCGAGCCGCCGGGTGACCGCCTGCCGCTCGGCGTCGGACGCTCGGAGTTCGCGTGGCACCTGCGCTCCGCCCCTTTCCTCGACGGGTTACAGCGTAGGGCGGCGGCAGCCGGGCGAGCCGCACCGGACCCGGCCGGGGGCGGGTCGGCGGAGCCGCCACGCATGACCGTGATCACGCCCCCGTCCTCGGTGGATGCGGGTTAAGGTTCTCGCGGGGTGTGCCGGGAAGTCTGGTCGGCGACGTCGTTGTCATGCCCACGGAAGGACCGGAACCGCCCGTGCAGGAACGCCGCCCCGTCACGCCCATCAGTGAGTTCGCGCGCTTCCTGCGCACCGAGACCGTCGGCGGCGTGGTGCTGCTCGTCGCCACAGCTGTTGCTTTGATCTGGGCCAATTCGCCGTGGTCACAGGCCTACGAAGCGATGCGGGGCACGGTGGTCGGACCGTCGGCCCTGCACCTCGACCTGACGCTGGCGAAATGGGCGACGGACGGCCTGCTGGCGGTGTTCTTCTTCGTCGTCGGCCTCGAGCTCAAGCGTGAGCTGGTGATCGGTGAGCTGTCCACGCGCAGCCAGGCACTCCTCCCGGTGGCTGCAGCGCTCGGCGGGATGATCGTGCCCGCCCTGCTGGCGCTGGTCGTCGGCTGGGGTGCGCCCGGGATCGAGCAGGCGTGGGCGATTCCCGTGGCAACCGACATCGCGTTCGCGCTCGGGGTGCTCGCGGTCGCCGGTTCGTCCCTGCCGGTGAGCGCGCGGGTGTTCCTACTCGGGCTCGCGGTCGCCGACGACCTCGGCGGCATCATCGTGATCGCGGTGGTGTTCAGCAGCGGCCTCGACGTGCTCTGGCTCGGGGCCGTCGTGCTCGCCGGCGCCGCGTACTGGTGGCTGCAGCGCAAGCGCGTGCGGGCTCGGTGGCTCTACGTGCCGCTCGGTCTGTTCACCTGGTTCGCGGTGCACGAGGCCGGCGTGCACGCGACGATCTCCGGCGTGCTGCTCGGCCTGCTCACGCGCGTGCGAGCCGACCCGGAGGAGGAGTTCGCACCTGCGCTGCGACTCGAACACCGGCTCCAGCCCTGGTCGGCAGGGCTGTGCGTTCCGGTGTTCGCGCTCTTCGCGGCCGGGGTCCCGATCGGCCCGGATGCGCTGCGGGCGGTGTTCGTGGAACCTGTTGCGCTCGGCGTGCTGGTGGGGCTACTGGTCGGCAAGATCATCGGGATCTTCGGGTCCTGCTGGCTCGTCATCCGGCTCACGCCGGCCTCGCGGCCACGCGGCCTGAGCTGGCGGGATCTCGCGGCCGTGTCCATGCTCGGCGGTGTCGGGTTCACCGTGAGCCTGCTGATCGCGGAGCTGTCGTTGGCCGACCAGGGGAGTCTGCTCGACACGGCCAAGGCGGCCATCCTGATCGCCTCCGCCGCGGCGTCGGTGATCGGAGCGGCGATGCTCATCCGCCGAGTTCGCGCACGGGCCAGGGAGAACGGGGACGACGGGGCCGCGGCGGCCTGATCGGGCGCGGCGCGCCGGTGTTCCTGAGCGGCGCCGGGCCCACCGTCGTGGAAGGATGTCCCGCGATCACCGAACCCGGACGGATGAGCAGGAGGACCGCGGTGGCCAGCCCGACCAGCTCCGGCGGCGGGGACGTTCCGCCCGTCCTGCCGTCGATCCCGCTCGCGCCAGAGCCCGTCCGATCGGTGGACGAGCAGTCGATCGGTGAGCTCGTCCGGCAGGCGACGACGCACGTGTCCACCCTGGTGCGGGCCGAGGTCGAGCTGGCCCGCGCCGAGATCACGTCCGAGGTCAGGAAGGGCCTGCAGGGCAGCATCTTCTTCGTCATCGCGCTGACGATCCTGCTGTTCAGCCTGTTCTTCGCGTTCTTCGCCCTCGGCGAGGTGCTCGACATCTGGCTGCCGCGCTCGGCCGCCTTCGGCATCGTCTTCGGGATCATGCTGGTCGCCGCGGCGCTCTTCGGCCTCCTCGGCTATCTGCGCGTCCGCCGGATCCGCAAGCCGGAGCGCACGATCTCGACGCTCAGGGAGTCGGCGCAGGTGCTCGCGCACCGGGGCCACGACGAGGACGCGCACCCCGAGCTGACGGCGCGCTGACGGCGCGTTCCGGTGGGGGGCGCTGGGGTGCGCCGGGGACCGAACGCCTCCTCGCTCCGGTTGCCCGGCCCGTGGACGCACCGCGCCGTCTCGGCCAACGGGATCCGGCTGCACGTCGCGGAGTGCGACGGCGGTGGTCCCCTCGTCGTCCTGCTGCACGGCTTCCCCGAGTTCTGGTGGGCGTGGCGCCACCAGCTCCCGGCGCTCGCCGAGGGCGGCTACCGGGTGGTGGCCGCCGACCTGCGCGGCTACGGCGAGTCCGACAAGCCGCCGCGTGGATACGACCTGTGGACCCTCGCAGGCGACGTCGCCGGGCTGATCCGGGCGCTCGGCGAGCCGAGGGCGCACGTCGTCGGGCACGGCTGGGGCGGTCTGATCGGCTGGACGGTGACGGCGCTGCACCCGCGGCTCGTCCTGTCGCTCACCTCGCTCGCCGCGCCGCACCCGCTCGCCGTCCGCTCCGCGGTGGTGCGCGATCCGCGCGGCCAGGGCACGGCCACCGCCCGCTACGCCGCGGCGTTCCAGCTCCCGCGCTGGCCGGAGCGGTCGCTGCGCAAGGACGGCGGTGCCCGGGTGGCGCGGATCCTGCGGGACTGGTCCGCTTCGGAATGGGCCGACCTCGAGGAGGCGGCCGGGCACTACCGGCGCGCCATCCAGGTCACGGGCGTGGTGCACAGCGCGCTCGAGTACTACCGGTGGGCGGCGCGGTCGCAGCTGCGCGCAGAGGGGCGGCGGTTCGCCGCCGCCGTGGCCAGGAGCCCGACGGTGCCGGTGCTGCAGGTGCACGGCGCCCTCGACCCGTGCGTGCTGGTGCGCACCGCGCTGGCGTCGGGCCGCTGGGCGGGGCGTGAGCACCGCGTGGACGTCGTGCCCGGCACCGGGCACTTCCCGCACGAGGAGCGCCCGGCAGCCACCACCGCCATCCTCGAGGCCGCTCTGCGGTCCTCGTGAGCGGACACCGGCGCTCCGGCACCCGTATCCAGTCACCAGGGACGGCGCAGGGCCATCTACGATCCTGTGACGTGCGCGTTCTGGTCGTTGGGTCCGGTGCTCGGGAGCACGCCATCGTTCTCGCCCTCGCGCAGGACCCTGGCGTCACGGCGCTGGCCTGCGCGCCGGGCAATGCGGGCACGGCCACGGTGGCCGAGTACCGCGGTGTCGACGCGGCGGATCCCGCCGCGGTGGCCGCGCTCGCCGTCGACTGGCGTGCCGACCTCGTCGTGATCGGGCCGGAGGCGCCGCTCGTGGCCGGTGCGGCCGATGCCGTGCGCGCCGCCGGGATCCCGTGCTTCGGCCCGAGCGCGGCCGCCGCCCGGATCGAGGGCTCGAAGAGCTTCGCCAAGGAGGTCATGGCCGCTGCCGGCGTCAGCACGGCGACCTCGGTCGTGGTGGACAACCCGGCGCACCTGGACGCCGCGCTCGCCCGCTTCACCGCACCGTACGTCGTGAAGGACGACGGCCTGGCCGCGGGCAAGGGCGTGGTGGTGAGCTCCGACCTCGACGTCGCCCGCGCCCACGCGAGCACGCTCCTGGACGGTGGGCACCCGGTGCTGCTGGAGTCCTACCTCGACGGGCCCGAGGTGTCGCTCTTCTGCCTCGTCGACGGCGAGACCGTGGTGCCGCTCCTGCCCGCGCAGGACTTCAAGCGCGTCGGCGACGACGACACCGGCCCGAACACCGGTGGGATGGGGGCGTACGCACCGTTGCCGTGGGCGTCGCCCGACCTCACCGACGAGCTGGTGGAGAAGGTGGTCGCGCCGGTCGCGGCCGAGCTCCACCGCCGGGACACGCCGTTCAGCGGGCTGCTCTACGCCGGGTTGGTGCTGACCGCGGCCGGCCCGGCCGTCATCGAGTTCAACTGCCGCTTCGGGGACCCGGAGACCCAGGTCGTGCTGGCGCTGCTGCGCAGTCCGCTCGCCCGGCTGCTGTTCGCCACGGCCACCGGCCGGCTCGCCGAGGAGCCGCCGCTGCAGTGGGCCGACGGCGCCGCCGTCACCGTCGTCGTGGCGGCGGAGGGGTATCCCGGCCTGGCCCGCGGGGGCGATGTGATCACAGGCGCAGATGCCACCGGCGTGCTGCACGGGGGCACGCGCAGGCGCGACGACGGGGCCGTGGTGTCGTCCGGTGGGCGGGTGCTGTCCGTCGTGGGGACCGGTGCTGACCTGCTCGCTGCCCGCCAGGAGGCCTACCACCGGTTGGAGCAGGTCCACCTCGCCGGCTCCCACCATCGGACCGACATCGCCCTCCGAGCGGCGCAGGGCGAGGTCTCTGTACCCGCCCAGTCGTGAAATTGGGTCCTCCGAACAGGTGACATTTGCGATCTCTTGTCGTACGCTCCGGCGCGTGAAGCGCAAGCTCATTGCCCCGATCGGGGTGAGGCGTGCCGGCCACGGGTCGCTCTCCGCGATTTGCACCCGGACGGGTGGCGCGCCAGGGTCTGCGCACCCGGGGTGATCACGTCGTCGCCGCTCCCCACGACGGCTCCCTACTGATCACGTCGGGTCCGATGTTCGCTCCCCCGAGAAACATGAGGACTCGAATGACGAACAACGCACGGCCTCGACACGCAGCCCCGAGCCGCGCGTCGAAGATCGCCGGGCGCGCTGCTGTCGGCGTCTTGGGTGCGCCGATGGCGATGATGGCCGCAGCCGGGCCTGCGTCGGCCGCCGCCACGGACGCGCACGTCACCGACGACAACACCGGCGCCGACCTCCAGCTGTCGATGGTCGGATCCGTCCTGCCCGGGCTCGAGGCGCTGGGAGTCGAGGGGCTTCCCACACCCGACCTGCCCACGGACGGTCTCACCGGCAACCTCGACGTGTTCGACGTCGCCAGCGCGCTCTCCACGGCGCCCACCCTCGCCGGCGGTGTCCTGCCCACCGGTCTCGGCCCGGGTGCCGACCTGCTGCCGGTGGTCGGCGACCTGACGGCGCTGCCGGTCGCCAGCGGCGCCGACCTGGTCGCGCTGCCGGGCGCCGACGTGCTGCCGCTGGTCGGCGACCTGACGACGCTGCCCTCCCTCGGGTCGCTCTCGGACTCCGAGCTGCCCGCGGTCGGCAACCTGAACCTCGCCGGGAACACCGTCGGCGGCCTGACCGGCGCGCTGGACGGCGTCGACCTGGACGCCCTGCAGGACCTCGACCTGGACGACCTCCCGGTCGACCTGCGGAACGTCCAGCTGGGTGAGCTCGCCGGTGTGCTGGACGACCTGGACGTCGACCTCGACGACCTGCCGTCCGTCCTGCAGGACCTGGACCTGGACAACCTCCCGTCGGCCCTGCAGGGCGTCAAGCTGAGCCAGCTGCCCGCCGTCGGGGACGGGCTCGAGCTCGGCCAGGTCACCACGCTCCTCTCGGACCTGAACCAGCTTCCGGTCGACCTCCAGGACCTCGACCTCGGCGAGCTCCGCAGCGTCGTCGGCGGGCTCGACCTGGACGGCGTCGACCTGCAGAACCTGGACCTCGGCGAGCTGCGCACCGTCCTCTCCGACCTCGACGTGCAGAGCCTGGACGTCGACGAGCTGCAGGCCGTTCTCGACGACCTCGACATCGACGGCGTCACCGGCGATGTCACGGCCACCCTGGCCACCGTGCTGAACGGCAACGACGTGCGCGCCGGCCTGCCGCTCGACCTCGGTGACCTGACCGACGGCGAGCGCGGCGTGCTGACCGGTTTGCTCGGCAGCGACGACGTCGACGACGACGTGCGCGGTGGCCTGCTCGGCGGCCTGCTGGGTGGCGGCTCGGCGAGCGTCGATGTCGACGACGACGACGACGAGAGGGTCCGCGGCGGCCTGCTCACCGGCCTCCTGGGCGGTGGCTCGGCGAGCGTCGATGCCGACGACGAGGACGACGACCGGGACCGCCGTGACGGTGGCCTGCTGGGCGGCCTGCTGGGTGGCGGCGCCACGCAGAACGTCGACGCGGACGACTCGGACGACGAGGAGGCCGACGACGACCAGGACCGCCGCGGCGGCGGCCTGCTGGGCGGTGTGCTCGGTGGCGGCTCCGACAGGAACGTCGACGCCGACGACTCCGACGAGGACGAGTCCGAGTCCGAGTCCGAGGAGGCCTCCGACGACGACCGTCGCGGTGGCGGCGGCCTGCTGGGCGGCCTGCTCGGTGGCGGCTCCTCCGAGAAGGCCGACTCCGACGAGGACACCGACGAGGCGGACTCCGAGGACGCCGACGCAGAGGAAGCCGACGCAGAGGAAGCCGACTCCGACGACGCCGGCTCGAGCGACTCCGACGACGACGACTCCGGCTCCTCGAAGAGCGAGTCCGACGACGAGGGCGACTCGGGCAGCAGCGGCGGCGACCGGTTCTCGGCCAAGGACCTGGTCTCCAGCCTGCTCTGACAGCCGGGCTACATCCCGGTACGGAATCGGCGGCCGCCCTCCATCGACGTGGGGCGGCCGCCGATCCGCATAAGCTCACGAATCGTGCCGATGCAGCCCGTTCCGCCCGCTCAGCTCACGGTCGCCGCGCGGGCCGCGGTGCCGCCGTTCCACGTCATGGACGTGTGGGCGGCTGCCGCCGAACGCCAGCGGACCCACGGCGACCTCGTCAACCTCTCGGCAGGCCAGCCCTCCACCCCGGCTCCGGCCGCAGTGCGGGCCGCCGCAACGGCGGCGCTCGACGCCGACGTGCTCGGTTACACCGTCGCGCTCGGGATCCCTGAGCTGCGCGAGGCGATCGCCGCGCACTACGCGCGCACCTACGCGCTCGACGTGCCACCCGAGCAGATCGTGGCCACCACGGGTTCGTCGGGCGGGTTCCTGCTCGCGTTCCTCTCGGCGTTCGACGCGGGCGACCGCGTGGCACTCGCGCGGCCCGGCTACCCCTGCTACCGCAACATCCTCACCGCGCTCGGCTGCGAGGTCGTCGACCTCCCGTGCGGGCCGCAGACCCGCTACCAGCCCACCGTCGCGATGCTCGAGGGCCTCGACGAGCCCGTGCAGGGCCTCGTCGTCGCGAGCCCGGCCAACCCGACGGGCACCGTCCTCGCCCCGGCGGAGCTGGCGGCTCTCGCGGAGTACTGCGAGCAGACCGGCGTTCAGCTGGTGAGCGACGAGATCTACCACGGCATCTCCTACCCGGGTGCCCCTGCCACGTCGTCTGCGTGGGCAACGTCGCGAGAGGCGATCGTCGTCAACTCCTTCTCCAAGTACTTCTCCATGACCGGTTGGCGGCTGGGCTGGCTGCTCGTGCCCCCGCGGCTCCTGCGTGCCGTCGACTGCCTCACCGGGAACTTCACGATCTGCCCACCCACCCTCGCGCAGCGTGCGGCGCTCGGCGCGTTCGAGGAATCGAGCTACGCGGAGGCCGACGGGCACGTCGCCCGCTACGCCGTGAACCGCGAGCTGCTGCTCGACGGGCTAGCCGGGCTGGGCATCACCCGGCTCGCGCCCGCCGACGGCGCGTTCTACGTCTACGCCGACGTCTCGCACCTGACGCTCGACTCGATGGACTTCACCCACCGGCTGCTCGCCGAGACGGGTGTGGCCACAGCACCGGGCGTGGACTTCGACCCGGTCGACGGCGGGCGGTTCATCCGGCTGTCCTTCGCGGGCGCCACGGAGGACATCAGGGAGACCCTGGCGCGCCTGGAGGCGTGGCTGCCGCGGGCCTGACGCGGGCGGGCAGGCCGGCGCCTACGCTGCGTGACATGCCTCCGCCCGTTCCCGTCGCCGAGCCCCGGATCGCCGCGTGGGATCGGCGGGTCGACTGGTGGCTCACGGGGCTCGCGGTCCTGTTCCTCGTCGCCTACGCGTGGCAGGTGCTCGACACCTCGCTCACGCCTGCCGCCCGGGTTGTGCTGGAGGTCGTGCTCACCGGGACCTGGGTGTTGTTCGCCCTCGACTACCTGGTGCGGATCGCGCTGGCCCGCCACCGCTGGCGCTTCGTGCGCACCCACCTGCTGGACCTGGTGATCCTGGCGCTGCCGATGTTCCGGCAGCTGCGGGCCTTGCGGCTGATCACGGTGGTGAGCGTGCTCAACCGGCAGCTGCGTGACGACGCCCGCGGCCGGGTGGTGTTCTACGTCGTGGGCAGCGTCGCGCTCATCGGGTTCGTCGCGTCGCTCGCCGTGCTTGAGGCCGAGCGGTACGCGCCCGATTCGTCGATCACCACCTTCGGCGACGCCGTGTGGTGGACGATGACGACCATCTCCACCGTCGGGTACGGCGACCGGTACCCCGTGACGCCCGAGGGACGGCTCGTCGCGGTGTCGCTGATGGTGTCGGGCATCGCGTTGCTGGGCGTGGTGACGGCCTCGATCGCCTCCTGGTTCGTGGAGAACCTGCGGCGCAGCGACGCCGTGGTCGAGCGCGAGCTGGACGAGGTGTCGGCCGACGTGAACCGCGCCGAGCTGCAGCTCGCGGCCGTGCTGGTGGAGCTGCGGGCGATCAACGACCGGCTGGACGCGCTCGAGCGGAGCAGCAGGCCTTCCTGAGAATGTGTTCGAGAAGCGCGGAGCGGGCCGCCAGAGCAGGCGAGACTCGCCGGATCACCGGCGTCTGCGGCCCACATGCGTGCTTCTCGAACACATTCTGAACGTCACCGCCGACCCGGGCGGACCGGGGAACGGTGCCCGTCGGCGCGACCGTCCGCGCCGTCGACCGGCCCGATGCGGCGCAGGGCGGTCTGGATGTCGGCGTCGGTGAGGTCGGCGTGCGTCATCAGCCGCACCCGGCCCGCCATGGGCACGGCCCGCACGCCCGCCGCCTCGAACCGCTGGAGGGTGCCGGCCAGATCGGCGACCGAGACGAGCACGATGTTGGTCTGCGGGACGGCCACCTCCCAACCGCGTTCGCGCAGCCCGGCAGCCAGCGTGCGGGCGCGGTCGTGGTCCTCGCTGAGACGGTCGATCCGGTCCAGCGCAACGAGACCGGCCGCGGCCACAACGCCGCCCTGCCGGACGCCTCCGCCGAGCATCTTGCGCAGCCGGCGGGCGTTCGCGACGAACTCGGTCGAGCCGGCCACGACCGAACCCATCGGCGCGCCGAGGCCCTTGCTGAGGCAGACCTGCACGGTGTCGACCCCGACCGTCAGGGCCGCAGGCGGCACGCCGAGCGCCACCGCGGCGTGCCAGAGCCGGGCGCCGTCCAGGTGCACCTTGAGCTTCGCGGCCCGGGCCGCCGCGACGACGGCCGCGTGCTCGTCCGGGGCGCTGACCGTGCCCCCGGCGGCGTTGTGGGTGTTCTCCAGGCAGAGCAGGGTGGTGCGCAGCGCGTGGTAGGGCCCGTCGCCCCCTGCCGCTGCCCGGCGGACGGCCGACGGGGTGACCTTGCCCGGTCCGGCGTCGTGATCCATGGGGCGCGGCATCCCGCCCGCGAGCCAGGCCGCCGTGCCGAGCTCGTTGTCCAGGACGTGTGCGCCCGCCGGGGCGAGGAAGGCGTCGCCTCGGCCGAGGTGGTGCATGAGCGCGATGAGGTTGCCCATCGAACCGCTGGGCGTCCAGAGGGCGTCCGAGGCGCCGAGCATCCCGGCCACCCGGATCTCCAGCTCGCGCATCGTCGGGTCGCGGTCGAGGACGTCGTCGCCCACCTCGGCCGCGGCCATCGCCGCCCGCATCTGCTTGGTGGGCCGGGTGACGGTGTCCGAGCGGAGGTCGATCGGGCCGTCGTGGGCCGATGACCGCCGCGCTCGAGAGGTGGGTCGCACGGCCTCCGATTCAACCAGGAGGAGACGGTCAGGCGGCGGGAGGGTCACGGAACGGTCACAGTGTTGGGCCGTTCGGGGGAATCGCGCGCGCTCGGACAACCACGGTCGAGGATGCTCGCGTCCCTTGCACGACGGACCGGCGGGAAGGGGGGCAAGGCCGGGTGGACGACGCCAGCGAGCGGGAGTTCGCCGAGTACTTCCGCGCGCGCCGCGACGCCGTGCGGCGCACCGCCTACCTGCTGTGCGGTGACTGGCACCGCGCCGACGACCACGCGCAGGCCGCGTTCGTCGCGTTGCACCGCCACTGGCGCCGCATCCGCGACCGTGACGCGCTCGACGCGTGGGTGCGTCGCACGCTGGTGCGTGCCGTCGTCGACGAGTCACGGCGGCCGTGGCGGCGGGAACGGGCGACGGCGGAACCGCCGCCGGAGAGGAGCGGGGTGCCGTCGGCGTCCGAGGCGGTGACCACGCGGCACGTGCTCGTCGACGGCCTGCGGGCCGTTCCGCCGCGCCAGCGCGCCGTGCTCGTACTGCGCTACCTCGACGGGCTCGACGTCGCGGGCACGGCGGCGGCGCTGGGCTGCAGCGAGGGCACCGTGAAGAGCCAGACCGCGCACGGGCTGACGGCGCTGCGCACCGTGCTCGGCGACGCGCTCGACGACCTGCGACCGGCGGGATGAGGAGGTGGGCGACATGACCGACGACGAGAGGCTCGGCGCGCTCTTCCGCGCCGCCGCCTCCGACTCCGCCGCGCCGGAGCCCGGGTTCGACCACCAGACGGTCGTGCGGACGTCGCGCCGGATCACCGTGCGGCGGCGGGCCGCGGTCACCGTCGGGGGCCTCGCGCTGTTCGCCATCGTCGGGATCGGCGGCACCCTCGCGTTGCCCGGGCCGACCGGAGGTGCGGATGACGCGACGGTCGCCGCACCGATGCTCGCCCCGGAGGCGCCGTCCGCGGACTCGCGGCGGGCTCAGCAGCAGGTGCCACCGCCCGCGGCGGCGGAGAGTGCACCGGGTGCGGCGGACGCCCCGCTCGTCGCACCGGCCCCGGGCGCGGCGGCCGTCGGGGGACCGCCCCTGGGACCGGGCACCGGCGAGTGCGCAGACCGGCAGGACCCTGCGCTGCGCTCGGTCGTGGAGGAGTTCCTCCCCGAGGTCGTCGGTGCGCCCGAGGCGGCGGTCACGGAGGAGTGCCGGCCCGGTGGTGAGCGGGGCGTCAACCTCGAGGTCCGCGACGGCGCACGGCCCGGCCTGCTGACGGTGCAGTACCTGCCGCCCGGCGTGGCGCCCGATCTCGTCGCCGGGGCGGTGTCCGCACCGACGGCATCGGGCGGCACCGTTGTCGTCAGCACGCGGGGCGACGGCGCCGATGCGCCTGCTCCGTTCGCGGATCGACTCGACGCCCTGGTCACCCAGCTCGCACCCCGCCTCTGACGCGGCGAGGAGGATGGGGACGTGGGCACGACGAAGGGGGAGCGGCGGCGGGAGGAGCTGATCACCGCCGCCGCCGCGCTCCTGCGCTCCGGCGGGTTCGATGCCGTGCGCCACCGGGCGGTCGCCGAGCGGGCCGGGCTGCCGCTGGCGTCCACCACGTACTACTTCTCCTCGCTCGAGGAGCTGGTCACGGCGGCCGTCGAGCGCACGGGCCGGGACGAGCTCGCCGAGGTCCGCGAGCAGCTCGACGCCCTCCCGGAAGGCCCGCTCGGCGCGGACGAGTTGGTGGAGCTGATCCTCGACCACCTGATCGGGCGGGAGTCGCGGGAGCGCGGGCTCGAGGCGGCGCTGCTGCGCTTCGAGCGGCTGGTCGGCGCCGGGCGGCGCCCCTATCTCGCCCCGTCGATGCGGAAGATGCGCAGCGATTTCGAGGCGCTGCTCGCCGAGATCCTCGCCCGGTCCGGCCGCTCGCTCGACCCGACGGCCGTCCGCGACCTCGTCTCGCTCGTGGACGGTGCCCTGGTCAGCGCGCTCATCGAGGCCGACCCCGACCCCCGCGCCGTGGGCAGGGAGCTCCTCCTCCGCACCCTCTGACGAGGACCGCTCTGCTCGGACGCCCGACTCGCCGCGCCGAAACGTCGGACTCGCCGCGCCGAGACGTCGGACTCGCCGTGACGAGATGCCCGACTCACCGTGTCCGGATGTCGGACTCGCCAGGGGGTGTGCGAGTCCGACGTCCTGGCACGGCGAGTCGGGCAATCGGGCACGGCGAGTCGGGCGCCGCGGCACGGGCCGTAAGCTGCCGGAACGTGATTCCCAACGTGCTGGCCGCCCGCTACGCGAGCCCGGAGCTCGTTCGCATCTGGCAGCCGTCGAACAAGATCGTGCTGGAGCGGCGGCTCTGGATCGCCGTTCTTCGGGCCCAGCGCGACCTCGGCGTCGACGTGCCGGACGGCGTGGTGGAGGACTACGAGCGGGTCGTCGAGCAGGTCGACCCGGAGTCGATCGCGGCCCGGGAGCGGGTCACGCGCCACGACGTCAAGGCGCGGATCGAGGAGTTCAACGCGCTCGCCGGCCACGAGCACGTCCACAAGGGCCTCACGAGCAGGGACCTCACCGAGAACGTCGAGCAGCTGCAGGTGCGGCTCTCCCTCGAACACGTCCGCGACCGCACCATCGCGATCCTCGCCCGGCTGGCCCGGCGCGCGGGCGAGCACGCCGAGCTGGTGATGGCCGGGCGCTCGCACAACGTCGCCGCGCAGGCGACGACGCTCGGGAAGCGGTTCGCCACCGCCGCCGACGAGCTGCTCGTGGCCTACGCACGGTTGGAGGACCTGCGGGCCCGCTACCCGCTGCGCGGGATCAAGGGCCCGGTCGGCACGGCGCAGGACATGCTCGACCTGCTCGGCGGCCCCGACACGCTCGCCGAGCTGGAGGACAGGGTCGCGGCGCACCTCGGGTTCGCCGCCAGGTTCACCAGCGTCGGGCAGGTCTACCCGCGCTCGCTCGACTTCGACGTCGTGAGCGCGCTCGTCCAGCTGGCGGCAGCGCCGTCGTCGCTGGCCACCACGATCCGGCTGATGGCGGGCGCCGAGCTGGCCACGGAGGGGTTCCGGCCGGGCCAGGTCGGGTCCTCGGCGATGCCGCACAAGATGAACTCCCGCTCCGCGGAGCGGATCAACGGGATGCTGGTGCTGCTGCGCGGCTACGCCGGGATGGCGTCCGAGCTCGCGGGCGCTCAGTGGAACGAGGGCGACGTCTCCGACTCCGTCGTGCGCCGCGTGGCGCTGCCCGATGCCTTCTTCGCCCTCGACGGCCTCTACGAGACGACGCTGACCGTGCTCGACGAGTTCGGTGCCTATCCGGCGGTCATCGCGCGTGAGCTGGACCGGTACCTGCCGTTCCTCGCCACCACGGCCGTGCTGATGGCAGCGGTCCGGGCCGAGGTCGGGCGGGAGACCGCGCACGAGGTGATCAAGGAGCACGCCGTGGGCGTCGCGCTCGCGATGCGCGAGAAGGGCCAGGCCGAGAACGATCTCGTCGCCCGGCTCGCCGGTGACGAGCGGCTCGGGCTGCCCGCGGGCGCCCTCGACGGCCTGCTCGCCGACCCGCTGCGGTTCACCGGTGCCGCCACCGCGCAGGTGAACGCCGTCATCGAGCGCGTGCGGGAGGTCGTCGACGCCCACCCGGACGCCGCCGCCTACACCCCCGGAGCGATCCTGTGAAGCTGCTGCACTCGGGCAAGGTCCGCGACCTGTACACGGACGGCGACGACCTGATCATGGTCGCCTCCGATCGCGTGTCGATCTACGACGTGGTGCTCCCGACGCCCATCCCGGACAAGGGCAGCGTGCTCACCCGGCTGTCGCTGTGGTGGTTCGACCGGCTGGCCGACATCGTGGCGCACCACGTGATCTCCGGAACCGACGTGCCGGCCGAGTTCGCCGGGCGCGCCGTCCGCTGCCGGCGCCTGGAGATGCTGCCGGTGGAGTGCATCGCCCGCGGCTACCTCGCCGGGCTGGGGCTCGAGGAGTACCGCAAGCAGGGCACGGTGTCCGGCGTGCCGCTCCCGGACGGCCTCGTCGAGGGCTCGAAGCTGCCCGAACCGATCTTCACCCCGACGACGAAGGCGCCGGTCGGGGAGCACGACGAGTTCATGACGTTCGACGACGTCGTCGCGGCTGTCGGCGCGGACACCGCCGCCCGGTTGCGCGAGCTGACGCTCGCCGTCTACACGCGTGGCGCCGAGACCGCAGCGACCAGCGGGATCATCGTCGCCGACACCAAGCTCGAGTTCGGCGTCGACGTCGACGGCGGGATCGTGCTCGCCGACGAGGTGCTCACCCCCGACTCGTCGCGGTTCTGGCCCGCCGACGCCTGGGAGCCGGGCCGTCCGCAGTTCGCGTTCGACAAGCAGTTCCTGCGTGAGTGGTCGCAGGGCCTCGACTGGGACCGCACCCCGCCCGGCCCGGAGATTCCCGCCGCCGTCGTGGCGGCCACCCGCGCCCGGTACGTCGAGGCGTACGAGCGGATCACCGGTCGCGACTGGTGACGGGGTGAATTGACACCAGCACCATCCGCCCCTCACGGCCTGGCCAACCGCTGTTCACACCGGCGTGCGTCCATAGCGGTGTGGCCGAATCCCACCTGGTCGTCTCCCTCTCGGGCCTGACCCACGACGCCCCCGAGGCGCTCGACCGAGCCGTCGCGTTCACCGCTGAGCTCCGGGTACGCGGGGTCCCGGTCTCGCAGCTCCTCCGCCCGGCAGGCGTTCCGGCGGCGTCCCCGCTCGGGCGGTGGATGCACGAGCGTCGTGCCGCGGGCGACGCGCTCGTGCTCCACGGCTACGACCACGCCACCGCCCCGATCGTGATGCCGCGGGTGGGCAGGCGCGCCGAGTTCGCCGCGCTCCCGCGCCACGAGGCCGGCCTTCGGCTGGTGGCCGCCCGCCGGGCGCTCACGGCGTTGGGGCTGCGGACGGACCTGTTCGTGCCGCCCCGCTGGCTCGCCTCGCCCGGCACCGTGGACGCGCTGCGTGAGCAGGGCTTCGGCGTGCTGGCCGACGAGAACGGCGTGCACTTCCTCCGCGAGCCCGGTACGCCGCTCCTGCGCTCGCGCGTGCTCGGCTTCCGGGTGTCCGGCGAGCGTCACCCGCTTGCCGACGATCGGCGAGCCGCCGAGGCGTGGCGCTGCCGGGTGCTGGTCGCCGAGGTGACGCGCACGGTGCGCCGCGGCGGTCTCGTGCGGATCAACGTGCGGGCCAAGGACCTCAAGCGCCCGGCTCGTCGGGCCGCCGTGCTGGCCGCGGTGGACGCCGCGCTCGGGCTCGGTGCGGCCCCGACGACCTACCGCGTCACCGTCGCCGCCCGCGCCGCCTGACCCGCCTCCCCGATCAGAGATCGGTGGCGGACTCCCGGTCCAGGACCGTGATCGTCGTCTTCTCCGGGCCGAGCCGCTCGAACATGCCGTAGTGCATCGCGGGGCGGGCGAGCACGGCCTCGTGGATCGGGACGGCCGTGCGCGGCGCGACGGCGCGCAGGTAGTCGACGGCCTCGGAGACCTTGAGCCACGGGGCGCCGCTGGGCAGGAACAGCACGTCGACGGGCGCCGGCGGCGGGGTGAACGAGTCGCCGGGATGCAGGTGCGTGCCGTCCACCAAGTAGGCGTTGTTCGGCACCACCGGGATGTCGGGGTGGATCACGGCGTGCTGTCCGCCCAGCACGTCGACGCGCGCCCCGCCGATCTCCAGCACGGCTCCCGGCGCGGTGACCTCGTGGGGGAGGTCCCCGAGCTGTTCCGCGGTGCCGGAGTCGACGATCAGTCGGGCGTCGGGGTTGGCGTCCAGCAGCGGACGGATGCGGTCGGCGTCGAGGTGGTCGAAGTGCTGGTGCGTGACGAGAACCGCGTCCAGCCCGCGCACCGACTCGAACCCGGCGGAGAAGGCACCCGGGTCGAGGAGCAGCCGGGCGGTGCCCGTGTCCAGCAGGAGGCACGAGTGGCCGAAGTGGGTGATGCGCACGGCCGCTCACTCTGCCACTGCCGTTCGGCGCTGGCCTGCCACGTTCCACCTCGTGGAGGAGTACGTCCGCCGAGTGGGAGGGGCTTCACGGCCGGTCGCGGCGAGGGCGCGGGGGCTCGCCCGTAGGCTTGGGGTGTGGCGAAGGTCGTGGTGGATGTGATGCCGAAGCCGGAGATCCTCGACCCGCAGGGGCAGGCCGTGGCGGGGGCACTCACGCGGCTCGGCGTCGCAGGCGTCGCGGATGTGCGGCAGGGCAAGCACTTCGTGCTCGAGGTCGACGACTCGGTGGACGACGAGACCCTTGAGCAGGTCGCGGCCACCCTCCTGGCCAACCCCGTGATCGAGGACTGGGTGGTGACCCGGGCGTGAGGATCGGCGTCATCACCTTCCCGGGCACGCTCGACGACGTCGACGCCGCCCGCGCCGTGCGGTACGCGGGCGCCGAGCCCGTGGCCCTGTGGCATGCCGACCACGACCTCAAGGGCGTGGACGCGATCGTCGTGCCCGGCGGTTTCTCCTACGGCGACTACCTGCGGGCGGGCGCGATCGCGAGCATCGCGCCGATCATGACCGAGGTCGTGGCGGCCGCCGGACGGGGCACCCCCGTGCTCGGCATCTGCAACGGCTTCCAGATCCTCTGCGAGGCGGGGTTGCTGCCGGGCGCGCTCGTGCGCAACGCCGGGCTGCACTTCGTCTGCCGGGACCAGCTGCTGCGCGTCGAGTCCACCGCCACCGCGTGGACGGGTGGGCTCAGGGTCGGGCAGGAACTGCTCGTGCCGCTCAAGTCGGGGGAGGGCCGGTTCGTCGCGGACGCCGCCACGGTCGCGCAGCTGGAGGCCGAGAACAGGGTGGTGTTCACCTACGCCGGTGGGAACCCGAACGGTGCGCTCGCGGACATCGCCGGCATCGCCTCCGCCGACGGGCGGGTGGTGGGGCTGATGCCGCACCCCGAGCACGCCATCGACCCACTGACGGGCCCGTCGGCCGACGGGCTCGGCCTGTTCACGTCGGTGCTGCAGGCCGCGGTGTCGGCCGCCTGACCGGCCTCGCACCGCCCTCCGCTGCGCAGATGACCGGATCCGTCCCCGCCTCCCCGCGACGCGTGCTGCTGGTCGAGGACGATCCGGGTGACGTGTTCCTGGTGCGGGAGCTGCTCGCGGAGGCCGATCCGGCGCTGCAGGTCGTCGTGGTGCACTCGGTCACCGACGCCGTGGCGAACGACCTGCTGCACCGCGTCGACTGCGTGCTGCTGGACCTGAACCTTCCCGGCGCGCACGGTCTCGACGGGTTGCGCCGCGTCCTGCGTGCCCACGGGGGCGCCGCGGTGTGCGTGCTCACCGGCGTGGACGACGAGCATCTCGGGGTGGCGGCGGTCGCGGCGGGTGCGCAGGACTACCTGGTCAAGGGCAAGGTGGATGGTCAGGTCCTGATCCGTGCGGTGCGCTACGCGGTGGAGCGGCGCAGGGCCGAGTCCAGCCTGTTGCGGCTGCGGGAGGAGCAGCTGGCCGCCGCCGAGTCGGCGCGGCTGGAGCGTGGGCTGCTGCCGTCCCCGCTGCTGGCGGGGAGCTCGGTGCGCGCCCGGTCGTTCTACCGGGCGGGCCGCACGCGCTCGCTGATCGGTGGGGACTTCTTCGACGCCGTCCTCGGCCCGACCGGCACCGTGCACGCGATCGTCGGCGACGTCTGCGGCCACGGGCCCGACGAGGCCGCGCTCGGCGCGCTGCTGCGGGTGTCGTGGCGCGCCCTCGTCCTGGCCGGCCTCGACGAGGCGCAGCTGCTGCCGAAGCTGCAGCAGGTCCTGGTGAGCGAACGGCACGACCCGGCGCTGTTCACCACGGTGTGCGCGCTCGCGATCCGGGCGGGCCGCGGCGGGCACCGGGAGCTGGTGGTGCGCCTGGCCGGGCACCCGCCGCCCGAGCTGTTGCGGCCGCACCTGCGCAAGCTGGAGCCGCCGGTCGGCGTTCCGCTCGGCGTGCTCCCGGACGCCACGTGGGACCGCCTCACCATGCCGCTGGACGCCGGGTGGGCGCTGCTGGCCTACACCGACGGCCTCATCGAGGGCCGCGGCCCCGAGCCCGGTGAACCCCTGTGGGAGGAGGGGCTGCACGCGATGCTGGAGGGGGAGCGGGAGACCGACCTGGAGCGGTTGCCCGCGCGTCTCGTCGAGCGCGCGCAGGAGCTGAACGGGGGTCCGCTGGCCGACGACGTCGCGATCCTCATCCTGTCCGAGGACGTGACCCCGTGACGGCGCCCGTCGACCCCGTCCGGCGCCCGCGTCGCCGCCCACTGCGCCTGCGCCCGAACACCGCAGGCACCGGGCGCTGGCCGCTCGCGCGGGTGTTCGTCGTGGGTGCGGTGCTCGCCGGGCTGGTCGCCGCAGGCACCGTGGCGCTGGGCGCCACCGCGATGTGGCGGCTGACGGAGGCCCGAGCCGCCCTCCTGGACCGGTCCGGGCCGGCTCTGCTCGCGGTGAAGGACCTGGCGAACGCCCAGCTCGAGCAGGAGACGGCGGTGCGCGGGTTCCTCCTCACGCGACGGCCGCAGTACCTCGAGCCGTACCACGCGGGCGCCGGTCGCAGCCAGGACGCGGTGAACCGGCTGAGGGCCGCGACGGAGGCGCTGCCGGAGATCGGACCGGAGCTCGACGCCGCGGTGCTGGCCCAGCAGGACTGGCGCACGGGGTACGCCGAACCCGTGGTCACCGGGGAAGCCGTGGCGCTGGGGCCGGACGCGGGCCTGGTCTTCTTCGACCGCGTGCGCAGGACCACCGGCGCCCTCGAGGAGCGGCTCTCCGAGCTGCGGCTCGACGGGCGGGAGCAACTGGCGTCCGCCGCGTCGTTCATCGCGTGGGCCAGTGCCGCGATCGGTGTGACGCTGCTCGTCCTGCTCGCCGTGGTGGGGATCGGGCTGCGCCGGCTCGTGCTGCGGCCGGTGTCCGACCTCGCCGCGCAGGTACGCGAGGTCGTCGCAGGCGACACGGACCGTCAGGTGGACGTCGAGGGGCCGCGCGAGATCCGCGAGCTCGGCGCCGACGTCGACGCGATGCGCAGCCACATCCTGCGCGAGCTCGACCACGCCCAGGCCGTGAACCGGAGGCTGGACGACCAGGCGCGCGAGCTGGAGCGCTCGAACCGGGACCTGGAGCAGTTCGCCTACGTGGCGAGCCACGACCTGCAGGAGCCCCTGCGCAAGGTGGCGAGCTTCTGCCAGCTCCTGCAGCGGCGCTACGCGGGCAAGCTCGACGAGCGCGCGGACCAGTACATCGCGTTCGCCGTCGACGGGGCGCAGCGGATGCAGCAGCTGATCAACGACCTGCTGGCGTTCTCCCGCGTCGGCCGCACCACCGAGGGCTTCGGCCGGGTCGATCTCGGCGCCGTAGCCGCGGCGGCCGTCGAGCAGCTGGAGCAGGCCAGGAACGAGGTCGGCGGCGAGATCGTGCTGGGCGCACTGCCGACGGTCCCGGGGGATCCCGGCCTGCTGCAGGCGCTCATGGCCAACCTGATCGGCAACGGCCTGAAATTCCACCGGAAGGGCGTGCCGCCGGTGGTGCGCGTGGACGCCCGGCGCGACGACGGGATGTGGGCGATCACGGTCAGCGACAACGGCATCGGCATCGAACCCGAGTACGGTGAGAAGGTCTTCGTGATCTTCCAGCGGCTCCACGGGCGGGACGCCTACAGCGGCACCGGGATCGGGCTCGCGCTGGCCAAGAAGATCGTCGAGTTCCACCAGGGGCACATCGGACTGGCTACCGGTGATGGTCCTGGCACCACGATCCGCTTCACCCTGCCCGCGCTGCGCGAGGAGACCGCCGAATGACCGACCAGCAGCCCAGGACGATCAACGTCCTGCTCGTGGAGGACGATCCCGGCGACGTCCTGATGACGCGCGAGGCGTTCGAGGAGAACCTGCACAACCGCCTGGACGTGGTCACCGACGGGGCGGCGGCGCTCGACTACCTGCGACGCGCGCAGCCCTACGCCGACGCACCCCGGCCGGATCTCATCCTGCTCGACCTGAACCTGCCCCGCCGCGACGGGCGTGAGGTGCTGCAGGAGATCAAGGCCGACCCGGATCTGCGGCACATCCCGGTGATCGTGCTGACCACCTCGAAGGCCCAGGAGGACGTTCTGCGCAGCTACCAGCTGCACGCTAACGCCTACGTCACCAAGCCGGTCGACTTCGACGGCTTCATCGAGGCGATCAAGCAGATCGACCACTTCTTCGTGAGTGTCGTCCAGCTCCCCCCGGACGTGCGGAGGAATTGAGGGCAGGTGGCGGAATCCGGGCTACGGCCGGACCGCGACCGCGTCGACCTCGAACAGCATGTCCGGGAGCGCGAGGCGGGCGACGCCGAGCAGGGTCTGGGCGGGCGGGTGCTCGCCCCAGATGCGGGTGATCACGCGGAGCAGCGCCTCCAGCTTCGCCTCGTCGTGGTCGACGATGTAGGTGCCGAGCCGTGCGACGTGCTCGAACCCCAGGCCCGCTGCGGCGAGGGCCGTGCCGAGGTTGGCGAAGGACAGCTCGACCTGTTCGGCGAAGTCGGCGGACGGCACGCCCCCATCGGGCCCCGATGCGTACTGGCCTGCGACGAACACGAGGTCCGGCGCCGGCGCAGCGGCGAGGTGGCTGTAGCCGAAGCCGACCGGGTCGTGCAGGGTCGGCGGGTTCGTCAGGGTGTGCGACATCTCGGTTCCTTCCGGTCACGTGTGTGAGCTGAACCAGCGCCGGGCGCGCTCGGGCACGCCGGGGGCATCGCGCTCGACGGCCTCGGTGAGGCCGGCGAGGGTCTGGGCCGCGAGCTCCCGGCGCCACGCGAGCTCCGCCCGGCGCATGGCCTGGTCGACGAGGCAGTGGCCGGTGACGCTCTCCCGTTCGTCCCCGAAGGGGCCCTGCTGCCGGATCTCCGCGCAGCGGAACGCAGGCTCGGGTCCCTCGATCGCGGTGACGATGTCCAGGAGGGAGATCCGCTCCGGCGGCCGGGCGAGCCGGAACCCGCCGCGCCGTCCGGGGACCGACGAGGCGATCCCCCCGCGCACGAGCGCCTGGATCTGCTTGTTGAGGTACGCCACCGGCAGGTCGTAGAAGGCCGCCAGCCGCGTGACCGTGACCGCCTCCTCGGGCCCGATCCACACGAGGTTGAGACAGCAGTGGACAGCCCACTCGACCCCGCGCCCCATCTTCACAATTCTGGACACTACATATCCAGAATATTCTCGTCCACATCGCCGGCGCTCGGGGCATCGCGGGGACACCGCGATCCACTGATCAGCGGCGCAGGGCGGTCTCCTGCTCCATGTGCGACAGCTTCTCGGGGTTGCGCACCGCGTAGAGCCCGGTGATGAGACCGTCGTCGATGCGGACCGCCAGGACGCTGTCGAGCTCGCCGTCCATCCGGACGACCAGCGCCGGGTAGCCGTTGACCTGTGCCGGCTGCATCGACAGCACGTCGGCGACCCTGCCCAACCCGACGGCCAGCAGGCGGGACACCTTGTCGGCGCCCACGACGGGCCGCGGCACGGCCTGCTTGAGCCCGCCACCGTCACCGATGAGGACGACGTCCGGCGCGAGGATGTCGAGCAGGCCCTGGATGTCGCCCGTCGCGGCCGCCTGCCGGAACGCCTCGAGCGCGTCGCGGGTGGCGGACTGGGAGACGACCTCGCGCGGACGGCGGGCCGCGACGTGCGCGCGTGCGCGGTGGGCGATCTGGCGCACCGCGGCGGGGGTCTTGTCGACGGCTTCCGCGATCTCGTCGTAGCCCAGGTCGAACACCTCGCGCAGCACGAACACCGCCCGCTCGGTCGGGGCGAGCGTCTCCAGCACCAGCAGCATCGCCATCGAGACGCTGTCGGCCAGCTCGACGTCCTCGGCCACGTCGGGCGAGGTGAGCAACGGCTCGGGCAGCCAGGGGCCGACGTAGGACTCCTTGCGGCGGCCCAGCGTGCGCAGCCGGGTGAGGGCCTGCCGTGTGGTGATCTTGACGAGGTACGCGCGCTGGTCCCGCACGTCGGAGAGGTCGACGCCCACCCAGCGCAGCCAGGTCTCCTGCAGGACGTCCTCCGCGTCGGCGGCCGAGCCGAGCATCTCGTAGGCGACGGTGAACAGCAGATTGCGGTGGGCGAGGAACGCCTCGGTGGCGGCGTCGGGCCGGTCGTCCTGGCTCATGTCCCTCCCTCTCGACGGGTACACCCCACCAGACGCCGGCCACCGCCGTCCTGTGACACGGGCACGGTCATGGCCCACGTCACGTGGACGCGTCCGGACGTGGGGTTGCGTCGGGCTTCCACGGTCCGCACGTAGGCTGAGCAGCTGTGACGCCTCACGCGGCCGCCGACACCGTCAAGAACGCCGCCACCACCCCCGACCAGCCCCAGCCCTACCAGGAGCTGGGGTTGAAGGACGACGAGTACGCCCGGATCCGGGAGATCCTGGGGCGCAGGCCCACCGACGCCGAGCTGGCGATGTACTCGGTGATGTGGAGCGAGCACTGCTCCTACAAGTCGTCCAAGGTGCACCTGGCCTACTTCGGTGAGACCACCACCGACGCCATGCGGGAGCGGATGCTCGCCGGCATCGGCGAGAACGCAGGCGTCGTCGACATCGGCGACGGCTGGGCCGTGACGTTCAAGGTCGAGTCGCACAACCACCCGTCCTACGTCGAGCCCTACCAGGGGGCGGCCACCGGTGTGGGCGGGATCGTCCGCGACATCATGGCGATGGGGGCTCGTCCGGTGGCAGTGGCCGACCCGCTGCGATTCGGTCCCGCGGACGCACCGGACACCCGGCGGGTGCTGCCGGGCGTGGTCGCCGGGGTCGGGGGCTACGGCAACTCGCTCGGCCTGCCCAACATCGGCGGCGAGGTCGTCTTCGACGAGAGCTACCTGGGTAATCCGCTGGTCAACGCGCTGTGCGTCGGCGCGATGCGCACCGAGGACCTGCACCTGGCGTTCGCCTCCGGCACCGGCAACAAGATCATCCTGTTCGGGGCGCGCACGGGCCTCGACGGGATCGGCGGTGTCTCGGTGCTGGCGAGCGAGACGTTCGGCGAGGAGACGGGCCGCAAGAAGCTCCCGAGCGTGCAGGTGGGCGACCCGTTCACCGAGAAGGTGCTCATCGAGTGCTGCCTCGAGCTGTTCCACGCCGGCCTCGTGGTGGGCATCCAGGACCTGGGCGGTGCGGGCCTGTCGTGCGCCACGTCCGAGCTGGCGAGCGCCGGTGACGGCGGCATGCACATCGACCTGGACGCCGTGCCGCTGCGCGCCTCGGGGATGACGCCCGCGGAGATCCTCTCCAGCGAGTCGCAGGAGCGCATGTGCGCCGTGGTGCGTCCGCAGGACGTCGACGCGTTCCTCGCGGTGTGCCGCAGGTGGGACGTGCTGGCCGCGGTGATCGGAGAGGTCACCGCGGGCGATCGGCTCGTCATCGACTGGCACGGCGAGACCGTCGTGGACGTGCCGCCGCGCACCGTCGCGCACGAGGGACCGGTCTACCGCCGTCCGGTCGCCCGTTCCGAGCGGCAGGACGAGCTGGTCGCCGACGCACCCGACCGGCTGCCCCGCCCGGCCGCGCCGAGCGAGCTGCACGCCGAGATCCTGCGGATGACCGCCAGCCCGAACCTGTGCAGCCGCGCGTGGGTCACCGACCAGTACGACCGCTACGTGCGCGGCAACACCGTCGCCGCGCAGCCCGCCGACGCCGGGGTGCTGCGCATCGACGAGCGGACCGGGCGCGGGATCGCCGTCGCCACCGACTGCAACGCCCGCTTCGTGGCGCTCGACCCCTACGCGGGGGCCCAGCTCGCGCTGGCCGAGGCCGTCCGCAACGTGGCCTCGAGCGGCGCGGTTCCGCTCGCCGTCACGAACTGCCTCAACTTCGGCTCGCCGGAGGACCCGCACGTGATGTGGCAGTTCCAGCAGGCCGTGCGGGGGCTCGCCGACGGCTGCGCGCAGCTGGGCATCCCGGTGACGGGCGGCAACGTGAGCTTCTACAACCAGACCGGCGAGCGGGCGATCCTGCCGACGCCGGTGGTGGGGGTGCTGGGCGTGCTCGACGACGTCGCCCGGCGCGTCCCGTCCGGGTTCCGGCGCGACGGTGACGCGATCGTGCTGCTCGGCAACACCCGCGACGAGCTGGGCGGCAGCGAGTGGGCGCACGTCGTGCACGGGCACCTGGGCGGGCGCCCGCCCGCCGTCGACCTGGCCGCGGAGGCCCGGCTCGCGGACCTGCTCGCGAAGGCCGCGGCGGCGGGGCTGCTCACCGGTTCGCACGACCTCTCCGACGGTGGGCTCGCGCAGGCGCTCGTCGAGGCGTGCCTCGTGGGCGGCCGTGGCGCAGGCGTGCAGCTCCCGCCGCTCGACCCGTTCGTGGCGCTGTTCTCCGAGTCGGCCGGGCGCGTGCTCGTCGCGGTCGCACCCGAGCACGTGTCCGAGGTGCTGTCCCGGGCGGCGGACGCCGGGGTGCAGGCACGCGAGATCGGCACCACGGGGGGATCTGCGCTGGTCGTCGAGGGCGTTCCCGAGCTTCCGCTCGCGACGCTGCGCACCGCGTGGGAAGGAACGCTTCCGGCGCTGTTCACCTGACCGGTCGCACGTTCTGCGCCGATCGAGCCCTGTTGCCTGGCCGAAGGGTCAGGGCTGGACTGAATCGGTTACCTTCGCCGGGTGCGGGGAGGAACCAGCGACACGCGGATCGGCTCCGCCGTCCTGGAATGGCTGGACGGCGGGCCTGCTCCGGACCGGCCGGTGCTGCGCGCCGCGGTGAAGGAGAGCCTCGCGGCCGTCGCGGCCGCCGCGCCCGGTCACAGCGTCGAGGTGCGGGTCCCTCCGTTCGGGGCGATCCAGTGCGTGAGCGGCCCCCGACACGGCAGGGGCACGCCACCCAACGTCGTCGAGACCGACCCGCGCACCTGGCTCGCGCTGGTGACTGGCCGCACCACGTGGGACGCCGCGCTCGGGAGCGGCGCGCTGCAGGCATCGGGCATCCGAAGCGGTGAGATCTCCAGGCTGTTGCCGGTGCAGTAGGGCACTGGGGTGCCGCTCGCTCCGGTGAATGCGAACACGTCGCGGTGGCGCGAACTCGGGCGAGGGACGGAAGATTGATCCGATCAGGGTCGAGCCGGACCGAACGGGCGACAGGAGGTGGCCGCGTGGTCGCACCGCGCAGCCTTCCCGACCCCCTGGGGCCACGGTGTGACCCGACCGCGTGCCGCCCGTTCCCCACGGTGGAGGGCGACCGGATCGACACCCTCGCAGCCCGCTGGGCCGAGTGCGCCTTCCACGACGACCCCGGCGCGGCCGCGCACCTCGCCACACTGCTCCGCAAGCTGGCGAGCGTGCTGCGCGCCGAGCCGTTCTGGCCGCTGTCGGCGCGCGCGATCGGCGCGGAGCTGGTCACGGCGGGCGGTCGCGGCGACCCGGAGCGCACCGACGCCGGCGACGTCGAGGGGCTCGTGGCGCCCAGCCTCCGGCTCCTGCGCCGGGAGCTGCCCGGGGCGTTCGGGCTGCAGGGGGCCGAGGGGGAGCGTCGCCTCACGGCCGCCCTCGACGAGATGGTCGCCGGCGTGGTGGGTGCCCTGCGCGACCGGATCCGGGTCGACCGCGACGAGATCGACCGCGCCCGCCCCGCGCGCGCGTCGGCCGTGGACGGAAGGCACATCCGGGCCGTCTACGAGCAGGCCGTGGTGGGGATCGCCATCGTGGCGCTCGACGGGAAGGTCCTCGACCTCAACCCGGCGCTCTGCCGCATGTTCGGTCTCGAGGGGCCGCTCGACCAGCCGCGCCCGATGTCGGACTTCGTGCACCCCGACGACATGGTCGACGTCGTCGAGCGCCTCAAGCGCCTCGCGGGCGGCGGCGAGCCCGACGTCGTGCGCATGGAGATGCGGCTCGTCCGCGTCGACTCACGGGTGATGTGGGTGCACGTCACGGCGTCGCGCGTGCTCGGAGAGGACGGCGCCCCCTCGCACGTGGTCGGGCTCGTCGAGGACGTGTCCGACCGGCACCGGTTGTGGTCCCGGCTGCGCGAGGCGTCCTTCGCCGACCAGCTCACCCGCCTGCCGAACCAGGCGGTGGCCGACCAGTGGCTGCACCGCGCGTTCGCGGGCGGCGGGCCGTCCCGCGTGGGCCTCTGCGCACTCGACCTCGACGGCTTCCACGCGATCAACGACGAGCTCGGCCAGCAGATCGGCGACCGGTTGCTGCTCGGTGTGGCCGGGCGGCTGCACCTCGCGGCCGGCAACAACGTCGTGTGCCGCACCGGCGACGACGAGTTCGCCGTGCTGATCGCCGACCCGACGGGCAGCTCGGACGTCAGCAGGATCGCCGACCGGCTCCAGGCCGCGCTCGCCACGCCGTTCCACATCGACGGGCACACCCTCGTCGTCTCCGCGAGCATCGGGGTGGCCGAGGCCCCCACGGCCCGCGGGAGCGCCGCCGAGCTGCTGCGGGCCGCCGACGTCGCCCGCGGATGGGCGCGGGCGCTCGGCGGCGGCAGGCGCGTGGTCTTCGACCCGGAGCGCGACGCCGCGGAGGCCGCGCGGTTCGCGCTGCTCTCCGGGCTGCGCGGCGCGATCGACCGGGGCGAGTTCCGCCTCGTGTACCAGCCGCTCGTGCGCCTGGCCGACGGCCGCGTGCGCGGTGCGGAGGCGCTGGTGCGCTGGCAGCACCCCGACCAGGGCGTGGTGGGGCCGGGCCAGTTCATCGAGCTGGCCGAGCACAGCGGCGCGATCGTCCCGCTGGGGCGCTGGGTGCTCCAGGCCGCCTGCGAGCAGGCGGCGGCGTGGTGGCGCGAGCTCGGCGACGAGGCGCCGTTCGTCAGCGTGAACGTGTCGCCGGTGCAGCTCGCCGAACCGACCTGGGTGCACGAGGTCACCCGCGTGCTCGCCGCAACCGGCCTGCCCGCGCACCTGTTGCAGCTGGAGATCACCGAGCAGGCCGTGCTGGGCGACGAGCTGGTGGTCCTCGGCGCGCTGGGCGAGCTGCGGAACGCGGGCGTCCGGATCGCGCTGGACGACTTCGGCACCGGCTACTCCAGCCTCGCCTGGCTGCGCAGGCTGCCCGTGCACGGCCTGAAGATCGACGGGTCGTTCATCGACGGGCTGCGCAAACCGTCGGCCGACCCGACCGACACGTCGATCGTCCGCGCGCTGATCGAGCTCGCCCACGCGCTCGGCCTCGAGGTCACCGCCGAGTGGGTGGAGACCGCCGTGCAGGCCCAGCGCCTCGCGGAGCTGGGCTGCGACGTCGGGCAGGGCAGGTGGTTCGGTGATGCGGGTCCCGGTGGGTGGGTCCCGGAGCTTTCCCGGCGTAGCATCGGCCGCTGAGCGGCCAGTTACACCCCAGAGTGCGCCGCTGCACCGTGCCGTCTGCGCGAGGAGCGTGTTGTGGGCCCGAGTTCCGCCCGGAACGAGCAGCCGACCGACCGCAACCCGGAACCCGACCCCCTCGGCCACGACCCCGACCCGGAACCGCGCGAGGAGTGCGGGGTCTTCGGTGTCTGGGCGCCCGGCGAGGACGTCGCCAACCTCACCTACTACGGCCTCTACGCCCTCCAGCACCGCGGCCAGGAGGCGGCCGGCATCGCCGTGTCCGACGGGCGCAGGATGGTCGTGTTCAAGGACCTCGGGCTGGTCAGCCAGGTCTTCGACGAGCAGGTGCTCTCGTCGCTGAAGGGCCACCTCGCCGTCGGCCACTGCCGCTACTCCACCACGGGCTCCACCACGTGGGAGAACGCGCAGCCCACGTTCCGCACCACGGCCACCGGCAGCGGCATCGCGCTGGGCCACAACGGCAACCTCGTCAACAGCGCCGAGCTGCGCGACGAGGTGGCGGCCGCCCGCGCCGAGGAGCGCGCCGATCGCGGTGCGATCCCGGCCAGCACCGACTCCGACCTGGTCGCCGAGCTCCTGGCCGTCACCGCGGCCGACACCGGGGTGGAGGAGGCGGCGATGCGCCTCCTGCCACGCGTGCGCGGGGCGTTCTCGCTCGTGTTCGCCGACGAGCAGACGCTCTACGCGGCGCGCGACCCGCACGGCGTCCGCCCGCTCGTGCTCGGCAGGCTCGAACGCGGCTGGGTGGTGGCGAGCGAGACCGCGGCGCTGGACATCGTGGGCGCATCCGTGGTGCGCGAGGTCGAGCCGGGTGAGCTGCTCGCCATCGACGCGGGTGGCCTGCGCAGCTCCCGGTTCGCGGCCCCGGAGCCGAAGGGCTGTGTCTTCGAGTACGTCTACCTGGCCCGGCCGGACACCAGCATCGCAGGGCGCTCGGTGCACGCGGCCCGGGTGGAGATCGGGCGCAGGCTCGCGGAGGAACACCCCGTCGACGCCGACCTGGTGATCCCGGTGCCGGAATCCGGCACCCCGGCGGCCATCGGGTACGCCCAGGGCTCCGGTATCCCCTACGGCCAGGGGCTGGTCAAGAACCAGTACGTGGGCCGCACGTTCATCCAGCCCAGCCAGACCATCCGCCAGCTCGGCATCCGGCTCAAGCTCAACCCGCTGCGCGACGTCATCCGCGGCAAGCGGCTCGTCGTCGTCGACGACTCGATCGTGCGGGGCAACACCCAGCGCGCGCTGGTGCGCATGCTCCGCGAGGCCGGGGCCGTCGAGGTGCACGTCCGGATCGCGTCCCCGCCGGTGCAGTGGCCGTGCTTCTACGGCATCGACTTCGCCACCAGGGCCGAGCTCGTCGCGAGCGGCCTCGACACCGAAGGCGTGCGCCGCTCCATCGGCGCCGACACGCTCGGCTACGTCTCCGTCGACGGGATGGTCGGGGCCAGCGAGCAGCCGCGCAGCAGGCTGTGCACGGCCTGCTTCACCGGCGAGTACCCGATCCCGCTGCCCGAGGAGGCGCGGCTCGGCAAGCACCTGCTCGAGGACCTCGCCGTGCCGGAGAACGCCTCCGGGGCCGCATCGGGCGATCCCGGCCCGCTCTCGGTCGGGTACGGGGCGGCCGACGCGCTCGGCCGGCCCTGAACCCGGCCCGAACCCGATCCCCGGCGGCGTGCGTGCCGCCGACCCGACTGCTCAGGAGTGCGACGACCATGCCGCCGATCACCGCCCGACCCGCCGGGGCAGGCACCAGCTATGCCGCTGCCGGCGTGGACATCGACGCCGGTGAGGAAGCCGTGGAGGCGCTGCGCCCGTACGCGGAGAAGGCGAGCCGCCCCGAGGTGATGGGTGGGATCGGCGGCTTCGCGGGGCTCTTCGCGCTCAAGCTGGGCAAGTACACCGAACCGGTGCTGGCCTCGTCCACCGACGGCGTCGGCACCAAGGTCGCGATCGCGCAGGCCCTCGACAAGCACGACACGATCGGGCTCGACCTGGTGGCGATGGTCGTCGACGACCTGGTCGTCTGCGGCGCCGAGCCGCTGTTCATGCAGGACTACATCGCGGTCGGCAAGGTCGTTCCGGCGCAGATCGCCGCGATCGTCAAGGGCATCTCCGACGGCTGCCAGCAGGCAGGCTGCGCCCTCCTGGGCGGCGAGACCGCCGAGCACCCCGGCCTGATGGAGGCGGGGAGCTACGACATCTCGGGCACCGGCGTCGGGATCGTCGAGGCGGCCGCGATGCTGCGGCCCGACCGGATCCGGCCGGGCGACGTGCTCGTGGCGCTCGGCTCGTCCGGCCTGCACTCCAACGGCTACTCCCTCGCCCGGCACGTCCTGCTGGACATCGCGCGGATGCCCCTCGAAGGCCACGTCGAGGAGTTCGGCCACACCCTCGGCGAGGAGCTGCTCTCCCCCACCCGCATCTACGCACGCGACTGCCTCGCGCTCACCGCGGAGACCGGCGTGCGGATGTTCGCGCACATCACCGGCGGCGGGCTCGCGCGCAACCTGGAGCGCGTGCTTCCCGACGGGGTCGAGGCGGTGCTGGAGCGCGGCAGCTGGACGCCGGCGCCGGTCTTCAAGCTGATCGCCAGCCGCGGCCGCGTCGAGCGCGCGGAGATGGAGAAGACGTTCAACATGGGCGTAGGCATGGTGGCCGTGCTGCCGGCCGACGAGGTGGACCGTGCCCTCGCGGTCCTCACCGCGCGGCACGTGCCGGCGTGGGTGCTGGGCGAGATTCGCCGGGGCAAGCACCGCAAGGTCACGCTGAAGGGCGACCACCCGAGGTTCTGACACCGCAGCACGTCGACTTCACACATCGGCGCCGGACTTCGCACAAAGCCGGCCCTGTGTGAAGTCCCCGCCGGGTCTGTGAAGTTCCCGGCCGTGGCCCTCGTCGAGCTGTGCGGAGCCAAGCAGTGGCCTGTGATCGGCGTCACTCCGTGCAGCCGATCAACTCCGCTCCACCTCCCGGTCCATACTCCAACGGCCCCAGCCCGGGGTCATGGAGAAGGGGATGACGATGAGCGAGACCGCCACCACGTACGAGTACAGCCTGACCCGCGAGCTCGACGCTCCGGTCGAGAACGTGTGGGCCGCCTGGACCCAGCCGGACCACTACGCGCAGTGGTCCGGTGCGGTGCGGTCGTCGATCTCCCTCGACGTGCGCCCCGGCGGCGCGTGGAGCGCCACGATGGCCACGCCGGACGGCTCCGAGTTCCCGCTGACCGGCTCCTACGGTGAGGTCGTCGAGAACGAGCGCCTCGAAGTGATCATGGACCTGCCCGGCGGCGCGTCCACCGCCATGGCCGTGGACCTCACCGACCTCGGGGGCAAGACCCGGATCGTGGTGTCCCAGACGTGTGCCACCGCCGAGGCGCGGGACATGTCGGAGCAGGGGAGCGGGATGCTGCTCGACGGGCTGTCGGCCTACGTGCCCACGATCTCGTAGTCGCCGTACGCCCTCGCGCACCGGCGGCCCGGCGGCTCGGTCGAAGTGACTCAGATCACAACGTGTCACGTCCGAGTAGCCGCCGGTGTCCCGAGGGCATGCCTGGTCACAAGAGCCCCATGAGGGTCGTCGTCATCGGCGGTGGGTACGCCGGCACTCTCGCGGCCAATCGCCTCCGGATGCGTGCCGGTGTCGACATCACGCTGGTCAATCCGCGCCCGAGGTTCGTCGAACGGATCCGGCTGCACCAGTTCGTGGCGGGCACCGGCACCGCGACCCTCGACTACGGCACGCTGCTGGGCGAGGGCGTCCGGCTGGTGGTCGACAGCGCCACCCGCATCGACGCCGCCGGGCGCAAGGTGCTGCTGGCATCGGGCACCGCGCTGGACTACGACTACGCCGTCTACTCGGTCGGCAGCACCGGTGCCACCCCGGCCGCGGTGCCGGGAGCGGCGGAGCACGCTCATCACCTCACCGAGCTCGAGCAGGCGCAACAGCTGCGCGATGCGCTGGAGCAGCTCGATCCGTACGCCCCCGTCACGGTCGTCGGCGCCGGGCTCACCGGGATCGAGACGGCCGCGGAGCTGGCCGAACAGGGCCGTACCGTCAGGCTGGTGTGCGGCGGGGCGTTGGCCCCGGCGCTGTCCGAGCCGGGCAGGCGGTCGGTCGCTGGCTGGCTCGCCCGCAACGGTGTCGAGCTGGTCGAGACCGCGGTGGTGGTCGAGGTACGGCCGGACTCGGTCGTGCTCGACGACGGCGTCGTGCTGGCCAGCGCGGTCACCGTCTGGACGGCCGGATTCGGGGTGCCGGAGCTCGCCGCCCGCAGTGGTCTGCACATCGATGCGGTGGGCCGGTTGCTCACCGACGAGACCTTGACCAGCGTCGACGACGACCGGATCGTGGCTGCGGGCGACGCCGTGGCACCGTCGGGACAGCCGCTGCGGATGAGCTGCCAGGCGGCAGGGCCGCTGGGTCTGCAGGCCGCCGACACGGTGCTGAGCCGCATGGCCGGAACCGAGCCTGCGGTGCTGGACCAGGCGTTCAAGGGATCGGCCGTGAGCCTGGGCCGGCGGGCGGCGACGATCCAGTTCGCCCGCAAGGACGACACACCGGTGAACTCGTTCATCGGTGGCCGAATGGGAGCGCCGATCAAGGAGCTGGCCTGCAGGGCCGCGGTGTGGGGAATGCGTCGCGAAGCCCGCAAGCCCGGTTCCATCGTCTGGTTCAAGGGTGGCCGGCGCATCGAGCGTCCGGTGTCCGCCCAGGTGGGTACGCACCCGTGACGGGCGGGGAACACGCGGAGCGGTTCACCCACCTGCGGCCGCTGCTGTTCACGATCGCCTACGAGATCCTCGGTTCGGCGGCCGAATCCGACGACGTGCTCCAGGACAGCTACCTGCGCTGGGCCGCGGTGGACCTCGCGACGGTGCGGGACACCAAGTCGTATCTGGCGCAGCTCGTCACCCGTCAGGCGCTCAACGCGCTGCGCGCGAGCGCCCGCCGCCGCGAGCACTACGTCGGCCCGTGGCTGCCCGAGCCGCTGCTGCTCGACGACCACGACGGCGCCTCCGACCTCGTGCTCGCCGAGTCGGTGTCGATGGCCATGCTGGTGCTGCTCGAGACGCTCGGCCCGGACGAGCGGGCCGTGTTCGTGCTGCGCGAGGTGTTCGGCTTCGACTACGACGAGATCGCGGGCGCGGTGGGCAAGTCCGTGTCGGCGGTGCGACAGGTGGCGCATCGCGCGAGGGAACACGTGCGGGCGCGGCGCAAGCGGTTCGAGCCGGTCGATCCTTCCCGGACCGCGCGGATCACCGAGCGGTTCATGACCGCCGCCGCCACTGGTGACGTGGACGGGCTGCTGGCGATGCTGGCGCCGAACGCCACCTGGACGGCCGACAGCGGCGGCAAGGCCACGGCGGCCCTGCACCCCGTGGTCGGCGCCGAGAAGGTGACCGCAATGGTCATGGGCCTGTTCCGGACCGGGCCACGGCTGCTGCCCGACCTGCGTCTCGAAGCGGTCATCTGCAACAGCGTGCCCGCGATGGTCGCCTACAGCGCCGGAAGGCTCGACGGCGTCCTCCTCATCGAGATCGTCGGCGAGAAGATCACCAATTTCTACATCATCCGCAATCCGGACAAGCTGGCCGGCGTCGCGGTACCACGCACGATCAGCCGGTAACAGCACCGATGGGCGGGCAAACCGTCCACAGTGGATTTGCATCGCGACACCGGACCAGAGAGTGCGCGCCGAGATCATCGATTGATGCTCAACCCTGCAAGGAGGATCTCATCGCCATGTCGGTGCACGATTCGACCGTCGCACGAAGCGACTGGAACTGGAGCAGGATTCGCCCCATGGCCTTCTGGGCCACGACGTTCGTCATCGTCTTCGAGCTGGCCGCGGGATCCGTCTGGAACCTCGTGACGATCGAATGGATCGAAGTCCAGATGATCCACCTGGGATACCCGCACTACTTCGCCTACATCTCGGGCTGGTGGCAGACCGCTGCGGCCGCCGCGATCATCGCGCCCGGCCTCCCGCTGCTCAAGGAATGGGCGTACGCGGGCATCTTCTTCCTGTGGTCGGGCGCCGTGGCGTCGCATCTGTCCGCCGGTGACCCCCTCGAGACGTGGGGGGCGCCGCTGATGTTCACCGTGTGCGGCATCGCATCGTGGGCGCTGAGGCCTGCCGACCGCCGGCTCCCGGGGACGCGGCTCCGCCGTGCCGACGCCGGCCGTGACGGGACCGATCCGGCGGGAACCCGTCCTCGCGCCTGGGCCATGTCGATCGGGCTCCTCGTCGTCCTGTACGTCGTTTCGTTCCTGACGCTGCCCGCGGTCGAGGAGGTCATGCACGAGAACGCAGTTGAGCTCGGATGGATCGACGAGTAGTGCTGGTGACCATGCGACACGCGGTCAACCTGCCTCCGTTCGCCCCACCGGGGACCCTGGTCTCGCTCGCCGTCGACGCCGAGCAGGCGGGCTGGGACGGTGTCTTCTTCTGGGATCACATGACCTGGCTGCCCGAGCTGCGGCTGCACGTGCACGATCCGTGGGTCCTGCTCGGCGCCGTGGCCGCCCGGACCGAGCGAGTGCTCCTGGGCACCATGGTGACCCCGCTGGCCCGGCGCCGACCGTGGAAGGTCGTCAAGGAGATCACCACGCTCGACCACCTCAGCGGCGGGCGGGCGGTGCTCGGTGTGGGTCTCGGCGCGCCGCCCGACGCCGAGTTCGGGGCCTTCGGCGAGCCGACTGCCGCGCGCCACCGCGCGGACCTGCTCGACGAAGGCCTGACCGTCCTGGACGGCTTGCTGCGCGGCCGCGTCGACCACGACGGCGAGCACTACCGCGTACACGCCGAGCTGCTCCCCCGGCCGGTGCAGGATCCACGGCCGCCCATCTGGGTCGCGGGCGAGAGCCCGCACCGGAGGCCGCTGGAGCGGGCCGCCCGCTGGGACGGCTTCGTCCCGCTGTCCGGGGACGGGATCCTGACCCCGGACCAGGTCGCCGACTACGTCGACGGGGCCGAGCGGCCGCCCGGCTGGGACCTGGTGGCGTTGCACCCGGACGGCATCCCCGCCCACGAGTACCAGCAGGCGGGTGTGACGTGGCTCGTGGAGGGCATCGACCCCGAGGGCGACTGGGTCGACGAGCTCCGGGCGTCGATTCGCCGCGGGCCACGCAACTGACGACACGCAGGGGTCTCGTGCGGCGATGCTGCTCGACGGGCTGTCGGACTACGCCCCCACGATCTCGTAGCGGACGTACAGGCTCATGTCGCGCACCGGCGGCACGAGCTGGGTCATCCGGGAGGCGAGCTCCGAGCCGCGCGGTGCAGCCCCGGGCGGTAGGCCGCCGAGCAGGGCGGGGGAGAGGGCGCTGATCGCGTCGGTGCACCGCAGCTTGGGGTTCGATCGCTCGAGCTCGTGCGCGTCCTCGATCGCCCAGCGCATCAGGGACGACCCGAAGCGGCGCTTCAGCATCCAGTTGCTCGTGCGGACGGCGAGCCGGTTGTGGGTGTCCAGGACGACGGCGCCGGTCGGGAAGCGATCGGTGATCCGCCGGGAGAGCGCATGCCCTTCGGCGGGTTCCAGGTACATGACCAGACCCTGGGCGACGACCAGCACCGGCCGGTCGGTGGGGATCTCTTCCCACCACGCCGGATCGGCCACCGACGCCGCGATCATCCGGTAGTTCTCGCGCTGCGGGTAGAGCTTGCCGCGCGCCTCGATGACCGGGGGCAGGTCGACGTCGTACCAGTGCACGCCGGGCCCCGGGTCGATCCGCCACACGCGGGTGTCCAGCCCGGCGCCGAGGACGAGCACGGTGGCCCGCTCGTGGTCGGCGAGGAACTCCGCGGTCCAGGCGTCGAAGTGCTTCGCGCGCAGCGCGACCTTGGTCCGGACGCTCTTCGGTGAGGAGAACCGGGTCAGCCACGAGAAGTCGTAGTCGATCTTCTCGAACGCTTCGGCCGCCATCCCGTCGCCGAGGATCGTCGGTTCGATGCGCGCGTCCGTTGCGATCCCGTAGAGCGTGATCAACGAGGTCTCCATGGCGTCCGGAAACCGGATCTCCACCCGCGTCACGTCGCCGGATACCCCGTCGAGCCGCCGTTCAGGCCAGCGGTTCGACGCGCATGTCCGGCCCCGGGTCGTGCACGCGGTGCGGGCCGGACGGCGCGTCCTCGTGGCGGGCGTGGGTGTAGAAGCGCACCTCGTGCCCGTCGGGGTCGTGCAGCATCGGCAGGATCCAGCCCTCGCTGGCCCGGTGCACCCCGCCGTGGCGCAGGCCGAGGCCGTCGAGGTGGGCGGCGAGCGAGGTGATGCTCGGGTGGTCCGGCACCCCGATGGAGAAGTAGTCGAACCCGGCGGCGGCCTCGGCGAGCGCCGGGTCGAGGCGCAGGGCGAGCGGCGGGCCGCCGTCGGGGTGTTCCATGCCCAGCCCGGCGAGCTCGCCCTGCTCCACGAACTCCACGGTGACGCGGTAGCCGAGCACCTTCCCGTACCAGTCCGCCGACCGCTGCAGGTCGCGCACCGGGAGCTTCAGGTGGTGGATGCCGGCGAGGGTCGGGGCGCTCATGCCGGGAAGCTCGTTCGGCGCGGCCGTTGCGTGACGGGTGCGGGCCTGCCGGCCTATCGCGGAGGGTCGGAGGGCTGATCCCGCAGCATCGGCGGGTGCAACGCGGTGGCCGGGCCGCGGCGGTACAGCTGCCCCGGCCTGCCCCGGCCGGAGCTGACCTTGGTGCCGGTCGGCACCAGGAAGCCGGGCGTCGAGGTGACCTTGCGGGAGAAGTTGCGCGGGTCGGGGCAGGTGCCCCACACCGCCTCGTACACGCGCCGCAGCTGCGAGATCGTGAACTCGGCCGGGCAGAACGCCGTGGCGAGCGTCGTGTACTCGAGCTTGGCGCGCGCCCGCTCCACGCCGTCGGCGAGGACCTGCGTGTGGTCGAAGGCGAGGGTGCCGGCCTCGGCCACCGGTACCCAGATGCACTCGCCGGGTGGCTCGGGGAGGTCGGGCACGAGCGCGAGGTGCCCGACCGTGAGGACCCGGCCGCGCGGGTCCCGGTCGGGGGCGGCGTAGCTCGCCAGCTGCTCCAGGTGGTGACCGTCGATCGCCAGCCCGATCTCCAGAAGCTCCCGGCCCGCCGCGTCGAGGAGGTCCTCGCGCCCGCGCACGAAGCCACCCGGCAGCGCACGTTCACCGGCGAACGGGGGCGCGGCACGCTCGCGCAGCAGCACGCACAGGACACCGTCGCGCACGGTGAGCACGACCAGGTCCACCGCCACGGCGAACAGGTTGCCGCGCATCGTCCTCCCGACTTATCGTCGGGCTGACGCTACCGGATGTCGATCATCGCCTTGCGCTGCGGGTCCCCGGATCAGGGGCGGACCTCCTCCACGCGCACCGGGCGGTGCTCCTGCCGGGAGAGCGTCGTGGCCTCCGCGATGAAAGCCACCTCCAGCGCGTCCTGCACCGTGCACGGGCTCGGCCTCGCGCCCGCGACGACCTCGGTGAACGCCGCCAGCTCCGCCCGGAACGCCGCGGCGAGCCGCTCCATGAAGAAGTCGTGCGGCGGGCCGGCGGGGAAGGTGACGCCGGGCTCCAGCGAGCGCAGCGGCAGCCCGTCGTCCAGGCCCGCGGCGGCGCTGTCGGCGGTGCCGTGCAGCTCCAGCCGCACGTCGTAGCCGCGCGGGTTGCCGCGGCTCACCGACACCACGCCGAGCGTGCCGTCGTCGAGCGTGAGGATTACCGCCGCGGTGTGCACGTCCCCGATCCCGGTGAACAGCGGGTCGCCGCGGTCGGAACCCGTCGCGTAGACCTCGACGACCTCCCGCCCGGTCACCCAGCGCACGGCGTCGAAGTCGTGCACGGCGCAGTCCCGGAAGATCCCTCCGGACCCGGCCAGGTACGCGGCGGGTGGCGGGGCCGGGTCGAGCGTGGTGGAGCGGACGGTGTGCAGCCCACCGAGCTCCCCGCTCTCGACGGCCGCGCGGGCGGCGAGGAACGCCGGGTCGAACCGGCGCGGGTAGCCGACCTGCACCGGCACGCCCGACTCCTGCACCCGCCGCGCCACCGTGACGGCATCGGTGACGGCGCGGGCGAGCGGCTTCTCGCAGAACACCGGCAGCCCGGCCTCGACCGCGGCGAGCACCAGCTCCGGGTGCGTGTCGGTGGCGGCCGCCACCAGCACGCCGTCGACGCCCGCCGCGAGCAGCTCGGCCACCGAGTCGACCGGCTGCGCGCCGACCCGCTCGGCCACCTCCTTCGTCACCGCAGGCACGGCATCGGTGACGACCAGCGAGTCGACGGCGTCCAGGTCGGCGAGCGTCTGCGCGTGGAACGCGCCGATCCGGCCGAGCCCGATCAGTCCGAGCCGCATCAGTCCAGCCCTCCGAACACGTTCTGGTCCCAGTCGATCACCGAGCCGGTGACGACACCGCTGCGGTCCGACAGGAGGAACACGACGAAGTCGGCGATCTCGTCGACCTGTCCGAGCTTGCCCATCGGCAGCCGCCTGCCCGCCTCCTCCCGCCAGCCGTCGTCGGCGTCGTGGAACCGGCGCTGGATGGCGTCCTCGCCCTCGGTGTCGGTCCAGCCGATGTCGAGGCCGTTGATCCGGATCCGGTCGAAGCGGTGGGCGTGGGCCGCGTTGCGGGTGAGCCCGGCGAGACCGGCCTTCGCCGCGACGTACGGCGCCAGGTAGGGCTGCCCGCCCAGCTCCGACGAGGAGATGACGTTGACGATCCCGCCCGGCGCGCCGCGGCGCAGCATGTCCCTGACAGCGGCCTGCATGAGGAAGAACGGAGCCCGCAGGTTGATCGCGATGTGCTCGTCGAACAGCTCGGGGCTCGTGTCGACCAGCGTTCCCCTCGACGTCAGTCCGGCCGCGTTGACCAGCGCGTCCACCCGGCCGAACGCCTTGACGGTGGTGGCGACCGAGGCCTGGGCCTGCGCCACGTCCGCGACGTCGGTGGCCACGAACAGCGCCTCGGCGCCGGACTCGCGCAGCGCGGCCACGAGCTTCTCGCCGGGCTCCCGGCGCCGCCCCGTGACGGTGACGGTCGCGCCCTCGCGTGCGGCGGCCCGCGCGACGCCCGCACCGACACCCTGCGTCCCGCCGCTGACCAGCACGACCCGGTCGTTCAGGAGGCCCATCACGCGGTCCTGCGGCGGTCGGTGTGCTCGGTGAGCGCGGTTCCGAAGGTCTCGGGCGACCAGCCCTCGGCCAGCGCCCGTCGGACGAGGTCCGCCTGGCTGGGCGGGGCGAGCCCGTCGACCGGTGGGTCGCGGTCCAGGTTGGTGGGGAACGCGTAGCCCTCCGCCGCGGCGGCGACCGCGTGCTCGGGCGCCGGGTGCGCCCGCAGGGCGGGGTAGACGGCGCGGCAGATCCGGTCGCGGTCGACGCTCTCCATCGCCCGCCCGAACGCGGAGGAGACCTGCAGCAGGTTCGCCATCCGCCGCACGTCCACCGAGCGGTTCGCGCCCGCACCGTGGATCACCGCCGGGTTGAAGAACGCGGCGTCCCCCGTCCGGAGCGGGAGCTGCACGTGGTGGCGCTCGAAGTGCTCGCGGAACTCGGGGCGTCCGGTGGCGAGGTAGCCGGGGCCGTACTTCTGCGAGTGCGGCAGGTACATCGTGGGGCCGCTCTCCACCGGCATGTCCGTGTGCGCCACCGCGCCCTGCAGCGTGAGCACGGGGGAGAGCACGTGCACGTGCGGCGGGAACTGCTCGATGCGCGCGGGCGGCAGGAACCCGAGGTGGTAGTCCCGGTGCCCGACCTGGGCCGCACCGCCCGGGTTGACGACGTTGACCTGCGAGGTCACCTGGTAGCCGGGGCCCAGCCATGCCGTGGAGGCGAGGGCGATGACCGGGTTGGCGTAGTAGTCGACGAACACCTCGGGTGCACGCACGGCGAGCTTCTCGAGGGCGTTCCAGACGCGGTCGTTGGCCCCCGGCTTCGCGAAGTGGTCGCCCGCGACGACGCCGCTCGCGCGCTGCTCGGCGATCATCTCCTCGAACGCGGCCGTGGCGCGGTCGACCACGGCCCGGTCCGGGTAGGCGCCGCGCACCACGACGACGCCGGGGCCGTCGGCGAAGGCACGCACGAGCTCGGCCCGTGCGTCGTCGGCCGGCACGTCCAGCAGCCGCGCGGCGTCGTAGACGAGCACCTCGGCGACGACCTCGGTGGCCAGCGGGAACGCGCGCGGGTCGGTGCGTTCGGCGAGCACGGCCAGTAGGTCCTCGAGCCGGCAGGCGGCCTCGGTCCAGCGGGTGTCGGGGGCGTGCGTCGTTGCCATCTCGGCTCCCGTTTAAAGCGCTTTAAGGACCTCGGTTACGATCCTCGCGTCATCGACGGCTGTCAAGGGGGTGGGCGTGCACCGCAGGCCCCGGCTGGAGGACGTCGCCGCCGAGGCGGGCGTCTCCACCGCGTCGGTCTCCCTCGTGCTGCGCGACGTGCCCGGGCCGAGCGCCCGGACGCGGGAGCGCGTGCTCGCGGCCGCCGAGCGCCTGGGCTACCGGGCGGACCGCGCGGCCAGCCTGCTCGCCCGCAGGCGCACCCGGCTGCTGGGTGTCCCGGTGCTCCTGCGCGACGCGTTCCGCACGGAGCTGGCCGAGGAGGTGCAGATCGCCGCGGACGCGCGCGGCTACGCGGTGGCGCTGAGCGCGATCACGCCGGTCTCCGACGAGCCCAGGGTGGTGGAGGCCCTGCTAGACATGCGCTGCGAGGCGGTCCTGCTGCTGGCCCCCGAGCTGCCGCCTGCCGACCTGGCGGCGCTCGGCACGCGGGCCCCCGTCGTCGTGGTCGCCCGGCACGTCGCTCCCGAGGGCTTCGACGTGGTGCGCGTGGCCGACGAGGCCGGTGTCGGCGAATCCGTCGACCACCTCGTCGGCCTCGGACACCAGCGGATCGTGCACGTCGACGGCGGCGAGGCGGCCATGGCAGCCGACCGCCGGGCGGGTTTCCTCGCGGCGGTGCGCCGCCACGGCCTCGACGGCCGCGTCCTGCGCGGCGGTTACGTGGAGGCGGCCGGGGCGGCCGCGGCGCGGGCCCTCCTGGAGGACCCGGAGCTGCCGACCGCGGTGGTCGCCGCCAACGACCGCTGCGCGATCGGCCTCCTCGACGTGTTCCTGCGCGCGGGCGTGCGCGTGCCGCAGGACGTGTCGGTGATCGGCTACGACGACGGCGAGCTCGCCCGCCTCTCCCACATCGATCTCACGACGGTGCGCCAGGAGGCGGCCGAGCAGGCCCGCCGAGCCGTGGCGGCGGCCGTGGAGCGCCTGGAGGGGACCCGTACGGACCCCGTGGAGGTGGTCCTGAAGCCCCACCTGGTGGTCCGGGGCACGACGGCCCCACCCCGCGCCGCCGGCTGACGCATCCCTCGTGGCTCGCGCTCCCGGTCCCGGCTCACGCTCCCCGTTGACGGGGGGCACCGGGGAGACGGGCCGCGTCGGGCCTATGCGTCCGGGCCCTCGAGCTCCTCCGGCGGCTGGATCGGGCGCCGCCGCTGCTCGCGCGTGTGCTCGGCGATGGCCGCCTCCACGGCGGCGTGCACCGCGGCGGGCGACACGTTCGGGTCGACCCGGCGGGCGGCCGCCAACGACCGCGAGGACACGGAGATATTGATCATGGTGGTCGCCCCCCTCGGAGTCTCGTGCCGATGTGCTCTGCGGGTTATCGTCGCAGCGGGCCCGAGCGTGTCACCTTCGGGTGAGGCCTGCGTCACTCATTCGAGGAAACGCTCTCCAGGAGCGCCCGGAGGGCCGTCACGCTCGTGCGGACGTCGGTGAGGGGTCCCTCGCCGATCGGCTCTTCGGTCAGGATCGTGTCCTGCTCGAGCACGTACCAGCCCTCGTACCCGTCGGCACGCAGGTGACTCACGATCGCGGCGAAGTCGACGTCACCACGCCCGACCGGGCGATAGATCCCCTCCCGCACGGCCTCGGTGTAGGTCCGCCGTCCGGACTGCACCTGCCGGGCGAGGCCGAGGTCGACGTCCTTGACGTGCGTGTGCGCGATCCGGTGCGGGGCCTGCCGGGTGAGCTCCGCCGGGTCGGTGCCGCCGATCAGCAGGTGACCGGTGTCGAGGCAGAGCGCGATCGACGAGCCGTCGAGCACGCGCTGCACGTCGGTGCCGTTCTCGACCATGGTGCCGACGTGCGGGTGCAGCACGGCCTTCACGCCGTGGTCGGCGGCGAGCGCGTCCAGCCGGTCGAGGTTCCCGAGCAGGGTGCGCCACCCCTCGGGGTCGAGCTCGGGGCGCACGTCGTACCCGTCGAGCCCGGTGACGGCCGACAGCACGAGCACGTCCGACCCCGTGGCGGCGTAGGTCTGCAGCAGCTTCTCGACGTCGGGCACCGGATCCTGACCCGGGACGTGCAACAGCAGGGGCGTGAACCCGCCGATCGCCTGCAGGTCGTGCCGGGCCAGCACGTCGGCCATCGCGCTCGCGTCGGCCGGGAGGAAGCCGTCCGGGCCGAGCTCGGTGGCCGCGAGCCCGACGTCGTGCATCTCGGCGAGCACCCGCGCGGGCGGCAGCTGGTAGCCCCAGCCGGGCACCTCGCACACGCCCCACGAGATCGGGGCGCCTGCGATCCGGTCCGTGTTCATTTGCCTCCGCTCCGCTCCGGCGTGCTCGCGGGCCTTTCGGACGCCGCCCTGCTCCTCCGGTGCTCAGTCGCGCTCTGCCTGATTGCCTCGCTGCGCTCCGGCGGCTCGCAGGCCCTCGAGATGCGGTCCCGCTCCTCCGGTGCTCGGTCGCTCCTTCCTCGCTCCCTGCGCCTCCCCCCCAAGGCGGCGTCGGCCCGCAAGCTGTTCACCGCATGCCTCCGGCAGGCAGAACGGTGGTGATGGGTTGGGCGCCGATGGTGACGGGACGGCCGGTGCGCCAGGACTCATCGGCGGCCACGGCCAGGTCGAAGGCGGCGAGCGCGTCCCGGCCGGTGACGCGCGGTGGGGTGCCGGTGCGCACGCAGTCGGCGAACGCGTCCAGCTCGGCGGCGTAGGCGTACGGGTAGCGCTCCTCGAAGTCGTGCACGAGGTCGCGCGCCGCGACGCCGGGGGTGCGCCACTCCAGCCCGCGGCGGTGCGGGTTGTCGATCCGGGCGGTGGCGAGGGTGCCCATCACCTCGGTGGAGCATTCGTAGCCGTAGCGGGCGCCCCGGCTGTTGTCGATCACGCCGAGCGCGCCGTTCGCGAAGCGCAGCACGACCACGGCGGTGTCGATGTCGCCCAGCTGTCCGAACGCCGGGTCGGACGCGGCTCCGTGCGCGCTGACCTCGACGACTTCGCCGACCAGCCAGCGGGCGACGTCCAGGTCGTGCACGGTGACGTCGACGAAGAAGCCGCCGGAGCCGGCGAGGTAGGCGGGGTCGGGCGGGTTCATGTCCCGCAGCGACGTGCGGAAGAGCGTGACCTCGCCCAGCTCGCCCGCGGCGATCCGCTCGGCCGCGGCCACCCAGTCGGGGTCGAACCGGCGGTGGAAGCCCACCTGGAACACCACGCCGGCGGCCTCGACGGCCTCGATCGTCGCCACGGTGGTGGCCCGGTCCAGCGAGACGGGCTTCTCGCAGAACACCGGCTTGCCTGCCCGGGCCGCCGCCACCGACAGCTCCGCGTGCGTGCCGGTGGGGGTGGCGATCGCGACCGCCTCCGAGCGTTCGAGGAGCTCGTCGAAGCTCGCCGCCACCGGCACGTCCAGCTGTGCGGCCAGGGCGGCCGCGCGCTCGCCGTCGGCGTCGTAGACGCACGCCAGGCCGGCCCGGGCGCAGCGGGAGACGAGGTCGACGGCGTGGATGCGCCCCATCCGCCCGACCCCGGCGAGGCCGATGCCGAGCTTCTTCACGCCACTCCTTCCTTGGCGTACAGGTCGGGCCGCTCCCGCAGGACGACCTCCTCGCGCAGCCCGCTGCGCAGCGCCGCGAGGCCCGTCTCGCACGCGACCGTGGCCGCGTAGCCGTCCCACGCGCTCGGGCCGGTGCTCCCGCCCGCCGAGACGGCGTCGACCCAGGCCTGCAGCTCCAGGTCGAACGCCCCGACGAACCGCTCCTTCCAGGTCTCCGGCACACGTCCGGAGTACCGGCCGGCGAGCTTGACGACGGCGCCCGCGCTCTCCGACAGCTCCACGGTGCCGTCCTCGCAGACCACCTCGCCGCGGATGTCGTAGCCGAAGCCCGCGTTCACCATCGCCTCGACGTCCACGATCACGCCGCTGCGCATCTCCAGCAGCACGAGCAGCGGGTCGTTGAACCCCGCCTTCGCCTTGCGGCTGATCCGCCCCTTCAGCACGGTGACGGCCGCGATCTCGTCGTCGAACATCCAGCGGGCCACGTCGATGTCGTGGACCGTGGAGTCGTTGATCGTCATGTCGCTGGTGAAGAAGTCCGGCACGGAGGGGTTGCGGTGCGCCGCGTGCATGAGCAGCGGCGCCCCGATCTCCCCGCTGGTGACGACGGCCTTCATCGCCCGGTACTGCGGGTCGAACCGGCGCATGAACCCGACCTGCACCAGCCGCTTGCCCGTCGCGACCTCGGCGTCGACGATCCGGTCGCACGCCTCGCGGGTGGTTGCCAGTGGCTTCTCGCAGAACACCTGCTTGCCCGCGGAGATCGCGGCGAGCACGTACTCCTCGTGCGTCGGTCCCCACGACGTGACGACGACGGCGTCGACGCCCGGATCGTCGATCAGGGCCTGGCCGGTGTCGTGCACGACCGACCCGGGGACGCCGTCGGCGACCGCGCGGGCCCGGTCGAGGTCCACGTCGGTCACCGCGGCCACCCGGGCGCCGGACAGCACCGAGGTGAGCCGCCTGATGTGGTCCTGGCCGATCATGCCGGTGCCGATGACGCCGACGTCGAGTGTCACGCGAGTACTCCTCTATCGCTTGAGTTCGTGGGACAGCTCGGCGAGCTCCTGCCCGCCCGCCATCTCCGCGGTCAGCTCATCGAGGCTCACCTCGGAGCGCTTCTTGTCCAGCACCCGCCGGCCGAGCTTCAGGATGATGAAGTGGTCGCCCACCAGGTAGGCGTGGTGCGGGTTGTGGGTGATGAACACGACGCCGAGGCCGGCGTCGCGGGCCGCGGCCGTGTACTTGAGCACCACGCCGGACTGCTTGACGCCCAGCGCGGCGGTCGGCTCGTCGAGGATGAGCACGCGCGCCCCGAAGTACACGGCGCGGGCGATCGCGACGCACTGGCGCTGGCCGCCGGACAGCGTGCCGATGGGCTGGTTGATGTCCTTGACGACGATGCCCATCTTGCGCAGCTCGGCGTCGGCGATCTCCTTCATGCCCTTGATGTCCAGCGGGGCGAGCGGGTAGCTGCCCTTCCGGATCTCCGAACCGAGGAAGAAGTTGCGCCACACCTCCATCAGCCCGACGACGGCCAGGTCCTGGTAGACGGTGGCGATGCCGTGGTCGAGCGACTGGCGCGGCGACGAGAAGTGCACCTCCTGCCCGTCCACCTTGAGGGTGCCCTCGGTGTGCGGGTGCAGACCAGAGATGATCTTGATGAGGGTGGACTTGCCGGCACCGTTGTCGCCGAGCACGCAGGCGACCTCGCCCGCGTTCACGGTCAGGTTGATGCCCTCCAGGGCCCGGATGGCGCCGTAGGCCTTGCCGACGCCCTCCATCTCGACGAGCGGTGTGCCGACTTTCAGGCTGCGGTCGGCATGCCCCACGATGGTGTCCGTCATGACCTTCAGCTCCTGCGGTTGAGGGCGTAGTTCTTGACGTAGAGGTTGAGGATGACCGCGAGCAGGAGCATCGCTCCGAGGAAGAACTTGAACCAGTTCGGGTCCCAGCCGGCGAACACGATGCCCTGGGTGGTCATCCCGAAGATGAAGGCGCCGACAGCGGCGCCGATCGCCGAGCCGTACCCGCCGGTGAGCAGGCAGCCGCCGACGACCGCGGCGATGATGTAGAGGAACTCGTTGCCGACGCCCTGCCCGGACTGCACGGTGTTGAACGAGAACAGGATGTGCATCCCGTAGAACCAGCACATGAAGGCCACGCCCATGAACAGGCCGATCTTGACCTTGTTCACCGGCACGCCGACCGCGCGGGCGCTCGCCGCATTGCCGCCGACCGCGAAGATCCAGTTGCCGAGCCGGGTGCGCAGCAGGATCCACGTCGCCAGCGCCACGAAGAAGATCCACCACAGCACGGTGATGCGGACCGTCACACCGCCGAGTGCGAACTCCGAGGCGAAGACCGCGCGCGCGGAGGCGAACCCGTCCATGTCAGCCACGTTCTGGGTGGCCACCGTGCCGGTGACCAGCTTCGTGACCCCGAGGTTGATGCCCGTCAGCATGAAGAACGTGCTCAGCGTGATCAGGAAGCTCGGGATCCCGGTCCGCACCACGAGGTACCCGTTGACGAACCCGATCGCCAGCATCACGACCAGGCTGACCAGCACCCCGACCCACAGGTTCGCGTTCAGCTGGTAGCTGATCATCGACGCGGTCAGCGCGCCCGTCACGACCGAGACGCCGGCGGACAGGTCGAACTCGCCCCCGATCATCAACAGGGCAACGCCGACCGCGACGATGCCGATCGACGAGCTCGCGTAGAGCACGGTCGACAGGGCCGGCAGCGTGCGGAACGGCTCGGCGATCACGGTGAAGAAGATGAAGATCGCGATCGCCGCCGCGAACGACCCGATCTCCGGACGGGTGAGCAGGGTGGACAGCAACGACTTCTTGGGACGCTCGACCTCGGTGGTCGGCGTCGGAGGGGACGGCTGGGTCGCCACGGGTGAACTCATGGCTCGCTCCAGGGTTGGGAAGGGCCAGGGGGAGCCGGGCGGCCGGCTCCCCCTGGGAGGGCATCAGCGCTTGTTGTTCTGCGCGTAGGTCACGATCTGCTCGACGTTGGTCGAGTCGACGAAGGACGGGCCGGTGAGCACGGGGCCGCCGCCGCCCATGTCGTTGCCGTTGGTGAGGTTCAGCCACAGCGATGCCACGGCCATGTAGCCCTGCACGTAGGGCTGCTGGTCGACGGCGAACATGAGCGTGCCCTCCTGGATCGCCTTCGCCGCGTCGACGTTCAGGTCGAAGGTCGCGACCTTCGCCTGGCTGCCGGCGTCGGAGACGGACTCGAGCGCCGTGAGGGCGAACGGGGCGCCGAGCGCGATGACGTGCGTGATCGACGGGTCCTCCTGCAGCTTCGCGCCGATCGTCGACCGCACCGACGGCAGGTCCGTGCCCTGCACGTACAGGTTCTCCGTGTTCGGGAAGCTCGCGGCCACACCTGCGCAGCGGGCCTCGAGCGCGACGTGACCCTGCTCCTGGACCACGCAGATCACCTTCTGGGCGCCGTCCTGGGCGAGGCGCTGACCGGCGGCCTGGCCGGCGAGGGACTCGTCCGACCCGAAGTACATCTTCGCGCCGAACCGCTGGTAGTCGTCCTTCCCCGCGTTGAACGCCACGACCGGGATGCCGCGGTCGGCCGCCGCCTTCGCCGCGGGGCCGACCTGCTCCACCTGGGCGAGCGTGACGGCGAGGCCGTCGACCTGGCTGTCGATCGCGTTCTGCACCAGGGTCGCCTGCTCGGGCGCCTGAGCGCCGTTCGAGTACTTCAGGTCGACGTTGTGTGCGCGCGCCGCGTCCTCCGCGCCGGCCCGGATCCGGTCCCAGAACGTGTCGCCGGGCTGCTCGTGCGTGACCATCGCGATCGTGAACTGCTCGCCGCCGACGTTGCCGCCGGCCGGGCCGCCCGCGCCGCCCTGTTCCTGCTGGGCCCCGCCCTGGCTGCTGCACGCCGCCAGCGCGATGCCGAGCGCCGCGGCCACCGCCAAGGTGCGCATCGTCTTCCTGGTACTCATCTTTGAGTTTCCTTCCAGTGCACAGCCGGCCGCAGCGGCGGGCTGGGAATGGGTCAGTAGGGCCACCTGCGGACCGGGCCGAGGCCGCAGCCCCGGAAGTACCCGGCCGTGCGTGCGCCGATGGGCAACGGGATGTGCGGCTCGACCGGGTAGAGGTCCTGCTCGACCACCGTGAACAGGTCGGTTTCCAGCCGGGCGAGTGCGTCGAGCAGCGGTGGCATGTCGGGCTCCCCGTAGGGCGGCTCGACCATCACCCCGAGCGGGACGGCCTCGGCCATCGAGAGCTTCTCGGCGCGAACCCGCTCCCGCACGGCCGGATCGACCTGCTTGAGGTGCACGTAGCGGATCCGTTCGGGGAAGCGTTCGATGATCGCGATGTTGTCGCCGAAGCAGTAGGAGATGTGCCCGGTGTCCAGGCACAGGTTCACGTACTGCGGGTCGGTGTCGGCGAGGAACCGCTCCACCCGATCCTGGGTGTCGACGTGGGTGTCGGCGTGCGGGTGGAAGACCAGATCGACGCCGAACTCCTCGAGCAGGACCTTCCCGAGCCGGTCGTAGCCGGTGGTGAGGTTCTTCCACTGCTCGGGATCGATGTCGCCGGACTGGACGGCGCTTCCGGTGTGCATGTCCGTGTACTGCTCAGGGAGCACCACGAGGTGGCGCGCGCCGAGCGCGGTGAGCAGGCGCGACTCGCGGCCGCACGCCTCGATCGCCTCGTCGAGCGCCTCCGCCCCGCGATGCAGCCCGGCGAAGATCGTGCCGCCGCAGAGCCGCAGGCCGCGTGCGTCCAGCTCGTCGCGCAGGCGCGCCGGGTCCTGCGGGAGGAAACCGGACGGTCCCAGTTCGGTCCACAGGTAGCCGGCCTGCGCGATCTCGTCGAGGTACTGCTGCCAGCCGACCTGCTTCGGGTCGGACGGGAACCACACCCCCCACGAGTCGGGCGCGGTGCCGAGGGTGAGCCTGTCCAGGGCCGCCATGATCAGGTCGCCGTCGGGAAGTGGTAGCTGGCGCCGGTGGCGTGCTCCACGTGCGGCCACCGCGACGTCACGACCTTCGCGCGCGTGTAGAACGACACGCCCTCCGGCCCGTGGATGTGCTTGTCGCCGAACAGCGAGTCCTTCCAGCCGCCGAAGGAGTAGTAGGCCATCGGCACCGGGATCGGCACGTTGATCCCGATCATCCCGACGTTCACCCCGCGCTGGAACCGGCGCGCCGCCTCCCCGGAGGAGGTGAAGATCGCGGTGCCGTTGCCGTACGGGTTGGAGTTGATCAGCGCGATCGCCGCGTCCACGTCGTCGGCGCGGACCACCGACAGCACCGGCCCGAAGATCTCCTCGCGGTAGACGTCCATCGCAGGCTGAACGCGGTCGATCACCGTGGGGCCCACGAAGAAGCCGTTCTCGTGGCCGGGCACGGTGAGCCCGCGGCCGTCGACGGCGAGCTCGGCGCCCTGCTCGGCACCGCTGCCGATCAGCCCGACGATCCGCTCCTTCGCCGCGGCGGTGACGACCGGGCCCATCTCGCTGTCCGGTTCCCGGCCGGGGCCGACCTTCACCGCACGGGCCTTCTCGCTGACGGCGGCCACGAGCTCGTCGGCCGCCCCGCCGACGGCGACCGTGGCGGAGATCGCCATGCAGCGCTCGCCCGCGGAGCCGAACGCGGCCGCGACGAGGTGGTCGGACGCGTAGTCGATGGGGGCGTCGGGCAGCACGACGGCGTGGTTCTTCGCGCCGCCGAGTGCCTGCACGCGCTTGCCGTTCGCGGTGCCGCGCTCGTGGATGTACTTCGCGATCGGGGTGGAGCCGACGAACGACACCGCGGCCACGTCCGGGTGGTCGAGCAGCGCGTCGACGGCCTCCTTGTCGCCGTGCACGACGTTGAACACGCCGTCGGGCAGCCCGGCCTCGGCCCACAGCTCGGCCACCAGCTGCGAGGCGCTCGGGTCGCGCTCGCTGGGCTTGAGCACGAACGTGTTGCCGCACGCGATCGCGACCGGGTGCATCCACATCGGCACCATGGCCGGGAAGTTGAACGGCGTGATGCCGGCGCAGACGCCCAACGGCTGGCGGAACGAGAACAGGTCGACGCCGGTGGAGACCTGGTCGGAGTACTCGCCCTTGAGCAGGGTGGGGATGCCGCAGGCGAACTCGATCACCTCGAGGCCGCGCTGCACCTCGCCACGGGCGTCGGATACGACCTTCCCGTGCTCGTCGGAGATGATCTCCGCGAGGTCCTGGATGCGGGCGTTCACCAGCTCCCGGAAGTTGAACAGGATCTTCGTCCGGTTCGAGAGCGACGACTGCGACCAGGTCTGGAACGCCGCGGCCGCGGCCTGGACGGCCGCGTCGACGTCCGCGCGGCTCGCGAGCATCACCTCGGCCTGCTGCTCGCCGGTGGCCGGGTTCCAGACCGGGCCCGTGCGGGTGGACTCGCCGGTGGCGGGCTTGCCGCCGATCCAATGCGTGACGGTCCTCATCGAGGGGTGCCTCCGATCAGCGGGCGCTGTTCCGACTTGTGCGCCTCGTACGTCTTGCGGGCGGCGGTGGTGGAGTCGAGCTGCGAGACCTCGGCCACCGGCACGTCCCACCAGTTCTCCGAGTCGGGTGCCGGGGCGAGCGGGTCGGTCTCGATGTGGATCGCGGTGGTGCGGTCGGACGAGCGGGAGCGGGCGATCGCCTCGCGGAACTCCTCGATCGTGCGCACGCGGATGACGTCGGCGCCGAGGCTCTCGGCGTTGGCGGCGAGGTCGACCGGGAGTGTCTGGCCGTCGAGCAGGCCGGTGTCGGGATTGCGGTACCGGTAGGCGGTGCCGAACCGCTGCGAGCCCACCGACTCCGACAGCGCCCCGATCGAGGCGAACCCGTGGTTCTGCACGATGACGAGGTTGAGCTTGACCCCCTCCGACACCGCGGTGACGATCTCGCTCGCCATCATCAGGTACGACCCGTCACCGACCAGGGCGAACACCTCGCGCTCCGGGGCCGCCATCTTGATCCCCAGCGCGCCGGCGATCTCGTAGCCCATGCAGGAGTAGGCGTACTCCACGTGGTACTGCTTCGCGTCCCGCGCGCGCCACAGCATCTGGAGGTCGCCGGGCATCGACCCGGCCGCCTGCACGACCACGTCGGTGGGCGCCATCTCCTCGTTGAGCGCGCCGAGCACCTCCGTCTGCGCCGGGAGCGGCTGGTGCCCCAGGTGGAACGCCTCGTCGACGGTCCGGTTCCAGGCGGAGACGTCCCACGTCGAGGAGGCCCGGTAGCCGGCGAGGGCGTCGGTGAGCGCCTCCAGCCCCGCGCGCGCGTCGGCGACCAGCATCTCGCCCGCGTGCTTGGCCGCGTCGAACGCCGCGACGTTGAGGTTGACGAACCGCACGCCCGGGTGCTGGAACGCGGTGCGGGACGCGGTGGTGAAGTCGCTGTAGCGGGTGCCGATCCCGATGACGACGTCGGCCTCGCGGGCCAGCGCGTTCGCGACCGGCGAGCCGGTGGAACCGACACCGCCGACCGCCTCCGGGTGGTCCCACAGCAGCGCGCCCTTGCCGGCCTGCGTGTCCCCGACGGGGATGCCGGTGGCCTCGGCGAAGCGGCGCAGCGCGTCGGTGGCCTCGCTGTAGTGCACCCCGCCGCCCGCGACGACCAGCGGGCGCTCCGCCGAGCGGATCAGCTCGGCGGCCCTGGCCAGCGCAGCGGGCTCGGGCACCGCGCGCGGGATGTGCCAGACCCGCGGCGCGAACAGCTCCTCCGGCCAGTCGTACGCCTCGGCCTGCACGTCCTGCGGCAGCGAGATCGTCACGGCGCCGGTCTCGGCCGGATCGGTGAGCACGCGCATCGCACCCAACAGCGCCGACGGCAGCTGCTCGGGCCGCCACACGCGGTCGAAGAACCGGGAGACCGGCCGGAACGCGTCGTTGACCGAGATGTCGAAGGTGCGCGGGTCCTCCAGCTCCTGCAGCACCGGGTTGGCGACGCGGGTGGCGAACACGTCCGACGGCAGCAGCAGCACCGGGATCCGGTTGGTGGTGGCGAGCGCGGCGCCGGTGACCATGTTCGTCGAGCCAGGTCCGATCGATGCGGTGCACGCTATCGCCTGCAGGCGGTTGCGCATCCGGGCGTAGCCGACGGCCGTGTGCACCATGCCCTGCTCGTTGCGGGCCAGGTGGTAAGGCAGGTCCACGCCGGTGCGGGTGGCCTCCAGCAGCGCCTGCCCGAGCCCGGCCACGTTGCCGTGCCCGAAGATCCCGAAGCAGCCCGGGATCAGCCGGTGCTCCACGCCGTCGCGCTCGCTGTACTGGTTCGCGAGGAACCGCACGAGCGCCTGGGCCACGGTCAGCTTCACGCCGTCGTCTCCTCGGTCGTCGTCAACGGGAGGCGTGGATCGACCTCCTGGTCGTCCCATGTGCGGCGTACCCAGGCGTGGGCCGGGTCGTCGCAGATCAGCCACGCCCGGTCCGGGCTCGGGCCGGCCATCACGTTGAGGTAGTAGAGGTCGTAGCCGGGCGTGGCCATCGACGGGCCGTGCCAGCCGTGGGGGATGAGCACGGTATCGCCGCTGCGCACCTCGGCGCAGACGTCGATCTCCCGGCCCGGTCCCGAGGTGTAGACGCGCTGGTAGGCGGGGCCGTCGCGGTCGACCTCGAAGTAGTAGACCTCTTCGAGCTGCGCCTCGCCCTCGCGCTCCTCGTCGTGCTTGTGCGGCGGGAACGACGACCAGTTCGCCCCGGGGGTGAGCACCTCGACGGCGATCAGCTTGTCGGCGTCGAAGGTCTGCGGGTTGCAGAAGTTGTTGACCTGCCTGCTGGCCTGGCCTGCGCCGCGCAGCTCCACCGCCACGCCCTCGGCAGGGCCGTAGCGCGCGGGCAGCCGCCGCGTGGCCCGGGCGGCGGGGAGCGCGAACCGCCCACCGCCCGCGGACGACACGGTGACCTCGGCGTCCCGTGGCACATAGGCGAAGTCGCTCACGCGGGTGAAGACGCTACGCCGGCCGGCCACGTCGAACGTCTCGCCGTCGCACGACACCCGGCAGCCACCCGACAGCGGCAGCACGACCATCTCGTCCGGGCCGGTCGCGAAGGTGACGCTCGCACCCGGGGCCAGCTCGAGGACGCGCAACGAGCTGTACTCCCACCCGGCGTTCTCGGGCGTCACGACGAGGGAGAAGGGCCCCTCGGAGGTCTCGCCCCGCCGCACGAGCGGCCCGACGTTCCGACGAACGGCGCGTTCGTCGGAACCTATCCGGCCAACGAGCCGTTCGTCGGAACCGATCTGCCCGCTCACAGGAGCCCCACCGCCGCGTCTACCGCCCCCGCCACGTCGTCGCCCGGTGGGTAGAGCAGCGACCGGCCGATCACCAGGCCTTTCACCGTCGGCAGCGCGAGGGCCTTGCTCCAGCTCGCGAAGGCGGCGTCCTGGTCCTCGGTCACCTCCCCGCCGAGGATCAGCGCGGGCAGGGTCGTGGCGGCCATCGCGCGCTCCATCTCCTCGACGATCGGGACCTTGAGCCAGGTGTGGGCGGACGTGTTGCCGAGCCCGGCGGCGACCGTCGAGGCGCGGATCATGGCCTCCGTGGTGAGCTCATTGCGCACCCGGCCGTCGACGCGGTGGGAGATGAACGGCTCGACCATCGCCATCAGCCGGTGGCCGGCCAGCTCGCTCACCGCCCGGCCGCAGGACTCGAGCGTCGCCGCGGTGGCGCGGTCCTCCGGGTCGATGCGGACCAGCATCTTGCCGCCCTCGAACCCGGCCGCCGCCAGGCTCGCCGCGTCGAAGGCGGTGAACCGGTCGTCGATCTCGAAGGCCGTGCCGGCCAGGCCGCCCCGGTTCATGGAGCCGACCACGACCTTGCCGTCGAGCGCGCCGAGCAGCAGCAGGTCCTCCAGCACGTCCGGGGTACCGAGGACGCCGTTGACGCCGGGCCGGGACAGCGCGAGGCACAGCCGGTCGAGCAGGTCGCCGCGGTCGGCCATGGCCAGGGGCCGGTCGCCTGCCCGCAGCGCGCCGCGGGCCGGGTGGTCGGCGGCGATCATCATCAGCCTGCCGTGCTCGCCCAGCAGCGAGTCGGGCTTGCGGCGGCGCCGCGCGGCCTCGGCCACGGCCTGCGGCCTGCGCACCCGCAGCTCGACGAGCTCCTGCAGTCGGTCAGCCAGCACGGACGGCCTCCCCGAGCTTGGCCTCGACCTCGTCGGTCGTGGGCATCGCCTCCGCGCAGGCCAGCCGGCCCGCGACGATCGCGCCGGCGGCATTGCAGAACCGCATCGCGCGCTCCAGGTCCCAGCCCGACAGCAGGGCGTGGCACAGCGCACCGCCGAACGCGTCGCCCGCGCCCAGGCCGTTGACCACCTCGACGGGGACCGGAGGGACGACGACCTGCGTGGTCCCGTCGGAGGCGAGCACGCCCGCAGGCCCCTGCTTCACGACCGCGAGCTCGACGCCCGCCTCGTGCAGCGCTTTGGCCGCGGCGTCCGGCTCGCGGGTCCCGACCGCGGTGTCGCACTCGTCGAGGTTGCCGACGGCCACCGTGACGTGCGGCAGCGCCTCCCGGTACCAGCGGCGGGCCTCCTCGCGGGAGGGCCAGAACATCGGGCGGTAGTCGAGGTCGAACACGGTGATGCCCGCCTTGCCCCGTGCCTGCAGGGCGGCGAGTGTTGCCTCGCGGCTCGGCTCCTGGGACAGGCCGGTGCCGGTCATCCAGAACACGCCGGCGTCCCGCACGGCGTCCATGTCCAGCTCGTCGGCGTGGATCTCCAGGTCGGGGGCCTTGGGGAAGCGGTAGAAGTACAGCGGGAAGTCGTCGGGCGGGAAGATCTCGCAGAACGTCACCGGCGTCGGCAGGTGCGGCACCGGCGTGACGTACCGGTCGTCCACGCCGAAGCCGCGCAGCGCGTCGTGGATGAACTCGCCGAACGGGTCCTGCCCGGTCCTGCTGATCACGGCGCTGCGCCGCCCGTGACGCGCTGCCGCGACCGACACGTTCGTCGCGCTGCCGCCGAGGTACTTGCCGAACGTCTGCACCTCGCGCAGCGACACCCCGGTCTGCAGCGGGTACACGTCCACGCCGATGCGGCCCATGGTGAGCACCTCGAACCCGGCCATCCGCCTCCCCTTCGTCCGTGTTCGGAGGTGACCCCGGACACGCGGGTCAGGTGTACTCTGACCCGCCATACCTGTCAACACTTTGTCAGGACATAGTGCGCAAGGTCCTAGGAGAGGCGTATGAAGGTCCCGGCGCTCGACCGGACCAGCCCGGTGCCGCTCTACTTCCAGGTCGCGGGCAGGCTCGAACAGCTCATCGAGAGCGGGCAGCTACCGGTCGGGGGCCGGCTGGAGAACGAGGTGGAGCTCGCCGACCGGCTCGGCGTGTCCCGGCCCACCATGCGCCGTGCCATCCAGTACCTGGTGGAGCGGGGCATGCTCGTGCGCAAGCGCGGTATCGGCACGCAGATCGTGCACCCGAAGGTGCGCAGGCCCGTCGAGCTCTCCAGCCTGTACGACGACCTGGCGAAGTCGGGCAAGCAGCCCACCACGCGGATCCGCCACCTCGACGTCCGCCCGGCGCCCGACCACGTGGCCGAGGCCCTCGGTGTGCCCGAGGGCACCGAGGTGACCTGGTTCGAGCGGATCCGGTTCGCCACGGGCGAACCGCTCGCGCTGATGCACAACGCGGTGCCGGTGGACGTGCTCCCGCTGCGCCGTGACGACCTCGAGGCGCGTGGGCTCTACGAGCTGTTGCGCGCCGCGGGCTACGTGCCACGGATGGCCGATCAGGTCGTGGGTGCCCGCGCGGCGACGGCAGCCGAAGCCCGGCTGCTCGGCGACACGAGAGGTGCCCCCGTGCTGACGATGACGCGCACGGCGTGGGACGCCGGCGGCCGTGCGGTGGAGTACGGCTCGCACATCTACCGCGCGAGCCGGTACTCCTTCGCGCTCACACTCTCCAGCTGACCCGGATCGGTCCGCTCACCTGCGCCAACCCCCCACCGACCCGCCGCTCAGCGGTAGCGCCGCTGCGGAGCGTCGTCCTCGTCGTCCTCGACCGGAGCGTAGGGATCGGCGTAGTCGTCGTCAGCCCCACCGTTGTGGGGTGCCGCACTCCCGAGCTCACGCTGCAGCGCGTCGAGGTCCATGGTGGGGGAGCTGTACTTGAGCTGACGGGCCACCTTGGTCTGCTTGGCCTTGGCTCGTCCGCGCCCCATGGCTGGTCCCCCTTACAACAGGGAAGGGGCGGCCGGATGTCTCGGCGGCCCCATTCATCTCATCAATCTCCTGGTGTTCACCGTACCTTGCGAACCGGCAGGAGTGCGACGTGGCACCGGTGATGTGACGCCGCACGCGTGTGAGGTCACCCGCTGGGCTGGCCCCAGTGGGTCGGTACCCCGGCATCGCGCGCTTCCACCCCCCGTTTCCGTCACACGTTCGGGCGGACGTGGTCGAGGTCACCCGGGCAGTGACTCGGCCGCGGGCTCCACCAGGTGGCGCAACGCGAGCAGTGCGCCGATCGCGGCGACCGCACCCATCGTCAGCACCGCCGACCAGCCCGCGAGGTCGGCCACCAGCCCGCCGAGGGCGGGGGTTGCGGCGCCGGACACGTAGTTGGCCGTGTTCGACATGGCCATCGCGGTGGCGGCGCGACCTCTCGGGGCCATCTCCCCGGCAGCGGTGAACACGAGCCCGTTCCAGCTGATGGCGAGCGCCGCGGCCGGGACGAGGACGGCGGCGAGCAGGACCGCCGGGCCGGGGCGCAGGACGGCGGCGAGCGCGAAGCCCGTCGCCACGGCGAGCGCCACGATGCGCAGCGGGCCGAGCCTGCTCCGCACCCGGTCCGACCATGCGCCGTTGGCCAGCCGCCCGAGGGCCCCCAGCACCTGGGTGAGGCCCAGCAGCGCCCCGGCGACCGCCAGGGAGAGGCCGGCCCCGCCGTGCAGCACCTCCACCAGGAACACCGAGCCGAGGAACTGAGGCACCACGAGCAGGAGTCCGGCCACGCTCAGCCGCTGCAGCCTCCGGTCGGTCAGCACTTCGCGGGCCCGTGCCGCCGGTCGGGTGGACCTGGCGGGCCGATCGGGCGGTTCGCGGATGAACGCGGCGACGGCCACCGCCGCGGCAAGGCACGTGACGGCCAGTGCTGCGAACACCGCGGGCACCCCGCCCGCGTCGGCGATCGGGGGCAGTGCCACGGCCGCGACCGCGGCCCCGACGGGCACCGCGGTCTGCCGGATCGCCATCGCCGTGCCCCGGCCCGCCGCGGGGAACCACGTGAGCACCGCGCGCCCGCTGGCCGCGTTGACGCTCGCGCCGGACGCCCCGGCCACGACGAGCAGCACGCCCGCGACCACCGCGTCGTCGACGAGCGCGAGGACGCCGAGCGTCCCGGCCGCCCCGAGGAGCCCGGACGCCATCACCCAGCGCTCGCCGAACCGGTCGGCGGCGCTGCCCCACGCCATGAGTGTCGGGATCAGGCCTGCGGAGGCGAGCCCGATGAGCACGCCGACCCCGGAGAGCCCCAGCCCGAAGTGCTCCCGTAGCACGGGCGTGACGGCGGCGAGCCCGAGGAAGTAGGCGGTCGCGGCCTGCGCGGCCGTCCCGACGACCAGTACGACCCATCGATAACGAGGCCCCGAACCCATGGTCCGACGATAGGCGGCTGTACCGGAATTTGGGACGGTCGTCCTATCTACTGAGATCCCCCCGAGCCTTCACACAGCGTGTGGGCACTTCACACAAGGCCGGCCTTGTGTGAAGTGGCTGCTGGGTGTGTGAAGTGACGCCGACCCTCGCGCCCGGGGCGGCTGCGGTACTAGCGGATGCCCAGTTGGGCCGCTCGGCCTGGTGGTGGGGTGTCCACGTCCGGGACGAACGAGCTCGGGTCGATCGCCACCGGCGTCACCCGGTCCTCCTCGCCCGCGGTCAGCTCGGCGTCCACCGGGACGTTGCGCTTCACCAGGGCCAGCGCCACCGGGCCCTGCTCGTGGTGCAGCGCAACGGTGCCGACGCGGCCGACCGCCCGCCCGTCGCGCAGCACCGGGTCACCCGGCTCCGGCAGGGTCTCGTCGCCCGAGTCGAGGTGCAGCAGCACCAGGCGGCGAGGCGGGCGTCCGAGGTTCGCCACCCGGGCCACCGTCTCCTGGCCGCGGTAGCAGCCCTTGGTGAGGTGCACCGCCGTGCCGATCCAGCCCACCTCGTGGGGGATCGTGCGGTCGTCGGTGTCGACGTGCAGGCGGGGACGCTGCGCCTCGACGCGCAGTGCCTCGAAGGCGAGGGTGCCTGCGGCGCGGGCGCCCGCCCCGGTGAGCCGCTCCCACCACGTGTCCAGCGCGTCGCGGGGCACGAGCAGGTCGGCCGCGTCGGGGCCGGGCCAGTCCATGCGGCGGACGACGCCCCCGCCGGGAAGGCCGAGCACGCCGTGCGGGCGCTCCGGCACCACGACACCGGCGGCCGAGAGCACGGCGGGGGTGTCCGGTCCGACGACGCTCAGCACGGCGAGTTCCGCCGTGGCGTCGCGCGGTACCACCTTCGACCAGAACACCATCTTCTGCAGGTAGCCCAGCAGTTCCGGCACGTCGCCCGGCTCGGTGTCGAGGAACACCGTGTCGCCGGTGTTCGCCACCACCATGTGGTGCAGCACCCGGCCGTTGATGTCCAGCACGAGTGCCTCGGTGCCGGTGTCGGCCGGCAGCTCGCTGACGTGCTGGGTGAGCAGCAGGTGCAGCCAGCCCAGCCGCTCTGGGCCTGCGACCGCGATGACACCGCGATGGCTGCGGTCGACGACCGCGGCACCCCGGCTCATGGCGCGCTGCTCGACGAGGGGGTCGCCCCGGTGCGGGGGGACGGCCTCGTCGTTGCCGGTGCCCGGCAGATCCGTCACTGTCGGGCCTCCGCTGCGTCTCGGCACTCGCCGCACTGCCCGGACAGCGCGACGTGGGAGGGGTCCAGCGCGAAGTCGGACTCGGCGAGCAACCGCCGCGCGAGGCCGTCCATCAGGTCGGTCGGGGACTCGGTGACGGACCCGCAGGTGTGGCAGACCAGGTGGAGGTGCTGGTGCTCCTGCTCCGAGTAGGTGGGTGCGCCGTGGCCCAAGTGGGTGTGGCGGACCAGCCCGATCCGCTCCAGCAGGTCGAGGGTGCGGTACACGGTGGTGATGTTCACCGCGGGCGCGGCCTGCTGGACCTGCGTGCAGATCTGCTCCGGGGTGGCATGACCGAGATCGCGCACGGCGTCGAGCACGAGCTGGCGCTGTGGCGTCATCCGCAGGCCGCGTTGGTGCAGGGTTCGGCGGAGGGCGGCAGGCCCGCTCTCCACGGATCCCGACGTGGTGTCCACCGAGCCGATGGTAGGCGCTCCGATGTCCGGTGTGTCGGGTGGTGGACCGGGGGTTACAGCGCTCCGATACCCGAGGACCGGGTCTCGTCGGTATGCTCCGTCAGGGTGAACGACCAGGTTTGGGAGCCTGGACCTACCTACCCTCGGCGGGTGGAAGGGCTATCACGCTCGGGAGGGACCACGGATGACGAGTGATGCGGGCGCGCTCGGCGCCCCCAGTTTTGACGTCGTCCTCCGGGGTTACGACCGCAAGCAGGTCGACGAGCACCTGGCCCGCCTCCAGCGCGTCGTGTCGCGGATGCGCGCCGACCTCGAGATGGCGCGCAGCCACCCGTTGCCCCTCGTGTCCCCGCCCGGCGGCATGCCCGCGGCCGGCGGTCCGCGCCCCCTGCCGCCCCGCCCCGGGCCCGGCGGGCCGCCGCAGCGGGGCGGCGAGGCCCCTGACCTCGTCGGCAGCTTCACCGACCGCATGCAGAGCATCCTGCAGGCGGCGGAGGAGGAAGCCGCCGAGATCCGCAACAAGGCGCGAGCCGCCGCACGGGCCGAGGAGGAGAAGGTCCGCGCGCAGGTGGCCGACCTGGTGCGGCAGCGGGATGCACTCCTGAAAGAGCTCACCCGCATGCGCGGGCAGCTCGAGGGCATGCTCGCGGCCCCCACCGGGCGTCTCGACCTCACCCGCGTCGACGGCGCCCCGGCCCGGCCCGGCGGCCCCTCGCCCTCGCCTGGCCCCGCGAAGCCGAGCCCCGGCAAGCCCCAGCCGTCCCCGCAGCAGCCGTCCCAGCAGCAGTCCTCCCAGCAGCAGTCCTCCCAGCAGTCTCCGCAGCCGGCGGCAGGCAACCGGCCTGCGGGCGCCCCGGCTCCCTCGCCGCAGCCGGCGGCGGGCACCCGATCGGGTGGTTCCACCCCGCAGTCGGCCCCGCCGTCCCAGCAGCCGTCGCAGCAGCCGTCGCAGGCACCATCCGGGCCCCGGCCGCCGGCCAGCCCCACCCCGCGGCCGCGCCCGTCGTCCGACGGCCAGGGGCAGCCCCCGGCTCGTCCGGGGGCCGATGCCCCGAAGGACGCCGCGCGTCCCGTGGCTCCCGACACCGTCACCCGCGCCGCACCCCAGGTCCCGCCGATCGCGCCGGCTCCGTCGCAGCCACCTGCGGCAGCCGGTTCGGGGCAGGCCAGGGGCGCTGCGCCCGCCGCCGGGTCGAGCGGCGGCTCGGGGTCCGGCGGGCCGGCCCAGGGCGGTTCCCGGCCCTCGGCCCCACCGGCCGCGGGCGGGTCCTGGCAGCCGACCGGCACCGGTGGGCAGAACTCCGGCCCGAGCTCCGCTGGGCAGGGCTCCGCTGGGCAGGGCTCCGCTGGGCAGGGCTCCGCTGGACAGGGCTCCGCCGGGCAGGGCTCCGCCGGGCAGGGCTCCGCCGGGCAGGGCTCCGCCGGGCAGGGCTCCGCCGGGCAGGGCTCCGCTGGACAGGGCCGCCCCGCGCAGACCCCGGGCGGCCCGGGAGCGAACCGACCGGGAGGGAAGGGTGCTCCGCCCTCCGCTTCCGGCAACGCCGGATCGGGCTCCGGCGCGACGAGCTCGCCGGCCCCGGCACAGGGTGGCTCGAGCCCGAACCCCAAGCAGGGGTCGGGGCCCGCCGGGCAGCAGCAGGGCGGCCAGCGCCCGAACGGCCCGGCAGCGGGCTCCGCGCAGCCGTCGCCTCCCCGGACGAACGCGCCGGCGGCGAACCAGGGCTCGAACGCGCAGGGAGGCAACGGCCCCGCGCAGCGGCCTCCCGCAGGGCAGCCGGCCCCGCCCCGTGGGAACGGGCAGGGCGGCAACGGTTCCGGCCAGCAGACCGGCACCCGAGGGCCCGGCCCCGGGCAGCAGGCAGGCGCCGGTGGGCGGCCGTCCGGTCCGGGTGCCGCCTCGGCGCCCTCGCCGGGTGCCGATCAGCGCCGGCCGGGCACGCAGGAAGCCGGTGACCTGTTCCGGGCGTCATCCGATCAGGCGAAGCGTGGTGGAGCCGAGCAGAGGCCGCCGGCGCGGCCGGTCGACCGCCCAGCGGGAGATCGCACGGCGCTCGTTCCGACCATCCCGCCCTCCCAGGTCTCGCCGCCGCGTCCGAGCGACAAGCCCGCGAACGGCGCCGCGACCACGGGCAACCCGCCCCGGCCGGCCTCCGGCGCGCGCCCGGACGGCTCCCGCCCCGAACCGCGCCGGGACGGGCAGGGCACGTCCGGGGAGCCGGGAAAGCAGGGTCCCGCACCCTCCGGCAACGGTGCCGAGCGCTCCGCGTCGGCGTCACGCTCTGGGTGATCGTTGTTGCGCACCGTGAGCTGAAAAGGCGTACGGTTCGCAACCATGCAGCTGCCCATGTCGGCGTCTGCGCTGGTCATGCTGGGCCTGGGCGCAGTGCTCGTCGGTGCGACGATCCTTGTCGTGGTTGCCGCGCGCAGGCGGAAGCCGGCGAGCGGCGGTACCCGGATCCCGCCGGACATGCGCAGGCCCCAGCCGGCCGCGGCGACATCGGATCCGGGCCCCGCCGAACGTGCCGTCGTCGACCCGGCCGCGCGGCCGCGCATCCAGGCCGCCGCTGCCGCTCCGCCGGCACCGGTCGAGCCCGCGCCCGCACCCGCCGGGCAGACGCCCATGTCCATGCCCGTACCGGCCGAGCAGACGCCCCGGCCCGCCGTGCCCCCCGCGCCGCAGCAGCCGTCGGCCGCCCCCGTGGCGGCGGCTGCGATGCCGCGCCCCGTTGAGGTCTCCTCGCGGGTGGATCCGCCCGCGGGCGGCGGGCAGACCCCACCCGATCCCGTTCCGCCCGCCGAGCCCGCCGAGCCGGTGCGCCACCACCAGGCCGGCTCGGGCCGCACCGTCGCGGCCGCGGTGGCGCAGGCGTTCGCCGTGCGGGCGGCCGCGGGCCGTGCCGGCGTCCCGCGGCCGGTGGACCCGCCACCGCCCGATGGCACCGCCCCGCCCGCGCACGAGGGTCCGGCACCACAGGCGGAGCCCGATCCCGCCCCGCAGGCCGTCGCGGATGTCGATCCGGCCGCCACCACCGAGCCCGATGGCCTCGGCCTCGCCCCCACGGCGGCTCACGGCCCGGAGGCCGAGCCTCCGGCGGTCGAGGCGAACGTTCCGGACCCGGCCCCGGGCGGCAACGGATGGGCCCCCAGCGCCGCATACGGGTCGAACGGCGACCACAGCCCCGACGGCAACGGTCAGCCGCCTGACGCCGCGACCGACCGGGGCGCGGCCGCCGCGGTGGCCGCAGCAGGCCTGCCGCCCGCGGGCTGGCCCGTGCCCGCCACGCCGGCGCAGCTCCAGCCCGAGCCCGAGCCGGCGGCAGCGGTGCCGGCTCCGCGCCCCGACAACGACGGCGTGGCCCGGCAGGACCCCCCGCCCTCCGACGCGCGCGACCGCCTGCTCGCCGTGCTGCTCGACGACCCGGAGCGGGCCGTCGGCGCCGCCGTCGAGCTGGAGGCCTGCCTGGGCGAGCTGGACCGCCTCTCCGACGCCGTCCGCACGGGCCGCGTGGCCCTGCGTGGCGTGCTGCACCGCCTGGCCGCCGCGGGTCTGCGTCCGGATCAGTTGGCCCGCCTGGCGAGGCTGCCGCAGGCGGAGGTGCAGGAACTGCTGGAGGCCGCGCCGGCAGAGCGGCACTGACCAGGAGAGGTCAGCCTGCGATCCGGTTCAGGCGTGCCGAGAGGTGCGGCTGCAAGGGTTGGCCCATCATCGCCCGCTCGTCGACGTACGCCAGGTCGCCGCCGTCGACGAGGCCGTAGAGGCGGTGGGAGCCGACGACCTCCTTGGCCGACGCCGTCCGCACCACCGCGTCGGTCTTGATCTCCCACGAGGTGAGGTTGCGGGCGCGGCCGTAGAAGATCTCGGTGATCCCGGTGGCGTGGGTGATCAGCACCTCGAGCTCGCCGTCGGGCTGCGGCCGCCAGAACCCCGTTTCACGTGCGGCGGGGCGCAGCACCTCACCGTCCGGGCCGAGCAGCCACGCCTTGGCCTCGTAGGTCAGGAACGGGCGGCCGTCGTGGGCGAAGACGATCTGCTGCCCGAACGTGTACGGGCCGTCGATCGTCGGGTAGACGACCTCCCCGGTGCCGCGCCACACACCGACGAGCGGGAGCAGCCCGATGCACAGCTCGTGCAGGTCGGGGCCCTCACGCAGGTTCGCGGTGTCGTCCGGGATCGGCAGGTCGTCGAACCGCGGCCGGTTGCGCTGCGGTGAGTCGGGTGCGGCGTTGGCCGGGCCGGTGATGGTGCCCGGCAGCTCGCCGTTCGCGCCGGTCACGGCTTCGGCTCCGCCGACGGGTCGAGCTCGGCCGGGGCCGTGGTGAAGAGCCTGCGGAGCAGGTAGCCGGTGAACGTCACGATCCCGGCGCAGGTGGCCAGGAGGACGCCGGTGAACAACCACTGCACCGGGCGCACCTTACCCGGTTGCAGCAAAGCCACTCCTTCCGCGACGTGCTTGCGTGAAGCGGCTTTGCTGCAGCACGGGGTCTGCCTACGCGAGCGCGATCTCCGCCCGGTGGACGCCGGGGCCGTCGGCGGTCAGCTCGGCCTGGCCCGTGCCGACCCGCGAGAGCGCACGGACGGTCCAGGTGCCCGGTGCGGCGAAGAACCGGAACTGCCCGGCCTCCGACGCCACGACCTCCGCCGTGAACTCACCGGTGCCGTCCAGCAGCCGCACGAAGGCGCCGCCGACGGGCTCACCGCCCGCGACGACCCGGCCGGTGAGGACGGTCTCCTTGGTCAGGTCGGTGCCCGGTGGGAGCGCAACCGCCTGGTCGGGGGCGCCGCACATCAGGAGGCCTGCTTCGCGGCCGCGCCCAGCTCGATCGGCACGCCGATGAGGGAGCCGTACTCGGTCCAGCTGCCGTCGTAGTTCTTGACGTCGCCGTGGCCGAGCAGCTCGTGCAGCACCACCCAGGTGTGGGAGCTGCGCTCGCCGATGCGGCAGTAGGCGATGGTCGGCTTGTCCGCGTCGTAGCCCTCCTCGGCGTAGAGCTTCGCGAGGTCCTCGTCGGACTTGAACGTGCCGTCCTCGTTGGCCGCCTTGCTCCACGGGATGTTGATCGCCGAGGGCACGTGGCCGGGCCGCTGCGACTGCTCCTGCGGCAGGTGGGCGGGCGCGAGGATCTTGCCGGAGAACTCGTCGGGCGAGCGGACGTCGACCAGGTTCTTCTTGCCGATGGAGTCGACGACCTCGTCGCGGAAGGCGCGGATCGACAGGTCCGGGTCCTTCGCGGTGTAGGTGGTGGCGGGACGCTCAGGGACGTCGGTGGTGAGGGTGCGCCCGTCGAGCTCCCACTTCTTGCGACCGCCGTCGAGCAGCTTGACGTCGGCGTGCCCGTACAGCTTGAACTGCCAGTAGGCGTACGCGGCGAACCAGTTGTTGTTGCCGCCGTAGAGCACGACCGTGTCGTCATTGCTCACGCCCTTGGCCGACAGCAGCTGCGCGAACTGGTCCTTGTCGACGATGTCGCGGCGCACCGGGTCCTGCAGCTCGGTGGTCCAGTTGATCTTGACGGCGCCGGGAAGGTGACCGCCGTCGTAGGCGGTGGTGTCCTCGTCGACCTCGAGGAAGACGATGCCGTCGGTGCCGAGGTTCTTCTCGGCCCAGTCGGCGGTGACCAGGACGTCCTGGCGACTCATGCGGTGGCTCCCTGGATGTCGGTGGTGCGGTTTCGGGCGTGCGCGAAGACGCTGCCGGCACGGGGCACGGCAGACGGGTGCGGTGGTGCGGACATGCGGATGCTCCTGAGAAGGGGTGCGTGGAGGACGCGAACGCTCAGGAGGCGCGACAGAGGCAGCTGCCGACGCGGCACAGGTCAACTGCGCGGCGACGGGTCAGCGGCCAGAACACGCTGGTGAGGGTAGCCGAGGATGAGTCATCCCGGCAGTGCCGATGAGGAGCACATCACTACCCGGTCGCCGACACCGCACCGTCGCCGAGGGTGAGGTCGTCGGCGAATCCGCTGATCTCGATCGCCCCTCCGGCGGCGCGGAGCTTCGTCGGGGTGGCCGCGAGCGGGAGCGAGCCGGGATCGATCCGCAGGGTGAACCGCTGCTCCAGCGTCCGCTGCACCGCGGGCGGGAGCGGCTCCGCGTCGCTGCCGCCGAGGCGGATGTCGCGCGGCACGATCTGCGCCTGCCCGTCCACCAGCTGGAGCGTGGCGATCACCGACACCTCCGCCTCCTGGCCGAGCAGGGTGGCGGTGCCGGCGAGGCGGACCGCGTTCTCCGGGTCGATCGTGCGCAGCGACTTGTCACCGCCCTCGTCGACGGCCTGTTCCAGCGCGTAGTCGTCGATGTTCTCGATGCGCAGCTTCTCGATGCCCGGGACGAGCCGCTCCACGTCGGAGGCGGGGATCTGGACCGTGCCCTCGACCTCCTTGACGGTCAGCGACTTCGGGCCCGATCCGAGCAGCATCGGCAGCGGGGCTGTGACCTCGCGCAGCTGCGCGTGCACGGTCAGCTCCTGCAGCTCGCCCACGCGGATCCGGGTGGCGTCGACGTCCACGCTGGAGTACTCGCCGGAGATCGCCTGGGTGAGGAACGGGAAACCGTTGATCCGCACGGACGGGTCGTCGACCAGCCCGATCTGCTCGCGCATCTGGCGCGAGACCGCGGACTCGGCGAGCGCGGCCGCTCCGTAGTCCACGGCGACGAACAGCCCGACCAGGACGAGCAGCGCGATGACCAGGCGCCTCATCCGACCTCCGACCTTGCGGCCCGGCGCTCTGCCGGGGTGAGGCCTTCGACGGTAGAGCGAGCCCGTTCCCGCCCGTCACCGGGGTTGCGGAGTTCGGCGCCCCCGCTGCGCCCCGGTGGCTCGCGGTGCCCTTCGGGCGTCGCCCCCTCGCAGGCGGCGAGCGCCCACCGGGCGATCCGCCGGGCGAGCTCGGGATGCGTGCCGCTCTCCCCGTGCCCGTCACCGGGCTCCTCCCACAGCTGCGCCCGATCCCCCGATGCCGTGGCGAGTGTGCGAGCGTGCGCCGCGGAGAAGTAGCGGTCGCCCGCGATGTGGACGAGCAGGAGCGGTACCTCGATGCCGGCGACGACCTCGACGGGCGAGGGCGGGACGACCTCCCAGCCGCCGTCGAGCCGTACCCCCAGCGCCCGGGCGGCGAGCCTGCCGTGCGGCTGCTCCAGCAGCCAGTGGACCCGGCGCATTGCCGCGGTCTCCCGCGAGTACCAGCGGGCGGGCGAGCTCACTGCCACGACCGCGTCCGGGCGGTGGGCGCCGGCCGCGGCCTGGCGCAGGGCCACCGCGGCGCCGAGGGAGAACCCGATGGTGGCCACGCGCTCGTAGCCGAGGGCTCGGGCGGTGGCGACGGCGGCGTCCAGATCGAGCGGCTCGTGGTCGCCGACGGTGTTGCGGCCTCCCGAGCGGCCGTGGCCGCGCATGTCGAGGGCCAGGACGGGCGCCTCGGCCGCGAACGCCGCGAGCAGCCTGCGGGTGGTCGGATGCCGCGTGTGATGGGTGAAAGCGTGCGCGACGACGAGCGCGGTACCCGCCGAAGGAGCCCTCCACGAGAGGTGCACTCCCGCGAGCGCGACCCCGTCGGCCGACGTCACAGCGACCGGGACGGGCGTGACCTGCGCCGCGCGGCTCGTGTGATCGACCGTCACCCGGTTATCCTGCATCGATCCGCGTGTGGTGTTCCCGCCGGGTCACGCGGGTGTGAACGGTGCGTCAGCGCTGCCCGCCGTGCTCGGAGGAGGGGCCGCAGCGGGCGGCCCGACTCCCGGTGGGAGAGGAGGCACACCACGTGGAACTCCTGTTGCTGACGGCCGACCCCGACCCGGGGTCCGTGCTGCCGGCGCTCACGCTGCTCCCACACGGGGTCCGCACGGCGGCCCCCGAGGTCGCGGCGCTGCTCGACGCCGGCCCGCACGACGCGGTCCTCGTCGACGCGCGCACCGACCTGGTCGCTGCGCGCAGCCTGTGCCGGCTGCTCGGCAGCACCGGCATGGACGTGCCCGTCATCGCCGTGCTCACCGAGGGCGGGCTGGTGGCCGTGTCCGGTGAGTGGGTCGTGGACGAGATCCTGCTGCCCGGCACGGGCCCGGCCGAGGTGGACGCCCGGCTGCGGCTGCTGAAGTCGCGGCCAGGGGCCGACTCCGGCCGCGACGGCGGGGCGCTCGTGCTCGGTGAGCTCGTCATCGACGAGGCCACCTACGCCGCGCGGCTGCGCGGGCGGCTCCTCGAGCTCACGTACAAGGAGTTCGAGCTGCTGAAGTACCTCGCGCAGCACGCGGGCCGGGTGTTCACCCGCGCGCAGCTGTTGCAGGAGGTGTGGGGCTACGACTTCTTCGGCGGCACGCGCACCGTCGACGTCCACGTCCGGCGGCTGCGCGCGAAGCTCGGCCCCGAGCACGAGCAGATGATCGGCACCGTGCGGAACGTGGGCTACAAGTTCGTCCGTCCCACCCGGGGCGGGCTGGCCGCGTCGCCGGTCGGGCTCCTGGACGACGACGGTGCTTCCGGGGACGACGAGGAAGGGGACCGGGTCCCGCGCCCGGTGTCCGAGGTCGCCGGCCGCGCCTGAGGCCGCCGCTCGCGCGATGTGGGGCTAACGTCGACGGTGTGATCGAGCTGTCGTGGCGGGCGGGACTGGACGAGGCGCGGGCAGGCGAGGTCAGGGCGCTCGCCGCCGCGGCCACGGACGTCGACGGCACCCCGCCTCTCGGCGAGCACGTGCTGATGCACCTGACCGATCCCGGCGCGACGCACCTGCTGGCGCTCGACGGCGACGATGTGCTCCTCGGAGTCGCCCAGCTGGACGCGGCGGAGGGCGCCGACGAGGCAACGGCCGAGCTCGTCGTGCACCCCGGCCACCGCAGGGCCGGCCTCGGCAGGCGGATCGTCGAGGAGGTGCTGGCCCGCGCCGGCGGCACGCTCCGCGTCTGGGCCCACGGGCAGCATCCCGGTGCGGTGGCGCTCGCCGCCCGTCTGGGCTTCACCCCGGTGCGGGAGCTGTGGCAGATGCGCCGCAGCCTCCTCGACGGGCTGCCCGACCCGGAGCTGCCCGCGGGCGTGCGGCTGCGCCCCTTCGTGCCGGGACAGGACGACGACGAGTTCCTGCGCGTCAACAACGCCGCGTTCGACTGGCACCCGGAGCAGGGCGGCTGGGACCGCGCCCAGCTGCGGCTGCGGGAGGCCGAGCCGTGGTTCGACCCGGCCGGGTTCCTCCTCGCCGTGGACGAGTCCGACCGGTTGCTCGGGTTCCACTGGACCAAGGTGCACACCGATCCGGAGCCGATCGGCGAGGTCTACGTGCTCGGCGTCGACCCGTCGGCCCGCGGCATGCGGCTGGGCGCCGCACTCACCCTCGCCGGCCTACAGCACCTGCGCGAGCGCGGGCAGTCCCGCGTCATGCTCTACGTCGAGGCGGACAACGCGCCGGCGGTCCGGCTCTACAGCGGCATGGGGTTCACCCGCTGGCAGGCGGACGTGTCGTACCGTCGATGACGGTTGTTCACCCTGCGGCAACCACGGCGTCGACGAATGTGATCACGTCGACGCAGGTCACGGCGAGATCACAATCCACGTTCCGTGAGTGTGCTCCCTCACCCGAGGGACCTGTTCATCTTGCGTTCATCTGAACGGCGGTGCCCGTCCACCGGCCTTACCTACCGTTCGCGACGAGCGGCCCCCGAGCCGTGTGCCCGTTGTACGGGAACCCACGTACGGAGGAACACAGGTGAACACCCTGCGGCACGGCTCCCGTGCCCGACTCGCCGCCGTCGGCGTAGCCGCCAGCGGCGCACTCCTGCTCGCAGGCTGCGGCGCGGCCAACGAGTCCGCCCCGCCGGCGGGGGGCGGCGGCGCACCCGCGGCGAGCGATGTCTCCGGCACCATCGCCGGCGCGGGCGCGACATCGCAGCAGGCCGCGATGGAGGCCTGGATCGCCGGCTTCAGCAGCGTCGCTCCTGACGCCACGGTCAACTACGACCCCACCGGCTCCGGCGCGGGGCGCACCCAGTTCACGGCGGGCGCGGTGCAGTACGCCGGTAGCGACGCCGCCCTGGACGAGGAAGAGCTTCCCGCCGCACAGCAGATCTGCGGGGGCCCCGACAACGTCATCCAGATGCCGCTGTACATCTCGCCGATCGCGGTGGTGTTCAACCTGGACGGTGTCGACAACGTCCAGATGTCCGCCGCCACGATCGCGAAGATCTTCAACCGGCAGATCACAACCTGGAACGATCCGGCGATCGCGGCCGAGAACCCCGGTGTGCAGCTGCCGACCACTGCGATCACGCCGGTGAACCGCTCTGACGAGTCGGGCACCACCGAGAACTTCACCGAGTACCTGGCCGAGGCGGCCGGCGCCGACTGGCCGCACGAGCCCGACGGCGTGTGGCCGGTCCAGGGCGGCGAGGCCGCACAGGGCACCTCCGGTGTGATCGGCGCGGTCCAGGGCGGCCAGGGCACCATCGGGTACGCCGACCTCAGCCAGGCGGGCGACCTGGGTACCGTCGACGTCCTGGTCGGTGGCGCTCACGTCAACCCCACGCCGGAGGCCGCGGCAGCCGTCGTCGAGGCGTCCCCGCGTGTCGAGGGTCAGGGCCGGTACAACTTCGCGGTCGAGCTGAAGCGCGACACGCCCGGCGCCTACCCGATCGTCCTGGTGTCGTACACGCTCGCCTGCAGCCAGTACAGCGACCCGGCCCAGGCCGGCACCGTGAAGGCTTTCCTCAGCTACATCGCCAGCGAGGAGGGGCAGGCGCAGGCCCAGCAGAACGCCGGCAACGCGCCGATCTCCGACAGCCAGCGCAGCGCGTTCCAGCCCGCGATCGATGCCATCGCCGCGGCGGGATGATTGAGCGCGACATCACGTAGCCGCAAGGCCCGGACGTTCTTCATCATGAAGGCGTCCGGGCCTTCGGCCCGTGGCCGTCACCTGCGCTCGAACTTCCGCGGCGATCCGCCGGAAGGGATCATGTGAGTACCGAAACCACCCCGGGGCCGGCGCCTGCCGAAACCCAGCCGCCAGTCACCGCCGTCAAGCCCGTCGTGCAGCCCGGGGACCGCATCTTCGCCGGTATGGCCAAGGGTGCGGGCATCCTCATCCTGGTCGTCCTGGCAGGCGTCGCGGCATTCCTGCTCGCCGAGGCGGTCCCGGCGTTCACCGCGCCCTCCGCCGACATCCCCGGCGGGGCCGGGTTCGCCTCCTATGTCATTCCGCTGATCTTCGGCACCCTGCTCGCCGCGGTCATCGCGCTGGTCATCGCGACGCCGCTCGCTGTGGCGGTCGCCCTGTTCATCACCCACTACGCGCCGAGGCGGATCGCCCAGGGGCTGGGTTATGTGGTCGACCTGCTCGCTGCCGTGCCGAGCATCGTCTACGGGCTCTGGGGGGCCTGGACGCTCGCTCCGGCCACCGTTCCGCTGATGCAGTGGCTGGAGTCGAATCTCGGGTTCATCCCGCTGTTCGCCGGCCCGGTGTCGGCCACCGGGCGCACGATGCTGGTGGCAGGCGTGGTGCTCGCCGTCATGATCCTGCCGATCATCACCGCGGTCTCGCGGGAGGTCTTCCTCCAGACGCCGCGGCTGCACGAGGAGGCCGCGCTCGCGCTCGGGGCCACCCGCTGGGAGATGATCCGCATGGCGGTGCTCCCGTTCGGCCGCTCGGGCATCATCAGCGGCGCCATGCTGGGGTTGGGTCGCGCGCTCGGCGAGACCATGGCCGTCGCGATCGTGTTGTCGGTCTCCGGCGGGATCACGCTCAACCTGATCAGCAACGGCAACCCGTCCACGATCGCGGCGAACATCGCCCTGCAGTTCCCCGAGGCCAGCGGGCTGGGCGTCAACGTCCTCATCGCGTCGGGCCTGGTGCTCTTCCTCATCACCCTCGCGGTGAACTCCATCGCGCGCTACATCATCAACCGACGCCGAGAGTTCTCGGGGGCCAACTGATGACCGTCGACACCACCAAGCGCCAGGACCGGGTGGGCGAGCCGCTACCGCCACCCGCCGGTCTGGCCGTTCAGGGGCAACTGCCCCGATGGGCGGTTCCCGGCGGCCTCGCAGCCTCCGCCGTCGTCGTCGGGCTGGTCCTGGCCCTGGTCGGGTTCAGCTTCGGGCTCTTCGTCGTCGGCACCGTCGTGCTCTTCGCCGTGGCGCTGTACGTCGCGTCGCGACGGGTCGAGGGCAGCCGCAAGGCCACCGACCGCCTGGTCACCGTCATCGTCAGCAGCGCGTTCGGCCTGGCAGTCATCCCGCTGATCTCGGTGATCTTCACCGTGGTCTCCCAGGGCATCGTCCGGTTCGACCCCGAGTTCTTCAGCTCGTCCATGCGTGGGGTTGTCGGCGAGGGTGGCGGTGCCTACCACGCCATCATGGGCACGCTGATCATCACCGGGCTGGCGGCGCTCATGTCCATCCCGGTCGGCCTGCTCACAGCTGTCTACCTGGTGGAGTACGGCAAGGGTCGGCTCGCGAAGGCGATCACGTTCTTCGTCGACGTGATGACCGGCATCCCTTCCATCGTCGCCGGGTTGTTCGCGGTTGCGCTGTTCACCTACCTGGTCGGTCCCGGTGCCCGGCTCGGTTTCGCCGGCTCGGTGGCTCTGTCGGTCCTGATGATCCCGGTGGTGGTCCGCGCCACCGAGGAGATGCTGAAGATCGTGCCGAACGAGCTGCGCGAGGCGGCGTTCGCGCTCGGGGTGCCGAAGTGGCGCACGATCCTCAAGGTCGTGATCCCGACGTCGATCGCCGGCATCGCGTCCGGCATCACGCTGGCGATCGCCCGCGTGATCGGTGAGACCGCTCCGCTGCTCGTCGCGGTCGGGCTGACCACGGCGCTCAACTTCAACCCCTTCGACGGTCGGATGGCGACCCTCCCGGTCTTCTCCTACCTCTCCTACGCCACACCCGGCGTGCCGCGGGAGCCCTATCTGGAACGGGCCTGGACCGCGGCGCTCGTACTGATCATCATCGTCATGGTGCTGAACCTGCTGGCGCGCCTCATCGCCCGCGTGTTCGCACCCAAGACCCGATAGGACCCTGCGATGGGCAAGGCGATCGAAGCCAAGGACCTGAACATCTACTACGGCTCGTTCCGCGCGGTCGAGGGCGTCAACATGATGATCCGGCCGAAGACGGTCACGGCGTTGATCGGGCCGTCGGGCTGCGGGAAGTCGACCTACCTGCGGTCGATCAACCGCATGCACGAGGTCATCCCGGGTGCGCGGGTCGAGGGCAAGCTCGAGCTCGACGGCCAGGACCTCTACGGCCCGGGGATCGACCCGGTCGGCGTCCGCCGTCAGATCGGGATGGTGTTCCAGCGGCCGAACCCGTTCCCCACGATGTCGATCTACGACAACGTGATCGCGGGCCAGCGGCTGAACAGCAAGAAGCTGCGCAAGGACGCCACCGACGAGCTCGTCGAGCGGTCACTGCGCGGCGCGAACCTCTGGAACGAGGTCAAGGACCGGCTCGACAAGCCCGGTTCGGGCCTGTCCGGTGGACAGCAGCAGCGCCTGTGCATAGCGCGGGCCATCGCCGTGCAGCCCGACGTGCTGCTGATGGACGAGCCGTGCTCGGCCCTCGACCCCATCTCCACGCTCGCGATCGAGGACCTGATCAACGAGCTGAAGACCGAGTACACGATCGTCATCGTCACGCACAACATGCAGCAGGCCGCGCGCGTGAGCGACTACACCGGCTTCTTCAACATCGAGGGCACCGGCAAGCCCGGCAAGCTCGTGGAGATGGACGAGACCAAGACGATCTTCTCCCAGCCCAAGGAGAAGGCCACCGAGGACTACGTCTCCGGCCGCTTCGGCTGAGCTGACCGCCCGGCCCGTCGGAGCCCGGCGCCCCCTCAGATCGGGAGGGCGTCGGGCTCCTGGCCGGTCACGGCGTAGACCGTCTCCCGTGCCACCACCACCGCGTGGTCGGCGAAGCGCTCGTAGTAGCGCGCCAGCAGCGTGATGTCGACGGCCGAGCGGACCCCGTGCGGCCAGTGCTCGTCCATCAGCACTTCCATCATCTCGCGGTGCAGCACGTCCATCGCGTCGTCGTCGGTGTCCAGCTCGGCCGCCAGGATCACGTTGCGGGTGCGCGCGACCTCGGCGGCCTTGAGCGCCAGCTGCACCGCGACCTTCCCCATCTCGGCGAAGGCCGGGCGCACCTCGGCGGGCAGCGCCGGGTTCGGAGAACGCATCCGGACGACCTCGGCGACGTGCAACGCCAGGTCACCCATGCGCTCGATGTCACCAGCGGACCGGATCGCGGACACGACGGCGCGCAGGTCGCCCGCGACGGGGCTGTGGAACAGCAACGCGTCACCCGCGAGCTCCTCCACCTGGGCGCGGAGCGCGTCGATCGCCTCGTCGCCGGCCACGACCTGCGTGGCCAGCCGTTCCCGCGACTCCAGCAGCGCGGCGGTGGCGCGGTTCAGCGCACCGGCCGCGGCCGCGCACATCCTGCCGAGCAGTTCGGACAGCTCGGTCAGCTGTTGCGGCAGCGGCGCGGGAGGCACGGGGAGAGCCTAGGAAGTCGTCGCCCGGCCGGCAGCGGCGGCCGGATGAACGACGGCTGAACTGGTGATCAGACCGTGAGCGGGCCCGGCATCTGGCCGGTGACGACGTAGACGATCCGCCGGGCCACGGCCACGGCGTGGTCGGCGTAGCGCTCGTAGAAGCGGGCCAGCAGCGTGATGTCGACGGCGGGGCCGACGCCGTGGCTCCAGTCGCGGTCCATCAGCACCGTGAACATGTGCCGGTGGAGGTCGTCCATCGCGTCGTCGTCGGTCTCGAGCTCGGCGGCGCGCGCGAGGTCGCGGGTACGGATGACGTCACCCGCCTTCAGCGCCAGCTCCACACCGACCTTGCCCATCTCGGCGAAGTACGGGGCCACCTCCGCGGGCAGCACCGGGTGCGGGTGGCGGCGGCGGGCGGCCTGGGCGACGTGCAGCGCGAGGTCGCCCATCCGCTCGATGTCGCCCGCACCGTGGATGGCCGAGACCACGATCCGCAGGTCGGTGGCCACGGGCGCCTGAAGGGCGAGCAGCGCGAACGCCTTCTCCTCGGCGGAGGCGCGGATCTCGTCGATGCGGATGTCCTCGGAGATCACCTCCTCGGCCAGCTGCAGATCGACCTCCAGCAGCGCCCGCGTGGCCTTGCGCATCGCATCGGCCACCTGCGTGCACATGCCCGCCAGGGCCCCGGCCAGATCGTCGAGTTGCTCCTGGTAGACGTCGCGCATCCCCCAAGGGTAGTGCCGAATCGGGCGAACCGTCGCGCGGGAGGGTGAACCCGCGGTGAACGTCGGGGGAGCTCACGTGCAGGTGACGGCGGGCTCCGCGGGTGCATCGCTCGTGGGGGCGGCGAGCGCGATCGGTTCCGACGGTGCCCGGACCACGTCGTCGAACGACTGGCCGAGCACCAGCTGCAGCACACCGGTGCTGCCGGGGTCGGGCACCTCGGTGGCCGAGGGCACCGTGGCCCTGAGCACCTCGGCGGCCGCCGCTTGGTCGGGGGAGAACCGGATGACGGTCTCCGAGGTGGGCTGATCGGCGCTGGAGGGCTCGCCCACGTCGAAGCCGAGCGAGCTCAGCGTCTCGCTCACCTCGCCCGCGAGCCCGGAGCGGGTCGAGGCGTTGACGACCTCCACCGAGACCTCGCTCGGCGTGGGACCGGCCGTCCCGGAGCCGGGGTCCGTGGCGTCGGCGGGGAGCGGCTGGTCGCCGCGCACGGCCGCGAACAGCGCCGCCGCCTCCGTTTCGCGCATGACGGCGTTCCCGCGGCTGTTCCGCTCACCGGTCGGCACCGCCGCGTACCGCACGCCCTCGGCGTCCAGGCGGCGCAGGGTCATCGCGAGCGCGAGCACCTGGTCGATCCCCGCCCCGTCGGTCAGCACGGCGGCGGCGAGTGCCGGGCGCAGCGCCGTGAGCCGCCCGACGTCCAGCAGCGCGGTGCCCGACACCGCCGAGTCGAGCACGGCGGCGAGCACCTGCTGCTGGCGTTCGATGCGCCCGTACTCCGCGGAAGGCTCGCCCTCCACATCACCGGCCTGCACGAAGTCGGCGACCCGCACACCCACCAGCCGGTTCGGGCCCGGTTCGGGGACGAGCGGGCCGAGCACGCCGTCGTGCACCGGCCGCGGCACGCAGACCTCGGCCCCGCCGACGGCGTCGGTCATAGCCGGCACGGCGGCGAGGTCGATGCCGACGTACTTGGTGATCGCGAGCCCGCTGAGCTGCTGCACCACGCGGGTGATGCAGCGCGGGCCGCCGAGATCGAGGGCGGTCACGAGCTGGGTGCGGGCCTCCGCCTGCTCCGGCTCCTCCCGGTACGTCGCCGTCGCGGAGTCCCACCCTTCGCAGGGCGGCCGGTTGATCTCCAGGTCGAGGGGGAACGCGAGCACGGTGACCGGGCCGCCGCTGTCCGGGATGTGCGCGACGGCGACGGTGTCCGCACGTGGCTCGGTGGTGTCGGAGGACGCCGGTTTGGTCGCCACGACCAGCACGTTCTCGTCGCCGGCCTGGGCGGCCGCGTCGACAACGGCACTCGATCCCGGATCGAGGGCCGCGGCGTCGCGGACTCCCGAGCCCAGCCAGGTCTTCGTGCCCCAGCCGAACGCCGTGGTCGCGAGCACGGCGAGCGCCAACGCCCCCGCGAGCAGCCGCCCCGCGACGACCGCGGGTCCCCGGCGCGGCGGTGGCGCAACGGGTTCCTCGGCGGGACGGTCGGTCACCGCGAGGGTCACACCGGCGTGGGCGGCCGTGAGCCGGGTGAGCGTCTCGTCGATCCGCATCGCGCGTGTGTGCTGCTCCTCGTCGCGGGCGGATCGTCGAGCGGCGTCGCTGTCCGGGGCGGTCCTGCGGACGCGGGTGGCGGCTGCGCCATCGTCCGGAGCCGCGTCGGGGTCCTTACCGCGCCGACCGGCGGCCGGCACGACCGCCGTCGCCTCCGGGTTCAGCGTGGACGGCCGGGCCCCTGCCCGGGTGGTGGGCAGGGCCGTGGTCGCAGGGGAGTCGGCGGGTTCGGCCGGAGGACGGCGGGCGCGGTCCGGCGAATCGGCGCGGATCCTGCGGGCGGGAATCGCCGTGGTGGCCGGGGCCGGGGGCTCGTCGATGTCGTCACGGGCCCGTCGCCGGGCAGCGGGCAGCGCCGTGGTGGCGGCGGCGTCGACGGGTTCGACCGGGCGGCGTCGGCGGGGGGTGACCGGGACGTCCGCGTCCTCGGGAGGCTCGGGTCGGCGCCTCGGTACCTCACGACCGACCGGCTCCGGCGCGCGCAACCGCGCCGGATCGGGTCGCGCCTGGTGGTCGGCGTCCTCCGAAGGACGCCGACGCGAGGCACCGAGGGCCGGGCGCACCGTGGTGGGGGGCTCCGGGTCGGCATCGGTCCGGCGGCGGCCTGCGGCGGGGGGCGCGGAGGTGCCCGCAGGCTCGGCAGCCCGGCGTCGTCGGCCGATGGGCGGGAGGTCGTTGTCGTCGGTGGGCTCGATGCGCGGGCGGCGAGCGCCGCTGCGCGCCGAAGGGTCGGCGAAGTCGGGATCTGCCGGGCGCTCCCGCCATCCGGCGGCGGTGGGAGGGAAGGCCGGCTCGTCCGTGGTCTCGACACGCCTGCGGCGGGGCGCTCCGCTCGCCGGGGGTGGGCTCGCCGGGGGCGGCGGCGTGGCCGCGCGCCGCGGCGGCGCATCGTCGTCGGGTTCGGCGGCGCGTCGACGCCGGCCGGCCGAGGGGAGGGCCGTGGTGGCGTCCGGGCCGGATGGAACGGCCCGCCGCCGTCGCTCACCCGTCGGGAACTCGGGGGCGTCGACCGGGTCGGGGAGGCGCCTGCGGGTTCCGCCGGTGGCCGAGACCGCCGCGGGATCGAGGTCGGCGTGCCGGCTGCGGCGCCCGTCGGTGGAGGGGTGGCTCGGCTCGGCCGCTCGTCGCGGGGGGCTCGGCGGGCGGAGCAGGTCCGGCTCATCGACGGGACCGGAGTGCCGCCTGCCGTTCGGAGCGTCGGACGGGCCGGGGGCGCGCCTGCGGCCATCGCCGGTGGCGGGCGGGTCGGCCCACAGACCCGCGGCGTGCCCGTTGCGGCGGGAGCGTTCGTCGGGGTATCGCGCCGGCTGGGGTTCGTCGAGGTCCGGACGGTCCTCGCGGTACCGGCGCCCGGACCGCGATCCGGCATCGGGCACGGCACCGTGCCGTCCGGAGGGGCTCTCCGCGCCGGGGAACGAGTCGAGCTCGGCGGACCGGCGTCGGGCCGCGCGGCTGCCGGGTGGCGCCGCGTCGAGGTCGGAGCCGAGCAGGCCGTGACGGGCGAGAACGTCCTGCGGGTCCTCGTACGGGTCCTCGTGGGCGCGCCTGCGACCCCCGGTGGGGCGCCGAGCACGGTACGGACCGTCCTCCACGCCCACCTCCTCGGCACGAACAGAAGGCGGGCACGGGCAAGATCCACCCGAGCCCGCCCCTCAACGTCTCGATCCGAGCTTACGGAGCAGAGGGGTCCTGAACGCAGTGGGGTGCGGCGACCGGTGGCTGCGGGATCGACCGGCGGCCGGCCGCCGCCCCGGCGAGCCGGACATGTCCGGTGTGGGCGTCGTGGAACGCGACGGCGTTGCGCCCGGAGCGCTTCGCCGCGTAGAGCAGCCGGTCGGCGACGGCGACCAGCCCGTCGTGACCGATCACCGGTCCGAAGCCGTGGGCGACGCCGATGCTGACGGTCACGCGGAGCCCCGGGTCGAGCTCCGGCCACAGGTGGCCGTCGACCCGCTCCCTGGCCGTCTCACACACGCGCACCGCCTCGTGGCGGTCGTGTCGGGGCAGGACGATCGCGAACTCCTCGCCCCCGTAGCGGGCGCAGAACGAGCCCTCCGGCAGGCTCGATTCGATCACCGCGACGAGCCGCCGCAGCACGCGGTCGCCGAAGGGATGGCCGTAGGTGTCGTTGATCTGCTTGAAGTGGTCGACGTCCAGCAGCGCGACCGCGATCCCGGCCGCCCCGACCCCGCCCGGCTCGCGGACCAGCGCGACGAGCCGCTCGTCGAGGTAGCGGCGGTTGTAGGTGTCGGTGAGGCTGTCGCGCCGGCTCTGCTCCCTGGCCTCGGCGTGCTCGCGGCGCAGCCGGTCGAGCTCGTCGACACCGGGCTGCCCGTTGAGCATGCGGACGGCCGCGCGGAGGTGCTGGTAGGCCTGCTCCCAGCGGCCGGCCGTGGCGAGCTCCTCAGCCGCCGCCGTGTGCCATGCCGCGCCCGCCGCTCCGGGTGTGGACGGAACGCGCTCCCGCCTCACCGCGTCCAGCATCGTCATGCCGGATGCGTCGACCGCGGATGCCATGACCTTGAGGCCTGCGACCCGACCACTGACCGCTAGCCGCCGGAGTGCTCCAGTTCTGCGCCGAGCGGGACGGTGGGGTCGTCCGGGTCGTCCAGCCAGTGCTCGGGGAGCACGACGCGGCCTGCCGACCCCTGCCGCCCGCGGGGGCCGTCCGCGTCGGGTGGGAAGGGGATGTCGGGGTCGAGCTCGGCGAGCAGTTCGTCCAGCTCGTCGATGCTGCTCACCATGCCGAGCCTGCGGCGAAGCTCCGAGCCGACCGGGAAGCCCTTGAGGTACCAGGCGATGTGCTTGCGCATGTCGCGGATGCCCTTGTGGTCGCCCATGTGCTCGATGAGCAGCACGGCGTGCCTGCGCATGGTGGCGGCCACCTGCCCCAGGTTCGGCGGCTCCGGCAGCGGTCGTCCGGCGAACGCGGCCTCCAGGTCGCCGAAGAGCCACGGCCTGCCGAGGCACCCGCGCCCGACGACGACGCCGTCGCACCCGGTCTGCTCGACCATCGCGAGAGCGTCCGCCGCGCTGAAGATGTCGCCGTTGCCGAGCACCGGCAGCTCCGCGGGCATCGCGTCGCGGAGCCGGGCGATCGCCGACCAGTCGGCCGTGCCCGAGTAGCGCTGGGCGGCCGTGCGCGCGTGCAGGGCGACGGCGGCGACCCCGGCGTCGGCGGCCCGGCGGGCGGCGTCGAGGTAGGTGTGGCGCTCGTCGTCGATGCCGATGCGCATCTTCACGGTGACCGGCACCGATCCCGCGTTCTCGACCGCCGCGCGCACGATTCGCTCGAACAGCCTGCGCTTGTACGGCAGCGCGGCCCCGCCGCCCCGGCGCGTGACCTTGGGGACGGGGCAGCCGAAGTTCATGTCGATGTGGTCGGCGAGATCCCGTTCGACGATCATCCGGACGGCCAGCCCCATCGCCGCCGGGTCGACCCCGTAGAGCTGCATCGACCGCGGGTGCTCGTCCGCGTCGAACTCGATCATCCGGAACGTCAGCGGGTTCTTCTCGACGATCCCGCGCGAGGTGATCATCTCGCAGACGTAGAACCCGGCGCCCTGCTCGCGGCACAGGCGCCGGAAGCCCGCGTTGGTGATGCCTGCCATGGGCGCGAGCACGACCGGCGTATCGGACACGAACGATCCGATCCGCAGCGGGCGGACGGTGGTCGGGGCACTCACAGGGCCCCATTGTCCCCGACGTCAGAAGTCGACGGAGATGCAGGCGACGCGCCCGCCCGCCACGCCCGCCTCACCGGGCTCGGAGGAGGTCGGGTTGGCGTGCAGCACGACCGACTTCGGCCGTCGGTCCGGCGGGAACGTCCACGCGACCGTCGTCTCGGTGCTGCCTGCGCCGGTCTCGTCGGTGGTGAGGTCCAGCCAGATCTCGTTCTGCGGGTTCGCGAACGTGGGGTCGACGCTGGGCTCGACGGGGTCGACGGCGTACTGGAAGTGCGGTCCCGCGTCGTCGGGCAGCACCCCGCACGGCTGCATGTGCACGTGGGCCCCGTACACGCGCTGCCGCTCGAGGGCCCGGACGGCCAGCATCACCGTGGTCGTGCCCTCTCCGGACCGGGACTGCACCGCGCCCCGTGCGCCGGCGGGCACCAGCGTCTCGTCGTAGGTGACGGCCGGGCCCGTGCTGCGCTGGAACGTCTCGCTCACCTGGGTGCTGTGCCCTGGGGTGGTCGAGGCCGCCGTCTGGATGACGGTGTCCGGGGTGGCGCACCCGGCCGCGAGCAGGGCGCCGAGCACTCCGGGGAGCAGGTGACGGGGTCGCATGTTCCCCAGGATGGGTGGTCGCTCACGGTTGCGAGAACTGACCCTGCGTTACTCCGGCTCAGCTATGCGCAGGTCACCGAACCGCTCCGGTGTGTGCCCGGCGCTGCGCCATTGGCGGCATGATCAGCACGAGCAGCACGTGGGCGCTGTGTACGCAGCCCCGGTGTGCTGCTCGGTGGCGTCGTCGGGGCGGCGGCGTTGCGAGCGGCACGTCGATGCCGTGTCCGCAGCGTTGATGGGCGGGTCGTGGTGATCTCCGGGGCGGTGGGCCCCTGCGGCTACCCTTGGGTGCCACGGGCCTCTAGCTCAATCGGCAGAGCAGCGGACTTTTAATCCGCGGGTTCAGGGTTCGATCCCCTGGGGGCCCACCAAACTTGCTAGTCACGGGCTTGCCGGTGATCTCTGCTCAAGATCCAGGGACACTTTTGGCACCCTTTCGTCCCCTGGCACCCCGAACAGCCCCTCCAGCACCTCCGCCGTCTGGCGGTCCGTGAGCCGGCGGCCGAGGTAGCGATCCTGGGTCATGCTGATCTTCGAGTGTCCGAGCTGATCGCTGATCTTGCGGGTGGACACGTCCGCGTCGTCAAGGCGCCGCCTCCGGCGGCGCGCGAGGCCGGCTACGCCGGCCCCGCTGCCAACCGAAAATGCGCCTGCCATCCCGGAGACCGTCTGCAGCGGGCTCCGAGCATCATCGCAACATCGCGACGGCGGGCCCGAAACGCATCAGCCGAGCGTGGGTGGCCCCTGCTCGACGCGCGCCCGGACCGCGTCGAACCTGCCCAGGCTGTCGAACGGGAAGCGCTCGTCCCACCAGGTGGCGCCCGCGGCAGCGAGCGGCCCAACGATGTCGCGGGTGGTCGCGGTGTTTCCGGGGGTCGCCCCGCCGACCACCAACTCGAACGGCTCGTCGCCGAGCCCGGCCTCGTCGCGGTGGGCCTGGGTGTAGGCGTGCATCTCCGCGATGACGTCGGGGTCGGGGGGCTGCTCCCAGGGGCCGATGGTGAGGACCGCGCCGTCCCACCGGGCGGCGCGCCGGGCAGGCGCCTTCCGCGGCCAGTGTCCACCCACCCAGATCGGGACGCGTGGTCGTTGCACCGGGGTGGGCCGCATGATCACGTCGTCGACAGTGACGTAGCGGCCGTGGAAGGTGACCGGTTCACCCGACCACAGCAGAGTGATCGCCTCGAGCCCCTCGTCCAGCAGGGCGGCCAGAACCTTGAAGTCGGTCGGCTCATCGAACCGGCCGTACTCGTTCTCGACCGGGTCGCCCAGCCCAACGCCAAGGATCATCCGCCCTCCTGTCAACCGGTCAAGCGTGGCGATCTCCCGAGCGAGCTGATGGGCCCGACGCCGTGGCACCGGGGTGACCTGGGTACCCAACCGGATCCGGTTGGTGGCCAGCGCAGCCGCTGCGAGCAGGATGTTGGTCGCAGCGAACTCGCCCACCAGGTCCCGGTTGTAGCCGATCAAGTGGTCCCAGATGAACAGCCCGTCCCAGCCCGCGTCCTCCGCGAGTCGGGCTATCTCGCCCACCACCCGCGGGTCGGCGAAGTCGCCCAGGTTCGGGATGTTGACCGAGCACCGCATGGACGCAGTCTCGTCCGCAGCACTGACAAGAGAGAGGGTGCCGGATCTGTCCGCTCCCTCGGCCCCGAAACGCGGCCCACGTCGCACCGGCCGGGTCAAGGGCGGCTTGATTGCGTAATGCTTGCCCCCGCGGCCGAGAATGATCCACGTCTCCGCGGTGGCGACCACGGTCGTGAGGGCGCGCTCGGCGCGGCGGCGCTCGAGCAACCAGTCCGGGAAGTAGGACCCGGAGCGCAGCTTGGGGATCGCCACGTCCAGGGTGAAAACAGAGCGATCCTGCGTCATGCTGATCTTCGCGTGTCCGAGCTGATCGCTGATCTTGCAGGTGGACACGTCCGCGTCGTCAAGGCGCCGCCTGCTGCGGCGGGCGTGGCCGGCTACGCCGGCCCCGCCGACCCACTCCCTCTGCCTCCAGCCCGGTCGGGGCGGGCGAGCCCGGCTACCCGACCGTGCTCCCACGGCCAACGCCTGACTCCTGAGTCGAAGCCGGTAGCGCGCCGAATATTGGCCGTCGCGTGAACTCGCCGGCCGCCGTGTTGCTCGACTTCGCGGTCCGGCACCGCGGTCAGGTCGTTGCGAGGTTCTCGGCGGCAGCCGACCCGCTCAGCGCGGGCGATCTTCGGCAGTTGCTCGTCGACGCGATCCGGCGTCGCGGGACCGACGACGCGGACATCACCGACTACGAGATGGAGATGCGGCCGGCTGGCGAGGACGTGCTGATAACGACCTTCGTGGCGACGCGCAGCTCGAATCAGTCGTAGCCCGCAGTGGAGGTTCAAGACCGTACGAGGATGTGGATAGGTGCCCGCCAGACTGAGCGCTTCGGTGTGAACGCAGTTCTAGGGTCTCCTGTCCCGGGTCAACGACGCGCGCACCACCACGGCCGCCGCCCTGGCCGCCGCACGGGCTGCCCGGCCCGGCGAGTCCTTCCCCGCCGGCGGCCGCACCCTGCGCCTCGCCGCCACCACAGCCGAGGCCGCCGCCCGGATCTGGGGCGAGAACCCCGACACCGGCCGCCGCCACGACCTCACCGGTGAGGAGGACCGGGCGTTCTGGACCTGGGCCGCGATCCAGACACTGCGTCACACCGGGATCCGCATCGAGGAGCTGACCGAGCTCAGTCATCACAGCCTCATCCACTACACCCTGCCGAGCACCGGGGAACCCGTCCCGCTGCTGCAGATCGCCCCGTCGAAGACCGACACCGAACGGCTGCTGGTCATCAGCCCCGAGCTCGCCGACGTCTGCGCCGCGATCATCACCGGGATCCGCGGCCGGGACGGCGCGCTGGGCTGCGTCGCCTCCTACGACACCCACGAACGGGTCTGGAACCCGCCGATGCCGCTGCTGTTCCAGCGCCGGTTCGGCCTCGAACACCGCGCCATCCCCGCCGCCACCATCCGGGAATGGATCAGCGGCGCGCTCGACGGGGCCGATGTCACCGACGTCGCCGGACAGCCACTGCGGTTCACCCCGCACGACTTCCGCCGCCTGTTCATCACCGACGCCGTCCTGCACGGCATGCCCCCGCACATCGCCCAACTCGTGGCCGGGCACCGCGACATCAACACCACCATGGGCTACAAGGCGGTCTATCCCGACGAGGTGATCAATGGGCACCGGGCGTTCATCGCCCGCCGCCGGGCGCTACGCCCCAGCACCGAATACCGGGTGCCGACCGAGCAGGAATGGGAGGAATTCCTCGGCCACTTCGAACGCCGCAAACTCGCCCTCGGCGCCTGCGGGCGCTCCTACGCCACCCCGTGCATCCACGAACACGCCTGCCTGCGCTGCCCTCTGCTGCGCCCCGACCCCGCACACCGCGCGCGGCTGGTTGAGATCCGCGACAACCTGCACGCCCGCATCGCCGAAGCCCGCCGCGAGGGCTGGCTCGGCGAAGTCGACGGCCTGCAAGTCAGCCTCACCGGCGCCCGCCAGAAGCTCACCCAACTCGACCAGCTCGCCAACCAGGCCACCAGCACCCACCTCGGTATGCCCCGCTTCCCGCAGATCGCCGGACGCTCCGTCCCCCACCCGCCAACCTGACCAGCTCCCCCAGCCCCGGCGAAACAGCGCCGGAAAGATCATCTCGTACTGCAGAGAACAAGCGCACCTTCGGCTACCACCCGATGTTGGCGTTCTGCGACAACACCGGCGAGTTCCTCGCCGCGGTGCTGCGGCGCGGGGAACGCGGGCAGCAACACCGCCGCCGACCACATCACCGTGCTCGACGCCGCGCTCGCGCAGCTGCCTGACGCCCACCGGCACGGCACCCCGGTCCTGGTTCGAGCCGACACTGCAGGCTGCAGCCGCGAGTTCCTCGCCCACATCCGCGGCTTGCGCGAGCAGGCGGTCAGCTGCGAGTTCTCGGTCGGCTGGTCGATCAAGGACAGGGAACGATCCGCGATCAGTGCCATCCCGAAGACCGTGTGGGCGGACGCGATCGACGCCGACGGCGGGCACCGCGACGGCGCCGGGCTGGCCGAGATCACCGGTGTCCTGCCCGCCGGGTCGCTGGCCGGCTATCCGGCAGGGACCCGCGTCGTCGTTCGTCGTGAGCGCCCGCACCCCGGCGCGCAGCTCGACGCGTTCGAGGAACGTGACGGGTGGCGCTACACCACGTTCGCCACCGACACCGCGTTCGGCCAGCTCGCCCACCTCGACGCCCGGCACCGCGCGCACGCCCGGGTCGAGGACCGCATCCGCTGCGCGAAGGACACCGGCCTGGACCACTTCCCGTCCCGATCGTTCGGGGTCAACACCGCCCGGCTGACCATCGTGATGCTCGCCGTCGATCTTCTGGCCTGGACCCAGCACCTGCTCCTGCACGGCGATCTGGCGAAGGCCGAGCCGAAGACGCTGCGCTCCCGACTGCTCCACGTCGCCGCCCGCCTCACCCGCGGGCAACGCTGGCTCTGTGGCTTCGCATCCAGTGGTCTTGGCCCTGGGCCCACGACCTCGCGGCCGAGTTCGCCCAGCTCGCTACGCTGCCCGCCCCCCTGGTAACGGCGGTTGGATGCGCACCCAGTCCTGGGACGTCGTCAATCTAGGCCCTCGCCCATAGAGGACGGTGCGAACCAGCCGTCCAGGCGATCAAGCAGGTCCGGCGGCGCCGCCCGCTAACGTCCGGGGCGCAGGCGGACGACCGTCACCGCCTACGCGATCACCACGCTGCGCGAGGGCCAGCGTCGCGCAAAGAATCTCTTCAGGCAGTCTTGACTACAGGTTCTCTCTGCGGCGTCATGTGCACATGGTGCTTGACGTGCACGATATAGATCAAATTGAAGGGTCCCGTTTGGGATCTCCTCGAGGATGCGCCGAGGCTCATTGCATCGTGATCAAACCAGACGATTGTGGATCTGCAGGCTTTCGGTAGCGGCCAGGGTGGCGGACCTGACGACGTTCGTCACCAACTAGCCCGGGGCGGAGGGGTTCGCCCCTGCATAAGCCGTGTGGTTGAGGTGTATCACCCGCTCCCGAAGCGCACTCTTGAGTTACATCCGAGCACGCCACCCGCGAGGAAACCGATCATGTCCGCTGAGACCTCGACCCGCGCCAAGCCGAACGAGATCCAGCTCCGCCGGCGCCCGTCAACGGGAACATCATTTACGGCCGTCGACGTGCGTGATCAAATCGCAGGCGATCATCGGGCATCACGTGCGGGTGAGGACAGTGCGCGGTCGAATGCTTGTGTTCCACCCTTTCCAAAAATGCTCGTCTTCGCAAGAACCGGGGAGACAGGAGGAGGCCAGCTGTGAGGACCAACACTGAGAAGCGCGGCGGCAGTGGCCACGACCCGGAGGACGATTCTCGAATGATCGCGCAGGACGACGGCGGCATTCCGCACGAGCTCTCCCTGAGGGACGAGACCTGGGAGACCTTGGTCGACTCCGTGCTCGGCGGCGAGTGCACCCCGTTCCTCGGAGCGGGCGTCGCAGCGCCCTACCTCCCCCGCGGCTCCGAGCTTGCCGCCGATCTCGCCAAGGAATTCAACTACCCGCTTGACGACGACACGAACCTTGCCCGGGTGACACAGTACATTGCGAGCCTACGCCAGCCATCGTTTGTCAAGCGACGAGTGTGTAAACGACTGGCTGAGGCGCAGCGCCAGGCTGTCGAGGCCCTCGAGGGTGGTCCGCCACCGAACCATCTCATGCTTGCCCAGCTTAGGCTACCGGTCTACGTCACGACGAATTACGACGACTACCTCGAGCGCGCGGTACTCGCGGTCGGACCAGCGAAGCCGACTGTCGAGATCTGTCGGTGGAACGACCGCCTCGCTCGCGATTTGCCGAAATATCGAAGAGAGGCGCCCACGCAAGCCAAGCCCACCATCTTCCACCTGCACGGCCACATGGACGAGCCGAACTCCATTTTGATCACCGACGACGACTACATCGACTTCGCGGTCAGCCTCGCCCAGCGCGCCGTGAGCAAGATTGACCCGGTGATCCCGCACTTCGTCCGCCGAGCGCTCGGAAATACCAACTTGCTTTTCGTTGGCTACAGCCTTGAGGACTGGAACTTCCGTGTGCTGATGCGCCACATCATGAAGCAGCAGGCCGTGCTCCCCAATGAAGTGTATAACAGCCTCAGTATCCAGTTGTCCAGCAACAGCATGCCAGCAGAGCGCAGACGACTCGCCGAGGAATTTCTCGAGAAGTACTTGAAGACGTCAGCCGCGATCGACGTGTACTGGGGAGACGCCGGCCCCTTCCTGAAGGAGTTGCTGCACCGACTTCCCCCCGCGCCCGGTATGAAATAGTCGCGATGGCCAGATACTCCAAAGTCGGCTCAAGCGCCCCGAGCCCGGTAACGACACCCCGGGGGATCAACCCGTTCCCGGGCCCGAGAGCCTATCGACGCGATGATCAGCCGTACTTCTTCGGGCGGGTCGACGAGATCGAGGAACTGACATCGCTCGTGCTGTCCAGCAGCGCAACGCTCCTCTATGCGCCGTCCGGCGCCGGCAAGTCGTCCCTCTTGCAGGCCGGAGTCGCGCCTCACCTCGAGCGAAGGTTCGACTTCGTCATCTTACCGACGGTGCGTCTTGGCGCCGGCACCCGCATGAGCTCGACCGATCATGCGTCCAACCCGTTCGTCCGTGCGGTGTGTGAGACGATCGGCAACCCAGACGTGGCGATTCCTGCTGATATCACCGAGGCTGCGGCAACCCGCCGGCCGGATTCGTCGCGGCGCGTGCTCCTGATCCTGGACCAGTTTGAGGAGGTCTTCAATGATCCCGCGCTGTGGCGGCAGCGCGAGGAGTTCTTCACCGCATTGACGAACGCGCTCGAGAAGAATACGTGGCTGCGCGCCATCATCGCGCTTCGCAGCGACTACTTGGCCGATCTCGTACCGCACGAGCGGAACTTGCCCGCCAAGCTGGTAGTCCGGTACCAGCTGGAGAGCCTGACTGAGGAGCAGGCGGCGAACGCGATCGCGTCCGCCTTCGCTGCATCTGGCCTGAGCCTCGCCGACGACAGCCTGCGCGTCGTCCTAGACGCGCTTCTAGAAGACATCACTCGCCCACCCGGCCAGCAACGGGTCCCGGGGCAGCACGTTAACACTATTCAGCTGCAGATCGTCTGCCGACGGCTGTGGGAGGAGCTTCGAGACGCACACGGTGACCGACAGCGGGAATCCCTTCTGACTCCGACCACCTTCAGCGTGCGCGGCTCCATGTCGCAGTTCGTCGACGAGGCAATCAGCGAGGCGGTGCACCGCAGCCACGGGGACGAGGCCGCGATTCGATGGTGGCTGAGCAACACCTTGATCACGCCGTCCGGCCGACGTGGCTTCGTCGTCGTCGACGAGCAGGAGGCAGCAGGGCTGCCGAACTCGGTCATCGACGCGTTGGAGGTGGTCAGACTCATTCAGCTGGAGCAGCGGCACGGGCTGCGGCTCGCCGAGTTGACACATGACAGCATGATCGCCGGAGTCGAGGTTTCCAATGAGGCGTGGCGCCGGTCTAGAGACCGGAAGCGTCGGCGCAGCTCGGGCATGTTTCTGGCCGCGCTGATCGGGCTGCTAGCCGTTTTCCCGTTCCTCCAGATTGAGCGAGAGGCGATCATCGCGGGCCCGATTACTCAAGAAGACGTGGGGAGGGGCAGAGACGCAAGGCTGGAGTTCTCAGGAAATCGGCGTGGCGTCGTCGTCGATGTCCTAGTAAGCGGCCAGCCGGGCCCTGTCCCCGCCAAGTTCTCCGTCATGGAGGTCGGAGCGGACGGGCGTGACCTGCCTCTCGTCACCGCGGAGATCCCGCTGAGCCCCAAGGCTTATCCAACTACTGTTCCGGTAAGGACCAGCCCCGATCGCACCTACGCGGCAGTGCTCGCGGCCTCCAACGCGCGCTACAGGCTAGCCGTGTCGAGCCTGCCGACCGTACAGGTGGACGAGGATCGGTCTCGGCTGGTCCTGAGTCCACGGGTCACCGTACTGCTGGAACACGGCCGGCGGGAGTTGATCAGTGCTCAGGGCCTGAATGACGTGGCCGGGGTCATGCCGATCGCCGTGGAAACGACGGAAGACTGGGCGCTGATCGAGGGCCCGCCTAGCCCGAAATTTCCTATTCTCCTTCTCGATCCTGAATCGTCTGACAATCCGTTCCAGCCCACCATCATCTCGAGGAAGGCCGTCGCGCCACCGGTCCAAGTTGGGCCTGGCCAATCCATCAAGATTGTGGCCCACCCCATGGGATTGGCATCGCCGACCATTGGCAGCAACCAGCAACCCGCCGGAGCCGAGGTGCACTGCAGCGATTCGACGAAGGTGAAGGTCGTGTACGGCGCAGCAGACACCGGCGTTCCCCCCACCTCATTCGTGGGTGTCGGGAGAGACAGCGTTGTACTGCCGATGAACGTGCTGAACATTCAGGCGAGCCACCCCCAGATACTGCTTCACGGCTCGGCCACTCCGGGCGCCAGCTGCGCGGTGAGCGTCAGGTCCTTCTCGGAGCCCGCGGTAACGGAAATCGGGCGGCGGGTTCTCGTCGTGCCGGAGTCGGCGAGCGCGAATGCGTTCCGAATCGCATTGCCGCAGGATGCGGTGCTGGTCATGAACCAGAATCCGGGCGTCAACGCCTCGCTGGAATGCGCATCGCCCGAGTACAAGCTTGCATTGAGTTCCCGCCAAGACAAGCTGCTTGCCCCCATCCCGGCGACTATGCCGTGCGACCTGTGGCTGGTCCGGAAGGACTCGAGCGCCGGCACCCTGTCACTCCCCATCTGGGTCGTCGACACGTCCGCCGCCGGAGGCTGGTAGTGATGCGCCGCCGCCTTGCCGCCCCTGGCGTAGCCTTCGCGACGATCGGCGGACTGCTCGTCGCTCTCACGCCCCTGCCCACCTTTACCCTGAAAGGCGGCCTCGCGACCAGCGGCGGCTACGCGCTGGCACTGCAGATCGTCTTATCGTTGTTCCTCCTTGCCGCCATCGACGACCTGCCGCAGTCCTCGCCGGTCGACATGTCGGCCCGCCGCGGCGGCCGTCCTATTACACCGGGTTACACCGACACGACGTCCGATATCCGGCTCGCGCTGCTGCGCTTCTACCTCTGGCACCCACTCTCTGCGCTGTTTCTTGCGTTCGGGCTCGCCACGAGCCTGGCAGCGCTGCTGATCGGATTGCTGCCCGCCCGCAGCGAAGCCGCGCTGATCGCGGTCCTGTTGGCCACAGCTCTCGCGCAGCTATCAAGACTCGGTTTGGGCTATTTCGGCTGGTGCGCCGGGTATGCCGCCGGCAGCGTACTCGCGCTGATCAGGTTCGACCCCAGCAGGGAGCCGGGGTCAACACAGCTGGTGTGGCTCGCCCTCGTGGGCGGCCTGTGGACCTTCTGGGGAGCGATCTATGGCGTCAAGTGGCTGAATCGGCGTCGACATGGACAGAGAAACGACGGAAAGGAGCATAACATAGCCATACTGTTCCTCAGGACGAAGAGTGATCTGCGGACCTGAGGGGTGTTGTGACTCTTGTGGTCACAGAGAGAAGCAATCGGTCAAGGGATAATGGACATGTTGAGTTTTGCTGGCATCAGGGCCGTGGCGGCCATCCTAGTCGGAATGGCGATGGTTTCGGCACTTCCGGCCAGCCTAGAGTTCGCAGCCGGATCACCGGCTATCGCCGTCAAGTCAACCGCGGTGGCGTGGACGTACTACGCGACCTACCCGGACTACGCCTCGTGTGTGGCCGCAGGGCAAGCAAACCCTCAAAAACGTAGCTGGCAATGCAACAAGTCGAGCCCGTCCGGGGCACACGACCTGTACCTCTGGTATTAACCCTGACTCTTCATGAGGCTGCGGCGTGTCGGGGCGCTAGCTAGATGAGCGAAAGTGTCTCTTGACCAGGAGAAACTTGGCTTGCTGAGGACCGGTCGATCGCTGGAGTGGTAGTGGACGATGTCACGAGTTTCTGGGCGGTGAACAAGGACCTGTTCGCCCTCGCAGTTTCCCTACTCGCTCTAGCGATATCGATCGTCACGACTCGGCAAAACCTAGCCGCCACCCGGACTATCGCGCGCCAGGCTGCGGACCACGCCCGCAGCCTGGCGCGTGATGCTACTTATCAGCGCGTTCATGAACTTCTGGTCGACCCCAAGGCGGCAGCTGGCCGCAGACGCCTTTTTCTAGCTGCGAGAGCTAAGCAATTCCCCGCTCTCGGTGAGGATGGCTGGGATGAGATCAACTATTCCCTTGCCCTCTACGATACACTTGCAGGCTACGTGCATCGCAACCAAGTGGACGAGGCAGTAGTACTCGATGCCTGGCACCATCCGCTCGCCAATATCGCTGACCCAGTGCGTGCGTTTATGGCGCACAGACAGGAGCAGGCAGTCCAGCAGCCATGGGCTCATCTCATGGGCCTGCTAGCCAAGGCGGAGCAGCATCCGTGCGGGTGCCCAAGGGGCGCGAACTAGCCCGGTAGTCGGCGATGCGCAGGAGTGCCGACCGCCATAACAGGTTGTCCAAGCCAGCCCAATCCCGACAGCCGACCCTGTGGACAAGTCACTTCCCGGACCCGCCGACACCGTGCTGCCAGCCGCGTCCACGTTCACCAGCGGTCAGCTCGGCCGTGACAGCGACCGCTGATAGCAACCGAGACTGGTTGTTCCAAATGATCATTTCGGTGGACAGAACATCGTTCTCTTGTCACAGACGTCCGCGCGCGGACTTGACCGCGCTCCGCGGCCGCGGTTAGACATCAGGCGTGAACGTCCGCTGGGTCGATGACGTCGACGCGCGGGTCGCCATCGCCGTGGCCTGGTCGGCTCCCTGCTGCCGGCCGAGGGCTTCGAGGCGCACGCGCGGTCGGACGCCTACACGTTCCTGATCGCGTTCCCGATGACGGGCCCGACGAGACCCTCGCCGACGCGCTGGCGGTCGCGATCTTCAGCGTGTACGAGCTGCCGATGGCGAATCGCGAGGTGCTCGGCGTCGACGCGCTCACGACCCGGGCCGACTCCTCCGTGATGAGCTCGAGTTTCTACGCTTGATGGCCCAGATCGCCGCGCGGGCGGACCTGCACGGGGTGCTAGTGGCGGAGCGCGGCGTGGCCAAGGCGGGGTTGATGCAGGCGCTCGCCGACCGGGGGCGGCTCGACGCCGAGCCGATCGGCGTCGTAAGGCCGTGGATGATGCGGCGCGAGTCAGCGGGAGTGTGGTCGCCGTTCGCCGACGGGCCGATCCCCGACCGCGTCTTCGAGGCCGTGCCGTCCCTGTGCATCGTCACTGAGGACCTGGCGGTCGACCCGTCGGGCGAGCCCTTCGTTGGGGCAGGCCGCTCTACCGGGGCGAGGGGCGGCTCAAGTGCAACGACTGGGCGTGCGACACCCTCGCCGAGGTCGCCGAGCACCTGCAGCCGTGGGGTTCGAGCCACGTTCGCGGACCGCCTTCGGCGGCACCGTCCCGGCGCAGATCCTGCACCAGGGCGACGTACCGCAGGGCACCGTGTCGCTCTCGTCGTCGTTCGACGTCTGCGCCTACTACGCGACGCGCCGGCACGACCGCTCGGGCGGCATCGTGTTCAACGATCGACCCCGACCTGCTGCGTACACACGGTCCGATCTGGGACGCCTACGCGACGCTCGTCCGCCACTGCGACTGGTTCTTCGCCAGCGAGTTCGAGACGCTGACCGCGGTCGTCGGCGTGATGGGCGTCGAGGAGGGCGGTCGCTTCCTCGCCCGCTGCCACGCCGGCACGCGCGAGCGCGTCGAGCGCACGGGCGGGTTCGGCTCGATCAACTGGGGCGCCTAGGTCGACGGCGGGCTCGCTCGGCTGAGCGCCGCGGGGATCGAGCAGGAGCGGCTCAAGAGCCTACACAAGCCCCTGGAGGTGTACTGGATGCGCGCACTCGCGCAGATCACCGCCGAGGACGTGATCCACGTCGGCGGCGGCACCGAGGAGCGGCGGCATGGCGTGCTCGCGTACGAGCACGCGTTCCGCGATGCCGAGCCGCGGCTGGCGACCGAGGCGCTGGCGCCGCCCGACCCCGGCTGGGACATGACCGTTCGGATACATCGCCAAGACCTGCCGCGATCGCGAGTACCTCTCGACCGGCCCGCCCCCGTTCATCGGCAGGCGGCAGCGAGCCAGCGGATGGCTAGCCCGCCATCCATCATTCGACAGCGCGCGACAACCTGATCGCGCAGCGCGTCGTCCATGCTCGCGATTCGCCTTGGACGTCAGTCGACGATCGGCGCCGCGACGATGCAGTCGGGCAAGAGCGGCGCGGGCCGCAACGCGTGCTGGCTCTCATGACGCGACTCGTGACGCGAAATCGAGTCGGCTGACGAGCTTGTACGCGCCTCCTTCGGCACGATCCACAGCGATTATTGCTGGTAGAGGCGGTATGAGAGCGGACACAACTCCCTCATAATCCGTTAGGTCGACGGGATCGAATCCGATCAAGCGGAGTCGGGCAAGAGCGGTCGGCTTCTCGTCGGCTACCTGGTGAGAACCTTCTATCCGGCTTCAAGCCGCCCCCGACCGGGGCGGGCCGGACTGCGCCGGACGGCATGCGCGGCCGCTACCTCACGCTCCGCTCCCGGGCGGCCGCGTGCCTGTGGGCTGCCGGCCATGCCGGCAAGGGAAAGCTGAGCGACGTCGGGTAGTGGTCATCCCCGCTGGCCGCAGATCGTCTTAGTGTGCCCGTGCGGCGTCAACCCCGCTGCGCGCCCCGATCCCGCCCGCTGGTGACGACGTGCTACCCGGCCACGCTCCGACCGGCCAACGCCTGACTCCAGCCCCGAACCCGGTAGCGCGCGGAACGAGAACCCCCAGCCTGGGACCGGCCGCCGGGCTAGGTGCTAGCCGCGCGGGTGCCCGGCTCTCGGGCTCGGCGGCTGACGAGCAGGCCGACGCCGAAGACGAGGACGACGAGCTGGAGGGCGATGCCTATCGCGTCCTGGAAGCCGCTCTCCAGCCCCTGGTAGCCGATCGAGAACCCTATGGCGAGGGAGAGCAGGCCGCCGACCACCAGGAGCATGCCGAGCCAGCTCGGGACGAGGCGGCTCACGACAGCCGCTGCGCCCAAGAGCAGGAAGGCGATGCCGAGCAGGACCCGGAAGTAGCCCTGGAGGCCCCACTCGATCCAGCGAACGGTTTCGGCATCGGCGTAGCGAGTTGCCTTTTCGGCCCCCGACGCGGCGGCCCAAGCGTCTACTGCCTGCTTGAGCGTGATGCCATCCACCGCTTGGAGAGCGGTCCACGCCGCGCCGCTCGCGGTGATCGCGCCAGCGGCCAGCAGCGCGAGGTAGGGCGTCTCCCGTCGCAGGGCGCGGCAGAGCACCAGCAACCCGGCAAGGGCCACGAGCACGAGTACGAACTCTGCGAAGTGAGTAGCGACCCAGACGTCACTGACCGCGTACTCGGCGAAGATCGCCTCGTGATCGTCTTCCGCTCCGGTCGGGTGCAAGAGCATTCTCTGGATCGCGTTCACGACGAAGCCCACAAGCAGTAGTACGCCGCTGAGGGCCAGCACACCGCGGTCTGCCGAAGTTCCGCTCCCGCGAGGTTCTTCACGACGGCTGGCGCTCATCGCCGCGATCCCTTCACCGCTGCAGACGATCTGGCGTTCACGATCCCGGCGTGACAGCGGGTTGACAACCCGACGCCCCGAGCCCTCGGAGTCGCCGCCCTCCGCCAGCCGTTGCAGTGGAAGGAGGGTACTGCTGTAGACGAGGCGAGGCAGCCCGTGCCCGGCCCGGAGGCCCGGCCCCCCTTGACGCGGCCACCGCGATGAGCTGAACGGCCAGCACGGGGGGAGGGGAGGCGAAAGGCCCCAACAACAAGCCAACAACGAGCGCCGGTCAGCAGCGCTGACTGCGACCTCTGGCAGGACGCGACCGCTGGTCAGGGCCGCTGCCTGGTCGAACAGCCCCTCCGGCACGCCCGCGGCGCCGTGGCCGGCTACCCAGCCCTCACTCGGTACCTGAGCCTGATCCAAACGGGCTCGACGGCCCTGCCACGCTGTCTCCGTGAGCGACGCGACCTTGGCACTACGCGCTGCCACCGAGAGCGACTGGCCCGACCTCGTCCGGATCTGGCGCCGCGCTGTGGAAGCGACGCACAGCTTCCTGGCCCCCTCCGACATCGACGAGATCGAGACCCAGGTCCGCACGACAGTCCTCCCGTCGTTGACCGTCACCGTCGCCCAGCGGGCGAGGAGCGGCTCCGTCGGTTGGATCGGCGTGCACGACACCCAGGTCGAGGCACTGTTCGTGGACCCCACAGCACATCGACAAGGGGTCGGAAGGGCGCTGCTCGACGCGGCCACCGCTGCCATGCCACACGTCACGCTGGACGTGAACGAGCAGAACCCGTCAGCGGTCGGCTTCTACAAGCGCCACGGCTTCGTAGAGATCGGACGGTCCGAGCGTGACGGCGAGGGGCGCCCGTTCCCACTCGTCCACATGCGGAGGGGCTGACCCGGGCTCCGCCCGGACCCGCCACCGGGCGACGACAGTCGATCCCGACTACTGCGCCAGACTCCGCGGGTTCAGCGTGCGATCCCCCGCGGGCCCACCGCACGATGCGCGTCGGCGCCTCGCCGCGATACCCCCGGCCTGCCTGGCCTCGGGCCGGCAGCCGGGGAAACGGCCGACAGCAGGGCGAGTTCACGCTCCTGCACCTCCCGCCTTGCGGCGGCGATGCGCCGCCAGGCGGCGCGGCGGGCGTGTGCGTCGATGAGGCCGATCAGCACGGCGAGGCCGACGAGGATGGTCAGGCCACCGAGGACGATCGCAAGGTTCATTGCTGGCCCCCGTTCGGGTCGGACGACACGCGCCGGCCGGTTGTCGCCTTTGGGTGTCGCAGGTGTAGTTTGCGGGCTGGGCCTTGCCGCCGCAACTCGACGGCTGGGATTCCCAAACAGTGCACCCGACCAGCCGATCCCGGGAGAGCCCGTTGCAGTTGAGCGCACCCGTTCGGCCCCTTCCCCACGGTGACGGTCGCGAGGACCATCGCGCTCCTCGCCGGCCGGGAGGCTCACGTGCCGTCGTCTGAGGGTCCGCTGCTGCACCGCCGCAGGCTCGGGGCCGAGCTGCGGCGCCTGCGTGGGGAGCGCACCCTCGAGGAGGTCGCCGAGGCGACGCTGATCAGCACGTCGAAGCTGAGTCGGCTGGAGAACGGGCAGGGCGTTCCGCAGCCGCGCGACATCCGCGACCTCGTGAACTTCTACCGTCTCGACGCGCAGATCGCCGAGCGTCTGCGTCGTTGGGCGAGCGCCGGACGCAGCCAGGCGTGGTGGCGGGAGTACTCCGATGCCCTGTTCACGGGCCTCGCCACATATGTGGACTACGAGTCCGGTGCATCGACGATCCGCAGCTTCGCTGCCGCGGTCGTGCCACCCCTGCTGCAGACCGAGGCGTACGCCGTCGAGCTCTACAGGGTGCTTCCGGCCATCAAGACCGACGAGTCCGCGCGCAGGGTGCTGGAGGTTCGGGCGAGGCGCCAGCACTTGCTCGTGGAATCCGACGACGCCCCACAGCTGATCTTCGTGCTCGACGAATCGGTGCTGCGGCGGCCGTTCGGCTCGCCCGACGACGTCCGCGAACAGCTCGACCACCTGCATTCCGTTTCGCGTCAGCGGAACGTGTCGCTGCGGGTCGTGCCGTTCAGCGGTGGCCTGCACGCCGGTCTCGTCGGGCTGTTCACGATCCTCCAGTACGCCGACGACCGCGACCGCGATGTCGTGGCCGTCGAGTCGCACACCGGCGAGCGCATCCTCGAACAGCCGTCGAACGTCCTGGAGTACCTCCGGATCTTCGACGCGATCACGCGCAAGGCGCTCGACCATGACGAATCCCGCGCACTCATCGCCGAGATCCGGGATCGAACCACCCACTCCCCGAAGGGCACGCCGTGATCTCGCACGACCGTTTCCGCAAGAGCAGCTTCTCCGGTGCCGGCGGCTGCGTGGAGGCTCGCCTCCTCCCCGACGGCCGCGTCGCCCTGCGCGACAGCAAGGACCTGAGCGTTCCCCCGAACCACTTCAGCCCGACTGCCTGGGAGGCGTTCCTGGCCGGGATCCGGGCCGGCGAGTTCGATCTGGGTTGATCGTGCGCGAGTGATCAGCCGCGCGCGCGGAGGCCATCGGCGATGACGTCGGTGGCCGTCTCGAGCAGTTCGCGCAGCCCCGCCTCGTCCCGGCGCAGTGAGTCGGGACGCCAGGCGAGGCTGATGATGCCGTTCCACGCCGCCCACAGGACGGTCGCGGTCCGGTCCGGGTCGACGGCGCGCAGCTCGCCCGTCGCGATGCCCCGTCTGATCGCGTCGACGAGCCGCTGGTTCTGCTCGTCGACGGAGCGGGCCAGCCGCTCGGACAGCTCCTGCCCTGCTGCGTACCGGCCCGGCGGGTCGGGGAAGGCGAGCATGCGGAAGTGGTCGGGGTGCGCCAGGTAGAAGGCGAGGTACTGCTCGGCCGCTGCGTGGATCTGTTCGACCGGTGAGTCGGTGGACCGGTACGCCCGGTCCATGAAGTCGCGGTCTGTCGCGAGCGCGCGTTCGACGAGGGCGGCGTGCAGGCCGGCCTTGGAACCGAAGTGGTTGTAGATCGACCCGACCGCCACGCCTGCCGACTCGGCGATCTCCTCCACGGTCACGTCCTCGACGGATCGCTCCCGGAAGAGCGCCTCGGCCGCGTGCAGCAGCGCGGCCGTGGTCCGTTCCTTGCGCTGATCGGCCACGTCTCGACCTTCTCTTGTAACCGTTGCAAAAACTGGTACCGTCCGATCATGGCCGATTGGCCGAGCGTGCACCAGCAGGTGGTCGACCGCTTCGCGAAGGGTTGGGACCGCCCCGATCCCCATGCCTGGGACGAGCTGCTCGCCGAGGACGCGGAGCTCGTCCAGCCACTGTTGTGCTCCGGCCGGGGGCGGGCCGTCTGGCAGGAGGAGGCGCGTCGGCTGCTCCGGCTCGCGCCCGACCTGCGTGGCGACGTGCTGGGGTGGGCCGGGCACGACGACGTCGTGTTCATCGACGTGCGGCTCAGCGCGACGGTGGGCGGCAAGCCGCTGACCTTCCGCAGCTTCGACAAGCTGCTGATCGGCCCGGACGGGTGCGTCCTGCGCCGCGAGGCCTTCTTCGACCCGTCTCCGGTCGCGCTCGCGCTGCTCCTGCGCCCGAAGGCGTGGCTCCGGGCGGCCCGGCTCCTCCTGCGCCGGTGACCCGGGAGACCTGGCGGGACCCCCGGCTGGGCCCCGCGCGCGAGGTGCGACTGCCGGCCGGCCCGATCCGTTACCACGAGGTGGGGCACGCGCCGGTGCTCGTCTTCGTCCACGGCTACCTGGTCAACGCCAACATCTGGCGCAAGCTGGTGCCGCTCCTCGCCGACGGGTATCGCTGCGTCGCGGTCGACTGGCCGCTGGGCTCGCACCCGGTGCCGATGGCGCCCGGGGCGGATCTGTCGCCGCCGGGAATCGCACAGCTCATCGGCGACTTCCTCGACGTGCTCGCCCTGGACGACGTCACGCTGATCGGCAACGACTCCGGTGGGGCATACGCCCAGGTCGCCGCCGCCGACCGTCCCGAGCGGGTCGCCCGGCTCGTCCTGAACTCCTGCGAGACGCCGGACTGCTCGTGGCCACCGGGGCCGGGCGGGTTCGGGCTGCTCAAGGCCGCCGCGCGCCACCCGGCCGCGCACCGGTTGCTCTACCAGCCGTTGCGGCTGCCCCTGACGTGGCGGCTGCCGAACACGTACGGCTGGCTCGCCAAGCGCCCGATCGATGCGCAGGTGATGCGCAGCTACGTGCGGCCGGTGCTGACCCGCCCGGCCATCAGGAACGACGGGCGCAACGCGATCGGCGCCGTCTCGCCGCACTTCACGAGGGCCGCGGCCGAGCGGCTGCGGCGGTCGTTCGACAAGCCGGTGCTGCTCGCGTGGGCTGCGGAGGACCGCGTCTTCCCGCTCGACCACGCCGAGCGGTACGCCGCCGCCCTCGGCGCCGAGCTGCGCACGATCGCCGACGCGTACACGTACACGGCCGAGGACCAGCCGGAGCGCACCGCCCGGACGATCGGGGAGTGGCTCGCGACAGCCTGACGGCCACCGGGTCCGCCGCTGGACCTCCTGCCAGATCAGCGGCGCACCAATACGGATGCATCCGGCCAGGCGATGCGGCACATGGTCGGGGCGCCCTCGAGACGGGACGGCACGCCACCGGGCGGGGGGACGGGCGCTTCCTCCACGTGGGCGCCGCCTCGGGCCCGGTAGAACTCCCGCGCCGTCGTGTTCTGCTCGAGCACCCAGAGGTAGGTGGCCGGGGTGGCGGCGCGCTCGAGGACGCCCTGAGCGGCGTGGGCGAGGAGGGCGGTGCCGAGGCCGGTCCGTTGATGGGGAAGCGCGACGTGCAGGTTGTCGACGAGGCTTCCCCATTCGGCGTCCTCGTCTAGGACGATGTGGACGAAGCCGGCGAGGTCGCTGCCGTCCTCGGCCAGCACCGTGATGCTGCCGGCCGGCTCGGCCAGGCGCGCCGACCAGACCGCCCGGCGGTCGGCGAGGACGTCCCCGTCGAGGTAGGCGTCGGCATAGGCACCGCGGTAGTGCCGCTGCCAGCTCGCAGCGTGCAACGCCGCCACCCGCTCGGCGTCACCTGCGTGTGCGGACCGGAAGTGGATCGCCGCCGGCTCGTTCTCGGCCATGGCGCAGCACGCTAGCCGCGCGTTTGTCCACCTAGTCCTTCCGCCCCGTCACCGCCACCGTGACGCCGAGCCCGATCATCGAGAGCCCGCCGATGCGGCCGACCGCGGCGAGCCGGCGTGGCGAGCGGGCGAACCAGTCCCGGGCGACGGACGCCCCCATGCCCCACACGCTGTCCGACGCGAGGGCGATGACGTTGAAGACCAGGCCGAGCAACAGCATCTGCCCGGTCACGTGTCCCTGTGCCGGATCGACGAACTGCGGCAGCACCGCGGCGAAGAACACGATCGTCTTGGGGTTCGTCACGCCGACGACGAAGCCTTCCCGCAGCGTGCGGAGGCTGCCGTGCGCGGCTCCGCCGTCGGTGGCCGGGTCAGGCAGCGTCCCTCGCTGCCGCCACGTCCTGACCCCGAGGTACACCAGGTATGCAGCGCCGGCCAACTTGAGCACCGTGAAGGCGACGGCCGAGCTCGCCACGAGGGCCCCGACCCCGAACGCCACCGCCACGACGAGCACGTAGGCGCCGGCGGCGTTGCCCACGACCGAGCTGAGCGCGGCGCGGCGGCCATGGGCGAGGGCCCGGCCGACCGTGAACAGCACGCTGGGGCCGGGCACCACGATGAGCAGGAACGACATCGCCGCGAAGGCGAGCAGCCGGTCGGGGGACACCATGCCTCCATGCCAGCACGTTCCAGGCTCCAGCGGCACCCCTGACGGCGGTGAAGCAGTTTCCCGCTCCAGGGCGACGCCGTTGCTCAGCAGCGGGCACGCAGTGTGTCGACTCCCTCCCCGGCCAGCTCGTCGCAGTACGCCCGCCGACCCGTCATCGCCATCACCAGCGCCAGCGTGCGGCCGGTCACGAGCGGGCCGGAGCCGGTGGTGAACGGACCGTCGGTCGCCTGGAGGCGGAGCCCGCGCACCCGGCGCCGGGCGAGAACGACCTGGTCGGAGCCGGCGTAGTAACGCGCGACGCGCGTGAGGACGTTCAACGGGTGGTCGCGCGTGATGCCCGAGGGCCGCCGGATGTCCTCGCCGTGCACGACGACCTCCCCGAGCAGCGCGAGCACCGGGAGCGGTGGAGACGTCGTGCTGTCGACGACCCGTTCGAACCGCGCGAGGGTCTCCGCAGGCGAGGATCCGAGCTGCTCGGCCAGGCGCATCGCGACCTGGCGGTCGAAGTCGAACCGGCAGCGGATCACGCCCGCCAGCCAGCGGAACCCGTTCAGGCTGCCGGCCGCGGTCACGTGCGCGACGACCTCGCGCACGCTGAGACCGGCGCACAGGGACGGGGCCGACCAGTGCTCGTCCCCGAGATGCGCGAGGTCGGCGGCCAATGCCGCGCGCTCTGCGTGGACGAGTGGCCAGATCTCACTCGATGTCCTCGACACGGGAGTGGGTCGCGGCGGGCGGCCCGGGTTCATCGGCCGTTTCGGTGTTCGGCGAGCACCTCCTTCGCCACCCGCGCCGACTCGTCCGCGACCCACGGCCCCGCGTACGGGTTGTCGATCGTGATCAGGGCCTTCCACAGCGCCCAGCCGCGGGCGCGGGCCCACATCGCGTCGTCGGCCGGCATCAGGCGGCGGAACTCGGCGCGGCTCTCCCCGTCGAAGAGCGTCCAGGCGATCACGAGGTCGCAGGCCGGGTCGCCGACGCCGGAGGTGCCGAAGTCGATCACGGCGCTGAGGTCGCCCCGTTCGTCGAGGAGGAGGTTGCCGGAGGCGATGTCGCCGTGGAACCACACGGGTGGCCCGGCCCAGGTGGCCGCGAGCGCGGCCGTCCAGAGACTCATGGCGGCGGCGCCGTCGATCCGCGACCCGAGCGCGGCGATCGCCTCGTGCGTCTCGGCGTCGTAGACGCGCAGGGAACCGCCGCGGTGGAAGCAGTGCGCGCCAGCCGCAGGTCCACCGGACGCGTCGATGCCCTGCAGTGCGACGAGGAAGCCCGCGAGGTCGCGGGCGAAGGCGACGAGGTCGCTGATCCGTTCCCGGGAGCTCGGGCGCCCGTCGATCCAGCGCCGGACCGACCACGGCCACGGGTAGCCGCCCCCTGGCGCGCCGAGGGCCAGCGGGACGGGGATCGGGAGTGGCAGCTGCGGCGCCAGCCGCGGGAGCCAGGTGTGTTCCTTCTCCACGCTCGGCACGTACGCCGCGGCGCTGGGCAGGCGTACGGACATCGCGTCGCCGAGGCGGAACGTGCGGTTGTCCCAACCCGGCTGGTCGACGGGGACGACCGGCAGCCCCGCCCACTCCGGGAACTGCGCGGCCACGAGCTGTTCCGCAAGGGCTGTGTCGATCGCGTCGCGGTGCATCGCGGGCCATCCTGGCCGCCCGGGGAGCGGGCGCGCGACCGGATTGCACAGACCCGGCACAGCGTCACGAGAGGCCGCAGACAGGAAGATCGGGCAGATTCGTCGGTGCCGGACATGCCGCACCCGGAGCTGGGGGGCTCGGGACGCGGCCCGGGAAGGGACCCGCCGGGAGAGACGGGGGCACCGGCGGGTCCCTGCCGCTACCCCCGGGGCGCGGCGTAGGCGGCCAGGAACACGCGCACCGCCTCGTCGGCGTAGTACTCCAGCTTGTCGGCCGGTTCCTCGACACCCGAGAACATCGCCCGGTTCATCGGGATCGACAGGATCAGCCAGTTGAAGTGCTCCGCCGCGAGCAGCGGGTCGGGTACGTGCAGCAGCCCGCGCTCCGCGAGCGCGCTGAACCAGTCCGCGAACGTGGCGTGCGCGCGTTCGGGACCCCGCGCGTACCAGGTGGCGGCCAGTTCCGGGAACCGGTCCGCCTCCCCGATGAGGATGCGCCGCATCCGCACCAGGTGCGGCTGCATGACCTCGACGACGTGCCTGCGGGCGAACTCGCGGAGGTCCCGCTCCAGGTCTCGGGTCCGGGGCAACGCGTCCACCAGGGACTGCGTGAGCGCCTCGGTCTCCGAGATGTCACCCGTGATGATCGCGGTGAACAGGCGTTCCTTGTCCACGAAGTGCTTGTAGACCGTCTGCTTCGACACCGCGGCGCGGGCGGCCACGTCGTCCATGCTCGTGCCCGCGTACCCGTTGCGCAGGAACAGCTCGCGGGCGGCGTCCAGGATCGCCTGGCGCTTGCGGGCCGAGCGTCCGAGCTCGGCTGTCTCCGTCACGCCGAAACCATACTGGACGGCTCAGTACTCGGCCCAGTACTGTACCGTCCAGTACTAGCGCGGGGAGGACGAGATGAGGGTGACGTCGAGCGACGGAACCGCGATCGCCTACGAGCGCGCCGGTGCCGGTCCGGCGCTCGTGCTGGTCGATCCGGCACTCGGCTACCGCGGGTTCGACAACGTCCGAGGCCTCGGGGAGCGGCTCAGCGCCGACTTCACGGTGTACGGCTACGAGCGCCGCGGCCGCGGGGACAGCGGCGACACCCCGCCCTACGCGGTCGAGCGCGAGGTCGAGGACCTCGCCGCCGTCATCGCCGAAGCAGGCGGGCGGGCCTGCGTCTACGGCTTCTCATCGGGGGCGCTGCTCGCTCTGCAGGCCGCGGCCGCGGGCGTCCCGATCCGGAAGCTGGTGCTGATGGAACCGCCGATCGGCACCGACGACGACCCGGCCGACGCCGCGTTCACCGCCGAGATGACCGAGCTCGTGGCCACCGGCCGTCGCAGGGAGGCCGTGGAGCGTTTCCTGGCAGGCGTCGGCGTCCCGGCCGAGGTGCTCGCCGGGATGGCGCCGTCGATGCCGGCGCTCGACGCCGTCGCGCACACGATCGTCTACGACTGCCTGATCTCCGACGCGACCACGACCGACCTGCTGGCGAAGGTGCCCACACCCACCCTGGTCCTCGACAGCCAGGGCAGTGGCGACGACCTGACGGGCTGGGCCGCGAGCGTCGCCGCAGCCCTGCCCGACGCCCGGCACCGCAGCCTGCCGGGTGGATGGCACGGCGTGCCGGTCGAGGTCCTCGCACCCGTCGTGGCGGAGTTCTGCCGCTCCTAGCTGGGGAACATGCCGCTGGTGACGTTCACGAACGTGCCGGTGATCGCCCCGGCACCGTCCGACGCCAGGAACGCGGCCGTTGCGGAGAGCTGGGCGAGGGTGGGGGAGCGGCGGGTCATCCGCATCCCGTCCAGGTGCTGGAGGAGACCCTGGAATGCCGCGTCGTCCATCGCGGGCCCGCCGGTGACCGCGGCGAGCTTCTCCGGGGAGAGCGTCTCCGGGAGCCCAGCCGTCCAGATCCCGACGACGCGGACGCCCCTCGGCCCGATCTCCGCGGCCAGGTTCCGGACGAGCGTGTCGGTGGCCGCGTCGGCCGGGCCGGTGCCGCCCATCATCGGGCTGCCGACCGCGGAGCCGCTGTCCAGCGCGAGGATGACCCCCGAGCCCTGCTCCACCATGTGCCGGGCGGCCGCCCGTGTCGAGATGAAGTTCGCGGTGGCCCGCGTGACGATCGGGCGGCTGAAGTCGGCCGTGGTCATGTCGATCAGCGGGATCCCCTGGACGTCTCCCGCTCCGACCAGGTTGAACGAGATGTCGATGCTGCCCGCCGTCTCCACGACCGAGCGGGCGTGGTCGTCGACGGCCTGCTCGTCGAGTGCGTCGAGCACGGAGACGTCGGCCCGCCCGCCCGCCCCGGTGATCTCCTTCGCGACCCGCTCCAGGCTCTCCCGGGTGCGTCCCACGAGGAAGACGCGGGCGCCCTCCCGGGCGAACCCGGCGGCGACGGCCGACCCGATCGACCCTCCGGCCCCGTAGACGACGGCGTTGCGGTTCTCCAGCAGCATGATGCGGTCCCTTCGGTTCGTGATGAGCGGAACGCTAGGGATCGGCGCGCGTCCGGGAATCCGCATCGGCATCAGTACTCGTCACGCCGGTGGCTGCGTGCCGGGGAGCCAACCCTGGCCGTCGCAGGTCTCGCACTTCCGCAACTGGGTGAGCGTTCCTGCGCCGGCCACGCCCAGGTACGCGCGCCCGCAGCAGGTGGCGCCGTGACCCGAGCAGCCCGGGCAGACGGTCCGGCCCGACTGCAGGATCCCGATCACGCGCCGGGCGCTCTCCTCGTCGGGGGCCTGCCCGTACGCGAAGCCGCCACCGGGCACCTCGGCCTGCCAGAACACGCCCTCGCTGCCCCACGGCGTGCGGGGTCCGCGGCGGCGGTCGACGCCCAGGTAGCGGGGCCACGCGGTGCGGCCCGGCGGCTCGGCGCACGGAGGCTCGGCGCTACGGGTGTGCACCCAGGCGGCCTTCGGCCGGTCCTCGTCGTACCTGATCGACTCCCCGCAGTACTCGCAGTCCATACCGCTCCTCCTTGAGACCGTCAATCCCGCCAAGCCCGACAATACACTGGATGCCGCCAGTCCCGTCTAGCCCGCCATAGCCGTCAGCACCCCTCAATCCCGTCTGACCAGGGCTTACGTTGGCGGGGTGAACGACGAGCCGCGCCTGGTGCCAACGTCGGTCCTCGCGCGTGTGCTCGGGCTCTCCGATCGGACGATCCAGCGATACCGCCAGCTCGGAGTGCTGAAGCCGGACGTGGTGTCGCCCGGCGGGCACGCGAGGTGGAACGTCGAGAAGGTGCGCCAGAAGCTGCGGGAGCTCGCCGAGCAGGGCCGCGACGAAGCGTGACCCCGCGCAAGGTCGGTGCGAGCAGCACGAGGCCGCTCCACCGGCGACACGGGCGTGCTTCTCGCAGGAGCTGATACGCGAGCCGGCCGCCGCGGTGCGCTTCCCGGAATGATCTGAGGGCCGTCAGGGCTAGGGTGCGGGCATGCTGCGGGGGCGGCGCGCCGAGCAGGAGCGCATCGACGCCCTCCTGGCCGCGGCGCGAGACGGGATCAGCGGCGCGCTGGTGGTCAGGGGAGAGCCGGGGATCGGCAAGACGGCCCTGCTGGAGCACGCGGCACAGCGGGCCGAGGGCATGCGGCTGCTGCACGGCTCCGGGATCGAGTCCGAGGCCGAGCTGCCCTTCGCCGGCCTGCACCTGCTCCTGCGCCCCGCCGCCGACGCGCTCGAGGCGCTCCCCGGCCCGCAGGGTCGGGCACTCGCCGGTGTGTTCGGCCTCGGAGAGGCGGGCGGTGGCGACCGGTTCCTGATCGGCGCCGCCGTGCTGTCCCTGCTGGCCCACCTGGCCGAGGAACGGCCCCTGCTGTGCCTCGTGGACGACGCCCAGTGGCTGGACCGGCCGTCGGCGGAGGCGCTGCTGTTCGCCGCGCGGCGGCTGGACCGCGAGGGTGTGGTCGTGCTCTTCGCGGTGCGCGAGCACTCCGGCGAGTTCGCGCCGGCCGGTGTCCCCGAGCTCCCGCTCGCCGGGCTCGACCCGGACAGCGCCGGGGAGCTGCTCGACGACCTCGGCGCGGCGCTGCCGGTCGACCAGCGGGAACGGCTCATCGCCGAGACCCACGGCAACCCGCTCGCGCTGCGGGAGCTGCCCCCGTTGATCGCGGCGCGGGGCGCCCACCTCGGCGTGATCCCGCTGACGAGCCGCGTGCTCGACGCCTTCCACCACCAGGTCAGGGCGCTCCCGGCGGCGAGCGGGCAGATGCTGCTCGTCGCCGCGGCCGACGACACCGGGGACGTGCCCACCCTCCTGCGGGCGGCAGGCGGCCTCGCTCTCGGCGTCGCGGACCTGCAGCCGGCCGAGACCAGCGGGCTCGTGTCCGTCACGGCCGAGGGGCTGGCGTTCCGGCACCCCCTGATCCGCGCGGCCGTCTACCACGGCGCCCCGCTGGCCCAGCGGGTCGCGGTGCACGCCGCGCTCGCGGAGGCGCACGCCGACGACGCCGACCGGCGGGCATGGCACCTCGCGCTGGCCGCCACCGGCGCGGACGAGCGGGTGGCCGCCGACCTCGAACGCGCGGCGGATCGCGCGCAGGCCCGCGGTGGCCACGGTGCCGCTGCCGTCACCTTCGAGCGCGCGGCGGCGTTGAGCGCCGACCGGGACGCCGCGACGCGGCGGATCGTGCTGGCCTGCGAGGCAGGCGTGCACGGCGGCCGGTCGGAGTGGGCACGGGGCCGGGCGGAGCGCGCCGCCCGGGACGTCGCGGATCCGATCGTCCTCGCCCGGCTGGCGGCGGTGCGGGCGAGCGCCGACTTCGCGCAGGGGGAGCTGCGCCGCGCGCACGGGCTGCTCACCGACGCCGCGCTGCGGATCGCGGCGGACGACCCCGAGCGCGCGTTCTGGATGCTCATGCAGGCGCTGCACGCGGCGTGGGCGGCGCCCACCGACGAGGAGCTGATCGCCGCGACCGTCGACCGGTTCGACGCACCGGGCCTCGATCCCGAGGGCCCGCTGATGGGTGTGGCGTGGCTCGCGAGGTGGGCCACCGCGCTCGTGCTGGACCGTGATCCGGCCGGCTTCCCGGCCCTGGACACCGTGCTCTCCCGCGCCCGGGAAGCGGGTGCGGCGGCTGGTCCGCGCGCCCTCCTGGAGGTGGCCAGCCGGGCGTTCGTCGCGGCACGCGACGAGGAGTGCGCCGACATCGCGACCACGCTCGTGACGCGGGCGCGCGAGCGCGGCACGGTGCACGCGTTGCCGGGCGGGCTGGGCATCGCCACCCTCGCGCAGGTCGTGCTCGGTCGCCACCGCGAGGCGTGGATCAGCGGCACCGAGGCCATGGCGATCGCCAGGGACACCGGCCAGCCGCTCTGGACGAGCTACGCCGCGGGCGCTCTGGCCTATTTGGCGGCGGTGGAGGGGAACGAGCAGCGGTGCCGCGAGCACGCCGAGCTCGCGGCTCTCGGCGGCGGCACGTCCGCGAGCGCGATGTCGGGAGTGGCGTGGGCGGAGGCGGGGCTGGCGCTGCTCGACCTCGGGAGCGGCCGCGTCCAGGGCTGCCTCGACCGGCTGCAGGCGATGGCGCACGGCCCGAGCCGGCATCTCGCCGCGGTCGTCCGGAGCGTGCCGACCGAGATCGAGGCCGCCGTCCGCTTGGGCCGGCCCGCCGACGCGGTGGAGCCGCTGGAGCTGTTCACCCGCTGGGCCGCCATCCTGCGGCGGCCGTGGATCGACGCGCTGCTCGCCCGGTGCCATGCCCTGACGGCGCCGGACACCGATGCCGAACAGCACTTCGAGCGTGCGCTGGCCCTGCACACCACCGCGAGCAGGCCGTTCGAGCACGCGCGCACCGCGCTGCTCTACGGCGAGTGGCTGCGGCGGGCCAAGCGCAAGACCGACGCCCGCGTGCAGCTCGCGGCCGCACTCGCGGCGTTCGAGGAGATCGGGTCGCAGCCGTGGGCGGCGCGGGCACGGGCGGAGCTGGGCGCGTCCGGGGCGCGCACGCCGCAGGCAGCGCCGTCGCCTGCCTTCGGCGGGCTCACGCCCCAGGAGCTGCAGATCACCCAGCTCGCCGCGCAGGGGCTGTCCAACCGCGACATCGCCGCGCAGCTCATCCTCAGCCCGCGCACGGTGGCCTACCACCTCTACAAGGCCTATCCGAAGCTCGGGATCAGCTCCAGGGTAGAGCTCGCGCATCTCGCACGCTGAACTGTATGAGGCCTCCGAAGGAGGCTTGCGGGCCGCCGCCGTCTTGCGGGGGAGGCGCGCAGGGAGCGAGGAACGAGCGACCGAGCACCGGAGGAGCAAGATGGTGGCTAGAGGGCCCGCAAGCCCGCCGGAGCGAAGCGGAGGCAATCGAGCACAGCTGACCCGCACCAGCGCGAAGGCAGGCCTCTTCACGGAGTCGGTGATCCGGGAGACGTTCCGGCTGGCCGCCCAGCACGGCGCGATCAACCTGGGGCAGGGCTACCCCGACTTCCCGTGCCCGCAGGAGCTCAAGGACGCGGCGTGCGCCGCGATCCTCGCCGACGACAACCAGTACCCGATGACGTTCGGCACGCCCCCGCTGCGCGCGGCCATCTCCGAGAAGACCGCGCGGACCTACCCGGGCTGGACGATCGACCCCGAGACGGAGCTGTGCGTGACCTGCGGGGCCACCGAGGCGCTGGTGGCGGTGGCGTTCGCGCTGCTCGACCCCGGGGACGAGGTGGTCATGTTCGAGCCGTGGTACGAGAACTACCAGCCGGACGCCATCCTCGCCGGTGCCGTGCCGCGCACCGTGCGGGTGCACGCGCCCGATTGGACCTTCGACGAAGCCGAGCTGCGCGCGGCGTTCGGCCCGCGCACGAAGGCGGTGTTCCTCTGCCACCCCAACAACCCGACCGGCAAGGTCTACTCGGCCGAGGAACTCGCGCTGCTGGCGGAGCTGTGCCAGCGCTGGGACGCCGTGCTCGTCGTCGACTCGATCTACGAGCACATCCCCTCGGCGCGGGCGGGTACCTGCCGCCCGCGCTCGTACCGGGGCTGGAGGATCGCACGGTCACGGTCAACGCGCTGTCGAAGACCTACGCCGTCACCGGCTGGCGCGTCGGCTGGACCGTGGCGCCGCCCGACCTCACCGCGGCGATCCGCAAGGTGCACGACTTCCTCACGATCGCCGCGCCTGCGCCGATGCAGGCCGCGGGCGTCGCGGCGTTGGGGCTGCCCGACGGCTACTACGCCGATCTCGCCGCCCGCTACCTGGCGCGGCGTGACCTGCTGTGCGAGGCGCTGGAGAGCATCGGGTTCGGCCTGCGCCGCCCGGACGGGTCGTACTACGTGCTGTGCGACATGTCCCCGCTCGATCCGGGCGGCGACGGTGTGGCCTTCGCCCGCCGGCTCATCACCGAGGTCGGGGTGTCGTGCGTGCCCGCGGTGTCGTTCTGGCGGCCGGAGAACGCGGCCGCCGGGCGCAGCATGATCCGCTTCGCCTTCCCGAAGCGGCCCGAGACCTTGCACGCCGCGGTCGATCGCTTGAAAAGTCTCAAATAGTGGTTCAATGACACGATTGAAGGTATGGATGCCCGTTCCGTGACCAGGTACATCTGCGAGGAGTTCGACCACGTCGTCGCCGTCGAGAACGAGGGCGACACCTTCTTCACCTACGACCCGAGCGGCCGCCCGCCCGAGGGGACGTGGCAGCCTTTCGCCACGGTCGTCACGAGCGACCGCCACGACCGGGTCTCGAAGCTGGACCGCGACGGGGCGTTCCGGCTCAACGTCGGGCTCCGGAAGGCGACCTACACGAGCCTGTTCGGCGCCCCGCCCCGCAGGCGGGATGACGACTGGGTGCTCGACACCGGGTTCGACTACGCCACTGAGGACCGGTTGATGCCGCACCCGCACTACGGATCCCAGTACTGGGTGTGCATCGTGAACCCCAGCGAGGCGGGCCTCGAGGAGGTCAAGCCCTTGCTGGCGGAGGCCCACGCCTTCGCCGCACGCAAGGCGAAGGGACGATGAGCCCTATCCGCGTCCGCGCGGCATCGCCTTGCGCAGCAGCTCGACCGTCGCGGAGAAGGTGTCCCGCACGGCCGCGGCGGTCGTCGCCGGATCCCCGCCCGCGTCGATCGTCACCGGCCCGTTCGGGATCGCGGTGCGGGTGGTCGGGAGGTCCGGCACACCGCCGACGAGGTGGCCCGCCCCCGGGAAGTCGAGCAGCGCCGAGCCGTAGGGGTTGCCGGCCTTGGTGATCGACTCGAGGGCGCGCTGCGCCTGCGTCGTGGACGGCCACACCCCGTCGGCGTCCCCCGAGGTGAAGAGCACCGGGGCGGTGATCTGCTCGACGGGGATGCGGGCGACCGCCAGCCGCCAGCGCGAGGCCGCGGCGACGGCCCGCTCGTACGCGTCCGCTGAGCGGACGGGATGGCTCGGATCCGCGGACGAGGCGCCGCGGGCGGGCGACGCGCGCAGGAAGGGCACGTCGGCGCCGGCCCGGGTCCACGAGGACATCTGCGTGCCGGTGGTGCCGTTCCCGGGCCAGACCAGGTCCGACGGCACGTGCGCCACCACCGCCGCGAACCGGGACGGCTCCGTCGAGGCGAGCACGAGCGCGTACTCGGCGCCCTTGGCCGTGCCGACCAGGCCGACCCGGTCCCCGGCCACCTCCGGCCGTTCGGCGAGCCACCGGGCGGCGGTGAGCCCGTACTCGAGCGGGATGCGGTTGAGCGTGTCCGGCAGGCCCGGCACGCCGAAGTAGGCGAGCCCGAACACCACGTAGCCCTCCGACGCGAGCAGCGCGGCGTACGCCGGGTCGGGCCGTCCGCCCTCGGCGCCGCCGAGCAGCAGCACCCCGGGCCACACCCCCGCTCCCGGCGGCAGGTAGAGGTCACCCACCAGTCCCGCCTCGGCGACGGGCAGCACCCGGCCGGACGGCTCGCGCACCACGCGGCGCAACGTCGTGCGCGCCACGGTGGCCCCCGCCCGGTCGACGCCGAGCAGGACGACCACGTCGTCGGCGTCCATCAGCGGGTACGGCGCCTGCTTCTGATCCGGCAGGCGCATCGACCAGAACAGCCCGTGCGGGTCCACGCCCGTATAGGTGCCGCCCGTCGATGCCGCGGTCGAGACGTCGACCTGGCCCACGCCGTCGGTGACGAACTCGCCGGACGACTCCCACAGCTGGCCCTGCCGGTCGTAGGTCCGTGCCCAGATGCGGACCTGATCGCCTGCGGGCAGCCCGTCGACCGTCACCTGAACAGGTATCCCTATGCTGACGCCGTCGGGTCTTGCGGTGATCTGCGGGCCGGTCTCGGTAACGTCCGCGGAGCAGCCGGCAGTCAGCAGCGCGACTGCGCATGCCATGCCGATCCATGTCCGCATGCCTCGGATGCTAGGAGCGAAGATCCGATTCCACCGGGAAGCTCCCCCGGTCGGGCGACATGCCTACGGCGACGGCTGCGGGATCGTGCACTCGATGGTCGGGTTGAGTCCGACGTAGTTCAGCGGCCCCGTGACGATCGTGACGAGCACCGTGCCGAGCTCGGCGCAGTTGACCTGCTCGTCGCCGGAAAAGTAGCCGCGCTGATACGCGGCGAACGCTCCGATGACCAGCCAGATGACGACGATGACCGAGCTGATCCGCATGGTGTCCCTCTCGCCGTGGGATCCGGACTCTATGTGAGTTGGATCTCGTCGTAATCACGATCGTGTGTCCCTCGGACGTTTGCTAGCGTCGCGATCACTCCGCCGGTGGTCCCGACGGAACGACGCCGCAGAACGGGACCACTCGCCGACCCGGCGAGGAGGGGCGGCTGACGATCACGCCTACCCTCCGTCGGAGTTCTCATGAAGATCGGTATCGGCCTGCCCGTCGACGACCCGGACGTGCTGCACGAGTGGGCCGTCCACGCCGACGCCGGCCCGTTCAGCACGCTCGGCCTGCTCGACCGACTGGTCTGGCACAACCCCGAGCCCCTCGTCACGCTGGCCGCTCTCGCCGGCGTCACGAGCCGCATCCGGTTGCAGACCGAGGTGCTGCTCGCCCCGCTGCGCGGCACGGCGCTGCTGGCGAAGCAGGTCGCCACGCTGGACCGCCTGAGCCGCGGTCGCTTCACGCTCGGCCTCGGCATCGGCGGACGCGCCGACGATCATGCTGCCGCGGGCGTCGACCTGCGCAACCGTGGCCGCCGGCTCGACGAGCAGCTCGTGCGGATGCGGGAGCTGTGGACCGGGGCGACGCCCATCGGCCCGGCCCTCGCCTCGCCGGGTGGTCCGGAGCTGCTGTTCGGCGCGTTCCGCCCGGCCGCGCTCGCCCGCGTGGCCCGGTTCGGGGACGGCCTGCTCTGTGCCGCCCCGCCTTCATTGGCCGGTGACCTGTTCCGCGCGGTCGAGCGCGACTGGGCCGAACACGGGAGGCCCGGCCGGCCGCGGCTCGTCGCCCAGGTGAACGTCGCGCTGGGACCGGACTGCGTCGCCGACGACGCCCGCACCGCCATGGGCGCCTACTACGGCTTCACCGGCACCGCCGATCGCATGCTGGCCGGCCTGCTGACCACGCCGGAGCGGGTGCGCGACGAGGTGCGCGCCTACGCCGACCTCGGGGCCGACGAGGTCGTCCTCTACTGCTGGGCGACCGACGTCACGCAGGTCGACCGGATGGCGGATCTGGTGTCCTGATCACGGGAGCGGCGTGCGATCCTTGACGGGCACGTGGTCGCTTCCCCCGGCCGCGATTTCGGTCGCTGGAAGGGGAAGCCGTGTACAAGCCGTGGTCGTCGAGCGTGAGCACGCCGCCTCCGCCGCTGGACCGGCCGGTGTGGGTCCACCTCGACCGCCTCTACGGCCCTCCCGATTCACCCGGCCCGATCGCCGACCCCGTCCCCGGTGGTCTCCTCGTCGCCACCGGGAGGGTGCCCGGGCTGCTCAAGCGGTGGGCCCGCGCGGCCGACGGTCGCTGGTTCGGCAGGGTCAACTTCGCCGTCTGCGACGCCTACGGCGCCGTGGTGGCCGAGCACCTTGCCGTGCTCGTGCCCGCCTCGGCCCTCTCCCCGCGCGAAGGGGAGCAGCGCCGGTGAGGGCCTCGTCCCAGTACGACGGTGATCAAGGGGAGATGGTCGCGGTTCGATCTTCGGGAGCAGCCATCTGCCCTTGATCGACGTCGACAACCGCGTTGTCTCACCGGGCTTGGCGAGCCCCGGCTCAGGGCCCGGTGTCACCGCGCCGCCGCCCGGCGCTCGATCGCCGCACCGACCTTACGCATCAAATCCGAGAAGTCTCGGTACACGTCGAGGTCGGTCGCGTAGAACATCGCCCAGCCGTCGTCCTGCAGGAAGTTGTGGCGACGGCGGTCGGCGCGCAGGTTCTCCGGCCCGGCATGCCCTTCCTCGCCGTCGTACTCGAGGCCGACCTTGACCTCCTCCCAGGCCAGGTCCAGCCAGCGGCGCGCGCGGCCGCCGGGGCCGAGGACAGGGAACTGAGGTGTGGGCGGTGGCAGCCCGGCGTCGTGGCAGCGCAGGCGCAGCCGCGACTCCTGCGGCGACTCCGGGGCAGGATCGGCCAGCGGCACGAGCTCCCGCGCCTGTTGGACGCCCCGGAGCCCGGAATGCCGCTCCAGCTCCGCGGACAGCGAGCCCTGCGTGCACACACCTGCGGCGATGGCGGCATCGAGCACGGGTAGGACGTCGATGCGCGGAAGGGTCCGCGCCAAGTCGATCGCCGTGCGATCGGCCGTGGTCGCGAGCGCACCGCACCTGAGTCGCATGACATCGCCCACCGCGAGGGCGAGCTGGTGTGGCCAGAGGTTAGTCCGGCGCGCACGCCTCGTCCGGTCGGACGGCAACGTGGGTGGCGGTGTCGTCGAGCACGCCGAAACCGTGCAGCTCGGCGGCCGTGTGCAGGCAGGCCGGCACCTCGCGCCCGATGCTGAGCCCGGCCGCCGAAAGCCGGAGTATCGGGCTCGGCCGCCCCGACTTCACGCGGTACGTGCCCGTGAACACTGCCTCCCAGCGACCCGAACTGACCAACGCCCGCAACTCGCCGCGGCTGTAACAGCTCATGGCCTGCGCGGTGCTGAACGCCCCGTGCTGCGCTGCGGCGATGTCGCGAAGCGGTTGGCGCACACCCCGAGCCTGAGCCCTCGGCCGCGCGAATTCCCCGGACCTTCACGATCTGTGGACAACGAGCGGCCGAGGTGGACAACTGCGCGCTGTCAAACGTCGATCAAGGGGAGATGGTGGCTCCGGAAGATCGAAACGCCACCATTTGCCCTTGATCACGCTCGTCGGTCCTCGTCGGTCAGGAGTGCATCCAGCCGCCGTCCACCACCCAGTGCTGCCCGGTGCACGAGCGGCTGTCGTCAGCGGCGAGCCACAGCACGAGCCGTGCGACGTCGGCAGGCTCGAGCCGCTGCGGAACGGCCTGGGCCGTTGCCCGGTGGGCGTCGGCCTCCGCGGTCAGCCAGTTCTCCACCTGCCGGGGCGTCATGATCCACCCGGGCAGCACGCAGTTGACCCGGACGCCGTCGGGCCCGAACTCGCGCGACAGCGACCGGGTGAGCCCTTCGACGCCCGCCTTCGCGGTCATGTAGACGGTGAGGTCGAGCAGGTCCACGTGGGCGCTGATCGAACCCATGTTGATGATCGAGCCGCGCCCGGCGGCCCGCATCGCGGGCGCGACCGCCTGCGCCGCGAAGAACTGGTGGTCGAGGTTCACGCGCATGCGCTCGTCCCAGTAGGACGGCTCGATGTCGCCGACGGGGTGGCGGGTGTCGCTGCCGGCGTTGTTCACGAGCACCTGCACGTCGCCCAGCTCGGCGGCGATCTCGGCGATCACCCGGCGGTAGGCGTCGAGGTCGCGGATGTCGCACTCGCGGAAGAGCGGCCGGGGGTGGCCGCGCTCCGCCACGGCAGCCACGAGCTTCTCGCCCGCGTCGACCGCCACGTCGACGAACCCGACGCGCGCGCCCTGGGCGGCGAACTGGGTGACGAACTCGGCGCCGAGGCCGCTCGCGCCACCGCTGATCAGCACGACCGCGTCGCGCAGGCTGGGGTAGGTGGCGTAATGGGACTCGCTGGTCATGAGGGCAGTACTACCGCGCGGCCGGTGGAGCCCGCACGGAGGGCGCGATAGGCGTCGTCGACGCCGTCGAGGGTGTAGCGCTCGCCGAGCAGCACGTCCAGCGGCAGCCGGCCCGCCCGGTACAGGCCCAGGATCCGGGGGAGGTCCACGGGCGGGTTCGCCGACCCGTACAGGCTCCCGATCAGGCGCTTCTGCTGCTGCACCAGCTCGTTGATCGGTATCGAGGCCGTGGCGTCCACCGCGCCGAGGCCGACCGCGATGACGGTGCCGCCGGGGCGCAGCACGGCGAACGCCTGGCGCACCGTCTGCGGCAGGCCCACCGCGTCGACGGCCACCTCGGCACCGCCACCGGTCAGGTCCTGGACCGTGGCCACCACCTCGTCGGGCGACAGGCCGGAGGCGTCGATCGTGTGGGCGGCGCCGAGGCGGCGGGCTAGCTCCAGCTTGTCCGCGGCGACGTCGACCACCACCGGGACCGCGCCGACGAGTACGGCACCCATCAGCGCGGACAGACCCACCCCGCCGGCACCGACCACGACCAGCGGCTTCCCCGCGACCTGGCCCGCCACGTTGACGACCGCGCCGACACCCGTGATGACGGCGCAACCGGTCACGGCGGCGATCGCGGGCTCGATGCCCTCGGGCACCTTGACGACCGCGCGTTGCGACACCACCGCGCGCTCCGCGAAGCAGGAGACGCCGAGGAAGTGGTGCAGCGGGCCGCCGTCGAGGCGCAGCCGGGACGTGCCGTCGAGCAGTCCACCGCTGCGCGCCTGCACCCGCCCGAACACGCACATCACCGGGCGTCCGGTGGCGCAGTACTCGCAGTGCCCGCACCGCGGGCGCCAGGTGAACGCCACCCGATCACCCACCGCCACGGCGTCGACGCCGTCCCCGACCTCTTCGACCACGCCGCTGCCCTCGTGGCCGAGGACGATCGGCAGCGGGCAGGGGATGGCGCCGTCCATGTAGTGCAGCTCGGTGTGGCAGACCCCGGCGGCCTCGACCCGTACGAGAACCTCGCCCGCGTGCGGGGCCTCCAGGTCGACGGACTCCACGCGCAGTCCCTCACCCGGCGTCCGCAGCACCGCGGCCCGTACCTGTGGCATCAGGCCCACACCTCCTTCGAGACGCGCGCGTCCTGCCCGGTGCGGGCGCTCTCGCCGATGGCGAGCGAGATGGCGTGGTCCTGGCACCCCTGCGCGAGCGGGTACGGCGGCGGGCCCTCGCCGCGGGCCCACGCACCGGTGGCCTCGAGGATGGCGGCGACGCCGATGTCGTCCTCCGACAGGCGCGTTCCGCGGAACGGGTTGCGGTACAGCACGCGGCCGTCGAGGGAGACGTGGTCGAGCTCGTTGCCCTCGAGGTTGAGGTCGATCCCCGTGCGCCGGTGGACGAGGTGCGACTCGACCGGCGTCGCCGGCTCGACCAGCCGCACGAGGCGGTCGTCCACCAGCTCGCCGTTGGTCCCGCGCACCGCGATGCGCCGGGCGAGCAGCGGGTTCCACCACTGGTTCTCGGTGAAGTCGTAGAGACCGTGGCGCCCGCCGAAGTCGAGGGTGGCGATCGTTCTCGTCCGCGGTTCCGGGGCGGCGTCGGGCCGCCACCCGTCGAACCCGAGCGGGTCGGCCAGCGGCGCGGTGAAGTCGCGCGCGGAGACGACGACGTCGTCCATGTCGATGCCCAGCAACCCCCGCACGAGCGAGACGGCGTGGTAGAGGTGCGTGGAGCAGACGTGCACGGCCGTCGGCTCCCCGATCGCTCCGGCGCGCACCGCGGCCAGGCGGGCCGCGTGGCCGGGCATCAGCAGGTACTGCTCGGCCACCTGCACGAGACCGCTGCCGCCCACGTCGGACCACAGCGCCCGCAGACCGTCGAGGTCGGGGGCGGGCGGCGTCTCGACCAGCACCGGCACCCCGAGCGCCACCGCCGCGCGGGCGACGTCGGGCATCTGGGGCCACGGCACGGCCGCGGCCACGAAGTCGGGGCGCTCGCCTGCGAGGAGCTCGTCCAGCGTGCGGAAGGCGCGGACCCCGGGTTCGACCCGCTCCGGATCGCGGCTGACGATGCCGACCGCGCGCAGGCGGTCGGGCGCCGCCGCGGCGATCCGGAGAAAGAAGCGGCATCGCCGGCCACTTCCCACCACTGCGAACGTCGTCGGCGCCATGCATCAACAGTCGTTCATGATCCGGCGGGCGCGCAAGGCTCGATCGTGAGCGCGAGGTCACCACAGTGGAGGAAGTGCGCTCACCTTCTGTTGTGATCTGCGCAACAGAAGGTAGTCGGACAACTTGGAGTAACCCGGACGGCGCAGCCTCGTTTGATCAATTACGCGGACCGTGACCGAATGACTCCGTTGTCATCCGGTCTGGGCCGTCCCTGTCGGATCAGCTCTGTTTGGGTGACATGTCACAGCCAACCGCGCCGCCAGAAGCGGCGCCGTCCCGAGGCGCGGGCCCCGGTCCGTCCCGGCGCGGGATCCTCTTCGGGGCGATCGCCGGGGTCGTCGTCGCGATCGCCGTCGCGTTGGGCTTCACCTTCTTCGGCGGCGATGGGTCCAGTACCGACCCCTCCTCCGTCGCCGCGGGTGAAGTTCCTGCCGGCGAGATCCCCGTGAGCAGTACGTACACCGAACTGACCGGCGCGCCGGCCGACCCCGACCCGATGGGGACCACCAACGGCCTGGTCGTGCACCCGATCCGGGAGACGCCGGTGCGCGACGCTCCCGACGGGCGCCCGATCGCGCGCATGGAGACCACGCAGTTCGGCGACACATGGCTCCCCGTGATCGCCGAGCAGCCCGGCTGGGTGCAGGTGCTCCTGCCCTCCAAGCCCTCCAGCACGACCGGCTGGATCCGGGCCGACGACCTGGAACGGGCCGTCACGCCCTACGTCATCCGGGTGCACCTGGGCGCCAAGAAGCTCCAGCTCGTGCAGGACGACAAGGTCGTGGACGAGTGGTCGGTGGGGATCGGGACTCCCGAGACCCCCACGCCGACCGGCCGCACGTTCCTGCTGGGCGCATTCACCAACCCGAACGAGACCTACTCGTCGGTGTTCCTCCCGCTCGGGGTGCACAGCCCCACGCTCGACAGCTTCGGTGGCGGCCCGGGAACGGTCGCCATCCACGCATGGCCCGATGCGAGCTCCTTCGGCAACGCCGTCAGCAACGGCTGCATCCGGGTCCCGAACGACGCTTTGCAGAAGCTCGCCAAGGTCCCGCTTGGCACGCTCGTGATCATCGATGAGGAATGAGGGGTTAGCACCACAGTGAAGACGAAGAAGCTCGCCGGTGCGGCAGCGGTCGGGGCCGTCACCGCGGTGACGACCCTGCTGCTCGGCGCGACGCCCGCATTCGCGCAGGACTCGGACTCGAAGGGCGACAGCGCGTTCGCCCTCTCGGCGTCGGGCCTTCTGGACATCAACCCGATCTCGCAGGTGAAGTCCGTGGACGGCAAGCTGGTCCACGACGAGCTCCTGTCGATCGGTGACGTCGCCGGGGAGTACGAGGACGACCTCGCCCTCGGGCTGCTGACCTCGGAGGCGGAGTCCCACCGCGCTGAGACCGTGGTCAAGGAGGTCAACCTCCTCAACATCCTGAAGGCCGACGTGATCCGCACCTGGTGCGACAACGGCGAGGGTGGCCTTCAGATCATCAACGGCTCGGTCCTGGGCCAGAAGCTCCCCGACACCTCGGTGCCCGGCAAGGACCTCGATGTCTCGCCGCTGGTGAAGCTGTCGCTGAACGACCAGAAGCGCAACACCGACGGCTCGCTCTCGGTCACGGGCATCAAGCTGACCGTGCTCCCCGCCCCCGAGGTCGCGGACAAGGAGGAGAAGCTCTCCACCCAGGAGAAGGCTGCCCTCCCGATCCTCGGTGACCTGCTGGGCAAGGAGCTGCCCGTCAACACCGACACCGTCGGCGGCCTCGTCGGCGAGCTGGGCGGCCTCGCCACCGGCGGTGACCTCCAGACGATCACCGTCGGCAACGCGACCTGCCAGGAGGGCGGCGCCGCCTCCGGCAGCGACGACAGCGCCGACGACGGCAAGTCCTCGAACGACGACGACGCCAACGGCGACGACGACGGCAAGAGCGACAACGGCGACGACAACGACGGCAAGGGTGGCAAGGACGACGACTCGGACGTCAAGAGCGCCGGCGCGGCTCCGGCCCCGTCCGTCGTGAAGGCGGCCCTGCCGGTCACCGGCTGACACGCACCACCTGGAACATCCCCGCGACGGGCGGGAGCCGATCAGGCTCCCGCCCGTTGTCGTTTGTTGGTCCTACTCCCCTTGCAGGAGGGCACGCCGGTGCGGGGTAGGGGATGGGTGAAGTGACGGCGTCTCGCCTCGCCGGGCCGCAGGCCTAGGTGCTGCCTTCGGGGAGCCGCCACCGCATCGCGATGCACGTGCCCGCGGGCAGACGCTGCACGTCGACGTGCTCCGCCAGGCCCGCGATGAGCACCAGGCCGCGCCCGCGCCAGCCGGGATCGCGCGGCGCCTTCCAGCTCCCGTGATCGCGCACGACGACCCGGATCTCGCCGTGTTCGCAGGCCGCGTCGAGTTCGGCGTCACCGTCGCCGTCCGGGTATGCGTGATCGGCGATGTTCGCCAGCGCCTCGTGCGTGGCCAGCACGATGTCGTCGACGGCGTCGGCGGGCATGCCGAGCCGCCCGGCCCAACTCGCCACCTGTGCGCGAACATCCCGCAGGCATTGCGGAAGTGACAGCGCCGGGAGCCTCAGTCTCAGCGGCCCCGGGCCGCGGGCGAGCGCAGGCATCCCATACTCCCCGATCGCAGTTCTGCAGGCAGATGGCGTGGAGGTACCCCCTGTGGCGGGGGGCGAATCCGGACGGACCGGACCGGATCGGGTATGGATCCGAACATCGCTGCGTTGGTGGGTGGTGTGGATCGACGTGGGAGCGTCCCCGACCGGACGTGGCTGATCGCCATAGCGGCCGCCATGTGGGGCACCGACGGGTTGTTGCGGCAACCGCTCGCAGGCCAGCTGCCGGCCGCCACCGTGGTGTTCTGGGAGCACCTGCTGATCGTCGTGGTCCTGCTGCCGTTCGTGCCGTCGGCGGTGCGGGCGTTCCGGGCGGCCGGCGCACGGGAGCGCGTGGCGCTCGTGCTGATCGGCGCAGGCGCCTCGGCGGTGGCGACGGCGCTGTTCACCCAGGCGTTCCGCTACGGCGACCCGGTCACCCCGCTCGTCCTGCAGAAGCTCCAGCCGGTCATCGCCGTCGTCGCGGCCGCGCTGCTGCTGGGCGAGCGCATGCGCCGCGGCTACTGGCTGTTCGCCGTGCCCGCGCTCGCCGGGGCGTGGCTGATGGCCTTCCCGAACCCCCTCTCGGCGGCGCCGCAGGCGGTCACCGCTGCACTGCTCGCCGTGGCCGCGGCTGCGCTGTGGGCCGTCGGCACCGTGCTCGGGCGCATGGTCAGCGTGCGGATCGCCAGCCGTGACGTCACGGTGCTGCGGTTCGCCATCGGCCTCCCGGCCAGTGCTGTCGTGCTGCTGGCGCAGGGTGCTCCGGTCGCGGTGACGGGGGCACAGCTCGGCCCGCTCGTGCTGCTCGCGCTGGTGCCCGGCCTCCTCGGGCTCACCCTCTACTACATCGGGCTGCGGTCCACCGCCGCCGCTCGTGCGACGCTCGCCGAGCTCGCGTTCCCGGTGACGGCCGCGCTGATCGGCGTGGGGTTGCTCGGCACGCACCTGGAGCCCAGCCAGTGGTTCGGGTTGCTCGTCGTGGTGGCCTCCGTCACGGCTCTGGGCCTGCGGGAGCGCTCCCCGAAGCCCGTTGTTCGGGTGGACGTCGCCGCGGCCTGAGTCTCAGACGCCTCCGGTGCGGAACGCGTCGAGGACGCGGCGCTCCCGCTTCGTCGGCCGCCCCGCACCCCGGTCGCGGCGGGCCACCGGCACCATGGCCTCCGGCGGGGGAGCCGGGGTCCGGTCGATGTAGCAGGTGGCCGCGTCGGCGGCGCCGACCCGTTTCTGGATCACGCGCACGACCTCGACCACCCGGGTCCGGTCGTGGACCCGGGCCCGCACCTCGTCGCCCGGGTGCACCGGCGTGGCCGGTTTCGCGGGGCGGTCGTTCACGCGCACGTGTCCGCCCCGGCACGCCGCCGCGGCGTCCGGCCGGGTCTTGGTCAGCCGGACCGCCCACAGCCAGCGGTCCAGTCGCGTCGACTCCACGCCCTCGATGATGGCCTATCCCGTGACGCTGAACGCCACCCGCCGAGCTCCTCCGCCCCGCCCCCGGTGAGCGCTGGGATGCGTACGGAGAACCGTGCCGTCCCGGGTCGAGGATGTGGTTGCCGCCTTTCGCGGCTCGATGACCGGGGTCAGTGGGCTGCTTTGAAGGCCTCCAGCACCGACGTCGAGATCCGGCCGCGTTCGGAGACCTTCAGCCCCTGCTTCTGCGCCCAGTCCCGGATCGCCTGGTTCTGCTCCCGGTCGGTTCGGGGAGCCGGTCGGGCTGCGGTGTCGGGTGCGGGGCTGTTGCGGCGGCGCCCGCCGGTGCGCCGGCCCGCTGAGATGTAGGGGGCGAACACCTCGCGCAGCTCCCTGCTGTTCGAGGCCGACAGGTCGATCGCGTACGACTTCCCGTCGACGGTGAACTCCACCTGCTCATCGGCGTTGCCGCCGTCCAAGTCGTCCACGAGGGTCACGGTCGTCTGCGTTGCCATTGCGTCCTCCAAGGGCGAATCGTTCTGATTCCGGCCACACCGCCGTGAATATCCGACAGTAGTCGCGGTGTTCACCCCGGCCGCGCCCGCCACCACATCACGTCGCCATCGTCGATGCGGCCACGACGGGTTTCTTGCCGACGCGCCATTGCCCGACGTCTGCCCGCGAGCTCCCCCGATCGGCGCGTGCACGGATCGGGCCGCACGATCGGGGCCGGGACGCCGTTGATCGCCCCGCCATCGTGGTCGGCCGTGAACAGCTCCAGCTGCTTGCTCGACTCCGTGGTGACCCAGGTCCAGAACGTACGTCGAGGAACGGCCGACTCGTGCGAGGTCGGTCGCACCCGGCCCGGTCCAGCGATGGCCGCGATACGGAAGTGCGCCCTGGAAACATTTTCCTCGTCGGTGCTCGGCAGTGGGTACGCGCGAACGGCTTGTCCATCGGCTGGCTGTGTCCGGCGCTTCGAGTGAATCGGTCGGAACAAAGGAGAACCATGAAGAGCGCACGGACCCGGATCGCGTCGCGTTGGTCGCTGCGGCGATCGTCCTGGGCATGACGAGCGGCATGGCAGCGGCGGGCGAGCCCTCGAGCACGGAAGACAAGATCTGGGGCGTGGCCGTCGATCCCTCGGTGAACTGGCCCGAGTAGCGAGGAGGATTATCCGCGGGCAGGTGCACCTGGTCCTGTGTCGTCGGCGACCGCCTTCGGCGCGAGCCCTGGCTCGGTGTTGGCCCCGCTGACGACGACGGCGACGCGTTCGCCGGGCGCGATGCGGTAGGCGCCGGTGCGGACTGCCGCGACCGCGACCGCGGCGGCCGGCTCGGCGACCAGCCGGAGCTCGTCCCAGAGTGCCCGCTGGGCGTCCCTGATCGACTCGTCATCGACGAGGACGACGTCGTGGACGTGCGCCTGGGTGATGGGGAAGACCAGCTCGCCGATGCGCCGCGGCGCCAGCGCGTCGGCGGCGATGCTGCCGGTCGGGGCATCGACCGGGGCGCCGTGGGCGCGGGCCCGGGTCAGCGTGGGCGCGCCGGTCGGCTCGACACCGACCACGCGGACCGTGCCGGCGAGGTATGCGGCGATGCCGGCGATCAGGCCGCCTCCGCCGACCGGCACCAGCACGGTGTCGACAGCGGGTGCCTGCTCGGCGAGCTCCAGCCCGAGGGTGGCCTGGCCCAGGATCGTCTCGCGCTGGTCGAATGCGTGGACCGGCAGAGCGCCGGACCGGGACGCGCTCTCCTCGGCTGCGGCGAGTGCGTCGGAGTAGCGCTCGCCGGTGACCACGAGCTCCGCGCCGAGCTGCCGGATCCGTGCGATCTTCGCCGGGGCGGAGACGGTCGGCACGAAGATCTGTGCGGGAACGCCCAGCTCGTGGGCCGCGAAGGCGACCGCGACGCCGTGGTTGCCGCCGGACGCGGCGACCACTCCCGCCGACGGCACGTCACGGGCCAGTAGGTTCGCGAACGCGCCGCGTGCCTTGAACGAGCCCGAGCGCTGGAGCTGCTCGAGCTTGAGCGTCACCGGTGCGCCCCCTGACTGGGCGACGGCGGCGAGTGCCTGCAGGTCCACCTGCACCACGGGTGTCCGGCGCACGTGGGGCCTGATGATCTCGTGGACCCGCCGGACGTCGGCTGGGCTGATGGCGACGGCGGTGGCCCCGTGCGTCATGACGGCCCGTCGGTGCGGAGCACGGCCACGGCTTCGACCTCGACCGCCGACCCGGCGGGCAGAGCGCTGACCCCCACCGCCGCACGGGCGTGGGCTCCCGCGGCACCGAGCACGTCGGCGAAGAGCCGCGATGCACCGTCGGCGACCTGCGGCTGCTCGGTGAAACCCGGTGTGCATGCGATGAACACGGTGACCTTGACCAGCCTCTGGACGGCGTCCAGGCTGCCGGCGGCCGATCGGAGCTGGGCGAGCACGTTCATCCCGCACAGTCGCGCGGCCTCCTGGCCGGCGGCCACGTCGACGTCGTCCCCGAGCCGGCCGGTGACGACGAGACCGTCGCGGGTGGCGATCTGGCCGCTGACGTACACCGTGGTCCCGATCCGGACGACCGGTTCGAACGCGGCCACCGCAGCTGGTGGGGCAGGCAGCTCCAGCCCGAGCCGGGCCAATCGACCCTCCGCTGTTGCGGGCGCACTCATCCGTTGTCTCCTCGTGTTCGGTCCCAGGCGGGGACGGTGATGGTGATCTGCTCGATGCGTGGCGCCGCGATGCGGACGTCATCCCTCGTGCCCGAGGCGATGGCCTGGCGGCGGTCCTCGGCCGGCGCCTTGATCGGGTCCACGTCGATCACGAAGCCACTATGGCAATTAACTAACTGCCTGTCTAGCGTGCCTTCTCGCTCGGCTCAATCGGTGCGGCCGGCGATCAGCCGATCGGCGGCCCAGCGTCCGTTGAAGGCGGCCGAGTCGGACCACGGGAGGCCGAGGTAGTCGCCGGCCAACAGCACGGGGCTGCCGAAGGGCAGCCGATCCCGGTAGTGCTGTACCGCCGTGGCGTGCCCGACTTCGATGTAGGGCAGGGCCTCCTGCCAGCGGGACACGTGGCTTTCGGTGACGCGGCCGGCCAACCCGGGCAGCAAGGGTGTCGCGGCGTCAACGGCCGCGGTGCGGATCGCCGCGTCGTCGGCCGCCATCAGCCGCCGCGCGGCGTCCTGCCCGAACATGACGGTGAGCACCTCGCCGGCGGCCGTGGCGTCAGCCCGCGAGTAGACGGCGATCGCCGCCAGCGGGGACGACGAGTTCGGCGTGACCAGGGCACCGTAGGCTCCGCCCAGTTCGTCGTCCGCCAGCGGTTCTTCCAAGGCCAGCCCGACCAGCAACTCGCAGCTGTAGGGGGTGCGCAGGACCGCGGTCTCGTCCGGCGTCGGGTCGACCAGCATGCTGGTGGCCGGGCGCGCCGGGGTTGCGATCACGGCTGCGGCCGCCTCCCGGGGACCGCGGGAGGTGGCGAGGGCGACGTTGCTGCCGGGGGAACCCGAACGCTCGACGCGCTCGACGCGGATGTCGTACTCGACGTCCAGCGTCGCCGCCAGGGCCGTGGTCAGAGAACCCAACCCGCCGCGCAGGGTGAAGGCCTTGGGGCCGAGGGCTGAGTACGCCAGAAAGCTCCCGAGCAGAACGGCGCTGTTGTCGGCCAGATCCTGGAAGAAGAGGCCGTTGACCGCTGGGAGCAGCAGCCGACGGGTCAGGCCGGAGCCGAAACGCGCCCGCGCCCAGTGCAGCCCGCTGAGGGCGTCCAGATCGCTCCACCGGACGAGGTCGTTCTTGGGGCGGGCGGCCAGCTCGCGGGTGGACCACAGCCCCCGCGCCACCGGGGCGATATCCCGGACGCGCACCACGCCTCCCGTCAGGAAGGACCACGGACGGTCGGTGTCGAACAGCCACGACCGACCGTCAGCCACCACCATGGACCGCCCGGAGACCTTGACGACCTGCCGGGACAGCCCGGCTGCTTCCACCAGCTCGGGAATGATCTCGTAGCCGGTGGACAGGAACTGCGCTCCCTGCTCCATCAGGCCCCCGCCCACCGGTCGGGTGAGCATCCGCCCACCCGGTTCGCTCGCGGCCTCGAGCACCCTCACCTGGACCCCGGCGGCGGCCAGCCGGTGCGCTGCGGTCAGGCCGGCGATACCCGCACCGACAACGATCACCTCGTCGGAACGACTTCTCATACTTCCAGTCGATCAGAAACGAAGGCCTGCGCCGCGTCCCAGCCGTGCACGGCGATCTCCACCACTCCGATGTCGGCGAGCACCGTGCCGCACACCGGATCGACGCCCACGGCGACCGGCCGGTCGCCGTGCCGCTCGTCCCACGCCGCCAGCAGCAGCCCTCTGCACGTCGAACGTCTGCAGCACGTCGGCGTCGCTCGGACCGGCCGGGGCCGGCTCGGGGAAACGCAACCGTGGTCGACCGCCTCGCGCAGGGTGGCCGCCCGGCCTATCCCGCGAAGCTGAACGCCACCTCGCCGAGCTCCCCGAAGTCGGCGCGCACCTCGTCCCCCGGCCCGACGGGCACGGGGGCCGTGGTCGTGCCGGTGGTCACGAGCTCGCCCGCGCGCAACCCGCGGCCGTGCCGGCGCAGGTCCTCGGCGATCCAGACGAGCGCGTTGCGCGGATCGCCCAGCACGTTGCCGCCGCTGCCCGTCGCGGCCCGCTCGCCGTTGATCCACACGGCCGTTCCCCATCTGGACAGGTCGTGCTCGGCCCACCCGGGCACCTCGGGGCCGAGCACGAACCGGCCCGCGCAGGCGCAGTCGGCCAGCAGCTGCGGGGCGCCGACCGTCTCGTAGCGCTCGAACCGCGAGTCGGGTATCTCGACGGCCAGGTGCAGGCCGTCGACCGCGGCGAGGACCTCGTCGCGCCCGGCGCCGGGCGCGACGTCGGCGCCCATGAGGTAGGCGAACTCGGCCTCGACCACACGCATGTGCATGTCGTCGCTGGACAGCAGGTCGCCGGGGTCGTGGCGGAACCGCTCGAACAGCGGGCCGGGCAACGGGCCGCTCACGCCGATGTGGGCCTGTCCCGCAGCGGTGGTCGCCGCGATCTTCCAGCCGTAGGACCGCCCGGCGCGCCCGCCGATCGCGAGCTGCGTGGCGAACCCCTCCGCGTCGTCCCGTGGCCGGATCTCGTCGGGGAGCGCGGCGATCCGCACGCCTGAGGTCCAGGCCCTCCACAGGACGTCGGCTGCGCGACCGGCGCGGTTCTCATCGGACATGTCAGTCATCCTGCCCGCCCCGCCGGAGGCGTAGCTGGTCCACCACGACGCGCACCCGCGGGTCGTCGCGCAGCTCCTCGAGCGTGACGGGCAGGGGGAGCCGCCAGTTCGGGTACTCGTCGATCGTGCCCGGCAGGTTCGGCTGGCGCACCTCGCCGACCACGTCGTAGGGGGAGACGAGCACGAGCCGCGAACGGCTGCGCGCCAGCAGCGCGTGCAGGGCGACGACGAGCTGGTCCTCGCCGGGATCCGGCCCGTCGACCAGGCCCTGCTCGCGGAGCAGCTCGATCAGCTCCAGGCGGTCGACGGTCGCCTTCGCCTCCTCTGCCGGCACGTCGTCGAGCAGTCCCAGCTCGGCGCGCGCCCTGACGTGCTCGCCGCGCAGGAATCCGGTGGCGGTGGGGAGGTCGTGGGTCGAGACGGTCGCCACCGACTCCTCCGGCCACTCCTGCGGGGCAAGCAGCGGCCGGCCGGGCGCGTCCAGGTCCCGGGTGAACCACAGCACCGACGAGCCCAGCATGTTCCGCTCCGCGAGGCCCTCGGTGACCTCCGGCTCGACGGTGCCGAGGTCCTCGCCGATCACGAGTGCCCCGGCGAGATGGGCTTCGAGGGTCAGCACGGCGAGCATGACGTCGGCGTCGTAGTGCACGTAGGTGCCCCGGTCCGGCCCTTCGCCCGGCGGTACCCACCACAGCCGCCACAGCCCCGCGACGTGGTCGATGCGCAGCCCGTCGGCCTGGCGGAGCAGGGCGCGCAGGAGGTCGCGGTAGGCGGCGTAGCCGGTTGCGTCGAGCCGGTCGGGGCGCCACGGCGGCAGACCCCAGTCCTGGCCCTGCTGGCTGAACGCGTCCGGTGGGGCGCCCACCCGCACCCCCTGTGCGAGCACGTCCTGCAGCGCCCAGCCGTCGGCGCCCTCCGGATCGCACCCGACGGCGAGGTCGTGCACCACCCGCACGCCGACGGCCCTTGCCGCGTCGCGGGCTGCCGCGAGCTGGTCCTGCACCTGCAGCTGCACCCACGCGTGGAACGCGACCCGCGGGGCCAGCTCCGCCTTCGCGGCCGCGACGTCCGGGCCGTCGGGCCTGCGCAGGCCATGGGGCCACCGGCTCCAGCGCGCGCCGTACCGCTCGGCGAGGGCGCAGTAGGTCGCGAACTCCTCCAGATCGGCTCCGATGCCGCGAGGCTCCGGCCTGCCCTCGGAGCGCCACAGCAGCTCGAGTGCCGCGCGCTTCGCGGCCCACACGCGGTCGTGCTCGATCAGCCCGCCCGCGAGCTCCGGCCGGAGCGCGTCGACCTCCGCGCGGGTCACCGCGTCGGCGCGGGCGTATGCCGTGAGGTCGGTGATCCGCAGCGCGAGCGGTGTGCCGAACCGCCTGCTCGACGGGGTGTAGGGCGACGGCTGCACCGGAGGCACGGGGGTGATCGCGTGCAGCGGGTTGAGCAGCACCGCTCCGGCACCGTGCTCGGCGCCGGTCCAGGCCGTGAACTCGCGCAGGTCGCGGAGGTCCCCGATGCCCCACGAACCCGCCGACCGCAACGCGTAGAGCTGCAGCATCCAGCCCCAGCCGCGCGACGGTTCCGGGAGCGCAGGCGGCGCCACGACGACGGTCACCTCCTGCTCGCCCAGCTCGAGGCGGTACCAGCCCGGCTCGAGCCCCGCCGGGATCTCGGTGACCTCGCGCCGCCCGCCGCCGGTGTCGACCAGCACACCGGGCTCGGGAAGGGGGCGGGACCGGTCCGTGCGGGCCGCGATGGTGCCGGGCAGGCGCCCGCCCGCCGCCCGTTCCCGCACGGCGGCCAGCGCGCCGCGTCGCGCTTCCGGGCTGCCGGCGTCGACGTCGAGCAGGCCCAGCACCCGGACCACGACCTCCGGATCCACCCGGACCGGGCGGCGGTCGCCGTCCCGATAGCTCGTGGCGACACCGTGCGCGGCCGCCAGTTCCATCAGCTCGCTGTCCACATCGCTTCCCTTCCCCGGGTACCGCCAAGCATGCCGGGATCTGCCGACGATCACGCTGTGGCCCGTGACCTGCGGCAACACGCTCCCTTACGCTCACTACCCAGATCAGGAACAGGTGCTAGGTTCCCTGCGGCGGGCTCCCGCAGAGCAGGGCGGTTCACCGCCGTCCCAGCTGCTGGACACCCGCAACCGGGCGAAGGCGGATGCGGAGCGGAGAGCGCCGGGACATGACAGAGCGTGCGGGCGGATCAACCACGCGGCATCCCGCGGGCGGGGGAGTCCGATGAACACGCTCGTTCTGATCGGGCTGGCGCTGGTCGTCGCAGGGTTCGCCCTGCTCGCCGTGCGGTTCGCGCCGAGGGTGCGCAGGCAGATCGCCGCGTCGGCCGCGCAGCCACGCACGGTGGCCGATCTCGTCCGGCTCCGGGAGCAGGCGACCGTCCGGCCCGCGCGGCCCACTCCACGTGCCACAGCGTCACCGCGAGCGGCCGCTGCCCCGGTCACGCCCCCGCAGGAGGCCCGGCCCGTTGCCCCTGCGCCTCGGGTCGCGCCGGTTGCTGCGGCAGCACCGGCCCCGCGTGCGCCTGCCCCGCGTTCGCCGGAGCCGCGTGCGCCGGAGCCGCAGGCCCCCGCGTTCGTGCCGCCGCCACCGAGGCCCACACCCGTTGCGGGCAGGGTCCGGCGGGAGTCGGCTGAGCCGCCCGCGCCCTCTCTCGACGGCGACAACACGCCGTGGCAGCGCGGCGCCCGCATGGCCGTCGGGCTCGGAGGCGGCCAGCCCTGGCGGGAGCCACCTGCGCCGCCTGCGCCGCTGCGGATCGTCCCGGCCGCGGAGCCGCCTGCGCCGGAGCCGCCCGCCGAGCCGGAGTCGGCCACACCGGTGCAGATCGTCCCGGCCGAGGCCGAATCGCAGGTGGACGTCCCGGAGGAGCCGAGCGAGGCGCCTGCCGAGGACACCTCGGCCGACGACGCGCCGGTCCGGCTCGTGCCGAGGGAGGCCGGTTCGGTGGAACAGGAGGCTCCGCACGAGCCCAGCGAGCCGGTTGCGCAGCCGCATGCCGGTCGGATCGAGCCGGGAGTGGACGACGCCGCGGGCACGCCCCGTTCCGGGGAAGCTGCCGAGACCGGGGCGGCGTCGGCCGAGGAAGTGCGCGCCCAGTCCGTGCCGGTGTCGCCCGAGCCTGCCCCTCGGCCGGAGGCCGTCTGGATCGAGCCGGGAGCGGGCACGCCCCGTTCCGGGGAAGCTGCCGAGATCGGTACGTCGGGCGAGGAGACGCCCGTCGAATCCGTGCCGGCGGAGGTGAGCCCCGGGGAACAGCCGGTGGCACCGGAGCCGGTCGCGCAGCCGCAGGCCGTCTGGATCGAGCCGGGAGCGACCGGTGCCTCCGAGCGTGAGACCGCCGAGCCCGCCGAGTCGGCGCCCACCGAGGGGGAGATCCCGCTCCCGGACGGATGGGACGACGTGGAAGGCGAGGATCTGCCGGCAGGCGCCGTGCCGGACCGGTTCGCCGAGGAGCGAACCTCCGCTCCGGAGGCGCAGGTGGAGCGCCGCCGCAGCAGGCAGACGCCCGACGAACGGGCCGCCGAGCAGGCCGCCGCCGATCTCGCCCTGTTGCGGACCTTCGGGTTCGCCGATCCGGGCCTGCGCCCGGACAGCGCCCCCGTGGTCGAGATGGAACGTCCCGACGAGGAGGAGCCGCGGGTCGCGGCAGGTGACGCGCAGCCCGTGCGCTACCGGGTGGTCCGCCGCGACGGCTCGGTGGTCGGCGGCGCCACGGTCACGCTGCTCGACGACCGTGGCGGCGATGTGGCCGCCGGTGCGGCCGACGCCGAGGGGCGGGGCGAGCTGGTGGCTCCGTCGCCGGGCGGTTACGTGCTGGTCTCGACCGCGGCGGGGCACCAGCCGGGCGCCGTGGCGATCACGGTGAACGGCTCGGTGACCGAGACCGACATCCTCGTCGCGCGCTCGTCCTCCGTGTCGGGGTCCGTCGTCGGCGAGGACGGCCCGATCGTCGGCGCTCGGGTCACGCTCGTGCAGGACGGGGAGGCTGTCGACGCGGTCGACACCGGTGCCGACGGCACGTACCGGATCAGCGACATCGGTGCGGGCGAGTACGGACTGTCGGTGGCGGCAGCCGGGTGCGAGCCGGTGGCAACGCTGCTCGACGTGGCGGATGAGGCCGACGTGCGGCACGACGTCGTGCTCGAGCCGGCGAGCCCGGTGGCCGACAGCAACCTGGTCGAGGACGACGCCATGAGCGGCCTGCGCTGACGGGCCACCCGGCGGGAGCGGGGCGCGCGGTGGTGCACGTCGAGGGCCGGCTGCCCGGCGTCGGTGGTGTGGAGCTGTTCTGGCAGGGCTGGCTCCCCGCGGGCGATCCGCGCGGCGTGGTGCTGCTCTGCCACGGTCTCGGCGAGCACACGGGGCGTTACGGCAACGTGGTCGATGCGCTCGTCCCAGCGGGCTGGGCGGTGTACGGCGTGGACCACCGGGGTCACGGACGCTCCGGCGGCCGGCGCGCCCACCTGCGCCGCTACGCCGACTGGCTGGCCGACCTCGACGCCTTCCGCCGCACGGTCGTCGCCCGTCACGCCGGCCTGCCCGTGTTCCTGCTCGGCCACAGCATGGGCGGGCAGATCGCGCTGGCCTACGCGCTCGACCACCAGGGCGACCTCGCCGGGCTCGTCCTGTCCGCGCCCGCGCTCGCCAACAGCACGGTGCCGCGGGCTGCGGTCGGCGTGCTGCGGGCCGTCGCGAAGGTCGCGCCGATGCTCCGTCCGGCCGGCATCGACGCCTCGAAGATCAGCAAGGACCCTGCCGTGTACGCGGCGTACCGGACCGATCCGCTGGTGCACCACGGCCGCCCGACCCTCGGCCTCTCCGCGGCGATCGTCGGGCAGTTCGAGGTGCTGCCCGAGCGGGCGCGCGACCTGCGGCTGCCCGTGCTCATGCAGCACGGCGTGCTGGACGCGATCGTCGACCCGTCCGGGTTCCGTCGACTGGAGGCCGCCTGCGGGTCCCCCGACCTCACCGTCCGCTGGTACGAGGGGCTCTGGCACGAGATCTACAACGAACCCGAGCGCGACGGCCCGCTCGGCGACCTGCGGGACTGGCTGGCCGCGCACATCTGACGAACGAGAATGATCACGTGCCGGCTTGCCCGGACATTACGGAGCCGATCCCGCGCGCTGGGAGCGCACTGGAAGTCCCCGCGCGCGATGTGTTCATATACGCGCATGCCGCCCGCCGCAGTCCTCGGAGAGATCTGGGGTTCACGTCGCGCGGACGCCTTCGACCAGTGCTGTTGCGCGAGCTGACCTTCCCCGTCCGCTCGAAGCCGCCATCACTGGAGTACTCCCGTGCTGCTGCACGCCCCCACCCCGCTCGCCCTCGGTGATCTCACCGCCCTGACCCGCGACGTCGCCGCCGAGGTGCGCGCAGGGCGCCATCCCGTCCAGGTCGACCCGGAGCGCCGCTGGTACCGCCTGCTGCGCACCGACGACTACGTGGACGTGTGGCTGATCAGCTGGGCCACCGAGCAGACCGCCGAGCTCCACGACCACGCAGGCTCGCTCGGGGCACTCACGGTCGTGTCCGGCAGCCTCGTCGAGCAGCGGTGGGTGGGGCACGGCCTGCGTGAACGGCGGGTGAGCGCCGGGCGCAGCCTCGGATTCCCGCTCGGGCACGTGCACGACGTCGGCAACACCGAGCCGACACCCGCGGTGTCGGTGCACGCGTACTCTCCTCCGCTGACCGCGATGTCGTACTACACCGTCGAGCCGGGTGCGCGGTTGCGCCGGACGCGCAGCGTGCTCGTGGAGCCCGGTTCGTCGGAGGGAGTGGGATGACCACCGTGAACGACCTGCTCGCGGCGGCGCGAGCCCGGCTCGACCGGCCGGACCCGCAACGCGCGGCGGAGATGGTGCGGGACGGTGCGATCCTCGTCGACACGCGGCCCGGCTGGCAGCGCGAGCAGGAGGGCGAGCTGCCGGGGGCGTTGGTGATCGAGCGCAACCACCTCGAGTGGCGGCTCGACCCGGCCTCCGACGCCCGCATCCCGGAGGCGGTGGACCACGACGTCACGTGGATCGTCGTGTGCTCCGAGGGCTACAGCTCCAGCCTCGCCGCCGCCTCCCTCCAGGATCTCGGGCTGCGCAACGCCACGGACCTCGACGGCGGGTTCCGCGCCTGGAAGGCGTCCTTCGGCCGGTAGCAGGTCCGAACCGGCCTGGAGGATCCTTGCGTTCCGTACCCGACCACGAGCTCGAGGCGGACATGAGCGGGGCCTGCCCGAGAGCGAACCGGGTTCTGCATGATCAGGTCGACCCCATGCGTGCATCGGGTTCGCTCCGGGACGCCTCGTCGCCAGCCACCGGCTGGACTCCGGTGGTCCGCTGTATCGGTTGGCTATGGCTGTGGTGACAGCCGTGGGCAACCGACACGTGCGATCTTGGCGCTGATGATCTGCGGTGGCGGGTGCTCATTGTGGTGGGAGCAGCCATGGGCAACCGACAGTTCGGATCATGGGCACCCCCGGCCAACGAGGCCGTGGCCCAGCCCGGCCGCTTCGCCGGGCCTGAGCGCGGTCATCCCATCGGTCCCATCGAGTCGGCCCCGTCAGGCAAAGGTTCCGGTGGGCGCGCCGTCCCCGGCCCGGGCCACGCGGCGCTCGCCCACCATCTGGGTCTCTCGCGTGGTCCCGCGGTTCGCGTCGCACCCCTCACCTGTGCGGGGTGGCCGGGTTGGGTTCACCACCGACCTCCGGGGTTGCGTGGGCTGCCGTCCCCGGCCTGGGGGCACGCCCGTTCACGACGAGATCGTCACTGCCGGGTGTCACGCAACCGGCGGTGGTCCCGATCCCTCCCGTCCAGCCCTCCCCTGCAGCGGCACGGTGAGGTCACCGCCGGATCCGGGCCGCGGCCCAGCCCTCGTGAGCAGCGGAAACGGGACATCGGCTGCACCGGGAGGCTGTTGCCTGATCGGCGCGAGGAGCCTTCAGCGATCAAGGCGAGATGGTGGCTAGTTGATCTTCGGGAGCGACCATTTGCCCTTGATCCCCACTCTCCGACCCGGCTGACCCCTGGTTTCGGTTGCTATGGTCGTCAGTGCAGCCAGGGGAACCGGTGAGGCGGACCATCGCGACCAGGTGCCCGGGGTCGAGCGCAGTTCGATATCGCAACACCTCAAGGCGCAGCTCACGTCCCGATCCGGCCGGTCTTGCCCCCGTCGTCCTGGGAATCCCGGTGGTGGGAACGGGACCACCGCCAGTCGCGTGGCACTCGACCGCAGCGGTCTCGTCCCCGATCGGGCGTGCCCCCGGGTCGGGAACGGCCGCCCGCGCAACCCCGGGGTCAGTAGTGAATCCAACCCGACCACCCGCACAGGTGAGGGCTCGAGGCGAACCGGATCGACACGACAGCAGCCCCGGGCCGGGTACGTGAGGGCCATCTGGCCCGAGCCGGGAACGGCGCGCCCACGAGACGGATCAGTCACACCGCGGGAGCGGAACGCACCCGCACCCGGCCGTGATCAGCGGTTCGGCGCGCAACCGGGGTCAGATCCGGCGACCGCGCACCGATCGGCCGATCACGACGATGCCCGCCGAGGCGGGAAGCCCTCCACGCGCACAACGATCGACAGCCGGAGCACCGCTCAGGCCCGGAACAGCTCGACGAGCCGGCCGAGCTCGGGGACGCTCCCGGCGGCGTCGAGCGCCTCCTTGAGGGTGGCGTCGTGCACCGGGCGGGCACGTTCGAGCAGCTCCCGGCCCTGCTCGGTGATCTGGCTGTAGATCCCGCGCCGGTCGTCCGCGCACAGGTAGCGGCTGAGCAGGCCGCGGTTCTCCAGGCGGTTGACCAGCCGCGTGGTGGCGCTGTGGGAGAGCGCGGCGGCGCGCGCGAGCTGCTGCATCCTCATGTGCCACCCGTCCTGGCGGGCGAGCGTGTCGAGCACCGTGTACTCGACCACGGAGAGGCCGAACTCGGCCTGCAGCGCCTTCTCGAGCGCCTCCTCCAGCCGGCCGTGCAGCGCGGCGAGCGTGCGCCAGCCCTGCGCACGCACCTCGACGGCGTCGTCGGCGATCGGCATCCCGGCACCTCCTCATGCGCGGCCCAGCATACCTGCTTGCCGCAATAGGCGGCGTGTGCAACTGTTGTAGACGCGCTCTATCGGCGTGCGCTCAAATCAGGAGGACCGTCCATGCCCCTCGCTCTGCTGGCACTCGCCATCAGCGCCTTCGCCATCGGGACCACGGAGTTCGTCCCGACCGGCCTGCTCCCCGAGATCGCCGCCGAGTTCGGTGTCGACATCCCCGCCGCGGGCCTGCTGATCTCCGGCTACGCGCTCGGGGTCTTCGTGGGGGCGCCGCTGCTCACCGCTGCGGCGACCCCGCTGCGGCGCAAGCCCGTCCTGCTCGCCCTGCTCGCGTTGTTCGTCATCGGCAACATCGGTTCCGCGCTCGCCCCCGACTACGGGCTGATGATGGTCAGCCGGATCGTCGCCTCGCTGTGCCACGGCGCGTTCTTCGGCGTCGGGTCCGTGGTGGCCGCCGGGCTCGTCGCCCCGAACCGCCGCGCGGCCGCGATCGCGGCCATGTTCACCGGCCTGACCGTGTCGAACGTGCTCGGCGTGCCGCTCGGCACGCTGCTGGGCCAGTCGTTCGGCTGGCGCAGCACGTTCTGGGTCGTGGCAGCGCTCGGCGTGGTCGGGGCGCTCGGCGTGCTCGCCCTCGTGCCCGACAACCCCGCCGACCCGGCCGCGAACCTGCGGGCCGAGCTCTCGGCGTTCCGCCGGCCCCAGGTGTGGTTGGCCCTGGGGATGACCGCGCTCGGTTTCGGCGGCGTGTTCGCCTCGTTCACCTACGTCGCGCCGCTGATGGTCGACGTCGCGGGCTTCCCGTCGAGCGCGCTCACCTGGCTCGTGCTCCTGTTCGGGGCCGGGCTCGTTGTCGGCAACATCGTCGGCGCCCGGATCGCCGACCGTGCCCTGATGCCGTCGATCATCGGGACGATCGGGGCGCTCGCCGTCGTCCTCGCGCTGTTCACCGTGACCGTGCACTCGCCGATCCCCGCCGCGATCACCCTGTTCCTCGTGGGCGCCAGCGCGTTCGCGACGGTGCCGGGGCTGCAGGCGAGGGTGCTCGACGCCGCCGGCACCGCGGGCACCATGGCGTCCGCCGCCAACATCGGCGCCTTCAACCTCGGAAACGCCGTCGGGGCCTGGCTCGGCGGCGTGGTCATCGACGCCGGGTTCGGGTTCCCCGCCGCCAACGCCGTCGGCGCTGCGATGGCCGCCGCAGGCCTCGCCGTCGCCATCGCCGCCGTGACGCTCGACCGTCGCCGCACCCCCGTCACCGTCTAGGAGGACTCCCATGTCCAGAACCGCACTCGTGGTCGGCGCCCGCGGCGTCATCGGCGGCACGCTCGCCGAGCACCTCGCAGGCCTGCCCGACTGGAACGTCGTCGGCCTGTCCCGGCGCGGCGGACCCGCGGACGGTCCGGTGCGCCACGTGGCCGCCGACCTGTTCGACCCGGCCTCAGTCCGGGACGCCCTGCGGGCCCATCCCGGCATCACCCACGTCTTCTACGCCGCCTACCAGGACCGGCCGACGTGGTCGGAACTCGTGGAACCCAACGTCGCGATGCTGCGCACCGTGCTGGACGTCGCCGCCGACATGGCCCCCGACCTGCAGCACGTCAGCCTGATGCAGGGCTACAAGGTCTACGGCGCCCACCTGGGACCGTTCTCCACCCCGGCCAAGGAGAGCGACCCGCCGCACATGCCGCCGGAGTTCAACGTCGACCAGCAGCACCTCGTGGAGGAGCGCGCGGCCGCCGGTGGCTGGACGTGGTCGGCGATCCGGCCATCCGTGGTGGTGGGGTTCGGGCTCGGCAACCCGATGAACCTCGGCGTCGTCCTCGCGGTGTACGCGTCGATCAGCAAGGAGCTGGGCGTGCCGCTGCGGTTCCCCGGCAAGCCGGGCGCGTACGACGCGCTGCTGGAGCTGACCGACGCCGGGCTGCTCGCCGAGGCCACGGTGTGGGCGGCCACCGACCCGCGCTGCGCGAACGAGGCGTTCAACATCGCCAACGGGGACCTCTTCCGCTGGAACCGGATGTGGCCGGTGGTCGCGGACGCGTTCGGGCTGGAGGTGGCCCCGCCGCTGCCGATGTCCCTGCAGGACGTGATGGCGGACAAGGAGCCGGTGTGGGACGCGATGGTCGCGCGTCACGGGCTCGCCCCCACCCCATACGCGGACGTGTCGTCGTGGGCGTTCGGCGACTTCGTCCTGTCCTGGGACTACGACATGTTCGCCGACACGTCGAAATCCCGCCGGTTCGGCTTCCACCGCTACGTCGACACCGAGGCCATGCTGCTCGGCCTCTTCGACGATCTGCGGAAGCGGCGGATCATCCCGGGGTAGCGTGCGCCCCCGGGACGACCAGGGGAGGACGCAGATGGGTGATCAGGATGTGTCGGTCGCCGGCAGCATCGCGACGGACAGCAGCCTCGCGGTGGCGGGGAGCGTGGCCACCGCGGGCAGTGTGGCCGTGGCCGGGAGCGTCGCCACGGCGGGGAGCGTCGCGGTCGCCGGAAGCGTGGCGACGTCCGGGAGCGCCGCCGTGGCGGGGAGCGTGGCCACGGCGGGCAGCGTCGGGATCATGGGCTCCGTGCTGACGCTGCTGAGCGTGGCGCTCGTGGCGTGCATCGCGTGCCTGGGCTGCGTCGGATGCCGTCGCTGTGTGGCGTGCATCGGGTGCGTCGACTGCGTCGGCTGTATCGGCTGCGTCGGGTGCGTCGGGCTCCGCGGCGCGGTGGGGCAGGTAGGCGTGCGCGCCTAGGAGGACGCCGGCTCGCCGCCGAGGAGCGCCAGCAGCCGTTCGGTCAGCACGACGTCGTGCGGCAGGCGCCTCAGGTCCCGGGCGTCGACCGCGACACCGTGCTCCTCGAGGATCCGGGCGAGGTGGGCCCAGTGCCCGGTCTGCTCCTGCTCCCAGGTGCGGCCCTCGGGGGGCTCGTCCGGTCCGACGACGACGCGCGCCGTCTCCTCGACGTCCTCGGCCGATGCGGCGCTCCACCGTTGGGTCGAGCCCCAGCCCCGGTCGTCCAGCAGCAGGAGCCGGCGGCCGTCCGTGAGGACGGCTTCATGACGCGCCCGCACCGACACGTGTTCGTCCGGAGCCCGGTCGTCGACGTACGCGGTCGTGAGGAGCCGTTCCACGGCAGTCATCGCGGCCATTCTGCAGCGCTCACCGAGGGGTGCGCGCCGGGGCGAGCGAGCCGAGCCGGTCGAGCACGTCCTGCAGGACGGCCGCGCCGGTGGCGAAGTTCAACCGCAGGTAGCGGCGGCCCTCCTCGCCGAACCGCGGTCCTCCGGCGAGCAGCACGCGGGCGCGGGTGAGCACCTCGTCGACCGGGTCGTCGCCCAGCCCGAGCGCGTCGGCGGCGAACCAGTACAGGTAGGTGGCCTCCGGCATCGGATCCGGGTCCGACGTCCACGACGCGATAGCCCCGGCCACCGTCCGCCGGTTGCGGTCGAGCACGCGCCGGAGGCGCTCCTGCCAGTCCCTGCCGTGCCGCCACGCGGCGACGGCGGCCACCACGGCGAGGGTCGAGACCGCGCCGTACAGCTCGGTCGGCTCCGCGTCGCGCAGGGCGAGCAGCCGGCGCGGCCCGAAGTGGGCCACCGAGCAGCGCAGGCCGGCCAGGTTGAAGGCCTTGCTCGCCGAGGTGAGCGTCACCGTGCGGGCCGCCGCGTCGGCGTCGAGCGAGGCGAACGGTACGTGCTCGTGCCGCGGGAAGGCGAGCTCGGCGTGGATCTCGTCGCTGACGACGAGCAGGTCGTGGCGGCGGGCGATCGCGGCGATCTCGCCGAGCTCGTCGCGGGTGAGCACCCTGCCGGTCGGGTTGTGCGGGTTGACCAGCAGCAGCGCCCGGCAGTCGTGCGCGGCGACGGCGTCGGCCAGGCCCGCGGTGTTCACCGCCCAGCCCGCAGGCCTGCGCAGGAGCGGCACGTCCACCCGCTTGCGGCCCATCGCACCCACGCTGTGGTGGAACGGCGGGTAGGTCGGGGTGTGCACGGCGACCGCGTCGCCGGGCGCCGTGGCGAGGTGCAGCAGCACCTGCACGGCCTGCACGACGTCGGTGTGCTCGCGCAGGTCGGCGACGTCGACCCGCCATCCGTAGCGCTCGCGCATCCGGTCGGCGAACGCGACGCGCAGCGGGTGCACGTCCTCCCACTGCGGGTAGCCGAGGTCTCCGCGGCGCACCGTGCGCTCGATGGCGTCTGCGATCACCGGCGCGACCGGGTAGTCCATGTCGGCCACCCCACGCCGGGAGGACGTCGGGGTCCACGCGCCACTTCGCCCCCGGCCGCTGCCGCAGTTCCTCGATGCTCAGCTCGTCGAACAGCGGGTCGAGCATGACGCCAATCTAATGCCCGTGCACCACTGCCGCGCTTCGTGATCATGGCGCGCGGCCCGCTGGGCGGGGGCTGCGCGCATGATCCGCGGTATCGGTTGTCCGTGGTTGTGGCCACAGCAATGGACGCCCGCTGGTTCGGATCATGCCGCTGGCGCCGGGTCGGTCTGGTGGGGTGGGGCTGCGGTGGGACGCGCCGTTCCCGGCTCTGGCCACCTGGTGCTCGCTCGCCGTCCAGGCTTCTGTCGTGTTCGGGCCTGTTCTCCTCGGCCCCGACACGTGGGTGGGAGGTCGGTGGTGAACCCGACCCCGCCACCCCGCACACCTGAGGTGCGGGGCGAACCGGATCGGCACGACAGCCCCAGGCCGGCGTGAGGCTGGGCGGCCCGAGTCGGGAACGGCGCGCCCACGAAAGGGTTCGTCCCGAGCGGCACGCCGTCGCGTTCCGCTGAACGCACCCGAGCCGGCCGTGATCAGGGTTCGGCGCGAATGCGGCCGGATTCCGCCGCTGCCCACCCGACCTGCCGATCACGAGACCACCAGAGGCCGGGGCGGGAGGCCAAGGATCCACAGCTCGGGGTGCCCGGCGCGGCTACTGCACGGCAGAAGCGATCGCGTCGGCGTTCCGGTCGTACCACGCGATGGCCCGTTCCTGGCGCTCCTGCGCCTCGGGCGTCCAGTACTCCGCGAAGCCGGGGACGCCCCGTTCGGCGCCGTCCCGCACGATCTCGCGCATCCACGCGTGCGAGTCGCGCAGCGCGGGGAGGAACGCCGCCCGGCCGGCGTCGTCCAGGCCGTACGCGTCCAGGAGGATCCGGGTGCGCTCCAGCTCGCGGCCGCGGCGGGTGTCGGTGGTGTCGACCGGGTCGCGCAGCGGCGCCCAGAGCCGGGCCGCGGCCGCGACGTCCCAGACGGGGGAGCCCGGCCCCGCCAGGTCGAAGTCGATGAGCGCGACGGCTCGGCCGTCCCGGAAGACCACGTTGTCGAGGTTCGGGTCGTTGTGGGCGATGCCGCGGCCGTCGAACGGGGCCGGTGCCGGGTGCGACCAGCGGTACGGCGCCGGGTCGAAGGCAGCCGTCGCGTCGTGGAAGCGGCGCAGCAGCCGGCCGACGCTGCGCAGGGCGTCATCGGTGAGCCCCCAGGCCGGGGCCGGTGCGGTGACGGCCCGGCCGGGCACGTAGCTGAGCACCTCCCGGCCGGAGTCGTCGATGCCGAGCACGCGCGGGGCGCCGTCGAACCCGACGTCCTCGAGATGGCGCAGCAGCGCGTGGGTGGCGCTGCTCGTGGGGCGCAGCGGCCGCCGGACGGTGTCGCCGACCCGGTGCACCTGACCGCGGTTGGCCGTGCCGCCCAGCAGCGGCACCTCCACCGTCAGGACCCCGCTCTCATGTCGCAGCCGCGGCGATCAGCGACTCGGCCAGCGTCGAGTGCGTCACCAGGCTGTTCACCATCCCACCCCGCACCGCGGCGAGCACGGCTCGCACCTTGGCCCCTCCATACACGATCGCGATCACCTCGGGCACGGCCTGCATCTGGTCGGCCGTGATGCCGATCATCCGCTCGGTGAGCTCGGAGCGCACGGGGTTGCCATCGGCGTCGACGAGCACGCCGGAGATCTCGGCGCACACCCCGCGGCGGGCGAGCTCCTGCCGTTCGGTCTCGCCGGTGGCGTCGTAGAGCGTGGACTGTTCCGGCTCCCACGCCCCGACCCCCGCGACGGCGCAGGTGACCGACCCGATGCGGGAGAACGCCTGTGCGACCTCGGGCTGGCGGCGCAGGGCCTGGGCGGTGGCGGCGTCGGGCACCGCCATCGGGGCGTAGAAGAAGTAGGCAGGGCCGCCGGCCACGCGGGCGACGTCGCGGACCACCTCGATCGAGCTGTCGTCGACGCCCGGCCGGGCGAGCGCCCCGGTGAGCTGCACGACGGGCACGGGGGCGAGCCGCTGCAACGCGTTGGCCATGGCGCTCACCGAACGGGCCCACGACAGGCCGAGCACGTCGTCCGGTGTGACGATCTCGGTGAGCAGCTCGGCTGCGGCGGCCCCCAGGTGGGCGCGCATGGTGGCCGGCACGTCGTCGGGGGTGTCGGTGACGACGCAGTGCTGCAGGCCGAGCGCCGACATGAGCCGGTCGGACAGCTCCACGTCGACCGAGCCCGGGTGACCGATCTCGATGCGGACGAGCCCGCTGTTGCGCGCGTCGTCCAGCAGCCGGGCGACCTTGAACCGGCTGAGCGCGAACTCCTGGGCGATCTCGACCTTGGACCGGCCGTCGAGGTAGTACCGGCGCGCGACCGACGCCGTCAGCACGAGCTGGGCCGGCCCGCGCGGGCTGCCGTCGATCGCCACTGCCGCCTCCTCGCTCATATGAGCGGAACTTCGCCCATTCTTCCACAGGCCATTGAGTTGAGGTTGGGTCGTTGCCACACTTCTGATCGTGTGATCGCGGTTGTGCTCATCTGAGCACCGATGCCGGAGGGACGCAATGAGGCGAAAGAGCATGCGGACCGTGCTGCTCTCCCTCGTCGTGCTGCTGACGAGCACCGCCTGCGCGGGGTGGGGCGGCAGCGTCGGGGGCGGTGGGGCGAACAGCATCAACGTGCTCATGGTCAACAACCCGCAGATGGTGGACCTGCAGCGGTTGACGGCCGAGCACTTCACGAGAGCGACCGGCATCGCCGTCAACTTCACGGTGCTGCCCGAGAACGACGTGCGCGACAAGATCAGCCAGGAGTTCTCCAGCCAGGCCGGTCAGTACGACGTCGCGTCGCTGTCCAACTTCGAGATCCCGATCTACGCCCGCAGCGGCTGGATCGCGCCGATGGACTCCTACATCGCGGCCGACCCGGCCTTCGACCAGGCGGACATCCTCCCGCCGATGACCGAGTCCCTGAAGGGCCCGGACGGCCAGATCTACGGCCAGCCCTTCTACGGCGAGTCCTCGTTCCTCATGTACCGCGCCGACGTGCTGCAGGCCGCTGGGATCCCGATGCCGGAGCAGCCCACGTGGCAGCAGGTGGCCGACATCGCCGCCCGCCTCGACGGCGTCCAGCCCGGCATGGCCGGGATCTGCCTGCGCGGCCAGCCCGGCTGGGGCCAGGTCTTCGCACCGCTGACGACGGTGGTCAACACGTTCGGCGGCACCTGGTTCACCATCGACTGGCAGGCGGGCGTGAACTCGCCCGAGTTCACGAAGGCGGTGCAGTTCTACGTCGACCTGGTGCGCGAGCACGGCGAGGCGGGCGCACCGCAGGCCGGCTTCACGGAGTGCCTGAACAACATGGTCCAGGGCAACGCCGCCATGTGGTACGACGCCACGTCCGCGGCGGGCTCGCTGGAGGCCGCCGACTCGCCGGTCCGCGGCAAGATCGGCTACGCGCCCGCGCCGGTGGTCGAGACCGACAGCTCGGGGTGGCTGTACGCCTGGTCCTGGGGGATCCAGGCGGCCAGCGAGAAGAAGGACGCCGCGTGGAAGTTCGTCTCGTGGGCGTCGAGCAAGGAGTACGAGCAGCTGGTCGGCGAGCAGGTCGGCTGGTCGGACGTGCCGGCGGGCAAGCGGGCGTCCACCTACGAGAACCCGCAGTACGTCGCCGAGGCGGGTGCCTTCGCCGAGCAGACGAAGCACGCCATCGAGACCGCCGACCCGCGCAACCCCGGCGTGCAGCCGAGGCCCGCGATCGGCATCCAGTTCGTCGGGATCCCGGAGTTCCCCGACCTCGGGACGCAGGTGTCGCAGGAAGTGAGCTCGGCGATCGCCGGGCTGGTGACGGTCGATCAGGCGCTGGAGCGGGGCCAGCAGCTGGCCGACGACGTGGCGGAGCGGTACCGGTCTCGGGCGGAGGGCAACTCATGAGCACCGAAGTGCAGCCGCGCACGGGCCCCGCGTGGGATCGCTCGGCGGAGGAGAAGGCGGCGTTGCGCCGCGCGGGCGACTGGGCCCGCCGCGCCCCGCTGCTGCCCGCGCTGATCTTCCTGATCATCGTGACCCAGCTGCCGTTCGTGATCACGTTGGTCATCTCGTTCATGAACTGGAACGCCTACTACCCCGACGAGCGCGGTTTCACCGGGTTCGACAACTACCGGCGCGTGCTCACCGACGTCAACACCCGGGACTCGATCATCACGACGATCCAGCTCACCGTGTCGGTGGTGCTGGTCAGCCTCGTGCTCGGCCTGCTCATCGCCCTGCTGCTGGACCGCGCGTTCCGCGGCCGCGGGGTCGTCCGCACGATGATGATCACCCCGTTCCTCGTGGTGCCGGTGGCCGCGGCGCTGGTGTGGAAGCACGCGCTCTACAACCCGGAGTACGGCCTGTTCAACGGCGTGCTCACGTGGATCTTCGGGGAGAACGCCCCGCAGCCGGACTGGATCTCGACGATGCCGCTCACCGCGATCGTCGTCTCACTGGTCTGGCAGTGGACGCCGTTCATGATGCTGATCATCCTCGCCGGGCTGCAGAGCAAGCCGCTGGACGTGATCGAGGCAGCCAGGATCGACGGCTGTTCCAGCTGGCAGATCTTCCGGTACATGACCCTGCCGCACCTGCGCCAGTACCTGGAGCTCGGAGCGCTCCTCGGATCGATCTACATCGTGCAGAACTTCGACGCCGTGTTCACGATCACCTCGGGTGGTCTGGGTACGGCGAACCTGCCGTACACGATCTACCAGATCTTCTACAACGCGCAGGACTACGGCCGGGCCTCCGCGGCGGGCGTGGTCGTCGTGATCGGCACGATCATCATCGCCACGTTCGCGCTGCGCACCGTGTCGTCGCTGTTCCGTGAGGAGGGGGCCCGATGACCACCACACTCGAGGCGCCGCCGCGTACCGCGCCGCCGGCGGCGTCGGCACCGCGACCCAACCGGACGGGAACGCTGCTCAGCGTCCTGGCCTGGCTCGTCGGCATCCTGTTCATCATCCCGGTGCTGTGGATGCTGCTCACGTCGTTCCACAGCGAGGCCGACGCCGCCACGAACCCGCCGTCGTTGTTCGCGCCGCTCACGCTGGAGGGCTACGCGAACTTCTTCGGCGCGCAGACCGGCGCGAGCCCGTGGCCGCCGTTGCTCAACTCGCTGACCGCGAGCGTGCTGTCCACGGCACTGGTGCTGCTGCTCTCGATCCCCGCGGCGTACGCGCTGTCGATCCGGCCGGTGCGCAAGTGGACCGACGTGCTGTTCTTCTTCCTGTCCACGAAGATGCTGCCGGTGGTGGCGGGCCTGCTGCCCGTCTACCTGATCGCGCAGGGCATCGGGATGCTCGACAACATCTGGTTGCTGATCATCCTGTACACGTCGATGAACCTGCCGATCGCGGTGTGGATGATGCGCTCGTTCCTCGCCGAGGTGCCGGTGGAGGTGCTCGAGGCGGCGTCGATCGACGGCTGCAACCTCACCCGCACCCTGCGCACGGTGGTCGCGCCGATGGTGCTGCCCGGCATCGCGGCCACGTCGCTGATCTGCTTCATCTTCAGCTGGAACGAGCTGCTGTTCGCGCGCGTGCTCACCGCGACCGTCGCGCAGACCGCGCCCGTGTTCCTCACCGGATTCGTCACCAGTCAGGGCCTGTTCCTGGCCACGGTGTGCGCGGCATCGGTGGTGGTGTCGCTCCCGGTGCTGATCGCCGGGTTCGCGGCGCAGGACAAGCTCGTGCAAGGGCTCTCGCTGGGGGCCATCAAGTGAGAGTGCGGTGATCGTGCCGGGTCCGTCGGGGGGTGACGGGCCCGGCGCGATCCGCGCGGTCACGCCGCCGTGCGCCGGGCTCACTCGTCGTCGGCAGGGGGGTCGGGCATCCGCCAGGCCACCACCAGCGACGGGAGCGCCGCCACCGTGGTCATGAGCGCGGCGGTCAGCAGCGTCAGGGCGGCGCTCGGGATCCCGGCGTGCTGCTCCGGCAGGGCCGACACGACGGCGAAGTAGACGGCGAAGAGCAGCATCAGCGTCAGCCGGTGCGCCCTGGCGTGGGCGTGGAGCCGTTCCTTCGCCTGCCGCTCGTCCAGCAGGTGTTCGGGCAGCCCGACGGTGCCGCGCGTGCTCACCGACAGCGTGCCCCAGATCCACGCGCCGGCGAGGCCGACGACGGCGAGGATCACGAAGCACGTGACCATCGCGGTGGTGCTGGGCGCCAGCAGCCAGGACACCGCCGTGTTCACCCACAGCAGCCCCAGCGCGCAGGCGCCTGCGACGACCAGCCGCCGCCTGCCGCGCTGGTCGGCGTACTTGGCCGGGACCTCTCCGTGGACCCTGGCCAGCATCTTCACGTCTCGCTGGTTGCGAGGCTCCATGGCGTGCTCCTCCTAGCTGTTCGTGCTGCCCAGGCGGGGGAACGGCGCCAGCGAGAACACGACCTCGACCGGCACCTCGAAGTAGGCGGCGATGCGCAGCGCCAGGTGCAGGCTGGGTCGGTACTCACCGCGCTCCAGGTAGCCGACGGTCTGGTAGTGGACGCCGAGCGCCTCGGCCAGCTCGCGCCGCGACACCCCCCGCTCGGCCCGAAGCACGGCGATGCGGTTGTGGACGAACTCCTTCTCGGTCGTCACCCTGCTCCCCTCTGCGGTACCTCTGCGATTGAAAATAGCAGATCTATTACATCTCGCTAGAGGGCTGCGATGTGATCGCTCTAACTGGACACGACGTCCAGATAAGGGTAGAACTGGACACATCGTCCACTTCTACTTCTGGAGGCTGCCGTGCCCGGCCTGCTGCACCTCGACGCCAGCGCCCGCTCCACCTCGTTCTCCCGCCGGCTCGGCGCCCGCTTCGCCGACGGCTGGCGCGCTGCCCACCCCGGCGCGCCCTACGTCCACCGCGACCTCGCGGCCGACCCCGTCCCGTTCATCGACGAGGCGTGGACCGAGCTGTGCGACGAGCTGATGCGACGGCGGATCACCGACCCGCACCGCTACCACGAGGTCGTCGAGACCCCGGCGCAGAAGGCGGCCTGGGCGGTGCTGGCGCCGCTGCTCGACGAGCTGCTCGCCGCGGACGTCGTCCTCGTCGCGACGCCGATGTACAACTTCTCGGTCCCCGCGGCGCTCAAGGCATGGATCGACCAGGTGACGTTCCCGCGGATGTCGCTGGCCGGCACGCGGTTCGTCGTGGTCTGCGCGCGCGGCGGCACCTACCTGCCCGGCACGCCGCGCGCGGCCGTCGAGCACGCCACCAGCTACCTGCGCGACTTCTTCGACGGCCACTTCGCCGTCACCGACGTGGACGTCGTGGCCGCCGAACTGGTCAACTCCCTCGTCGACCCGGTGCTCGCGGACCGCAGGTCCGAGCACGAGGCGTCGGTGGCGTCAGCGGAGGCCGAGGTCGACCGGCTCGTCGCGGCGTTCGCCGCGGCGGCGGCGTGAGGCGGGCATGGCCACCCTGGAACGCACCGCGGAAGGACGGAAACGCGTGAACGGCTGGCTGTGGCTGCTCGCCGCCGGGGTCGTCGAGATCGCGTGGGCGCAGAGCATCCCGCCCACGAAGGGGCTCACCCGGTTCTGGCCGAGCGTGGTGTGCATCGCGTTGTGCGTCGCGATCATCTGGCTGCTCGCGCGTGCCACGCTCGCCGGCGTGCCGGTCAGCACGGCGTACATCGTGTTCACCGGGATGGGGGCGGCCGGCGCGGTGCTGCTCGGTCTCGCCGTGCACCACGACCCCGTCACGCCGGTGCGCCTCGGCGCCCTCGTACTGATCACGGGCGGCGTGCTGCTGGCCCATGCGGCTCACTAACCTTGGCCGATGGCAGCCGTCGACCCGCCGCGTGTGGGCGCCCCGCCCGCTGAGCGCGCCGACGCCGCCCGCAACCGGGCCCGGGTGCTCGCCGCAGCCGCGGAGCTCTTCCGCAGCCGGGAGGATCCGCGCGCCGTCACGATGGACGACGTCGCCCGCGCCGCCGGGGTCGGGCGAGCCACGCTCTACCGCCGCTATCCGGACGTCGGCTCGATCGCGGAGGCGTTGCTCGGCGAGCACGAGCGGGAGTTGCAGGAGCAGCTGCTGCGCGGCGTCCCTCCGCTCGGTCCCGGCGCCCCGCCCGCCGAGCGGCTGGCGGCGTTCTACGCCGCGATGGTCGAGCACCTCGACCGGCACCTCCCGCTGCTGCTCGCGATCGACGCGGGGGCGGCGCGGTTCGCGGTGGGTTCCTACGGGTTCTGGCGGGCACACGTGCGGTCGCTGCTCGTGGAGGCGTGCACCCCGGACCCGGATGCGCTGGTGGACGTGCTCCTCGCGCCGCTCGCGGCCGAGGTGTTCCGCTACCAGCGCGCGAGCGGGGTGACGCCCGCGCAGGTCGCGGACGCCCTCGGCCGCCTCGCCCGCCAGGTGCTGGCGGACCCCTGACCCGGTCGGCTCCAGGCTCAACCCCGTGCGGTGACCAGCGGGAGGCCCGGGCCGGAGAGCTCGGCGAAGGCGTCCCGCCGGCCGCAGACCGCGAGCAGCAACGAGATCGCGGGACCTTCCACCACCGGACCGGCGCCGAGGGTGAAGTCGGCGTCGGTGGCGCGGATCTCGACCCCGGCCACCCGCGCCTTGCCGCCGCCGAAGGCCGCGTCGGTGCGCGCCTGCAGGGTGATCGCGCGAACGACCTCGGCGACCGGGTACTCGCGACGCAACCCCAGCGGGCGGCGGATGTCCTCGCCGTGGACGAACGCCTCCACCAGCCGGGACTCGAGGGGTGCGGGCGGGGTGGACGTGCGGCCGATCACCGCGCGGAACGAGGTGAGGGTATCGGCGGGGTCCTCGGCCCGTTTCTCCCGAACGCCGTTGGCGGTGAACGCGTGGAAGTCGAACCGGGCCGCCACGAACTTGCGCAGGAACCGCCACCTCGTCGTCTTCGCGGTCGCGACCAGGTGGGCCAGCACGTCGTGAACGCTCCACTCCGAGCACAGCGACCGGGTGGCCCACTGCGCAGGCGTGAGCCGCGCGAGGTCGTCGGCGAGTGCGGCGCGTTCAGCGTGGACGGTCGACCAGACGTCGGTCATGTGGCCTCCTTCTCTTGATGCGAGAGGTGGGGCGCCGCGACCACGGGCGGATTCACCGGGGTGTGACGCAGATCGCAGGGCCCGGTTGCGCGGGCGCGCCGTTGCCGAGGTCGTCGCAGCGGCCGCCCGAGGCGACCAGGCGTGCGCGGCCACCGCATGCCTCGGACCGACAGTGCGGCCGGCCGGCCTCCGATCGCGGAAGCACTAGCCTCCGCTCGTGACGATCCTGGAACTGCGGCAGTACACCCTGCACCCCGGCCGCCGTGACGAGCTGATCGAGCTGTTCGAGCGGGAGTTCGTCGAGTCCCAGGAAGAGCTGGGCGCCCAGATCGTCGGCACGTTCCGCGACGTGCGCGACCCGGACCGGTTCGTGTGGGTCCGCGGGTTCTCCGACATGCCGGCCCGCAGGGCGGCGCTCGCCGGGTTCTACGGCGGGCCGGTGTGGAAGCGGCACCGCGACGCGGCGAACGCCACGATGGTCGACTTCGACGACGTGTTGCTGCTGGAGCCGGTGGGTTCGGGGTTCCCGGATGCCCCGCGGGTGGCCGTCGGAGCGGGCCGGGCCGGCCCCTCGCGCGTCCTCGTCGTGGTCCGCACGGGCGACGGCGTGGAAGCGGCCGCCGACGACGCCGAGTCGCTGCTCGGTGTGCGGCCCGTGGTCGCGCGCACCGCCCCGTACGCCAACGACTTCCCGGCGCTGCCGGTCCGCGACGAGCAGGCGGTGGTCTGGTTCGCGTCGTTCCCCGCCGCCGATGCGCTCGGGGCTGCGCGGGAGCGGCTCGACACCGACCCGTCCTGGCAGGCGGCCGCGAAGTCGGTGCAGGTGCTCGAGCTGGAGCCCACGGCGCGCTCGGCGCTCCGCTGAGTGCGCGCTACTCGCCCACCCGCACGTCGACCCCCGGCCCGAGCGGGATGCCGAACGCGTAGAAGATAGTGAGCACCAGCACCCACGCCACCCAGAACGGCACGACGAACGGCACCATCTTCGCGATCACCGTGCCCAGTCCCGCGGCAGGCTCGTAGCGCCGCACGAACGTCAGCAGCACGATCATGTACGGGTTGAGGGGCGTCATGACCTGCGTGGCCGCGTCGCCCACCCGGAAGGCACCCTGCACGAAGGCGGGCTCGTAGCCCAGCAGCAGGAACATCGGTACGAACACGCTCGCCATCAGCGTCCAGAGGCTGGATCCGGACACGATGAACAGGTTCAGCAGCGACGCGAGCACCACGAACCCGAGGATCGCCGGGTAGCCGGTGAGCCCGATCGCCTCCAGCAGCTGCGCGCCGGAGATGGCCAGCCAGGCGCCGATGTTGGTCCAGGCGAAGAGCGCGATGAACTGGCCGAGGACGAACGCCAGGACGATGAACCCGGAGAGGTCCCTCAGCGCGCGGGCCATCAGCAGCGGCACGTCCGCCCCGCGCCGGATCGTGCCGGCGAACATGCCGTAGAAGAGCGCGGGCACGAAGAACGCCAGGAACACCAGCGTGACCACCGAGTCCAGCAGCGGCGACTTCGGCAGGTAGCCGCCGGTCTCGTTCCGCAGCGGGGAGTCCGGTACGAGCACCAGCGCGAGCACCGCCACCACGAGCACGAGCAGCGCGACGCCCGCGGCGCGCAGCCCGCGGCGCTCGGCGGTGGTGACGGTGGCACTCGTCGGCTCGGCGGTCGGGTCGTTCTCGTCGCCCCTGGCCGGAGCGTCGTCGCGCTCCACCTCCCTGTCCGGGAAGCCGGAGCGCACCAGCCCCGGCTCCACCACCCGGTCGATGATCAGGCCCGCCAGCAGGCTCAGGACGATCGAGGAGACCGCGTTGTAGAAGTAGTTCGAGATCGGGGTGACGGGCGTGCCGGTGACGGGCAGGGTCGCGGCCACCCCGTTGGTGATCCCGGCGAGCAGCGCGTCCAGGCTGGTCACCAGCAGCGATGTCGAGTAGCCCGCGCCGACGGCGGCGAAGCCGCCGATCAGCCCGGCCACCGGGTGCCGGCCGGCCGCCTTGAACACGATCGCGGCGAGCGGCGGGATGATGATGAACGCCGAGTCGGCCATGACGCTGCCGCTGACGCCGATGAACCCGAGCGCGTAGGGCAGCAGCCAATGCGGTGCGCGCGAGAACGCGAGCCGGATGAGCGCCGCGAGCATCCCGCACCGCTCCGCGAGCCCGACCGCCAGCATGATCGTCACGACCGTGCGCAGCGGTGGGAAACCGATGAAGTTCTCCGCCAGGCCAGTGAAGAAGAACTCCAGCCCTGCGCCGCTGAACGCGCCGCGCACCGGCGTGACCTCGTCCTCGCCGGGGATCGTGACGGCCACCCCGAACGCCGCCATCACCGAGGACAGCACCGCGACCACGAGCGTGAGCAGCACGAACAGCATGAACGGCTCGGGCAGCCGGTTGCCGGCGCGTTCGATCCGGTCCAGGAAGCGGTCGAGGCGGCCGGGTGGGGCGGACTGGCTGGCGGTGGTCACGCGGCCTCCTCGAAGCTGGCTCAGTCGAAGAACGTCGGTACGTCCAGTGGGCCGCCTGCCGCGGCGAACTCGGCGTGGACGGCCTCGCGCAGGGAGGGGTCGGCCAGGTAGTCGACGGCCGTGAGCGCGAGGCCGACGGCGCCGTCGCGTACGGCGAGGTCACCCGCGGGCCCGCCTGCGGCCTCCGCGAAGGCCGTGGTGTGCAGGGCGACGGTCGGGTCGGACACGGCGATCATCGGGTGGATGGCGGGCATCCGGTAGCTGAGGTTGCCCAGGTCGGTGGAGCCGGTGAGGAAGTCGGGCACCACACCGGGCGGCAGGGACCTGCGTCCCACCGGCTCCTGGTTCACCGCCCACCGCGCGGCCAGCGCGTGGTTGAAGCGGATCGGCAGGTACGGCGGCAGCGGGTCCCAATGCAACTCGACGCCGCAGCCGGTCATCGCCGCCGCGCCGTGCGCGATCTCCGTCATCCGGACGGCCAGGTCCCGCAGCGTCTCGGGCGCCGCCGAGCGGACGTAGTACAGCAGCGCCGCGCGTTCGGGAACCACGTTGGGTCGTGCGCCGCCGTCGGTGAAGATCCCGTGCAGCCGGTCGCTGCTGGGCAGGTGCTGGCGCAGCGCCGCGATGCCCTGGTAGGCCGCCACCGCCGCGTCGAGCGCGTTGCGGCCCATGAACGGCTGCGCGGCGGCGTGCGACGCGACCCCGTGGAAGACCATCTCGACCTGGCGGCGGCCGAGGAACGGGTGCAGCGCGAGGTCGTGCGTGAACGGGTGGAGCATGATCACGGCGTCGACGTCGTCGAAGACGCCGGCGCGGGCCATCTTCTCCTTGCCGCCGCCGCCCTCCTCGGCCGGCGTGCCGATCAGCGACAGGCGCCCGCCGACCTGCTCCTGCACCCGGGCCGCGGCGAGGAACCCGCCGACCGCGGTGGCGCAGATGATGTTGTGGCCGCACGCGTGGCCGATCCCGGGCAGCGCGTCGTACTCGGCGAGCACGCCGATGTGCGGGCCGTCGGTGCCGCGGGTGGCGATGAGCGCGGTGTCCAGGCCGCCGACCCCGATCTCGGCGGTGTGGCCGTGCCGCTCCAGCAGGGCGGCCACCGCCCGTGCCGACCGGTGCTCGGCGTAGGCCTCCTCGGGGTGGGCGTGCAGATCGTGGCTGAGTGCGACGAGGTCGTCGCCGTACTCCCGCGCCGCGGCGAGCACGGCGGACCGGACCTCCCCCGGCGCCCCGGCGTGTTCGGACATGATCGGCTCGGCCTCGCGGACGGCCAGCTCGGTGGCCGCGTTGAGCGAGCGCAGGTAGCTGTCGTCCGGTGGCGACGGCCTGGCGGGGTCGGGCTCGCGCATGATCGGCACCCTAACGCGTGAGTGGCGGATCGGCGCCCTGCGGAGATCGCGGTCGTCTATGGCAGATTCTATAGTGAAGGGTATGGCGACGACGTCCATGCAGATCGATAGCGGAGTCCGCGACGAGCTCGCGGAGCTTGCCGCCCGGGACTTCCAGGGAGTGCCGCTGGGTGAGGTCGTCCGCCAGCTCGTTCGGGAACACAAGATCAATCAGATCGTTCGCCGATACGAAGAGCTCCGTGCCGACCCCGACGAATGGGCGAGCTATCAGGCCGAGCTCGACGAGGCCGATGGAACCGTGGGTGACGGCCTCCCCGACGCTGCGGGCGAGTACTCGGAACCCGACCGGTGAGTCGGTCTCCGCGGCTGGCTCCCTGGCAGGTGTGGTGGGTGGATTTCGGCAACCCGATCGGACACGAGCAAGGTGGCCTCCGGCCGGCGATCGTGGTCAGCTCGACCACGCACTGCCGCTTCCCGATCGACATGGCGCTCGTCGTCCCCCTGACCACCAGAGACCGCGGTCTCGAACACCACGTGCGCATCGCTTCTCCGGAGTCCGGGCTGCGCAGCCCGAGCTGGGCACGCACCGAGGACGTCCGGGCCGTGTCCACGAAGCGATTCACCCGGCCTGCCCCGATCGGAACGGCATCTGCCGGGGAGATCGCGGCGCTCAGCGGATGGCTGCGCGAGATGGTCGCGTTCTGACGGCCAGAGCCACTCAGACGGTTCAACGAACGTTGAACCTTCCCTGCCCGATCATGCGGGTATGACACGCTCGCTCGGCCCCACCGACTTCGCTGCGCCCATCCACGACCGCTGGTTCGCCGACTACGTGACCGGTGCGCAGTACGAGTACGGCCACCTCGACGTCGATGAGGAGGAGATCCTCCGCTTCGCGAAGGAGTTCGACCCGCAGCCCATCCACACCGACCCCGGGTTCGCGCTGCACGGCCCGTTCGGCGGGATCATCGCCAGCGGCTGGCACACGGCCGGGCTCGCGATGCGGCTGCTCGCCGACCACTACCTCTCGCGCGCAGCCAGTCTCGCCTCACCCGGTGTCGACGAGCTGCGCTGGCAGGTGCCGCTGCGGCCCGGCGACCGCGTTCACCTGCGCGCGACGGTGCTCGACACGCGCCTGTCCCGTTCGAAGCCGGACCGGGGCATGGTCGTCACGCAGGTCGAGCTGCTGAACCAGGACGGTGGTGTGCCCATCGCCTTCCGCGCGATGAACCTCCTCGCCGTCAGGCCAGGTCGTCGATCGCCCGCTGGATCCGCTTGATCGAAACCGGGTAGCGGGTGCGCATCGGGTGGGCGTAGAGGCCCACCCGCAGCTCCTCGATCATCCAGCGGATCTCGCGCAGCTCCGGCCCCGGATCGACGCCCGGGGGGAGCGCGGCCAGCTCGGCGGCGTACTCGTCGGCCACCGCGCGGACCTGCGCGGTCCACTCGGCGTCGCGGGCCGGGTCGGCGCGCAGCTTCTCGATCCGCCGCTCCACGGCCTCCACGTAGCGCGCGACGTCGGCGAGCCGGGTGGCGCCTGCCGCCGTCGCGAAGCCGGGACCGACGAGGGCGTTCACCTGGGCGGTGATGTCGGCGACGCCGGCGGCCAGCACGGGGGCACGCAGGTCGGACAGCTGCGCCTGCACCCGGTGCCAGACCACCAGCACCCCGCGCACGGCGTGCAGCACCTGCAGGGTGGTGGCGGCGAGGCGATCGGCGAAGAGCTTGCGCAGCCGGACGTAGGACCGCTCGTCCCATGCCGGGCCACCGGCCGCCGCGATCAGGTGGTCGGCGGCCGCCGTGACGCAGTCGTCGAGCAGCGCGGCCACCGAGCCGTGCGGGTTGCGGGAGAGCGCGAGCTTCGCGGCGTTGTCCAGGTCGCGCTGCACCTGCCGCACCGGTGACGGTGTCTCCAGCAGCAGGAGGCGCCGGACGCCCCGGTGGTGGGCCGCGTCGCGCTCGGCCGCGGTGGGGAACACCCGGACGTCCACGCTCGTGCCGCGGTCGATCACCCCCGGGTAGCCGGTGACGGTGTGGGCGCCCCGCCGGATCGGGTGCTCGCGCGGCAGCGTGCCGAACGACCAGGTTCTGGCGCCCGTCGTCTCGATGTCGACGCCCGCCGCGGCGAGTTCCTCGCGCACCTTCGGCGCGAGCTCGCGCCGCAACGCCTCCAGGTCGGCGCCCCGCGCGACCTCGTGGCCTGCCTCGTCCACCACCCGGAACGTCACCGTGAGGTGCTGGGGGAGCCGCTCCAGCTCCCACGCCTCGCGCGGGATCTCGACGCCGCGCATCCGGCCGAGCTCGCGCTCCAGCCCGTCGAGCAGCGGCTCCCGCCCGGCCTGCAGGCGCGCGAGCACCGCCCTCGCGTGATCGGGAGCGGGCGAGTACAGCCGGCGCAGCTGCTTGGGCAGTGTGCGGATCAGCGCGGTGACCAGCTCCTCGCGCAGCCCGGGCACCTGCCAGGTGAACGGGGTGGGATCGATCTGGTGCAGCGCGGCCACCGGTACGTCGACGGTGACACCGTCGCTGCGGGCGCCGGGCTCGAACGCGTAGGACAGCGGCAGCGTGAGCCCGCCCGCCTCGACGTGGTCGGGGTATGCCGAGCGGTCGACCCCCGCCGCCTGCGCCGTGCGCAGCATCTCCTCGGTGAAGTCGAGCAGGTCGGGCGTGCGCCGCGACTCCTTCTTCCACCACGAGTCGAAGTGCCGGCCGGAGACGACGTGTGCCGGGATGCGCTCCTCGTAGAACGCGACGAGCGTCTCCTCGTCGACCACGAGGTCGCGCCGCCGCGCGCGGTGCTCCAGCTCCTCGACGTCCTCCAGGAGCTCGCGGTTGGCGTGGAAGAAGCGGTGGCGGGTGTCCCAGTCGCCCTCGACGAGGGCGTGCCGGATGAACAGCTCGCGCGAGGTCTCCGGGTCGATCCGGCCGAAGTCGACCTTCCGGCCGACGACGATCGGGATCCCGTACAGCGTGACGCGCTCGGTGGCGACGACGGCGGCCCGTTTGCGCGACCAGTGCGGCTCGGAGTACGTGCGCTTGACCAGGTGCTCGGCCAGCGGCTCGAGCCACTCCGGCTGGATCCGGGCTGCGGTGCGCGCGAACAGCCGCGACGTCTCCACGAGCTCGGCCGCCATCACCCAGCGCGGGGGCTTCTTGGCCAGCGGTGAGCCGGGGAAGATCATGAAACGGGCGCCGCGGGCACCGAGGAACTCGCGACCGGTGCTCCGCCGATCCTTGTTGCGGTCGCCTCGCTCGGGACCGTCGTCGCGCAGCCCGACCTGCGAGAGCAGCCCGGACAGCACCGACATGTGGATCCGGTCGGCTTGTAGGGGATGGAAGCCGGCAGAGCTTGCGGAGTCGGCGGGGCGGGTAGATACAGCGTCGACGTCGCCCGGGGTGAGGCCCGCGTTGCGCGCCGCCTGCCGCAGCTGGGCGTGCAGGTCCTGCCACTCGCGGATGCGCAGGTAGTGCAGGAACTCGTCGCGCAGCAACCGCCGGAACCTGTTCCCGGACAGCTCCTCGCGCTTCTCGGCGACGTAGCGCCAGAGGTTGACGAACGCCAGGAAGTCCGAGCCGGCGGCGTCGAGGGTCGAGCCGCCCGCGGTCCATTCCCCGCTGAACCGGGCGTGCTTCGCGTCGGCGGCCTGGCGCTGCTCGGCCGGCCGCTCGCGCGGGTCCTGCACCGACAGCGCGGCGGTGATGACGAGCACCTCGCGCAGGCAGCCGTTGCGGTCGGCCTCGACGAGCATCCGGCCCAGCCGCGGGTCAACCGGCAGGGCGGAGAGCGCGCGACCCACCGGAGTGAGCTCGCGGCCGTCGAGCGCGCCCAGCTCCTGCAGCAGCGCGATGCCGTCGGCGACGGCGCGCGGATCCGGCCGCTCGACGAAGGGGAAGTCGGTGAGCTCGCCGAGGTCGAGCGAGATCATCTGCAGCACGACGGACGCGAGGTTGGTGCGCAGGATCTCCGGGTCGGTGAACTCCGGGCGCGCGTCGAAGTCGTCCTCGCTGTAGAGGCGGATGCAGATGCCGTCGGCCACACGGCCGCAGCGTCCGGCGCGCTGGTTGGCGCTGGCCTGGGAGATCTTCTCGATCGGCAGCCGCTGCACCTTCAACCGCCGCGAGTAGCGGGAGATGCGGGCGGTGCCCGTGTCGATCACGTAGTGGATGCCGGGGACCGTCAGCGAGGTCTCGGCGACGTTCGTCGCGAGCACCACCCGGCGCCCCGGATGGGGCGCGAACACGCGGTGCTGCTCGGCCGTCGACAGCCGCGCGTAGAGCGGGAGGATCTCGGTGTTGCGGAAGTCCCGCTTGGTCAGCGCCTCGGCGGTGTCGCGGATCTCGCGCTCGCCGGGCAGGAACACGAGGATGTCGCCGTCGCCCTCGCGCTGGAGCTCGGCCACGGCGTCGCCGATGGCGTCGAGCTGGTCGCGGTCGGGGTCGTGGTCGGGATCGTCCAGGTCGACGATGGGGCGGTACCGGACCTCGACCGGGTAGCTGCGCCCTGAGACCTCGACGACCGGCGCGTCGAAGTGCTTCGCGAACCGGTCCACGTCGATCGTGGCCGAGGTGATGATCACCTTGAGATCCGGCCGGCGGGGGAGCAGCTGGGTGAGGTAGCCCAGGATGAAGTCGATGTTGAGGCTGCGCTCGTGGGCCTCGTCGATGATCAGGGTGTCGTACTGCCGGAGCATCTTGTCGCCCGCGAGCTCGGCGAGCAGGATGCCGTCGGTCATGAGCTTGACCAGTGTTTTCTCGCCGACGTGGTCGGTGAAGCGCACCTTCCAGCCGACGGTGTCACCCAGCTCGGTGCCCAGCTCCTCGGCGATGCGGGCCGCCACCGTGCGTGCGGCGAGCCTGCGCGGCTGGGTGTGCCCGATCAGCCCGCGCACCCCGCGGCCCAGCTCGAGGCAGATCTTCGGCAGCTGCGTGGTCTTCCCGGAGCCGGTCTCGCCGGCGACGATCACGACCTGGTGGTCGCGGATCGCGGCGGCGATGTCCTCGCGGCGGGTGCTGACCGGCAGCGCCTCCGGGTAGCGGATGGTGAACTCGGCACCCCGCCGAGCGACCATCCGCCGCTCGGCCGCCTCCACCGCCTCGACGATCCCGGCCGCGGCGCGGGCGCGCGCGGCGGTGTCGCGGGTGCGGCGCACCGTCTCGAGGCGGCGGCCGATGCGGTGCTCGTCCTGGAGCGAGAGGGCGGGGATGCGTTCGGCGAGCGCGTCCAGCTCCGCGTCGTCGACCGGCCGGACGTCGGCTGCGGGTACGGCCACACCCTCGCGGGAGCGCGGCCTGCGCCTGCGCGGACGGCGGGTACGAGGCGGGCGCCCGCCGTCGCGGGAGGAGACGGCGGGCGCGGACGTATGATCCGACTGTTGGTCCGACGGCTGGTCGGCCGGCTCGGGGCGCGCGTCAGCGGCTCGGGCCGCGGGAGAGGACATCGGTGCGAAAGTCTGCCTAGGTAGGGGTTCAGACCGAGCGTAGGGCGGGCACGAGCTCGTCCGCGACCGGGTTGTCGGCCGCGGGGTGCTCGACGAGCGCCAGCACGCGGTTGGCGAGGAAGCGGGCCGTGCGCGTGGTGGTGCCGCCCCGCGTGATCTCGCTGACCTCGATCACCCCACGGGCCTGCGTGATGGCGACCTTCCGGCCTGCGCGCGTGGCCTCGATCTCGTACGTGCGTGTGGTGCCGCTCCCGGCGTCGATGACGATCTCTACTCGGTCGCCCTTCATGGCGATCGCCGCCCTTGCAATCGGAGGTGTCCGCCTTCTACAACGAGGCGCTCCCGTCATGAATTCCCAGTTCAGCGACCCGAAGCACGCGATCCGCGTACGAGTTGGTTCGCGCATGGTCGTGGCTTGCGACCACCACGGCGCACCCGCCGTCGGCCACCTCGCGCAGCAGCCGGACCACGCCCGCCGCGACCGTGGGATCGAGCGCAGCCGTCGGTTCGTCGGCGACGATCAGCGCGGCCTTCCCGGCCAGCGCCCTGGCGATCGCGACCCGCTGCCGCTGGCCGCCCGACAGCTGCGCGGGCCGCGCGTCGACGTGGCGCTCGTCCAGGCCGACGGCGGCGAACAGCCGCTCGACGTCCGCCCTGGTCACGCCCGCCTCGGCGACCGACCGCCACACCGGCCAGCGCGGGTCCAGGCTCGCCGACACGTCCTGGAAGATCGGCATCACGTACCCCGGCCGGGGCCGGCGTGGCCGCCGCCCCTGCCAGACGTCGACGCCGCCGAGCCGGACGGTGCCCGACGCCGGCCGGTGCAGTCCGGCCAGCGCCCGCAACAAGGTCGTCTTCCCCTGCCCGGACGGCCCGCAGATCCCGACCACCTCGCCGGGCCGGACGTCGAGATCCACGTCGACCAGCACGGGTGGGCGGCCCGGATGGCCCAGCGTCACGCGCTCGAGGCGTGCCGCCGGGGCCCTCGTTGCAGCAAGGCCACCTACCTGCAACGACGCTTCTTGCAACGACGCTTCTTGCAACGACGCTTCTTGCAACGACGCTGCGTGCAGGTGGCCTTGCTGCAACCGGTCGGGGAGCGCGGCCAGCAATGCTCGCGTGTGCTCGTGGTGGGCGTGGGCGGCCAGCGTCTGGACGCCGCCGCGATCGATGCGGATGCGCTCCACCACGCGGCCGCGCAGCAGGACGTGGACCTCGTCGGCGTGGCGGGTCAGCAGGGCGAGGTCGTGGCCCGCGACCAGCGCAGAGCGGGCGGTGCCGACCAGGGCGGCCATCGCGGCCTCGGCGTGCTCGGCGTCGAGCGCCGAGGTCGGTTCGTCGGCGAGCACGAGCGCGGGTTCGTGCGCCGTGGCGGCCACGAGGTCGGCCCGCTGCAGCATCCCGCCCGACCAGGTGTGCGGGCGGCGGCGCAGCCCGTCAGGAGCGACGCCCAACCCGGCCAGCCGCCGGGCGATGCGGCCCCGCGGCGGACGCAGCCCGTGCACCCGCCAGGCCTCCGCGACGTGGTGCCCGACCGTCCAGACCGGGTCGCAGGAGCCGAACGGGTCCTGCGCCACGTAGCCGATCTCGACGCCCCGCCGCAGGCCGCCGGGCCGGATCGTGCCGGACACCGTGGCCGACGGCGGCAGGACGCCGAGCACCGCGTCGAGCAGGGTGCTCTTGCCCGAGCCCGACTCGCCGATCAGCGCGACGACCGCACCGTCGGCGACCGTGAGGTCGACGTCGTGCAAGGCCACGACGTCCCCGTAGCGCACCGAGAGGCCCTCGATGGCGAGCATCAGGGCGCCTCCCGGCCGATCGCGTCGCCGAGCAGGGACGCACACGCCACGCTGAGCACGATCAGCGTGCCCGGCACGATCACGAGCCACGGCGCCGTCCCGGCGACCGTCGTGCTCTCGGCCACCATCTGTCCCCACTCGGCGGTGGGCGGCGCCACCCCGAGCCCGAGGAACGACAGCCCCGCCAGCCCGAGCACGACCTCGCCGAGGCCGAGCGTGGCCACCGCGGCGACACCGGACGTCGTCGCCGGCACGACGTGGCGCAGCGCGGCCAGCGGACGCGGCACCCCGGCGAGCTCGGCCGCAACGACGTACGGCCGGTGCATCAGGCCCGCGGCGAACGTGCGGGCGTAGCGGGCCTGCGGGGCCCAGCCGGCGAGCGCCATCGCGACCACGAGGTTCGCCAGTCCCGGACCGAGCACGCCCACCACGGCGAGGGCGAGCACCAGCTGGGGGATCGCCAGCACCACATCGACGATTCGGGAGAGCACGGCGTCGACAACGCCCCAGGCCAGCGCGGCGGTCACCCCCACCACGAGCCCCACCGCTGCGGAGACGACCGTGACGAGCAGGGCGGCGCCGAGCGAGGTGTGCACCCCGGCCGCGGCCCTGGCCAGCACGTCCCGCCCGGCCTGGTCGGTGCCGAGCAGGTGGGACCCGCTCGGGGCGGCCAGCCGGTTCGCGTAGTCGGTGGCGTCCGGGTCGGGGCCCAGCCACGGCACGACGATCGCCAGCACGGCGAGACCGGCGAGCAGCACGGCTCCCGTGCAGAATTCGGCGCGCTCGGTCATCGGCGGCCCGGTTCGATCGCGGCGGCCGCGAGGTCGGCGACCATGCTCGCGACGACGTAGGCCAGCACGCCGAGCAGCACCGTGCCCTGCACCACCGGGACGTCGCGCGCGACGATCGCGTCGATCAGGTACGGCCCGATGCCCGGCCACGTGAAGACGGTCTCCACCACCGCGGCGCCTGCGAGCAGCGAGCCGATGGTCATCCCGATCGCGGCGAGCAGGGGCGGGCTCGCCCCGGGCAGGACGTGCACGAGCAGCACACGCAGCCGGCCGGCCCCGCGCGCCCGGGCCACGTGGACGTGCCGCCGCGTGCCGACGTCGAGCATCGCGCCGCGCAGCACCCGCGCCCACACCGCGGCCGCGGCGAGCGCGAGCGGGATCGCGGGCAGCACGGCCCCGCCCCACGACCCGTCGGCGAGCACCCGCCCGATGCCGAGACGCAGCACCACGACCTCCAGCAGCAGGGTGCCGACCACGAAGCTCGGGGCCGACGCGCCGAGGAACATCAGGCCGCGCCCGCCGAGATCCGGGAGGCGGTTCCGCCCGGCCACCGCCGTGAGCGCCAGCGGGATCGCGAGCAGGAGTGCCAGCCCCAGCGCGACGGCGGCGAGCCGCAGCGTGGCCGGGAGTCGCTCGGCGAGCTCGGCGGTGACCGGGGCGCCGGTGCGCCAGGACGTGCCGAGGTCACCCCGAGCCGCCGACACCAGCCAGCGCGCCAGGCGCGCCGGTGTGGGCTCGTCCAGGCCGAGCTCGGTGTGCAGGGCGGCCACCTGGGCGGGCGTCGGGCTGCTCACCCCGTTGGCGACGAGCACGCGGCGGGCCGGGTCCCCGGGAGCCAGCAGCTGCAGCGACCACACGAGCGCCGCTGCCGCGACGAGCGTGAGCGCCGCCTGCGCGATGCGGAGGCTAGGTCTGCGCACTGATGTGGTGGAGCACCGACGACGGCAGGTAGCCCGCGAAGGTCTCGGCGACGATCGCCGGTGACGAGCGCTGCGCGACGATCACGACGTACCGGTTGGCCGCGATGATCTGCTGAGCGCGTTCGAGCAGCGGACGGCGCGCCGCCTCGTCCGGCGTGGCCTCCATCTCTGCGACCAGCGTGTCCAGCTCCGGGTCGGCCACGCCGCCGAAGTTGCGCTGCGCGCCGGAGGTCAGGAACGACCGCAGCGGGCCGATCGGGTCGTAGGTGTAGCCGAGGGTGCCGTCGAAGCTCAGCCCGACGTCCCAGCCGGCCGGGTCGCGCATGGCCGCGTAGTTGTCGTCCACGCTCGCGATCGTGACCTCCATCCCCAGCGGGCGCAGCTGCGACTGGATCGCGACGGCGACGGTGCGGGTGTCGGGCTGGGAACCGTAGGTCAGCACCGTGACGGCGAGCCGGACCCCGTCCCGCTGCCGGATGCCGTCCGGGCCGGGCGCCCAGCCTGCGGCGTCGAGCACGCGGGCGGCCTCGGCGGCGTCGGTGCGCTGCGTCGGGAGCGCGTAGTCGACGACGTCGGGGAAGAGGCCGTCCGGCGCGCGGTACGGGACGCCGAGGACGTCCTCGGCGAGCTGGCGGTAGTCGACGCCGAGCGCGAACGCCTGCCGGGCGGCCAGATCGTTCATCGGGGCCTTGCGCAGGTTCGGGATGGCACGCAGGTGCTGCAGGGGCTGGGCCGCCACGGCGACCGACGGGCCGCTGCCGTTCGTGAACTGGGCCAGCGCCTCCGTCGGCGGGTAGAGGGCGATGTCGGCCTCGCCGCTGCGCACGGCGAGCACGCGCGCCTGCGGATCCGGCACGAACCGGATGCGGGCTTCGTCCAGCCGGACCTCGCCGCCCCAGTAGTTCGGGTTGCGTTCGAGCACCAGCTCCTCCGCGGAGAGGCTCCGCACGCGGAACGGCCCGGTGTAGATGTCGCCGGAAGGTTCGGTGGCGGCTGCGTCGAAGACCGAGATGCCCTGCTCGTCGGCGAGCAGGTGGGGGAGGTTCGCCACCGGTCTGGCGGTGGTCAGGCGCAGCGTCCGGTCGTCGAGCACCTGCACGTCGGCGCCGGGGAGCGACTCCCCGACGCGGGCGTTCTCCGCGAGATGACGGTCGACGACCGCAGCGAGCCCGGCCGCCGTGAGCGGGTTCCCGTTGGCGAACCGGATGTTCGGCCGCAGGCGCAGCTGCCACGACGTGGGCGATTCGGGCTCGAGGGACTCCAGGAGCCACGGCTCCACCCGTCCGTCGTCGGTGGCCCGCATGAGCAGCTCGCCGTAGCCCCACTCCGGGGACCAGAGGCCCTGCTTGATCGGATCGAGACTGCGGACGGTGTAGGGCGTGACGACCCGGACGACCGCGTCCTCCGGCGGCGGGCTCTCCGGCGTTCCGCAGGCGGCGAGGAACAGGGGAACGGCGAGCAGGGACAGCCAGCGGCGGGGCACGGACTGGGACTGCACTACAGTCGACAATGATTGTCAAGAGAGGTTGGTGGGCGGCGCTGTCGGGGGCAGCGCCGCCCTGGCAGCCGCGTCGACGGCGGCGGGATACGCCGGACGCGGCAAGTCGATGGGGGAGGAGCTGTCCGAGCCGGGCGCCGGTCGCCTCACGGCGCGTGGCACGCCTCGTAGGGCGGCAGAAGGGTGGGACCCGGGGACACGGGTCGCCCGGCATCGGACAGTTCTTCCAACCCTCTCGGGCCGGGATCTGTTCCCGCCCCGCGAGGGGTGTCCGGACCGGGCGCTGGTCGCCTCGCGGCGAGTGGCACGACACGGCTCCAGCCGAACGGTATTCCGTGAAGGCTCTGATATGTGAGACCCGGGGACACAGGTCGCCCGGCCCGGACAGGCTGTACAACGGGCGACCCCGGTGGATGATTCCCGATCGGGCGGCCGGATCCCGGCATGACGGTGGTCACGTCCGCGTGGCGGAGACGGCCGGAGGGCCACGGCTGCCCACGCACCCAGCCTGTTGGGCCTCGGTGGGTGGGGCGATCGCCCATGATCATCAGTTGGGTGCATCGCCGGCGGTATCCGGCCGCGAACCGCCCGTCCGGTGATCATGCCCGCGACGGCCTGGGACCTCCGGATGTGATCGCCCGTTGGGTGCAGCAGCGGCCGTATCAGGCCGTCGATGCACCAGGCTGGCGATCAGCCCACGCCGTCCCGGCCTTGATCACCGGTTCGGTGCGAGGCCGGCCGGATACGGCCGAATCCGCGCCAGGCCGATGATCACGTCCGGGTGGGCCGTCCGTCGGGTAGAGCTGCCGCGAAGCTGGGCCCCGAGCGGACCGGGCGCCTGCTCGCCGAGCTGTACGGCCGGGACCGCTCTCCTGGCATCGCATCGCCGAGCTCGTCGGCCTCTCGATGACCACGGTCTACAGCTGGGCACGCCCCTACCTGCCGCCCGATCCCGGCGAGGAGCGCTCACCGCGCCAGGGGCGCACCAAGAACTGATTCCGACGAACGGCGCGTTCGTCGGATAGGTACCGACGAACGCGCCGTTCGTCGGAATCACAAGGCCGCGAGGACCCCGTCCGTGTACGGGGGCCACGCGTCGAACGACCACCGGCCGAAGTCCCGGTCGGTCAGGACCACGCATGCCGCCCGGGCGTCGGGGTCGACCCACAGGAACGTGCCGGACTGGCCGAAGTGCCCGAAGGTGCGCGGCGAGCTGTTGGCGCCGGTCCAGTGGGGCGACTTCCCGTCGCGGATCTCGAAGCCCAGCCCCCAGTCGTTGGGCTTCTGCCGGCCGTAGCCGGGCAGGATGCCGTCGACGCCCGGGAATGCGACGGTGGTGGCTTCGTCGAGGGTGTCGCGGTGCACGAGGGTGGGGGAGAGCAGCTCGGTGGCGAACCGGGTGAGGTCGGCGGCCGTCGACACCGCTCCTGCCGCGGGCGAACCCTCCAGCCGCGTGTGCGCCATGCCGAGCGGGGCGAGAACCGCTTCGTGCAGGTAGCGGTCGAACGGCATCCCGGCTGCCTCGGCGATGGTCTCGCCCAGCACCTCGAACCCGACGTTGGAGTAGATCCGCTTCGTGCCCGGCTTCGCCTGCTGCACGCCGTCGGAGAACGACAGGCCGGAGGTGTGGGCGGCGAGGTGGCGGACGGTCGAGCCCTCGGGGCCGGCCGGCGTGTCCCATTCCACGGCGCCCTCCTCGACCGCGACGAGCACCGCGTACGCGGCGAGGGGCTTGGTCACGGACGCGAGCTTGAACTCCCGATCGGTGTCGCCCGCGGTGGCGCGCACCCCGGACGGCCCGACCACCGCAGCGGCGACGTGGTCCACCGGCCAGTCGAGCACGGCGCCGACGGCCGTCCGCAGCTCAGGCATCGCCGTACACCGGGATGGCGGCACCGCTGATCGGGGCGGCGTCGGGGCCGCAGAGGAACGCGATCACCTTCGCGATCGCCTCCGGTGCGACCGCCCGCTCGACCTGCTTCGGGGTCATCCAGGCGCGGTTGGCCGGCGTGTCGATCGTGGAGGGGAGCACCGCGTTGACCCGGATGTGGTCGGCCCGCAGCTCCTCGGCCAGCAGCGTGGTGAGCCGGACGACCGCGGCCTTGCTCGTGGCGTGGGCCACCGTGGCCGCGCCGGTCACCGCCGTGCGCGAGCCGACCGTGACGATCGCGCCCCCGCCCCGCGCGGCGAGCCGCGGCGCCACCGCCTGCGCCGCCCACAGGGCGGAGCCGAAGTTGGAGCGCCACAGCCCGTCGAGCTGCTCCTCGTCGACCTCGGCGAGGTTGCCCGGCACGAAACCGCCTGCGAGCGCGACGAGCGCGTCCGGGGTGACGGGCAGCGCGTCCACCTCGGCGAAGGCGGCGTGCACGGCGGGGCGGACGGCGAGGTCGACCGCGACGGCGTGCACACCGTCCTGCGCCCCCAGCGCATCGAGCCGTTCGCCGGGCCGATCCAGTGCCACCACCGGACGGCCTGCGGCGCGGAACTCCGCCACCACGGCGTGCCCGAGGGCGCCTGCCGCACCCGTCACGATCACTGCGTTTACCCGCCCCGCCGGCTGCCGTCCCCCGGTGTCCACCCGGCCATCCTGCCCCTGCCCTGGAATGCTCGCGCGGGTGGCACGGGTCTGGATCGGGACGTCGGGGTGGCGCTACCCACCGTGGCGGGGCACGTTCTACCCGCAGGGCCTGGCCCAGCGCCGCGAGCTGGAGTACCTGTCGCGGCAGGTGAGCAGCATCGAGATCAACGGCTCGTTCTACTCGCTGCAGCGCCCCGAGTCCTACCGCGCCTGGGTCGCCGAGACACCCGACGGGTTCCTCTTCTCGGTGAAGGGTGGGCGGTTCATCACCCACCTCAAGCAGCTGCGCGACATCGAGACGCCGCTGGCCAACTTCTTCGCCTCCGGCGTCCTGGCGCTCGGCCCGAAGCTCGGACCGGTGCTGTGGCAGCTGCCGCCGCGCATGCCGTTCGACCCCGCGCGCATCGAGCCCTTCCTCGCGATGCTGCCGCGCAGCACCGGGGCCGCCGCCGAGCTCGCGAAACGGCACGACGAGCGGCTCGAGGGCCGCGCGCACACCGAGACCGACGCCGACCGGCCGCTGCGGCACGCGCTCGAGGTGCGACACCCGACGTTCTGCCGGACCGGGTTCGTGGAGCTGCTGCGGGAGCAGGACGTGGCGCTCGTGGTGGCCGACACGGCGGGCACGTGGCCGCACCTGGAGGACGTGACCGCCGACTTCGTCTACGTCCGGCTGCACGGCGACACCGAGCTCTACACCAGCGGCTACACCGCCGAGGCCCTCGACGCCTGGGCGGCGAAGGTGCGGGCCTGGCGTGCGGGGGACGCACCGACCGGTGAGTTCACGGTGGCTCCCGCCGGGCCCGTCGAGCCGACCGGCCGGGACGTCTTCGTGTACTTCGACAACGACGCCAAGGTGCACGCGCCGTTCGACGCCATCGCACTGGAGCGGCGCCTCGCCGCATGACCGGCGGCGCGCGCGGGTATTGGGGGCGGATGCAGAGCGAGGGCCGGGATCAGGTTGCGGACGAGATCTCGGAGGAGGCTCGTCGCCGTGGCCTCACCGTCGCCGTGGCCGAGTCGCTGACCGGCGGCATGGTGGCCACCGCGCTCGCCGCGGCCTACGCGGCCAGCGCGTGGTTCCGCGGATCGCTCGTGGCCTACTCCAGCGAGGTCAAGCACGCCGTGCTGGACGTCCCCGACGGGCCGGTCGTGAGCGCCGAAGCCGCCCAGGCGATGGCGTCCGGGGTCCGCCGGCTGCTCGCTGCGGACGTCGCCGTGGCCGTGACCGGCTCGGGCGGACCGTCGGCGCAGGACGGGCAGGAGCCGGGCACCGTCTACGTGGCCGTCGACGACGGGTCCGGCATCCGCGTGCAACGCCTCGACCTCGACGGTGAACCGAGCGAGATCTGCGCCCGCTCCGCGGAGTGCACCCTGCGCCTGCTGCTGGACGGCATGCGCGGTTAGGACGTCGCCTACGTGCATGGAGGGCTTCCCCCCGGCCTCCGGTCGCGCACAACGCGGATGACGGGCGACTCGCGCGGGAGTTGGGGAACAACCCGTTCGCTCTCACCACCCTGCTAGCTCTGCACGTGGCCGACTCCCACGGCATGTGCGCCGCGTACACCCGGCCCGGCACCGGCTACCGGCATACCCCGCGGCCGTGCCCTGACGGCGCGTTGGCGTTGCCGGCCCGCGACAACATCCGGGCGCGGGTCACCGCACGGCGGCTCATGGCCGTTAACGGCGCCGCCACCGGCACCGACGGGGACAAGCGATGAACGCCCACCGGCGGCTCCCCCCTCATCAGCGTCCCCCGACAGGAGTGCGATGAACTACCCACAGCACGGCGGCCCCCCGCACGGCCAGCACCCCGCAGCAGGGGCACGGCCAGCCGCACTACCCGCAGGGATGCGCCGACTGGGTGAAGGCCGACCGATGAACCGCGACGACGCGGCGCAGAGCGAGAGCGCCGAGACCGAGGCGGAACGACGGTCGGCCGAATACGTCCGCCGCGTAGTGGACGACGCGCCACCGTCGGGCGGGGCGCAGCGCAGCAAGATTGCCGCCCTGTTCGCTCCGGCCGTGCGCGAGCTGATGCGGGAAGCGCGGGAACGGGAAGGCCGGTCGTGAACGCCGAAGCGCACGCCGTCCTCGCAGTTCTCATCCTCGCCGCATTGGTGGGGTGTGGGACCACGACGATCGCGGGTCGACCCGCACCGGCGGAACCGGTCGTCACGTCCACCCCTGCACCGGCGACGACCGCGGCACCCGCCACCACCGCCGCGCCGTCCGAGTAGGGATCGGCCTCGAGTCAGCACAAAAGGTCGTGTTCGCGGCGACCACCCATCTGTGCCCGCGCTGACCGAGCTTGCGGCGCCCTGGCGCGCGCGGCCAGGGCCGAACGGGCCCGGCGGTGCCGTCCACCATGGTCACGGAATCCGGCACTGGTGCTAGGAAGTCGCGAGGGGTGCAACGGTGGCGCGGTGGGCGATCAGCATCCGCCTGCCGACCACCATGAGGACGCCGGCGAGCAGCATCGCGGCCGCGCTGGCCAGCCACGCCACCGGGAACGACGCGTGCGCGGCGATGAACCCGAACGCGATCGGCCCGACGAACCCGCCGCCGTACACCCCGACCTGCACGATCGACGTGGCCGCCGCGGGCGCCTCCGGGTGCAGCCGCACGACCGCGAACTGCAGCAGGCCCGGCCACGACCAGCCGAGCCCGAAGGCGAGCACGGTGCCGGTCACGAGCGCGAGCGAGCCCGGCACCGCCAGCAGGACGACCCCGCCGGCGCCGAGCATGAGGCTCCCGGCGACGACCGCGATGTGCCCGCCCGGCCTCCGGTCGGCGAGCCATCCGTTGACCAGCCGCAACGTCAGGCCGACGATGCTGCCCATCGTCAGCGTGAGCCCGGCGAGGCCGGCGTCGATGCCGCGGTCGACGGCCGCCGCCACCAGGAAGATCCCGAGCGCCGTCGCGGCGCCCGCGCCGAACCCGGCTGCCACCCCGATGACGCTCAGCGCTCCGGTCGCCCGGTCGCCCCGCGCCGCGGAGGCCCGCTCCCGGCCGTCCGAACCGCGCGGCGTCAGCAGGAGCGCGCCCAGGGCGAGCCCCGTCCCGATCACGTACGCCCACCGCCAGCCGATCGTCAGCGCGATCGCCGGCACGGCCGCGCCCGACAGCAGCGTCGCGATCGGGATCGCGGCCTGCTTGATGCCGAAGGAGAGCCCGAGCCGCGTGGCCGGCACGTGCCGGGCGAGCGTCAGGTTCGACGAGAGCTGGCCGAGCACGTTGCACCACGCGCAGCACAGCAGCAGGGCCACCAGCGTCGGGTAGGAGCGGGCGAACGCCGCGATCGCCGACATCGCGCACGCGACACCGATTACCGCGATCCGGCTCGTCGGGCCGGAGCCGTACCGCTCGACCAGCCATCCGCACGGCAGCGAGGCCAGCGCGCTGATCCCGAAGTACAGCGCGACGACGAGCCCGAGGCCCGCCGGGTCGAACCCCAGTTCGGCGGAGATCTGCACGGTCAGCGCGCCGGTCAGGAACACCGGCAGCACGGACGCCGTCGTCGTCGTGACGGCGCCGACGGCCGCTCGTACGGGACGAGCCATATGAGCAATGCTAAGCGGTGTCCGGGGTCCCGGCCGGTGTGAGCAAGGCGACCCCGCGACTCGCGTGCACCGAGACCGCGACTCGGGGGGCGCTCAGCCGCGGATGCGGGCCGTGTGCCCCGCCCACTCCTTCTCGCGCAGCTCGAACTTCTGCACCTTGCCCGTGGACGTCTTCGGCAGCTGCTCCACCAGCTCGACGGTCTTCGGCGCCTTGAACCGCGCGATGCGGCTCTTCACGTGCTCGATCAGCTCGTCCGGGGTGGCGGTCTGGCCCTCGGCGAGCACCACGAACGCCTTGGGGCGCTCGCCCCACTGCTCGTCCGGCACGCCGATGACGGCCGCCTCCAGCACCGCCGGGTGGGACACCACGGCCTGCTCGACCTCGATCGTCGAGATGTTCTCGCCGCCGGAGATGATCACGTCCTTGGCGCGGTCGCGCAGCTCCACGTAGCCGTCCGGGTGCAGGACGCCGAGGTCGCCCGAGTGGAACCAGCCGCCTGCGAACGCCTTCTCGGTGGCGGCCGGGTCGTCGAAGTAGCCGAGCATCACGTTGTTGCCGCGCATCACGACCTCGCCCATCGTGGTGCCGTCGGCGGGGACGTCGTTCATCCGCTCGTCCACCACGCGCACCTTGTCGGCGCAGACCATCCCGACGCCCTGGCGGGCCTGCATCCTCGCCCGCTCCTCGGGTGGGAGGTCGTCCCACGAGCGCTGGTACTGGTTCACCGAGTACGGCCCGTAGGTCTCGGTGAGCCCGTAGACGTGCACGATCCGGAAGCCCATCCGCTCGGCGTGGCCGATGGTCGTGGGGCTGGGCGGGGCGCCCGCCGTCGTGATCGTGATCGGGTGCTCCAGATCGCCCGCCTCCGGAGCACGCAGGATCGTGGTGACGACGGTGGGCGCGCCGTTGAGGTGCGTCACGCCGTGCTCCCGGATGAGCCGCCAGACGACGTCGCCGCGCACCTCGCGCAGGCACACGTGCGTGCCGCCCATGGCGGTGAGCGCCCACGGGGTGCACCAGCCGTTGCAGTGGAACATCGGCAGCGTCCAGAGGTAGACGCTGTCGAACGTGTGCCCCGAGTGCACGACCTCGCCGAAGGAGTTCAGGTACGCGCCGCGGTGCGAGTACTGCACGCCCTTCGGCCGCCCCGTCGTCCCCGACGTGTAGTTGATCGAGATGCAGGCGTTCTCGTCCGCGACCTCCCAGGCCAGCGGCTCGTCGTTGCCCCGGGCGAGCAGGTCGTCGTAGGTGACACCGCTGCCGGTGCCGTCGCCCGGGTTGGCCGGGTCGACGATCGTGACGATCTCCTCGACCGTCTCGAGCCGGCGTGAGAGCGACGCCACCGTCGGGTAGAGCGCCGCGTCGACGACCAGGAGCTTCGCCCCGGAGTGGTCGAGGATGTAGCGCACCTCCTCGGTGGCGAGCCGCGTGTTGATCGCGACGAGCACGGCGCCCGCGAGCGGCACGGCGAAGTGGGCCACCAGCATCTCGGGGACGTTGGGGAGCAGGTAGGCCACCCGGTCGCCCGGGCCGATCCCGGAACCGCGCAGCGCGTGGGCCACCCGCGTGACCTCAGCGGCGAACTGCGCGTAGGTCTGCCTGCGGTCGCCGTAGACGATCGCGGTCTTGTCGGGGAAGACCTCTGCCGAGCGCTGCAGGAACGCCAGCGGGGTGAGTGGGGTGTGCCAGACGGCGGTCATCTCGCCTCCTTGCGCGGGGTGCCCCGATCCTCGGTGCTCCCGGGCGGCTCGACAACCACCGAACCCGGTTCCGGCCCCGGCGATACCGATCCCCGTGACGTCGATCGTGCCGTGGCAGTGATCAGCCGTACGCCATCACGGCGGCGGTCGCGCTGGCGTGCTGCTCGTGGCGACCGCCACCGGGCGTCCCGCTGCCCCGGCTAACCCTCGTCCTCGACGAGGCTGATGGCCGCGCGCGGACACGCGGCAACGGCCTGCTCGAGCCGCGGCCGGAGCTCCTCCGGAGGGTTCTCGTCGAGGATGTAGAGGAAGTCGTCCTCCCGCACCTCGAACACCTCGGGGACGATGCCCATGCAGACGGCGTTGGACTCGCAGAGATCGAAGTCGACGGCGACCTTCATCGCTCCATCGTCCACCGCCGCCGCAGGGGCGGATACTCAGGCGACCCTCACCAGCCGCGCGTACGCCACGACGTTGTCGTGGTAGTGGCCCGTCCCGGTGTCGAACGCGCCGCCGCAGGTGATGAGCCGCAGCTCGGGGCCTGCGGTGTTGCCGTAGACGCGTTCGGTCGGGAACCGCGCCTTCGCGAAGCGCTCCACGAGGTAGGTCGAGAACACCGCCGTCGAGCCGTCGGCGCGGACGACGGTCACCTCGTCTCCCGGCTCCAGCTCGCCCAGGCGCTGGAAGACCCCGGGCACGCCCTCGTAGTCGACGTGCCCCGCGATGACGGCCGGTCCGGGGGACCCCGGAGTGGGGGCGAGGGTGAACCAGCCGGCCGTGAGGGCGTCCGGGGGCACCTCGAGGGCACCGGCCGCACGCCGCGAGCAGGGCGACGGCGGCCCCCACGAGCACGGCTCGCAGACGGGCGCCGGTCACGACAGGGCAGGCCCGCCGGTGGCCACTCCGCCCTCCGGGTACACCGCGACCTGCTGGTCCTCGGTGTCGAAGTGGTCCTCGCAGGCGATGTCGTCGTCATCCGCGTCGAGCCGCTCGGGGCCGTCCCCCGCGCTCTCCTCGAACGCGGCCTGCGCGTCGGCCTGGGAGTCGAAGTCGGCGCAGTCCCGGTCGCCGCTGCCGCCGACCGCGTCGCCCTTCTCGTCGTCGTCCCCGTCGGCGTCGTCCTCCTCGGGGGCGGCCGCCGGAGTGGTTTCGGGCGTGGGGTCGTCGTCAGCGGCGCCGCTGGACCGGAGGGCCGGGATCGACTCGCACAGGTCCTCGACCCGGAGCCGCTCGGGCGCGGCGACCGCGTCCAGGGCGGCCTCGGCGTCCTGGAGGCCCAGGTCGGCGCAGCTCGGGCGGTCGAGACCCTCGGAGGCCAGCGCGGTGCCGGCCATCGTCACGACTAGTGCGCCGCTGGCTGCGGCGGCGATCAGGGACAGCCGGGTGCGTCGGGTAACGGACATGAGAGCGGGTCCTCTCGCTGTACTGCGGGGAGCGGCCGCCGTTGGGGAGCGTCGGCCTGCACGTTTAGCTCCGCAGCAGCACTATCCGTTACTGGCCGACTACGAATTGCTCCATCCCGCCCCGTCCTGTCCGGCGAACAGCGCCCCCCGCTACTCGCGACGCAGCACCGGGCGGAGCGCGTCGAGCACCTCGGCGCTCTCGATCGTGGACGGCACCGGCTCGTCGACGCCGTCCGCGATACCGCGCATCGTCTTGCGGAGGATCTTGCCGGAGCGGGTCTTGGGCAGGGCGGCCACGACCGCGACGTCCTTGAGGCTCGCCACGGCCCCGACCTGGTCGCGCACCAGCTGCACGAGCTCGGCCGCAACCTCGTCCTCGTCACGCTCGACACCGGCCTTGAGCACCACGAACCCCCGTGGGACCTGTCCCTTCAGCGGGTCGGCCACCCCGATCACGGCGCATTCGGCGACGTCGGGGTGCGAGGCGAGGACCTCTTCCATCCCGCCGGTGGACAGGCGGTGCCCGGCCACGTTGATCACGTCGTCGGTGCGGCCCATGACGTAGAGGTAGCCGTCCTCGTCGAGGTGCCCGCCGTCGCCGGTGAGGTAGAAGCCGTCGAAGGCGGACATGTAGGACGCCACGAAGCGGTCGTCGTCGTTCCACAACGTGGGCAGCGAGCCGGGCGGCATCGGCAGCCTCACGACGATGGCGCCATCGGCACCCGGTGGCATCGGGGCGCCGGAAGGGTCGAGGACCTGCACGTCCCATCCCGGCAGCGGCTTGGTCGGTGAGCCGGGCTTGATCGGCAGGAGCTCGATGCCCGCGGGGTTCGCGACGATCGGCCAGCCGGTCTCGGTCTGCCACCAGTGGTCGATCACCGGGATGCGGAGCAGCTGCGACGCCCAGCGCTGGGTCTCCGGATCGAGGCGCTCGCCGGCGAGGAAGAGGTACTGCAGCGACGAGATGTCGTGCTTGCGCGTGAACTCGCCGTCCGGGTCCTCCTTCTTGATCGCCCGGAACGCGGTGGGCGCGGTGAAGAGGCTCTTCACGCCGTACTCGGCGACCACCCGCCAGAACTGGCCCGCGTCGGGCGTGCCCACCGGCTTGCCCTCGTAGAGCACGGTGGTGGCCCCGGTGAGCAGGGGCGCGTAGACGATGTAGGAGTGCCCGACGACCCAGCCGACGTCGGACGCCGTGAAGATCGTCTCGCCCGCGTCGACGGCGTACACGTTGGGCATCGACCAGCGCAGCGCCACCGCGTGACCGCCGCCGTCGCGCACCACGCCCTTCGGCTTCCCCGTGGTGCCGGACGTGTAGAGGATGTAGAGCGGGTCGGTGGACTTGACGGGCACGCAGTCGGCGGGCGTGGCCGACGCCATCGCCTCGGCCCAGTCGACGTCGTCGGGGCCCATGGCGGCCTCGGCCTGCGGGCGCTGCAGGATCACGCGCTTCGCAGGCTTGCGCTCCGCGAGCTCGATCGCGTCGTCGAGCAGCGGCTTGTACTCGATCACGCGCTTGCCCTCGATCCCGCAGGACGCCGAGACGATCACCGACGGCGCCGCGTCGTCGATGCGCACGGCCAGCTCCTTCGGCGCGAACCCGCCGAAGACCACCGAGTGCACGGCGCCGATCCGCGCGCAGGCGAGCATGGCGATCGCGGCCTCGGGCACCATCGGCATGTAGATCACCACGCGGTCGCCGCGGCCGACGCCGAGGCCGGCGAGCACACCCGCGAAGCGCGCCACCTCGTCGCGCAGCCGGGCGTAGGTGTAGGTGCGCCGGGTGCCCGTGACGGGGGAGTCGTAGATCAACGCCGCCTGCTCGCCGCGGCCCGCGTCGACGTGCCGGTCGAGGGCGTTGTGGCAGACGTTCAGCTCGCCGTCGGGGAACCAGCGGTAGAACGGCGGGCGGGATGCGTCCAGCGCGCGGGTGGGCGCCACGTGCCAGTCGATCGCCTGCGCCGCACCGAGCCAGAATCCCTCCGGATCTTCCGTGCTGGCGCGGAAGACGTCCTCGTATCCACCCATCCGCCGGCCTCCTCGCCCTCGGGGTCCCTGGCCGTGACACTAGGCCGTGTCCGGAGCGGATCGCAGGCCTGCGCGAAGGCCACCTGGCCGGGTGGTGAGATCCCCCTCCATCGGGTACGCGGAGTGCTGCGGGATGAGCGCAACGTAGCGTGACCACCCGTTCGGCCGACTACCTGCGGGGTGTCGCGCTCGTTCCACGTTGCGTAGCTGAGCAATCACGGCAGGCGACGGATGGAGGGACGCGGTGATCGGGTTCGGACGCAGGTGGGGCGGCGGCTGGCTGCCTTCCGCGCTCGCCGTGCTGGTGGCGCTCACCGGCTCGATCGGCCTCGCGGTCGCCACCGACGAGTCGTACCTGCCCGTCTCCGCCAAGGCCGGCGCCTGCCGGCCCACCTGGGTCACCGGCTGGCAGGCCGCAGCCCAGCCGGGTCCGTCCCGGCCCGGTCTGGGCGGTGCCACGGTGCGGATGGTCGTGCACCCGCAGGTGACCGGCTCGAAGGTGCGGCTGCGGCTGTCGAACGTCTACGGCGCCACCCCGCTCGCCGTCGGAGCCGTCACCGCCGCCCGGTCCGACGGGGCGGCCGGCCTGATCCTCGGGACGGCGCGGCCGGTCCCGTTCGGCGGTCGGCAGGCCGTCGTGATCCCACCGGGTGCCGAGGTCGTGAGCGACGCCGTCCCGCTGGTGGCGGAGGCGGGCAGCCCGCTCGCGGTGAGCGTGTTCCTGCCGGTGGTGCCGCAGGTGCTCACCCAACACCCGGTGATGCAGGCCGCGTACCTGTCCGGTCCCGGTGACGTCACGTTCGGCGACGCAGGCGCGTTCGGGGCGCAGATGCCGTCCTCGGTGGTGCTCACCGGAATCGACGTGTACGCGCCGCGCCCGCAGAACTCCGTGGTCGCGGTCGGCGACTCGATCACCGATGGCATGGGCGCCGCGCCCGGGGAGAGCTGGCCGGACGTTCTCGGCACGCAGCTCGTCGACGCAGGCGGGGCGACCACGATGGCCGTTCTGGGCGCCGGCATCTCCGGGAACCGCCTCCTCGCCGACACCGGGCCGCAACAGGGCGATGTCCCGCTCGCCCGGTTCGACCGCGACGTGGCCGCGGCCGGCGGCGCCACCGACGTCGTGCTGAGCATCGGCACGAACGACATCGCGGCGGGCCGCAGTGCCGCCGACATCGCCGCCGGGCTGCAGCGTTTCGCGGAGCGCGCCAGGGCCGCGGGGAAGCGGGTGTTCCTCACCACGGTGACGCCCTCCGCAGCCGGAGCGCACGGCACTCCGGCCGCCGTGGCCGCGCGTCGAGAGCTGAACGCGTGGGTGCGCGAGCACGGGCCCGCGTACGCCGACGGCGTCTTCGACTTCGCCGCCGCGGTGGCCGATCCCGCGGACCCCGACCGGCTCGCGCAGCCGTTCGACGCGGGCGACGGCCTGCACCTGTCCGCCGCGGGCTACCGCGCGCTGGCCGCCGCCGTCGATCCCGCGCTGTTCACCGGCAGCCCGTGCCTGGCGGGCAACCCGCCTGCTCGGGTGCTCGTTTCGAACCGCTGACGACGGCCCCGTCGTACGCTTGCGCGTCGCGCGGTGATCATGATCAGGTCGACACCGCTGCCGACGCGGGCGCCGTGGTGCAACCGCTCGGGATGCGGGGCCCGGCCGCGACCGGGCCGTCCCGGCTCCACGCGCTGCTGGGCGACCGGGTTCGGGGAGGTGTGATGGGGCGCGGTGCGAGCCGCCGGACGGTGCTGGTCACGGCTCTCGGCGGAGGCGTTGCCGCGGTCGCGGGTGCGATCGGGCTGGCCGCGCTCTCCGCGTCACGACCGCCGTCCGCGCCGCGGGTCCCGCACCTGCGCTGGAGCGCGCCGTTCGGAGAAGCCGACGAGCCGGTGGGGGCGTGGGCGGCTGACGACACGACGCTCTACGCGTGCCGTGATCAGGATGTGGTGCGCGCGCTGGACGGCGCCACGGGTGCTGTCCGGTGGACCGCCGCCACCCACGCCTGGTACGTGGTCCCCAGCGACGGCGTTCTGGTCTTCGCCCACGCCGAGGCCGTCGGCGCGCTCGATGCGGCCACCGGGCGCCCTGTCTGGGAGATGCGTCGCGCGAGCTCGGTGAACCATGCGATCGACGTCAGCCACGGGACGGTCGTGGCTGTGGCGCAGGAAGGTGTTCCCACCGACCCGCTCGGGTTCCCGATGAAGGTCGTCGCGCTCGACGCCGCGACGGGTGCGCGGCTCTGGACGAGCGAGCAGTACGAGTTCGTGGGGACCCTGCGCGTCGGGGCGGGAGCCGGTGCCGCGTACTACTGCCAGGACGAGCGGCTCGTCGCGCGCGAGATACGAACCGGAGCGGTGCGCTGGACCGCGCCCGTCATCGGAATCAACGCCGAGGTGCTCGGAGCCACCGAGGACTTCGTCGTCGTGCGGGACAACGGTCTGGTCGTGATCGACGCCGCCACCGGCCGTCGGTGCTGGGGGGCGAACTGGCAGGTGTCGTCGGTGGCCTTCGCCGGCGGGTTGCTCGTGGCCCAGACGATGGTGGGTACCAGCAGGGCCAGGCTTTCCGCCGTCCACGGCGTCGATCCGGCGTCCGGGACGCTGGTCTGGACGGTGCTCCCGTCCGGCGAGCCCGCCTCGCCCGCCGTCAGCACGGACGGGTTCGTGTACCTGTCGGTCCGCGACGGGGCCACGTCCGCGTACGGCGCGGCCACCGGCGAACTGCTCTGGCGTCACGACGCCGGCACCCCGGTCGCAGCACGTGGACGCGACGTCTACCTCCTCGCAGGCGGCGAGCTGCACGCACTCACAGGCCCCTGACACGGGCGGGGAGCGCCCGGGTACATCGGCTCAGCGGCGGCCCAGCCTCGGGAGGAAACGGCGCTTCGGCTGCTCGTCGTCGTCCTCGACGAGGGGGAGCGGTCCGGTGGGAGTGTCCTCGCGGTTGAGCCGATCGATCACCCATTCCACGGCGAGCGCACCGGGCGAGACACCCCGGTCGGCGGCGATCCGGCGCAGCTGCTCGATGCGCAGCGCCGGCAGCCGGAGCTGGAACACCTGCGCAGACCCGAACCGGCCGGTGAGTTCCGTGGGGTGCTCCTCGCTCGCACCGCTCAGCGCGGCGAGGTAGGAGTCGAGCTCGCGGTCCGGCTCCGGTGACTCGGGCTCGGGGCCCCGACGTTCCGGCGCGGGCGCGCGATGGCGGGAGCGAGGCCGTTCGGAGGGCGGCATGGCAGGCAGCCTACGCGCGGCAGATGTGCCCAGCGTGATCCTCTGTCCGGACCCTCACCCGCTAAGAGGGGTGCACCGGACGCCCCGTCTTAGGTAACGTGCCGGTCACGGCCACGGGGGTGGCTGCGGGGCGTTCCGATCCGGGGTGGGGTACCCGGGACGGGTGATGGCAACCGGTTTCCGGTGGACGGCGCGGTCCGCGGGATGGGCGCCCCCGGCATGGCCGACGAGAGCTGGCGACCGCACGGGGAGGCGTCGATGACCATCGGTAGCGCACGTACGGAACTCGGGGGGGACCGGCTCACATCGAGCGGGTCGATCCCCAACCAGCGCACTGCGGCCGACGCGTACCGCGTGTCCGAGGAGCAGCTGCACCGGGCGCGGATGGTGGTGGCTCGCAACTCGGCCGACTCCGAGGACCTCCGCCAGCTCCTCGACATGCTCGGGCTGATCTCGGCCAACCCGGACCTCCCGCCGCCCGTCACGCGCTGAGCGCCGGCCGCCCGGAGCGCTCCCACCTGCACGGGAGCCGCTCCGGGCGGATGGTGCACCCCCCGGGTTCTGGGAGGCGACCGGCTTGTCCTATGCTTGTTCCGCTCCCAACGGACAGCCGTTGCGGGCGGGGACCTCGGTCCAAGCCCCCATCGTCTAGCGGCCTAGGACTCCGCCCTTTCAAGGCGGCAGCGCGGGTTCGAATCCCGTTGGGGGTACTGTTCGACAGCGGTACAACTGAACAAGCAAGGCCCAGTGGCGCAGTTGGTTAGCGCGTCGCCCTGTCACGGCGAAGGTCGCGGGTTCGAGTCCCGTCTGGGTCGCTTTACTTCCCGGTGTGCAAACACCGGGTCTCGGCCAGGTAGCTCAGTTGGTACGAGCGACCGCCTGAAAAGCGGTAGGTCGGCGGTTCGACCCCGCCCCTGGCCACCATCCCTGGCTTCGCATGTTCGCTGCGCTTCGCCGCAGCTTCCCCATCGGGCTGGTGGGCCGTCTTCTGGGGGTCAAACCCCCAGACCCCCACCCCGGGTGGGCTCCGCCCCTGGGACGCCCCGCCGCTGGGCGCGTCGATACCTCGGCCGCCGGTGGGTGCCGTCCCGGACCACCCCGAGACTGGCTCGCGCACCCGTGTCGGCTCCGGCATCCCGTGACCTTTGGCGCACCCGTGTCGGCTCGCGCACCCCGTGGCCTCTGGCGCACCCCGCGTCGGCTCGCGCACCCCGTGTGCTCTGACGCACCCCGTCGACGGGGTGCGTGGGCCGACGAGGGGAGCGAGGGCGGAGAAGGGGTGCGCGAGTTCCGCGGGCGCGCCCGCCCGAGCACTCCGCGGCGGCTTGATCAGCAGTTCGGCGCGTTCCCGGCCGAATGCGGCCGTGCTCGCACCCAGCCGGTGATCATGGCCGTGCAGCCGCCTCCGAGGAAGGGCGCGTGCAGGGGCTTGATCAGCAGTTCGGCGCGTTCCCGGCCGAATGCGGCCGTGCTCGCACCAACCCGGTGATCATGCCGTGCAGCCGCCTCCGGGGGAGGGTGCGTAGAGCGGCTTGATCAGCAGCTCGGCGCGCACCCAGCCGGTGATCATGGCCGCGCAACCGCCTCCGGGGAGGGGCGCGTGCGGGGGCTTGATCAGCAGTTCGGCGCGTTGCCGGCCAAATGTGGCCGTGCTCGCACCCTGCCGGTGATCATGGTCGTGCAGCCGCCTCCGGGGAGGGGCGCGTGCAGAGCCTTGATCAGCAGCTCGGCGCGTTGGCGGCCGGATACCGCCGTCGTCGCGCCAACCCGGTGATCATGGCCGTGTAGCCGCCTCCCGGAAGGGACGCGTGCAGTGGCTTGATCAGCAGCTCGGCACGCTTGCGGCCGAATATCGCCGTCCTCGCACCGAAGCGCTGATCATGCCCGGGAAGCCGCCTCCGGTGGCGCCGCGCGCCCAGAGGGCAGGCCCCTGGCCTGCCCGCGCAGCCTGCCCGAGGGGTCGCAGAGGCTCGCCTGTCAAGGGTCGCGCAGCGATCGCGAAGCGACGCCGGAGGCGCCCTTGACAGGTGAGGGGCGGCCCCGCACGATGCGCGGCGCCACCGGAGGCCCACCGACCTGCGCGGGCGCTGGAGGCCCACCGACCTGCGCGGGCGCTGGAGGCCTACCGAGCGCGGGCGCTGGAGGCCCGCCGACCTGCGCGCCGCGACCCGGTCCCCCGCCACCCGGCCCGCCGACATGCGCGCCGCCACGCGACCCGTCGACCTGCGCGGCGCACCGGAGGCGAGGCCCGCCGCCGACCTGTGCCGCGCCACCGACCGCCGACCTGCTCGGGCATGTCCGACACACATTTGAGCGCTCGTCGCGGCCATGTTATGACCGGCGTCACAGCGCCGGGGTGGGCTCAGACGCCTCGGTTAGTCTCGCCTCAGTGCTGGGTGTCGCCCTCGGGTCCCCGCCGCGGGAACACACCGCATACCCGTTATGGGCGGTTGCGCCGCCCGAAGGGGCGGTGCATGGCGAGTGCCCGATGACGTAGGGTCGCCATCCGGCTACCATCCGCCCGGATGGGGGACAATCGAATGCGATGACCGCCCGGTGAAAGGTTTCAGGGGGATGCGAGTGCCGCGACGCGGGGTGGCCCGGTGGGCCGTCTGGACCCTGCCGGTCCCGGTCCTCGCCGTGATCCTCGCCGTCGAGCTGCTGGCGGTCGGCACCCTCGCCACCTCCGTCCCACGTGACATCGCCCTGCTCCCGCACAACTGGGCACTCGTCGTGGCTGTCCTCGTCGCGGCCGGGGTGCTCAGCACCGAGGCCTCGCTGGGCGTCGAACGCATGCGGCACCGCTCGGACGAGACGCCGCACATCGACCTCAGCTCCGTCTGGACGTTCGCGGCCGCCGCGCTGTTGCCGGGGGCCGCCGCCAGCCTCGTCGTGCTCGGGATCTACGGGCACCTCTACACGCGGGTGTGGCGGGGCGGGATACCTCCGCACCGCGCCATCTACAGCACCGCCACCGTGGTGCTCGCCGTGCAGGCCGCCTCGGCCGTCACCGGGTTGGTGGAGCGCACGTCCCTGTTCCAGAGCCTGCCGGGCCTGGCGGCGGTGGTGCTCGCGCTGCTCGCCTACGCGGCCGTCAACATGGTGCTGGTCGTCGCCGTCATCGTGTTGAGCGGCCCGAACCGCGACCTCGCCACCTTCCTCCACGTCCTCACCCGCGGCGACGAGGCCGTGCTGGAGTTCGCCACGCTGTCCATGGGGGCGCTCGCCGCCGGGGCCATGGGCGCGCTCGGCCCGGCCTACGCGGTGCTGGTGCTGCCCCCGCTGATCGTCCTGCATCGCACCGTCCTGGTGCGGCAGCTCGAGGAGGCCGCGAGCGTCGACGGCAAGACCGGCCTGCTGAACGCAGCGGCGTGGCACGTGCGGGCCGTCCGCGTGCTGCGCAGGGCCGAGCGCACCGGTGGCCGCGCCGGCCTGCTCGTCCTCGACCTCGACCACTTCAAGATGGTCAACGACCAGTACGGCCACCTCGTGGGCGACCACGTCCTCGCGGCGGTCGCCGCCGCCGTCCGCGCCGAAGTGCGCGACGAGGACCTCGTCGGGCGGTTCGGCGGCGAGGAGTTCGTGGTGCTCCTCCCGAGCACCGACGCCGAGGACGGGCGGGTCGCCGCCGTCGCCGTCGCCGAGCGCATCCGCAGGCGGGTGGCCGACATCCAGGTCGACGTGCCCGACGCGCGCGGCGGGGTGGTGGTCGACAACCTCACGGTCTCGATCGGCGGCGCCTCGTTCCCCGCCGACGGCGCCGACCTCGCCCAGCTGCTCGAGGTGGCCGACGCGGCCATGTACGCGGCGAAGCGAGCGGGACGCAACACGGTGCGCATGGGCCTGCACGCCGTCCCGAGCGGCGCCGTGCGGCCCGTCCCGCCCCACCACTCCTGAGGCGGAGCGGATACGGGTGCTCCGGCACCCGTATTCGCTCACGACCTGCAGATGGCTCAGCCGTCGCTGGGCACGGCCGTGCCGCTCTCCTCGGGCTCCTCCGTCGGCTCGACGGTGGTGGACTCGGTCGGCTCGCTCTGGGGGACGGCCGCGGCCGGCGCGCCGAGCGGCAGCGGAAGCGCGCCCGCACCTGGAAGCGCGCCGGCACCCGGGAGCGGGGGCAGTGAGGGCGTGGGCAGCGGATCGGGTAGCTGGGGGACGCCCGGCACGGCGGGGTCGCCCGGCCCCGCGGCGCCGGGGAGCGCTGGGACGCCCGGAAGGGGCGGCGGGGCGGGCAGCGACGGCGTCGGCACCGGCAACGGCGGCTGCGGGAGCTGCGCCGGAGCCTCCGGTCCGGCGAGCACGGCGGCGGGCACGCTCGGGACGGAGAGCGTGGCGGACAACGCCGGTGCAACCGTTCCCCCCGGCGCGGCGGCGGGAAGCGCGGGTGCCGGCGGAGGTGCCTGCAGGAGCCCGCCGAGCAGGTCGCCGACGGCGGACAGGACGTTGTCGAGCGGTGCCTGCGGCACCGTCGGGACAGCGGGTACGGGCTGCGTTGCGGCGGTGCCCATCCCGACGGCGTCGGGTGGCAGCGGCTCGGCGGCATGGGCCGTAGAGGTCCCGAGCCCGGCGACGAGCACCCCGGCGGTCATGGCGGTGATCGACAGGGTCCTTGCGTTCCGACTCCGCATCGGAGCCTCCCCAGATCGGACGGACAGAACGCCCGGAATGATGCGTCTGGGGCTGGTGTGACACCAGAGGAAGATCCTGGACGTGGCGGGGTACCGGAACGATCGGTGATCACGGATGCCGGATCAGGTGTCCCCGGTGGGGGTTGGCCGGTCGCCGACCGGCGTGGACATCTCACGGAACGCGCATTGCAAGATCGACACGCCGAGCGGTTTCATCGCTCGTTCGCCTGGGATACGTGCCGGGGGCGCACCGGCCGGTCGGGTGTCACACCGTGTGCAGGAATCGGCCGGCTCGGTGACGCAGGGTCAGCGGGTCAGTCGCGCCAGCCGACGCGTCGTCGGCCATCGCACGGAGTGCGCCCAGCCGAGCCGCTCGAAGAACCAGATGATCCGGGCCGAGATGTCCACCTGACCGCGCTTGACGCCGTGGCGGGCGCATGTGGGATCGGCGTGGTGGAGGTTGTGCCACGACTCGCCGAACGAGAGCACCGCGAGCCACCAGACGTTCGCGGAGCGGTCGCGCGCGGCGAACGGCCGGTCACCGAACATGTGGCAGATCGAGTTGATCGACCACGTCACGTGGTGCAGCACGGCCACCCGCACCAGGCCGGCCCAGAACAGGGCGGTGAGCGCGCCCCACCAGGAGAGCGAGACGAGACCGCCGATCAGCGCCGGGACCAGGAGGCTGGCGAGCGTCAGCGGGAGGAAGAGCCGGTCGACGGCCACGATGTCGCGGTCGGCGAGCAGGTCGGGGGCGAAGCGGCGGGCGTTGGTGCGATCGCGGCCAAGGATCCAGCCCATGTGCGAGTGCCAGAACCCGCGGATCATCGCGGCCGGCCCGGTGCCGAACAGCCACGGCGAGTGCGGGTCGCCTTCCTTGTCGGAGAAGGCGTGGTGGCGGCGGTGGTCGGCGACCCAGCCGATCACACCGCCCTGGAAGGCGGTACTGCCGATCACCGCGAGCGCGATGCGCAGCGGCCGCTTCGCCTTGAACGAGCTGTGCGTGAAGTGCCGGTGGAACCCGACCGTGACGCCGAGCCCGGTGAGGTAGTAGAAGAACACGGCGAGCACGACGTCCAGCCAGCTCAGACCCCATCCCCAGGCCAGCGGGACCGCCGCGGCCAGCGCGAGCAGTGGCACGACCATGAACGCGACGACGAGAGCCTGCTCGGTGACGGTCTTGCGGCCCTCGACGAGCGGGGCGACGGCGGGCCGGTGCTGCGCGGCAGCGGTCATGGGACTCCCTCTGTCTCCGAGTGGATAGATCACGGTACGGCAACGACGGGCTCCCGCGGAGGGCTCGACCTGCCACTCCGACCTCGAATCCTGCATTCGGAGCACGCCGCCGTGGTAGGTTCTCCGGCGGTTGCAGTCGTGTCTTCCTCGATCGTTGTGAAGCGTCCGTGGAGAGTGACGGTGGGCTTCGCAGGCGTTCGAGGGCATCCTCTTCGTCCGGCGATGGTCCCGTGCAGCCCCCGGCCGGCACACAGTCGGCAGGGTCCGCTACACGTATGGAGAACAGGTATGCCCCAGGGCACCGTCAAGTGGTTCAACGCCGAAAAGGGCTTCGGCTTCATCGCCACGGACGACAACGGTCCGGACGTCTTCGTCCACTACTCGGCCATCCAGTCGGACGGCTTCCGCACGCTCGAGGAGAACCAGCGCGTCTCCTTCGAAGCGAGCCAGGGCGCGAAGGGTCCGCAGGCCGACACGGTCCGCCCGATCTGAGCTAGCCCAGACCTGCACGACCGGTGCCGGCGTCCCCCAGGGGCGCCGGCATCGCTGTGTTTCCGGCACCCCTGTTCCGGCACTGCTGTGGTTGCCAGGGTGTTGCCGCCCCTGCCGCTGGGCGTCGACGACCGGTTTTCGTCCGTCTGACGGTGTCGACACCGGCCGTCGGTCCTCGGTCGCCAACCGGTCGCCTGCCGTTCACCGGCGGTGAGTGAGTGCATCCTCAGCGGTGATCCCCGCTCGTCTCGGCACTCGGTGCGATCGTCGCTCTCCGCTCCACTACCCGTTCCCGGCGCGTCATGCTCGGTGTTGTGCCTCACAGGAATGCGGCACGAAGCACAGCGAGACGAGTGGCACGGAGGTCATCAGATGTCGGGCTGGGACAGCTACCGCGCGGTGTACGGCGCGGAGCTCCGCGCGGCAGCGCACGAATTCGATGACCACGGCTGGCCGGTGGTGGCGGCATCGCCCACCGCGCTGCTGCTCGTCACCGGCACCGCGCTGGACGTCTTCGAGGTTCCGGCCGCCGTCGGCCGTCAGGTCTGCGCCCACATGCGCGGCACCGGCTCCGTGGTGCCGATCGCCGCAACGCCCACGGGCGCGTGGTGGTTCCCCGTCACTCCCGGCGCGGTGCTCCCCGCGGAGCTCCGTGGCGTCGACGGCGTCGTCCTGCACACCGCGGGGGCAGCCGTGCTGGCGCCACCGTCCGAGGTCCAGGACGGCTGGGTGCACTGGCGCGTCGCCCCCTCGCTCACCGGCTACCGGGTCCCGGAAGCCGAGACGATCCTCTACGCCGCCGCGGATGCGCTGCGGTGGCGTGCCGACCGGACTGCGCACCCGGGCGCCCAGCGGCCCGCCGGAGCATTGGCGGTCGGGATGCGGTCCTCACTCGATGTGATGTAGGACCGCCAGCCGGCGACCGGTTCGCCCCTGTTGACGCGGCTCGTCGCGCCGCGCCGGGGACACCGGGGCCGCCGGTGGTGCGGCGCCCGAGGGGGCACTCCTCCCACGAAGCGCGGCCGCACCACGAACGTGGCCGGGGTCGGTGGAGTACCACCGACCCCGGCCAGAGCCATCCCGGGCACTATGGGTTGGTGCACACCTCGCAGTCCTCCCGCGCGGACGCGGCGCCCAAGCGAGCGGTCGTCGAGGTCGGGCTCGGCTTCGGGCGGATGGACGCCGCAGCGCGAGCTCAGGACCTGCGCAAGATGAAGGCGCTGGCCACCGGCCTGCTCCTCGTCGCAACGGTGATCTTCCTGCTGGCGCGCTGGTGGGAGGTGAACGACGGCCCGACCTGGGTGGGCTACGTCCGTGCGATGGCCGAGGCCGGCATGGTCGGTGCACTCGCCGACTGGTTCGCCGTCACCGCCCTGTTCCGGCGCCCGCTGGGGCTGCCCATCCCGCACACGGCGATCATCCCCACGAAGAAGGACGCGCTCGGTGAGAACCTCGGCGACTTCGTCGGGGAGAACTTCCTCAGTGAGGACGTGGTGCGCGACAAGCTGGCGCGCGTCGAGGTCTCCTCCCGGGTCGGCGCGTGGATCGGCCAGGAGGCCAACGCCGACCGCGTCACCGCCGAGCTCGCCACCGCGGCCCGCGGCGTCGTCACCGTCCTGCGCGACGACGCCGTGCAGGAGGTCATCGAGCAGGTCCTGGTCCGCAAGCTGATGGAACGCCCGGTCGGGCCGCCCCTGGGCAAGGTGCTGCAGGGCGTGCTCGCCGACGGCGCCCACCACCGCATGGTCGACCTGGTGTGCGATCGGGCCTACGACTGGGTCACGGCCAACCACGACACGGTGCTGCGGATCGTGCACGACCGGGCCCCCGCGTGGTCGCCGCGGTTCGTCGACGACCTGATCGCCGATCGGGTCTTCCTCGAGGTGCAGAACTTCGCGTGGGCGGTGAAGACCGACCCGGAGCACCCGCTGCGCAAGGCCGTCGACACGTTCCTCGTCGAGTTCGCCGCTGACCTGCAGAACGACGCGGAGACCATCGAGCGTGCCGAGCGGATCAAGCACCAGATCGTCGGCCATCCAGACGTCCAGCACTTCATCGGCCAGGCATGGGGCACCGTGAAGGGGCTCATCCTCGACGCGGCCGCCGACCCGTCCAGTGCCCTGCGCACCCGCGTGCGCGACGGACTCGTGGCGCTCGGCACCCGGCTCACCACCGACGCCGAGATGCGGGCGAAGGTCGACGGTTGGCTCGCCGAGGCCGCCGGCTACGTGGTGCGGCACTACCGCGGCGAGATCACCACGCTGATCACCGACACCGTCGAGCGCTGGGACGCGGAGGAGACCTCTCGGAAGGTCGAGCTGCAGGTGGGGCGCGACCTGCAGTTCATCCGCATCAACGGCACGGTCGTCGGCTCGCTGGCCGGGCTCGTCATCTACACGGTGGGGCAGCTGGCGTTCGGCGGCTGAAACCCCGAATGGGTGTGGGCAGCGTCATTCACCTGCGCAAGCAGGGTGCTTGCAAGAGCTAGCACTGCGGCGTAGCTTCGGTGGGGACGCACGGAGGTGAGCGCGAGTGGCAGCGACGGAGCAGCCCTCCCGGCCGGGCGACGGCCCCGGAGAACGCGTCGGGCACGCGGTCGAGCAGGTGGGCCACGTGGTCGAGCAAGCGGGGCACGCCGTCGGCCAGGCCGTCGACGACATCGGCGCCTACATCCGCAGCCAGCGGGAGGGCGCGCAGGTGTCGCTGCGTCAGCTCGCACGCGCCGCCGGCGTCAGCAACCCCTACCTCAGCCAGGTCGAGCGGGGGCTGCGCAAGCCGTCCGCCGAGATCCTCCAGCAGATCGCGAAGGGTCTGCGGATCTCCGCGGAGGCCCTGTACGTGAAGGCCGGGATCCTCGAAGAGAAGCCCGCGAGCGCCGTCACCGACGCCGTGCTCGCCGATCCGGGCCTGACGGAGCGCCAGAAGCAGGTGCTCCTGGACATCTACCAGTCATTCAGGCGGGAGCACGACTCGTCGCCACCAGAGGAGTGATCACCATGGCCGTGGACCTTCCGACCACCGCCGACGTTCGCAAGGCCCGCCACGACGCGGCCAAGGCCGCCGCGGAGCGCGCCGAGGCCGCGCGCACGCCGCTGTTCGCCGTCCTGGGCGCAGGGGAGCGGGCCGTCAGCGCCGTCTCCAAGGCCGTCGTCGCCGCCCGCACCCAGGCCGAGGGCGTGCAGCACCGGGTCGCCGAGCTGCCGCAGCACCTGAACGGCGAGGAGCTGCGCAAGACCGTCGCCGAGCTGCGTGAGCAGGCCGGCAAGGCGTACGCCGGGTTCGCCGAGCAGGGCGAGCAGACGTGGGGCCGCATCCGCAAGCAGCCGCAGGTCAAGGAGGCCCTCGCGCGCCTCGAGGCCTACACCGGCAAGCTCGACTCCCGGGTCGACGACATCGTCGACGACGCGCGCGACGCCACCGAGAAGGCCCTCGCCGCCGTCAGCACGCAGACCCGGTCCACCGGGGAGCGGATCGCCAAGGCCACGCAGCGCTTCAGCGGTCGCACCGCCTCGACGGTCACCGAGACGAGCAAGGACGCCTCGAAGACCGTCGCCCAGGCCGGCGCCGAGGCCGCCGAGACGATCTCGGAGGCAGGCACCGAGGCCGCGCGCGAGACGCGCAGCACCACCCGTCGGGCCGCCAACCGGACGGCCCCGAAGCCGGAGACCGCGTCGGGTGTGAGCAAGCCGGCCGCCCGCCGGACCAACTCGGCGAACGGTTCGAAGTCCAGCAGCTGACGCTGCGTACCGCCCGCGCCCCCGAGGACTCCCGTGCCTCGGGGGCGCCGGTGTGCTCATCTGCGCTTGTCAGTGGCCGGGTGTCAGCGACCGCTGAACCGTCCCGGGGATGTGCCTCGGCCGTGATCACACGTAGTCTGGTCGTGTGAGCCTGCTGTATAACCTCGACAACTGGGTGCTGTGGGCCATCTGGCTACTCGCCATCCCGGTCGGCGGATACGCCTTCGTCCATGCTCTGATGCAGCGTGCCGACGCGTTCACCGCGGCCGACAAGCTCACCAAGCCCGCGTGGCTCGGCATCACCGGAGCCAGCGCGCTGGTGCTCATCGTCTTCCAGCGTGGTCCGCTCGGAAGCGGAGCCCTGTTCTGGCTGGCTGCGCTCGTCGCGGTGCTGGTCTACATCGTCGACGTCAAGCCGGCCGTGGTCGGCGTGCAAGGTGGTGGGCAGCGCTGGTGACCGACTGGTCCGTCCTCGGCACGCTGCAGGCAGTCCCCGCACTCGATCGGCCCGACCTCCTCGGTGACCCGGTCGCCCATGCGCTGAAGGCGCTCGACCCGCCCGACGCCGCGCTCGTCGGCGTCGCGGAGATCGACCCCGGCCTCGCCGACACCGCGCAGTTCTGCGCCGCGTACTCCTCGCCGCTCGACCGATCGGCCAACTGCGTCGTCGTGGCGGGCCGCCGCGGCGAGGACACCCGCTACGCGGCCTGCCTGGTGCTCGCCACCACGCGCGCCGACGTCAACGGGCTGGTCCGCAAGCGGCTGAACGCCCGCAAGGCCTCGTTCGCCCCGATGGACGACGCCGTGGAGCTCACCGGCATGGAATACGGCGGGATCACGGCGATCGGCCTGCCCGAGGGCTGGCCGCTCCTCGTCGACTCCGCGGTCGCGGCCGCCCCCGCCGTCGTGATCGGCAGCGGCGTCCGGGGCTCCAAGCTCGCCCTGCCCGGCGAGCTGGCGGCCCGGCTGCCCGGCGCCGAGGTCATCGAGGGCCTCGGCCGGTAGGAACGCGCGCGCCGTCCTCGCAGGGGTCGGTGGGCTCTGCGACGACCCGGTCGGCGCGGTCATGGCGCCAGTGGCGTGGTCAGCTTTCGGGGGCCGGCGGGGCGGTCGCGGAGAGGGCGCGCAGATCGTCGAAGGCGTGGAGGAGGTGCGCGTCCAAGCTCTGTGAGGGGTCGTCGATCCACGCTTCGGCGGCGTGGTGGAAGGCGGCCCACCCGGTTCGAGCGGCCAGGCCGGCCAGCCGCTCGGGGACATCGCGCTGCCGCAGCGCCCCGGCGACGGCGTCGATGAGCGAGGCGTGCTTGGCCAACTCGCGTTCGCGCAGCGCTGGTGTCGCGGCGATGACCTCGAGGCGTGGTTCGGAGAACGGCCGGTTGTCCTCGAGGATCCGCCCGGCTCTCCGGAAGGCCCAGAGCAGGATCTCGAGCGGCTGCGGGCCGCCGGGCGCTTCGGCCACCGCCTGCATCAGCGCGCCGCGCAGGTCGGCCTCACCGTCGAAGAGCACCTCCCGCTTGTCCGGGAAGTGCCGGAAGAACGTGCGCTCGTTGACGCCGGCCCGAGCGGCGATCTCGGCCGTGGTGGTCTGGTCGAACCCGCGCCCGGGCGAGCGGGCGTGCCTCGGCTCCGCCGCGCACGGGGTCCGCGCGAGCGTCGTCCGGCTCGCTCCCACCGTCCACGGGCCCGCGGACCACGGCTTCATCGGCATGCTCGTCACCGCCGCACGGAGGACCGGAGTGTCGGCCTACGTCGGCGACGGCGCCAACCGGTGGCCCGCGGTACACCGGTTCGACGCGGCGACCCTCTTCCGCCTGGCCTTGGAGAAGGCTCCTGCGGGCAGCGTGCTGCACGGGGTGGCCGAACGCGGCGTCACTCTGAGGAGCGTCGCGGAGACGATCGCCCGGGCCCTCGATCTGCCCGCGGTCTCGCTCACCCCCGACGAGGCCGCCGGGCACTTCGCGAGCCCGTTCATGGCCGCCGTCTACGGCTACGACGCGCCCGCCTCCAGCTCCTACACGCGGGAGCTGCTCGGCTGGTCGCCCACCCACCCGACGCTGCTCGACGACCTGGAGCACGGTGACTACCTCGCCGCGCACCCGTCAGGCGTACGGGGTGAGGCCTCCGCGTAGCAGCCGGAACGCGTGGTCGGCCTCGGCCAGCGCGACGGGGGTCAGTGCGGCGGCGCTCCGCCCCGCGGTGATCCGGCGCTGGTTGGCGTCGGCGAGTTCTCGCAGGACCGTGAAGATCTGGCCTGCGGCCAGGCGGGCGGTGAGCTCCGGATGGGGCGCGCCGCCGGTGCTCTCGAGCAGGGCGGACGCGAGCGCCTCCACGCTGCGGGCGTGGTAGCGCAGCAGTGCCGTGCTGGTCAGCGCGCTGCTGCGGGCCGGGCGCGGGCTGCTCCTCGACCTCGACGCTCCGCTCGCTCCGCCGGACGAGATCGTCGACGGCGTCGACCTGGTGGCCGTCCGGGTCGTCGACGCCGTGGTCGGTACCGACGTGGACGCGGCGCGGCGGGTGCTGGTGCGGCCCGACGGTTACGTCTGCTGGGCGGGCCGCGAGTCGGGAGATCGGCCGGACGAGGCGCTGACCAGGTGGTTCGCGGGAAGTGTGCGGGTGGTGCCTGCGTTGTCCCGGTGAGGGCCGAACGGTTGAGCCCAACGCGCTCAGGGTTCCTGCGTTCACTGACAGCGGAAGTACTTGAACGCTGGAATGGCGACAACGGTGTAAGCGTTGGACAGGACATGACAGAGACGCTGAAGCTGCCGGTGCTTCCGCTCGCCGACTCGGTGCTGTTGCCCGGCATGGTGGTTCCCGTCCGGCTCGACGAGCCGGAGATCCAGGCAGCGGTCGATGCAGCGAGCAGCGTCGACCGCAAGGTTCTCGTCGTCCCACGCCTCGACGGCAAGTACACCGCCGTCGGCACCGTCGCCGTCCTCGAGCAGGTGGGACGCCTGCCCAGCGGGGAGCGGGCGGCCGTGGTGCGCGGTGAGGGCCGGGCCCAGATCGGTTCCGGTGTCACCGGGCCTGGCGCGGCGCTGTGGGTGGAGGCCACCCCGGTGCCCGAGCAGCCCGTGACGGGCCGGATGACCGAGCTCGCCAAGGAGTACAAGGCCCTCGTCATCGGGATCCTGCAGGAGCGGGGTGCGTGGCAGGTCGTCGACTCGGTGCAGCAGATCACCGACCCCGGCCAGCTCGCCGACACCGCGGGCTGGGCCTCGTACCTCGACCTGGAGCAGAAGTCGCAGCTGCTCGCCGAGTCCGACGTGGTCAAGCGGCTCGAGCTGCTGCTGGAGTGGACGAAGGCGCACGTCGCCGAGCAGGAGGTCTCGGAGAAGATCGCGCAGGACGTCCGCGAGGGCATGGAGAAGACCCAGCGCGAGTTCCTGCTGCGCCAGCAGCTCGCCGCGATCCGCAAGGAGCTGGGCGAGCTCGACCCGAACGGAGGCGACGACTCCGCCGACTACCGCACGCGCGTGGAGAACGCCGACCTGCCCGAGCACGTGCGCAAGGCCGCGCTGGTGGAGGTCGGCAAGCTGGAGCGGGCCTCGGACCAGAGCCCGGAGTCGGGCTGGATCCGCACGTGGCTCGACACGATCCTCGACATGCCGTGGACCACGCGCACCGAGGACACCGACAACCTCGTCGCCGCCCGCGCCGTCCTGGACGCCGACCACGCCGGCCTCGACGACGTCAAGGAGCGGTTGATCGAGTTCCTCGCGGTGCGCGCGCGGCGCGACCGCAAGGGCATGGAGAAGGTCGGCGGCCGCGGTTCGGGTGCGGTGCTGGCGTTGGTCGGCCCGCCCGGCGTCGGCAAGACGTCGCTCGGCGAGTCGGTCGCGCGGGCGCTGGGCCGCAAGTTCGTCCGGGTGGCGTTGGGCGGCGTGCGGGACGAGGCCGAGATCCGCGGTCACCGGCGCACCTACGTCGGCGCGCTGCCCGGTCGGATCGTGCGGGCCATCCGCGAGGCGGGCGCGATGAACCCGGTCGTGCTGCTCGACGAGATCGACAAGGTCGGCAGCGACTTCCGCGGTGACCCGACGGCGGCGCTGCTGGAGGTCCTCGACCCCGCGCAGAACCACACGTTCCGCGACCACTACCTCGAGGTCGACCTCGACCTGTCCGACGTGCTGTTCCTCGCGACGGCCAACGTCGGCGAGGCCATCCCCGGACCGCTCGCCGACCGGATGGAGTGGGTGCAGCTCGACGGCTACACCGAGCAGGAGAAGGTCGCCATCGCCCGGGACCACCTGCTGCCGCGGCAGATCGAGAAGGCAGGCCTGGAGCTCTCGGACGTCGAGTTCACCGACGTTGCCCTGTCGATGATCGCCGCCGAGTACACCCGCGAGGCCGGTGTGCGGCAGCTGGAGCGGGGTCTGGCCAAGGTCCTGCGCAAGGTCGCCGTCAAGCTCGACTCGGGGGCCGAGGCGCCGGTCCACGTCGACGCCGACGCGCTGGTCGGCTACCTGGGACGACCGAAGTTCACGCCGGAGTCGGCCGAGCGGACGTCCGTGCCCGGCGTCGCCACCGGGCTCGCCGTCACCGGGACCGGTGGGGACGTGCTCTTCATCGAGGCCACGGCCATGGAGGGCGACCCGGGCCTCACCCTGACCGGTCAGCTGGGCGACGTGATGAAGGAGTCCGTCTCGATCGCGCTGTCCTACCTGCGGTCGAAGGGGCTCGCCGGTGACCTGGCCACGCGCAAGCTGCACGTCCACGTGCCGGCGGGCGCGGTCCCGAAGGACGGGCCGAGCGCGGGCATCACGATGACCACGGCGTTGGCGTCGCTCGCGAGCGGCCGGCCGGTGAAGTCGTCGGTGGGCATGACAGGTGAGGTCACGCTGCAGGGCAAGGTGCTGCCGATCGGCGGCGTCAAGCAGAAGCTGCTGGCCGCCCACCGCGCCGGGCTGACCGACGTGATCATCCCGAAGCGCAACGAGCCCGACCTCGACGACCTGCCGGAGTCGGTGCGCGGGGAGCTGCGGGTGCACCCGGTGTCCGACGTGGCCGAGGTGCTGGAGCTGGCCCTGGAGCCGGTGCCGCTGACCGCGGCGGCGTAGAGCCCTCGACCTCCGAACGGGTGGTCCCTCTCTCCGGGACCACCCGTTCGGCGTTTCCGGGGCCGTAACCCTGCCCTCGCCGCCGGCGAGTCCTTCCCTCATCGCCGCGCGGAGGGAGCCTGTCATGGCGGCAACGAGGAACCTGGACGGCCTGCGATCGACGTTGACGGGCGCCGTGATCACGCCCGGCGACCCGGGGTACGACACGGCGCGTGCGCTGTGGAACGGCAGCTTCGACCGCCGTCCGGCGGTGGTCGTGTGCTGCCGGTCGTCGGCGGACGTCGCGGCCGCGATCGGCTTCGCAGAGGCCAACGGGCTGGAGATCTCGGTGCGCGGCGGCGCCCACTCCTTCAGCGGTGCGTCGGCGGGCGACGAGGGGCTGACGATCCACCTGGGGGCGATGAGCTCCGTCCGGGTCGACCCGGACGACAGGCGGGCACGGGTCAGAGGGGGTGCCACGTGGGGCGACGTCGACGCAGCCACGCAGGAGCACGGGCTCGCCGTGACCGGCGGTGTGCTCAGCGACACCGGAGTGGGTGGTCTCACCCTCGGCGGCGGGATGGGCTGGCTCGCCAACCGCCACGGCCTCTCGATCGACAACCTCGAGTCGGCCGAGGTCGTGCTCGCCGACGGGAGCGTCGTCCGGGTGTCCGAGTCCGATGAGCCCGATCTCTTCTGGGCTCTGCGCGGCGGCGGCGGGAACCTCGGCGTGGTCACCGAGTTCGAGTTCCGGTTGCACCCGGTCGGCCCCGAGGTGCAGTTCGGTCTGTTGTTCTGGGAGATCGAGCGGGGCGTCGACGGACTGCGCGCCTGCCGGGAAGCTGCGCAGAGCCTGCCCTCCGACTTCGGCATCCTGATCGGCGGTGCCCTCAGCGCCCCGGAGGCGCCGTTCGTCCCCGAGGAGCACCACGGGAAGATCGGCCACGCGCTCCTCGTGGCCGGCTACGGCTCCGCCGAGGAGCACGCGGACGCGATCGCCGCCGTCCGCGAGATGTGCCCGCCCTTGTTCGAGTTCCTCACGCCGATCCCGTACGCGGCGATGCAGCAGCTGTTCGACGCAGAGCTCCGCCCAGGGATCCGGATGTACGACAAGGGCCTCTACCTCGCCGAGCTGACCGACGACGCGATCACGGTGATGACCGAGAAAGCGACCGGGAAGTCCGACCCGCTGTCGTTCATGCCGATGTTCGCGCTGCACGGCGCGGTCGCCGAGGTGGGCGACGACGCCACCGCGTACGGCGGGCTGCGCACGCCCAACTTCGTCGTCGACGTCTCGGGGGCGAGCTACGACCCGGACCGGTTCATCGCCGACCGCGAGTGGGCCCGCTCGACGTGGGACGCACTGCGTCCGCTCGCCGGGAACGCGGGGAGCTACGTCAACTTCATCTCCGAGCTGGATGACGACGATCGGGTCCGCGCTTCGTACGGACCGGCGAAGTACGGCCGGCTCGCGCAGATCAAGGGTCACTACGACCCCGGCAACGTGTTCCACCGGAACGCGAACATCAAGCCCGCCTGAGGGTCGTGGCCGGCGCCGCCACGCCGGTAACCCTTCCTGTCATGGGGACGAGTCCTTCCGATACTCATCGGTGGGCCGTGAGCCGCGCCGGCGGCCCACGCCATGAGGGCTCCGTCGAGCCTGCTCCTGCGCTGAGTGATGTTCCCGGCGATGAGGCCAGAGGAGGAGCGACTCATGACCCAGACACTCGGTGGCGGGGTCGAGGACCTTCGCGCTGTCATGTCCGGCACCGTCATCGTCCCCGCGGACCTGGGCTACGAGGACGCGCGGAGGGTGTGGAACGCGGACATCGACCGGAGGCCGGCGGTGATCGCGCACTGTGCCGGCGCGGCCGACGTGGCTGCCGCCCTCCGGCTGGCCCAGGCGGAGGGACTGGAGATCGCCGTCCGCGGCGGAGCGCACAGCATGTCCGGGCAGAGCGTGGTCGACGACGGGATCATGATCGACCTCAGCGGGATGCGGCAGGTGGCCGTCGACCCCGAGGCGCGGCGGGCCCGGGTGGGCGGGGGCGCCCTCCTGTCCGACCTCGACGCGGCCACCCAGGCGCACGGGCTCGCCGTGCCCGTGGGCGCGATCGGCCACACCGGGATCGGCGGGCTCACCCTCGGTGGCGGTATGGGCTGGCTGAGCCGGCAGGCCGGGTTGACGATCGACAACCTCGTCTCGGCCGAGGTCGTCCTCGCGGACGGCCGCATCGTCCGGGCGTCGGACGACGAGCACGCGGACCTCTTCTGGGCGATTCGTGGCGGGGGCGGCAACTTCGGTGTCGTGACCGAGTTCGAGTTCCGGCTGCACGAGGTCGGCCCGATGATCGAGTTCGGGCTGCTCTTCTGGGGCATCGAGCAGGGCGCGGACGCATTGCGGCTCCTGCGTGACGTCGTTCCCGAGCTGCCGCGGTCGATGAACGTGATCATCACCGCGATGAGCGCGCCGCCGGCGCCGTTCGTGCCGGCGCAGCACCACTTCGCGCCGGGGTTCGGGCTGCTGCTCGCCGGCTTCGACGGCGCCGAGGAGCACGCCGCGGTCGTGGAACGGCTGCGCGCCGCGCTGCCACCGCTCTTCGACCACGTGGCGCCCATGCCGTACGTGGCGCTGCAGCAGCTGCTCGACGAGGCCAATGCATGGGGCCTGTACAACTACGAGAAGTCGACGCTCGTCGAGGACCTCGGCGACGGCGTGATCGACGTGCTCACCGAGCACCTGATGCGCCGCAGCTCGCCGCAGTCGATCGTCTTCATCTACCGGCTGGACAACGCGTACTGCGAGGTCGGCGAGGACGACACGGCATTCGGCGGGACTCGCCACCCGCAGTACGCCCTGTTCGGCATCGGAGTGGCACCGAGCTCGGAGGTGCTGGTGGCCGAGCGTCGGTGGTCGCGGTCGTTGTGGGACGCACTGGCCCCGTTCAGCCTGGGCGCCGGTTCCTACGTCAACGCGATGACCGAGTACGAGGAGCACCGCGTGCGCGCCGCGTACGGGGAGGCGAAGTTCGAGCGGCTCGCGCGGATCAAGGGTGTCTACGACCCGGGCAACGTGTTCCACCGCAACATCAACATCCAACCCGCCTGACCGCTTTCTGTATCAGGCAACCGGGCTCGCTCCTCGTCTCCGTACAGACCATCAGGGGAGTGGGATGACGGACACGATGAGTAGTGGAGTCGACGCGCTCCGTGCTGCGATGGACGGAGAAGTGCTGCAGCCGGGCGATCCGGAGTACGACCGGGGGGCGTTGATCTGGAACGGCGCGATCGATCGGTCGCCCGCGGTCGTCGCGCGGTGCACGTCGGCAGCCGACGTCGCCGAGGCACTCCGCTGGGGGCAGGCGAACGGCCTCGGGATCGCCGTACGGGGTGGTGGCCACAACGTCGCGGGTGCGGCCGTGCTCGAGGGCGGGCTGACGATCGATCTCGGTCCGCTGACCGACGTCGTGGTCGACCCGGTCGCCCGGCGGGCGCGGTGCGGTGGCGGGGCGAACCTAGCGGCGCTGGACGCGGCGTGCCAGGAGCACGGCCTCGCCGTTCCGGCAGGCACCGTGAGCCACACCGGCGTCGCAGGCCTGACCCTCGGCGGCGGCTTCGGCTGGCTGAGCCCGATGGCCGGGCTGACCATCGACAACCTGATCTCGGCCGAGGTCGTCCTCGTCGACGGGCGCGTCGTGCGGGCGAGCGCGCACGAGTACCGGGACCTGTTCTGGGCGCTCCGCGGAGGCGGTGGCAACTTCGGCGTGGTCACCGAGTTCGAGTTCCAGCTGCACCCCGTGGGCCCGCTGGTCCACCTCGGGATGTTCTTCTTCGAGCTGGACCGGGCCGAGGAGGCGATCCGGCTCGGCCGGAAGTTCTTCGCCGACAGCCACCGCAACGCCGGCGGCACCATGATCGGCGTGAACGCGCCGCCGGCGCCGTTCGTCCCGGAGGAGGCGCACTTCGCGCCCGGCGTCGCGCTGGTGGTGGCCGGGTTCGGCACGGCCGACGAGCACGCGGCCCTGATCGCGCCGCTGCGGGAGGCGGGGCCGCTGTTCGAGTTCGTGACGCCCATGCCCTACGTCGCGTTGCAGCAGATGCTCGACGAGGGCGCGCCGTGGGGCGTGCACGCGTACACCAAGGGCCTCTACCTGGACGAGCTGCCCGACGAGGCGATCGACGTGGTCGCGGCGGCGCTCCGGGAGAAGCCGTCGCCGATGTCGCAGCTGCTGATGTTCCCGCTCGGCGGCGCCTTCGGCGACGTTCCCGACGAGGCCACGGCCTTCGGTGGGCGCCGCTCGGCGAAGTTCGCGGTGGTGGTCGACGCCATCGTGCCCGACCCGGTGATGTTCGATCGTGAGCGGGAGTGGGCGCGTTCCACCTGGGACGGGTTGCGGCCGTTCGCCGACGACGCGAGCACCTACGTGAACATGATGACCGAGTTCGACGACGACCGGGTCCGCGCGTCGTACGGCGCGAAGTACGAGCGGCTGGCGCTGATCAAGACCGTGTACGACCCGCGCAACGTCCTGCGGGCGAACGCGAACATCAAGCCCGCCTGACTGGTCGACGGCCCCGTCCGACCCTCCCCGGACGGGGGGGCCGCGCTGCTCAGCGGCAGCAGGCGCAGACCGTGGGCGCCGGCGCCGCCGCTGCCGCCGGGTCCTCCGCCGCGGTGAGCACGTCGTCGAGCATCTGCTCGCGGGCAGCGCCGTCGAGGAGGCAGCCGCGCACCACCACAGCGTCGATCCGCGTCGTGTTGGTGATGTCCCGCAGCGGGTCGGCGTCGAGCAGCACCAGGTCGGCGACCTTCCCCGGTGCGATCGTGCCCTGCTCGTCCTCGAGACCGAGGTAGCGCGCGGGCTCCAGGGTGGCGGCCCGCAGCGCCTGCGCCGGGGTGAGACCGGCGCGCACCAGCAGCTCGAGCTCCTCGTGCAGCGCGAAGCCGGGCACCAGGGACGGCGTGCCGGTGTCGGTGCCTGCCAGCAGCGGCACGCCCGCCTCGGCCAACCGGGGCACGAGGTCCATCCGCCGCTCGAACAGCTCGCGGCGCTCGACGTTCTGCGCGGGCGTGCGCCCCTGCATGTAGATCTGCTGCAGCTGCACCTTCATGACCTCGGCGTACGCCGTCGGCAGGTAGCGGGCGCGGGGATCGTCGACCCGCACCGTGGACGGGGTGTCCGCGACGCGGTGCTGCACCAGCGTCGGCGTGACGAACGTGCCGTTCACGGCGAGGCGGTCGAGGATCCGGGCGGCCTTGCGCCGGTCCGTGCTGCGCGCGGCCGCGTACTCGGCCTCGTGCATCTTGACGTACCAGCCGCCGTACTCGCCGCCTGCGATCGGGACGGCGGCCACGTCGCGGCGCAGCCGAGCCTCCTCGCGCGACGTCGCGTACCAGAACTGCCAGAGGTGTTCGATGCTGCGGATCCCGGCGTCGCTCGCGTCGGGGAGCGGCACGAAGTCCGAGCAGTGCCCGAGGAACGGCATGCCGAGCGCGCGGGTCTCGTCGGCGATCGCGTGGAAGGCCTCGGGGCTCAACCTCGTGTAGACCTTGATGAAGTCGGCGCCCGCCGCCTGCTGCTCGCGAACGGCGGCCCGGGCCTGCGCGGCGTCGGCGACGGAGATGTACGGGGGGCCGATGCCCTCCCACAGCGAGGGTGCCCCGTCGACGAGCACCCTGGTCGCCTGCGAGCGCGGACCGAACGCCGTGCCCGCCACCACGCGGTCCCGGTAGGTGACCGCGTCCGGGTTGCCGCCCATCTCCCGCACGGTCGTGACCCCGTTGACCAGGTACAGCGGCGGGAAGGTCCGCTCGAGCGGCACGCTGTGGACGTGCATGTCCGCGAGGCCGGGCACGAGGAACTTCCCGGTGCCGTCGACGACGGTCGCCCCGGGTGGGACCCGCACCCGGGCAGCCGGTCCCACCTCCGTGATCCGCTCGCCCCGCACCAGCACCGTGGACCTCGGCCGCAGGCGCCCGCCGTCCACGTCGACGACCGTCACGCCCGCGATCGCGATCACGCCGTCCGCCGGAGGAGGCGCGGGTCGGGGGAGTGGGGGTGCCGGTGGTTCCGCCGCGCACCCGACGGCGCCGATCGCGCCCCACGCCAACCCGGTGGCCAGCACCGACCTCCGGCTGATCCTGCCCTGCATGCCGCACCTCGCATCCGTCCGACGACGGAGGAGATCGTCATTCGGGAGGGGCGTCCCGGGCGGTGGTGCGATCCGGTGCCTGCGGGGTGGGGATTTCCCCCGTGAACAGTTTCGGACCGCCCGCCGCGATGCCGGTGACGATGCACGCGAGCCCGAACCGGAAGTCCTCCGCGGTGCTCCCGTCGGACGGCTCCTGGTAGCGGCCCTGCGCGAACAGCTCGGCCACGAGCGGGAGGTCGTAGTCGGGGAGCAGCTGCGCAACGGCGCCGACGAGCGGGGCGCCCGCCGGGAGCGGTGGCTCGCGGGAAGCGAGGTCGCGCTCGGCCCGGACGCCTGCGCGGACGAAACCGTCGAGCAGCGCGGCGACCCTCAGCTTCTCCGGCGTGCCGAACGGGGCGGGCTCCAGCGCCTCGAGCAGCGCCTCGAACCAGGTGAGCGCGTTCGGGGTCACCGGCAGCCGGACCGGACCGTCGACGAGCCACGGGTGCTCGAGGTACCGCGCGCGCAGCGCCGTCGCCCACGCGATCACCGCAGCGTCCCAGGGCACCGGGGTGCGCCGGCGCGGGCCGGGCACGCCGAGCGCGTGCTCCCTGGCGAGCACGTGCAGCTCCTCGCGGGAGCCGAGGTGGCGGTAGAGGGCGTTCGGGGTGACGCCGAGCCGGCCCGCCACCCGGGTGAGCGAGACGGCCTCGACCCCCTCGGCGTCGCCCAGCTCGACGGCCGTCTCGACGATGCGCCGCAGCGTGAGGGACGCCTTCGGCCCGCGCGTCGGGGCCGGACGGGAGACACCCCACGCCCTGCGCAGCGGTTCGGGCAGCCCCGCGCCGCCCCCCGTCACGGACATGAACCCGAGCGTATGCACGCGGGAATCACGGAGTCCGTCCCGGCCTTCTGTCCGGCATGACGTTCGCACTTCCCGACACCGAGTTCGGCGCCCGCGCGGCCCGGCACCTGACGGAGGACGTCGTCGCGTGGCTCACGCTCGTCGACGCATCGGGCACTCCGCAGCCTGCGCCCGTCTGGTTCCTGTGGGACGACTCGTCGATCCTCGTCTACAGCCACGGCGAGGCGAAGCGGCTCGCGCACCTGCGGGCCAACCCGCGCGTCGCGCTGCATTTCGACGGCAACGGCACCGGCAGCGACATCGTCGTGCTGACCGGTGAGGCGGAGATCGTGCCGGACGAGCCGCCCGTGTCGCAGAACCCCGGGTACCTGGCCAAGTACGGCGATCGGATCACGGCGGGGTGGCAGACGGCGGAGAAATTCGCGTCGATCTACTCGGCGCCGGTGCGCATCCGTCCGAAGCGGCTGCGCGGGCACTGAGTCCGCTCAGGGGAAGACCACCGTCTTGTTGCCGTGCACCAGCACGCGGTCCTCCAGGTGCCAGCGCAACCCGCGGGCGAGGACGAGGCGCTCGATGTCGCGGCCGCGACGGACCATGTCGCCGGCGGTGTCGCTGTGGTCGACGCGGATGACGTCCTGTTCGATGATCGGGCCGGCATCGAGTTCCGGCGTGACGTAGTGGCAGGTGGCGCCGATCAGCTTGACGCCGCGGGCGTAGGCCTGGTGGTAGGGCCGCGCGCCGACGAACGACGGCAGGAAGCTGTGGTGGATGTTGATCGCCCGCCCCGCCCACGACCGGCAAAGTTCCGGCGGCAGGATCTGCATGAACCGGGCGAGCACCACGGCGTGCGGGTCGTGCCGGTCCACCAGCTCGCCCACCTCGGCGAACGCCTCCGCCCTCGAGGCCGCCCGTGCCTCCGGGTCGCCGCCCGGCGGCGGGAACGGCACGTGGTGGAAGGGCACGCCGTGGGCGCGCACGATCGGGCCGAGCCGGTCGTGGTTGCCGATCACGGCGGAGAGGTGCACCGGGAGCTCCCCGGCGGCGACGCGGCCGAGGATGTCGTGCATGCAGTGCGCTTCCTCGCTCACCAGCATGACGATGCGCTTCGGCTCGCGGGTGTCGGTGACCGTCCACGTCGTCTCCCCGCCCAGCTCGGCGGCCACCGCGGCGAAGCGCTCCCGCAGCTCCTGCACACCGAACGGCAGCGATTCCGCACGCACCACCTGGCGCGTGAAGAACCACCCGGTGCCGGGGTCGGAGTGATAGCCGGCCTCCACGATCCAGCCGCCTGCGTCGGCCAGGAAGCCCGCGATGCGGGCGACGATCCCCGTGGTGTCGGGGCAGGTCAGCGTGATGACGTACCGGTGTTCGGCCGCGGGGTCCACGAGACGATGGTCCCCCGCCGTCATCGGCCGTTCTCGGAAAGCCACACTTGCGTGAACGCGGTCTCCGCGGCGAGCAGCCGCTTCACCTGCTCACCGACAACGCCCTCGATCTTCCCGCCGATGAGGGGCACCGAGACCCGCACGTCCGCGCGCACGTTCAGCTCGCTCCCGCCGTCGGGCAGGTCCCGCAGGCGCATGCCGCCGGTGGCGGACGCCGGTGCGTTCATGATCGTCACCTCGACGTCGCCCACGTAACGGCCGCTGTCCTGCCTGGTCCACCGCTCGTTGCGCTCGATCGTGACGTCACCGGCCAGCACGCTCCGCACCACCGACGGCAGGTCCTTGGCGTCGAGGCCGAGGCGTAGCCGGTACCGTGCGCCCTGGACGTCGGCCGAGTGCTCCAGGAGGGCCGCACCCGGGCCGCCGATCCGCTCCAGGCGGGCACGCAGGTAGTCGGGGTCGACCATCGTGGCGTAGACCTCGTCCGCGCTGTGCGGAGAGACGGACCGGAAGTCGATCTGCCGGGACATGAGCGGAGGCTACCGGCTCGGGGGTCGTGGTCCTGCCTTACCGTTGGCTCCCGTGCCCGTACCCGACGTGCTCCCGCCGCCGACGCAGCGGCTCGCGCCGCTGACGACCCTGCGGCTGGGCGGCCCCGCCGGGCGGCTCGTCGAGGCCACATCGGCCGAGGCGGTCGTGCAGGCCATTCGGGACGCCGACGCCGCGGGAGAGCCGCTGCTGCTGCTCGGCGGGGGTTCCAACGTCGTCGTCGCCGACGAGGGTTGGCCCGGCACGGTCGTGCACGTGGCGAACACCGGGTGGGTCGTCGAGCGGCAGCCCGACGGGTCGGTGCTGCTCACGGTGGAGGCGGGCACCGACTGGGACGAGGTGGTCGCCGGCTGCGTCGCCGACGGGCTGGGCGGGCTGGAGTGCCTGTCCGGGATCCCGGGGCGTACGGGGGCCACACCCGTCCAGAACGTCGGCGCGTACGGCGTGGAGGTCGCCGACCTGCTCGTCGACGTCGACCTGTACGACCGGCGGAGCGGCGCCGTGCGCCCGCACGTGCCCGCCGCGGAGTTGGGCCTCGCCTACCGCACGAGCGTGCTGAAGGGCCGCGACGACGCCGTCGTGCTGCGGGTTCGGTTCGCGCTGCCCGGCACGGGCGCCAGCGCACCTGTCCGGTATCCCGAGCTCGCGCGCGCGTTGGGCGTCGAGTCGGGGGCGCAGGTGCCTGCGGCGATGGCGCGGGAGGCCGTGCTCGGCCTGCGCCGCCGCAAGGGCATGGTGCTCGACGCGGACGACCACGACACGTGGAGCGCGGGCTCGTTCTTCACCAACCCCGTGCTGCCCGAGGGCGACGTGCCGCCGGACGCGCCCCGCTTCCCTGCCGGGCCGGGCACGGTCAAGGTGCCCGCGGCGTGGCTCATCGAGCAGGCCGGCTTCCGGCGCGGCCATCCCGGTCCGGGCGGCCGGGTGGCGCTCTCGAGCAAGCACGTGCTCGCGCTCACCAACCGCGGTGGGGGTACCACCGCCGAGTTGCTCGCGCTCGCCCGCGAGGTGCGTGACGGCGTGCGGTCACAGTGGGGAGTGACACTGTCCCCCGAACCGGTTCTCGTGAGATGCGCGACCTGAGCCGCGCGTAATCTGACTTGGGGCCCGCTGCCGGACAACCGCCGGCCTCTTCGGCGCGTCTGTAGCAGCGGGGAGCTCTGGCAAGGGGGACTCGGATTTGCGCAGGATCCTGCTCGCACTGGCCGTCGTGCTGGTCGGGTCGCTCGGCGTGGTGACGATCGCCACGGCCGACGAGTCGGGCCAGGTCGGGGAGACGGTCGTACCGCCCGTTCTGGAACCGCCCGCCACGCTCGCGTACTCGCCGGGCGCGGACGCCTCGGGCGTCGACCCGCGGGCGTCGGCCACGGTGTCGGTCAAGGACGGCACGCTCGACGAGGTCACGCTGACCGGCCCGGACGGCAAGGCGGTCGAGGGGGAGCCGAACGCCGAGCGCACCGAGTGGAGCAGCACCGCGGAGCTGTCCTACGGCATCACCTACACGTGGAGCGGCAGCGCCACCGGCCGCGACGGCGCCAAGGTGCCGCTGCAGGGCTCGTTCACCACTCTCAAGCCCCAGAAGACCGTCCGCGGCACGATCAACATCGGAGACGGGCGCACGGTCGGGGTCGCCGCGCCGATCCGGATCCAGTTCAACGACCACGTCGACGACCGCGCCGCCGTCGAGCGGGCGCTGTCCGTCGAGACGTCGGTCCCCGTCGAGGGATCGTGGGGATGGCTGCCCGACGAGGGCGGCGGTTCCCGGGTGGACTGGCGGCCACGCGAGTACTGGCCGGCCTACACGAAGGTGACGGTCACCGCGGACCTGTTCGGCGTGCCCTACGGCGGAGGAAGGTACGGAGCCACGGACGTCACCAGCTCGTTCGAGATCGGGCGGTCGCAGATCGTCAAGGCCGACGCCGCCAGCCACCGCGTCGTCGTCGTCCGCGACGGCAAGCAGGTGTTCGACTTCCCGGCCAGCTTCGGGCTCGACTCCGACCCGCGGCGCAACACCCGCACCGGCGTCCACGTCGTCACCGAGAAGTTCCCGGAGCGGCGGATGGTGAGCCAGCAGTTCGACTACGACGTGAACATGAAGTGGGCCGTCCGGATCAGCAACAACGGCGAGTTCCTCCACGCCCAGCCCGCGACCGTGTCGCAACAGGGATCGGCGAACGTCAGCCACGGCTGCATCAACCTCTCCCCCGACAACGCCAAGGCGTTCTACGACACCGCGATCTACGGCGACCCGGTAGAGGTCACCGGCACCAACGTCCAGATGTCCGCGCGCGACGGCGACATCTGGGACTGGACGTTGTCCTGGGACGAGTGGAAGGCCCTGTCGGCGCTGGACGGCTGAGGGGTAGTCCCCGCGATGTCCGGGTATGCGCGGGCATGCGCCCCGAGGAGCTGAGCGACCAGGTCGAGAGCCGTTCCGTACCGCTCCCGGAGGAGGAGCGGGCCGCCGACGGCGGGGAGGATCGCCGCGCCGAGGCGCGGGAGATCCTGCGCGACTCCGAGCAGCGGATCGGTGAGGCGGCGACGGGCGAGCGCCCGGCGGACGCGGCGAAGGAGAACCGTCCGACGGAGGAGACCGCAGGCCCCTGACCCGTTCCGACGAACGGCGCGTTGGTCGGAACTTATCCGGCGAACGCGCCGCTCGTCGGAATCACTTCGCCCGGAGCAGGGCCGCCGCGTCGCGGACCGTGGTGCGGATGCGGTACAGGCTCGTGCTCGCGACGATGTAGACCGTGCGGCCGTCGTCGCCGCCGAAGCACACGTTCGCGATCTTCTCCGGCACCGGGATCCGCAGCAGCTGCGTGCCGGCGGGGTCGAACACCTGCACGGAGTCGTGGCTGGAGGTCCAGACGTTGCCGTGCTCGTCGACCCGGAAGCCGTCCGGCACCCCCGGCGAGACCTCGACGAACTCGCGGCCGTTCTTGCACAGCCGCCCGTCGAACACGTCGTAGACGTGGATCGAGTGGCCGCCGGGCCGGGCCGGGTCGCGCTCGCCGGTCGGCGGGGAAGCGCCGGAGTCGGCCACGTAGAGCAGCGACTCGTCGGGGGAGAAGGCCAGGCCGTTCGGCGTCTCCACGTCGATGACGGCCGGGACGACGGAGCCGTCGCGCGGGTCGAAGCGGAAGACGTAGTTGTCGCCGTACTCGAGCTCGCCGGTGTGGCCCTCGGTGGGCTTCATGATCCCGTAGGGCGGATCGGTGAACCAGATCGTGCCGTCGCTCTTCACGACCACGTCGTTGGGCGAGTTGAGCCGCGCTTCGCCCCAATGGTCGACGACGTTCTCGACGACGCCGTCGCGGTCGCGCTCCACCCTCCGCCTGCCGTGCGAGCACTGGATCACCGAGCCGTCCAGGTCGAGCGTGCGGCCGTTGGTGAACTCGACGTTCTCCTGGTAGACGCTCAGCTCCCCGCTCGCCTCCGAGAACTGCAGGATGCGGTTGTTGGGGATGTCGCTGTAGCGCACGGCGCGGTCGGCCCCGATCCAGACCGGTCCCTCCGCCCAGATCGAACCGGTGGCCACCTTCTCCAGTTCGGCTCCGGCCTCGAGCAGGTCGCTCACTTCGGCACCTCCGCGGTCGCTGTCGTCGTCACGGTTTCGGTCATCCGGGCCAGCGGGAGCAGCCCGAGCAGGCAGATCACGGCGAGTACGACGTAGTGCACGGTGAACCCGCCCGCGTCGATGATCCAGCCTGCCACCGGGCCGGCGAGCACGCCGGACACCCCGAGCGCGATGCCGATCATGATCCCCATCGCGGTGCCGGCCGCGCGCGGCACCGAGTCGATGAGCAGCGCGTACACCACGGGGAACGGAGCGTTGCGGAACAGGCCCCACGCGAGCAGCACGATCCACGCGCTCGCCGGGCTCGTGATGAAGACCATCGCCAGCATGCTCGCGGCCCACCCGATCACCAGGAACCGGATGGCGAACTTGCGTCCGGCGTGGTCGGACCACGCGCCCCACACGACCTGGCCGATCCAGCCCGTCAGGCCGGAGGCTCCCGCGAGCAGGGCGGCGAGGCCGAGATCGATGCCCTGGTCCACGAGCTGCCCCGTCAGGAACGTGACCGCGGCGGTCTCCGCCCACAGGAACAGGAAGATCAGCACGACCGACCAGCGCACGTTCGGGCTGGCCAGCGCATCCTTCACGGGTGCGAGACCGAGGCCCTTCGGGCGGGTGGAGAGCTCGGGCAGCGGCTTGGTGTACCCGTGGGCGTCGATCCAGTCGTAGACCTTCTGCTGGTTGCGCCGAGTGCCGATGAACGCCTGCAGCGCGATGATCGGGATCCCGAGCAGCGGGATGAGCAGGAACGCCTCCTGCCAGCCCGCGAAGCCGAGCACGGCCGCGATCAGCGCACCGGTGAGGAACTGGCCGAGCGGGAAGCCGGTGTGGTGCACACCCACCGCGAAGCCGCGGTACTCCTTCGGCCACCACTCGCTCACCAGCGCGACGTTCACCGGCTCCGAGCCGCCGCGGCTGATCCCCATCGGGATGCGCAGCAGCAGGAACGCCGCGAAGCTGCCGGCCAGGCCGAACGTCAGCGCGCCGCCGAGGATCCCGATGAGCATCGCGACGTTCCAGGTCCAGCTGCGCCGGTACCCGGTGCCGATGCGGTCGGACAGCCAGCCGAACAGCAGAGCTCCGACGATGAGGCCGCCGAAGAACATCGAGTTCACGAGCCCGGCCTGCGCGTTGTTCAGCTCGAACTCGTCCTGGATCGCCGGCAGCACGGCGGGCAGGATGCCGCCGTCCACCGCCGTCATCAGGATGGCGCCGGTGGTGACGGCGAGGGTTGCCCAGGACAGCGGGTGTGCGCGGGGCACCCAGGATCGGGCGGGCGTGGCCGGCGGCGTGTCGGACATGGCGACCTCGGTGGCGCGTCGGGGAGCGGGGAGCGCTGTGATCAGCGCGGCCATCCTCCGCCCGAGATCATCCGGCCGTCAACCACTCATCAGATGTTTCGGTGGGCGCGGGTGGCGCTCGCCTGTGCCCGCGGCTTCAGCACGATCTGGTCGAGGTTCACGTTCGACGGCCGGGTGGCGGCGAACGCGATCACGTCGGCCACGTCGTCCGGGGTGAGCGGCGTGAGCCCGCGGTAGACGCCCGCTGCCCGCTCCTCGTCGCCCTCGAAGCGGACCAGCGAGAACTCGGTCTCCACCATCCCGGGCAGCACCTCGGTGAGCCGCACCGGCTGCCCGAGAAGCTCGCCGCGCAGCGTCCGGTGCAGCACCGACTGCGCGTGCTTCGCGCCCGTGTAACCCGCGCCGTTGTCGTAGATCTCGACGGCCGCGATCGAGGTGACCGTGATGATGTGCCCGTCCTCGGAGGCCAGCAGCGCCGGGAGGAGGGCCTTCGTGACGCGCAGCGTGCCCATCACGTTCGCCTCGAACATCCAGCGCCACGCGTCCTCGTCGGCCTCGGCCACCGGTTCGAGGCCCTTCGCGCCACCCGCGTTGTTGACCAGCAGCCGGCAGTCCGGGACCGCGGCGGCGAACGCGGCCACCGACTCGCCGTCCGTGACGTCCAGCCGGATCGCGGTGCCGTCGATCTCGGCGGCGATCTCGGCGCAGCGATCGACCCGGCGTGCTCCGAGTACGACGTGGAAGCCGGCTTTGGCCAGCGCGCGGGCGGTGGCGGCGCCGATGCCGGAGCTCGCGCCGGTGACGACGGCGGTGGGGCGAACGGTCATGACCGAAACCCTATGCGGCGCCCACCGGCCCCGACTCGCGCGCACCCACGCCGCGACTCGCGGGTGGGGTGGGCTACTCGAGGCCGTCCTGAGCCGTGCGGGCGCCACGGCGGGCCGCGGCCCGCTGCCAGGCGAAGATGCCGTATCCCACGGCACCGAGGAACGCGCCCGCGAGGCACGCGGTGAACCAGATGTCGAGCGGTCGCAGGCCCAGGAGCGCGGCCACGAGGAGTACGACGGCGGCGACCAGCCACAACGCGCTGCCCACCACCGCGACGAGCGCCGGCCGGGAGAGCCGGGGCGGCAGCGGTGGGGGCGATATCACGCGGCTCAGCGTACGTGGGGTGCGGACGTAACACGGGGCCCTTACCCTGCGCGCGTGATCGAACGCCTCTTCCGCGTCCACGAGCGCGGCTCCACGGTCGGCCGCGAGCTGCGCGGCGGCATCGTGACGTTCGTGACGATGGCCTACATCGTCGTGCTGAACCCGCTGATCATCGGCAGCTTCGCGCCGGACGGGCCCGGCGCCAAACCGGACGCGCTGGGCAACGTCCTCTCGGTGCCGCAGGTCGCGGCCGTCACCGCCCTCGTGGCGGGGGTGATGACGCTGCTCTTCGGGCTGATCGTGAATTACCCGTTCGCGATCGCGACCGGCCTCGGGCTCAACGCGTTCGTCGCGTTCACGCTCGCGCCGCAGATGAGCTGGCCGGAGGCGATGGGCCTGGTCGTGGTCGAGGGCCTCGTGGTGGTGGTGCTCGCGGCCACGGGCTTCCGCACGGCGGTCTTCAACATCGTGCCGCCCTCGCTCAAGGCGGCGATCGCGGTCGGGATCGGCCTCTTCATCGCCTTCATCGGGTTGGTGGACGCCGGGTTCGTCCGGCGGGTTCCCGACGCGGCGGGCACCACGGTCCCGGTCGGGCTGGGCATCGACAACTCGATCGCGTCGTGGCCCACCTTCGTGTTCGTCGTCGGGCTGCTCGTGACCGGTACCCTCGTGGCGCGCGGCGTTCGCGGCGGGATCCTCATCGGCGTGGCCGTCACCACGGTCGTCGCGATCGTCGTGGAGGCGGTCGCGCAGGTCGGACCGTCGGCCGGCACGAACCCCTACGGGTGGAACCTCTCGGTGCCTGCGCTGCCGGACAGCATCGTCGGGGTGCCGGACCTCTCGCTCGTCGGCGCGTTCTCGTTCGGCGCGTTCAGCCACGTCGACCTGCTCACCGTGGTGCTGCTGGTGTTCACCCTCGTGCTCGCCGACTTCTTCGACACGATGGGCACGATCACCGGGCTCGGCCGCCAGGCCGGGTTCATCACCGAGGACGGGCGGCTGCCGAGGGTCGGGCGCGCGCTGGTCGTCGACGCGGCCGGGGCGGTGGCGGGCGGGGCGGCGTCGTCCTCGTCCAACACGGTGTTCGTCGAGTCGGCGGCCGGGATCGCCGAGGGGGCGCGCACCGGCCTCGCCAGCGTGCTCACCGGCGTGCTGTTCCTGCTGGCGATGTTCTTCACCCCGCTCTACGAGGTCGTGCCGATCGAGGCCGCCGCGCCCGCGCTGGTGATCGTCGGCGCCTTGCTCGTCCGGCAGATCACCGAGATCGATCTCACCGACTTCCGCGTGGCGCTCCCCGCGTTCCTGACGATCGCGGTGATGCCCTTCACGTACTCGATCGCCAACGGCATCGGGGCGGGGTTCATCTCCTACGTCGTGCTGACCGCGGCGACCGGGCGCGCCCGGGACGTGCACTGGCTGATGTGGGTGGTGGCTGCCGCGTTCGTGGGGTACTTCGCCGTGGGCCCGCTGCAGGGGATCTTCGCCTGATGATCCGGGGGTTGCGCGACCAAGAGAGGGTAGGCTAACCTCAACTCGTCGCTTCGTGGTGGGAGCGGCGCGTCAGTTCGGGAAACCAGTGAGCCCCGGCCAGCCGGCCGGGGCTCACTGGCGTTCACGGCATGGCGTTCGGGCTACGTCGCGCCGGCTGCCACGGGTTCGCCCTCGAGCGCGTCGTCGTCCGGCTCGACGGGATGGTCCCGCGGGCGCGTCGGCTGTGGCACCAGCGGCCCCGCCGCGGGGAGCCCACGCCACAGCGCGGTGGTGACGGGCCGGGAGACCAGCGGTGGGACGGCGCGCTGCAGCTGCCCCGAACCGACGAGGGCGGACACGATCCGGTGCAGCGCCGCGGCGTAGGCGCGCACGTCGGCCGGGAGACGCTCGGGTGGGTAGGCGAGCACCGCAGCCGCCTCCGCACGCGCGTCGCCCGCGAACCAGCGGCGCACGTGGGGCAGCACCGCCACCGCAGCGAACTGCCCGGCCGGCAGCGAGGGAATCGGGATGCCCCGTGCGATCCCGGCGAGCACGAGCACCGGCCGGGGCCCGGACGGAGCGCAGGCGAGCGTGGCGGCCTGCCGCAGGGACTGCTCGTCGGAGCGGCAGACCAGCACGTCGGCCTCGCCCGCGCTACCGGGGGCGAGCAGGCCTGCGTCGATGGCGTGGAGGGCGGCGGCGAGGGTGCTGGTGCCGCTCCCGCGGGTCACGCCGGCGATCACGGGGCGGCGCACGCGACTCATCGACGGCCTCCGGGGATCTCGGCCAGCGGGTCGTCCTCGGCGAGGGTGTGCTCGCCGCCGCTGCCCGCGGTCGGCGGAGCCTGCGGGGGCGGTACGTCCTCGCCGATGGTCTCCTCCCATGCGTCGACGGCCAGGCGGCCGCTCTCCCACACCACAGGCACGGACAGCCGGACCCAGCGCGCCGCCATGCTGCGCCACCCGCGGCCGGTGGGCGCGGGCGCCACGGCGGGGACGCCGATCTGCGCCGGGTCCGGGCCGGATGCTCGCCTCTCGTGCCCGCCGACCGCCCGGTACGGCGTGACCCGCACCCTGACGTCGACGAGCACGCGCCCATCGCCGTCGGCGCGCACGCGGCCCGGGAGCGCGAAGTCCGCGCGCTGCCGGCCCTCGCCGTTCCACCCGATGCGGGCCGGGTCGCCGCCCGGCACGGCCAGGTACCCGTGCAGCACCCGGCCGCGGCGGGCAGGGTCCTCCTCGTCCCAGGACAGGTAGTCGACCGCGAACGCGCCGGCCAGCGCGGCGGCCTCGGCCGGGTCCGGGCTCGGCGCGGGGTGGGGGAGCCAGGCCGGGCGCGGCGCCGGCACGGCGGGTAAGCCGCGGGGGTCGGTGGGTGGTTCGGCCGCGATCGGGCCGGCCCATGCGGACGGTCCGCTCGCCGGCCATGCCGCGACGCCCCACGCCGTGCCCGGGTACGCCGTGAGCGACTCAGGGGGCCGCTCGCCCGCCGGTGCGCCGGGGGCCGGCTCCGGGGCGCGGCCGAAGAGCCGGAACGGGGCCACGGCGGTCACCGGCCGGGCGGGACGGCGGAGCCGTCCGGGCGGGTGGGGTCGGGATCGGACATGGTTCCCCCATCGGTCGGGCGCGGCACGTCGATGACGGTAGGAGCGCCGACGGCCGTCATGGGGCGGATCGGGCGCAGCGGTTTGCGATAGTGAACGCCGCCCCACCCGGCGAGTCCGACATCCCGACGCGCCGAATCCGGCGTTTCGACACGACCCCGGGAACGCGAGTCCGACATCCCGACGCGCCGAGTCCGGCGTTTCGACACGACCCCGGAACGCGAGTCCGACGTCCTGACACGCCGAGTCGAGCGTCTCGACACGTGCGGCAACGCCGGACTCGCCGTGCTCGGACGTCGGACTCGCCGTGCTCGGACGTCGGACTCGCCGTGTCTGGACGTCGGACTCGCCGTGTGGGGATGTCGGACTCGCTGTGCTGGTGCGCCCGACTCGCCGTGTGCGGATGTCGGACTCGCCGGGATCACGCGTCGATCGGCCAGGAGTGCACCGGCTCGTTGGCCGCCGACCGCTCCAGGTAGCGCGTGAGCATGCCGTGCAGGGCGGCCGGCCGGTCGGCGCCGCGCTCCTCGAGCGCGGCGACCATGTCGAGCTGCCAGCCCGCGCCCGTGCGGCGGGTGACGCAGCGCTGCTCGATGATCGACAGGAAGCGGTCGGTGACGTCGGTCTCGACACCCCAGCGCGCGAGCCCGTCGGCGGCCTGGGGGAGGAGCTTGCGCAACACCAGCTCGTCGGGGCGGATCCAGCCGGTGCCGGGCCAGTACAGGGGACCGTCGAGGCCGTGCCGGGCGGCGGTGATGAAGTTCTCCTCGGCGGCCTCGAACGACATCATGCTCCACAGCGGCCGCTCCGCCTCGACGAGCGTGCGCAGCAGGCCGTAGAAGAACAGCGCGTTGGCCACCATGTCCACGACGGTGGGACCGGCAGGCAGCACCCGGTTCTCCACGCGCACGTGCGGCACGCCGTCCGCGATGTCGTAGACCGGGCGGTTCCACCGCCAGATCGTGCCGTTGTGCAGGCGCAGCTCGTCGAGCCCCGGCACCGTCCCGGCCTCCAGGTCGCTCATGGGGTCGGTGTCCTCCGTGACCGGCATGAGCGCAGGGAAGTAGCGGGCGTTCTCGGAGAACAGGTCGAGGATCGAGGTGATCCAGCGCTCGCCGAACCACACGCGCGGCCGCACGCCCTGGTTGCGCAGCTCCGGCGTGCGCACGTCGCAGGACTGCTCGAACAGCGGGATCCGGGTCTCGGACCACAGCCGCGAGCCGAGCAGGAACGGCGAGTTCGCGCCGACGGCGAGCTGCACGCCCGCGAGGCACTGCGCGGCGTTCCAGTAGCCCGCGAACGAGTCCGGGTGCACCTGCAGGTGCAGCTGCATCGACGTGCAGGCCGCCTCCGGGGCGATGGAGTCGAAGTCGGCGTACAGGTGTTCCGGCTCCACGCCGTGGCGGCCCGACGGGTCGTCACCGGCGATGTCGAGGCGGATCGGCTCGCCGCGGGCGTTCAGCATCTGCTCGTTGAGCGTGGCGTAGCGCGGGTCGGGCGAGAGCGCCTCGACCACGAGGTGGTGGCGCTCCAACGTGGGCAGGATGCCGATCACGGCGAGCTGCGCGCCGCAGTCCACCGCCTTGGCGCGGGCCACGGCGAGCTCGTCGAGCAGGTGGCGCTCCAGGTGACGCCACTCGTCGCCCGGCAGGGGGCGCGGCGGCAGGTTCAGCTCCAGGTTCCACCGCCCGAGCTCGGACTGGAACTGCGACGAGCCGATCGCGTCGAGCACGTCCGCTCCGGCGAGCGAGGGGGCGAGATCCTTGCCCACGAGGTTGAGCTCCACCTCGAGCCCGGTCATCGGCTCGTCGCGCGCGAACGGGTGCTCCCGCAGCATGATCGCGAGCGCGTCGAGGCAGCGCTGCACCTTGGTCCGGTAGCGCTGGCGATCCCGTCGACTGAACGTCCGTCGGTCGACGTCCTGGCCCATGCGTGCGCTGCCTCCCGACCCCGGGCGTGCCCGGAGCTTCGCTCGATGCTCGCGGGCGAGCGGGGCCGCGGCGGCGGCCGCGTCGCGCGCGGGCTGTCCACCTTGGCACCCGTGGTGATCCCTGCGCTACGGCCGACCGGATGACCGCTGCAGCCCGACCGGCGCAGCCTGCGACTATTTGCCTTCGTGGCGACCATCACTCGCGTCGAGGACCCGGCCGATCCCCGGGTGGACGACTTCCGCGACCTCACCACTGCCGACCGCCGTCCGGACCGGCCCGGCGGGCGGGGACTGGTGATCGCGGAGGGGGTCGTGGTCGTTCGCCGGATGATCGACTCGCCGTACCCGGTGCGCTCGCTCCTCGGCGTTCCCCGGCGCTTCGACGAGCTGGCGGGCGACCTCGCCGCGCTCCCCGTGCCCGCCTACGCCACCGACGCGGAGACGATGGCCGCCGTCGTGGGTTTCCACCTCAACCGGGGCGTACTCGCGGTGGCCGACCGGGCCGCGCCGCCCGACGTGACCGAGCTGCTGCGGCACGCCCGGCTCGTGGCGGTGCTGGAAGGCGTGAACGACCACGAGAACCTCGGAGCGCTGTTCCGCAACGCCGCGGCGCTGGGCGTCGACGCGGTGCTGCTGGGCCCGCGCTGCTCCGACCCGCTCTACCGGCGCAGCGTGCGCGTCTCGATGGGGCACGTGCTCCGCGTCCCGTTCGCCGAGCTGCCCGGCCCGTGGCCCGCGTCGCTGGACCTGCTGCGGGCCGCCGGCCTGCGGGTGGCCGCGCTCACCCCCGCCACCGACGCGCAACCGCTCGCCTCGGCGGCGCTGGGCGGGCAGCGGGTCGCGGTGCTCCTGGGTGCCGAGGGACCCGGGCTCACCCCGGAGGCCCTCGCCGCCGCGGACCTGCGGGTCCGGATCCCGATGGCATCCGGCGTCGACTCGCTGAACGTGGCCACGGCGGCGGCCGTGGCGTTCCACGCGCTTACGCCGCCGCCTTAGTTCCCCGCCGGGGCACTAGCCCGATTGGTCCGTTCTCACGCTGCCACCGGAACACCGCCGACCTAGGCTGGCGGGGTGCGGCTCGGTTCGGGGGGACGGGTCCTGCTCGGTGAGCGCCGGGCGGGCGATCCACCCCTGCCGGCCGAGCTCGAGGACGCGCTGCGCGAGTGGGCGGCGTTCGCCGTCACCGTCTCCGGATCGGGCGGGGCCGAGGAGCGCGACATGCTGCAGCGCAGGGGGCGTCAGCTGGCCGTCCGCGTCGCCGACGCCCTGGGCCGCACCGTCACCTACACCGATCCCGTGTCCGGGCGGGTCGAGGCGGTGCCCGCCCCGCCCACCGGTCTGATCCCGCGCCGGCCCGATGACGCCGAGCCCACGCCGTGGGCCACCGGCCTGGGTGTGTCCGTGTTCACGGCCGTGGTCGTCGCGGTGGGCGACGTCGCGCTGAGCCGGGCGTTCGCCGAGGCGTTCGGCCTGCTCTGGGTGCCGGCGAACATCCTCGTCGGGCTCGGCCTCGCGCCCTCGCTGCACCTGCTGCGGCTCACGCGGTTCTGGCGCTGGCCCGCGCTCGGCGCCGCCGCCGGCCTCGCGGTCGCGTGGATCGTGCTGCTCCTCGGCGAGCTCGGTTGACGCTCAGTAGGTGTTCGAGATGCCCGCAGGTGGGCCGCAGACGCCGGTGATCCAGCAGGTCCCGGCTGCCCTGGGTGGCCCGCTCCGCGCTTCCCGAACACGTTCTCATGGACGACCGGCGTGGGCGGCCGGGGCGCGCGCGGTGAGCACCTGCCCGGTCTCCGGGCCGGTCAGCAGGCGTCGGATGTTCTCCTCGAAACCCTCCTGCATGTGCCAGTCCGCCGCGAGCACGAACAGCGTCCGGCCGTCCTCGCCGCCGAGCGTGCAGGCGAACCCCGCCCGGTTGAGCGGGACCGTGGCCAGCACCTCCCCGCCCTCCGCCACCCGCAGACAGGCGGGCCCGTCGTCGGTCCAGCCAGGAGTCCACACGGCACCCTCGGCGTCCAGGACGATGCCGTCGCCGGGCACCGGAGCCCACACCCGCCGGTTCGACAGGCTCCCGTCCGGCTCGATGTCGAACGCGGTGAGTGTGCCGGCGAACGACTCCGAGACGATCAACGTCGAACCGTCCGGCGTCACGGCCATCCCGTTCGGGAACGCGATCCGATCCGCGACCCGCCGCACGGCCCCGTCGGGGGTGACGAGCGCGACGAACCCCGGCGCCTCGCCCGCGTCCGGGTGGAAGTCCGTGCCGCCGTTGACGTAGATGTTGCCGCGGCCGTCCACGACGATCTCGTTGAGGCCTGCGCCGAGGCCGCTCAGATCGGCGTGATCGACCAGCGAACCGTCGGGTTCCTGGCGCAGCAGCCGCCCCTCGGGCCCTGCGACCACCAGCAGCCGTCCGTCCGGAAGCCAGTCGATCGAGAACGGCATGGTGGTCGGCACGGTGGCCATCACCTCGGTGGTGCCGTCGAGGCCGACCGCCAGCACCTGCTGGGTGCCCCAGTTGGACAGCCACAGCCTTCCCCCGTGCCAGCGCGCGGACTCACCGATCTTCAATCCGGTCAGCAGAACGTCGCTCATGCCACCCATACGAACGGGAGCCGCCCGATTCGACAACTACTGGTGCGGGGCACTAGGCATCGGGCGGGATGAGCCCGGCGTCGTGGGCGACGATCGCGGCCTGCACCCGGTTGCGAACGCCCAGGCGGCCCAGGATCGTGCTGACGTAGATCTTCACCGTGCCCTCGACGACGTGCAGCCTGCGGCCGATCTCCGCGTTGGACAGGCCCGCCCCGATCAGGCCCAGCACGTCCCGCTCCCGATCGGTGAGCGCGGCGACCCGCGCGTGGGCGCTGCCCGCGTGGCGCGTCGTCGGCAGGCCGTCCAGGACCCGGCGGGTCACCAGCGGCGACAGGTACGCGGCACCCGAGGCGACGGCGCGGACGCCCGCGATGAGCTCCTGCGGGTCGCCCGTCTTGAGCACGAACCCCGCTGCCCCGCCGCCCAGGGCACGCGAGATCGATGCGTCGTCGGCGAACGTGGTCAGCACGAGTACCGGGGTGGCCGAACCGATCCGGGCCAGCTCGGCGGCCGCCTCGACGCCGTCGAGGTGCGGCATCCGGATGTCCAGCACCGCCACGTCCGGCCGGTGCGCCCGCACCAGCTCAACGGCCTCCCGCCCGTCGGCGGCCTCCGCGACGACCTCGATGTCGCCCGCCGTGCCCAGCACCGCGGCGACACCCACGCGGACGACCGGCTCGTCGTCGGCGACCACGACGCGGATCATCGGGCGATCAGGTCCACACCGACCACGCGGTCGTCGCGGACGCAGAGCCGGTACAGGTCGCTGCCGCGCGCGTCGAACGGGTTGGCGTGGGTGCTGTAGTAGCGGCAGCTCGCGCCGGGCGGTTCCGGCGGCACGTCGCCGGGACCGTCCGTGCGGATTCGGGCGGGCAGCAGGGACGAGACCTCCGAGACCGGATCGCCGGGACGGATGCCCGCCGGGTCGAGCACGGACGTGGCCGCGTCGAACCACATGTACGCGAGCACCGCGGCGAGTCCACCGACCGACACGAGCGCGGCGGCCAGGACGACCCGCCGTCCGGAGCGCCGCACCCGTTCCTGGGCGCGGCGGTGTTCGACGTCGGTGGTCATGGGGGCGGGGGCCGCAGGTGACCGGGGAAGCGCGGCCGTGACGCGGAACCCGCCGTCCGGCGTGGGGCCGGCCGTGAACGTGCCGCCCAGCAGCCGGACGCGTTCCGCGAGGCCGGCGAGCCCGAGCCCTGCGCCGGGTGCGGTGGCGCTCGGCGCGGGACCGCTGTCGACGGTCACCTCGGGCCCGTGCACGGCGTCCTGCACCCCGACCAGGACGCGGGCGTCGGGCGCGTGCTTCATCGCGTTGGTCAGCGCCTCCGCCACGACCCGCGTCAGCGTGGCGGCCACCACCGGATCGTGCGGGCGGAGCTCGCCGGTCTCGAGGGTGACGTCGAGACCGGCCGCGGCGCTGCGTTCGACGAGCTCGGACACGCTGGTGCCGGGATCGTCGGGCTCGGCGCGCAGCAGGCGCACGGTGTCGGCGAGCCGCTCGGCCGCGGCCGTGACCCCCATGCGGGCGATCCCGGCGGCGGAACGGTACTTCGCGTCGAGAGCGGGGTCGAGCTCGAGCGCGCCGATCTGGAGCGCCGCCTTGGCCAGCTCGTGCCCGACGAGATCGTGCATCTCCCCGGCGAGCCGCGCCCGCTCCCGGGCGCGGGCGTACTCGGCTTCGCGCTCCCAGCGGGCCGCCCGGTCCCAGCCGGTGCGCACCAGCTCGTCGTGCAGGCGGCGGTAGCGGCCCACCGTCCACGGCACGGTGGACAGGACGGCTGCCCCGACGGCGGTCCCGATCGCGGTGTCGGCCTCACCGGTGGTGAGGAGGGCCGTGGCCGCGCCCGCTGCGGGTCCCAGGACGAGCACGACGGCATCGCGGTGCCCCGACGCCGCGCTGTGCCCGCTGAGCAGTGCGACACCCGCGAGCCCGACCGCGAGCGCGGACGCCCCGAGCAGCGAGTCGACCTCCGCCCGGCCGAGGAACACGATCTCCCACCCGGCGACGGCGATCGCCAGCGCGAGGGCAGGGCGCCGCTCGGTGAGCAGCACCGCGGCGCCGAGAGCCGCAACGTGGGCGGCGATCTCGGCCGGGGTGAGCCGGCCGGGTGAGGAGGTGAGACCCGCCCACAGCACCGGAAGGGTGCCGAGGACCCACAGGGTCGCCCGCAGCCTCACCGCACGGGGAGCGGCTGTGTCGGAGCCTCGACCGGCCCCGAGCCGAGGGCCAGCCTGCCCACGGGCCGGGAGCGCAGCCGCAGCACGGTCGTCTCGCCCATGCGGGCGATCGTAGGCAGCGCCGCGGCCACGACCGCGCCGAGCAGGAATCCGGCCACGACGTCGTGCGGGAAGTGCACCCCGACCACCATCCGGGACGCGGCGGCTGCGGCGGCGAGCACGAGTACGGCCGCACCGAGGCGGAGGGCCGACCACAGCACGGCCACCGCGACCGCTCCCGCGACGGCGGCGTGGTTGCTCGGGAACGACCAGTCGCCCACCTCCGGGCACGGCGCGATCGTCGGCACGGCGAGAAGCCGGCACGGCCGGTCGACGGCCTTCCACTCCTTGGCCGTCTCGCTCAGCGTGTACGCCAGCACCGTGACGACGGGAGCGGCGAGCGCCCTGGCCACCACCGGCGCCGTCCGGGTGCGGGCGCGCCACCACAGCAGCGCGAACGCGGCGACGTACACCGCGAGCACGGCTTCCGTGGCGAACGCGGCCGCGGCCTGCAGCGGGGCGGGCAGCTCGGCGGCGGCGTCGACGATGCGGCGGTACCACTCGGCGCTGACGTCGGGGACGTCCGAGATGTCGGCAACGATCACCCGTCCCAGCGTCGGGACGGCGGGTGATCGGCACCGCTGCCGAACGGCAGTGGTCGCCCCTGTCGATCGGCAACAGTTCCCGTGCGGTGCGGGTCAGCGCTGGCCGCGAACCCCGAGCAGGACCTCGTCCCAGGACGGCATCACCGGCTTGCCCTTCTTGGTGCGCTTGCTCGCGGCGGGCTGCTGTGCCGCCGCGGCTGCCGGCTCGGGCGCGGTAGCGGGGGCCTCGGCCGGCTCCTCGGGAGCAGGAGCCTCGGTGGCCGGGGGCTCGGCGCTCGCCGCGGGCGTGCTGGGCTTCTCGGGACGGGCCGGTTCCGGACGACGGCGCTCGGGGCGGCCCGCGGGCTGGCGCGTCGCAGGTTCGCGGGCGGCCTGCTCGCGTATCGCGCTGCCGTTGTTCGCCCGCGGCTCCGCCGCGTCGGGCTTGGCGCGCTCGGTGCGCTCCGGTCCACTCACGGTGGTGGCGGGCTCGTCGTCCTGCGCGGATGGCCGACGCCGGTCACCCGCCTCGAGGGGGGCGGGCGCGCTGCGGTCGGGGTCGGCACGGGGCGGCTCGGCGGGCGGGGGTTGCCGCTGTGCGGGTGCCGCCGGCCGGCGCGGCTCCTGTGCGGTACGGGCCGGGGCACGCTCGACGGCGCGGGCCTCGGCGGCGGGTGGCGGATCGATCCGCGAGCCGCGGACGTTGTCCGAGGCGACGGCCCGCAGCTCCTCCTCGGGCCCGGGAGCGGGTGCCGGGTCCTCGGGGCGGGCGATGTCGATGACCGGTCCGACGGTGCGCAGCGGCCGCGCGGGCAGGCCCTCGACGAGGTCGCTGGCGTGCTCGTCGACGGCGGTGACGGTGCCGCCGTGCGCGCCGGGCTGGAACGTCCAGTGCGCGCGGTTGTCGGAGCGCCCCGCGCGCCAGGACAGGGCGACGACCCACTTGCCGTCCTCGCCCTTCCAGGAGTCCCACTCGGCGTCGGCGTACTCCTGGCCGCGCAGGCCGAAGGTGTGGGCCACGACGTCGCCGAGGGTCCGGGTGTCGGGTCCCTCTGGGCGCATGGGGTGGGCGCGCTGGGCGACTTCGGCGGTCCGGGAGCGTTCCAGCAGCACGGGGTAGGCGAACCGCTCGATCTTCTGAAGCGGGACACCGGCCGCAGCGGCAACCTGCTCCACGGACGCTCCGGCACGGATCCGGGCCTGGATCTCTCGTGGACGCAACTGGCTCTCCAACTCGATCGAGATCTGTCCGAGCCGGGTGAGATCCCCCCTCGCAGCGGCGCGCAGCTGCTCGTCCGCAGGCACGGTGAAGCGCTCGCGTCGCACCGGGTCCTCGAGGACGACGGAGAACTCACCGCCACCCTCGGTGATCCCGACGACCCGCAGCGCCCGCATCAGCGGCCCTCCCGCTCTCGTTCTCCCCGTCCGGGTGACGTTAGTTGCCGGATCGCACCCCGCGTCGGAGGCGCGCCGACGACACCCGGGTTGAGCTGGGACGCATGTTACTGGTGTGACTACGCACCGCTTACAGCGGTGATCAGGACAGCCGCTCGACGACCCAGTCGATGCACTCGGTGAGGGCGCTGACGTCGGCCGGCTCGACCGCCGGGAACATGCCGATGCGCAGCTGGTTGCGCCCCAGCTTGCGGTACGGCTCCGTGTCGACGATGCCGTTGGCCCGCAGCGTCTTGGCGACGGCCGCTGCGTCGACCGAGTCGACGAAGTCGATCGTGCCGACGACCTGGGACCGGTGGGCCGGGTCGATCACGAACGGGGTGGCGAACTCCGACTTCTCGGCCCATGCGTAGAGCCGCCCCGACGAGTCGGCCGTGCGTGCGACGCAGGCGTCGAGCCCGCCGAGCCCGAGCATCCAGTCGATCTGCTCCGCCATGAGGTAGAGCGTGGCGAGCGCGGGCGTGTTGTAGGTCTGGTCCTTCACCGAGTTGTCGACCGCCGTGGCGAGGGACAGGAACGGCGGGATCCAGCGGTCGGTGGCGGCGAGCTCGTTCACGCGCTCCAGCGCGGCGGGGCTCATCAGGGCGGCCCACAGCCCGCCGTCGGAGGCGAAGCCCTTCTGCGGCGCGAAGTAGTACGCGTCGGCCTGGCTCACGTCCACCGGCAGCCCGGCGGCACCGGAGGTGGCGTCGATCAGCACGAGCTGGTCGGACGTGGCGCCCTCGGGGCGCACGACCGGAACGGACACCCCGGTGGACGTCTCGTTGTGCGCCCACGCCAGCACGTCGCAGGAGGGGTCGGCGGTGGGCTCGGGCGCGCTGCCCGGATCGGCATTGACCACCACCGGCTCGGCGAGGAAGGGGGCTCCGCGGGTGGAGTCGGCGAACTTGGAGGAGAACTCGCCGTACGCGAGGTGCAGCGCGCGCTCGCGCACCAGCCCGAACGCGGCGGCGTCCCAGAACGCCGTGGAACCGCCGTTGCCGAGCACGACCTCGTACCCGTCCGGCAGGGAGAACAGCTCCCGCAGCCCGCTGCGCACCCGCCCCACCAGCGACTTCACCGGCTTCTGGCGGTGCGAGGTGCCCATGATCGCCGCACCTGCCCCGGCGAGTGCCGTGAGCTGCTCCGGACGGACCTTGGAGGGGCCACAGCCGAAGCGTCCGTCGGCGGGCTTGAGGTCGGCGGGGATCTGCAGGTCGGTGGACGAAGAAGCGGTCACGGTCCCAGTGTCGCAGCCGCGGCGAGGCCCGAACGGGTGTGGGTCCTCACGGTGGCCGGAGACGAACCGCACTTCACAGACCGAATGCGCACATCACACCGCGCCGGCCTTGTGTGAAGCTCGCACCGGGTGTGTGAAGTCACGGCGGCGTGCGCCCGACTCGTCGGCGCCGCCTCCGTTCGGCGCCACGGGTGCGGCCGTTCGCTGACACGATGGTGGTGGATCATCGGCCGAAAGGGCAGTGGAGATGTCGAACGCATCGGATGGACCGGAGCCGGGTTCGCGGCCCGACGGGCAAGGCGCCGGGCAGCCGGGCGAGCCCGCCCCGCAGGCCGGCGACCGGCCGACCGCCCCCGTACCCGAGCCGGACGAGGACCAGCGGGAGGCCGAGGCGCCCGATGCCGGGGCCGAGCCGGCCGCCGCCGCGACGGCTTCGAGTGAGCCCGCTTCGAACGAGTCGGCTTCGGGTGAGTTGGCCGTGGGTGAGTCGGCGTCGAGTGAGCCCGCGTCGAGCGAGTCCGCTTCGGGTGAGGCGGCGGCGGGTGAGTCCGCTTCGGGTGAGTCGGCTTCGGGTGAGGCGGCGGCGGGTGAGCCCGCTTCGGGTGAGGCGGCCGCGAGTGAACCTGCCGCGGGTGAGTCGGCTGCGGCCGGTGCCGGTGCGCACGATGCGGCTGCGGCTCGCGATGCGGACGCGTCTTCGCCGCCCGCCGCCGATCCAGGCGTGGAGCAGAGCAGCGCAGCCACCCTGCCGGGGATCGACCTCGGGAAACGAACGACCGAGGCCGCGACCGAGCCCGGTCCCGTCGATCCCGGGACCGGCGGTCCCGCGGGGCATCCCGAGCCCGGGTACGGGCCTGCGGGTTACGGGCCCGCGGGCTTCGGCCAGTCCGGTTACGGGCCCGCGGGCTTCGGGCAGTCCGGGTACGGACCAGCGGGTTATGGCCAGTACGGCCCCGCGGGTTACGGCCAGGCCGGGTACGGGCCTGGGGGTTACGGTCAGCCCGGGTACGGGCCTGCGGCGTACGGGCAGGCCCCCGGGTACTGGACCGGCTACGGCCAGCCGTCCTGGTACGGGCAGCCTGCCTACGGGCCACCCGGCTACGGGGCGTTCGGCTACGGCCAGCCGACGGCGTTCGGGCCGCCGCCCTACGGCGGGGCGTCCGGTGGCCAGGCGCCGCGGCCGGGCATCGTGCCGCTGCGCCCGCTCGCCGTCGGCGACCTCCTGGCCGGCGCCGTCGGCTACATCAGGGCCGACCCGCTGCCGACGATCGGGGTGACGGCGGCCGTCATGGTCGTCACCCACGTGATCCAGCTGATCGTCGAGCTCGCCCTGCCCCGGATCGACCCGGCCGACCTCGCCGAGGGCCGCACCGGCGGGCTGGCGGCTGCTGCGGCCGGCGGGTTCCTGAGCGGGATCGTCGGCATCGTGCTCGGCGCGGCGCTCACCGGCCTGCTGCTCGTCGTGCTCAGCCGGGCGGTGCTCGGGCAGCGCGTCGACGTGCGCGAAGCGTGGCAGGCGGTCGCCCACCGGGTGCCGGGCCTGGTCGGGTTGACGTTCCTGGTCGCGCTCGCCGTCGGGGCGATCGCGGTCGTCCCCGTCCTGATCGCGCTCGTCGTCGGCGCGACGGGATCCGGCAGGATGATCGCGCTCGGCGTGCTGCTCGTGCTGCTCGCGGTGGCCGCCGCCGCCTACCTCTCGGTGCGGTGGGTGCTGGCGCCGGCCGCGTACGTGCTGGAACCGATAGGGGTGACGGCGGCTCTCGGCCGCTCCAGCAGGCTGGTGCACGGTTCGTGGTGGCGGATGTTCGGCATCATGCTGCTCAGCGGGCTCATCGTGGTCATCCCCGCGGTCGTCGTCCTGGGCGTGTTCGGCGCGTTGGCGCCGGAGCCGCAGGACACGGGCACGCTCGTCCGCGCCGCGATCGCCTACATCGTCGTCGGCACGTTCGTCACCCCGTTCGTCACGGGGGTCACCGGGTTGCTCTACGTCGATCAGCGGATTCGCCGGGAACGCCTCGACCTCGAGCTGGCCCGCTATCCCTCCGCCCCGCGGTAGGTGCGGCGGTACGCCAGCGGTGCCACGCCGATGGCGGCGTGCAGGTGCTGGCGCAGCGACGCGGTCGTGCCGAACCCGCACTCGGCGGCGATGCGCTCGACCGGCAGCTCCGTGGTCTCCAGCAGCCGCCTCGCCGCCGCCACCCGCTGGGTGGAGAGCCAGCGGGTGGGGCTCATGCCCGTCTCCTCCCGGAACCGGCGGGTGAAGGTCCGCACGCTCATGGCGGAGTGCGCGGCGAGGTCGGCGAGGCCGAGCGGTTCGTGGAGGCGTTCGACGGCCCATGCCCTGGTGCGTGCCGTGCCGGGGCCGTCGGGGTCGGGCATCGGCTCCATGAACTGCGACTGCCCGCCCTCGCGCCACGGTGCGACGACGCTGCGGCGGGCCACCCGGTTGGCCACGCCTGCGCCGTGGTCGCGCCGCACGATGTGCAGCAACAGGTCGATGCCTGCGGCGTTGCCCGCGGAGGTGAGCACGTCGCCGTCGTCGACGTACAGGACGTCCGGGTCCAGCTTCACCTGCGGGAACAGTGCCTGGAACGCCTCGGCGTGCATCCAGTGCGTCGCGGCCGGGCGGCCGTCGAGCAGGCCGGCGGCGGCGAGCACGAAGGCGCCGGTGCAGATCGAGACCATCCGGGCGGAGAGGCCGTGCAGCGCCGCGGCGAGGTCCGGTTCGAGGACGCCGCGGTCCTTCGCCGATCCGCTGTAGATGCCGGGGATGATCACGGTGTCGGCGGTGCGCAGGATCGAGGCGTCGTGCTCGGGGAGCACCTGGTACCCCGCCGACGTGCGAACCGGGCCACCGTCGAGGGTGGCCACGCGCACGCGGTAGAGCAGGCGCTCCTCGTCGTCGACGGCCGTGCCGATCAGCTTGTGCGGAAGGCCGAGCTCGAACGCCACCACGTCCGGCAGCGCCAGCACGGCGACCTCGTGGCGCGCACCCATGGCCGGATTCTTTCACGTATTGGCCGTCGGGCCACTGTTGGATCGCGCCCGGGACAGCGATGCTCGGTGCGTGACGCAGCTTGAGACCGCGCGACGCATCCACCCCGCCTGGTGGGTAGCGGCCGTGACCTTCCTCGCCCTCGTCGGCGCGGCCGGGTTCCGAGCCGTGCCCGGCGTGCTGATGACCCCCCTGCACGACGAGTTCGGCTGGTCCATCAGCACGATCTCCCTCGCCGCCGCCGTCAACATGGCGCTCTACGGACTCACCGCTCCGTTCGCGGCGGCGCTCATGGAACGCTTCGGCATCCGCCCGGTCGTCACGGCCGCTCTCGTGGTGGTCGCCGCGGGGAGCGGCCTCACCGTGTTCATGACGGCGAGCTGGCAGCTGATCCTCTGCTGGGGCGTGCTCGTCGGCCTGGGCACCGGGTCGATGGCGCTCGCCCTCGTGGCCACCGTGACGGGGCGCTGGTTCGTCGCCCGGCGCGGCCTCGTCTCCGGTGTGCTGACCGCGGGCGGCGCCGCGGGCGGGCTGGTGTTCCTCCCGCTCGTGTCCCAGCTCGCCGAAGCGTACGGCTGGCGGCCTGCGTCGCTGGCGGTCGCGTTCTCTGCGCTCGCCGTCGCGCCGCTCGTGATGTGGCTGCTGCGCGACCGGCCCCGCGACCTCGGGGTGGCGCCCTACGGCGGCACCCCGGCCGACGACGTCGACCCGGTGCGCACCGGGGCCGCCCGGATGGCCCTGCGTGTGCTCGCCGACGCGGCTCGGACGAAGGGGTTCTGGTACCTGGCCGCAGGCATGATGATCTGCGGCGCCACGACGATGGGCCTGATCCAGCCGCACTTCGTCCCGGCCGCGCACGACCACGGCATGCCGCAGACGGTGGCGGCGGGACTGCTCGCCCTCGTCGGGATCTTCGACGTGGCCGGCACCATCGCGTCCGGCTGGCTCACCGACCGCGTGGACCCGCGCTACCTGCTGCTCGTCTACTACGTGCTGCGCGGGTTGTCGCTGCTCGCGCTGCCTGCACTGTTCGGGCCGGACATCCAGGCGAACATGGTGGCGTTCATCGTGTTCTACGGCCTGGACTGGGTGGCCACGATCCCGCCGACGATGGCCTTGTGCCGCGAGCTCTTCGGCGCGGCGGCACCGGTCGTCTTCGGCTGGGTGTTCGCCTCGCACCAGGTGGGCGCCGCGGCCATGGCGCTCGGCGCCGGCATCGTGCGCGACGAGCTGGGCGCCTACGACATGGCCTGGTACGCGGGCGGCGCGATCTGCGTGGTGGCGGGCTTCCTCTCGCTCCTCGTGCGCAAGCGCGTCCCGACGAACGGCGCGCTCGTCGGATAGGTTCCGACTCCCTCAGTGGCACGACAGCGCCGTTCGTCGGAATCAGGCGTGGTTGATCTCGTCCCAGCCCTCGACGTCCTCCGGGCGCCTCGGGCCGGGGCCGATGTACTGCGCGCTCGGGCGCACCAGTTTGGCCTCGCGCTTCTGCTCCATGATGTGCGCCGACCAGCCCGCGGTACGGGCGCTGGTGAACATCGCCGGCATCATGTGCGGCGGCACCTGGGCGAAGTCGAGGATCACGGCGGCCCAGAACTCGACGTTGGTCTCGATGGGGTGGTCCGGCCTGCGGGAGCGCAGCTCGGTGAGCGCCGCCTGCTCGAGCGCAGCGGCGGCCTCGTAGCGCGGGGCCTTCAGCTCCAGGCACGTTCGGCGCAGCACGCGGGCGCGGGGGTCCTCGGCCCGGTACACCCGGTGGCCGAAACCCATCAGGCGCTCCCTGCGGTCGAGGATGCCCTTGACCAGGCCATCGGGGTCGCCGGTCCGCTCGACCTCCTCGATCATCGGCAGCACCCGGGCGGGTGCGCCGCCGTGCAGCGGGCCGGACATGGCGCCGATCGCGCCGGACAGCGAGGCGGCGACGTCGGCGCCGGTCGAGGCGATGACCCGCGCCGTGAACGTCGACGCGTTCATCCCGTGCTCGGCGGCGGAGACCCAGTACGCGTCGACGGCCGCGATGTGCGCCGGGTCCGGTTCGCCCCGCCAGCGCGTCATGAAGCGTTCGGTGATCGTGGAGCACTGGTCGATGCGCGACTGGGGCACGGCGGGCACGCCGATCCCGCGCGCCGACTGCGCCACGTACGACAGCGCCATCACCGATGCCCTGGCGAGCTGGTCGCGGGCCTCCTCGTCGCCGATGTCCAGCAGGGGGCGGTAACCCCAGTAGGGGGCGAGCATCGCCAGCGCTGCCTGCACGTCCACCCGGACGTCGCCGGTGTGCACGGGGATCGGGAACGGCTCCGCGGGCGGAAGGCCCGGCCCGAAGCGGCCGTCGACGAGCAACGCCCACACGTTGCCGAAGGTCACCTTGCCGGCGAGGTCCTCGATGTCGACGCCGCGGTAGCGCAGCGATCCGCCGTCCTTGTCGGGCTCTGCGATGCGGGTGCGGAAGGCGACATGGCCCTCCAGGCCGGGGGCGAAGCCGGGCGGGGGCGGGGGTACCGCCTCATGGCCCTGGTCGGATCCCGGTGCGGTCGGCGCAGTGGTCACCGCGTCCTCCTCGTCGTGGTTGTCGCAACCCTCCCGCTGCATCGGAGGTGGTGCAACGGGCGACCGGGTGTCATCGGTCACCGGGGGTGCCCATCGGCTGGTGTTGCACATAGCGTGGTGGGTCCGCTACCGGGGGAGGGCGTCGATGGCAGAGCAGCTGGCGACGATGCGCGTCGACTACGTGCGCACGGACGAGCTGGACGTGGGTGATCTCGCTGCCACGTGGCACGAGCAGCTGGCGCGGTGGATGGACGAGGCCATCAGCGACGGTGTCGCGGAACCGAACGCGATGGTGCTGGCCACCACGGGTGAGGACGGCCGGCCGTCCTCGCGCACCGTTCTGTGCAAGGGCCTCGACGCCCGCGGGATCGTCTTCTACACGAACTACACGTCCGCCAAGAGCCACCAGCTGCGCGCCACGCGGTACGCCTCGGCCACCTTCCCCTGGTACGCCCAGCACCGGCAGGTCCACGTCCGCGGCCACGTCGAGCTGGTCTCCGCAGCGGAGAACGCGGCGTACTGGGCCAGCCGTCCCCGCGGCAGCCAGCTCGGTGCGTGGGCGTCCGCCCAGTCCGTGGAGGTGCGGGACCGTCGCGTGCTCGACGATGCGCTGGAGGTGGCCACCCAGCGCTTCGCCGCCGACGAGGAGGTCCCCGCCCCGCCGCACTGGGGTGGCTGGCGGATCCTGCCGGAGCAGGTGGAGTTCTGGCAGGGCAGGCGCAACCGGATGCACGACCGGCTCCGCTTCGAGCACGATCCCCACAGCCGCACCTGGCGCATCCGCCGCCTGGCCCCCTGACCCGACTCGCGCGCACTTCGGTCAGCGCGCGCGTGTCGGGTGATTCGTCTGGTTCTGCCGTGAAGCAGGGCACTCGGGGTGGAACCGGGGCGCGCTCCGGCCGGGTCGGGTGGTAGTCGTTGTCGTATGACAACGTCCGGTCCGGATGGGCCAACGAAGCCGATCGACGCCGGCCCGGACGCCCCCACGAGCCCGACCGGGCGCCCCGAGCCCGCCACCAGGCGCATCGCCCGGGCCGTGCGCGGGGTGCTCACCGACACCAGGCCCCTGCGCACCCCGGCCTACCGCAGGCTGTGGACGGCCGGCATCGTCACGGTCATCGGAGCGCAGCTCTCCGTCGTCGCGGTGCCCGCGCAGATCTACGAGCTCACGGGCTCGTCGGCGTACGTCGGGCTGACCGGCCTGTTCGGGCTCGTGCCGCTGGTCGTCTTCGGGCTGTGGGGCGGGGCGATCGCCGACGCCATGGACCGGCGCACGCTGCTGTTGCTCAGCGGGGCGGGCATCGCGCTGTCGTCGCTGGCGCTGTGGGTCACGGCGGCGAGCGGCGTGGGCGGGGTCTGGCTGGTGCTCGGTCTGTTCGCCGTGCAGACGGCGTTCCTCGCGGTCAACCAGCCGGCGCGCAACTCCGTGATCCCGCGCCTGCTGCCCGCCGACCAGCTCCCCGCCGCCAACACGCTCAACATGACCGTCTACCAGACGGGCGCGATCGCGGGGCCGCTGCTCGCGGGCGTCCTGATCCCGGTGATCGGGCTCCCGACGCTCTACCTGCTCGACGCGGTGGCGCTGCTCGCCACGCTGTGGGCCACCTGGAAGCTGCCACCGGTGCCGCCCGAGACGGGTGGCGAGCGCAGGCGGGCGGGGTTGCGGGAGATCGCCGAGGGCTTCCGGTACGCCGCCCTGCACGCCGTGCTGCTGGTGTCGTTCCTGATGGACATCGTGGCGATGGCGTTCGGCATGCCGCGCGTGGTGTTCCCGGAGCTCGCGCAGACCGTGTACGGGGACCCGCCGGGCGGGGGGCTCGCGTACGGGCTGCTGTTCGCCGCGATCCCGGCCGGGATGGTCATCGCCGCGCTGTTCTCCGGCAGCCTGAACCGGATCCGGCGCCAGGGCGTCGCCGTCACGCTCGCGATCTGCGTGTGGGGTCTCGGCGTGGCGCTCTTCGGGCTCGCCGGGTCGCTGTGGCTCGCAGTGATCTTCCTCGCCGTCGCCGGTGCCGGCGACATGGTGAGCGGCGTCTTCCGCATGTCGATGTTGCAGTCCGTGGCAACCGACGAGATGCGTGGGCGCATGCAGGGCGTCTTCTCGGTGGTCGTCGTCGGCGGTCCCCGGGTCGCGGACATGTGGCACGGCCCGGCAGCCGACTGGTGGGGGCCCGGCATGGCGGCGACGGTCGGCGGCGTCCTCGTGGTCGTCGGGGCGGTGGTCGTGGCCGCGGCGTTCCCGGCGTTCTGGCGTTACCGCCCTGTGCACGGCGTGTGACAACGGTCGTGATGAACGCGTCAACGCCAGGAGGGGCGCAACCTGGATCCGGAGCACTAGCGTTGCGGCCAACCACGCAAAACATGAGTGTGAGGGAACCTCCACATGGCCGACGAGACCACCAGCGCCGCTGTTCTGAACCACCCCGGCGGCGAGTACGAGATGTCGATCCGGCCGGCGACCGAGGGTGCTTCCGCGTTCGACATCGGGAAGCTGCTCCCGTCGACCGGACTCGTCACGTTCGACTCCGGATACGGCAACACGGCTTCCTGTGCGTCCGCGATCACCTACATCGACGGTGACGCCGGCATCCTTCGGTACCGCGGGTACCCGATCGACCAGCTCGCGGAGAGCTCCTCGTTCCTGGAGACCAGCTACCTGCTGATCTACGGGGAGCTGCCCACGAAGGAGCAGCTGGACTCGTTCACGAACCGGATCAGCCGCCACACCCTGCTGCACGAGGACCTCAAACGGTTCTTCGACGGCTTCCCGCGCGACGCGCACCCGATGCCGGTGCTCTCCAGCGCCGTGAGCGCGCTGTCGACCTTCTACCAGGACAGCCTCGATCCGTTCGACGAGGACGCCGTTGAGCTGTCCACCGTCCGGCTGCTCGCCAAGGTGCCGACGATCGCGGCGTACGCCTACAAGAAGTCGATCGGCCAGCCGTTCCTGTACCCGGACAACTCGCTGGGCCTCGTCGAGAACTTCCTCCGGATGACCTTCGGGTTCCCGGCCGAACCGTACGAGGTCGACCCCGACTTCGTGCGCGCCCTCGACGTGCTGCTCATCCTGCACGCCGACCACGAGCAGAACTGCTCCACCTCCACCGTCCGCATGGTGGGCTCGTCGCAGGCGAACCTGTTCGCGAGCATCTCGGCAGGCATCAACGCCCTGTTCGGGCCGCTGCACGGCGGTGCCAACCAGGCGGTGCTGGAGATGCTGCAGCGGATCCGCGACGTCGAGGAGGGCAACGTCGACGCCTTCGTCGAGCGCGTCAAGAAGAAGGAGAAGGGCGCCCGGCTGATGGGCTTCGGGCACCGGGTCTACAAGAACTACGACCCGCGCGCCCGGATCGTGAAGCAGAGCGCCGACGAGATCCTCAAGAAGCTCGGTGTCAGCGACCAGTTGCTCGACATCGCGAAGGCGCTCGAGGAGCGGGCGCTGGCCGACGACTACTTCGTCGAGCGCAAGCTCTACCCGAACGTCGACTTCTACACCGGCGTGATCTACCGGGCCATGGGTTTCCCGACGAAGATGTTCACGGTCCTGTTCGCCCTCGGCCGCCTCCCGGGCTGGATCGCCCACTGGCGCGAGATGATCAACGATCCGGCCACGAAGATCGGCCGGCCGCGCCAGCTGTACGTGGGTGCCACCGAGCGCCCGTACGTGCCGATGGCCAACCGCTGATCCGGTGCCCCGGCGCGCCAGGGCGGCGGGGCGTGACGCGGATGGCGGGCGAACGGCTTACCCTTCGTGCGCATCCGGCGGAAGGGTGAGAGTCGATGGCGAAGAACGTCGAGGGGCACCGGGGTCGTCGCGGCCGATGGCTGGTGCTCGCCGTGTTGCTGGCGATCGCGGTGTGGGTCGTCCGGTCGCGGCGGGCAACCAGAGCGGAGTACGGCGGGGAGTGGCAGCTGCCCCCGGAGGCCGCGCCCGCCCCGCATCCCGTGCCCGCCCCGGCCGCTGCCGACGCCGCGCCTCGTCGCCCGTCGCCGCGGCCTCGTCCCGCTCCGACGGCCTGATCAGGACGACTTGCTGGTCAGCGCCTCGCGGAGGCTGACGCGGGCGCCGGTGCGCAACACCGAGTTCCGGTAGATGCGCCCGGCGACCCGCACCACCACCACGATGGTGGCCGCGGCGAGCGCGGCGGCCACCAGCACCTCTCCCAGCGACGCGACGCCGAGGGCGTAGCGCGCGGGCATCACCGTCTGCGAGAAGAACGGCACGAACGACAGCACGGCGGCGAGGCCGTTGCGCGGGTCGCTCGGCAGCAGGTTCACCGTGAGGATGAACGGGATGAGCAGCAGGAAGATCATCGGTGCCACCACCGACTGCAGCTCCTCCTGCCGGGAGACCGTGGAGCCGACGGCGGCGTAGAGCGAGGCGTAGAGGAAGAAGCCGAGCAGGTACCAGAGCACGACCATCACGAACATGCCCAGCGCGGCGCCCGGCAGCACCAGGAGCCCGGCGGCTGCGGCGCCGAGGCCCGCGATGGCGCTGAGGATCACCAGCTGCAGCAGCCCCACCGCGCCCAGCCCGATGACCTTGCCGGCCAGGAGCTGCCACGGTGTGATCGTGGCGAGCAGCAGCTCCACCACCCGGCTCTGCTTCTCCTCGACCACCCCGGTTGCGACGAGGTTGCCGTACCCGCTGAGCGAGAAGAACAGCAGCAACGTCCCGACGAAGGCGATCGCGAGCCGTTGCCCGCTGCCGCTGTCGAACGGTTCGAGCGTGGTGACGGCGAGCGCTGATGAGCTCGCGACCTGTGCGGGGTCGACCCCGGCTCCGGCGAGGGCCGCCGACACCGCCTGCTGCTCGACCGCCGCCTGCACGATCGCCTGCAGGCCGCCGTCCACCGAGTCGTGACCGACCAGGTCGAAGGCCCCGGGTGCGCCGGTGAGGAGGGCATCGAGTTCGCCGTCCCGCACCTGCTCGCGGCCCGGGGCCTCGTCGACCTGCCGGACGTCGAGCTCGACCCCGTGGCCGTGCGCGGTCTGCTCGAGGACCGGGCGCAGGCCCGCGGCCTGCGGCGTGACGCCGAGCGCGTGGCTCGAGGTCTGGCCGCTGATGTAGCTGCCGAGCAGGAACATCCCGGCGAAGAAGACGAGCGTGATCAGGATCCCGATCACGAAGCTGCGCGAGCGGACCTGCGTGACGAACTCGCGGCGCGCGACGAGCACGACCGCGCTGCGGGCGGGCAGCGGCGCGTTCACGCCACCGCCTCCGTCGACGCCGGGCCTGCCTGCACGACGTCGCGGTAGAGCTCGGTGAGCGGCGGGTGCCACCGGCGGAACTCGTGCACCGGCCCCGCGGCGAGCGCGGCCCGCAGCACGTCCTGGTCGTCGGTGCCTGCGGCGAGGCGCACGCGCGTGTGCCCGGCCCCGTCGTCGCTGAGCACCTCCACACCCGGCAGGGCCGCCGCCCAGCCCGCCGGCGGCCCCTCGACGTCGAGCACAGCGGCGGCGCCGTCCCGTTCCCGCAGGTCGGGGACGCTGCCGACGGCCACCATGCGCCCGCCCGCGATGATCCCGATCCGGTCGCACAGCCGCTCCACGAGCTCGAGCTGGTGGCTGGAGAAGATCACCGGGACGCCGGCGTCGGCCTTGTCGCGCAGCACGCTGCTCATCACCTCCACGGCCGTGGGGTCGAGGCCGGAGAACGGTTCGTCGAGCACGAGCACCTCCGGGTCGTGCACGAGCGCAGCGCACAGCTGCACGCGCTGCTGGTTGCCGAGGGAGAGCTTCTGCACCTCGTCGCCGAGCCGGGCGCCGACGCCGAGCCGCTCGGTCCACCGCGTGACGGCCGCGGCGGCGTCCGGCCCGGAGAGGCCGTGCAGGCGGGCCAGGTAGCGCAGCTGCTCACCGACCCGCATCTTCGGGTAGAGGCCCCGCATCTCGGGCATGTACCCGATGCGTCGCCGCAGGTCGGCGTCCACCGGGCGGCCCTTCCAGCTCACCTCTCCCGCGTCGGTGGAGAGCACGCCGAGCACGATGCGCATCGTCGTGGTCTTGCCTGCCCCGTTGCTGCCGACGAACCCGAACACCTCGCCCGGCTCGACGGTGAACGAGACGTCGTCGAGCGCCTGCCGCGTCCCGAACCGCTTGCTGATCCGTGCGATCTCCAGCACGCACAGACAGTAGTGCCAGCTGTTGCGGGCCCTCCGGACCGCTCATAGGTTCGGCCGGCAAGACCGTTAGGGGAGCTTATGACCACGCCGCAACAGCAGCAGGCACACGAGGTCGACGAGCGCACCGTGCGCAAGGCGGTCGGTGCCGCTGCCATGGGCAACCTCGTCGAGTGGTTCGACTACGGCATCTACAGCTACGTAGCGATCTACATCGCGATGAGCTTCTTCCCGGGCGGTGACTCCGGCTCGAACGTCGCGCTCACGTTCGCCCTCTTCGCGGTCGCGTACCTGGTGCGCCCGCTCGGCGGCACGATCCTCGGCCCGCTGGGGGACCGGATCGGGCGAAAGCGGGTGCTCGCGCTCACGATCGTGGTGATGTCGGCGGCGAGCTTCGCGATCGGGCTCCTCCCGACGTTCGGCGCGGTGGGCTGGCTCGCACCGATCCTGTTGGTGATCGCGCGGCTGGTGCAGGGCTTCGCCACGGGCGGCGAGTACGGCGGGGCGGCCGCGTTCATCGCGGAGTACGCGCCGGACAAGCGCCGCGGCTTCTACTGCAGCTTCCTCGAGTTCGGCACGACGGGCGGCTTCGTGCTCGCGGCGGGGCTGGTGACGGTCCTGCAGCTCGGCCTGTCCCCCGAGGCAATGGCGTCGTGGGGATGGCGGATCCCGTTCCTGATCGCCGGTCCGCTCGGGCTGGTGGGGCTCTACCTGCGGAGCAAGCTCGAGGACACGCCCGCGTTCCGGGAGCTGGAGGAGCGGCACCAGGTGTCGGAGTCGCCGCTCAAGGACACGCTCGTGCACCACTGGCGGCCGGTGCTGGTCTGCATGGGGCTGGTGCTGTTCTACAACGTCGCCGTCTACACGATCCTCTTCTACATGCCGACCTACCTGCAGACCACGCTCGGTCTCGGGGAGACCCCGGCGCTGCTGTACATCCTCGGCATGATGCTGATGATCATGTTCGTGATCATCCCGGTGGGCGCGCTGTCGGACCGGGTCGGCCGCAAGCCGCTGATCGTGACGGCGTGCATCGGGTTCATCGTGCTCGGTTACCCGTCCTTCATGCTGCTCGCGCTCGGCACGGTGCTCGGAACGGTGGCCGGCCTGGTCATCCTCGGTCTGCTGCTGGTGCTGCTGCTCGGCACGATGTCGGCCACGCTGCCCGCGCTCTTCGCCACGGACGTCCGGTACGGCGGCTTCTCGATCGGCTACAACCTGTCGACGTCGATCTTCGGGGGCACCGCGCCGTTCATCCTGGAGACGCTGGTGATCAGCACGGGCAACAACGCGATGCCGGGGATCTACATCGTCGTCGCCTCCGTGATCTCGCTGGCCGCCGTGATCGCGGTGACGGAGAGCGCGCGGAAGCCGCTGCCGGGAACCTCGGCGGCGGTGTTGCGGGTGCAGCCGGCCTAACGCCAGCCGGCGGGAAGGGGCCGGAGCCCGTCGAACGGGGCCGCCCACACGTAGCTCCAGCAGATGGTGCCGTCGGCCGCCACGACCCGCTCGCGGCGGTACTGCCCGCCCTCGTACTCGTCGAGGACGGGCAGGAGTGCGGCCGGGTCGCGCACCGGCACCAGCCAGCCGGGTGCGCGGTCCGCGGTGCCGCGGCGCAGGGCCGGGTAGCCGAGGCCGGTGTCGTACACCGACCCGACGACGGTCGCGCGCCGGGGATCGCCCGCGGCGTGCGGCGCCACCAGCGACCATGAGGGCTGGCCGGGCTGCAGGAGCCCGTAGACGAACAGGGCCGCAGGCCACTCGTCGCCGTGCGGCGTGCCGGCCACCGTCGGTGCGTCGAGGCCGTCGTCGCCGGGCTCGCCGGCGAGCCCGCGCGCCGCTTCCTGCGTCAGGTCGGCGCACCGGACAGGTGCCCCGTCCACGAGCAGGGGGAGGCGGATCGCGCCGTGCCCGACGTAGCACCACGGCTCCGGGATCCGGACGCCGTCTGCCGTGTGCACCTCCCCGGTGCGCAGCCGGGCCAGCCGGAAGCGTTCGTCGCGGCCCTCGCAGCGGTCCAGCACCGCGATCTGCTCGCTCGTCGCGAGCCAGACGACGTGCTCCTCGACCACCCCGGGTGCGTCGGCGAGCACCGCGGGCCGCTGGCCGTCACGCCTGCGCAGCCCGCTCGCCCATACGGCCGCGACGTCGCGGGTGCGCACGCGCAGCGCCACCACCGGGTCCTCACCCATCCCAAGGGCCCGGCGCAGCCAGGTGATCTTGCTCGGGCAGCGGTTGGAGCCGTAGGCGAGCAGGGGAACGCGCTGGGAGCAGGGCACTGCGCCGTGGGCGGCCAGCCAGTCGTCGACGGGGGTGTCCGCCACCGTCCAGCTGTCCGTGTGGAGTACGTGCGACTCCCCGTCGACGTGCGCGAACGAGAAGTCCGGCACGACGCCGGGATAGGGATCGGCGGGGAAGTCGGCGTCGGGGAGCGGTGCCACCCGATCAGGGTGCCGCGACAACCGGCGCCCGTGCACCCCGACTTCGCTCACGCGACGCGTCGACGGGTGGCGCGGGCGGCGATGGGGCGGGTCAACGGAGAAGGGGCGCGTCGGCCACGATCCGGCGCCGACGCCAGCGGCGGGTGAGCAGGCCGTGGCTGGGCGAGAGGAGGAGCGCCAGTACGAAGCAGGCCGTGCAGACCAGGCCCATCGCGCCCGCGATCGAGCTGTCCATGGGCAGCGCGACGGCGTACCCGGCGGCCGCGCCCACCCATCCGACGGCGATCGCGAGCGCCACCATGACCACGAGCCGGTCGGTGAGCAGGTACGCGGTGGCGGCGGGCACGATCAGCAGCGTCACCACGAGGATCGCGCCGACGGCGTCGAACGCGGCCACCGCGGTGACGGCCGCCGCCACCAGCAGCAGGCGGGAGAGCAGCCGCGGGCGGAGCCGGACCGTGGCACCGAACTGCGGGTCGAACGTGGTGGCTTTGAGCTCCTTCCAGAGCAGCCCGACGAGCAGCAGGTTGAACAGCACCACCCCGCCGAGCACCAGGCCGGACCGCGCGACCTCGTAGCCGCCGAGCCGCACCGTGTCGAACGGCACGAACGCGATCTCGCCGTAGATCGTGGAGTCCAGGTCGAGGTGGATGCCGGCGGCGTAGCGGGTGACACCGAGGACCCCGAGCGAGAACAGCGCGGGGAAGACCAGCGCGATCGCCGCGTCGGACGCGACGAGGCCGGTGGCCCGCAGCGCGTCGATGCCGAGCACGCAGAGCACGGCGAATGCCGCAGCGCCGACGATCACCGGAAGCGGGGCGCGGGTCTGGGCCACCAGCCAGACGGCGACGATCCCCGGCAGCACCGCGTGGCTCACCGCGTCCGACAGCAGTGCCATCCGCCGCAGCACGAGGAACGGTCCGAGCAGCCCGCACGCCGTGGCCACCAGCCCGGCGATGAGGACGATGAGGATCCCGTCAGGCATCGGCGACCTCGCAGATCATCGCGGAGCTCCTGCTGCGAGGGCGCGGAGCTGGGCGACCGCGTCGTCGCCGAGGCTGCCGCGCAGGTCGGTGGGGTCGGGTTCGCGCGCGTCGGGCAGCCGGATCGACGGGCCGTGCTCGAGCCACGCCGTCCACAGCGCCCTGCGCTCGGCCGTCTCGGCTGCCGCGGCCCGCCCGGCGGCGGTGAGCGTGCCGTCGGCGGCGAGCAGCCCACGGCGGCGCAGGCCCGCGCGGACGAGCCGGTCCCGTAGACCGCTCACGGGCGCGTCGGGCTGGGTGAGCACCGCGTCGCGACGCACGGTGCGCCGCCGCGCCGCGAGCCGACGGGCCTGCCACAGCACGCCGCGACCGGGTGCCAGCAGCAGCGCCGCGACCGCCACGGTGAAGCCGGTGAGGACGACCACCGGCCCGGTGGGCAGCTGCCCGCGGGTGGCCGTGAGCGCGCCCGTGACCCCGACGGCCGCCCCGATCAGCCCGGCGAGCACGAGGACGCGCGGGAAGCGGTCGGCGAGCTGGCGGGCGGTGACCGTCGGCACCACGAGCATCGCGACCATGAGGATGGCGCCGACCACCCGCACCCCGATCACGACCGCCACGACGAGCAACGCCGTCATGACCGTCTCGAGAGCTCGCACCGGGAGCCCGATCGCGCCCGCGTAGGCGGGGTCGAACAGGGTGGTGGTGAGCGCGCGCCGCAGCACCCCGACCACGAGCAACGCCGACGCGGCGAGCCCGGCCATCACCGCGACGTCGCGTTCCAGCAGCCCGGCGGCCTGCCCGAACAGGTAGTTCTCCAGGCCGGCCTGGTCGGCGTCGGAGCTGTTGGACAGGTGCGTGAGCAGTACGACGCCGAACGCGAAGAATCCCGACAGGACCACGCCGATGGCCGCATCGGGCCGGATCCGGCTCGCCCGTTCGATGCCCACCATGAGCAGCGCGGCCACCAGGCCCGCGATCGCGGCACCGAGCAACAGGCCGGGAACGTCCTTCATGCCCGCGACGAGGAACGCGACGCAGACGCCCGGCAGCGTGGCGTGCGCGACGGCGTCACCGACCAGGCTGCGGCGGCGCAGCACGGCGAACGCTCCGAGCACCCCGCTCGTGATGCCGAGGACGAGCGCGCCCGCGATCACGACCGCGTCGGTGTACGGCAGGCCGAGGGCCGTGCTCAGCATCGATGGTTCGCTCGCGAGCTCGCTCACGCCGTCCACGTCACGTCCGCCCCGTACGCCGCGCGCACCGCGTCGGTGGTGAGCACGTCCACGGTGGGCCCACACCCCAGCACGCGCACGTTGAGCAGCAGCGTCCAGTCGAACGCCGCGCGCACCTGGGCCATGTCGTGGTGGACAACCAGCACCGAGCCGCCCGCGTCGCGCAGCTCGCCCAGCAGGCGCAGCAGGTCCTCCTGGGTGCGAGCGTCGATCCCGGCGAACGGCTCGTCCATGACGAGCACCGGTGCCCGCTGCGCGAGGGCGCGGGCCAGGAAGACCCGCTGGCGCTGACCGCCGGACAGCTGCCCGATCTGACGCTTCCCGAAGCCCGCCATCCCGACCCGCTCCAGGCACTCCGCGGCGATCGCCCGATCGGCCCGGCCGAGGCGGCGGAACCAGCCGGCCGATCGGTAGCGGCCCATCTCGACGACCTCGCGGACGGTGATCGGGAAGTCCCAGTCCACCGACTCCGCCTGTGGCACGTACGCCACGCGGTCGAGCGCGCCGGTCCCCTCGACGCCGTCGATCAGCACGCGCCCGGCGTCGGCGGGGACGAGGCCCAGTGCGGCTTTCAGGAGCGTCGACTTGCCCGCCCCGTTCGGCCCGACGATCGCCGAGAGGTGCCCGGCGGGGAACGCGCAGTCGACCTCCCAGAGCACGGGCGCCGAGCGGTAGGACACCGTCAGCCCGCGCACCTCCAGCGCACTGGCGGTCCGGGTCTCGGTCGACATGAGCATCGCGTCATCCCCTCTCGTCGGTCAGCCCGTCCGCGATCCGGTCGGCGTTGGCCCGCAACATCCCGATGTAGGTGCCCTCGGGGGTGCCGGGGTTCCCCGCGGCGTCGGTGAAGAGCTCCCCGCCGACGTGGATCCGTGCGCCCTGCTGGGCGGCGGCCGCGAGCAGGGCGTCGATCGTCTGGCGGGGCACGCTCGACTCGATGAAGACGGCCGGGACCTCGCGCTCGGCCACGAGCCGCGCCACCCGCTCGACGTCGGTGGTGGTGGCCTCGGCCGCGGTGGAGATGCCCTGGATGCCTGCGACCTCGAGCCGGTAGCGGCGGCCGAAGTAGCTGAACGCGTCGTGCGACGTGACGAGCACGCGCCTGCGGGGCGGGATCGCCGCGAGCCGCCGCTCGATCTCGGCGTCCAGGGCGGCCAGCTCGGCGAGGTACGTGTCGCGCCGGGCGCGGTAGCCGTCGGCGTGCTGCGGGTCGCGCTCGACGAGCGCGGCGGCGATCGTCTCGCTGACGCGTGCCCACAGCGAGACGTCGAACCAGATGTGCGGGTCGTACTCCGTGGTGGTGTCGGGAGGAGCGAGCAGCTGCTCGCGGGGGATTCCGTCCGTGACGGCGGTGGTGGGTTGCCGCTCGGCGAGCTCGTGGAGCAGCTCGCCCATGCGGCCCTCCAGGTGCAGCCCGCAGTAGAGGATCACGTCGGCGCCGCGCAGGGCCTGCACGTCACCCGCGCTGGCCCGGTAGAGGTGCGGGTCGACCCCCGGGCCCATCAGGCCGGTGACCTCCACGCGGTCGCCGCCGATCCGGCCGACGGTGTCGGTGAGGAAATTGGTGGTCGTCGTCACGCGGACCCGCCGGCCGCCGATCGGGTCGGTGGCGGACGGCGGCGCCGCCACGCAGCCGGAGAGAGCGAGCAGACCGGCCGCGACCAGCACGGACCGCCGTCCCACCTCCGGCATTAGCCACCTCTAATTCAACAGTGAGCCTCGTCTAATGATCCACGATAGCGTATGCGCCGGACTACCCGGAAGCGTGAGACCTACGCTCGGGGTGTGGTCTCGACCAGCACACCCGCGGGCATCACCGGCGGGCCGTTCCGGTTCATGCTCGGCGCCACCGTGCTCTGCTTCAGCGGGTACGCGCTGCTGCTCCCGGTCGTGCCGCTCTGGGCGGAGCGCGGCGGATCGGGAGCGCTGGGCTCGGGTGCCACCACTGCGATGCTGATGGCGACGACGGTCGCCACCCAGCTCGCGGTGCCGTGGTTGCTCGTGCGAATCGGCCACCGCTGGGTGCTCGCGGCCGGGTCGGTGCTGCTCGGCGCCCCGGCGCCCTTCCTCGCCCTCTCGGCCGACCTCGCGCCCGTGCTCGCGCTCTCCGCGCTGCGCGGCATCGGGTTCGGGCTGGCGACGGTGGCCGGGAGCGCGTTGGTCGCCGAGCTCGTGCCGCGTGCGCAGCACGGCCGGGCGGCGGGCCGGTACGGCCTCGCGGTCGGGGTGCCCCAGCTCGTGCTGCTCGCGGTCGGGGTGGCCGCGGTCGAGCGGTTCGGCTTCACCGCGGTGTTCGTCGTGGCGGGGGTCGCCCCGGTGCTGGGCGCGCTGCTCGTGCCGGCGATCCGGATGCCGGGTGCCCCCGCCGCGACCCTGACCCGTCCACGTCCGCGGCCGGCAACGCGCTCGGCGCTCGCCCCGGTGCTCGCGATGGTCACCTGTTCGATCGCGCAGGGCGGCCTGATCACCTTCCTCCCGCTCGCCGTGCCCGATGCCGGGCTGCTCGTGCCCGGAGCCCTGCTGGCGACGGCGGCGGGGGCGTTGTTCGGCCGGCTGGCGGCGGGCGAGCTGGTGGACCGGCGCGGCTGGGGAGGCAGGCTGCTCGTCCCGGGGATGCTGCTCGCCGCGGCCGGGATGGGAGCCGAGGTCGCCGGCGGCGGCGCCCTGGTCGTGATCGGGGCGGTCGCCGTCGGCTTCGGCTTCGGCCTGGTGCAGAACGATTCCCTCACCGTGCTGTTCGCCGCGTTCGGCAGCAGCGGTTACGGCGCCGCGAGCGCGCTGTGGAACATCGCCTACGACGCCGGCACGGGCGTGGGCGCCCTCGGCCTCGGAGCCGTGGCGGAGCCCTTCGGCTACCCCGCCGCGTTCGGGGTGGCGGCGGTGCTGCTGGTGGCCGGGGTGGTGGTGTCCTGGATCAGGCCGGGGACGGCCGTCGGTAGACCGTAGGTGGCGGCAGGTCCCACAGGCGCGGGCCACCAGCCCGTCGCCGGGGCATCACGCACCGATTTCTATCCGACGAACGGCGCGTTCGTCGGATAGGTTCCGACGAACGCGCCGTTCGTCGGAATGTCAGTGACCGCGCGCGATCCACTCCTCCAGGTGCGGCAGCTCCGCCCCGATCGTCGTCTGGTCGCCGTGGCCCGTGCGGACCACGGTGTCGCCGGGCAGCGTCAGCAGGCGTCCGCGGATCGAGTCGATGATCGTGTCGAACGACGAGAACGAGCGGCCGGTGGCGCCGGGCCCACCCTGGAACAGGGTGTCGCCGGTGAAGACCGTGCCCAGGTCGGCGGCGTGCAGGCTGCACGAGCCGGGGGAGTGGCCGGGGGTGTGCAGCACCCGCAGCACCACGCCGCCCGCGGTGAGCTGCTCGCCGTCGGCGAGCTCGGCGTCGGGCTTCCGGTCGGGGTGGGTCATCTCCCACAGCGGCGCCTCGGCGGGGTGCAGCAGGATCGGCGCGCCGAACCGGTCGGCGAGCGCGGGGGCCTGGTTGACGTGGTCGTCGTGGGCGTGGGTGCACACCACGGCGACGACGCGCCGGTCGCCCACGGCCGCGGCGATCGCCTCGGCGTCGTGCGCGGCGTCGACGACGAACACCTCGCGGTCGTCGCCGACGATCCACACGTTGTTCTCGACGTCCCAGGTGCCGCCGTCGAGCGAGAACGTGCCCGACGTGACGAGGTGGTCGACCGGCGGCATCAGAAGACCACCACCGAGCGCAGCACGTCGCCCTTGTGCATCTTCTCGAACGCGGCCTCCACGCCGTCCAGGCCGATCGTCTCGCTCACGAACTTCTCCAGCGGCAGCCTGCCCTGCAGGTGCAGGTCCACGAGCATGGGGAAGTCGCGCGAGGGCAGGCAGTCGCCGTACCAGGACGACTTGAGCGAGCCGCCTCGGCCGAACACGTCGATCAGGGGCAGGTCGATCGTCATGTCCGGGGTGGGCACGCCGACGAGCACGACGGTGCCGGCGAGGTCGCGGGCGTAGAAGGCCTGCTTGTAGGTCTCCGGGCGCCCGACCGCCTCGACGACGACGTTCGCGCCGTTGCCGTCGGTGAGGGCCTTCACGCCCTCGATCACGTCCTGGGTGCGGGAGTTGATGGTGTGGGTGGCGCCGAACTCCTTCGCCCATTCGAGCTTCCGGTCGTCCACGTCGATCGCGATGATCGTGGACGCGCCGGCGAGGCGCGCACCCGCGATCGCCGCGTCACCCACGCCGCCGCAGCCGATCACGGCGATCGAGTCGCCGCGGCCCACCTTGCCGGTGTTGATGGCCGCGCCGATCCCGGCCATGACGCCGCACCCGAGCAGGCCGGCGACCTCCGGCTTGACCTCGGGGTTCACCTTCGTGCACTGCCCGGCGTGGACGAGGGTCTTCTCGACGAACGCGCCGATGCCGAGCGCGGGGGACAGCTCCTGGCCCGACTCCAGCGTCATCTTCTGGGCGGCGTTGTGCGTGGAGAAGCAGTACCAGGGCTCGCCGCGGCGGCAGGCACGGCAGGTGCCGTCGACGGCGCGCCAGTTGAGGATCACGAAGTCGCCGGGGGCGACGTCGGTGACGCCCTCGCCGACCGACTCGACGACACCGGCGGCCTCGTGGCCGAGCAGGAACGGGAACTCGTCGTTGATCCCGCCCTCGCGGTAGTGCAGGTCGGTGTGGCAGACACCGCAGGCCTGCACCTTCACGACCGCCTCACCGGGCCCCGGGTCCGGCACGATCACCGTCTCCAGCGAGACCGGCTCACCCTTCTTGTGCGCGACGACCCCGCGGACCTGCTGCGGCATGACTATCCCTCACCTCATCGTCCGGATGCATTCATGCGCAGCCTGCCACGTGACGGCCCCGTCGGTACGTTGCATGCGTGCTCGAACGCGATGACGTCGATGTCGAAGGTGTTCCCGTCGCGGTGCTGCGCATGGCGCACGGCCCGGTCAACGCGATGGATCTCGAGCTGTGCCAGGCGCTCGCCGAACGGTTCCGCGAGCTGGTGGCCGATCCTGCCCGCGCGGTGGTCGTCACCGGATCGGACCGAGCCTTCTCGGCAGGTGTCGACCTCAAACGTTGCACGGCGGGCGGCGACGCGTACGTCGAGAAGTTCCTCCCGGCGCTCGCCGACGCGTTCCGGGCCGCCTTCGAGCTGCCGAAGCCGCTCGTCGCGGCGGTGAACGGGCCCGCGATCGCCGGTGGCTGCGTGCTCGCTGCCTGCGCCGACGTCGTGCTGATGGCCGAGGGCTCTGCCCGGATCGGGGTGCCCGAGCTCAAGGTCGGGGTGCCGTTCCCCCGCATCGCGCTGGAGGTGCTCGGCGCCGCGGTGGGTGAGCGGGGTGTGCGCGAGCTCGTGATGGGCGCGCAGACCTACCCGCCGGAGCGGGCCGCGCAGCTCGGGCTGGTCCACGACGTCGTCCCCGCGGCCGAGCTGGGGTCGCGGGCGGTGGCAGCGGCGGCCGCGCTGGCGGGCGACGTCCCGCCCGACACGTTCGCCACCGCCAAGGGACAGCTGCGGCGCGCCGCGCTGGAGCGGACCGACCGCTACGCCGACGAGGACGAGCCGGTGGCGACCCTGTGGAAGCGGCACATCGCCGACGGCTGGGTGGCGCGGTACCTGGCCTCGGTCACCGGACGCCGCTGACCCACCGCCTCGGATCCTGCCGAGGGGCCGTCACCGGGCGGTGAGGGTGTCGATCACCGATTCGATGTACGCGGGTATGCCGGCCCCGGTCGGCGCCGCGTCCGGGGTGGCGTGGGCGAGCTGCGCGTGGCCGAGGTAGGCGGTGTAGGCGAGCAGGCTCCGCTGCCGGGCCTCGTCCGGTGGGAAGCCGAGCTCGCCGAACATCCGGGACAGGTAGTCGAGACGGCGTGCGGTGATCCGGGCCAGCACGGGGGCGACCAGCGGGTGGTCGGCGCTGGGTTGCAGCGCGAGCTCGACGCTCGACGCCGGGCGCTCGATGCCTGCGCCCAGGGCCACTGCGAGCAGCATGCGCAGCCTGCGGGGGACGTCCGGCTCGGTCTCGACGAGCGTGATCACGTCGTCGGTCTCGGTGCGTTCCCACTCCAGCAGGGCGGCCTGCAGCAGCGCGTCCCGGCTGTCGAAGTGCCAGTAGAAGCTGCCCTTGGTCGTGCCGAGGGACGCCGCGATCGGCTCCACCGCCACCGCCGCGACCCCTCCGCGGGCCAGTGCCTCGAGCGCGGCCGACGTCCAGTCGCGCGCGGTGAGGCGCTTCCGACCGGGCATTTCCGTACGGTAGCGTACAGACATTCCATACGGTGGCGTACGGAGGTGGCCCGGTGGTGCGCAACGTCCACGCGCGGATCGTTCATGCTCCGGTCGAGCAGGTCGGTCCGCTGCTCGACCGGCTCGGCGGGCCCGACGACGTGCTGTGGCCGACACCGGGCTGGCACCCGATGCTGCTGGACGGTCCGGTGGCCGTCGGGGCGGCGGGCGGGCACGGCGCGATCCGCTATCGCGTCACCGGCCACGAGCCCGGCCGCACGGTCGAGTTCGAGTTCACCCCCGGGCCGGGGATCCACGGGTGGCACACGTTCTCGGTCGAGCCCGCGGGGCCGGACCGCACCGCGCTGCGTCACGTCGCCGAGGCCCGGTTCTCCGGCGTGATGCGGCTGGCGTGGCCGCTCGCCGTCCGCTGGGCGCACGACGCGGTGCTCGAGGAGCTGCTCGACAACGCCGAGCGCGCCGTCGGGGCCGAGCCCGTTCGCCCGGCCCGCCGGTCGGCGTGGGTGCGGGTGCTGCGCGCGATGTGGACGCCCCGGTCCCGGCCCACGGAGCCGCAGCACACCCCGCTGCTGGACGGCGCGCTGCCCCGCGTCGACGCGATGGACGCGCAGGCCGTCGCCGCCCTTCCCGGCATGCCGCTCGACCCGCAGGTGTGGGCGGACGCGTTGTTCCGCGACCCACCGCGCTGGGTTCTCGCTGCCCTCGGGCTGCGTGAACTGCTGGTCGGGCTCGTCGGCATCGACCGCGGTGGCCCCGGTGCGTTCGACACGCTCGCGCGCACCGACAACGAGGTCCTGCTCGGCGCGGACTCCAACCACCTCGACTTCCGGGCGTCCGTGCGTCGCGAGCCGGACCGCGTCGTGCTGACCACGGTCGTGCAGCTGCACAACCTGCGCGGACGGCTCTACTGGGCGCTGGTGCGGCCCGTGCATCCGATCGTCGTGCGGGCGATGTTCACCCGCGCGGCGCGCCGGCTCTCGGGGGTGACGCCGCGGAAACCGGTGGACCGATCGGCGTGAATGCGGTGATCTCGACCCGTGGTGAACGGAGGCGGGGCCCGGCTCGGTATCGACGAGGTGCCGGAGCGCGTGCGCCGGGCGATCGAGGAGATCCTCGGCGCCCCGGTCGTGGCGGCGCACTCCCAGCCCGGCGGGTTCTCGCCCGGCCTCGCCGCGCGCCTCGTGCTCGCCGACGGACGACGCGCGTTCGCCAAGGCGGTGGGTGCGGAGCGCAACCCGGACGCCCCGGTCTTCCACCGGCGCGAGGTGGAGGTGCTCGCCGCCCTGCCGCCCGACCTGCCCGTGCCGAGGCTCCTCGGCAGCTACGACGACGGCGACTGGGTGGCGCTCGTCGTCGAGGACGTCGACGGGGAGGCACCCGCCGAGCCGTGGCACCCTGCCCAGCTCGCCAGGGTCGTCGAGGCGATGGCGGAGCTCGCCGACCGGCTCACCCCCAGCCCGATCGCACGCGGGCCGGTCGCCTCGCTCGACGAGAAGGCGTTCCGGGGCTGGCGGACCCTCGCCGCCGACCCGTCCGCGGCCGCCCCACTCGGCCCGGTGGTGTGCGCCCGGCTCGACGAGCTCGCCGCGATCGAGGAGGGCTGGACGGCCGCCGCCGAGGGACGCTCGCTGGTGCACGGCGACCTGCGCGCCGACAACATCCTGCTGACGCCCGACGAGGTGGTCTTCGTCGACTGGCCGCACGCCCGGATCGGCGCGCCGTGGCTCGACCTGCTGTTCCTGCTGCCCAGCGCCGCGGCCACCGGCACCGACCCGGAGGAGGTCTGGGCCGCCTACCCGCCGGCGCGGGCCGCCGATCCGGACGCGGTCACGGCCGTTCTCGTCGCGCTGACGGGGTTCTTCCTGCGCCAGTCGGTGCTGCCGCCACCGCCGAACCTGGAGAAGGTGCGGGCGTTCCAGCGGGTGCAGGGCGAGGCGGCGCTGCGCTGGGTGGACGCGCGGATTCGCTGATTCAGGGCAGGCCTGCGAGATCGGCCATCGTCTGCATCTGGTGGTCGAAGTGGCCTGCCGGGTCCTCGAACATCCCCGCAAGCCGGCCGAACACCTCGAAGCTCACCAGCCCGAAGAGCTGGCTCCACGCCGCCAGCCCGGCGAGCAGTGCCGGGTCGCTCGGGCGGGCGTCCGGGGGCGGGCCGGGTGCCTGCGCGACGATCCGGTCGAGATCCGCGTGCAGGGCCGGGGCGACCGGTGCGCCCCCCGCGTCCGCCTCGGCGGCCACCCGGACCAGCGCCACGACCACGCGCGACGCGGGCGGCACCGTGTCGGAGGGTGCCGTGTAGCCGGGCACCGGCGTGCCGTAGAGCAGCGCGTACTCGGCGGGGTGGTCCAGCGCCCAGCGCCGCACCGCCCGGCAGAGCGCCATCCAGCGGGCCCGCAGGTCGGCCGGGTCCTCGGCGGCCTCCGCCGCATCCGCGGCCGCGCCGAGCTCGTCGTACGCCTCCGTGATGAGCGCGGTGAGCAGGGCGTCGCGGCCGTCGAAGTAGCGGTAGAGCGCGGACGGCACCATCTCGAGGTCGCGCGCCACCGCGCGGAGGGTCAGGCCGGGGCCGTCGATCGCCAGGCGGCGGCGGGCGGCGGCCTTGATCTCTTCCACGAGCTCGGCGCGCACCCGGGCGCGCAGGGACGGGGCGGGCACGCAGCGAGGGTGCCACACGGGCAGAGCGCGTGCACGGAAGGAGAACATTGTTCTTGGAAGGCAGACCCGGTTGCGCTAATCTCGCGGTGAGAACACTGTTCTCGCATCGGAACGAGCTTCTGGAGGTAGGCCCGTGGCGCTGCATGTGATCGTGGGAGCGGGTGCCGTGGGAGTGGCGACAGCGCACCTGCTCGCCGAGCGCGGTGAGCAGGTGCGGCTGGTCAGTCGCCGAGGCACCGGGCCGGAGCACCCGTCTGTCGAGCAGGTGGCGGCGGACGCGACCGACTCCGCCGCACTCGCCCGCGTCGCCCGGGGCGCGGTCGCCCTCTACAACTGCGCCGCGCCGCCGTACCACCGCTGGACGCTCGAGTGGCCGCCGCTGGCGGACGCTCTGCTCGACGCGGCCGAGGCATGCGGCGTCGTTCTCGTCTCGGCCGGCAACCTCTACCTGTACGGCCCGGTCGACGGTCCGCTCACCGAGGACCTGCCCCCGCGGCCGGTCGGCCCGAAGGCGCGGGTGCGGGCCCGGATGTGGCAGGACGCGCTCGCCCGGCACGAGGCGGGCCGGATCCGGACGGCGGATGTGCGGGCCTCCGACCACCTCGGCGCCGGGAGCCAGTCCCTGCTCACGCTCGCGGTGCTGCCCCGGGTGCTCGCGGGCGAGCGGGCGAGCGTGCCCGCCGACCTCGACGCCCCGCACACCTGGACCGCGGTCGGCGACGTCGCCCGCGCCCTCGTCGCCGTCGCCGACGACGAGCGGACCTGGGGCCGGGCGTGGCACGTGCCGAGCGCGCCGCCGCTGTCCCTCCGCGAGGTCGTCACCCGCGCGTGCGCGCTCGCCGGCGCGCCGCAGCCTCGGCTGTCGACGATGCCCGGGCTCGTCCTGTGGCTCGGCGGGCTGGGGGACCCGCTGGTCCGCGAGCTGCGGGAGACCCAGTACCAGTTCCGCAGGCCGTTCGTCATGGACTCGACGGCCGCCACCGCGGCCCTGGGCATCACGGCGACACCGATCGAGGAGAGCCTGACCGAGACGGTTCGCGGAGTGACGCCCGCACGCCGCTGAGGCCTCCGGAGAACGACCGCACACACCCTGTCGAGACCGCACAGATGCCGCGCCGTCCGCGCGGCACGCACGAGGTGTGTGCCGTGCCTCAGTCGGCCCGCAGCGGGGCAGGGTCGCCCAGTGCGTCCGCGATCGGCGGCGGGATCTCGCGCTTGCCGGAGCCGTCGGTGGCGATCACCACGTAGACGGTGCGACCCGAGCACGTGACCTCGTGCCCGTCGCGCCGCACCTCGAAGTCGAGGGCGAAGCTGGTGCGTCCGATGCGGGCGGTCGACACGGCCACCTCCGCCCGGTCCTGCCAGCGCAGCCCGGACCTCCAGTCGATCTCCGACCGCACCAGCTGCACGTCGTAGCCCGCCTCGATCATCTTCTGGTACGGCAGCCCGCGCGCGGTGAGGAACGCGGACATGGCCTCGTCGAAGTAGGTCAGGTACCAGCCGTTGAACACGACGCCCTGGGCGTCGACCTCCATGTACCGGACGGTGAAGGGGAAGGTGAAGACGTCGCTCATGGCCGGGGCTGCTCCGCGTTCACGCGACGCGACGCTACCCGGGACCACGACTCGGGCGCACTCACGCCGCGACTCGCGTGCACGGAGGGCGACGACTCGCGTCAGCGGGCGGCACTGCCGAGCGCTCGGCCGAGGAAGGCCGTGACGTCGTCCAGGACCTCGTCCTTGTTGGTCTCGTTGAAGACCTCGTGCCGCGCGCCGGGGTAGACCTTCTCCTCGAACACCACACCGCGCAGGGCCTCGATGCCCTCGCGGGTGGCGTCGACCGGGACGAGCTGGTCGTCCTCGCCGTGCACCCAGAGGGTGGGGAGTGCGCCGAGCGGGCCCTCGTCGCGGATGCGCTCGAGGCACGCGACGATCGCCTCGAGGGTGGGGCGCTGGAAGCGGCCGTGCCACACGAGCGGGTCGTCGGCGTACGCCTTGCCCACCTCCGGGTCGCGGGAGAGCGTGTCGGGGTCGATCGGGGTGTCCGGGATCTCGTCGAGGGTGAGCAGCCCGCTCGCCGCGTCCCACCGGCCGAGTACGGGGCCGGACAGCACGAGGGCGGCCAGCTCGTGGCCGTACCGCTGCGCGTAGCGGGCGGCGATCATCCCACCCATCGAGTGCCCGACGAGCACGGTGGGCAGCTTCGGGTCGCGGACCCTCGCGGCGAGCTCGTGGAAGTCGCTCACCACCGGCTCGTAGTCGGCGATCAGCACCCGCTCGCCCGCGCTCCTGCCGTGGCCGACGTGGTCGATGCCGTGTACGACCGCTCCGTGGCGCACGAGGGCGTCGGCGACGTGCTCGTACCGGCCGATGTGCTCGCCGTAGCCGTGGCAGAGCAGCGCGATGTAGCGCGCGTCGGGGCGCGGCCAGGTGCGGGCGGTGAGCTCGCCGGCATGACCCGCGAAGGTCCACTCCTCCGATTCGGACACCTCGTCCTCCTCAATCGCCCAACCGTTCCCGGATCGTCCGGTTCACCGCGCGCCCGAACGCCGTGACCAGCCCGAGCACCGTGACCGGCTTGAGCTGGGACAGCGCCGCCGCGAGGCGGTTCCGCTCGTCGGCGCGGTGGCCGCGGTCGCGGTAGGGCTGCAGCACCTCGTCCTGGAACATCGCCATCAGATCCTCGGCCAGGGCCGTGGTGTGTTTCTCGATGAGCCCGTGTGCGCGCCGCCACACGTCCGTCGGCAGATCCGACTCGATCACGGTGAGGGCGCTGCCGAGCGTGCCGGCACCGTGCAGCTGGAAGCGGTCGTCGGGCAACGGTGTGACGGCGCCGAGGTCGCGCAGCGAGTCGACGTCCTCGGCCGACAGGGCGCGGCCGGCGCGCTTCTCCAGCTCGGCCCGGTCGACCTCCTCGATCTCCTCCGGCACCCACGGGGTGAGCAGCGCGCGGTGCAGCGCCAGCTCCGCGTGCCCCGCGTGCCGGGGGAGGCGTTCCAGGTGGCCCTCGATCGCGGAGAGGGTGAACCCCAGCGCGGACAGCTCGCTCACCAGCTCCAGCCGGGCGAGGTGGTCGGGCCCGTACAGACCGGTGCGGCCGCGCAGCTGCGGCGGGGGGAGCAGCCCACGCGCGGCGTAGTACCGGATGTTGCGGACCGTGATGCCCGAGCGGTCGGCGAGCTGGTCGATCGTGAGGAGCTCGCCCCGGTCGGGTAGCGATGGTGCCGCCATGGGCCGCAGATTACGGCACCGCTTGACCTATGTGACAGCGCTGCTGTAACAAAGCGGGAGAGGTCCCACCCTGTCGTCGAGGAAGAGGTTCCCATGGCAGAGATGCCCGAGGCGTACGTCTACGACGCCATCCGCACCCCTCGCGGCCGGGGCAAGGCCTCCGGCTCGCTCTACGAGACGAAGCCGGTGTCGCTCGTGGTCGGGCTCATCCACGAGCTGCGCGCCCGCTACCCGGAGCTCGACCCGGCCGCGATCGACGACGTCGTGCTCGGCGTCGTCTCGCCGATCGGCGACCAGGGTGGCGACATCGCCAAGACCGCCGCGATCCTCGCCGGCCTCCCGGAGACCACCGCGGGCGTGCAGCACAACCGGTTCTGCGCCTCCGGGCTCGACGCAGTCAACAGTGCTGCCCACCAGGTGCGCGCCGGCATGGCCGACTTCGTGCTCGCAGGCGGCGTCGAGAGCATGTCCCGGGTGCCGATGGGCTCCGACGGGGGCGCGTGGGCGATGGACCCGGAGACCTCCTACGAAACCGGCTTCGTACCGCAGGGCATCGGCGCCGACCTCATCGCCACCCTCGAGGGCTGGGGCCGCGACGACGTCGACGCCTACGCGCTGGAGTCGCAGACCCGCGCCGCGAAGGCATGGGCCAACGGGTACTTCGCGCGCTCGGTGGTGCCGGTCGAGGACCGCAACGGCCTCGTGGTGCTCGACCGCGACGAGCACGTGCGCGCCGGCACCACACTCGACGCGCTCGGCGGGCTCCAGCCCTCGTTCGCCATGGTCGGCGACCAGGGTGGCTTCGACGCCGTCGCGCTGCAGCGCTACCACTGGGTCGAGAAGATCGACCACGTCCACACCGCAGGCAACTCGTCCGGCATCGTCGACGGAGCCGCGCTCGTGCTCATCGGCACCGAGGCCGCCGGCAAGGCTGCCGGGCTCACCCCGCGGGCCCGGATCGTGTCCACCGCCCTGTCCGGGGCGGACCCGACGATCATGCTCACCGGCCCGGCGCCTGCCACGCGCAAGGCACTCGCCCGGGCGGGGATGACCGCCGACCAGATCGACCTGTTCGAGATGAACGAGGCCTTCGCCGCCGTCGTGCTGCGGTTCATGAAGGACATGGGCGTGCCGCACGAGAAGGTCAACGTCAACGGCGGCGCGATCGCCATGGGCCACCCGCTCGGCGCCACCGGCGCCATGATCCTCGGCACCCTGATCGACGAGCTCGAACGCCGCGACCAGCGCTTCGGCGTCGCCACGCTCTGCGTCGGCGGAGGCATGGGCATCGCCACCGTCGTCGAGCGCCTCTCCTGACCGATATTCCATACGTGCCTTGCGAAGCGGTGCGGGTAGCGGAACCTCAGACGCCTTCTCGCTCCGGGATCGCCTCCTCATGAATGCCAATTCACCACGTCGGCGCTGTCCTCGCGAGAAGGCGCCTGAGAACCCGCGGCGGTGCCGGCTGCGTGCTCTCACAGGCGGCTTCGCCGCCAACAGAACACGAAGGGACCTCGAACCGTGACTGAGCAGAAGGCCGTCCGCTGGGAGAAGGGCGGGGACGGGATCGTCGTCGTCACCCTCGACGACCCGGGCCGCAGCGCCAACACCATGAACGACGGCTACCTCGAGGCGATGGGCGAGTGCGTCGACGCGCTGGTGGCCGACAAGGACACCATCACCGGGGTGATCGTCACCTCGGCGAAGAAGACGTTCTTCGCCGGCGGTGACCTCGACAGCCTGATCAAGGCGACGCCCGCCGACGCGGGGGCGGTCATGGAGAAGTCCATGACCATCAAGAAGCAGCTGCGGAAGCTGGAGACGCTGGGCAAGCCGGTCGTGGCCGCCATGAACGGCACCGCGCTCGGGGGTGGGCTCGAGATCGGGCTGGCCTGCCACCACCGGATCGGGCTCGACGCCAAGGGCGTGGTCTACGGGCAGCCCGAGGTGACGCTGGGCCTGTTGCCGGGCGCCGGCGGGATCGTGCGGACCGTGCGCATGCTGGGCATCGCGAACGCCGTGATGAACGTGCTGGTGCAGGGCCAGCGGCACAAGCCGGCCAAGGCCCTCGAGATCGGCATCATCGACGAGCTGGCGTCGAGCGACGAGGAGATGCTGGAGAAGGCGCGCGCCTGGATCGCCGCGCACCCCGAGTCGAGGCAGCCGTGGGAGGAGCCGGGCTACCGGATCCCGGGCGGCACCCCGTCGTCGCCGAAGCTCGCCTCGATCCTGCCTGCGTTCCCGGCCAACCTGCGCAAGCAGCTCAAGGGCGCGCCGATGCCCGCACCGCGCAACATCCTCGCCGCGGCCGTCGAGAGCACGCAGGTCGACGTCGACACCGCGTTCCGCATCGAGGCCCGCTACTTCGCGGAGCTGGTCACGGGGCAGACGTCGAAGAACATGATCAAGGCGTTCTACTACGACCTGCAGGCGATCAACGGCGGCAAGTCCCGGCCGGACGGTCACGAGGCGTGGCAGCCCACCAAGGTCGCGGTGCTCGGCGCCGGGATGATGGGCGCGGGGATCGCCTACGTCTGCGCGCTCGCCGGCTGGGAGGTCGTGCTCAAGGACGTCTCGCTCGAGGCGGCCGAGAAGGGCAAGGCCTACTCCGAGGGGCTCGTCGCGAAGGGCGTCAAGCGCGGGAAGACCACCCTCGAGAAGGGCGAGGCGCTCCTGCAGCGGATCACGCCCACCGCCGACTACAACGAGCTCGCAGGCTGCGACATGATCATCGAAGCCGTGTTCGAGTCGATGCAGCTCAAGCAGGAGGTCTTCCGCGAGGCGATGAAGGTCGTCGAGCCGGATGCCTTGCTCTGCTCCAACACGTCGACCCTGCCGATCAGCGAGCTCGCCGCAGGCCTGGACCGTCAGGGCGACTTCATCGGGCTGCACTTCTTCTCACCGGTCGACAAGATGCCGCTCGTGGAGATCATCCGTGGCGAGCGGACCTCGGACGCGTCGGTCGCGAAGGCGTTCGACGTCACGCTCGCGATCAAGAAGACCCCGATCGTCGTCAACGACAGCCGCGGGTTCTTCACCAGCCGCGTGATCGGCACCTTCCTCAACGAGGGCGTCGCGATGCTGGCCGAGGGCATCGACCCGCAGACGATCGAGCAGGCCTCCTCGCAGGCCGGCTACCCGGCGCCGGTCCTGCAGCTGATGGACGAGCTCACGCTCACGCTGCCGCAGAAGATCCGCAACGAGTCCAAGGCGGCCGTCGAGGCGGCAGGCGGCACCTGGGAGCCGCACCCCGCCGAGGCGATCATCGACCGGCTGGTCGCGGAGTTCGACCGCAAGGGCAAGAGCACCGGCGCCGGCTTCTACGAGTACGCCGACGGCAGGCGCACCCGCCTCTGGCCGGGCCTGCGCACCGAGCTCGGCGCCACGAACCACGACGTCGACCTGCACGAGCTCTCCGAGCGCATGCTGTTCGTCGAGGCCATCGAGACGCAGAAGTGCTTCGACGAGGGCGTGCTCACCACGGACTCCGACGCCAACATCGGCTCGATCTTCGGCATCGGGTTCCCGCCGTGGACCGGCGGCGTGGTGCAGTACGTCGAGGGCTACCCCGGCGGCGTGGCCGGCTTCGTGGCGCGGGCCGACGAGCTGGCGAAGCGCTACGGCTCCCGCTTCGAGGTCCCGGCAAGCCTCAGAACCCGAGCGACGGCGGCGTAGCCCCGGTAGTTGTCAGCAAATCCACTTTCACGACGTCAGGCGTCAGGAAAGTGGCTTTGCTGACGTCCGGTGCACCGCGTCGCGCACCACCTCCGACAGATCGCCCGTTCGGGCGAGGACCTCGCGCTGGCGTTGCGCGCCGGTGCCCCTGCGCAGCACGGCGTCGAGCAGCTCGCGCACCAGGTGGAGGTCGCCCGCCTCCTCCAGCGCGGGGGTGGCGTGGGTGATCAGCGCGTCGATCACCGCGGCGGCCGGGGCGGGGCGCCACGTCAGCGGGTCCAGCAGCTCGGCCTCCATGCCCCATCGGCTGGCCCGCCATTCCGCGAGCTGCAGCACCTCCGTGCGGACCGGGTCCGGGGCCGAGCCGCGCGCGGCGTCGTCGGCCGCGGTCTGCACGAGCGCCCTGACGAGCCCGGCCACGAGCACGGCGTCGTCGGGCTCGCGGCAGACGTCCGCCACCCGCACCTCGACGGTCGGGAAGTGCCGCGACAACCGCGCTTCGATGTAGACCATCCCCTCGTCGAGCAGCGTGTCGGTGGCCAGTGCCGTGGCGACGAACGCCCGGTACTCCTCCGCGGAGCCGAACGGCGAGTACGGGCCCGCACACGGCCAGCGCTGCCAGGCCTGCGTGCGGTAGCTGCGGTATCCGGAGTCGTTTCCGTTCCAGAACGGGGAGTTGGCCGACAGCGCGAGCAGCGGCGCGAGCCACGGCCGGATCCGGTCGAGCACGGCGACGCCCTCGTCCGGCGAGTCGACCTCGACGTGGACGTGGCAGCCGCACGTGAGCCCCTCCGCGACGGTGAGCCCGAACCGGCTCGCCATCTCCGCGTACCGCAGTGACGGCGTGATCGTCGGGGACACCGTGAGCGGTGAGGTCGCGATCGGCACGAGTGCCGCTCCCACGTCGTCGGCGGCCGCCGCTGCCGTGGAGCGGGTCGACCGGATCTGCGCCGATAGTTCGCCGAGCGTGCGGCACGGCCTCGTCGCGGTCTCCAGCTGTTCCTGCTGCAGCTCCCCGGTGAGCTCGGCCTCCGCGGACATCGCGAGCACGGCCTGCCCCACTGCCTTCGGCTGCCCCGTCACGGGGTCGACCAGCAGGAACTCTTCTTCGACGCCGAGCGTCCGCATCGTCACGGGGAGGAGGTACCCGGCTGTCCCACTGTTCGATACCGGACATCTTGGGCACTCTTGAGCCGTGGCCGGCTGGGTGTTCTCGATCATCGACGGACTGGGGGCAGCGGGTGTGGGGCTGCTGATCCTGCTCGAGAACATCATTCCGCCGATCCCGTCCGAGGTGATCCTCCCGCTCGCGGGCTTCCGGGCACGTACCGGCGGCGTGAACGTCGTCGCGGTGTGGCCCGCGGCCACGGCCGGGTCCGTGCTCGGTGCGCTGCTGCTCTACGGCTTCGGGGCGCGGCTGGGCTACGACCGGTTGCACCGGCTCGCCGGCCACCGGTGGTTCGTCTTCGTGAGCCAGAAGGACCTGGACCGGGGTGAGCGGGTCTTCGAGCGGCACGGGGGCAAGGTCGTGCTGCTGGCCCGGTGCGTCCCGTTCCTGCGCAGCGCGGTCTCGATCCCGGCCGGGATCGCCGGGATGCCGCTGCCGCGCTTCGTGGTGCTCACCGCCGTCGGGAGCGGGATCTGGAACGCGGCCTTCATCGCGCTCGGCTGGGTGCTGGGGGAGAACTGGGCGCAGGTGGAGGGGGTCCTCGGGCCGGTGAGCTACGTGGTGCTCGGGCTGCTCGGGGTCGGGCTGGTCGTGCTGATCGTGCGGCGGCTCCGTTCGAGGTCGGAGTCGGTTCCCCGGCGGTGACCGACCCACCTGCGAAGTGCCGTCTTCCCGCCACCGACCGGATCGATCAGGCTCCGGGGCATGACAGCGAAGGTCACGTCGTTCGGCGCGATCAAGGACGAGTTCGACGCCTACGTCGGCTCGATCGGGTACGCCACGATGGTCACGGTGGACGCGCGCAACCGCCCGCGGACGAGGGTGCTGATCCCGGTCTGGGAGGTCGTGGACGGCACGCCGCTCGGCTGGCTCGCCACGTACCGGACCCCGGTCAAGGCGGCGCACATCGCAGGCAACCCGCACACGAACTTCTCCTACTGGTCGCCCGGCAACAACTCGGTCGCGGTCGACACGGTCGCGGAGTGGACCGAGGACCTGCAGGTCAAGCACCACGTCTGGGATCTGTACCGGCGGACCAGCCCGCGCGGCGCAGGCTACGACCTCGGCGCCTTCTGGCGCTCGCCGTCCGACCCGCAACTCCACGTCCTGCGCCTGACCCCGTGGCGCATCCAGGTGATCCGCGGCACCGACCTGCGCAGCCGGATCTGGCGGTCCGGGTCCTGAGCCCGCGGGCTCAGGAGCGGGGCGAGACCCGTCCGGCAGGATGAGGGCGTGGGGGTGCGGCTCGCCGGCGTGCGGAAGTCCTACCGGCGCCGCGGCGAGGTCCTCGCGGGGATCGACCTCGAGCTCACCCCGGGTCGTCCGGTCCTCGTGGTGGGCGGGAACGGGACCGGCAAGTCCACGCTGCTGCGGATCGCCGCCGGAGCCAGTGCCCCGACAGCCGGGAGTGTCACCGGCCGGCCGCGGGTGGTCGGGTTCCTCCCCGGCCGGGTGCCCGCGTCCACCCGGATGCCGGCGCGGGCGTACCTGCGCCACATGGCGGCCGTCCACGGCGTGCGTCAGGACGCCGGTGCGCTCCTCGGCGATCTCGGCTTCAGCGGCGATCTCGACGCGCCGGTCGCGCGGCTGTCCACCGGCAACGTGCAGAAGGTCCTGCTCGTTCAGGCGCTCGGCTGCGGGGCCGGCCTGCTGGTGCTGGACGAGCCGTGGTCGGGCCTGGACGCAGGAGCCGCCGCGGCGCTGGACCGGTTGCTGGCGGTGGCGGCCGCGACGACGGCCGTCCTGGTCGCCGACCACACGGGCCGCGCCGCGCAGCAGGCCGGCGCCGCGGTGTTCCGCCTCTCGCGCGGGGTGCTGGCGCCGGAAGCCGTCGCCCCACCGGGGGCCGCGCACACCGTGGTGGAGCTGTCGTGCCCGGGCGATCCCGCCGAGGCGCTGCGCGGCCTGCCCGACGTGCGCGAGTCGTGGCTGGGCGTGGGCTCGCTGACCGTGCGGGTGCCGGTCGACCGCGGTGACGGGCTGCTGGCCGCGGCGCTGGCGCGCGGCTGTTCGGTGCTGAGCGTCCGGCGCGAGGAGGCCCGGCGGTGACCGTGGTGGCCCGGACGCTGGCGGTGGCGCGGTTCCTCGTCGCGGACGTCGCGCGCTCGCAGCGCTTCCTGCTCCCGTTCGTGGCGCACGGCGCCGTACTGGCCGTGCTGTTCGGCGGCGATCCGGGGCCGCCGCCGGGGCCGTGGGCCGTGTCGGCGCTCGCGGTGTACCCGGCAGCCGCGTGGCTCGCCGTGGTCGTGGCCAACACCGAGGCGCCCGAACAGCGCGCCGTCACGATCGCATCGGCGGGCGGTCCCTCCCGGGTCGCGGCCGCCACCCTGCTCGTGGCGCTCGCGGGCGGGCTCGTCCTCGCGGCCCTCTCGGTGGTGCTGCCCGCGGTGGTGAGCCGCTACCCGTACCCGCCTCCGGTGCTGGTGGCGGGCACGCTCGCCCACGTCGCGTGCGCGGCGACGGGCACGGCCGTCGGTCTGCTCGTCGCCCGGCCCGTGGTCACCCGGATCGGCTGGTCGTTCTGCGTCGGCATCGCGGTCGTCATGGCGACGGCGGTGCAGCCGTGGCTGCCGCCCGTCGGCTCCGCCGTCGACGCGCTCCTGTCGGGTCGGCTCCCGGTCGCGGAGGCGGCGCTCGGCGCCGGGCTGGCCGTGGCGGCGGCCGTCGTCTCCTGGGCGCGGGAGATCCGTACGGCCTGAGGACGGGGCGTCAGTACTCGTACGGGTCCGGCGGGGCCGGGACGACCGTCGCCGCCGTCACCGTCAGCGTCGGGACCAGGCCGGTCGGCGCGGTGGCGCTGCCCTCCTGCAGCACGCCCTGCACCTGCAACCAGGTGTCGGTGGCGTGGTCGTCCAGGTTCCCGACCAGCCGGACGCGGTTGGGGCGCGCGTCGGCGGCACAGCAGGCGATCGTCAGCCGGGCGAGCTCGACGGCCGCGCCGCGACGCACCACGAACCCCGTGAGCACGACCTCCCGCCCGGCGAGGGATCCGGTGCTGTCCCACACCGCGCGCTGCACGAACTCGGCGACCGGGAGCTCGGCCGGATCGTCGGGCGGCAAAGGCCCGAACACGTCCGACGCCTGCACCGTGGCGTTGCCCGCGCCGGCGCGGCCCACGGCGTCGGCGCCCAGCGCGGGCGGGGCCACCAGCGCGATCACGAGGACGGGTGCGAGCAGCAGCCATGGCGTGTGGCCGCCGTGCTCGTGGGGCGGGGGACCGGCGCGGTCGCGCAGCAACCCCGTGACCGCGAGCACCACGATGACGGCGCCCGCGGCGAGCAGCAGCCACCGGTGGGACGGGCGGACGTAGCGCAGGTAGGTGTCGTCGGCAGCGATCCGCAGCAGCGCGCCGCCGAGGAGCACGAGCAGGACGTGCTGGGTGTCGCGCCTCACAGCAGCACCAGCCCGGAACCGACGGCGCACAGCACGGCGACCGCGAACGTCAGCGGCGCGAAGCGCGCGGCGAACGCACGGCCGAACGTGCCCGACTGCAGCGCGATCAGCTTGACGTCGACGGCGGGGCCCACGACGAGGAACACGAGCCGGGGCAGCAGCGGGAGCATCGTGAAAGAGGCGGCCACGAACGCGTCGGCCTCGCTGCACAGGGCGAGCACGACGGCGAGCAGGGCCATGACCAGCACCGCGAGCACCAGTTGCCCGGCGAGCGACTCCGTCCACGCGGGTGGCACGAGCACCGACAGCGCCGCCGCGGCGGCCGCGCCGACCACGAGGAACCCGCCCGCGGAGACGAGGTCGTGGCGCGCGGTCTCGGCGAGCACGGCCCAGCGCCCGCCGTCCGACGCGGGTGGCACGGCCCGGCGCACGATCCACTCGGCCTTCCCGAAGCGCTGCCACAGCCAACCGGTCACGCAGGCGGTGGCGAGCGAGCCGACGGCCCGTGCCAGCACCATGCGCGGCTCGCCGGGGAACGCGACGGCGGTGGCCACCAGCACGACGGGGTTGATCGCCGGGGCGGCGAGCAGGAAGGTCAGCGCCGCGGCGTCCGGCACGCCTTGGCCCATCAGCCGCCGCGCCACCGGCACCGACGCGCACTCGCAGCCGGGAAGCACGAGCCCGGCGGCGCCGGCCACCGGGACGGCCGCGGCCGGCCGCGAAGGCAGCAGCCTGCGCAGCGCCGCGGGCGAGACGAACGCCGCGATCGCCCCGGAGAGCAGGACCCCGAGCACGAGGAACGGCAGGGCCTGCACGCAGACCGCGACGAACACCGTGGCCGCGGTCTGCAGCACGGGCACCGAGAGCGCGTCGACGAGCAGTGGCCGCGCCAGGATCGCGACCAGCAGCACCGCGCAGAACACGTGCATCGACGTGACGCGGGAGCCGATAGCGACGGTCACGGGAGGGGATGGTGCCAGCGCGCCCGACCCCCGTGGGCCGGATCGCCACTATCGGGATACTGCTCGGAGCAATCTCGGATCAATGTGTGGGGACGCGGTCCAGGAGTCGCTGCAGCGCGGCGTTGAACGCGTCCGGACGTTCCAGGTTCGGCATGTGCGCCGCGCCGTCCACGACCACCAGCTCCGCGCCCGGAACGCCGTCGGCGATGACGCGCGCGTCAGTGACCGGGGTGAAGGCGTCCTCGCTGCCGACGACCACGACCGTCGGCACCGTGACCGTTTCCAGGCCGGCGCGCCGGTCCGGGCGGTCGGCGCGGGCACGCTGAGCGGCCGCGGCGCCGGCGGGGTCCGTCGACCGCATCATCGCGAGCACGTGCCGGGCCACCTCCGGCGGCGCGTCCGGCGAGACCATCAGGTAGAGGTTCTCGACGGCGTACGGGTCCATGCCCTCGCGCAGCAGACGCTGTGCCTGCGCGATCCGTGCCGCCCGCGATTCGACGCTCTCGCCGGCCGCCGTCGTGTCCGCGATCAGCAGGCCGGCCACCCGGCCGGGGTGCCGCGCCCAGAGCTCGAGTGCGATCTGCCCGCCCATGGACAGGCCCGCGACCACGGCGCGGGGCACCCGCAGGCCGTCCAGGAGCGCGGCGAGGTCGTCGACGAACGCGGGCCACTCGGGCACCGCTCCGCCGCTGGCGCCGTAGCCGCGCAGGTCGGGCACGATCACCCGGCGGTCCGCGCCGAAGTGGCGCAACTGCGGCTCCCACATCGACCGGTCGAACGGGTGGCCGTGCACCAGGAGCAACGGGATGTCGCCGTCCGGTCCGACGTCCTCGTACGCGAGAACGGTCCGTTCCAGTGCGATGGTGCGCATCCCCTGCTCCTCTCGGTTTGACCGCTCCGAGTCTGGTCGGTACAAAGCGCGTAAGGCAATGCATCTCAGGCGCGACAATGAACTCGGAGCAATCGTGGACGATTACCGGGCACTGGCCGATGCCGTGGGCGCGGACATCGCCGCAGGACGGCTCCGCGCAGGCGACCGGCTCCCCACACAGCGGCGGTTCGCGCGTGACCGCGGCATCGCGGTCTCCACGGCGTCTCGCGTCTACGGGGAGCTGTCGCGCCGCGGGCTCGTCACCGGCGAGGTGGGCCGCGGCACGTTCGTGAGGGCCGCGCCGCTGCAAACCGGCCCCGCGCTCGCGGAGCACCGCTCGGGCATCGTCGACCTCGAGATGAGCTTCCCGATCCTCGACGGGCAGGCCGCGCTGATGGCGCCCGCGCTGTCCGGGCTGTTGCGGCCCGACGGGCTGCGAGCCGGGCTGTCCCCGGGCAGCGCCGCCGGGACGGAGGCGGCCCGAAGGGCGGCCGCCGACCTCCTCGCCTGCGAGGGCTGGACACCACGCCCGGACCAGCTGCTGTTCGCCGGCAACGGGCGGCAGGCCATCGCGGCGGCGATCGGCGCGCTGGTCCCCGTCGGCGGGCGGCTCGGCGTCGAGGCGCTCACCTACCCGGTGACGCGCACGATCGCCGCGCGGCTCGGAGTCGAGGTGGTGCCACTCGCGGTGGACGCCGAGGGGCTGCAGCCCGACGCGGTGCGTGCGGCCGGCCGGCTCGACGCCGTGTTCGTGCAGCCGACGATGCACAACCCCCTCGGCGTGACCATGCCCGTGGCGCGCAGGCGGGAGCTGGCCGATGTGCTCGTCGAGCACGACGTCCCGGCGGTCGAGGACCGCGTCTACTCCTTCCTCCGCGACGACCCGCCACCCCTCGCGGCGTTCGCGCCGGAGCACACGGTCGTCGTGGACAGCCTGTCCAAGCGGGTCGCGTCCGGTTGCACGCTCGGGTTCCTCGTGCCCCCGATGGCCCGCCACCAGCGGGTGCGCGCGGCGATCCGCGCAGGCGGGTGGCTGGCCCCGAGCTTCGCCGTCGAGGCCGCCACCCGGTGGATCACCGAGGGCGTGGTGGCGGAGATCCAGCTGGCGAAGCGTGTGGACGCGGCCGAGCGCCAGGCGATGGTGGCCGAGCGGCTGGCCGGGTTCGCGGTGCGCGCCGACCCGGCGTCCTACCACTGCTGGTGGGAGCTGCCGCCGCCGTGGCGGGCGGAGACGTTCGTCGCGGCGGCCGCGCGCCGGGGGATCGCGGTGACGCCCGCCGCGTCGTACGCGGCGGGGGCAGGCCACGCGCCGAGCGCGGTGCGCCTGGCGCTGGCCACGCCCGCGCTCGACACGCTCGCCACCGCCCTCGACGTCCTCGCCGGGCTGGGTCGGGGCGCTCCCGGCGACGACGGCACGGAGTAGAACTGCGCCCGTGCTGATCGTGCGGGGTGCCGAGCTGGTGTGGACGGGGAGCGCCGAGCTGCCGGGCGGTGAGATCGCTTGCGGACCCGACGGGAAGGTCGCCGCCGGCCCCGTCGACGGTGAGGTGCTCGACGCGTCGGGGTGCGTGGTGACACCCGGCCTCGTGAACGCCCACCACCACCTGCTGCAGACCGCGTTCCGGACGCTGCCCGGGACCCGCGGCGTGCCGATGCGTGACTGGCTGCCCCGGATGGCCGCCGCCTACGCGGCCGTGGGCGTCGACGACGAGCTGGCGCACGCCGCCGCGGCGGCCGGGCTGGCGGAGGCGCTGCTGTGCGGCGTGACGACGGTGGCCGACCACCACCTCACCTGGCCCGCCGGCACCGGCGACGGGGTGGGTATCGCCCGCGCGGTCGCCGCGGCCGCCTGCGAGCTGGGCGCGCGGCTGGTGTTCGTCCGCGGCAGCGCGCGCGACGACCCGCAGGAGGCCGCGGCCTCCGCGGACGCGATCGCGGCGGCGCTCGGCGGTGACCCGTCCGGGATGGTGCAGGTCGCGGTCGGACCGGCCGGCGTGCACAGCGACGGGGAGGAGACGTTCGCGCTGCTCGGCGAGGTCGCACGCCGGCACGGCCTGCGCCGCCGGACGCAGGCGAACGAGCAGGTCGACGTCGAGGTCGCGGCGCAGCGCTACGGCCGCCGCCCCCTCGACCTGCTGGACGAGTGGGGCTGGCTCGCCCCGGACGTCACGATCGCGCACCTGTGCGACGTCACCGGGGAGGAGATCGCCAAGGTCGCGGCGGCGGGAGTGACCGCCACCCACGCTCCCGGTTGTGACGTGCCGATGGGGTGGGGCGTGGCCCCGATGGCCGCGCTGGCCGATGCCGGCGTCCCGGTCGGGCTCGGCACCAGCGGCGGCGGCAGCAACGACGCGGGCCACCTCCTCGCCGACGCCCGCCTGGCGATGCAGGTGGCCCCGCTCGCCGGCCGCCCCGTGACCGCTCGCGAGGTCCTGACCTGGGCGACCGCAGGCTCGGCCACCGGGCTGGGCCGCCCGGAGCTGGGCCGCCTCGACCCGGGCTGCGCGGCCGACCTCGCCTGCTGGGACGTCACCGGCGTCGCCGACGCGGGCGTCGCCGACCCGCTCGCCGGGCTGCTGTGGGCCGCCCCGGGCAGGCGGCCCAGGCACGTCGTCGTGGGCGGCCGGGTGGTCGTGCGGGACGGGGAGCTCGTGGGCCGGTCGGAGCGGGAGGTGGCGGACGCCCTCCGCGTCCTCCTCGCCCACCGCCCAGCTCCCGGCGCTTGAACCGACGCAATCGGACGTGAGTCGCATCCCGGGCAGCTCATATCCCGGATGGGCCGAGAAGTTCCCGGACACGCCGTGGGTAGGACCCGGTGCGCTCGACGATCGCGGTCATCCGGGCTCCGCGGCTGTCGGCGGGGCCTGCTGGCGGCGCCGCGCATTGTGCGGGGCCGCCCCTCCCAGCTCAAGGGCGCCTTCGGCGTCGCTGCGCGATCGCTTCGCGACCCTTGACCTGCGAGCCTCTGCGGCCCCTCGGGCATGCGGTGCGGGCAGGCCGGGGGCCTGCCCGATGGGGCGCGCGGCGCCGCCAGCAGGCCGGTCCCACAGGTACGTGATGGGGGTCTCCGCGTTGGTCGCGCACCTGGTGTGCGCTCGCGCGCCCCGTGTCGGGCCACGCGCCCGGTCGACGGGGTGCGTGGGCGGAGAACGGGTGCGTGAGCGGCGCAGATCGTTCCGATCAGCACATCGCGGGCTCGGCGGAGACCTGATGTACTCCTCGGGCCGATCACCAGGGCCCTCGCCCCCGCCGACAGCCACTTCACACACCCATTGGCCACTTCACACAAGGCCGGCCTTGTGTGAAGTCCGTACTGGGTGTGTGAAGTCGGCTGTTGGCGGCGCTGCGCGCGGCATGATCGGCTGTTCGGTGGGTTCTCGTGTCGTTTTCGGCCGTTTTCGCGCCGGAGCCTCGATCTTGGCCGTGGGACCGCCTTCGGTGGCGCCGCGCGCCCTCCGGGCAGGCCCCTGGCCTGCCCGCGTAGTGCTGCCCGGAGGGGTCGCAGAGGCTCGGAGGTCAAGGGTCGCGCAGCGATCGCGGAGCGACGCCGTAGGCGCCCTTGAGCTCTGAGGGGCGGCCCCGCAGAATGCGCGGCGCCACCGAAGGCCTTGCGGAAGGCGCCACCGAAGGACCTGGCCGAGGGGCGCCAGCGAACGCCCAGCGACAAGGGCACGCGGCGCCACCGTTCCGACCGCCCACGAGTTGCCGAGATCACCTGGATGAAGCCGGCAATCACGGCTCAGGGCAGGACCGGGAAGTGCCGCCACCCCCCGCCGTCCCGGACGAAGCGGGTCTTGGTCGACGGGGAGGTCTCGGTGCCCGCCTGCCAGAAGTCGACGCGGTGGGGTTCGAGCCGGATCGTCGTCCAGGTCGGCGGTGCCTCGTGGGAGGCCGGGTCGGCGGCCGCCGCGTCGAACGCCTTCTCGACGGCGCCGGGCGGCACGGCGTAGTGGGGTGGTTCGAGCTGCGGGAGGAGGGCTTGGTAAGCCCAGGCGATGAGCTGCAGCTGCCGGGCCTGGGTGCGGAAGCCGGCACGCGAGGTCTCGGCGTCGAGCTCGGCGGCGCGCCCCTCCAGCACCACCTGCCGCTCGTGCGCGGGCCAGTAGAAGACCGCGGAGGCGCGCGGGTTGGCGGCGAGGTCGCGGGTCTTCGTCGTCGGCGTGGAGGAGTGGAAGCGCACTCCCGCCGAATCGATCTCGGTGACGAGCACGCTGCGGGCGTGCGGGACGCCGTCGGCATCGGCCGTCGCGAAGGTCATCGTCCGGTGGTCGGCCGCGGCCATCCACCGGGCCAGCACGACGAGGGGGTCGCCGGAGAGCTGCTCAGGCATCGGGTGCTCCCGAGTGCACCAGTACGATGACGCACGTCTCCGGCCCGACCTGGCGGAACCGGTGATCCACGTGTCCAGGGTAGGTGATCGAGTCCCGGGCCTGCAGCGTGCTGAACCGGCTGGTGCCGTCCTCGCGGAGCTCGACCTCCACCGTGCCGCGGGCGACGTAGAGCAGCTCGCGGCGCCCGTGCCGGAAGAACTCGCCGAACTCCTGCGGGGAGCCGACGAACTCGGTGACGTCCGCGCCACCCGGGTCGTGGAGCAGCAGCCGGGCGCCGCCCGCCCCGATCTCGACGAGTGCGGCGTCGTCCCCGCGCACGGCCTCGCCGGGCGGCGGGCCCGCGGCCCGGCCGAGAAGCGCCTGCTGGGTGGTGCCGAGTGCGGTGGCGATCCGGAACAGTGAGCGCATGGACGGACGGGTGCGCCCGAGCTCCAGCTGCGACAGGAACGGCTGGGACAGCCCGGCCTCCGCCGCGACCTGTGCGAGGGTCATCCCGCGGTCGTGGCGCGCGGTCCGGATCGCCCGGCCGAGGCGGACGTCCGCCGCGCGCTCGGCCCCGCTCGCGGTCGGCACGGATTTCACGCGGCCGCGCGAACGCGGCAACGTCGCTGAAACATGGGCTCCCTAGCGTCGGTCAATGTTGACTACATCAATAAACTGCAGGTAGACAGCCGGTCAAGGAGGAAGCTATCGACGAGGAACGGGCCCGCCCGATCGGGGCGCCGGATGATCCGGCGCAGCTTTCCGGCGTGCAGCTGCGCTCCGTGCGCGGTGTCCGGCTGCTCGACGGCACGGTCACCGACCTGCACGTGGTGGACGGTCGGATCACGCCGGACCCGGTGCAGGTGAGCGACCCGGGTGTGGACCTCGACGCCACCGGCTGGCGCGTCCTGCCCTCCGCGGTGGAGCCGCACGCCCACCTCGACAAGGCACTCACGGCACACCGCATCGACCCCGACGCCGGCAACGACCTCCCCGCCGCGATCGCGCAGTGGCGGGCGCTCGTGGCCGGGATCGACGGCGCCGACATCGCCGAGCGGGCCCTGCAGGCCGTGCGGAGGTACGTCGCGAACGGGATCACCACGATCCGTACGCACGTCGACGTCCCGAGCTCCGGCGACCCGATGCGCGGGGTCGACGCCCTGGTCGCCCTCCGCGAGCGGCTGCGCGGCCGGGTCACGCTGCAGGTCTGCATGCTCGCCGGGCACCAGACCCCGACCGCTGTGCTGGCGGATGTCGCCGCCCGCGGGGTCGACGTCATCGGCGGCTGCCCGCACATCGCCCCCGACCCGCGGGCCGAGACCGCCCGCATGCTCGACCTCGCCGAGCGGCTCGACCTGCCGGTGGACCTGCACGCCGACGAGCAGACGAGCCTCCCCCCGGCGGACGCGGGCCTCGACATCGTCGACCTCGCCGAGCAGGTGATCGCCCGCGGGCTGCAGCAGCGGGTCACCGCGAGCCACTGCGTGCGCCTGGGCATGCTGCCGCCGGAGCGCCTTGCGCGGGTGCTCGAGCTCGCCGCCCGGGCCGGCCTCGGCATCGTCACGCTGCCGATCACGAACCTGTACCTGCAGGGCCGGGACGCCACGCATGCGGCGCCGCGCGGCATCGCCGCCGTGCGGCAGATCCTCGACGCAGGCATCCCGCTCGCCGCGGGCGCCGACAACCTGCGCGACCCGTTCAACCCGGCCGGCCGCGCCGACCCGTTCGAGACCACGTCGCTGCTGATGACCGCAGCGCACCTGCGCCCGGTGGAGGCGCTCGCCGCCGTCACGACCGGCGCCCGCACCGTGCTGGGCCTGCCACCGGCCGGCGGCGCACCCGGTGCCGCCGCCGACCTCGTGCTCGTCCCGGACGTCGATCTGGGTGACGTGCTGGCCGGCGCGGTCGGCGCGCGGGTGGTGGTGGCGGCCGGGCGCGTGCTCGCCGACACCCGCGTGGCCCGCGCGCTCGACCTGCCCACCGCGGCGGCCCCGGATCTTGCCCCCCGACCGCTCACCGAGGTGAGGTGACGAGCGTGACCACCGATATCGCCGAGCGCACGCGCACGCTGGCGCTCGAACGGGTGACGAAACGGTTCCCGACGGGCACCGTCGCGCTCACCGACGTGAGCCTGTCGATCGACGCGGGCGAGTTCGTCACCGTCGTTGGACCGTCCGGCTGCGGCAAGTCCACCCTGCTGCGGCTCGCGTCGGGGCTGGAGACCACCACGAGCGGCACGATCGAGGTGTCCGCGCGCGCCACCAGCTACGTCTTCCAGGACGCGACGCTCCTGGAGTGGCGCAGCGCCCTGCGCAATGTGGAGCTGGTCGGGGAGCTGCGCAGCGTGCCGCGCGAGGAGCGGCGGGAGCGCGCCCGGGCCGCGCTCGACCTCGTCGGTCTCTCCGGGTTCGAGGGCCAGCACCCGCGGCAGCTCTCGGGCGGAATGCGGATGCGCGTGTCGCTGGCACGCGCGCTGGTCGCGGAGCCGGACCTCGCCCTCTTCGACGAGCCGTTCGGCGCGCTCGACGAGATCACCCGCCTCCAGATGCAGACCGAGCTGCAGCGGATCTTCCGGCACGAACGGTTCGCGGGCCTGTTCATCACGCACTCGGTCTCGGAGGCGGTCTACCTGTCCACGCGCGTGCTGGTGATGAGCGGGCGACCGGGCCGGATCGTGGCGGAGATACCGATCCCGTGGGACTACCCGCGTCCGCCCGAGCTGCGGTACTCGGCCGAGTTCGGCGAGATCACCGGCCGCGTCTCCACGGCGCTGGGGGAGCACTCATGACCACGGTGGAGACCCGGGTCGACGCGCCCGCCCCGCAGGCGGCACCACCGCGTTCGGTCGCGCGTTCGGCCCTGCGCAGCTCCGTCCCGATCATCGGTGCGCTCGCCGGGTTCGTGGCGCTCTGGTACGCGGTCACCTACCTGCTGCTGCCGGCGAAGCAACGGTTGCTGTTGCCGCCCCCGCACGAGGTGTACGGCGGGGCGTTCTCCAACCCGCAGCTGATGGGCCCGATGATGGAGGCGCTGGCCCGCAGCTTCGCGGTGGCGCTCGTCGGCCTCGCGATCGCGGTGGTGCTCGGCATCTCCTACGCCGTGGTGATGTCGCAGTGGGCGTGGGCGGAGAAGGTGCTCTACCCGTACGCGGTGATCCTCCAGACGATCCCCATCCTCGCGCTGGTGCCGCTGATCGGGATCTGGCTCGGGTACTCCTTCCTCGCGAGGGTGGCGGTCTGTGTGATCATCGCGCTGTTCCCGATGGTCGCCAACACGCTGTTCGGGTTGCAGTCGGCCAGTGCCGCCGCGCACGACCTGTTCACCCTGAACAAGGCCACCCGGTGGCAGCGGCTCATGAAGCTGCAGTTCCCCGCGGCGGTGCCGTCGATCTTCACCGGGCTCCGCAACGCGGCGGGCCTCTCGGTGATCGGGGCGATCGTCGGCGACTACTTCTTCCAGCAGGGCGCGCCCGGCATCGGGGGCCTGCTGCGCGTCTACACCCAGCGCCTGCAGATGGAGGCGCTGCTCACCTCCGTCACGCTCACCGCGCTCTTCGGCGTCGTGATCTTCACCATCTTCGCCGTGCTCGACCGGGCCGTCGTCGGCCGCTGGTACGGCCGAGTCGCCCGCTGACCCCGCCCACCACTGGAGCTCCCCATGATCCGCAGATCCGGCCCACTCGCCGCGACGGCCCTCGCCGCCGCGCTCGTCCTCTCCGCGTGCGGCGGCGGTGGGGAGGAGGTGGGCGGCCCCGCGACGCCGGCCGCCCCCGCCGCGGAGGCGGGTGGCCCGCTCGACCTCAGCGGGGCCTGCCCGGCCACGGTGGTGCTGCAGCAGGACTGGCAGCCCGAGGCGGAGCACGGCTCGATGTACTCGCTCGTCGGCCCCGACTACACGATCGACACGAGCGCCAAGTCGGTCACCGGCTCGCTCGTCGCGCAGGGCGTGGACACCGGCGTGGACGTCGAGGTGCGGCCGGGCGGGCCGAACGTCGGGTTCCAGCCGGTGCCGGCGCTGATGTACCTGGACGAGTCGATCACGCTCGGCGCGGTCAACAGCGACACGGCGATCGCGGCGGCGGCCGACCAGCCGACCGTCGCCGTCGCCTCGCAGATGACCGTGAGCCCGCAGATCCTCATGTGGGACCCGGAGAGCCACGCGGGGATGACCACGATCCGCGAGGTCGCGGCCACCGGCGCGGCGGTGGTCACCTCCGGGGACATCGTCCCGGCGCTGCTGGCGGGCAAGGGCATCATCCAGCCGGGGCAGATCGACACGAGCTACGAGGGCACGCCCGCGCGGTTCGTGTCCGACCCGACGATCCTGCAGCAGGGTTTCGCGACGGCCGAGCCGTACGTCTACCAGAACGAGATCGCGGAGTGGGGCCGTCCGGTCGGCTACGAGCCGCTCGCGAACTACGGCTACTCGATCTATCCCGAGCCGGTCGCGGTGCGCGCCGACAGGCTCGAGGAGCTGCGGCCGTGCCTGCAGAAACTGGTGCCGATCATGCAGCGGTCCCAGATCGACTACCTCGCGAACCCCGGCCCGACCAACCGCCTCATCGTGGAGCTCGTCGAGGCGTACCAAACCGGGTGGAGCTACACGGCGGGCGTCGCGGAGTTCTCCGCGAAGGCGCAGCTGGAGCAGGGCTTCGTGAAGAACGACCCGGCGTCGGGGGTGTTCGGGCAGTTCGACCCGGCCCGCATGCAGGAGATCGTCTCGACGTTCGGGCCCATCCTGCAGGCCCAGGGCACGATCACCTCGGTTCCGGACGCGGCGAGCCTCTACACCAACGAGTTCATCGACCCGAGCATCAAGATGGAGGGCCCGTGAACGTCGCGGAGCGCACCGCGGCGGCCGTCGCCGAGATCGAGCGTCTCGGCGCCGGCACCGTCTCCGCCGATCCGGCGCTGATCCTGAAGGTCTCCTCGGACTGGTCGCGCATGTCGCCCGTGCTGCAGGAGAAGGTGCCGCCCGGGCGCTACCTCGCCGACGCCGTCGTGCGGCCGACGCGGCCGGAGCACGTGCCGCAGCTGCTGCAGGTGGCCTTCGAGCACGAGGTGCCGGTCACGCCGCGCGGTGCGGGCACCGGCAACTACGGGCAGGCCACGCCCTTCGACGGCGGCATCCTGCTCGACCTGCGCGGGCTGGACACGATCACCGTGAACCCCGGCGGCACGATCACCGCGGGCGCGGGCGCCCGGCTCACCGCGATCGACACGGTCGGCCGCGCGGCCGGGCTCGACATCTGGATGTACCCGTCCACGAAGACCTCCACGATCGGCGGTTTCATCGGTGGCGGCAGCGCGGGCACCGGCACGATCGAGCACCGGACCACGAGCGACGGATTCGTCGTCTCCGCGCTGGTCGCGCCCATGGACGGCAGCGGCACGATGCGCCGGGTCACCGGCGAGGAGCTCACGCCCTACATCCACACCTACGGCGTCACCGGAATCCTGGTCGACGTCGAGATCCGCACCGACCCGGCGCGCGACTGGGTGGCCGTCTACGGGAGCTTCGGCTCGTACGCCGACCTGGTGGCCGTGCACCGAACACTGCTGGACCTGCCGCAGCTGCCGCGGCTGGCCTCGGCCGACGAGCCCGCGCTGGTGCCGACGCTGACGGCGCCGATGGAGCTCGACCCCACCCGGTACAGCCTGCGCGTGATCGCCGAGGCGTCCACGGCGGACGAGGTGGCCGCCCGGATGGCGGCGGGCGGCGAACACGTCGCCACGCTCACCGACTACGCCGAGACCGACCGCCTCTCGGGCATGTCCTACAACCACCCGGTCTGGTTCTTCCAACGCGGCAACCGGCGCCGCACGTACTTCCACATGGAGTCGGGCGGCACGCCGCTCTGGGACGACCCCGACGCCGTCCGCGAGGTGTACGAGGGGCCCGTCCACTTCCACCTGGAGCTGTTCGGCCACGGGCCGGGCGCCATGATCGTCGCCGAGTACCGGGGGGAGGAGGCCGTGCTCGCCGGCATCCCGAAGCTGGAGGCGCTCGGCGTGGGCGTCCACTCCCCGCACCAGTGGTACGTGGACCGCAACGTCGAGAGGGCCATCGAGACCGCGCGGGTGACCGACCCGAAGGGCCTGCTCAATCCGGGCAAGCTCACGGCCGCTCCGCCCGTCGACTCGCGTGTGAACATCGGGGTGCGCTGATGGTGCCGCGGTTCGTCGACCTCACGGCGCCGCAGATCGCGGCGCTCGCGCCGGACACCGTTGCGGTGCTCCCGCTCGGGGCGATCGAGCAGCACGGCCCGCACCTGCCGGTCTCCACCGACTACGTCGCGGCCACGGAGGCGGCCGAGGCGGCGGTGCGCGTCGTCGCGGAGGCCGGCAGCGCGCCCGTCGTGCTGCTGCCCGGGCTCGCGTACACGAAGTCCGACGAACACCACTGGGCTGCGGGCACGATCTGGCTGTCCTGGGACACGCTGATGCGCACCCTCGTGGACATCGGCCGGTCGCTCTCGACGTCGGGTATCACCCGGCTGCTGTTCGTCAACGGGCACGGGGGCAACTCCGCGCTCGGCCAGGTGGCGTGCCGGGAGATCCGGATCAAGTTCGGGCTGCGCACGTTCTTCGCGCACCTGTCGGTGCCCGCCGACCAGGGTGGGCGCACGTCGGCGGCGAACGAACACGGGATGGGCGTGCACGGCGGCCACGGCGAGACGTCGCTGATGCTGCACCTGCGCCCCGAGCTCGTGCACATGGAGCACGCGCGGCGCAACGTGCCGGAGGGGCTGCTGGACTACGAGCACATCGGGTTCGGCAAGCCGGTGTCGTTCGGCTGGACCAGCGCCGATTTCGGGCCCGACGGTCACGTCGGCGACCCCACCGGCGCCACCGCCGAGCACGGGAAGGCGATCTTCGAGGCGGCGGTCGGCAGGCTCGCCGAGGTGATCGTCGAGGCCCACCGCTTCACCACCCCGGCCTGACGTCGGCTCGGCCCGGAGAGGGGACGATGACGCGGTGCTGACACGACAGGAATGTGCGGCGACGGTGCTGGGCGGGCCGACAACGGTGCTCGACCTCGGCGGCCTTCGCATGGTCGTCGACCCGACCTTCGACGCCCCGGGTCCGCACGGTTATCTCACCAAGACCGCCGGGCCCGCCGTCCAGGAAGAGGCGCTCGGACCGGTCGACGTGGTACTGGTCAGCCACGCCGCCCACCCCGACAACCTCGACGACCGCGGCCGGGCGTTCGCCGTCGCCGCACCGTTGGTGCTCACGTGCCCGTCCGCCGCGGCGGAGCTGGGTCCGCGGGCCATCGGATTGCGCCCGTGGACGTCGCACACGGTGCGCGCGGGCGACGGCGGGGACGTCACGATCACGGCCGTACCCGCGGTCCACGGCCCGGAAGACGCGCCCCGCGACGAGAACGGCAACGTCAACTGCGAGGTGACCGGATTCCTCGTCTCCGGCCCCGAGCTTCCCACGGTCTACGTCAGCGGCGACAACGCTTCGATCCGGGTCGTCGCCGAGGTGGCGCGCAGATTCCCGCGCATCGATGCAGCCGTGCTCTTCGCCGGCGCGGCCCGCGTGGCGGAGAAGTTCGGTGGGCGTCCGCTCACCCTGGATGCCGTACGCGCAGCCGCGGCCGCAGCGATCCTGAACACACCGATCGTCGTGCCCGCGCACTATGACGGTTGGGCCCACTTCTCCGAGACCGAGACGGACATCGCGGAGGCCTTCGAGCAGGCGGGCTACTCGTCCGCTCTACGGCTCGTCGACCACGGCAGCTGGATTCCGCTGACCGGCTCGAGCCGATGAGAACCTGATGGGCGACGAGCCGGTCCAGCGTCGCACAGTCCGCTGGGAACAGCCTTCGGTTCCTGCATGACGACGGTCAGAGGGCACGGCTCGACCGACCGGCGCTCAGCTCGATGACCGCAGGGTCGTTGGGGTGTGGGGTGAGCGGAACGGTCTCGATGTCGAGCCATGGGCTGAGGGGGAGCGTCCCGAGGATCGCCTGAAGCTCGCCGGCGCTGTCGGCTTGCCAGAGGCCGAGCGCGCGCCCGTGGCCGGGCAGTCCCCACAGCCGGACGAGATACCCCTGGGCGGCCAGCTCTCGGGCGCTGCGTGCCTCGGCTGCTTGCGCCTCGTCGATGCTCTGAGGCTCGACGGTGTCGGGGACGTCGAGGGCGAAGGTGGTGAGGAACTCCATCGCTGCACCACGTCGAGCGGGTGGCGTCGGCGGGTCGTTCGGGTGTGGCGAGAGCGGGGTGACCTCGTCATCGCGCCAGATCCGGAGCGGCATCGAGGCGAGCACCTCCTCCAGCCGGTCCCCGTCGTCCGCGGCGAAGAGCCCGAGGGAGCGCCACTCGCCGGGCTCGAGCGGTGGACGCCACAGCCGGATCAGGTGTCCGCCTGCAGCGAGCTCGCGGGACCGGGCCGCTTCCCGGCCCCGGACGTCGTCGACCTCCTCCTCCGGCACCCCTCGGGGTACGTGGGTCGTCATCGTGACGAGGTACTGCATGTCGTCCACCTCCGGCCGGTCATCCGGTTCGGCCCGACTGTCCTGGCTGCGGAGCGCGCTCCGCACCAGGGGGACCCACTGGTCCTTGCCGGGCCAGGGCACGTCGGACCGCAGGCGGGACCGGGTGCACGCTGTGACGTGACGGCACCGCGATCTGCGTGCACTCAGACCCGACTCGCGGTTGTGGGCGGGCTACCGTTGCGCCGTGCCCATGATCCGTCCCTACCGGCCTGAGGATCGCGCCGCGGTCGCCGAGATCTGCGTGCTCACCGGTGATGCGGGAGGCGACTCGCGCGAGAGGTGGCCGGACCCGGACCTCCTGCCGAGCATCTTCGCCCTGCCCTACGTCGACCACGAACCGGAGCTCGCGTTCGTGCTGGACGACGGCGGACGGGCCGTCGGGTACGTGCTCGGCACGGCAGACACCCCGGCCTTCGTGAAGTGGTTCCGGGAGCAGTGGCTGCCGCCGTTGGCGCGGCGTTACCCGCCCCCGCCGGACCCGCCCGCCACCCAGCTGGAGTGGCTGGCCGGCCTGCTGCACAACCCGGAGCGGATGCTCGTGGCGGAGGTGGCCGACCACCCCGCCCACCTGCACATCGACCTGCTGCCCGGATACCAGGGCGCAGGGCACGGCCGGGCGATGATGACGGCGTTCCTGCAGGCGCTGGGCGGAATGGGGGTGCCGCGGGTGCACCTGCAGATGGACCCGGGCAACACCCGCGCGCGGGCCTTCTACGACAGGCTGGGGTTCTACGAGATCGCGGTCCCGGGCTTCCCCGACGGTGCCTTCCTCGGCCGGGACACCATCGCGCGCGGGGCGTGATCGGCCCCGGGAGGACGCCACCCCGCCCGCGCGGGGCGGGCGAGGCAGCGGGACGTGTCACCGTCGGCGCTGGTCGCGGTCGTCCTCGTCGACGTCGATCTCCGCCGGCGCGACGGTCGCACGTGGTGTGAGCCCGTCACCGGGTCGGGTGTTCTCCGGTCCGGGCGGCCCCCGGACCCGACGCGCTCCGCGAACCGGCGCGGAAGCCTTCGCCCGGGGTGTTCGTGGCCGTAACGTGCTCGCGTAGCCGTTGGGGATCGATCGGAGGTGCGGCCGGTGAGCGGTCGGGGGTGGGTGCTGTTCGCGGCGATGAGCATCCTCTGGGGGATCCCGTACCTGATGATCAAGGTGGCCGTGGAGGGCGTGTCCGTACCGGTGCTCGTGTTCGTGCGCACCGCGGTCGGGGCCGCCGTCCTGTTGCCGCTGGCGTTGCGCGCCGGCAGGCCGACGTGGCTGCGCGAGCGCTGGAAGCCGCTGCTCGCGTTCGCGACGATCGAGATCATGATTCCGTGGGGCCTGCTGTCGGACGCCGAGCGGCACATCACCAGCTCGATGACCGGGCTGCTCATTGCGGCCTCGCCGATCCTCGCGGTGCTGATCGGCCGCCTCACCGGCGACGCGGAACGGCTCGGGGCCGCGCGGTGGGTCGGGCTCGGCGTGGGGGTCGTGGGCGTGACCGTGCTCGCGGCGCCCGCGCTGGGTGAGGGGAGCCCGTGGGCGATCGTCGAGGTGCTGCTGGTCGCGCTCTGCTACGCGACCGCGCCGATCATCGCCGCGCGTCGGCTGTCCGACGTGCCCAGCCTCCCCATGACGGCCGTGTGCCTCGGCGGCGCCGCGCTCGTCTACGCCCCGCCTGCTGCACTGACCTGGCCGCAGACCCTGCCCGACGGCCGCGTGCTCGCCGCGCTCGCCGGTCTCGCCGTCCTGTGCACCGCGCTGGCGTTCCTCGTGTTCTTCGCGCTGATCCGCGAGGTGGGGCCGTCGCGGGCACTCGTGTTCACGTACGTGAACCCGGCCGTCGCGGTCACCGCGGGCGTCCTCGTGCTCGGCGAGCCGCTCACGCCCTCGATCCTCGTGGCGTTCGCGCTCATCCTCGCGGGTTCGGTGCTGGCCACCGCACCGCGGGCGCGGAAGACCGTCACACCCGTCGGGTCTCCCGAATGCCGATGACCGCGACCAGGCTGATCACCGCGACGACCACCATGTAGGCCGACACCGACAGCGACGTCCCCGTCGAGGTCTGGAGCGCGGTGGCGATCAGCGGCGCGAACCCGCCGCCGAGCACCGCGCCCACCGCGTAGGAGAACGAGGCACCGCTGTAGCGGTAGCGCGCATCGAACATCTCGGCGAAGAGCGCCGACTGCGGGCCGTACGAGGCGCCGAGCCCGATCGTCAGGACGATCACGGCGAGGATCATCAGCGCCGTCGACCGGGTGTCGATCAGCAGGAAGAACGGCACCGGCCACACGACGAGCAGCACCGAGCCGACGAGGTACACCGGCTTGCGCCCCACCCGGTCCGACCACTGTGCCGAGACCACGATGCTGACCAGCCACGAGACGCTGCCGATGATCACGACCAGGAGCATCGTCGTGCGGTCGACCTTCAACACGGACGTGCCGTAGGAGAGCAGGTAGGCGAGGAAGACGTAGCCGATCGCGGTGTTGGCGATGAAGCTGGCCGACGCCACCAGCAGCTCGCGGGGCCGCTCGCGCAGCACGTCGATCATCGGCACCCGGGCCCGGACGTTCTCCGCGCGCAGCGCCGTGAACACCGGGCTCTCCTCGATGCGCAGCCGGATGAACAGCCCGACGCCGACGAGCACGATGCTGAACAGGAACGGCAGCCGCCAGCCCCAGCTCGCGAACTGCTCGTCGTCGAGCGGCCCGAGGGCGACGAACACCAGCTGCGCGAGGATCAGCCCGGCCGGCACCCCGATCTGGGAGTACGAGCCGTACTTGCCCCGCTGGCCTTCAGGGGCGTGCTCGACGGCCATGAGCGCGGCCCCGCCCCACTCGCCGCCCGCGGACAGGCCCTGCAGGAGCCGCAGCACGAGCAGCAGCACCGGCGCGAGCAGGCCGATCTGGTCGTAGGTGGGCAACAGGCCCACCCCGACCGTGGCGAAGCCCATGAGCAGCAGCGACGCGATGAGCATCGCCTTGCGGCCGACCCGGTCGCCGAAGTGACCCCAGATGATGCCGCCGACCGGTCGGGCGAGGAAGCCGACGCCCAGCGTCGCGAACGCGGCGAGCGTGGCGGACGCCGGTTCCAGCGTGGAGAAGAACTGCGAGCCGAACACCAGCGCGGCCGCGGTGGAGTAGATGAAGTAGTCGTACCACTCGATCGTCGTGCCCACCGCGCTCGCGAGCGCGACCCGTCGCAGCTGGTCGGGGCGGGACCCCGTCTCCGCAGCAGCGACTTTCGACAGCGATGTCGGATCCGGCTCCACCGCGCCACCTCCTCGTGTGCTGCGCACACGATCTAGCGCGGGGACCCGGGCGTCAACCGGTTCAGGTCACCCGGCGACGGCCGATGGTTGCGGGCCCGCGGGTGCCGCCGCGATGATCGCGACCATGGGCGCCAGTGGCTCCTCCGGTGACCTCGACCAACTCCTGGCCGAACAGGTCGGCTACTACCGCGCTGTCGCCCCGGAGTACGAGCAGCACGCCCTGCCGTTCGACGGCGGCGAGGAGCTGGCCGCGGCGCTCGACGCGTTCCGGCCGAGCGGCAGCGTTCTCGAACTCGCCTGCGGCCCGGGCATCTGGACCGGTCAGCTCCTCCGGCACGCCAGGGACGTCACCGCCGTGGACGCGTCACCCGAGATGCTCGGGATCGCCTCGGCCCGGATCGGGAGCGAACGAGTGCGGTTCGTCGAGGCGAACATCTTCGACTGGGAACCGGATCGCCGGTACGACGTGGTCTTCTTCGGGTTCTGGCTCTCGCACGTGCCGCTGGAGCGGTTCGAGTCGTTCTGGTCGCTCGTCGCGGACTGCCTGAAACCGGGTGGCCGGGTGTTCTTCGTCGACGACGCGTACCGCACCCCCGACGAGCTCGTCGAGGGCGAGGCGTCCTCGACGATCCTCCGTCGCCTGAACGACGGGTCCGCGCACCGGGCCGTCAAGGTGCCCCACCGGGCGGACGAGCTCGAGGAACGGCTGGCCCGACTCGGGTGGCGGGTTCGGGTACGGCCTACGACGACCGGGCCGTTCTACTGGGGAGCCGGAAGCCCGGCACGACCCTCGTGATCATGGTGCGGCGCGGCCGGTCGCCGCGCCCGTGATCAGCGGTTCGGCGCAAACCGGGTCGAATCCGCCCGTTCTCGCCCCGACCTGCCAATCGCAGGCCGGCGATCACGACGCCGACGGCCCACGCGGGAAGCACGGACTTCACGATCGACAGCCGCAGCACTTGCCGGCAGGGGAACGGGCGCGACCGCCCCCGGGCCGGCCAGCAGCGAGACGGGCGGGCACCAGCGGCGATCAAGGGCGGATGGTCGCGATCGAAGATCGACAAGCGACCATCCGCCCTCGGTCAACACATCGGGCAGCCATGGGGAACATCACGGGGTCCCCGCTGTAGCGCTAGCCGGTCCAGCCGGGGCGCACGAGACCGCTCTCGTACGCGAGCACCACCACCTGCGCGCGGTCGCGCGCGGCCAGCTTGATCATGGCTCGGCTGACGTGCGTCTTCGCCGTCGCGGGGCTCACCACGAGCCGCTCGGCGATCTCGTCGTTCGACAGGCCGGCCGCCACCAGCGCCACCACCTCGCGCTCGCGCTCGGTGAGCTGGTCGAGCAGCGCGGCGATCTGCTTGGCCGGCTGAGGAGGTTTGGCCCGGGCCGCGAACTCCTCGATCAGCCGCCGGGTGACCACGGGGGAGAGCAGGGCGTCGCCGCCGTGCACCACGCGGATCGCGTGCACGAGCTCGACCGGCTCGATGTCCTTCACGAGGAAGCCGCTCGCGCCGTTGCGGATGGCGTCGAAGACGTAGGCGTCCTCGGCGAACGTCGTGAGCACGATGACCTTCACGCCCGACAGGCGCGGGTCGGCCACGATGTCCTTGGTGGCGTCGAGGCCGTTGCGGCCCGGCATGCGGATGTCCATCAGCACGACGTCGGGCTTGGTGTCGCGGGCCATCGTGACGGCGGCCGCGCCGTCCTCGGCCTCGCCGACCACCTCGATGTCCCGCTGGGCCTGCAGCAGTGCGCGGAACCCGGCCCGCACCAGCGCCTGATCGTCCACCAGCAGCACACCGATCACCGGTTGCCTCCCGTCGTGAGCAGGTGCGCGTCCACCCGGAACCCGCCGCCCGGGCGCGGGCCCGCCGTGAGCGTGCCACCGAGGGCGGCGGCGCGCTCACGCATTCCGGGGAGGCCGTCGCCGCCGTCGGAGCTCCCCGCCGGGCCGGTGCCGTCGTCGTCGATCCGCACGGTGATCCCGTCCTCGGTGTAGGTGAGCAGCACCGACGCCCGCGCGGGCCCCGCGTGCTTGCGGGTGTTGGTCAGTGCCTCCTGGATGATCCGGTACGCCGCCGTGTCGACGCTCGGCGGCAGCTCCCGGGGCTCGCCGCCGATCTCGACGGTGACCGGCAGCCCGGCCGCGCGGGTGGCCTGCACGAGCTCGTCCAGCCGGGCGAGCCCGGCCACCGGCTGGTGCGGCGGCTCCTCGTCCACGCCGCGCAGCACACCGAGGGTCGAGCGCATCTCGCGCAGGAGTTCCCGGCTCGACTGCTTGATCGCGGTGAGCGCCGACCGAGCCTGCTCCGGGTCGTCGTCCATCAGGTAGAGCGCCACCCCGGCCTGCACGTTGATGAGCGAGATGTGGTGGCCGAGCACGTCGTGCAGGTCACGCGCGATGCGCAGCCGCTCCTCGCTCCCGCGGCGGCGCTCGGCCTCGGCCGCCGCGGCCTTCGCCTGCTCGCGCCGCTCGCGCCGGGCCCGCCACAGCTCCGCGCCCGCGATGATCGCGGCGATCCACGCGAGCCACGCCGACGCTCCGGCGAGCGGGAACCCGGTGCCCGGGTTGCGCAGCACGTGTACCACCAGGACGCCGGCGAACGTCACGGCGGCGAGCGCGTAGCCGGCGCGCCGGTGCCCTTGCCCTACCGTGGTCCCGAGCGCCACGAACGCCGCGAGGGGCACCGGCCCGAACGGGTAGCCGGCGGCGAGGTAGATCAGCAGCGCAGCGGCGATTCCGGCGAACACCACGGGCGGGTTCCACCGGCGTGCGACGAGCGCCGCAGGCCCGGCGAGCAGCAGGATCCCGCCCAGCGGGTCGAGCAGGCGGGGCCCGGTGCCGAACCGCTGCGCGAACCCGGTGCCGACGACGGTGAACACGGCGACGGCGATCGGGAGCACGACGGTGGGCAGCACCCCGGCCCACCAGTTCGGACGCCGCTCGGTTCGCATGCTCGTGACGGTAGCCAGCCGGCGGCCGCGCCACGTCCGTCGGCGGGAGTGCCCTGCCGTACTGCGGGCGGCGTACGGACCAGCACGCCGAGACGAACGGAACAACGCACGAGTGCTGGAGCCTGAGCTCTGGGGCGCTGCTCGGAACGACCATCGGGCCGCGCGGCCGCTGGACGGGGTGGCGCATACCGTGCTCGTGTGGTCGAGGACGGGGCGGAGGTCGTCGCGCACGTCGTGCGCGGCGGGGTGGTGGAGTCCGTGCACCGGGGGCACCTGGTCGTGCTGGCGCCGGACGGATCGGTGCTGCTGCGGCGCGGTGAACCCGGCCGCACCTTCTTCCCTCGGTCCTCGCTCAAGCTCGTGCAGGCGGTCGCGATGCTGCGAAGCGGGCTCGGTCTCGACGGCGAGCTGCTCGCCCTCGCCTGCGCCAGCCACTCCGGCGAACCGGACCACCTGGCCGGCGTGCGCCGCATCCTCGCCGGGGCCGGCCTCGACGAGGCGGACCTGAAGAACACCCCGGCCCTCCCGCTCGACGCCGAGGCCGCGACCGCGTGGGTGGTCGCCGGGAACAAGCCCGCGCGGCTCACCCAGAACTGCTCCGGCAAGCACGCCGCGATGCTCGCCACCTGCGTGGCGGCCGGCTGGGACCGGGAGACGTACCTCGAACCGACCCACCCCCTGCAGCGAGTGATACGGGAGACGGTGGCCGAGCTGACCGGCGACGGCCCGGCGCACGTCACCGTCGACGGTTGCGGCGCCCCGCTCTTCTCCTGCACGCCCACCGGCCTCGCCCGCGCCTTCGCGCGCATCGCCACCGCCCCTGCCGGAACGCCCGAGCACCGGGTCGCCACCGCGGTGCGCGCCCATCCGTGGTGGTTGGGCGGCACCGGGCGGTTCCCGACGCGCCTGATCGAGAGCGCGCCCGAGCTGATCGCGAAGGACGGCGCGGAAGGCGTGTTCGCGGCGGCCCTCCCCGACGGCGGCGCGCTCGCCGTGAAGATCGCGGACGGCTCACCGCGCCCGCTGCCCCCGGTGGTCACGGCGGCCCTCGAGTCGCTCGGCGTCGTCGGCCTGGGCGACGTCGGCAAGGTCGCGGTGCTGGGCCACGGCGAGCCGGTGGGCGAGGTCGAAGCGGTTCTCTGATCCGCCGTCCGTGCTCCTCGTCTCGCTTCGGCTAGGTGGGCGTCGGAGCACACCGGTTCGTGGGTGCAAGCGGGGCGATCAGTCGTGGGAGCGTGCCATCGCGCCCACCCGGTCCCGGGCGGCGGCCACCCGCGCCTCGGTCCAGGTGATGTCGGGGTCGGGCTCGAGGAAGGTGAGCGCGATGCCGGCCAGTGCGACGGCACGCACCGGCCAGCGCGCCGTCTCCCCGGTGCCGAAGGGGTCGGCCTCGATGTGCGCCTCGACGATGTCGGGGCTCGTGGGTGACATCAGCACCATTCCCCGGAAATGCGCGCTGACCAGGCTCGCGAGGGCCTCGAAGCCGGTGCCGAGCGCGGGGCGCAGCCGGAAGCCGAACAGCTCGGCCCACTCCTGCCACGCCGCGGCGATCCGGGTGGTGAAGCCCCGCTCGGACGCGGTCAACGCCGCCTGCACGTCCGCGCGGAGGTCCCCGTCCGGCAGGCTGAGGAACGTGGCGTGGAGGGCGAGGTAGGTCCGCCATTCCGCGGACCGGTGGACGACGGCGAAGTCCTGTTCGCGCCGGATCAGCTCGAGCAGCATCGAGCGACGTCCCTCCGGCGTCTCGAGCCGGTCGAGCCGCTCGGCCGCGACCCTGGCGAGGACGGCATGCCCGGTCTCCCGGCCGGCGACGGACGCGGGCGCCACGGCTCGGGCGAGCTCACGGAGCAGGTCGCTGAAGAACAGGTCCTTGTAGGGCCAGCGGCGGTACACGGCGCTGCGCGCGACCCCGGCGTCCCGGATCACCTCCTCGAGGCTGATGTGCTCGAGGCTCACGGTCAGACCGGCCGCATTCACCATGCCCACCGCGGTGTCGAGCATGCGCCGTTCGGTCTCGCGGTCGGACAACCGGCGCCGCCGGCGGGAGAGGCCCGTGGGTTCGGGAGCGGTCGGCACTGCAGTCTCCAAACTTGGGATACGATGTCTCAAGTCTCACGCGCTGTCGGTAGTCAACCAGAAGGAGCCCTGCCCGATGCGCCCGCTCGAAGCCTGTCTGCTCGCCGCCGTCGTACCCGCGTTCCTCGTCCTGGTTGCGCGGCTGCCGGGCCGGGCGCGCCACGTCCGTGCCCTCGCGCTCCTGCCGCTCCCGGTGCTCGCCGCGCAGGTGCTGGTCGAAGGAGCGCGCTGGCAGATGATCCCGGCGTACGTGCTGAGCGGGCTGCTCGCACTGGCCTTGCCCGCGCAGACCCGGGTGCGGGGCGGTCGGGCCGGCACCGGCGTGGCCGTGGGTCTGGGCGTCCTGGCACTGGTCGTGGCCATCGCCCTACCGCTGGCGGTGCCGGTGTTCCGGTTCCCGCACCCGACCGGCCCGTTCGCGGTCGGCACGCAGACCTACCACTGGGTGGACGCCGCCCGACCGGACGTCTTCACCACCGATCCGGACGACCGGCGCGAGCTCGTCGTGCAGGTCTGGTACCCGGCTGAGGACGACCCGTCGGCACCGCGAGCGCCGTATGTGGCCGACGGTCACGCGCTCGCGCCGTTGGCCCGCCTGATGCGGTTGCCGGGCTCCACCTTTGAGTACCTCGATCAGGTGAGGACCAACGCCGTCGCCGGTGCGCCGGTCGCCCGCGGGGACGTCCGCTACCCCGTGCTGCTCTTCTCGCACGGCCGTGGCGGCTACCGCCAGCACAACACGGCGCAGGTCGAGGAGCTCGTGTCCCACGGCTACGTGGTCGCGGCCATCGACCACCCGCACGCCGCGGCCGGCGTGGCCTTCCCGGACGGGCGGCAGGTCGACATGGATCCCCGAATGCTCGACCGCGCCTTCATCGACAGCGTCATTCCGTTCCTCGCACAGGACGCGGTGTTCACGCTGGACCGGCTCACCGACCTCGACCGCTCTGACGACGTCCTGGCCGGACGGCTTGACCTGGACCGCGTGGGCATGTTCGGGGTGTCGCTCGGCGGCGCCGTCACCGGCGAAACCTGCAAGGTCGAGCCCCGCGTGCGGGCCTGCCTGCCCATCGACGTGTTCCTGCCCGCCGACGTGGTGGAGCAGGGCCTGCGCCAGCCGGTGATGTGGATCAGCCGCGACGCCGGGACCATGCGGCGCGAAGGCTGGAGCGAGTCGGACGTGGAGGAGACGCACCGCACCATGCGGGCGGTCTTCGACCGGCTGCCCGGTGCCGGCTACATCGTGCTGGTGCCCGGGATGTACCACGCCGACTTCTCCGACTTCCCGCTCTTCTCGCCGTGGCTCGCGAAGCCGCTCGGCCTCAGCGGCGCCCTCGACCCGCACCGGGCGCGCGTCATCCCCGACGCCTACGCGCTCGCCTTCTTCGACAGGCACCTGAAGGGGCTGCCCGCCCCGCTCCTCGACGCCCCGTCTGCGCAGTACCCGGAGGTGCTCTTCGAGCGTCGGGCCGATCCGGGCCGCACGAACGGCCCGCTCGTCCGATAGAGCGGTACGAACGGACCGTCCGCACGTCAGGCCAGGGCGGCGCGGATCAGCTCCACGGGGTGGTGGGCCTCCCGGGTGGTTCCGTGGGCGATCTGCTGGCGGCAGGACACGCCGGTCGCGGCGATGACCGTGCCCTCCGGCTCGGCGCGGACGGCCGGGAACAGCCGGTCCTCGCCCACCTTCATCGACACCTCGTAGTGCTCGGCCTCGAACCCGAACGAGCCGGCCATGCCGCAACACCCGGCGTCGACCTCGACGACCTCGGCACCCGGGATCCGGGAGAGCAGCGCCACCGTGGCGGCCGTGCCGACCTCGGCCTTCTGGTGGCAGTGGCCGTGGTAGAGGATCCGCTGTCCGGCGGGCCACGCGTCCTCGCGCAGCCGCAGGGCGCCGTCGTCGATGGCCTCGACCAGCAGTTCGTCGACGAGCCGGGCACGGCCGGCCACGTCGGCGACGCGGGGGTCGTCGGCGCCGAGCAGGGCGCGGTGCTCGTCGCCCAGTGTCAGCACGCAGGACGGCTCCACGCCGGCGATCGGGCCCTCGGTGCCGGCGAGCGCGTCCACGAGCCCGGACGCCTGGCGCTTGGCCTGGTCGAGCATGCCCTTGGAGAACGCGGCCCGCCCGCAGCACCCGTTCGACTCCAGCCGCACGTCCCACCCGGCGAGCTCGAGCAACTCGATGGCCGCGATCCCGATGGCGGGCTCGGTGAAGGAGGTGAAGGAGTCGCCGAGGAAGGTGAGCGGCCCCCGGCTCCGGCGTTCAGGAAAGCCACTTTCCGGGCCGGCAAAGCCCTGAATGTGGCTTTCCTGAACTCGCCGGGAGTGGAACCACGTCAGGAGCGTCTCTGCCGCGAAGGTCGGGAGGGGGCGTTCCGGGGCGATGCCGATCGCCCGTGCCATCAGCTTCCGGATCCCCGGGACGCGGTTGGGCAGGTTCGCCAGCGGGGCGCTGGCCGCGCCGAGCCGGTTGAGGCCTCGGATGCCCGCGAAGACCCGTGAGCGGAGCGGGATGCCCTTCGTCTCGTGCTTGTGGTGCAGGGCCTCCGCCTTGAGGGTGGCCATGTCCACCGAGAGCGGGCACTCGCTCTTGCACGCCTTGCACATGAGGCACAGGTCGAGCACCTCGTGCAGCCGCTCGTCGCCCAGCGCGGTGCGCGGGTCGGGGTCGGAGAGGGCCTTGACCAGCGCGTTCGCCCGGCCGCGGGTGGCGTCCTCCTCCCGGTGGGTCGCCATGTAGGACGGGCACATCACGCCTGCGGCGTCCTTGCGGCAGAGCCCGATGTTCTGGCACCGGTCAGCGGCACCGCGCATCCCGTGCTCGCCGCCCGCCACCACGGTGAAGTCGAGCGCGGTGGTGAGCGGGCCAGCGGGGGGCAGGGCCGGTTCCCGCAGGTTCTCGGTCATCGACGGGGCATCGACGATCTTGCCGGGGTTCATCCGGCCGTCCGGGTCGAAGATCCCCTTGACCCGGCGCATCGCCTCGTAGAGCTCGTCGCCGAAGAGCGACCGGTTGAACTCGCTGCGGGCGAGGCCGTCGCCGTGCTCGGAGGAGTTGGCGCCGCCGAACTCGGCGACCAGGTCCCGGACCTCCTCGGCCACCGCCCGCATCTTCGCGACCTCCTCCGGCCGGGAGAGGTCGACGAACGGGCGCACGTGCAGGCAGCCGACCGAGGCGTGGCCGTAGAAGCCCGCGCGCATGCCGTGCCGGTCGAGCACCTTCGCGAACCGCTCGCTGTACTCGGCGAGCCGGTCCGGGCCGACGGCGGTGTCCTCGACGAACGCCACGGGCCGGTTGGCACCGCTGCTCGCGGCCATGAGCAGCCCGAGGCCCGCCTTCCGGACCTTGAGCAGCGCCGACTGCTGCGCGGGCGTCTCGGCGAGGAGCGTGTGGTAGCTGTGGCCGTGCTGCTTCCACACCGCGTCGAGCCGCTTCAGCTGCCCCGAGAGCTCGTCGGCGTCGTCGCCGGTGAACGAGACGAACAGCAGCGCGTCCGGGTCGTCGTGGAGGATCGAGCCGAGCGCGGCGTACTCGAGCTTCGACCGCGACAGGTCCAGGATCGTGCGGTCCATCAGCTCCACGGCCGCGGGCTCGCAGGACAGCGCGTCCTCGGTGGCGTTGATCGCGGCCTGGGTGGAGCGGAAGTGCCCCACCGCGATCACGGTCTTGGCGGGCTTGGGCACGAGCCCGACGACCGCCTCGGTGGCGACGACCAGCGTGCCCTCCGAGCCGACCACGAACCGGGCCAGGTCGAAGGAGTCGGTGAGCCGATCGAGCCGGTAGCCCCCGGCACGGCGCCAGAACTTGGGGAACCCGGTGGCGATGGCGTCGCGGTGCGCGTCGACGAGCGCAGGCAGCTCGCGGTACAGCCGCGCCTCGAGCGAGTCGCCCGCCGCCCGGCGTGCGCGTTCCGCCTCGTCCACCGGCCCGAACCGCGCCGTCGAGGCGTCGGACAGCACGACGTCCAGCTCCCGGACGTGGTCGATCGTCATCCCGTACCGGACGGAGCCGCTGCCCGCGGAGTTGTTGCCGATCATCCCGCCGAGCGTCGCCCGGTTGGACGTCGAGGTGTCGGGCCCGAACATCAGCCCGTGCGCCGCGGCGGCGCGGTTGAGCTGGTCCTGCACGACGCCGGGCTGCACGCGCGCGGTGCGTGCCTCCGGGTCGAGCTCGACGATCGAGCTCATGTGCCGCGAGAAGTCGAGGACGAGTGCCTCGCCGACGGTCTGCCCGGCGAGGCTCGTGCCGCCGCCCCGGGGAAGCACGGGCACGCCGTGCTCGCCCGCGATGCGCACCGCGGTCACGACGTCGCCCGCGTGCCGCGGCGCGACCACGCCGACGGGCGTGATCGCGTACATGCTGGCGTCGCGGGAGAAGAGGTGACGCGTGTAGTCGTCGAAGAGGACCTCGCCGTCGAGCTCCCGGTCGAGCGCCCGCTGGAGCTCGGTCGTTGCGAGCGTCATTGCGCTTCCTCCCGCAGGTGCTCGAGTGCCGCTTCCACACCCCCCGGCTTGATCGGGACGCCGGCGAGCTGCAGACCCATCTGTACCCCGCCGAGGGTGCCGACGAGCGTCAGGTCGTTGAAATGGCCGAGGTGGCCGATGCGGAAGATCTTGCCCGTGAGCTTGCCGAGGCCCGCGCCGAGTGACATGTCGAACTTCTCGAGGATCACCCGGCGCACTTCGTCGGCGTCGTGCCCGTCGGGCAGGAGCACGGCGGTGAGGGAGCCGGAGTGCTCCCGCTCGTCGGCGCACAGCACCTCGAGGCCCCACGCCCGGACGGCGGCGCGGGTGGCCGCGGCGTGGCGCTGGTGGCGCGCGAAGACGTTCGGCAGACCCTCCTCGGCGAGCATCGCGCACGCCTCACGCAGGCCGTAGAGCAGGTTGGTGCCCGGCGTGTAGGGGAAGAACCCGCGCTCGTTCGCCGCGATTATGGGACCCCAGTCCCAGTACGAGCGCGGCAGGCCGGCCGACCGGTTCGCCGCGAGGGCCTTCTCGCTGATCGCGTTGAACGCGAGGCCCGGCGGCAGCATCAGCCCCTTCTGGGAGCCGGCGACCGTGACGTCCACGCCCCACTCGTCGTGCCGGTAGTCGATGGACGCGAGCGACGAGATCGTGTCGACGAGCAGCAGCGCAGGGTGGCCGACCGAGTCCAGCGCCGCCCGCACGTCGGGCACGCGGCTCGTCACGCCCGTTGAGGTCTCGTTGTGCACCACGCAGACGGCCTTGATCTCGTGCCGCTCGTCGGCGGTGAGGCGGCGGGCGATCTCGGCCGGGTCGGCGCCGTGGCGCCAGTCGCCGGGGATCACCTCGACCTGCAGCCCGAGGCGGCCGGCGAGCTCGGACCAGAGCGTGGAGAAGTGCCCGGTCTCGCTCATCAGCACCCGGTCACCGGGGCTGAGCGTGTTGACCAGCGCCGCCTCCCACGCCCCCGTGCCGGACGACGGGTAGATCACGACGGGCCCGCGTGCGCCGAAGACGGGGCCGAGCGCGGCCAACACGGCCTTGGTGAGCTCGGCGAACTCCGGTCCGCGGTGGTCGATCGTCGGTGCGGCCATCGCCCGCAGCACCCGGTCCGGCACGTTGGTCGGTCCGGGGATCTGCAGGAAGTGACGCCCTCCGGTGATGTGCACGCGGACCTCCATGTCGTCTTGCCCGAACGTCGTCGCAGTCGGGAGGGTTGACGCTCCGAGTGACCCGAACCATACTCCACCCGGAATCAGACTTCCGCGATGCGGAACGCCCTCCGACAACGCTGCCGTGAGGAAGTGCGCATGTCCATCCACCTGATTTCGATTCTCCTGCTGGTGGTCGCGTTCGTGATCGCCACGACGCTGCCGATCAACCTCGGAGCGATCGCCCTGGTCGCGGCGTTCATCGTCGGAACGATCGTGTTGGAGGGCCCGCCGGACGACGTCGCCGACGGGGTCGTCGCCGGGTTCCCCGGCGGTTTGTTCGTGACGCTGGTCGGCGTCACGTTCCTGTTCGCGATCGCCCGTGCCAACGGCACGATCGACTGGCTGGTCGACCGGGCGGTGCGCGGGGTGCGCGGCCGGATCGTGCTCATCCCGTGGATCATGTTCGCGGTCACCGCCCTGCTCACCGCGTTCGGATCGGTGGTTCCGGCCGCGGTCGCGATCATCGCGCCCGTCGGGCTCAGCCTCGCGGTGCAGCACCGGATCAACCCGGTGCTCATGGGTCTGTCGATCATCAACGGGGCGACGGCGGGCGGCTTCTCGCCGATCAGCATCTTCGGTGGGATCACCAACGACGTGGTGGCGGGTGCCGGTTTGCCCGGGAGCCCGCTGATCCTCTTCCTCGGCAGCCTCGTGTTCAACACGTTGCTCAACGTCGTCATGTTCTTCCTGTTCGGCGGGCGGGAACTCATCGGCCGCGTCGCCGAGGAGCCCGCGCCGGTCGGCGGGCCCGAGGTCGCACCGGGAGGCGGGCCCGGCGCGGCCAAGGCCAACGGCGCGACCACGGGCGCCACCGGAGCCGGGTTCACCGAGGGCGAGCGCCGGCCGGTCACCACGCTCGACCTCAACCGGTCGCTCACGCTGGTGGTGCTCCTCGCCCTGGCGGTGGGAGCACTGGCGTTCCAGCTCGACGTCGGCCTGCTCGCCGTCACCGCGGCCGTGCTGCTCTCGCTCCTCTCGCCCACGGCCTACAAGGGAGCCGTCGCCCAGGTCGCCTGGCCGACCGTGCTGCTGGTCTGCGGTGTCGCCACCTACGTCAGCCTGATGGAGGAGAACGGCACCATCGAGTGGCTCGGTGATGGCGTGGCGGCGCTCGGCATCCCGCTGCTCTCCGCACTGTTGCTCTGCTACATCGGTGCCGTCGTCTCGGCGTTCGCGTCCACCACCGGCATCCTCACCGCGCTGATCCCGCTCGCGGTGCCGTTGCTGCTCGGCGGGCAGCTCGGCGTGGTCGGTGTCATCACGGCGTTCGCGATCTCCTCGTCGGTGGTCGACTCGAGCCCGTACTCGACCTCGGGCGCCCTCACCGTTGCGAACTCGCCGGAGGACCACCGCGACTACGTCTACAAGCGGTTGCTCCAGTGGGGCATGTCGATGGTGGTCGTTGCGCCGCTCGTCACATGGCTCGTGCTGGTGTTGCCCGGTTGGCTGTAGGGCATGACCGATCTCCTCGTCGAGCAGGACGGCCCTGTCCTGCAGGTGACGTTCAACCGCCCCGAGGCCCACAACGCACTGACGTTCGCGATGTACGAGGGCGTGCACGACGCCTGCGAGAAGGCCGATGCCGACCCGGACATCCGGGTGCTGGTGCTGCGTGGCGCCGGTGGGAAGGCGTTCGTCTCCGGCACCGACATCGCCCAGTTCACGGGCTTCGACGGTGCGGCGGGCGTCGAGTACGAGGAGCGGATGACCCGGGTGCTGCGGCGGCTGGAGGACACCGCGGTGCCCACCGTCGCGGCGGTGGACGGCTACTGCATCGGCGGCGGGCTGGCCCTCGCGGCGGCCTGCGACCTGCGGATCGCCACCGGTGTGTCCCGGTTCGGGGTGCCGATCGCGCGGACGCTGGGCAACTGCCTGTCGATGGACACGACCGCGCTGTTGGTGGCGAACCTGGGCCGGGCCCGGGCCATGGACGTGCTGCTGCGCGCCCGCCTGCTCGACGCGGCGGAGGCGCACGCCGCCGGGTTCGTCACCCAGCTCGTGGAGGACACGGCCGAGCTCGATGCGACGCTCGCGGAGACGGTCGCGACGCTCGCCTCGCACGCGCCGCTGTCGATGTGGGCCACCAAGCAGACGCTCGCGCGGTTGCGGCGGGCCGGCCTCCCGGACGGCGACGACATCGTCGCGCGCGTGTACGGGAGCGCGGACTTCGCGTCGGCCGTCGCGGCATTCGCCCGCAAGGAGCGTGCCGCCTGGACCGGGGAGTGATGGTCACCGCTTAACCTGGAGGGCCAGGATCTCGCAGGAGGAGCACGGTGGGCGCAGCCACCCAGCCGGACCGCAGCGGCGGCGTGCAGTCCCTCGACCGCGCGTTCGCCCTGCTCGAGCACATGGCCGACGCCGGAGGCGCGGTGGCGCTGTCGGAGCTGGCCGCCCGGTCCGGGCTGCCGCTGCCGACCATCCACCGCATCGTCCGCACGCTGGTGGCGTCCGGGTACGTCCGCCAGCTCCCGTCCCGCCGGTACGCCCTGGGCCCGCGCCTGATCGGGCTGGGCGACGCCGCGTCGCGGATGCTCGGGGAGTGGGCGCGCCCGCAGCTCGCCGAGCTCGTCGACCAGGTGGGTGAGACGGCCAACCTCGCGATGCTCGACGGTGACGCGGTGGTCTACGTGGCGCAGGTTCCGTCGCGGCACTCGATGCGCATGTTCACCGAGGTCGGCAGGCGGGTGCCGGTGCACTGCACCGGGGTGGGCAAGGTGCTGCTGGCCCAGTTGCCTCCCGCGGAGGTCCGCGCGATGGTCGCCCGCACCGGCATGGCGGCCCAGACCCCGCACACCATCACCGACCCGGACCGGCTGGAGCGCGAGCTGGAGCGCATCCGCGCCCAGGGCTACGCCGTCGACGATGCCGAGCAGGAGCTGGGCGTGCGCTGCGTGGCCGTCGCGGTGCCGGGTGGCCCGGCGTCCACCGCGCTCTCGGTCTCCGGACCCGACACCCGAGTGACGTGGGCGGCCGTCGAGCGGATCGTGCCGATGCTGCAGACGGCCGCCGCCTCGCTCGCCGGACATCTCGACGCGCGTGGCGCGCTCGCCTAGTGATCCAGTTGTAGGTCGTTGCGTCCGTGCTTGAGCGGCTTCCCGCAGCCGGCGCCGAGCGGGCCGCACACCATGATCACGAACCCGAAAGTGGCACCAGCAGCGGATTTTCGTTCACACTTCCGGGTTACTCGCCCGGTTGCCGGATGCGCAGCGGCCGCATGGCTGGTAGGTCGTTGCGGGTACCCCCGACCAGGGAGGTGAGCGGCATGGAGTGGACCGCTGACGACGACCAGCAGCTCGCCGAAGCCGTGCGCCGGCACGACGCCGGTGAAGATCCGTCTGCCCGCCCCGGTGAGACGACGGTGCCGGAGTGGGCGATGATCTCGATCGTGCTGGGGCTCGTGGCACTCACCGGGTCGGTGTTCGCCGTGGTCGTGGTCGCGGCGTTCGGCTCGGTCTGGTGGCTGCTGCGCACGGCCGACGCCGTGGAGCCCAGCGAACACGATGCCAACCGCGAGGCACGGGGACCGTTCGGCGGGCCGGGTATCTGGCTCTGACCGCTCTCGGAGCGACGGTCACTGCGTGGTTGGTCACGGGCGCGTTCCTGCGCCCGATCAGGGGAGATACCCTCCTCTGTCGTGGCAGGTTTGTTCGACCACGTCGCCGACCATCACGCACAGCGTTGGCTGGCAGGCCTGATGGAACAGTTGGGTGAAGCGGGGCTCGCCGCCGCCGCGGCCGTGCCCGCGTTGCTGGCCGCCGTCGACCAGCACGCGGCGGGTGTGCGCGACATCCTGCTGCTCGGTGTGGAAGGCGCGGCCGCGGCCGCGGGTGCCGTGCTCCTCGCCGGTTACGCGAAGGGTCTGCTCGACCAGGCCGGCACGGACGCCGCCCGGCTGCGGGCCGCGGTGGGGGAGTGCTGGCACCGCGCCGACTGGCTCACCGTCCGGGTGCTCGCCGTCTGTGCCCTGAGCCGCGACGACCGATGGCACCGCTCGCCCGCCCCGATGTTCGAGGCCTGAGGCGTCAGCGCGCCAGCAGGCCGGCGAGGTAGGTCCAGACGAACCGGACGAGCGAGGCCCTGAAGTCGGGGTAGGGGGCCGCGCCGGGGTCCTCGGCATGCAGCGCCACCACCTGCGGTGAAGGATGCGCCGCCTGCCACAGCCCGGCCGCCACCATTCCCGTCATCATGAACAGCTCGAAGCAGGCGTCCGCGTCGAGCGCCGGGAGCGCCCGCTGCAGCGCGGGCATCACGTCCTCCATCGATCCCTTGATCGCCAGCTTGAACACGCGGACGACGTCCAGGGAGACGTTGCGCTCCAGCGTGAGCGGCGTGTAGAGCAGGAGCTGGCAGAACAGCGGCCGGTCGGCCACCGAGCCCGCCAGCGCGTCGGCCACCTCCCGGGGGTCGGGGCCCGCTGTCGCCAGCGCGGCGAGCGCACCGGCGGCCCATTCCCCGAACTCCGTCTCGGCGAGCCGCAGGAAGATCTCCTCGCGCGTCTCGAAGTACTTGAGCAGTGCCGACTTGTGCATGCCGACCTCCGCCGCGATGTCGGCGAGGCTGACCGCGCCGACGCCGTCGTGCAGTGCGAGCTCGCGCGCGGCGTCGAGGATCGCGGCGTAGCGCTGCTGCTTCTGCTCGGGCCGCCGGGCGCGCAGGAAGCCGGCTTTCGTACTCATCGCGACGACCCTAACCCGGAGATAGGGCAACAGTGTTGACTTGTTAGGGCAACGCTGTTGCCTTAGGGTGGCGGCGTGACCCCCGTGAAGCTGCGCGTGAACGGATCCACGGAGCTCCTGGAGCTCGATCCCCGGGTCAGCCTGCTCGACGCCCTGCGCGAACACCTGGGCCTGACCGGCACGAAGAAGGGCTGCAACCAGGGTGCGTGCGGTGCCTGCACCGTGCTCGTCGACGGCGAGCGGATCGTCGCCTGCCTCGCGCTCGCCGTGCAGTACGCCGAGCGCGAGATCACCACGATCGAGGGAGTCGGGCAGCCCGATCACCTGCATCCGCTGCAGGAGGCGTTCGTGCGGGAGGACGGCTTCCAGTGCGGCTTCTGCACGTCGGGCCAGATCTGCTCGGCGCTGGGGATGCTCGCCGAGCACCGCGCCGGCATGCCCAGCGTGGTCACGCCGCACCTCACCGACGACGAGATCGCGCTGACCGAGGCGGAGATCAAGGAGCGGATGAGCGGCAACCTGTGCCGCTGCGGCGCGTACGAGGGCATCGTCGGAGCGGTCCAGTCGGTCGCGGAGGAGATGTCGCAGTGAGAGCGTTCGGGTACGTCAGTGCGCCCGACCTGCCCACCGCGCTGGGCGCCGTCGCGGCGGGGGCGCGGCCGCTGGGCGGCGGCACCAACCTCGTGGACCTCATGCGCGACGACGTCGAGCGGCCCGAGACGCTCGTCGACGTCACCGCGCTGCCCCTGGCCGGGGTGGACGAGCTGCAGGAAAGTGGTGGCCTGCGGATCGGCGCGATGGTGCGCAACAGCCGGCTCGCCGCCGATCGGCGGGTGCGTTCGCGGTACCCGGTGCTCGCCGAGTCACTGCTCGCAGGCGCGTCGGGCCAGCTGCGCAACATGGCGACGGTCGGCGGCAACCTCCTGCAGCGCACCCGCTGCCCCTACCTCCGCGACCACGCCGCGGCCTGCAACAAGCGCGAGCCCGGTTCCGGCTGCGCGGCGATCGACGGCATCCACCGCGGTAGCGCCGTCCTCGGCACCAGCGAGCACTGCATCGCGGCCCACCCGTCCGACATGGCCGTCGCGCTGGTCGCGCTCGACGCGGTGGTCGAGGTGCAGAGCCTGCGGGCCACGCGGCGCATCCCGCTCGCGGAGCTGCACCGCCCGCCCGGCGACACCCCGCACGTCGAGACCGACCTCGCGCCCGACGAGCTGATCACCGCGGTCGAGCTGCCCGCGTTGCCGGTCGCCCGGACCTCGCGGTACCGCAAGGTGCGCGACCGCGCCTCGTTCGCGTTCGCGCTGGTGTCGGTCGCCGCGGCGCTCGAGGTCCGCGACGGCGATGTCGTCGACGTGCGCCTGGCGCTGGGCGGGGTCGCCACCACGCCGTGGCGGGCGCGGGAGGCCGAGCGCGTGCTGCTGGGCGCCCCGGCCACCGAGGAGACCTTCCGCCGGGCGGCCGCGGCCGAGCTGGCGTCCGCGATCTCCAGACCCCAGAACGCCTTCAAGGTCGAGCTGGCGCAGCGCACGATCGTCGCGACGCTGCGCCGGCTCGCCGCGGAGCGAGCAGACGATGCCGAGGGAGGCCCGGCGTGACCCAGGCACCGGAGCGAACGCGCCCCACGACCGCCACCGGCCCCGCGGTCGGGCGTCCGATCGACCGCGTCGACGGCGCCGTCAAGACCACCGGCGCCTCCGAGTACACGGCCGACCGGCCCTACCCGGACCTCGCGCACGCCACGCTCGTGCACGCCACGATCGCGCGCGGGCGCATCACCGGGATCGACACCGCGGCCGCCGAGGCGGTGGACGGGGTGCTCGCCGTGATCACCCATCGGAACGCGCCCGCGCTCAAACCCCCGGCCGCCCGGGTCAACCCGCTCGACCTCAGCACGATGGCGTCGGGCACCAGCGTGAACTACCTGGGCAGCGACGAGGTGCACTGGAACGGGGAGCCGGTCGCGGTCGTCGTCGCGGAGAGCCTGGAGGCCGCGGTGGAGGCCGCCCGGCTCGTGCGGGTGGGCTACGCCGCCGAGCCGGCCGTCACCGACTTCCGCGGCGCGGAGGGCTCGGCCGAACCCGCACGGGGGCTCCCGATGCTTTCCGGTGCAGGCCGCAAGGGCGACGCCGAGCAGGCGCTGGCCGCTGCTCCCGTCTCGGTGGACCTGCGCTTCACCACCCCGCCGCAGAACCACAACGCCATCGAGCCGCACGCCACCACCGCCGTGTGGGACGGCGACCGGCTCACCGTCCACGACAGCACCCAGGCGATGGACTTCGCGCGCAGGCACCTCGCGCTGCGGTTCGGGGTGCCGGTGGACGCGGTCCGCGTGATCGCCCCGAACGTGGGTGGCGGCTTCGGTGGGAAGGGGTTCGTCTGGGCCGGCACCGTTCTGTGTGCGATGGCGGCCCGCGTGGCCAAGCGCCCCGTCCGGCTGGCGCTCTCGCGCGAGGCGGTGTTCCGCACGGTCGGGGGGCGCACGCCCACCGTGCAGCGGGTCGCGCTCGGTGCGGAACGCGACGGTGCACTGACAGCGCTCGTGCACACCGGGATCTCGCAGGTGGGGCGGGTCGGCGGGATGCCGGAGCCGGTGGGCTCGCAGTCCCGTCACCTCTACGCGGCCCGCACCATCCTCGTCCGGCACAGCACCGCGACGCTCGACATGCTGCCGAACTCGGCCATGCGGGCGCCCGGCGAGGCCGTCGGGACGTTCGCGCTGGAGTCCGGGATGGACGCGCTGGCGTACGAGCTCGGTATCGACCCCGTCGAGCTGCGCATGCGCAACGAACCGGAGCGCGACCCCCTCGGGGGCAAGCCGTTCACCCACCGCAACCTGCGTGCGGCCTACGCGCGTGGCGCGCAGCGGTTCGGCTGGGCCGACCGGCCGCCGCAGCCACGTTCGATGCGCGACGGGCGGCGACTGCTCGGCTGGGGCGTCGCCACCGCGTTCCACATGCCGATCCAGCTGACCGCCGACGTCACCGTCCGGCTGGGGATGGACGGCACCGTCCGGGTGCGCTGCGGCCTCCATGAGATCGGCGTGGGCGTGGCGACCGTCCAGGCGCAGGTCGCGGCGGATGCGCTCGGTGTCCCGGTCGAGGCGGTCACCGTCGAGATCGGTGACTCGGCGCTGCCGGTCGGGCCGATGGCCGGTGGGTCGGGGCAGACGGCCACCGCCGCGGCGAGCGTGCTGCGGGCCTGCGAGGAACTGAGGCGGTCGGCGCTCGCGCTCGCCCGCCGCTCGCCGGGCTCACCGCTGCGCGGGCGCCGGATCGACGAGCTCGTGGCGCGTGACGGCGGGCTCTTCGCGGCCGACGGGTCGGGCGAGACCTACGGCGAGATCCTCGCCCGCGCCGGACGTCCCTCGCTCGAAGGCCGGGTCGGCGCCCGGACATCGCTCGGCCGCGTCGCGGGCCAGGTCCGCCTCCTCGCCGGCGTGGTCAGGGATCAGCGCCGGCAGGTGCGTGCGGCTACCGGGGCCCACTTCTGCGAGGTGGCGGTCGACGAGGACACCGGCGAGGTGCGCGTGACCCGCTGGGTCGCGGTGTTCGACGTCGGGCGCGTGATCAACCCGAAGACCGCCACCAGTCAGCTGCGCGGCGGGATCGTGATGGGGATCGGGGCGGCGCTGTCGGAGGAGACGGTGGTCGATCCGGGCAACGGCCGCATCATGAACGCGAGCCTCGCCGACTACCACGTGCCGGTGCAGGCGGATGTCCCGGCGATCGACGTCTACTACCTCGACGAGCCGGACCCGACCACCCCGCTCGGGCTGCTCGGGGTGGGGGAGGTCGGCATCACCGGCGTCGCCGGGGCGATCGCCAACGCCGTGCACCACGCAACGGGCGTGCGCGTGCGGGACCTGCCGATCACCCCGGACCGCCTCCTCTGATCACAGCAGAGCCGATCACAGCAGGGCCCGATCTCACAGCAGAGCCACTTCCACGTGCTTGCGTGGAAGTGGCTCTGCTGCGACGAGGGCCGCGGCGGGGCCGGCCCGTTCGTGCCCGACCCCGCCGGGTGCTCCGAGAGGGGAGCGACCTTACGACTTGCGCACATCCGCGGCCGGGTCTGTGATAGGAGTGTCCATCCGCGTGCCCATGGGATCAGTGGACTCGGCCGGCATGGCGTGCGCGCCCGTGGTGGTGGGACGCGCGGCGTCCTCGCGGCCGCGCTCGTAGGCCTGGGAGTGGGCCCGGGCCATCGGGGCCTCCTGCTCGGCGCGGTCCAGCCAGCGCTCCCAGCGCTGCTGCATCGGCCGGATGAGACCGCCGCCGACACCGACGACCATGATGCCGCCCACCGTCGCCAGGACGGCGATCAGCACCGGCATCGTGACGGCGATCGCGACACCGATCTGGCTCAGCGCGGCGATCACACCGAGGGCGATGATGAAGATCGACGCGATGTTCGCGAGCACCCGGCCGTAGGACAGCCCGCCCGTGACGCTCATGACGAGGTCCTTGACGGCGGCCGCGATGGCGGACGCGATCACGACGATGATGATCGCCACGGCGATCCGCGGCAGGAACGCGACGATGCCCGTCAACAGGGCACTGATCGGGTTCGGACCGAACACGCCGAACGCGAGCTGCAGCGTGAGCAGCAGCACCGCGTAGTAGACGACCAGTGCGATCAGGTCGCTCGCGTCGTACTTCGACCGTGCGAGCGCCTGTCCGATTCCGCCGCGCTCGACTGCGCGATCGAAGTGCAGGCGCTCCAGGACCGTATCGGTCAGCTTGCGCAGCCCCTTCGCGATCAGCCATCCGATCAGCAGGATGACGAGGAAGAGCAGCAGCTGCGGCACGAAGACCGCGACCATGCGCATGGCATCGCCCAGCGCTGCGCCGAGGTTGTCGAACATCGGAACTCCCAGGTCGGTGGATGTCGCACCCGTTGGATGCCCATCCCAACCCGCTCCACACCCGGTTCACACGAAATCCGCACCACCGGTGGACACACCAAAGTGGACGAAAGCCCCCGCTCAGCGGCGGAAACGGAAGCCGCGCCTGCGACGGTGGCTCGCGTCGCGCTCAGCGCACGCGGGGCAGAGCTCGCCATCGGGGGCGACCATCGGAGCGGGCGTCACGACGTGGCCGCAGACCGCGGAGTACTGGCCGCCGCGGTAGGCGATGCCGATCGCGAGCTCCTCGTCGGGGACCGAATGGCAGCGGCCGTCCAGAACGCACGTGACGGAGATGGTGGCGCCCTCGCCGAGCTCGGACGCCTCCGACTGCCCACGCGGTCTGCTCACGGTCCCCACTCCGCCACAGGTCCACCCCTCGGGCGGCTGCCCACGGGCAGTGCCACCCACCGCATCCAGTTTGTCGCTCTCTGCTTGCATCCGCAAGAGGACTCTGCAACCTTCTTCTGCACTTGCATTCGTCTCTTACGCGCCGCTCGGCTCACGGAGGTTGCCGGGTGCCGTGGCGGGGTGTCGAACGCCGAGATCAGCAGCCTGGAGCCCGGTCGCGTGGCGTCGGGGGTGCGACCTGGATCCCCACCGGCACTACGCGGGACAGTAGGCTTCGATTCGTGATCCGTCGTGCCGTTCTGTCCGCGATGTCCGTTCTCGCCGCGCTGGTGCTCGTCGCCGGTTGTGGCGGTGGAGGCTCCCAGGTCGACTGCGGGTTGGACGGCTGCACGATCACGTTCCCGCGCAGCGGGGACGTCGCCGTCTCGGTGCTCGGCGTCGAGGCCCGCCTCGTCGGGGTCCAGGACAGCACGGCGCAGCTGGAGGTGGCGGGCCAGCAGATCACCGTGCCGGTGGGGGGCGAGACCGAGGCGGGCGGCTTCATGGTCGGGGTCGAGCGGGTCACCGACGCCGAGGTCGTCGTGCGGGTACGCGCCTGAGGTGGCCGAGATCCCCGAGGTCTTCCACGACCTGCTGCGCTCGCGCGCGGTGGCATTCGTCTCGACGCTCGGCAGGAGCGGCGCCCCGCAGGTCACCCCGCTGTGGTTCCTGTGGGACGGCGACCGCGTGCGGATCAGCCTCGTCGAGGGCCGTCAGAAGCTGCGCAACCTGCGCCGCGACCCGCGGATCGCCGTCGCGATCGCCGACCCGGCCAGCCCCACCTTCTACCTGGAACTGCGCGGCGTCGTGAGCGAGCTCGTGCCCGACCCGGGCCTGGAGCTGGAGCGCGCGATCGCCGAGAAGTACACCGGTGGCTGGGAGGACGTGGAGCCGCCGGGCACGACGCGCTACGCCACCAGCGTGATCGTCGAGCGGACCACATCCCAGCTCGGGCACTAGGCCGGTTCGGCAGGCGGGTCCGCCGCCTCCGAGAGCATGCGCTGCATCCAGGCGACGTCGTGCCACCGGCCGTGCTTCCATCCGATGCGCCGGTAGGTGCCGACCGGCTCGAAGTCGAGTGCCCGGTGCAGGCCGGCGCTCGCCTCGTTGGGCAGGGTCATGCCTGCGATGGCCGTGCGATAGCCCCGCTCCGCGAGGCGCGGGAAGAGCGCCTCGTACAGGGTGCGCCCGCCGCCGGTGCGCCGCCGTCCGGTCTCGAGGTAGACGCTGGTCTCGCAGGCCCAGCGGTAGGCGGGCCGCGTCTTGAACGGGCCGGCGTACGCGTAGCCGACGACCCGGCCGCCGTCCTCCAGGTCCTCGAGGACGAGCCAGGCGTGCGTACGCTCCGCCGCCGTGATGCGCTCGGCCATCTCCTCCGGCGTCGGCGGGTCGATCTCGAAGGTGATCGCTGTGTCGGTGACGTAGGGCGCGTAGATGGCCGCGCAGGCCGCGGCGTCCTCTTCGCTGGCTGCACGAACCTTCATGGCGACGATGATAAGCAGAACTGTCACTATAGTGACAGCGTGTCCGACACACTGACCGCGTCCCTCGCCGCCGCGCTGCAGGCGGCCCGCAAGTCACGCGGCCTCTCGATCAGCGCACTCGCGGAGGGGGCGGGCGTGTCCCGGGCGATGATCACGAAGGTGGAGCGCGGCGACGCCCAACCCACGGCCGTGCTGCTCGCCCGGCTCGCGAATGCGCTCGGGATGACGCTCTCGGAGCTCGTGTCGCGTGCGGAGGACGGCGGCGGACGGCTCGTGCGTGCCGCCGACCAACCCACCTGGACCGACCCGGCCAGCGGCTACCGGCGCCGGACCGTGTCGCCGGCCAGCGGGCGACCGCTCGAGCTCGTGGAGATCGAGCTGCCCGCCGGGGCGAGGGTCGCGTTCGCCGCCGACGCCTATCCGGACGTCCACCAGCAGATCTGGGTGCTCGACGGCCACCTGCGCCTGCACGAGGGCGACGCGGTCCACGAGCTCGACCCCGGTGACTGCCTCCAGCTCGGCCCGCCGTTGACGCGCGCGTACGTCAACCCGACCGACCGGACGTGTCGATACCTGGTGGCGCTCACCCGGCGTTGACGCTCCGCCCGTGGTGAACAAGGGTGCCAGGCCCGGTCGACGCCCCCGACGATGGCGGGGTGGACATCGTGGATCTCACTCCTGACCTGCGCATGCTGCGCTTCCCCGTCGGCCAGGCGTACGCGTTGCGGGACGGGCGGGACGTCACGCTCGTCGACACCGGCCCGCCGGGCTCCGCGGACCGGATCGCGGCCGCCCTGGACGGCTGGGGCCGGGTGCGGCGCGTGGTCCTCACGCACTACCACGCCGATCACGCGGGCTCGGCCCGCGAGGTGAGCGAATGGCCCGGCGTGCAGGTGGCGGCCCACCACGCCGACGCGCAGGTCGTCCGGGGTGAGGCGAAGGGCGAGTGGCCGGCTTTCACGCCCGCGGAACGCGAGCTGCACGCCGTGGTCGGCGCCGGGCTGCCCGATCCGCCCGACGTCCCGCAGGCGCGGGTCGACATCGACCTCGACGACGGCGACGTCCTCGACGGGCTGCAGGTGATCTGGACGCCGGGCCACACCCCGGGCAGCATCGCGCTCCGGCACGGCGAGCGCGGGGTCCTGTTCACCGGTGACACCGCCGCCGAGCGCGCGGGCGCGGTGTTCCTCGGGCCATTCAACACCGACCGGGAGCGGGCGAAAGCGTCGTTCCGGCGCCTGGCCGAGCCGGGCGTCACGACTGTGTGCTTCGGGCACGGCGACCCCCTGCTCGACGAGCGGACCGGCCTGCTGGCGGCCGCCGCGGGAGACGTGGAGGTGCCGGACCCGCTCGGGTGACCGGGCCGCTGCCGCCGCTGACCTGCACCGGGAGTTCCCGCAGGTCCCGCGGTCGCCGCGCCCGAGAGGCTGATCGCTACCATCCGATCGTGCTGAGCGTCCGGGGGCTGACCAAGATCTACGGTGGTCGGCCCGCCGTCGAGGACGTCTCCTTCGACCTGCAGCCCGGCACGGTCACCGCGTTCCTGGGGCCCAACGGTGCGGGCAAGTCCACCACGCTCAGGATGATCACCGGGTTGACCCCGCCCACGCGGGGCGGCAGCTGGATCGCGGGCAAGCCGTTCCGCGACTGGCCCAACCCCGCGCACGTCGCGGGTGTCCTGCTCGACGCCGCGGCCGTGCACCCGGGCCGCACCGGGGGCGCCCACATGCGCAACGCGGCTTCCCTCATGGGGGTGCCTGCGCGGCGGGCGGACGAGCTGATGGTCCAGCTCGGGCTCGGCGACGCCATCCGCAAGAAGATCGGCAAGTACAGCCTCGGCATGCGCCAGCGACTCGGGCTCGCGCACGCCCTGCTCGCCGATCCCCCTCTGCTCATGCTCGACGAGCCGATCAACGGCCTGGACCCGGTCGGCATCCGGGCCGTGCGCGAACTGCTGCGCGGACACGCCGGGCGCGGCGGCACGGTGCTGCTGTCGAGCCATGTGCTGTCCGAGGTGGACCAGACCGCCGACCGCATCGTCATGATCGGCAACGGACGGGTGGTGGCCGACGGGCCGATCCGCGAGCTGCTCGCGTCCCACCGGTCCTTGGTGCGCGGCCCGGACATGCAGGCGATCGCGAACGCGCTCATGCAGGCCGGGGTGCGTATCGAGCCGAGCCCCGACGGCCAGATCCTCGCCGACGCGCCGAGCGACCGGGTGTCCGACATCGTGTTCGCGGCGGGCGTCCGGGTGCACGGCGTCAGCGATCACCAGCAGAACCTCGAGGAGCTGTTCTTCCGGCTGTCCGGAGGCGGGCGATGACGACAGGGCAGGGCCAGGCCTGGGCGGGGCCGCCAGGAGCGGCGCCGCAGGGGCCGATGCCGCCGGGAGCGGCCCCGCACGGCCAGACTCAGCACGGCCCAGTCCCGCACGGGCAGGTCCTGCACGGGCAGGTCCAGCACGGTCCCGCGCAGTACGGCCCGGCGCAGCCGGGGTGGGGCCAGCAGGGGGTGGCGCCCCAGCCGGTCCCGGCCGGGCCCTGGCCGGGTCCGGCGGGACGGGCTCCGGGCGTTGCCGCCGCGGCGACACCGCTTCCCGCGGCGGCTGCGGGGACCGTGGCCCCGGAGTGGGCCGGGCCGCAGGCTCCGGGTGCATGGGCGCCCGCACCGGCTGCGGCAGCACCGCGGCTCCAGCAGCCCTCCGCGCCGCCGCCGGTTCCGGCTCTGCCCGGTCCGCCCGCCGCCGCGCCACCGCCGGTTCCGGCCCTGCCCGGTCCACCCGGCGACGGCCCGTTCGCCGCCGCGTCCCGGCGCACTCCGTTCCCGAAGCTGGTCCTGGTGGAGCTGCGGAAGCTCTCCGGCACGCTGTCGGACCGGATCCTGCTGGCGCTCGCCCCGATCGTCCTGGTCGGCATCACCGTGCTGATCCACACCGGCGCGGACTACGCGTCGTCGTACGCGTCGGCGGCGGAGCAGATCTCCCCGACGTTCTACACGGTCCGGGTGGGGCACGTGCTGCTGCACGCCGTGCTGATCAAGCTCATCGCGGGTGAGTGGCAGCACCGCAGCGCCCAGCCCACGCTGCTCGCCCAGCCGTCGCGGGCCCGGTACTTCCTCGCGCAGGCCACGGTCGTGCTGATGCTGTGGCTGGTCGCCGCCGTCCTCCAGTTGGTCACCACGCTGCTCGTGGCGCCCGGCGCGATCAGCGGCGTCGGTGCCACCTACCTGTTGGGCCACCGGCCCGGCTGGGTCATCGGGGTGTGCGTGCTCGGTTCGCTGCTGACGATCCTCGTCGCGCTCACCGTCGCGATGCTGGTGCCGAACGCAGCGGGCGCGCTCGCGATCTACTTCGCGACGGTGCCCGTGATGCTCACGATCAGCGGGCTGGCTCCGCAGGTGTTCGCATGGGTGGACCCGTCGAGCGCCGCGGCGGCGCTGGCCACGCTCGCACCGGTCGATGGCCCGGCACCGGTGATCGTCTCGCTGCTGTTGTGGGCCGGCCTGCTCGGGCTCGCGGGCTACCGCGTCGCCCGCCGCGACCTGGCGTAGACCCTCCTAGCTCGTCGCGAGTGACCCGCCGCCGGGGTCGATGTCGCCGAGCAGCGCGATCGCCGCCTTCTCGACCGCCGGGCAGTTGTCCTTCATGAACTTCTCGGTGCCGGCGTGGTCGACAGTGTAGTTCGTGAACGACGAGTTCAGCTCGCCGTAGCTCGCCGCGAGCGCCTCGGGGACGATCCCGCGGAACTGCACGGCGTCGGGCGAGCCCGTGTCGACGGTGACGTAGCAGCCGGGCTGGCCGCCGTAGAAGTCGATGGTCTCCACGGCGTAGTAGCGCCCGTCGAGCAGGAGCCTGCGGTGGTAGGTGGTGCTGCCGGCCTCGCCGTTCCACACGAGCGGGAAGTACCGCGGCTCGGACGGGTTCGGTGGGGACCGGGTCTCGATCCACAGCTCGTCGAGCTCGGCCGTGCCGAACTCGACCGCGCACCCCACGGGCCCGGCGATGCCCTGCAACACCTGCACGTCCCGGGCGCCCAGCTCGTCGACGGTGCCGGGGTCCAGCTGGTCGCAGGTGTTGTCGAACGGGAACTCCCGGTCGGCCGAGAGCAGGTCGTCGTAGGCGATCGCGTCCTCGGGGAGCACCGGGGCGGGCGACGCGGGCGCCGGACCCGGCGGGGTGGAGCAACCGGCCAGCGCCGCCAGCGCGACCGCGACGGCGGCGAGACGGATCTTCACGGGCCCAGTGCACCACATCGCGGACGGCGTCCTCAGGGCACCTTCTGGGCCACCTGCTCGAGCACCGCCCGGTTCACCCGGCACGGGTCGTCGGGCAGGGTCGTCACCATGGCGGCGATCCCCTGGGAGATCTGGACGGCGCTGTAGCAGGTCGGCTGGCCGTTGCCCGTGTTCGTGCTGGTCTGCTCCACGCCGGGGCGGCCGCCGTACTGCACGGCCACGGCGCCTGCGCCACGTGCGGCCGGGTCGGCCGAGAAGCCGTCCTCGGTGGGCGTGCCCCAGACCAGGGAGGAGAAGATGCCACCCGCGTTGAACGTACAGCCGACCTTGAACGGGTCCTGGGGGCGCACGGTCATCGGCACCGCGGGCCGCGGCGGCGTCGGCTGCACGTCGGCCGGGTAGGCCTGCCAGCCGCCGACCACGGTGCACGGGTCGAACGGGGCGCCGACGCTCTCGGCCGTCGGGGGCGGGTCCAGGTCGCCGAGCGCGAGCGCGTTCGCGCCGGGGCGACCGGCCGCGGGCGCGATCGCGCCGGCCGCTGCCGTGGCGAGCGCGTCGATCTGGTCGCACTCCGCGTCGACCTCGACCACCGGCACGCTGGGCGACTGCCCGGGGTTGCCCACCAGCTGCACGTCCTGCGGCGCGAACAGAACCTGGCAGTTGATGCCGAGCGGGTTGCTCGCCCCGGGGAAGCCCCCGACGGTGGCGCTTCCGACGTCCTCGGTGGCGCTGAGGGCGAACTCGACGGACGCGCGCACCTTCCGCTTGCCCCCGCCGTCGTCGACCGTCGCGTTGACGCCGCACGTGTACGGCCCGATGTCCCCCACGTCGAGCGCGTCGGGGCCGAGAGCCTGCCCGCCGGACATGACGGGCACCATCGCGGCGGCCACCACGCACGGATCCGACGAGGTGATGTCCAGGGCCGGCATCGTGGCGCCCGCGCTGCGCAGGGGCGGGTCCGCCATCCGCGGCGCGATCGCCGTGACGTACTCGCGCGCGACGTCGCACGGGGGCTTGTCGGGGGAGATGTTGAGGACCGACAGCTCGATGCCCCACCGCTCGTCGCCCTGGCCCGGGGAGCCGATCGGGTAGCTGTACGCGCAGCTCGACTCGTCGTTGTCGCGCACCTGCGGCATCTGCACCCCGCCGACGTCCAGCGGCTGCCCTGCGCCTTCGGCGGGGATCACCTGGAACACGTCGAGCTGCAGCTCCCACTCCGACACCCCGCCCGGGTCCTTCATCACGAGGCGGCAGATACCGGGTTCGCGGTAGGGGAGCAGCTCGTCGGGGGTGTAGCCGGTGGCCCGGCTCGCGGCGTCGATGTCGTGCATGGCGCACATGTCCCACGAGCGCACCTGCGCGAACAGCTCGGCCAGGCGCTGCTGCTCGGCGGTCAGCGGGAGGCCGCCGCCGGCCGGGGCGGTCGGCGCCGTGGCCGCGTGCGGTGTGCCGGCTATCGGTGCCGAGCACGCCGTGGCCAGCGCTGTCAGCACGACGAGCACGACCCCTGCTGCCCCCCGGATCATCACTCGCCGGACGGTAGCCCGGCCCGCTCGGCCTGAGGAAGCGGGTCGGGAGCCCTTCAGGTCGGAGACGCCGTGGCGCTCCTCAGGAGACCCGGTCGAGCATCGAGCGACGCCACGCCTCGGTGCTCGCAACCTCGTTGAACGTGAAGAAGTGGAAGCCGTCCAGCTCCGTGGCGGGCCGGTGCAGGTGCGGGGCGAGCCGGTTCGCCAGGCGGCCGGGGTGGTAGCCGCCGGGCAGGAAGAACCGCCAGAACAGGCTCTGCTGCTTGAGCAGGAACCGGGCCGACTGGCCGAGACCGAGCCCGGCGGAGATGCGGACGAGCTTCTGCCTGCTCACGACCCCGGGCAGCCCGACCCGGACCGGCAGGACGACGCCCCGCTCCTTCACCTGGCGCGCCCAGCCGACCGTCGCGGCGGCGTCGAAGCAAATCTGCGTGATGACGTGCGTGGCGTAGGGGGCCTTCTTCTCGAGCGCCTCGTCGAGGAGGTCGGTCTCGATCCTGGCGTGCCCCTCCGGGTAGCCCGCGACCCCGATCCGCTGGAACGGGTGACCGAGGTCGTCGAGTGCCACGAGCAACGCGAAGGCGTCATCGAACGGGCCGGCCGGTTCGGGGGCGTCGCCGCCGATGATGAAGGCGCTGTCGATACCGGCGTCCCGCAGCCGCGCCACGAGGTCGGACAGGTGCGCGGTGTCCCGGATCTGCCGAGCCGCCAGGTGCGGGGCCACGGAGTAGCCGTGGCCGGTGAGCCGGACGGCGAGGTCGATGGTGGGCTCCGGGCCCTTGGCGTGGCTCGTGCTGACGGTGAGCGGTACGTCCCGGGGCACGTGGTCGACGACGGTTTCCTCGGTGCCCTTCAACGGGAGGACCTCGTAGGAGACGCGACGCAACGCCCCCGCGAGATCGGCCACGTCTGGCAGCTTACGGCGCGAACCCGCGCCGACCGCAGTCCTACAGAGCCCATGAGCCATGCGAAGAGCACATCCGGCGCACGGTCAGAGCCTTCCGGCCGTCCGTTCCGGGACCAGTCGCACGGCGACCACATCGCCTGCCTCGGCCTCCGGGGTCCGCGCGACGTGCTCGGCGTAGGGCACGCCGGTGTACTTCATCGTCAGGTCGTCCCGGAGCCGACCGGAGAGCGACGGCTCGAACACCGCGGTGCCCCGGATGGCGGCGTAGCCGTACGGCGCCTCCGGTGGGCAGACCAGCACGCTCACCCGCGGGTCGCGGCGGAGATTGCGTTCCTTGCGGCTGCCGACCCCCACCATGAAGAGCACGTCGTCGCCGTCCCGATCCACCCAGACCACGGACTGCTGGGGCGTCCCGTCGGGCTGGATGGTGGCGACCGTGGCGAAGATCGGCGAATCGAGCACCTCGCGCAGCCGCTCTGCCGACACGCCCGACATCACGTACCGCCGCCGGCCCGGCCGGGGCAGCGTGGTGAGCAGGCGCTCCGTCTCGGTGCGCAGCCGGCGGGCGGCGGCGACCTCGAAGGTCGAGCCGGTCAACGGGATCGGGTCGTGCCGTGCCCATGCGCTGATCGGCTCGGCGGGGGGCCGCTCCAGCAGCGCCACGATGGGCCCGATGCCCTCCTCCACGGGCCTGGCCGTCGCCTTGACGGCCTCGATCCGGGCCGCGGTCGCGGGGTCGTACTCGCCCGAGAAGCTGGTGCTGACGGTGCCCGGGTTGAGCAGGACGTAGCGGACCTTCCGCGACGGCGGGTCGTCGGCGTACCCGACACCGAGCAGGTCGTTGAGCGGGCCCCCGTGCATCAGCGCGGTCATGGCGTCGTAGCCCTGCTCGAACTCGAGGTCGTGCCAGCGGATCTCACCCGCGGGAGCTCCCGGGCCTGCGACGTTCACGATGACCGGCTCCTCCGCGGCGTCGAGCAGGTCCGCCATCTCGTGGCTCGCGACGTAGCGGCTCAGGTAGAAGAGCGCGAAGTTGTCCTCGACTCCCTCCTCGGTGACCGCCCTTGTCGAGCGGTAGTGCCGCGCGCACAGCACGAGCGCGTCGACCGCCGGGAAGAGGGCGCGGATCTCCGCGATCGCCGCCCTCGTGCCGGTGACCAGGCTCAGGTCGGCCCGCACGAAGTGGGCCCGCCCGGACGCGCCGCGCCGTGCGGCCAGGTCGAGGAACGCGGCCCCCTTGGCGGCGTTGCGGCCGACGATCACCACCTCGTGACCCCGCTCGAGGCGGTCGAGGGCGACCGCCCTGCCCATGCCGTCGGTGCCGCCCATGACCACGACTCGCTTTGAACTCACGAGTTCAAAGTAATGTTCGATCTCGTATTAATCAACTGACCGTAGGATGCAGCTGTGACCGCCCGGGGCCGGATCGACAAGCGACAGGCGATCCTCGCGGCCGCCGGCCGGGTGTTCGCCCGCGAGGGATACGCGCTGGCGGGTGTCGACGCCATCGCGGCCGAGGCCGGGGTGGCCAAGCCGACGGTCTACAACCACTTCGGCGACAAGGAGACGCTGTTCCGCGAGGCGATCGCCGCCGACGCCGACGGCGCGCTGGCGAAGCACCTCGCCGCGGTCGACGAGCTCAGGGACGGCAACGACCTGCGGACGACGCTCGAGAACGTCGGCCACCACATGCTGGTGTGCCACTGCGAGGAGCGGTCGGTGGCACTGCGTCGGCTCCTCAACGCCGAGCTCACCCGGTTCCCCGACCTGATCGACATCGTCCGGGGGCGGGCCGCGGATCGCGTCACCGAGGCGCTCGCCGACCGGCTCGCCCGGCTCGCGCTGGCGGGCCGGCTGCGGCTGCTCGACCCGGCCCAGGCCGCCGAGCAGTTCATCGCGCTGCTCACCGGCCCGATCGAGGCGCGCTCGCGGCTCGGCACCCGGCAGGTGCCGGACGACGAGCTGTGGGCCGTGACGCGCGCGGCCGTGGAGACGTTCCTGCGAGCCTTCGGCGACGCGACGTAGGTCCTGCGGTCGGAGCAGGGCCTGCGCAATCCGATGTGCTGACCACGGGCGGATGGTCGCTGGTCGATCTCGATCGCGACCATCGGTCCTCGACCGGTGCCGGCGCGCGGTCGCCATGTGCGACATATGACTCACCACAAGATAGTCGCCAGAATTGTTGACAATCTCCCCGCGCGGCGCCGATGCTGGAACGAGTCGGCGGGACGGGAGTGGCGATGGGGTCGGGATCGGGACGCGGCAGCCTGTTGGTCGTCAGCGCGCACGCGGGCGACTTCGTGTGGCGGGCAGGCGGGGCGATCGCGCTGGCCGCCGAGCGGGGGGACAGGGCCACGGTCGTGTGCCTCTCCTTCGGCGAGCGCGGTGAGTCCGCCAAGGCCTGGCGGGAGGGCCGCACGCTCGACGAGATCAAGGAGATCCGCCGGGCGGAGGCCCAGAACGCCGCCGCGGCGCTGGGTGCCGAGGTCCGGTTCCTCGACGCGGGGGACTACCCGCTCGTGGAGTCGCACGAGCTGGTCGACCGGCTCGTGCGCATCTACCGCGAGCTCACCCCCACCGTGGTGCTCACGCACACGCTCGCCGACCCGTACAACGGCGACCACCCGGCGGCCGCCCGGATGGCACTGCAGGCGCGGGTGCTGGCGCAGGCCATCGGCTACGACGCCCCCGGCGAGCCGCTCGGTGCACCGCCGGTCTTCTTCTTCGAGCCGCACCAGCCCGAGCAGTGCGATTTCCGCCCGGACGTGCTGCTGGACATCACCTCGGTGTTCGACCGCAAGCGCAAGGCGATGGAGTGCCTGCCGGCGCAGCAGCACATGTGGGACTACTACACCGACCTCGCCAAGCGCCGCGGCGTGCAGCTCAAGCGCAACGCGGGCCCGAACCTCGGGCTGCCCCACAGCACGATGGGCGAGGCGTTCGTGCGGCTCTACCCGCAGGTGACGGGGGAGCTGGCGTGAAGCCGGTGATCGTCACCGACCCGCCGCGCGCGGAGCTCGCCGACGTCGACACCCTTGCCGGGTTCGGGGTGGCCACCGTGCACGAGGCGCTGGGCCGCACCTGCTACCTGGGCCCCGACCTGCGGCCGATCCAGAACGGTGCGCGCGTCGGCGGCACGGCAGTCACGGTGCTGTGCTGGCCGGGCGACAACCTCATGATCCACGCGGCCGTCGAGCAGTGCAGGCCCGGTGACCTCATGGTCGTCACCACCACGTCGCCGTGCTCGGACGGCCTCTTCGGCGAGCTCTTCGCCACCGCGCTCGCACATCGTCAGGTCCGCGGGGTCGTCACCACCACCGGCGTCAGGGACGTGGCCGACCTGCGCGCGATGGGCTTCCCGGCGTGGTCGGCCGCGGTGAGCGCGCAGGGCACCGTCAAGGCCACGGCGGGTGCCGTGAACGTCCCGATCGTGATCGGCGGTCAGGTCGTGCGGCCCGGCGACGCGGTGCTCGCCGACGACGACGGCGTGGTGTGCGTGCCGCGCGAGCGAGTGGGTGAGGCGCTCACCGCGGGACGGGCCCGGCTGGCCAAGGAGGAGGCGACCCGCCAGGCGTTCCGCGAGGGCGAGCTCGGCCTCGACCGGTACGGCCTGCGCGCCACCCTCGCCGAGCTGGGGGTGGAGTACGTGAAGGCCCAGCAGTGACCGGCGTGCGTTGCCTGCTCATGCGAGGCGGCACCTCGAAGGGGGCGTTCTTCCTCGCCTCCGATCTCCCCACCGATCCGGCCGAGCGCGACGACCTGCTGCTGCGGATCATGGGCAGCCCGGACCCGGCACAGATCGACGGGCTGGGTGGGGCGCAGCCGGTGACGAGCAAGGTGGCCGTCGTGTCGCGCTCCGCGGAGCCGGACTGCGACGTCGACTACCTGTTCCTGCAGGTCGGGATCGACGTGCCCACCGTCTCGGACCGCCAGACCTGCGGCAATCTGCTGGCCGCCGTCGGCCAGTTCGCCGTGGAGCGGGGCCTCGTGGCCGCCGGGGCGCAGCGCACCAGCGTGCGGATCCGCATGGTCAACACCGGTGGACGGGCGAAGTCGACCTTCGCCACGCCCGGCGGGCGCGTCGACTACGCGGGGGACACCGCGGTGGCCGGTGTACCCGGTACGGCGGCCCCGGTGGCGCTGGCCTTCGCGAACACGGAGGGCTCGGTCTGCGGCAGCCTGCTGCCGACCGGCCGGCTCGTCGACGAGATCGACGGCCTCCAAGTGACCTGCATCGACAACGGGATGCCGGTCGTCGTCGCCCGCGAAGAGGATCTCCCGCCCGATCGCATCCGGTCACTGCGGATCGAGGCCGGCAAGGCGATGGAGCTGGGTGACGTCACCGGCTCCGCCGTCCCCAAGATCACGTTCGTCTCCGCACCGCAGGGCGGCGGGGCGATCCGCACCCGCACGTTCAACGCCTTCGACCCCGTCCGCCAGCACCCGTCGATCGGCGTGCTCGGCGCGGTCAGCGTGGTCACCGCCGCGCTGCTCGACGGTGCGGTCGGCCACGAGCTGCTGGTCCGGCCCGCGGCCGGACGCCCGTTCTCGGTGGAGCACCCGAGCGGGTCGCTGGAGGTCGACGTCGACGTCGAGCCCGGCAACCCCCCGAGCGTGCGGCGCTCCGCGGTCATCCGCACGGCGCGACCCCTGTTCGACGGCACCACCTTCCCCCGCCCCTGACCGTCTGGAGCCGACGATGTCCCTCGAGAAGTCCCCTCGTCACGAGATCGCCCACCTCGGCCACGTGGAGCTCTTCACGTCAGAGCCGGAGCGCAGCCTCGACTTCTTCGTCCGCGTGCTGGGCCTGACCGAGAACGGCAGCCATGGCGACTCGGTCTTCCTGCGCACCTGGGACGACTACGAACACCACAGCCTCAAGCTGACGGCCGCGAAGACGTCCGGTGTGGGCCGCACGGCACTGAGGGCGTCGAGCGAGGAGGCGCTCAAGCGGCGGGTGGCGGCCGTCGAGGAACGCGGCATGGGGATCGGCTGGGTCGACGGGGACCCCGGCATCGGCCCGACCTACCTCTTCCGCGACCCCGACGGCCACGAGATGGAGATCTACTGGGAGACCGAGCGCTACCAGCCGCCCGAGCACCTGCGCCCGGCGCTCAAGAACCAGGCTCAGGCCTACCCGGGCCGCGGCGTCAGCGTCCGCAGGCTCGACCACGTCAACTACCTCGCCAAGGACGCCGCCACCAACGGCGGGTTCGTCTGCGAGGCCCTCGGCGGCCGCGTGACCGAGCAGATCCAGCTCGACACCGGGGTGATCTCCGGCCAGTGGACCAACTTCGCGCAGAAGTCCTACGACCTGGTCTACACCAACGACTGGACCGGCTCGACCGGCCGCCTGCACCACATCGCGTTCGCCACCGACACGCGCGAGGACATCCTCCGAGCCGCGGACATCGCCCTCGACAACGGCGTGTTCATCGAGACCGGGCCCCACAAGCACGCGATCCAGCAGACCTTCTTCCTCTACGTCTACGAGCCGGGCGGCAACCGCATCGAGCTGTGCAACCCGACGGCGCGGCTGATCTTCGCCCCGGACTGGGAGCCGGTGACCTGGACCGAGGCCGAGCGGGCCAAGGGCCAGGCCTGGGGGTTGAAGACCATCGCGTCCTTCCACACCCACGGCACCCCGCCGGTCGACACCCCCGCACAATGAGCGCGCCGATCTGCACGCGGAGGTAGTTGACGATGACGGGGACCGAGAGCCCGCGCGCGGTGGAGGCGGTTCCTGTCGTCGACGCGATCCGCGCGGCCATCGCCGACGGTGAGTTCGTCCCCAACCAGCGCCTCGTCGAGGCGGACCTGTCCGAGCGGTTCGGGGCGAGCCGCGCCAACGTGCGGACCGCGCTGGTGCAGCTGGCCGGCGAGGGCCTCGTCGAGCGGGTGCAGAACCGGGGTGCTCGCGTCCGGGCCGTGTCGCTCGCCGAGGCCGTCGAGATCACCGAGGTCCGGATGGCGCTGGAGGGGCTCTGCGCGGCGAAGGCGGCCGAGCGGCTCACCGACGCCGACCGCGAACGCCTCCGCGAGATCGGGGACGCGATGCGCGCGGCCATCGCCTCCGGGGACCTGCTGGGCTACTCGGAGCTGAACCGGCGCCTCCACGGCCTCGTCCTCTCGCTGGCCGGCCAGACCACCGCGGCCGCGATCCTCGAGCGGCTGCGCGGGCAGAGCGTGCGCCACCAGTTCCGGCTCGCGATGCACCCCGGCCGTCCCGCGATCTCCCTGCCCCAGCACCTGGAGATCATCGAGGCGCTCTGCGCGGGCGACGCCGACGGCGCCGAGGCCGCGATGCGCCGTCACATCCGCAGCGTCATCGACACCCTCCCCGAGGTCGACGTCACCCGTACCCGTCGCTTCGACGCCCTCTGACGCGGCTCCCCGTCGAACGCTCGCGCCGCTGCTGCGTTCCGCCGCGCCATCGTGCATGCTGCGGCGGATGCCATCGCGGCGCGCGACGCGCCGGACCGGTGGCGTGCGGACGTCCGGGACCTCGCTCGCCGCTGGTCGAGCCGGACCGCCGCGACGGCGGACACGCGTCCTCGAGGTCGGGCTGCGGTGTCGTGAGGGCATGGGATTCGTGAAGGACGTGCGCGCGTGACGGCTCTTGCTCACGCGCTGACCCGGCCGAAGTGGGGCCGGGTCAGCATGGCGGATGTCCTCGTCGTCGAGGGCTACGTGCTCGCGGCCGTGATCCTGTACGCCGGGCTATGGCGGCACCTGGGCAGCGGCTACCTCGTCGCGAGCATGCAGGACCAGAACCTCTTCGAGTGGCTGTTCGCCGCGCAGGCGCACGCCGTGGCGAACGGCCGGAACCCGCTGTTCTCCGATCTGCAGAACGCCCCGCTCGGGGTGAACCTGATGGCCAACACGGCGCTGCCCGCGCTCGCCGTGCCGCTGACGCCGGTGACGCTGGCCTTCGGGCCGACGACGACCTGGACACTCGTCCTGACCGGCGGTCTCGCCGGTACCGCAACGGGCTGGTACTGGCTCTTCTCCCGCCACGTCGTCCGTTCGCGGCTCGCGGCGGCCGTCGGCGGGCTCCTCTGCGGGTTCGCGCCGCCGGTGATCTCGCACGCCAAGGCCCACCCCAACTTCGCCGCGACCTTCCTCATCCCCGTGATCGCGATCTGCCTGATCCGACTGCCGGGAGCGCGCCGGCCTGCGCTGCACGGGGTGGGGCTGGGCGTGCTCGGGGCGCTCCAGGTCCTGATCGGGGAGGAGATCCTGCTGATCGCGGTGCTGGCCTGCGCGCCGTACGCGATCTGGTTCGCCGTCACCAGGAGGAGGCTGCCCCGGCAGGTCGTCGTCGGCGGAGTGACGGCCGCGCTCGTCTCCGGCGCGCTCGTCGCCTACCCGCTGTGGCTGCAGTTCGCCGGCCCGCAGAGCTACCGCAGCATCGAGCACGGCCCCACCGGCAACTCGCTCGCCGCGTTCGTCGCCTACTCCAGCCAGTCGACCGGTGCCCTGCTCACCGGCGGGCCGGGCGGTCTCGCGCTGAACGGCACGGAGGAGAACGCGTTCTTCGGGTGGGGTCTCGTGGCGCTCGTCGTCGTGCTGGCGATCCGGCTGCGTGCCGAGCCGCCCGCCCGGATCGCCGCGGCGGTGGGCGGGGTGGCCGCCGTCCTGTCCCTCGGGCCGCAGATCACCCTCGACGGGCGGCCGACCGGCTGGCCGGGGCCGTGGGCGCTGCTGGCGGACCTGCCGCTCCTCGAGTCGGTGCTGGAGTCGCGGATCGCGCTGGCCTGCGTGCCCGCGGCGGGGTGCCTGCTCGCCATCGCCACCCAGCGGGTGCTCGACGCGCCCCGGGATCGCCGGTTCGGTCCGGTGCCCTTGCGGGTGGCATGGGCCGGCGCGCTGGCCGCGGCGCTGCTCCCGATCGCGCCTTTGCCGTTCGAAACCGTGACGCGGGCGCCCACCCCGGACTTCTACGCCGGCGGCGAGTGGGCGAAGTGGGTCGATCCGGGCGGCACGATCGTGCCGGTCCCGCTCCCCGAGCCCCTCCACGCCGAGGCCCTGCGCTGGCAGGTGGACGCCGGCATGGGCTTCGCCCTGCCGCAGGGCTACTTCGTCGGCCCGGCGGGTGTGGAGCAGTTGGGCGCTTACGGTGCGCCGAAGCGGCCGAGCTCGATGCTCCTCGACGGGGTGGCCGCCACCGGGCAGGTACCGGCGATCTCCGATGCCGAGCGGGCCCGCACGCTGGACGACCTGCGCTTCTGGGGTGCCGACGCCGTCGTTCTCACCGGTGGGCCGCGCGAGCCGGAGCTGCGCGCCACGCTCTCCGCACTCCTCGGCCCCGGCCGCCCGGCCGCGGACGCGTGGGTGTGGGATGTCCGGTCGATCACCTGAGCACGCCACACCCGCCACGGCGTTGTCCGCGGCCGTCGTGCGCTGGTTGGCTCGCGAGTCGTGACGCCGATCATCCTCGACTGCGATCCCGGCCACGACGACGCGATCGCGATCATGCTCGCCGCGGGTGACCCGGCCGTCGACCTGCTGGCGATCACCACGGTCGCCGGGAACCAGACGCTCGAGAAGACCACGCTCAACGCGCTGCGCGTGTGCACCCTGGCCGGCATCCACGACGTGCCCGTGGCCGCCGGGTGCGCCCGCCCACTGACCCGGCCGTTGCAGGTCGCCGAGGACGTGCACGGCGAGTCCGGTCTGGACGGGCCGCGGTTCGGCGAGCCCAAGGTGCAGGTGGTCGACGAGCACGCCGTCGACCTGGTGCACCGCATCGTGGCGGAGCATCCGGAGCCGGTGACCCTCGTCCCGACCGGGCCGCTCACGAACATCGCGCTGCTGCTCACGCGGTATCCGGAGGATGCGGCCCGGATCCGCGAGATCGTGCTGATGGGCGGCTCGACCGGGCGCGGCAATGTCAGTCCGTACGCCGAGTTCAACGTCTTCGTCGACCCGGAGGCCGCGGCGATCGTCTTCGGCAGCGGCGTGCCGGTCACGATGTGCGGGCTCAACGTCACGCACCAGGCGCTCGTCACGCCGGACGTCGTGGCGCGGCTGGAGGCGCTCGGCGGCGAGCTCGGCCCGGTGTGCGCGGAGCTGATGACGTTCTTCGCCTCGACGTACCGGAAGCTGTGGGGCTTCGCGGCGCCGCCGCTGCACGATCCGGTGGCGGTGGCGCGGGTGATCGACCCGTCGCTGGTGGAGTGCGTGGACGCGCACGTGGCGATCGAGGTCTCGGGGGAGCACACCCGCGGCGCCACCGTCGTCGACCTGCACGGACACCCCGGCAGGGCACCCAACGCGAAGGTGGCCGTCGTGCTCGATGCGCCGCGGTTCTGGGACCGCCTCATCGCCGCGCTGGGAGGCCTGGCGCCTGCCCCGGAGTAGCCGCCTGGCGGGGTGGGTAGTCGGCACTCGTGCCCGAGCTGCCCGATGTCGAGGGCTTTCGCCGGGTGCTGGCCGAGCACGCCACCGGTCGGCGCGTCGAGCGGGTCGACGTCCTCGATCGCGGCGTGCTGCGCGGAGTCGCCCCGAGGCGGTTCACGGAGCGGTTGTGCGGGCGACGGTTCGACGAGCCGAGCCGTCACGGGAAGTGGCTCATCGTCCCCATGCGGGACGGGCCGGTGCTGCTGGCGCATTTCGGCATGACCGGCTCGCTGGTCTGGGCATCCGACGGCTCGGAGCGGCACCGGCACGACCGGGTGGTGTTCGTGCTACCCGACGGTGAGCTGCGGTACCGGGACATGCGCAAACTGCAGGGACTGCGGCTGGCAGCGGACGCCGGTGAGGTCGAGGAGGTCCTGGCCGACCTGGGGCCAGACGCGGCGACGGTCTCCCGTGAGGAGACACGCACGCTGCTCCAAGGGATGCGGCGTCAGGTCAAGGCTGCGTTGGTGGATCAGTCGGTGCTCGCGGGTTTGGGCAACCTGCTCGCCGACGAGATCCTCTGGCACGCCCGGATCAACCCCCGCCGGATCTGTGCGGGTCTGAGTGATGACGATCTCGCCCAGGTGCACCGCAGCATGCGGAGCGTGGTCCGCCGGTCGGTACGGGACGAACGCGTGCCGCCGAGGAACTCCTGGCTCACGGGGCACCGTGATGATCGGCCCGGCTCGTGCCCGAGGTGCGGGGCGACGCTGGCGCACGACCGCGTCGGTGGGCGCGGTACCGCCTGGTGCCCGAGCTGCCAGCCGGACCGAACCTGACGGAATGATCGGTGCATGCGCGATTTCGTGAGCCCACGAGACATCGCCCGCCGCACCTCGGCCGCGGTCGGCGCGGCTGTCGGAGCAGGGCGCGACCTCGGACTCTCGCTCTGCTCGAGAAACGGCCCGACCTGGTCGGCCCGTCCGACCTGGACCGCGCACGCCGCGAGTGGCAGGTCCTGGAACCCCTCGTGCGCTCACGCTCGGCGTTCGAGCGCGCGTTCCCGGGGATCGAGATCCAGCCCATCCACGGCGACTCCCCGCCCGCGAACGTCTTCTCCGGGGTGAACCGGAACCTCTACTCCGACTTCGAGCTGGTCACATCGGGTCCGGTCGAGTGGGACCTCGCCGGTCTCGGGTCCGACCTGGAAGCCGCTTACAACCGGGGCGCGCAGCGCAATGGCTTGAGGCCGTTGAACGAGGACGTCCTGCGCTTCGTGAACGCCGTGGGGATGCTGCGGGCAGTCTCCGTGCTCGCGCTCGCGCCGCAACTGCCGGTGTTGGTGGAGTACGTGATGCCGGCCGTCGACCAATGGCGGACGATGCCGTTCGCCGGCGGAGTAGCTCAGTCGCGCCCGCGCTGATCCCGGGCTCGCTGGGCCCGCATCGCGAAGCGCGCGACCGGACACGGCCATCTCGTGGCCGTCGTGAGGCAGCCACGACACCGCCGGTCGGGCAGCCGCCGATGGATGGCGAGCACGCGTTCCGCGCCGCCGGGCTGCTGAGCCATGAACCGGATGGCGACGTCGACGCCCGTCTCGGGGCCGTCAGCCACCGCGGCCGAGCCGGATGCGGCACCGGAAGCGGCGCGCCCGGCGCTGCTGAAGCGGCTGTGCCGGCGAACCGATCGCGCGTCAGATTTCCAGGTCGCTCGGTGTTCCGATGGGTAGCCAGCGGACGAGGCGGTGCACGTCAGGCGCCCGCGCGAAGGCGTGCTCGATCACCGGCCGCGGCTCCTGGAAGTGCTTCCAGCCCTCGTAGTGGACGGGGACGACCGTGCGCGGCCGGACGAGCCGGCACAGCTCGACCGCCTGCCGGGCCGTCATCGTGTACCGCACCGGGCCGGTGACCGGGAACCGGACCCCGCCGAGGTGCAGCAGCGCCACGCCGACCCGTACCCGGTCGGCGACCTCGCGAAGGCCGCCGTACAGCACGGTGTCGCCGGAGATCCACAGCTCGCCGTGTTGCTGGCTCTCCCAGCGCAGGGCGAAGCCGACCACGTCGCCGACGATCGCGCCGGAGAGCGGCGGACCGTGCCGGCACGGGGTGGCCGTGACCTCGATCGTCGGCAGGCCGGCGCGTTCGAGCCGCATCGACGACCAGGGTGCGAGCCCTCGCGCATTGCCGCCGAGGCGGCCCGCCCCGGACACCGTGGTCAGCACCGTGCCCGCCGTCGGCAGCAGCGCACGGCCCGCGTCGTCGAGGTTGTCGCCGTGGTGGTCGTGGGTGAGCAGCACCGCGTCGATCGGCCCGAGCGCGTCCGCGCTGACCGCCGGGCCGACCAGCTTGCGCGACGACGTGCCCCACCCGAACGCATACCGGCGCCCGGGTGGGTCGAGCGTCGGGTCGGTGAGGATCCGCCACCCGCCGACCTCGACGAGCGAGGTCGGCCCGCCGACGTGGGTGACGCGAACCCCCGTCACTTCGGCGCGTGCTCCAGCGCCCAGTCGAGGACGTGGTCGGCGATCTCCTCCCAGCCCTTCTGGGCGGGCAGGAGGTGCGCGTAGCCCTCGTACTCCTCGATCTCGGTGACGGTGTTCGACTTGTAGTGCTTGGCGTTCGACTGCTGGATCGCCGGCGGCATGATGTGGTCCTCGCTGCCGGAGACGAAGAGCAGCGGCGCCCGATCGTCGTTGTGGTAGTCGACCCAGGTGTCCTGGTGGCCGGGCTGGAAGTTGGCCAGCACGCCGCCCCACACGATCGAGCCCGCCGCCGGGATGTGATAGCGCTCGTACAGGGACCGGGACTCCTCCTCGCTGAACGTGTTGGTGAAGGCGTAGCGCCATTCCTCGAACGAGAGCCCCACCGCCTTGTGCCGGTTGGCGGGGTTCTTGAACACCGGGAACGTGGACTTCAGCTGCGACAGCGGAACCACCCGCACGCCCTCGGTCGGCGCCGAGTTCAGCGCCACGCCCGCGGCGCCGAGGCCGTGGTCGAGCAGGATCTGCGTGAACGCCCCGCCGGCGGAGTGGCCGATGATGATCGGCGGCGCAGGCAGTGCCTTGATCACCGACGTGAGGTGGTCGATGATCGCCGGCACCGTCACGTTCGCGATCGGCGTCGGGTCGGCGTTCAGGGCCTCCACCTCGACCTCGAAACCGGGATACGCCGGCGCGAGCACCCGGAAGCCGCGCCGCTCGTAGTGGGTGACCCAGTTCTCCCAGCTGCGCGGCGTGACCCAGAAACCGTGGACGAGGACGATCGTGTCGGGGGCGGTCACGAGAAGCTCCTCAGGAAGGCGAGCAGATCGTCGCAGAGCTGCTGCTTGTGGGTGTCGGTGATGCCGTGCGGCGCCCCCGGGTAGACGGTCAGCGCGGCGTTCTTGATCCGCTCGGCCGAGGCCTTCCCACCCACCTCGAACGGCACGACCTGGTCGTCGTCGCCGTGGATCACGAGCGTAGGCACGTTGATCGCGTCGAGGTCGGAGCGGAAGTCGGTGGCCGAGAACGCGGCGATGCACTCGTACGCGTTGCGGTGGCCTGCCTGCATGCCCTGCCGCCAGAACGCGTCGCGCGTCCCCTGCGACACGTTCGCGCCCTGGCGGTTGTTGCCGAAGAACGGGCCGTCGGCGAGGTCGCGGTACTGCTGCGACCGGTCGGCGAGCGAGCCGGCCCGGATCCCGTCGAACACCGCGATCGGCACCCCGCCGGGGTTGTCCTCGGTCTGCAACATGAACGGCGGCACGGCGGAGACGAGCACGACCTGGGCCACGCGCGCCGTCCCGTGGCGGCCGACGTAGCGGGCCACCTCCCCGCCACCCGTCGAGAAGCCGACGAGCGTGACGTCGTGCAGGTCGAGCTCCCTGATCACGGCGGCCAGGTCGTCGGCATAGGTGTCCATCTCGTTCCCGCCCCAGGTCTGGGTGGAACGGCCGTGACCGCGGCGGTCGTGGGCGATCGCGCGGAACCCGTTCTCGGCGAGGAAGAGCTGCTGCGCCTCCCAGCTGTCGGAGTTCAGGGGCCACCCGTGGCTGAGCACGACCGGCCGGCCCTCGCCCCAGTCCTTGTAGAAGATCTGCCCGCCATCAGCGGTCGTGACGTGGGGCATGCAGCACTCCCCTCCAGGTGGACCAGATGGAGCTCCCGACCCCCGAACGCTCCGGTTCACGACCGTTCCAGACCCCACCCGGCTGTCGGTGCACCGTTCGCGGCCCACCGTGCACACTGAACCGGTTCCGAGAGAGGTGGCGCGCATGTCATACGTCCTCGACACGGCGACCATCCCGGCGCAGGAGCGGGTCGAGGCCGTCCACGTGGCGATGGCCCAGGCCTCGGCTCCCTGCCACGTGATCCACGAGGACCCGCACGGCGACGTGCACGCCCGGATGGGTCTGTGGGACCTGGGGGGCGCCAACATCTTCACCACCCGCGCCTCTGGAATCCGGCTGCTGCGCACCCCCAAGCAGGCCAGGCAGGACGTGATGCCGGTCGTCGCCCTGTCGGTCCAGCAGCAGGCCGACGGCAGGCACGAGCAGCTGGACCGGCAGGAGATCGTGGCGCCCGGCGACCTGATGGCGGTCGACCTGTCGGCGCCGTACGACTTCTCCTGGTCGGGCGACGGCGCGGCCGGCTGCATCCAGATCCCGGTCGACCAGCTCGGCCTGCCCGTCGACGTCATCCGCCGCGCCGTCGGCAATGTGCGCAGGAGTCCGCTGTACCGCCTGGTCGCCCGGCACGTCGCCGACGTCACCGCCGACGCCGAGCGGCTCGGTGCCGACCCGGCGGCACCCGCGCTCGGTTCCGCCAGCGTCGAGCTGGCGAGGGCGCTGCTGGTCTCGGCGGCGCGAATGGACGCGCGCGCGGTGCTGGCCGACACGCTCCTCACCCGGGTGCGGGCGTACGTGCGCCGACACCTCACCGATCCCGACCTGCGGCCCGCCGCCATCGCCGCCGCCCACAACGTCTCCCTGCGCCACCTGTACAACGTGTGCGCCCAGGCCGACCTCAGCCTCGAACAGTGGATCATCGGCGAGCGGCTGCGGGGCGCGCGGGAGGAACTTCTCCGCCCCGAGAGCCGGCACCGGTCCATCGCGGCGATCGCGCGAGGGTGGGGGTTCCGCGACCCGACCCACTTCACCCGGCGATTCCGCGCCGAGTTCGGCGTGACGCCTGGGGAGTGGCGGAGCCCCATCACCCGGCCCTGACTCGGCCGGCGGTCGGTCGCTGCAGCACCGTGATCTCGGCTGCCGACACCGGCCGCCGGGAGTTAGACGCTCGCCAAGACCCGGACGGGTGTGTGAGCGAGCGTCAGATGGCGGAGTGCTCGCGGCCCGCCGCTCGCCGCCGCCACCGCGGCCGACGAGCAGGGCGTCACCAACGGGATCGCCTCCACGAGCCTCAACATCGGCAACGCGACCGGCCTGGCGGTGTTCACCGCTGTCGCCGAGATCGGCACCGAGGACGCGCCCGACGCCGCATCGCCCGCCGTCGCCGACGGCCGCGCACTTACGGCATGACCCGTCGACCGCAACAGCCGTCCACCACCCGGCGACCTCGCCGGCGCGTCGATTTCGCCTCGTCCCGATCGTCGACGAGGCGGAGGTCCGGACCAGACCGGACCGCGTCGACAGAGGTGGCCAAGGGTGAACTATCGCTCCGCCGGGTGGGATCCCGGCTTCACGCCCCAGGACGTCACAGCGCTGGCGAGTGTCACGGAGGGGCCGGTGCTGGTTGCCGGTGACCCGGGACTCGCCGACGAGCTGTCCTGCCCCGATGCCGGGATCCTGCACGAACCCGACATCACGGTCGGGGCGACGAACCCGGCAGACGTCCGGGCCGCCGTGCGGTTCGCCGCCGACTTCCGGCTTCCGCTCGCCGTGACGGCACCTGGGCACCAGGCTCCCCCGAAAGGCGGCGTGCTCGTCAGTACGCGCCGCATGAACCGGGTCCACCTCGACCGGCGCAGCCGAACCGCGATCGCCGAGGCCGGCGTGCTGTGGCGGGACGTGGTCGATCGGGCCGCCGAGCTTGGCCTCGCCCCGCTGGTCCCGTCATATCCCGGGGCGGGGATCGTCGGGCGCAAGCACGGATGGGCGGCAGGTCACGTCCGCGCGATCCAGGTCGTCACCGCCGACGGGGATTTCCGCCACGTCACCGACGGCAGCGATTCGCGCTTGTTCCGGCTCCTGTGTGTGAGCGATCCCGACGACGTCGGCCTCGGCATCATCACGGCGATGGAGTTCGCGCTCTTCCGCTAGTGCCTCCGGCGGGGAGCACTAGGAAGGAGGACGGGATTCGGCGGCGCGCTGCCCTACGGCGTGCTGGCGTCGGTTCTCGGGCAGCTGTGGGTGGCGGCCGTTGGCGTCGTGCCGCTCGGCAGCCCGAGCGGGGGCCTCAGCGACCAGCCGTGAGGCGCGAGCGGGTGCGGGTCGGCGCCGTCGGGGGAAGCTCGGAGAGGATGTCGGCGAGCGTGGTCGCGGCGAGGTGCCGGCGCCACACGTCGTGGGCCTCGGCCATCTTCCGGGCGAGGATGCAGGTGTCGCGGCAGTCCTCGGGCGGCAGCGCACCGCGACCCTGCTGGCGGATCTCGCGGCACTCGTACGGCGGGGCGGCGCCGTCGACGGCCTCCACGAGCTGGAGGAACGTGATCTCGGCTGCCGGTCGGGCGAGGCGGAACCCGCCGCGAGGGCCGGTGGTCGCGGCCAGCACGCCTGCTCTGACCAGCGCCTGGAGCTGCTTGGCGAGGTAGGGCCCCGGGAGGTCGAAGTACTCGGCGAGCTGCTTCGCCGACGCGGTGGCTCCCGGTTCGAGCTGCGCCAGCGTGGTGGCGCAGTGCAGGACCCATTCCGTGCTCGCCGGCAGCTTCACGGACCCATCATATCGTCGATATTGCAGATCTATTTAGTCCGAGATACGGTGTCGACATGCGGATCGCAGTAGCCGGTGCCACCGGCAACATCGGAGCACTCACCGTCGCCGCGCTCGAGCGGGGCGGCCACGAGGTCGCGCGGATCAGCCGCTCGCTGGGTGTGGACCTCACCACCGGCGAGGGACTCGACGCGGCGCTGGCCGGGGTCGAGGCCGTCGTCGACGCCACCAACGGCCCCTCGACCACCGCGGACGAGGTCGTGGCGTACTTCGGCACCACCACGCGGAACCTGCTCGCCGCCGAGGAGCGGGCGGGCGTGCGCCACCACGTGCTGCTCTCGATCGTCGGGATCCAGCGGGTCGAGGGCAACGCGCACTACGCAGGCAAGCGCGAGCAGGAACGCCTGGTGTCCGAAGGTCCCGTGCCGTGGACGATCGTGCCCGTCACGCAGTTCCACGACTTCGCCGAGATGGTCGCGGGCTGGACCGAGCAGGACGGAGTCGCACCGATCGCGCCGCTGCTCGTGCAGCCGATCGCGCCCGCGGACGTCGCCGACGTCCTCGCCGAGATCGTCACGGGTGAGCCGCGGGGCCGGTACGCCGACGTCGCGGGCCCGGAGCCGCACGACCTCGTCGACATGGCCCGGCGCACCCATCAGGCGCGCGGCCGGGAGGTCAAGCTGGTGCCGACGTGGTCGGGGATCTTCGGGCCGGCGATGGCCGGCGACGTGCTGCTGCCCGGCGACGGCGCCCGCATCGCGCCGACGACGTTCGACGAGTGGCTCACCAAGTCGGTGTAGCCGGGTGTCGAGGACCGATGAGTTCGGGACCCGATCCCGGTCTCATCGGGCATGACCACCCACACGCTCGTGACACCAGAGGTCGACCTCGTCCACGACGTCCACGGGCCGCTGCCACCTGCCGGCGGCCGCCCGCCGCTCGTCATGATCGGCCAGCCCATGCAGGCCGACGGCTTCGCGACGCTCGCCTCCCACTTCCCGGATCGCACGGTGGTGACCTACGACCCGCGCGGTCTCGGCCGCAGCACGCGCAAGGACGGCAGGACCGACCACGACCCCGAGGTCCAGGCGGGCGACGTCCACGCACTGATCCAGGCGCTCGGTGCCGGGCCCGTCGAAGTGTTCGCGAGCAGCGGCGGAGCGATCACCGCGCTCGCGCTCGTGGCGGCCCATCCCGGCGACGTGACCGTTCTGGTGGCGCACGAGCCGCCGCTCATCCCGGTCCTGCCGGACGCGGCCGCCGCCGAGCGGGCGCGGGCCGGGTTCCGGGACGCGTACGAGGCCAAGGGCTTCGGCGCCGGTATGGCCGCGTTCATCGCGATGACGTCGTGGCAGGGCGAGTTCACCGAGGAGTACTTCGCCCAGCCCGCGGCGGACCCGGCCGCGTACGGGCTGCCGACCGAGGACGACGGCACCCGCGGCGACCCGCTCCTCTCCGACCGGTCCTGGGCCGTCAGCAGCTACCGCCCCGACGTGCCCGCGCTCGCCGCCGCCCCGACCCGGATCGTGATCGCGGTGGGTGAGGAGACCGGGAACACCTTCACCGGGCGCACCGCGGTGGCCACGGCCGAGCTGCTCGGCCAGGAGGTCACGGTGTTCCCGAGCCATCACGGCGGCTTCGCGGGCGACGAGTTCGGCTACCCCGGGCAGCCGGAGGCGTTCGCCCGCAGGCTGCGGGAGGTGCTCGACACCGGGCCGTGATCGTGCGCCGTCCTCCCGCAGCAGATGCCCGTCGGCGAGGTCCCACACGGCGACGCGCTCCCCGCCTCCGGCGGCCAGCCTCGTGCCGTCGGGGCTCACGGACATGCCGAGCAGGAAGTCCTCCAGCCGCAGTCGCAGCCGAGGCGCGCCGTCGAGGCCGGCGACGAGGACGGTGCCCTCCGAGCCGCCGACGACCATCCCGCCGGGCAGCGGCCTGCAGGCGATGACCGGTTCGCCCAGGTCGAGCCGGTCACAGGGCCACCCCGGTGAGGCAGGACCGGAAGCCCGCCTCGAGCTCGGCGCGGTCGAGGTTGCGCCCGATGAACACCATCCGGTTGCGCCGCGACTCGCCGGGACGCCACGGCGCGCCGAGGTCGCCGTCGTGGAGCATGTGCACGCCCTGGAAGACGTAGCGGCGGTCGGAGTCGGCGAGGTTGAGCACGCCCTTGCTGCGGAACAGGTCCGGACCGCGTGTGGCCAGCAGCGCGCCGAGCCAGGTGTTGAGCCGGGGGACGTCGACGGCGCCGCCCGCGTCGATCCCGACGCTGGTGACGCTCTGGTCGTGCTGGTGCTCGCCGTCGGGGTCGAGGAAGCCGGGCTCGGTGATCAGGGTGGCGTCGAGGTCGAACGCGTGGACGTCGAGGATCTCGGCGAGGTCGACGTCGCCGCGTACGGCGGGCAGCACTGCGACGTGGCCGTTGATGGCCCTGATCTCGCGGGTGATCTCCTCGACCTCGGCAGGGCCCACCAGATCGGTCTTGTTGAGCACCACGCGGTCGGCGAACGCGATCTGTTCCACCGCCTCGTTCTCCACCCCCTCGGGCTTGACGTCGTCGAGGTGCGTGCGGACGTGCTTGGCGTCCACGACCGTGACGATGGCGTCGAGCCGCAGTTGGGCGCGCAGCGCGTCGTCCACGAAGAAGGTCTGGGCGACCGGGGCGGGATCAGCCAGACCGGTGGTTTCGATGAGCACTGCGTCGAATCGGTCCTTGCGGCGCAGCAGGGCGCCGAGGATCCGGATGAGGTCGCCGCGCACGGTGCAGCAGATGCACCCGTTGTTCATCTCGAACACCTCCTCCTCGGCGTCGAGCACGAGCGCGTCGTCCACCCCGACCTCGCCGAACTCGTTCTCGATCACGGCGATCCGCCGGCCGTGGTGCTCGGTGAGGATGCGGTTGAGCAGGGTGGTCTTGCCCGAGCCGAGGAAGCCGGTCAGGACGGTCACCGGGATGCGGTCGTCTGTCACGCGCCACAGTCAAACCTTGTTGAACATCGTTTTCAAATAGCGGTCCATGCATGGCTGCGGGCGGGCATGGCACGATTTCGCAGGTGACCACCAGATCCGCCGAGACGGAGCGCCTGCGCGACCTCGCGCGGCTGCGCCGGGTCCGTGACCGGATCGACCGGGAGTACGCGCAGCCGCTGAACGTCGATGCGCTGGCCAGCGGCGTGAACATGTCGGCCGGGCACCTCAGCCGCCAGTTCCGCGCCGCGTACGGCGAGTCGCCGTACTCGTACCTGATGACCCGGCGCATCGAGCGCGCGATGGCGCTGCTGCGCCGTGGCGAGCTCAGCGTCACGGAGGTCTGCTTCGCGGTCGGCTGCTCGTCGCTGGGCACCTTCAGCACCCGGTTCGCCGAGCTGGTCGGCGTGCCGCCGAGCGTCTACCGGCGGGACGCCGCCGACGAGATGGCCGGGATGCCGCCGTGCGTCGTGAAGCAGGTGAGCAGACCGGTCAGGAATCGAGAAGCACGCGCTCTCGAACCCCACCTAGCGTGAGCGCCATGGACCTCACCATTCACCACGCCTACCTGCCGCACAACGACCCGGCCGCCTCCCTGGCCTTCTACCGCGACACCCTCGGCTTCGAAGTGCGCAAGGAGGTCGAGTACGGCGGGCTCCACTGGATCACGGTCGGGCCGCCCGGCCAGCCCGACACGTCGATCGTGCTGCACCCGCCCGCCGCCGACCCCGGCATCACCGACGAGGAGCGCCGCACCATCACGGAGATGATGGCCAAGGGCACCTACGCCGGCATCAACCTGGCCACCAAGGACCTCGACAGCACCTTCGAGCGGCTGCAGGCCGGCGTGTCGAACGGCGAGGGCGAGGTCGTGCAGGAGCCGACCGACCAGCCGTGGGGTGTGCGCGACTGCGCCTTCCGCGACCCGGCGGGCAACATGATCCGCATCTTCGAGGTGCGTTGATCATGAGCTCGGCCATTCGGCAGTTCCACCGCTGGCTGTCCATCGCCTTCACGCTGACCGTGATCATCTGCTTCGTCGCCCTGACGGGGATCCTGCCCTTCTGGGTGTTCTACGTGCCGCTGCTGCCGCTCTTCCTGCTGATGTTCACCGGTCTGTACATGTTCGCCCTGCCGTACGTCACCAGGCGACGCGCTGCGCCCGAGAGCTGACCACCCGCCCCATCCACCACACGGAGAGCCGATGACCACGGCCACGCGAGCCGACAGGCAAACGCCCGCGCTGCACGTCGCCGACAGCCACGACCTGATCCGCGTGCACGGAGCGCGCGTGAACAACCTCAAGGACGTCAGCGTCGAGATCCCGAAGCGCAGGCTGACGGTGTTCACCGGCGTCTCCGGGTCGGGCAAGAGCTCGCTGGTGTTCGACACGATCGCCGCGGAGTCGCAACGGCTGATCAACGAGACCTACAGCGCGTTCGTACAGGGCTTCATGCCCAGGCTGGACCGGCCCGAGGTCGACGTGCTCGACGGGCTGACGACGGCGATCGTCGTCGGCCAGGAGCGGCTCGGCGCCAACCCCCGCTCCACGGTCGGCACCGTGACCGACGCCAACGCGATGCTCCGGATCCTGTTCAGCCGGCTCGGTCGGCCCCAGGCCGGGCCCCCGATCGCCTACTCGTTCAACGTGCCGACCCGCAGAGCGAGCGGCTCGATGGTCACGGAGAAGGGCAAGGGGGAGCGGACCGTCGTGCGTGGCGCCGTGTACCACGGCGGCATGTGCCCGCGCTGCGAAGGCATGGGCAGCATCTCCGACATCGATCTGACCCAGCTGTACGACGACAGCATGTCGCTCAACGAGGGCGCGCTCACGATCCCCGGCTACAGCATGGACGGCTGGTACGGGCGCATCTACCGCGGCTGCGGCTACTTCGACCCGGACAAGCCGATCCGCAAGTTCACGAAGAAGGAGCTGCACGACCTCCTGTACAAGGAGCCGACGAAGATCAAGGTCGACGGTGTCAACCTCACGTACGCGGGCCTGATCCCGCAGATCCAGAAGTCGTACCTGTCGAAGGACATCGACTCGCTGCAGCCCCACATCCGCGCGTTCGTCGAGCGGATCGCCACGTTCACCACCTGTCCCGACTGCGACGGCACCCGGCTCAACGATGCGGCCCGCTCGTCGAAGATCAAGGGGATCAGCATCGCCGACGCCTGCGCGATGGAGATCCGCGACCTCGCCGGATGGGTGCGCGGGCTGGACGAGCCGTCGGCGGCGCCGCTGCTCGGGGCGCTGGGGGAGACGCTCGACTCGTTCGTCGACATCGGGCTGGGCTACCTCTCGCTCGAACGCCCGTCCGGCACGCTGTCGGGTGGCGAGGCGCAGCGCGTCAAGATGATCCGCCACCTCGGATCCGCGCTCACCGACGTCACCTACGTGTTCGACGAGCCCACGATCGGCCTGCACCCCCACGACATCGGGAGACTCCGCGAGCTCCTGCTGCAGCTGCGGGACAAGGGCAACACGGTGCTCGTCGTCGAGCACAAGCCGGAGGCGATCGCGATCGCCGACCACGTCGTCGACCTCGGGCCCGCCGCCGGCGCTGCGGGTGGTGAGGTGGTCTTCGAGGGCACCCTCGACGGGCTGCGGGCCAGCGGCACGATCACCGGCCGGCACCTGGACGACCGCGCCGCCCTGAAGCCGTCGGTGCGGAAGCCGTCCGGCGCGCTGGAGGTGCGCGGCGCCGGCACCCACAACCTGCAGAACGTGGATGTGGACATCCCGCTCGGCGTGCTCGTCGTCGTCACCGGTGTGGCCGGATCGGGCAAGAGCTCGCTGATCCACGGCTCGGTGTCCGGCCGCGACGGTGTGGTGACGGTCGACCAGGGCGCGATCCGCGGCTCGCGCCGGAGCAACCCGGCGACGTACACCGGCCTGCTCGACCCGATCCGCAAGGCGTTCGCGAAGGCCAACGGCGTGAAGCCGGCCCTGTTCAGCGCCAACTCCGAGGGCGCCTGCCCCGCCTGCAACGGCGCGGGTGTGATCTACACCGAGCTGGGGTTCATGGAAACCGTCTCCACGATCTGCGAGGAGTGCGAGGGGAAGCGGTTCCAGGCGTCGGTGCTCGAGTACAAGCTCGGCGGCGGTGAGAACGGCAAGGACATCAGCGAGGTGCTCGCGATGCCGGTGACCGAGGCCGAGGCGTTCTTCGGTGCGGGCGAGGCGCGCACCCCCGCCGCGCACGCCGTCCTCGAGCGGCTTGCCGACGTCGGCCTCGGCTACCTCAACCTCGGCCAGCCGCTCACCACCCTGTCCGGCGGCGAGCGGCAGCGGCTCAAGCTGGCCACCCACATGGCGGAGAAGGGCGGCGTCTACGTCCTCGACGAGCCGACAACCGGCCTGCACCTCGCCGACGTCGAGCACCTGCTGGGCCTGCTCGACCGGCTCGTCGACTCCGGCAAGTCGGTGATCGTCATCGAGCACCACCAGGCGGTCATGGCGCACGCGGACTGGATCATCGACCTCGGTCCCGGTGCCGGGCACGACGGTGGCCGGGTCGTGTTCGAAGGCACCCCCGCCGACCTCGTCACCGCCCGCTCCACCCTCACCGGCGAGCACCTCGCGGCGTACGTGGGCGGCTGAGGCCAACGCTCGAGCTCCGTCACGGCGGTGGCGGGCCGCCCCGCGTTCCGCGCACGATCATGTCGATGCCGTGGGGCGCCGCCGCCGGTCGGGCGCGTCGATGATCGGACTCCGGCAGCACGGTGGAACCGGCCTGGAAGCAGCACGTGAGACCGTCCATGCCGACGCCAGCGCTCGTGCTGGTGGTCGGAGGCGCCGCCCGTCGCCGGCCACCGCCGACGAGCCGCTCCAAATCCTCCAGGGAGCCACTCGCAGGCGATGGCCGAGGCGGTGCTCACCATCAGGACCGCGAGGGCAGCTTGCCGGTTGACTGGCCGAGCAGGCCACGCACGCGGGTCGGCCGCCGGGCCGGACGACCGCTTCGATGTCGCCGACGAGCGACGGCCCGGCTCGACCGTCGACCTGCGCGCGCACCTTCGACGTCGTGATCAAGGAGAACGGCGAACGTTGGGTGCGGCGGCGCGGCATCCTCGGCGATCCCTCCGGAGAGTCTCGGGGCTCGTTACGACGAGGGTGGGGACGGCGACGTGCCGGGCCTGCGGGCCCGATCGCCTGCGACCCGCACCGCGGCCTCCATGGGCCGCGGCGACGCCCGACCGTTCGGAGGCGCTGTCCGTGGGCGGACCTGCTCGCCGGACCCGATGGCCACCGGGTGAAGGCCGTTGTCATGACGGTGACCAACAACGGTGGGGGCGGCCAGCCGGTCTCGCTGGAGAACCTGCGCCGGGTCCGGGCGGTGTGCGACGAGCACGACCTCCCGTTCCTGCTGGATGCGTCCCGGTTCGCGGAGAACTCCTGGCTGATCCGGCAGCGGGAGCCGGAGCACCGGCACCGGGAACCGATCGACATCGCACGGGCCATGTTCGACCTGGCCGACATCTTCTGGGCCAGCCTCAAGAAGGACGGGCTGGCCAACATCGGCGGCGTCATCGGCGTGCGGGAGAACGCCGACCTCGCCCGGCGGTTCCGCCAGGAGGTGATCCTGAACGAGGGGTTCTCCACCTACGGCGGCCTCGCCGGGCGCGACCTGGAGGCGCTGGCCCAGGGGCTGACCGAGGTCACCGACTCCCGGTACCTGGCGGATCGCGCAGACACGGCGCGCTGGTTCGCCGAGACCTTGCACAAGGCCGGAGTGCCGGTGGTCCAGCCGGCCGGCTGCCATGCGGTGTACGTCCGGGCCGGCGAGATCCTCCCGCACGTTCCCGCGGACCGGTTCCCGGGCCACGCGTGGTCGTGTGCCCTCTACCTGGAGGGCGGCATCCGGGCCGTGGAGTTCGGCAGCCTCCTGCTCGGTTCGGGTGGTGGGTCAGTGCCACACGAGCTGTGCGGCTGGCACTGCCGCGCCGGGTCTACATCCGATCCCACCTGGAGTTGCTGGTGGAGACCGCGGTCGAGGTGGGCCGGATGGCCGACGAACTGACGGGCTACCGGATCGTGGGGGACTCGCCGGCACTGCGCCACTTCACCGCTGTGCTGGAGCCGGTTCCACGGGTCGAGGACGGACTCGCGGATCGGTCCGGATGACCTGATCGGACAGGCCTAGACCTCGGCCCGTCGTCGCGCAGGTCGTGGGCGGCCGCAGGGCGCTCCACAACTTGTTGACAATGGTTTTCGTTCCACCTACGTTCGTGGAAGGTTTCAACTCGATGCTGGCGACGTAGCGAGAGCTTCCCATGAGCGTCGGCACGCGGCAGCCAGGCCGATGCGTGGAGCGCCCGCGTCGGTGCCGGGCGGAACGAGACCTTCCCTGATCGGTACGGGCCTCGGGGTCGGCCCGGGCCGTCTACGCGTGGACGAGAGTGGAGAGCTGGTCTGATGGGGCGTTTCCGGTCCGGTGTCGCTGTTGTGGTGGGAGTGGTGCTGGTCGCCGGGTGCGGGGCCGGCCCGGAGCGCGGCACCGGTTCGATCGTGGTGGACAGCTGCGGGCGGGAGGTCGTCTTCGACACGTCGCCGGAGCGGGTGCTGGCGATCGGATCTGAGGCGCCGGGACTGTTGGTCGCAGCGGGAGCGGGTGCTGCGGTGACGCACTACGCCGGGACTCTGGAGGCGCCCTTCGGTGCCGAGGTGCGCCCCGTGGTGGAGCGGGCGGAGCGGGTTCTGGAGGACTCGCACGACCTGTCGTTCGAGACGATCGTCGGCACGGGAGCGGACGTCGCGATCGGTACGGACATCTCGTCGGCGACCGACATCAACGCGCTCGCCGACCGGCTCGCCCAGGCCGGGGTGCAGCTGTTGACGGTGAGCGGTTACTGCGCGGTGAACGCCGCCTCGGTGGAGGGGCTGTCCGAGTTCGAGTTGATCTACCGCGACATCGAGGCCTACGGACGGCTCTTCGGGACCGAGCAGGTCGCGGCGAAGGCGATCGAGGGTCTGCGGGAGCGGGTCGCAGCGGTCGAGGAGCGGACGGCGGGCCGGTCCGGACGGAGCGCGATCCCGCTGTACGTGACCGCGGATGGTCCGCTCGGGGCCTATGGGGGTCAGGCGCTGGTGTCGGAGCAGATGCGGGTGCTGGGGCTGGCCAACGTGTTCGACGACGTGCAGAAGCGCTACTTCGAGCCGAACTCGGAGGAGATCGTGAGCTCGGCTCCGGATCTGGTGTTCGCGATGTACGTCCCGACCGGGTCTTCTGCGCTCGAGTCGGAGAGCGACGTGGTGGCGGAGTTGCGTGGTCGGCCGGAGCTGGCCGGCCTCGGCGCCATGGCCGATGACCGGGCGTTGCTGCCGCTGAACTACTTCTACACCTCGGCGAGCCCGCTCGCCGTGGACGGGCTCGAGTTGCTGGCCGACCAGATCGCCGGTGCGTGACCGGGGGAAGGTCGGTGAGCACCAGGGAGATCGACTTCGTCAAGGTGAGCCCGACGCAGAACATGACCCTGCTGGTCAGGTCGGAGCATCCGGTCGAGGAGTACCGGGGCATCGCGACGGCGATCATGTCGGCCGGGCACGTGCACGCCGAGCAGGTCGGGTTCGTCCGGAAGCCGACGTCGCCCGGCGCGGACGCCGGCCTGCGCATGGCCGCCGGCGAGTTCTGCGGCAACGCCTGCATGGCGCTCGCCGCCGTGAGCGCGTCCGAGGAGGGCATGGGCGCCACCGGCCCGACGGATGTCCTACTGGAGTCGTCGGGGGCGGAGGACGTCGTCAGGTGCCGGGTCGAGCGCCGGCATCCGGACTACTTCTGCGAGCTCGCGGTGCCGCTACCGCGACGGGTGCAGCCGTGGACGGCCGATGCCGGGTCGGCGCTCGTCCTGTACGAGGACGCGCTGCACGTCGTCATCGAGGCCGATCGGGTCGACCAGGAGACCAGGGACCGGGCGCAGGCGACGGCGCTGCGGCTGGGGGAGTCCTGGAGCGTTCCGCTGATCGGGGTCATGGTGTACGAGTCGCGCCGCAAGAGGCTGACCCCGCTCGTGCACATCCCGTCCCTCGACTGCATGGTGTGGGAGCGGAGCTGCGGTTCCGGTACGGGGTCGCTCGGGGCGTACCTGGCGCTGAAGCAGCGGGGCCCCATCGCGACGGACGTGACCCAGCCCGGCGGGACGATGCGCGTGACGGCGAACTGCGAGCACGGCAGGTTGGCCGAGCTCACGGTCGCCGGATCGGTCCGGATCGTGGCCGAGGGGAAGGCGTACGTCCATGCGTGACGCGTCCCGGGCTCCGCAGGGCGAGGGGCGGGAACTGCTCCTGGCGTTGACCGACTACCGACGGCGGTTCAGCGCGCTCGCGCAGGGCTACGACGGATCGACCCGCCGTGCCGCGGAGCTCGAGCAGCTCATGGGCGAGTACTCGGCCTTCGTGACCGACGAGCACAACCAGGGTCCGTTCACCGCTCTCGAACGAGAGGGGTCTGCCGACTTCGCCGACCTGGTGGCCGGTCTGCGTACGGAGTCCGCACGCTGCGCCGCCGTCATGGAGAAGTACCGCGCGCTCGACCTGCTGGACGGTCGCGCCCGGTCGGCCGGCTACTTCGACAACGTCGAGTCCTGCATCGAGCAGGAGTTCGGTGCCTTCGAGCTCACCTCGGCGTCCAAGGTGCTGCTCGTCGGCTCCGGGTCGTTCCCGATGACGCCGCTCCACCTCGCTGAGCGCATCGGGGCCGGCGTGGTCGGTGTCGACATCGACGTGGAGGCCGTCGAGCTCGGACGGCGGGTCGTGCAGCGCCTGGGGGGCGGCCTCGACATCACGCTGGAGCACGTCCCCGTGGAGGCACTCCCGTTCACGGGCGAGGCGACCCACGTCATCTTCAGCTCGACCGTCGAGGCGAAGTACGACCTGCTGGATCTGCTGCACGCCCTGACCCGCGACGAGGTCGTCGTGGCGATGAGGTTCGGCGATCGCTTGAAGTCGCTCTTCAACTTCCCGATGCAGCAGGTCGATCAGCGGAAGTGGCGGCTGGTCGAGACGATCCGCCGCCCGGAGCAGGTGTTCGACATCGCCCTCTACGTGAAGGCGTGAACGGTTTGCAGGCTCATCGACAAGGTGGCAGATGAACGATTTCGGGCGAGTCCTGATCGCCGGAACCGGACCGACGTCCGTGCAGTCGGCCGTCCTGATGAAGAACCGTCTGGGGCGCGCGGTCGGCATCGCGGGGAGGGAGTCCCACCGTTCGGAGACGTTCTTCTCGGCGCTGGCGCAGAGCGGCGGCATCCTCCGGGTGGACGTCCAGAACAGCACGCACCGCGAGCTGGCCGGGGAATGCGGGGTCGACGAGGTCTTCCGGTGCTACGAGAGCGTCACCGGGGAATGGCGCACCCTCGTCCTGACGGTCACCGCCGACGCGTACGTCGCGGTGCTGGACCGGCTGGATCGCCGCGTCCTGCAGCACCTCGGATGCGTCGTCCTGGTCTCGCCCACCTTCGGCTCCAACAGCCTCGTGCGGAACTACCTGCGGAGGCGGGGGGCGAACGCCGAGGTGGTCAGCTTCTCCAGCTACCTGGGCGACACGCGCTGGTGGGACGGATCTCCGTCCCACCACGTGTTGACCGCCGGGGTCAAGAGGAGGTTGTACCTGGGTTCGAGTCACGGCCGATCGGGCGGTGTCGACGGGCTGTGCGGGCTGCACGAGCGGCTCGGCATCGCGGTGGACGTCATGGACCGCCCGGTTGAGGCGGAGAGCAGGAACATCTCGTTGTACGTCCACCCGCCGCTGTTCATGAACGAACTGTCGTTGAACGCGGTGTTCCTCGAGTCCGAGCCCACCAAGTACGTCTACAAGCTGTTCCCCGAAGGTCCGATCACGCCGTTGTTGATCCGCGACATGGTCGCGCTGTGGAAGGAGCTGACCGCCCTCGTCGTGAAGATGGGGGGCACGGGGGTCAACCTGCTCCGGTTCATGGTCGAGGACAGCTATCCCGTGCGCCCGGAGAGCGTGCGCCCGGAGGACATCGACCGATTCGAACAGCTACCCGTGATCCACCAGGAGTACCTGGTGTACGTGCGGTACGCCTCGCTGCTGGTCGACCCGTTCTCCGAGCCGGATGAGAACGGGCGGTACTTCGACTTCTCGGCGATCCCCATCCGCCCGGTCTTCGTCGACAGCGCGGGGCGGTGGGACGTCCCGAGGATGCCGAAGGAGGACTACTACCGCACGAAGATCATCCAAGGCGTGGCGCGCCACCTGGGATCGCCGTGCCCGACGATCGACAAGCTCCTGACCAGCTACGAGGAGAAGGTCACGGCCGCGACCCGGGCGCGCGCAGGCGAGCGGTTCTCCGACGCCTTCCTGGTGCAGGACTTCGAGGACGACCTGAGCATGATCCGCACGGAGATTGCGGGAGCGCAATGAACGACCATCGGGAACCGGGCGAGGGCACGCAGCGCGACCACGCCGTCCGCACCACCGAGAACACGACCCCGACGACGAGGACCGGGGCGCCGGCCGAGCCGCTGCCCAGCGACCGGCGGATCGCGGGCGCGATCTGGCCGGCGCTGCTCGCCTCCGTGGTGGGCCTCCTGCCGTTCACGGTGTTCAGCACCTTCCTGGTGTCGATCGCCGACGCCACCGGCGAGGGCGACGCGGCCGTCGGCGCGCTGCGCGGTCTGGGTGGCGTCGGCGCCGTGCTGGTGGGCATCGCGGTGGCGCCGCTGATCGGGCGGATCGCGCCGGGCCGGGTGGCCGCCGGGGCGCTGGTGTTGCTCGCGGCGGCGTCCGTCGTCGGAACGCTGGCCTGGATCCCCGCCCTGGCCGCGTTCTGCCTCCTGATCGGCGTGTCGAACTCGGCGCTCTACCCGGCTCTGTCCACGGCGGCCGCGGATCGGTTCGGGACCGGCCCGGCCGCCGGCCGGGCCGCGACGCTGGTGATGACGACCCAGACGCTGGCCGCGACGCTGGCCGCGCCGCTGATCGCGTTCCCCGCGCTGTGGTGGGGCTGGCAGGGAGACCTGATCGCGATCGCGGTGGTGGCGTTGCTGCTGACGCCGGTTCTGCTCCGCTACGGCCGCGAGGCCCACGTCACCGGCGAGAAGCGCCCCGGGTACTTCGCAGCCTTCCGCATGCTGGCCGCGGTGCCGGGTGCGCGCCCGCTGCTCCTGGTGGCGTTCGGGCGAACCGGCGCCTTCATGGGTCACCTGGCGTTCCTGGCCCCGTTCTACACCGACGAGTTCGGCCTGGCGCCCGGAGCGTTCGCATTCGTGTGGACCCTCAGCGGGGGGTCGTTCTTCATCGGCCACCTGGTCGCAGGCCGGCTGGTGAACACCACGGAATCCGACGAGCGGGCGCACCGCGCGATGCGCATCAGCCTGCTGACGGCGCTGGTCGCACTGTTCGCCGTGTACATGGCGCCGGTGCTGTGGGTGACGCTGCTCGCCACCGCGGCACTGTCGGCGAGCCACGCGGTGATCGCGGCGGCGGTGGTGACCCTGCTGGTGCGCCGTTGCGGCGCGGTGCGGGGGACGGCCCTGAGCCTCAACTCCTCCGGCATGAGCCTGGCCCTGTTCCTCGGCGCGGCGGTCGGGGGCGCGGCGCTGGCAGCAGGGGGCTACCTGGGCGCCGCCACCGTCTTCGGGCTGTTCACCCTGCTCGCCCTGGGTGCCGCGCTGACGCTCCGCTCCCACACCCGGTGATCACGACGCGACCCGACCGAGAGGACGACATGACGCACCCCGTCGGTGTGAAGTCGGATGCGGCCCCGCCCGCGGAGGATCCCCCCGAGATCGACGACCTCGACCACAACCGGCGGCGGCGGCACACCCGGATGTGGGTCGGGGCGCTGACCCTCGTGCTGCTGCTCTCGTTGCCGGCCGCGGTGGGTATCGGGCCGGTCGGCATCGGGCTGGACACGGTGGCCCGGATCGTGAGCCGCCCGCTGATCGGCATTCCGCATGAGGTCACCTGGACCCCGGCCCAGGACGCCATCGTCTGGCTGCTGCGCGTGCCACGCGTGCTGCTGGGTGCCGTCGTGGGAGCCGGCCTGGCGATCGCCGGGGTCGTGCTGCAGGCCATGACCCGCAACATGCTGGCCGAGCCCTACCTGCTGGGGGTGACCTCCGGGGCCTCGACGCTGGCGGCCGCGTCGATCCTCTTCGGGCTCGGCGCCGGGATCGGCACGAGCTCACTGGCCGCCAGCGCGTTCGTCGGTGCACTGCTGGCGGGGGCAGGGGTGTTCCTGCTCGCCCGCGTCGGCGGCCAGATGACCTCGACCAGGCTGGTCCTCGCCGGTGTCTCGATCGGCTACGTGCTCCACGCGATGACCTCGTTCCTGATCTTCGCCTCGGACGATCCGGACGCAGGCCGCGCCGTGCTGTTCTGGATCCTCGGCTCGCTGACGCTGGCCAGCGGCGGGTCCGCCCTGGTCACCACGGCGGTCGTGGCGGCCTCGCTGGTCCTGCTGATGGCCTGGGCGCGTCACCTGGACGCCCTGTCGATCGGTGACAACACCGCGCAGTCGCTCGGGATCTCCCCGACCCGGCTGCGCGCCCGCTCCATGATCGTGGTCGCGCTCTGCGTCGGAGCCCTCGTGGCGGCGTCCGGCGGGATCGGGTTCGTGGGCTTGATCATCCCGCACGTCGCCCGGCTGTGCGTCGGCACCGCCCACCGCCGCCTGCTTCCCGTCGCCGCTCTGCTGGGCGCGACCTTCCTCGTCTGGGCCGACGTGCTCGCGCGGATCGCACTGGTCCCGCAGGAGCTCCCGCTGGGCATCGTCACCGCGCTGGCCGGGGCGCCGCTGCTGTTCCTGCTGGTCCGCCGGCTCGACCCGACCCGCTGACCCCTACCACCCGATGGGCACCCGAAGATGATCGCCGCAACCGATGTCTCCTTCGCCTACGACGGCACACTGGTGATCGACGGCGTCGGGCTGCGCGCCGGGCCGGGCGAGGTGGTCGGGCTGATCGGGCCGAACGGTAGCGGGAAGACCACGTTCCTGCGGACCCTGTACGCGGCCCTGCGACCGCGTGCCGGTCTGGTCACCGTCGACGACGACCCGGTCGCGACGCTGAGCGGACCGGATCTCGCCCGACGGCTGGCGGTGGTCGCCCAGGAGACACCGTCGGATCTGCCGATCACCGTCGCGGACATGGTGCTGCTCGGCCGTTCCCCGCATCGCCGGGCCTTCGCCCCGTTCACCCGCGAGGACCACCGCGCAGTGGCCGCCGCCCTGAGCCGCGTGGGCGCTCGCCACCTGGCGGACCGCCGGTACGCCACGCTGTCCGGCGGGGAGAGGCAGCGGGTCCTGGTCGCGCGGACGCTGGCCCAGCAGGCCGAGCACCTGCTCCTCGACGAACCGACCAACCACCTCGACATCCGCTACCAGCACGAGATCCTGCGCCTGGTCAGCCGGCTGCCGGTCGCCACAGTGGTCGTCCTGCACGACCTCAACCTCGCCGCCCGCTACTGCGACGCACTCGTCCTGCTCGACCGCGGCCGGGTCGTCGGCACCGGATCGCCGGAGCAGGTCCTCACCGTCGAGGCGGTGCGAGCGGTGTACGGGATGCAGGTCGAGCGCGTCTACGGCGGCGGCTGCCTGCAACTGATCTTCAGCCCGATCGACGAGCCAGGACCGTGTCCGAGCTAGCGCCGCGCTGGCACCGCTCGGGGATCAGGGCTGCGAGCTGCTTCTGCAGGTTCTCGGCGTCGCTCGCAGCTCATGCCGGGGACAGGTCGGCGCGGCGGCGGCCGAGGTGTTCGGCGAAGTGCCGCTCGATCGCGCGGTAGAGCCGGATCCGGTTCTCGGGGTTGTCGAAGCCGTGGCCCTCGTCGTCGGCGACGAGGTACTCGACGGGGACTCCGCGGCTGCGCAGCGAGGCGACGATGGTGTCGGACTGTTCCCGGGGGACGCGGACGTCGGTGGCGCCCTGGGCGACCAGCAGCGGGGTGCGGATGCGGTCGACCATCGTGATGGGGGATCGGGCTCGCATGTCGGCTTCCTGGGCGGGGTCGTCGGGGTTGCCGACGTAGCGGTACCAGTTGGCGGCGAAGTGGGCCCGGCCGAACGGGGGCAGGGTGCGCAGGAAGGTCGCCAGGTCGGAGACGCCGACGTAGTCGACGGCGGCGGCGAAGTGGTCGGGGGTGAGGGTGACGCCGAGAAGTGCGGCGTAGCCGCCGTAGGAGCCGCCGTAGATGCCGATGCGGTCGGGGTCGGCGTAGCCCCGATCGACGGCCCAGGCGGTGGCGTCGATGAGGTCGTCGTGCATTCTCCCAGCGAACTCGCCGATCGCGGCGGTGACGTGCCGGCGGCCGTGGCCGAGGGAGCCGCGGAAGTTGACCTGCAGCACGGCGTAGCCCCGGTTGGCGAGGAACTGCGCGTCCGGGCTGTAGCCCCAGGCGTCGTGGTACCACGGTCCGCCGTGCACCACCAGCACCAGTGGGAGGTTCCGCGGTTCGGCCCCGAGCGGAAGGGTGAGGAAGCCGTGCAGGGGCAGCCCGTCGCGGGCGGGGAAACCGACGGGCTCCATCGGAGCCATGGTGTTCGGGTCCCGATCCGGGTAGGCGCGGAACAGCAGCCGGGCGTCGCCGGTGGTGTGGTCGTAGAACCAGGTGACGCCGGGGTCGCGGTCGTGGACGAAGGTGACGACCCAGCGTTGCCCGGACTCGTCGGAGGACAGGGTGCCGATGACGCCGTCGGACAGCTTCTGCAGCTGGGTGTGGACCTCGGCGAACTGCGGGTCGACGACCTCGATGTGCGGGCGGTCGCCGACGAACCGGGCCGCGAGCACCTCCCCGGTTCGCCGGTCGGTGTACACGGCGGGTGGCAGTACGCCGGGCAGCATGGTGCCGCTGATGTCGAGGTCGTGGCCCTCGACGGCGGCGACGACGGTCTCCTCCCCGGTCTCGTGGTCGATGCGGACCAGTCGCAGGTCGTCGCCGTCCTGGTAGGAGCCGATGAGCAGGCCCCTCCCGTCGGCGGTGACCTGCTGCGGTTGCACGCCCATCGGGTGCTCCGCGCCGCCCACGTGACGCAGGAGCCGTCGATCTCCGGTGGCGGGTTCGATCGCGCTGATCGCGACCGTGCCGTCCGCGGTGAGCGAGGTGGAGAACATCGGCCGCCCGTCCCGGTCGAGCAGGACGGTGTCGCCCGGCTCGTCCTGCTCCCGGTGCAGGGTCGTCTCGCCGGTGGCGACGTCGATCCGGAAGGTGTCGAAGAACAGCGGCCGCTGGTTCATCCACACGAGCACGGTGCCTGGGGCTGGCGCGTAGGTCTCGACGCCGATGACGCGGGAGCCGGGGTCCATCGGGGTGAGGTCGACGGCGGGTTCGCCGGGGTTGTCGAGGTCGACGCGGTGGAGGTGCCAGTCCTCGTTGCCGTCGGTGTCCTGGAGGTAGAGCATGAAGCGTGGGTCGTCGGTCCAGTGGTAGGTGGTGATCCCGCGGCGGGCGTCGTGGGTGACGCACACGGCCTCGGAGTGGTCCTGGTCGATGCCGCGCACCCAGACGTTGCGCCGTCCGTGGGCCGGTGCCAGGTAGGCGATCCCGGTGCCGTCCGGGGAGATCGTGGGAACGGCGAACTCCGGGTCGGCGAAGAACTCCTCGAGATCGACCAGGTCGGTCGTGGCGGTCATCCGTACTCCAGATCAGGTGCAGGTCAGGGGTTCTTCGGGTCAGCTCGTGTTCCGACCACGTGCCGATGGGTCTGCTGGGGCTGCGACATGCTGCCTCTCCGCGGTGGGACTCGGCCTGTGTCGAGTCCGGGGCGCTGGACCGCGGCGTTCGGATCGGCCGTTCTCCCGCTGACCCGGAACGAGCAGACACCGTGCCGTAGCGGCACAGTCAACAGCGTCGACTCTTCCGGGTGTCCGCGGCGGATCCGACGGTTCCTCCGGTGACCTGCGCGCCGGCGGGCGGACCTGGTCAGATCTGGTTCATCCCGCCGTCGACGTAGAGGTTGGCGCCGTAGACGAAGCTGCTCTGCGGCGAGGCAAGGAAGACCACGGCGGCGGCGATCTCGTCCGGGGCGGCGATCCGCTTGGCGGGCAGGCCGGCACCGATCGCCGCCTTCATCTCGTCGGCGCGCTCGCCGAAGAGATCGAACAACGGGGTGTCGGACGGGCCCGGCGAGACCACGTTGACCCGGATACCGCGACCGGCGAGCTCGTTGGCCCAGGTGCGCCCGTAGGCGCGCACCGCAGCCTTCGACGCCCCGTAGGCACCGAAGGCCTCGGCGCCGCTCTCGGCGGAGGTGGAGGCGGTGAGGATCACCGCGGCGCCGTCGTTGAGCAGTGGGAGGGCCTTCTGCACGGTGAGGAAGGTGCCCTTGACGTTGATGTCGAAGATCCGGTCGTGGGCCTCCTCGGTGAGCTCGTCCAACGTTGCGAGGTGGTTGATGCCCGCGTTGGCGAACAGCACGTCCAGGCCCTGCCCGCGCTCCCGCACCCGCTCGTACAGGCGGTCCACGTCGGCCGCGACGCTGACGTCACCGGGCACCGCGGTGGCCTTGCCGATCGCGGTGGCCTTGCCGATCGCGGCGACGGCCTTCTCCAGCTCGGCCTCGCGCCGCCCGGTGATGAAAACGTGTGCACCCTCTGCGGCGAGTCGCTCCGCAGTCGCCAGGCCGATCCCGGTGCTGCCGCCGGTCACCACCGCCGTCTTGCCGTCGAACTGTCCCATCGAGCTCTGACCTCCCCATAATTACGCATCGATCAGTACAGAACGAACGTAGCACGGCGGCCACCCGGCGTGTGGCGGGACTATGCTCGAGGTCATGACGAACACCCGGAGGGCGACGATCGGCCGGCCACGGGAGTTCGACGTGGACGAGGCCCTCGAGCGCGCGATGCGGGTGTTCTGGGAGCAGGGTTACGAGGGCGCCAGCCTCACCGACCTGACCGCGGCGATGGGCATCACCCGCACGAGCATGTACGCGGCCTTCGGCAACAAGGAGGACCTGTTCCGCAAGGCGCTGGAGCGCTACTCGGTCGGTCCGTCCGCCTACGCGACGCGAGCGCTCGAGGAACCGACCGCCCGGGCGGTGGCCACGGCCTTCCTGCACGGCTCGGTCGACACCACCACCGACCCCGGTTCGCCGTCGGGGTGCCTCGGCGTCCAGGGGGCGTTGGCCGCCGCGCCCGCGGACCGGGCCATCCGGGACTTCCTGGCCGACTGGCGCAACGCCGCCTGCTCCCGCCTGGAGGACAGGTTCCAGCGGGCCCGGGACGAGGGCGACCTGCCGCCGACGTCCGACCCCGCACTGCTCGCCCGGTTCCTCATGGCCGTGTCGTCCGGGATCGCGGTCCAGGCCGCGAGCGGCGCCGGCCGCGACGAGTTGCACCGGGTCGCCGACGCGGCGCTGCAGAACTGGCCGCCCATCTGACGAGATCCACGGTGGCAGAGGGCAGGTCGACGAGCGTGCTTGCCGACGTTCGTGCACGGTGCTGCGGCGACCTGCGCAAGTGCTGCGCAGGTCGGTGGCCCCCGCCAAGGATTCGGACCTGTGACACCCGCTTTAGGAGTGTTCTCCTCCGTATGTACATGCCACACTACCTGCTCTGATGCTTTGAGTGCGACCTCCTGAGTAGCTCCCAGCCCCATCAGACAGCGCGCTTTCGCTCCCCATATGGCTCCCCGGGGCCGGCGCCGGCTTCGCTTAGGTCGAGTGTGGTCCACAGAGCCGGAGCAGGAGGAGGACGAATTTGAGTCTTCGTCGGAGGGTTCCCTCGGCGAGGTGCTCCAGCCCGGTCCCGATCGCATACAGCGCGGGCACGCTGGTGCAGCTAGTCCGGCCGCAGGCGTGTCTGGCACCCACGCCCGTGAGCGGGCGATGGTTGCTCGTGCGGGTCACGGACAAGGCTCGTGGCTCTCGCGTGCGGGCTGCGTGATCGGGACGAGCGTCACATCGCCCCTGTGGGCACCCTAAGTCCCAAGCGCTTCAGGCCGCTGCCAGCTCAGGCCCTGCGCCTGCCGCGAACCCTGAACCCCACCGATCAAAAGGACGAACGGGCTGACGGCTGCGCTCGCCGTGCCCGAGAGCCGAGCCGGCCCCGCCTCGATGGTCGCCGTCCTGGGTCCCCGGTCGGCCCGACGGAAGAGGATCTCGGCAACGTGCAATAGGCCGATTGGACTCGCCCCACCTCACGCGACCTCGACGCCAGTAACACCGGCATGGGAACGCCGGCGACGGAGGAGGCGACTTGGTACCCGACGGGCGGGCCCGGGAGAACCAGGCTCGGCCACAAGCGGGGGTCTTCCCCCCCGCGCGAACGGGGGCTTCTCACTTGTGGACGGGGGTCTGCACGATGGCCCCTGGTGGACGACACCGAGATTCTCTCCTGGTGTCCGCGGGGCTCGAGGTAGCGCTGTATCTGACGGCAGCCTCGGCGCTCCTCCTCAAGGACCCCTGCCGCGAGCGAGGTGGCCGCAATGGACCGATCAATGACCGCGCTTCTGAAGACTCAGAGTCACCGTCGCCTGGGCGATCAAAGGATTCGTCTAGAGCCGCCGCAGCATGTGCTCCGAATGCCTCGACGCACCCGACCAGCTCGAGGTCCGGTTCCGCAAGCCGCTGCTGCATGCGGCTGCTACCTCGAGGCCGGCCACGATGTGTGCTCGAGGGCCACTCAGAACTGGTTGATCGACGTATCCGACCCGGATGCGCACCTGGTTCCGGTCGGTTTCTGCAAGCGCGTGATCCTGACCTTGTTGCCTCCACCCTGGGCACTGATTGACAGCGCGGCGGCGACCACTATGAATGAGGATTTGATCCAGGGTCACGATGTGCCGCGCGCCGATTGGGCGGCGAAATGGCGGTTCCGGCACATGAAACCAGAGCTAACCTGTGCGAGGGCCCGCCCGACATGGCCTGGATGCGTGGCCGCGAGTTGGCCCCCGCGCTGGCACGCGACCACTGCGCAATTGAAGGTCAGGGCTTCGCGCAGGTCACGCAATACGTCACGGCCCTCGAAGGAAAGGGCCGCTGCGCGTGCAGACACACGAGGTCGCAAGACTGCCCGCCTGGACTCCAGTCTTATGAGACGTCGGTGCATCGGACAGTAACGAGGCAGACATGATAAATAGATGGCGAAAGCGCCTCTCCGTCTTCTGGCGAGGGGTGGCCATACTTTGCTTTTTCATCTTAGCAATGGCTGCTTCGGCGCAGAGCGCTGCGGCTGACGAACAACAGTCTGACGCGTGCCGTGCGGCCGCCTTGTCTACCTGGACAGAACAAGAGCTGTGGGTTTGGGACAAGCTGTGCCAACGGCAAGACGCCGACCTTTCTATGAATGCCGCCTTCGGTACTGCCCCCTCGGTAGATGAAAGCGAGGGCTGGCCCGCGTCAAGAACACTGCGTTCGACGTTTATTCAAACGATCTTGACGGCACCTAAGTACTCCGATTTGATAAAAGATAGGCCAATTGCTATTTCTGGCGCGCGATACACGAGCGAGATAGAGCTCCGTAATTCTAAGATCTCGGCAAGTGTGCGACTCACGAATTCCCGCTTTGAGGCGCCATTATTCCTGTCGCACTCGACCATCGCGGGGGCCCTCGTGCTCATCGACTCCTCCTTTGGCGAACTAGTGGACCTCGAGAACACCTCAATCGGAGCCAACCTCGTCCTTTCTGGCTCGCATTTTAGGTCAGAGGTCAGGATGCTAGGCGCAGAGCTGAAGGGAACTCTCGCCATTGTCGGTGCCAGATCTGACGATGGCGCCACAGTATCTCTAGGTCGGGCGGAGGTAAGCGATGCCGTTTCACTAGACAGGAGTGAATTCGGCGGCGCGGTCGACATCACTGAGGCTGTGCTAAAGAATTCCCTGCTCGCCACGAAGGCGACCTTCCGAGACGTAGTTCATCTCAACTCGGCACAGATCGGCGGCGATGTTAACCTGACAGGCGCCCAGATTTACCAAGACGTCCACATGTCCCGAGTTCGGGTAGATGGAGCGCTGATCCTTGCCGGGCCGCAGCCGGCTACGTGGTTCGGAGAGGATCGGACTCTATACCTCCGGGGCACCACAGTGAAGGGGGTGGACGACAGCAAGGACGCATGGCCGCCACGAATTTTCATGTCAGATTTCATGTTTGACGGACTGCGCACCACTGGCGCTGGCTCAGACGGGTTAATTTCTCGCAGCAGTGACTGGTACATCCGTTGGCTAAGGAGTGATCCCGGATTCTGTCGAATGGCTTACGCGCAGCTCGAAAGCAGCCTCAGGGCGGCTGGGAGGTCCTCCGAAGCTAACGCGGTTGGAATGGATCGAATGGCGAGGGAGTACTCGGAGAGAGGCGTTGTCTATCCTGCTAGATGGCTACTTTCTCCCGTTCACCGATTCACCGTGGGCTACGGGTACCACCCGGAATGGGTCGTCCTGTGGATTGTGTGCGTAATCGGCGTCGGTGCTATTGCTGCACGCTATCTTCCGTCGAATGCGATGAGAAGAGCCCGTGCGAGGTCGAAGATTATCTTCAGCACCCATCGGTTGATTCCGCTGATCAGCTTTGGTCAGGCATATGCGAACGTCGACGTCACCAGCGATCGAGTGAAGCCGTGGGTCCGACGGTATTTCTACTTGCATTCAATTCTGGGATATGTACTTGCTGCGGTTCTCGTTACTGCCGTAGCGGGCCTTACGGGTCCTCCGATGGCCGGGATCGGCGCTGAGTAACGCTACAGTATAGCTTTGCTTCGTCTGCCAACTTCGCGTGAGAGACGAAGTCGATCGAAAGAAGAATGGCGATGAGTAAACTTCGACAACTCGCGATAGCGGCGGCCGTACTTTGTGGCGCAGCGCTCGTTCCGGCCCATCTGGCCGCCCCGGTACATGACACGCCTTCCTTATCTTCCGTGTTCTACGCAGCAGAAGCGGAATGGATGTTCCACTCAAACCATCCGGACTACCCTTCGTGTGCCGCCACAGCCGCAACACAAGGTCGCAACTGGCGATGTGTCAAAAACGAGGCAGGGACGTACGACCTGCTCCTCTGGTCCTGACTGCCCCGCGCGAGGTTCGGGCACGGCGCCAGAACGTATCCGCGCTTGGCCGATGGGACGGTAGCACGGGTTGAGATCACGATAGGTGCCCTGGGCGGCTCAGGACGGCCCGGCGTCGGGGACATGTGGCGGGATCGATCGCCCGCGCAGATCTTCGAAGCGATGGGTGGCCACCACGGCGGCGAGACGATCGAGCGGTGTGAGCCTGCGACCTTTCTCAGGATCGCAATAAAGGGGTCGCCGGCGTGCTGGTGGGCGAGGTGGCGATCATGCCGAGCATGGCGAGCCTGCCGTTCCGTCGATTGATCGAGGACCCGTTCGATCTGCTCGTTCGCCCGACAAGTCGAGCTCTACAGAGCCCGCCTAGTCTCTGGTTATGACGTGCGTCGTAGTGCTGGGCCATTCGGGTGAAAGCCCGCCTCAGCTGTAACGGGAGCACAGTCACCGCGAGTACGCCTGGGCGCACTTAGCGCTATGGGGATGGGTCGATGAGGGCACGCGTTGCGCCGCGAGCGCTGGTCGCCGCGCGCATGCGCGACAAGTCGGACCGGCCTTCAAGTACCGGCATGCGGTTCGCGTGGGTGACCTCAGCTGGGAGGACTGATGCAGGAGCAGTTCGATGCGGGACTGAAGGCGCATGTCATTCGTGATCAGGACAACCGACTGCGGGCGATTCGTCACTCACAGGAGTACTGGGAGTCAGACGAGGGGAGTCCGCTGGCTGCCGCGATTGCGTATTTGCGCGCGATGGCGTCCGCGTACGAGGTGCCAGGCGGAGAGTTGGACAACCTGCCGGTGCGGGCGACCCACCTCGACCCGAGGACGCAGGGCATCGAGTACCGCCTTGCCGAGGAGCGCACGAGCTTTGATTCGACGACGTTCAGCTTCGCCCAGACGGTGCTCAACACGCCCGTCTGGGCAGCTGGCCTGAAAGTGACCGTCAAACAGGGACCGAACCGGGTGGTCCGTTCCGTCAACACCGCCCACGCCGGCATCGAGGTGGAGATGCCTCCCGAGGAGTCAGTCGAGCGATACAGGCGGCTTTTCCAGAGGACCGAAATCCTGCGTGCGCGGCGCGCGGCTGGAGACGAACTGAGCGAGGATGCGGAGGACGAGGGCCGCGATCTGCTGATCGACCTGACCGACGCCGAGTGGCCGAGCGAACGCGCCGCCGTGGCCAGGCGCCAGACTCGCCTTATCTTCGGTCAGTTCTGGGTATACCAGTACGACGAGCTGGCCCGTGTGCCGTCGTCGAATTCGATCCCTGAGCGGTTCAACCGCGACGTTGGCCGCGAGTCGGGTGAGACAGGGGAGGTTCCTGACGACCGCGGGCCGCTGCTCCTGCCCCTTCCGCCGGTCGACGAGCGGATTCAGGATGGCGCGTACTACTTGGTCGCCGAGATTACGTTCGAGATGCCGGTGGGGGATCGCGAGCAGCTCACCTGGCGCATGCTCGTCGAGGTTCAGACGAACTCGGTGCTATACCTGCGCGCACTGGTGAGTGAAGTCGACGGCCAGCTCTTCCTTCAGGATCCACCGACGAAGACCGGCAACTCCGCGCTGAACGCCGCGTCCAACAACGCAACCCTCAACCCGCATCGCGACACCGTCCTCCTGCAGAATCTCAACGCGCCATCCGGCGGGACCCAATCGCTTTCAGGCACGTTCGGCCGTCTCCAGGAGGTCGAGGGTGATATGGTCGCTGCTCCGGCGTCCCCCACTGGCACAGACTTCCTCTATGACGTGCGAACCAATAACTTCGCCGCCGTCAGCGCCTACTTCCACGTAGACCGGATCTTCCGTGAGATCGCGGGTCTCGGCTGGACCATCGCTGGAGGGTCCGGCTATTTCAGCAACACGAGTTTTCCCGTCTCGATCGACCACCGCTGCTTCTCAGGGAACGTCATCAACGCTCACTGCGTCGGTGACGGATTGGGCGGGATCGGGCATGTCGGCTACGGGATCATGGACTTGACCGACACAGGCAACGTGCTCGGGCGCGCCTGCGACCCCCGCGTTCACTGGCATGAGCTGTGCGGTCACGGGATTCTGTACGAGGCGGTCGGAACTGCCAACTTCGGCTTTGCGCACAGCGCAGGTGACTCCCTCTCGGGCATCTACTTTGATCCCGACTCGAATCTGCGAGGGGTCGACGGCACCCCGCTGGGCAAGCCCGGCGACCTGCGATTCACCTACGTGCCCTGGCATCCGACGCTCAACCGCCGCTTTGATCGCGACGTGGCCGCGGGCTGGGCATGGGGTGGCGCGCAGGACGACGCCGGATACGGCTCGGAGGAGATTCTCGCTACGACGCTGTTCCGCGTATACCGGTCGATCGGCGGCGACTCCGCGGACGTCGGCCGGCGCCGGTTCGCCTCACGCATGATGCTGTATCTGATCCTGAGGGCGGTGCAGAACCTCACGCCGGCCAGCAACCCGAGCTACGCGCGTGACTTCTGCGCCGAACTCATGGCGACTGACCAGCTCAATTGGACCTCGGAAGGCATCTTCGGCGGCGCCTACAACAAGGTCTTCCGCTGGTCGTTCGAGAAGCAGGGCGAGTTCCAGAGTCCACTGATCACGAACGGAGGCCCCGGCGATGGGACGATCGTCGCGCCCGGCCAGCCGCCCGACCAGGACGTCTACATTGACGACGGCCGCGTAGGTGAGTACCAGTACCAGCCGGTCCACTGGCACACGACGACAATCTGGAACCGGCGCAGTGCAGACGGCATGACAACGCACGAGGAGCCAGCCCTCGGAGAGACCAACTACGCCTACGTAAAGGTCAAGAACCGAGGTACCCAGACCGCAACGAACGTGATCGTCCGTGGTTTCCACACCAGGCCCGGCGCCGGCCTGCTCTGGCCGGGCGACTTCGAGACGTTCTCCACCGCGCAGATCGCCGTCGGCACCATTGCGGGCAACAATACCCAGGAGGAGGTTGTCGGCCCCTTCGAGTGGACGCCGAACATCAACGCTTACGGGCACGACTGCATGCTCATGGTCGTCTCCGCCGACGGCGACGCATCCAACGTCGACAACTTCACCGTCGGCGAGGTGATCCCGGAGTGGCGCCTGGTCCCGAACGACAACAACGTAGGTCAGCGCAACGTCCAACCCGTGGCGGGTGGTGGCGGCGGCGAGGGCCTACTGCAGAGCCTGGACGGCGTCAGCGTCTGGGTCGGAAACCCCAACCCCCGACGCGCGCTGATGACGCTGCACGCGGAGCTTCCGCAGCTGCTCGCGTCAGCGGGCTGGCGCCTCTCCTTCGAAGGCCTCGACGATGACCGCTTCATCCTCAGGCCCGGCGCCCGGCGCGAGGTCGTGCTGCGGCTCAAGGCCGGCCAGGACTTCACCAAGGATGCCGTCGCCGCGGCCGGAATCTGCGAAATCCGCGTCACCGTCCGCGGCGATGGCGACCTGCTCGGTGGCATGACCTACCGGCTCGACCCCGAGCTCACCCGCCCCTACAACGCACGTCCCGGCGCCAAACGCGACTGCAGGCGTCCGGCAAAGGAGCTGCTCGACTGCCTCGGCATCCACGACCAGGACCTCAAGGACGTCAAGGTCAAGGAAGTCATTGTCGGGTTCAAGATGCGCGACGACGACTGCTGATCGCAGGACATGTCCGCGCCCAACTACGAGCTTGCGCCGCCACCCACCCCGGTCGACGGCCTGCTCGCCGTGCCGATCCACATCCAGGACGTGCAGGCGACCGTGAGCTTCGACGGCGCGGCCTCCATCGGTCGCGCCGACGTCACCCTCACCTACGAAATCGGCCCCACGACCGGCTCCCCGCTACTTGACCTGCGGCAAACGATCGGCCAGGTCTGGGTCGACGGGACGCCCACCGATCCGAGCGACCTGGCGGCGCGCAACGTGGGCGCTGGCTCGTTCTCGACGGTCCGCGTCCTGGACGCCGTCCAGGACGCCGGGTCCGTGCACACCCTCCGCGTCGCGTACCAGCTCGGCCCACCGGACTCCGAGCTTGGCGGGTCCTACCCGCCCGTCCTCGCATGGTCACCCGGCCCGCGGCTGCGCTGGACGTTCGGCATGTCCGACCTCAACGCCGGGCGCTATCTTGAGGCGTGGCTACCGTCGAACCTCATCTGGGATCGATTCCCTATCCGTCTCGACGTCGAAGTCACCGGGACACTGGCGGCACACTCCATCATCACCAACGGCATGGTCACCGCGCTCGGCGCAAACCACTGGTCGGTGCAATTCCCGGACCACTTCGCCCCGCTCTCGCATCTCCTCGAGATTCGCGCAAGTAACACGGTGGAGTCGGTGACCGGTTCGGTGACGCTTCCGCTGACCGGCCAGGTCGCGATCGAGGCGTGGAAGTTAACCGGCGACCCGGAGAATCTCGCTGCACGGATCGCAGACGCCGCCGGGTTCTTGATCGCGAACGAAACCGACTATGGTCCGTACCTCGACGATCGGTTCGTCTTTTTCTTCCACGGCGCTGGCGGTGGCATGGAGTACGCAGGCGCCACGACGACCTCAGTGCCCGCGCTCGGCCACGAGACCTTCCACAGCTGGTTCGCGCGCGGCGTCACGCCCGCGTCCCAGGCCGACGCATGGTGGGACGAAGCCTTCACTACGTTTCACGATGCCGGTGCCGACGACACCGAACCATTCGACTTCCTCGACGCGCCGGTCGAGCTCTGCTCACGTCTGCCCTTCCAACGGCGCACGCCCGGAAACGCCTACGCGGACGGTAGCCGCTTCTTCCGCGGTGTCGCTGCCACCGTGGGCGTCGCGACGCTGCGCGCCGTGATGCGCAGCGTGTACGAGCGGCATCGCGGCGGCCCGCTGTCAACAGCTGCTCTCGAGGAAGATCTTGTCGCCCGCACAGGCGCAGCCAGCCTGGTCGACGCGTTCCACCGCTTCGTCTATGGCTTCGCTGACCCATCGCCCGTCCCGCGCCTATGGCTGCGCGACGCTCCCGGCCACACTGGCGCCGACGTGTGGGGCGGGGAATTCTGGAACTCGCCCGATTTGTGGATCCGGCACGCCGACGACGGCGGCACGGCCCACCAGTCGCCGGAGTCCGGCCAGGACAACTGGTTCCATGCCCGGGTGCGCAACGACGCCGCGGGCGCGGCCTGCCGACACTTCGTAGTCACCTTCGCGGTCAAGCAGTTCGCAGGCACGCAGTTCGCCTATCCGGGAGACTTCCTGCCGGCCATCGCCGCGAGCGCAGCCTTCGACCTCGCGCCCGGCGAGGAGCGCGTCGTCGCCGCCCGCTGGCCATGGGAGCACGTTCCACCCTCCGGCACGCACCTGTGCCTGCTCGCTGCGGCGATTGCGCGCAGCGACCATCCGGCAGTTGGGACGCACGTCTGGGAACAGGCCAACCTCGCCCAAAAGAACCTCACGGTGGTCGATCTAGCGCCTGGCGAGTTCCTTATCGTGCCCGTGATGATCGGCAACCTCCGCGGGAACGCGCAGCCAGCTCTTGAGGTGTTGCAGACCGAGGACGCGCCGCTTGCCGACGTCGCGCTCGTGCATCGGGTCAGGGGCTTCTTCGTGCGGCCGGAAGGCCTGCGGCCGCTCGCCGTCCCGGCGGTTCGACCGCGCGAGCGCCGCCTCATGGACTGCGGCGGCGCGGAGCCGATTGCGGAGGAATACGTGGGTGGGGTGCTGCGCTCGACCCAGCCGCAGCGCGTTGCCCGCCGTTTCCCCGGCGCGGTAGAGCTCCCGCTGAAGGCTAAGCCCCGTATCCGGGTGCCCGTCGCGCTGCCCGCGGACGCGCCGACGACGGTCGGTTTGAAGATCACCGCGCCCTCAGATGCGCATCCGGGCGCCTCCTTCATGGTTCATCTCGTTCAACACGACGGCACACGCCTCGTCGGCGGCGTGGCGGTCGAAGTCCACACACCGGGCGCGCACCGGGAGGCCACATGAGGCCGATGGCCCGGCTCTCGCGCTGGTGCTTCCTGTTGGGTCGATGCACGCCCGCGGTGATCCTCATTCGTCATGCGGACGTTGCCGGGGGAGGAGCCGACCCCGCGCTGAGCGCGGCGGGATCCGCGCGGGCACTGGAGCTGCGCCACGTGTTCCACGACGCCGGGCTCGACTCGATCTACATCACGCGATGGCAGCGGACACAGCAGACGGCCGCGCCCCTGGCCGCAGACCTCGGCGTTACTCCGGTGCAAATCGATTCGGCCGTCGACGTCATCACTGCGATCCGCGCCCGTCCGCCGTCCTCCGCTGCCTTAGTCGTCGGCCACACCAACACGGTCCCCGACATCATCGCGGGACTCGGCGGTCCGACGGGCGTGACGATCGGCGCCACAGAGTTCGACCGTCTGTTCGTATTGTTGCGCGGACGCCTGATCCAGCTGCATTACGGCCCCTGACGCTTCCCCAGTCTGCAGGCTGAGCGCGAGCAGTACATATGCACTTGACAGCGCGAGCGCAACCGGAGACAGCGGATCTGATCGTCGAACCCGGGTTCCGCAGCTGGGTGATGGCCTGGACACGGAACCTGGGGTGTGATCTGCGGGAACGGGTGAGCATCGCTGGACAGGCGTGTGTCCAGGCGGTGGTGTTCGTGCTGGTCAGGACGTTGCGGGTAGCCCGAGCTCGATGATCTTCTTCGGTGGGTCGATGCCCAGCTTGCCCAGGATGGCGCGCTGGTCGGTGGTGAGTTCGGTGCGCTGGCGGAAGGTGCCCGGCGGGGCCTTCGAAGGTGCAGCCGCGGAGGGTCTTAGTGACCATCACGGCACTCCGCGAGCCACGAAACACCAGGTCCCAGGCCTGCAGGCCGAACCTGACCCAGGAGGTGGCACGAGTCAGGTCAGAATGCCGCTGATTGAGGCGGAGCGGCTACGACCGCTCGCTTTCCGCGGCTGGCCGCAACGAGTCCCTCCGCCTTCAGCAGTGCGACGGCGCGGTTCGCGGTGCCGGCAGCGACCTTGTAGCGCTCCCGAAGAGTGTCGATGGTCGGCAAGGGGTCGCCTGCCGTAAGCGCGCCGCAGGCAATCGCCGCTCGGAGGTCAGCGGCGATCCTCTGGGACGGGCTATCCCGAGCCAGCAGTTCCGGTCGCCTGGTGGAGCCGGGACCGCCGTCGCTGCTGATCGGCGGGATGGCATGCGGACGCCCGGCGCCTTCATCGCCCGTTGGTCGGCCTCCGCCACCCACGCCGTGTATGCGCGAAGCGTGGTTGAGCCTCCGCCGCCGTGCCCGAGGCGGCCAGCAACCGTCCGGACGTCGACGCCGGCCGCGATCAGCTCGGTCGCCGAATAGTGGCGGAGCTGGTGCAAGTTCGAACCGGGCACACATGCGGGCATAGCGGTTGGAGACCGAGGACGGCCGAAGCCACGTGCTGTGGTCGACGGCTGGCGAGAACAGCCGGCCGTCGGGGGCAAGCGTGATGCCGACGGCGGCGGCGTCCTGCTCGCATTGCTGCCGGTAGGCCCGGAACAGGGAGACCGTGTTGTCGTCGAGCGCGATGCGGCGTTGCTGGTGGGTTTTGGTGTCCTTCTCCCAGGTGAGAGTGTTCTTCTGGGCGATGCTGGTCCGGATCGTCAGAACGGCGCGATCGAGGTCGAGCCGGTCCCGACGCATCGCGCACAGCTCCCCACGTCGCGCGCCGGTCGTCATGGCGAGCCACAGCAGGCAGCCCCACATGACCTCCGGGAACGCGGCGTTGAGAATCGCGGTCGCCTGTTCGGCAGTCGGTGAGTCAGGGTCGGATCTAGGCCCGCGGGGAGGTTCTGCCTGGTCCAGCGGGTTGACCGTGATCCAGCGCCAGCGGACGGCCCGGGCGAGGGCGCCGGACAAGCAGAAGTGCACCTTGCGGATCGTCGATGTGGCCAGCGGCTGGCAGACGTGGGGTCTGCAGGCGGGCGAGCAGTTGTGCGGGCCGTCGGCGGCATGGCCGACGTGTGGCCGGCCGTCGCAGTGCGCCCGGCAACGGCGCAGGATCGCTTGGTGGGCGTCGAGCGTCTCGCCGTCGAGCTTCGCCACCGGAAGATGCCCCAGGAGTGGGCGGATGTGGATGCGGATCGTCTGCTCGTACCTCTCGAGCGTCGTCTCCTCGACGTCGAGGAGTTCGAGGTAGCGGTCCATGAGCTGGTGACCGTGGCCTTCGTGCGCGGGTTGTGCTGCTCGTTGACCTGGTTGACGAGGCGCCGGCGGACCTTCTCCGCTTCGGCGTATGCCTTCGGTCCGGCGGGCACTGACTCCGTGAGGTAGTGCCGGCGCCCGGTGAGGGCGTCGACGCCGGCGTACACACGGACCCGCAGGGAGCCGCTGGCCCTGGCCTCGATCTCGCCGCGCTGGCGGCTCGGCCTGTGCGCCATGGGAGCGAAGCAAGCACTCTCGCTCCCCGGATAGCTCCCCGTCGGGAAATATGATCAGCGGCCCGAGCTGCTGACCTGCGTGCCCCCGGCAGGATTCGAACCTGCGACACCCGCTTTAGGAGAGCGGTGCTCTATCCCCTGAGCTACGAGGGCTTGCAGGCCGATCCTAGCCGCGACCGGTCGCACCGCCCGGCCCGGGCGCCGGGGCCGGGCAGATGTAAGGATCGGCGGGTCGGAGGGAGCCGCCGTGGACGTCAGCAGCCTCGTCGAGGTCGCCCCGCGGGAGCAGTTCGCGCGGATATGCGCTCTCACCGGTGCCGGGATCAGCGTGGCGGCCGGGCTCGGGACTTTCCGCGGGCCGGACGGGCTCTGGACGCTCTCGCCCGAGATCGAGCGGGCCATGCACGCCCACCTGTTGCCCGGCAACGTCGACGCGCTGTGGGACGTCTGGGGCGGCATGTGGAACACGGCCGCCGCGGCCGGGCCGACGCAGGCGCATCGGGCGCTCGCGGCCGCCGGTGCCTCGGTGATCACGCAGAACGTCGACGGGCTGCACCAGGCCGCGGGCTCGGTCGGGGTCGTCGAGCTGCACGGGTCGGCCGGTCGGGCCCGCTGCCTGGACGAGGACTTCTGCGGCTGGAGCGGCCCGGCCGACGAGGCGCAGCGGGTCGAGCCTCCGCGGTGCGGGCGCTGCACCGAGCCGGCGCGCCCGGCCGTCGTCCTGTTCGGGGAGATGCTCGACCCGGAGGCGCTCGGGGCGGCGCGGCGGCTGGTATCGGCGTGCGACCTCTTCCTCGCGGTCGGTACGTCGGGGCGGGTGGCGCCCGCGTCCTGGCTGGCGCCGACGGCCCGGGCGGCCGGCGCGTTCTGCGTGAACGTCGACCTGCACCCGGACGGGCCGGTCGATCCGGCGTTCCACGCCCGCGTCGTCGGGGACGCGCAGGACGTGCTGGCGGAGTGGGCGGCGTAGCCCATCCCGAGCCGCACAGCAGCGCAGCGAGGGCAGCGCTGGTGTACTGCTCGGACCGATCACGATGCTGTTGAGGCGCCCAGCAGTACTTCAGCGCGATCTCGGCTGTGGGCGGTGTCGAGGCCGTGTCGCGCGTCGCCGAGCACCTGCTCGCACACCTGCGCCTCGCTCTCCGGCGAGAACACGTCGAATTCGTCCATGTGGACACGGTGCGCGTGCTCCGGGTTCACGTCGACGAACGTTGCCGTTCCGGCAAAGCGGCCCATTCGTGGCGCGGGCCCTCGTGCAGGGCGGCGTAGACGCGGTCGCGCACAGCGTTGGCCTCGGCGTCGGTGAGCGTCCGGTCCAACGGCCGCAGGACCAGCCGCAACAGCAGGTTGTCCTGGCCCGGCTCCGTGCCCAGGCGATCACGGGCGGGCCCGGGTAGCTGCTCGTGGGGTGTGCGGGCCAGCAGCGTCAGGCTCTCCAGCAGCTCGGCGTCGGGGCCCAGTGCGCCGCGGGCGCGGTCGCCGAGCAGCTCCGCGTCGACGCCGGCCGCCGCGACGATCGAGAGATCGCGCCGGACGGCCGGCAGCATCGAGACCGGGCGCCACGGCGAGAGGTCCAGCATCTGCTCCGCGATCCGCGGGTCGGTGGCCCGGAGCAGCCGGATGTCCGGCACCCCCTTGCGCAGCATGACGGCGCGGTCGAGCCCCATGCCGAGGGCGAGCCCGCGCCAACGTCGCGGGTCCAGCCCGGCCGTCGCGAGCACGTGCGGCGCGGCCAGCCCGCACTCGGCCAGCTCGACCCAGCCGTCCCCGATGCGGACGTCCACCTGCCGGCCCTGCTCGGTGTACGGGTGCCGAGCAGGCACGGTGCGCCGATCGGCTCCGGGCAGGACCGCCTCGACGAGCGTGTCGAGCATGTCGTCCAGGTCGACTGCGTCGATGCCGCCCTGGGTGATGCGCCACAGGTCGACCTGGTGCGGCTCGCCGACGTGCAGGCGGTCGATAACGTCGCGCCGGTACACGAGGCCGGGCAGCACGAGCAGCAGGTCGGTGGGCGGGTCGGGCTCCGTGGCGAGAGCGCGAAGCGCGGGCGGCACGCCGGCTGTGGTGTGGCTGCGCAGCATGACGGTGTCGCCGAGGTAGCGCGAGTAGCGGGCCTCCCGGGTGATCGCGGCTGCCGGGTAGCCGAGCCGGTCGTAGTTGTCCTCGACGCTCACGCAGGGAGACGGGCGCAGCACGCGCACGGCGCTGCCCCACCGGGCTGCGAGCGCCTCGACGGCGGCGTCGAGCAGCAGCCCGACGGCGTGCGTCCCTTGGGCGGGGTCGGTCAGGTCGCGCAGCGCGAGGGCGGCCGCGACGTGGTCGGGGGAGAGGGTGGCGGGCATGGCGATCCTCACGGGTGGTGACGGTGGGGAGGGGCTTACCCCCGGCCGCCACGGCGCGCGGATCAGGCGTATGCGTCGATGCCCGCGCGGCCGCACCGCGGCCGGGGGCAGGGAAATCGCCGCTCGCTCGCCATGTGGAGACGGTAGCGCGGGCGCGCCGAGGAGCGCCCGTGAATTCGCTGGTCACCCGGGCGGGGAACGTTGGCAGCGCCACAGTCAGCTCTCAGGCGCGTCTCAGATCGCGCGTTCACACTGACCGCATGCGCATTCTCGTCGTCGACGACGACCGGTCCGTCCGGGAGTCGCTGCGTCGCTCACTGGCCTTCAACGGCTACCAGGTCGAGCTCGCGAGCGACGGGCAGGCAGCACTCGACGCCGTGCTCGCGCAGCGCCCCGACGCGATGGTCCTCGACGTGATGATGCCGCGCCTCGACGGGCTCGAGGTGTGCCGGCGGATGCGCGCGGCGGGCGACGAGCTGCCGATCCTCGTGCTCACGGCCCGCGACGCCGTCTCCGATCGGGTGGCCGGCCTCGACGCGGGGGCCGACGACTACCTGCCCAAGCCGTTCGCCCTCGAGGAGCTGCTCGCCCGGCTGCGGGCACTGCTGCGCAGGCGCACCCCGGACGACATCGCCGCGTCCGCGGGGCAGAGCAAGCCGCTGGAGTTCGCCGACCTCTCGCTGGACCCCGACACCCGCGACGTGCGCCGTGGTGACCGCCCGATCAGCCTCACCCGCACCGAGTTCACGCTGCTGGAACTGCTCCTCGCGAACCCGCGCCGGGTGCTCACCCGAGGCCAGATCCTGGAGCAGGTCTGGGGTTACGACTTCCCGACCACCGGCAACGCGCTGGAGGTCTACATCGGATACCTGCGGCGCAAGACCGAGGCAGGCGGTGAGCCGCGGCTGATCCACACCGTGCGCGGCGTCGGGTACGTCCTGCGGGACACGCCGCCGTGACCTGGCCTGCCGCGCCCCAGCGGCAGGGGAGGCCTCCCCGGCTGGAGGCCTTCGACCAGCTCTCGCTGCGCACCCGGGTCGGGGTGCTCGCGGCGCTCGTCGCGGCGCTCGCGGTGGTGCTGGTGTCGGCGGCGGCCTTCGTCACCGTGCGCGTCAACATCATGCAGACGCTCGACGCCAACCTGCTGCAGCGCGCGACCGCCGCCGCTCAGAGCGAGCTGGGCGAACCCCAGGTGCTCGCCACCATTCCCACCGAGGTGCTCGGCGCGGGCGACATCCGGCTGGCGTTGCTGCTCGCGAACGGCCAGGCGATCTCCGCGGAGGGAGCGGCGTCGGCGCCACCGCTGGGCGATGACGAGCTGGCGGTCGCCAAGGGTGAGGAGGAGTCCTCCGCCCGCACCGCGACCGAGGAGGGCGTGTCGTACCGGGTCGTGGCGGTCCAGGCCGGGTCGGGGCAGGGGCTGGTGATCGCCCAGCGGCTCGACCCCACGCAGCAGGTGCTCACGAAGCTCGGCGTGGCGATGCCGGTCGTCGGAGGGCTCGGGGTGATCGTCGCCGCGATCGCGGGCGTGGCCGTCGCGCGCGCCGGGCTTCGGCCGGTCGACCGGCTCACCGCCGCGACGGAACGCGTCACGGCCACCGGGGACCTGCGTCCGATCCCCGTGGAGGGATCGGACGAGCTCGCACGGCTGACCGCGAGCTTCAACGAGATGCTCGGTGCGCTCGCGGCGTCCCAGGAGCAGCAACGGCGGCTCGTCGCGGACGCCGGGCACGAGCTGCGCACCCCGTTGACCTCGATGCGCACCAACCTGGAGCTGCTCGCCGCCGCCAGCAGGCCAGGGGCGCCGAGCCTGCCCGATGCCGAACGCGCGGAGATCCTCGACGACGTCCAGGCCCAGGTCGCCGAGCTGTCCACCCTCGTCGGCGACCTCGTCGAGCTGGCCCGCGAGGACGCCCCGATGGTCGTGCACGAGCCGCTCGAGCTCACCGAGGTCGTGCTCCGGTCGCTCGAACGGGCCCGACGGCGCGCCGGCGACGTCGAGTTCGACCCGGTGCTCGTGCCGTGGACGCTCGCCGGTGACGCCACCGCGCTCGAACGTGCCGTGCTGAACCTGCTCGACAACGCGGCGAAGTGGAGCCCGCCCGGAGGGCGGGTGCGGGTGCAGATGCGGCCGGTGGACGAGTGGTCGATCGTGTTGGAGGTGGCCGACGCGGGGCCCGGGATCGCCGAGGAGGACCTGCCGTTCGTCTTCGAGCGCTTCTACCGCGCCGCGACGTCACGCACGATGCCCGGGTCGGGGCTCGGGCTCGCGATCGTCCGGCAGGTCGCGGTGCGGCACGGCGGCGCCGTGTGGGCGGGCCGGGCTCCGGAGGGCGGGGCACTGCTCGCGATGCGGCTGCCGGGGCGCAGGCTGTTCGCCTGACCCGAAAGATCGGTGCACCCGACGGGTCGTCGCTAGGCTGGGGGCCGCACGTCCCCTGACGCGAATTCGGTGATGGCATGGCGAACCACCCCTCCGACCACAACGGGGCCGCGGGAGGGCCGGACGAGGGGGTGCCGCGCAGCCCCGGCGATCAGGCGCACCATGCCGACCACCCGGGGTGGGGCGCCGAGCGTCGGGCACCGGACGGCTTCTCCCCGGCCGCCGCGACGGCGGAGATGCCCGCGCCCGGCGGGTGGCAGGGCCGGACGAACGGCCTGCCCGAGCACGGCGCGTACGCCACGGCGGGCACGTGGTCGGGCGGCTGGCCGGCCTACGACAGCCAAACGGGCCAACCCGTCCAGAGCTCCTGGTACGCGGCGCCTCCCGCGCAGCCACCTGCCCCCGCAGGCCCGTATCCCCCTCCGCAGAACCCCGCGTACGGCGCGCCTCCCGGTGCGTACTACCCCGAACCGCCCCGGAAGGCGGGAACGTCGCGCCGCGGCACGCTGATCGCGCTCGCGCTGGCGGCGATGCTGCTGTCCGGCGTGATCGGTGGGGTCCTCGGCAACTCGCTCGCCGGTAGCGGCCGAGGTGGCTCGACCGGCGTGCTCGGCCTGCCCCTGCCGTCGATCGACGAGGCCTCCGCGCCGACCACCCCGGTCGAGGCGGTCGCGGCCCGCGTGCTGCCGAGCGTCGTGCAGCTGCGCGTCGACGGCCCCACCGCGTCCGGCGAGGGCTCGGCGATGGTCCTGAGCCCGGACGGGCTACTCCTCACCAACAACCACGTCGTGGAGGAGGCCGCCCAGACCGGCACCGTCACCGCCGTGTTCCAGGACGGCACCACGGCCCCCGCCCAGATCGTGGGCCGCGACCCCAGCTCCGACCTCGCGGTGATCCGGGCGCAGAACATGACCGGGCTCGTGCCGGTCGAGCTGGGCAACTCCGACTCGGTTCGGGTCGGGCAGCAGGTCGTGGCCTTCGGGGCACCCCTCGGCCTGGGCGGCACCGTCACCACGGGCATCATCAGCGCCGTCGACCGGGCCGTGAACGTCGGTGAGGAGACCGGCGCCAACACCCCCACCGTGCTCAACGCCCTCCAGACCGATGCCGCGATCAACCCGGGCAACTCCGGAGGGCCGCTGGTGGACATGGACGGCCGGGTCGTCGGCATCAACTCCGCGATCGCCACCACCGGGGCCCAGGGCGGGTCGATCGGCGTCGGCTTCTCGATCCCGATCAACCAGGCCCGGCGGGTCGCGGAGGAGCTCGAACGCACGGGCCGTGCCTCCCGCGCCGTCCTCGGCGTCACGGTCACCGACGACCCTCGGCAGGCCGGCGCGATCATCAAGGGCGTCACGCCCGGTGGAGCGGCCGAGCAGGCCGGCATCCGCGAGGGCGACATCGTGCTGCGCTTCGGCGACCAGCGCATCTCCACCGGCACCGACCTGCAGGCCGCCGTGGGATCGCGGGCGCCCGGCGAGGTGGTCGAGGTGCAGCTCGCCGACCGGACGGTGCAGGCCACGCTCACAGCCGCCCCGAACTAGCCGCCCCGGCGCACAACTCGTCCGAGCGGAGCGGCGACCTCATCCTGCTCGAACGTCGGACTCGCCGTGCGGAGATGTCGGACTCGCCGCGGAGACGTCGGACTCGCCGTGCGCGGACGTCGGACTCGCCGTGCGCAAATGTCGGACTCGCCGGGTCGGGATGTCGGACTCGCGCATCTGCCGGCGAGTCTGGCGTTTCGGCGGGCGAGTCTTGCGTTTTGGCGCGGCGAGTCGGGCGTTCGTGACGCGGGAGGGGTGGGTTTTCGCACCACCAGGTGGATCGACGTGGCCTGCTGTTGACGCGAATGGTGACGCTCTGGTCTCGTTCTGTGGTCCCGGTTGTGGTGCCCCACGCCGGGCGCCCGTCGCGTCGGCGCCGGTCCCCCTCCCAGCGCCGGCGCGACCTGGCGTTCGCCGGACCCGGGTGACCGTGCCCCCGGAGGCACCCCGCTAAGTTGAGCGCCATGGAGATGGCGCCGCCCCAGATCGGTCGAGCCCTCGTGGTGGTCGTGGACGACCGGGTGAGCCACGGCGAACACGAGGACTCCATCGGGCCGCTGGTCACAGAGCTGCTCGAGGAGGCGCGCCTCGTCGTCGACGGCGTCGTGGTGGTGCCGGGCGACCCGGTCGCGATCCGCAACGCCCTCAACACCGCCGTGATCGGCGGGGTCGACCTCGTCGTGACGGTCGGGGGCACCGGGGTCTCGCCGCGTGATGTCACGGCCGATGCCACCGCAGGCGTTCTCGACCGGCCGATCCCCGGCATCGCGGAGGCCATCCGCGCCTCCGGCCTCGCCGCGGGTGCGATGGACGCCGGGCTGTCGCGGGGGCTCGTCGGTGTCTCGGGCAGCACGCTCGTGGTGAACCTCGCCCAGTCCCGCGCCGCCGTGCGCGACGGCATGGCCACGCTCACCCCGCTCGTCTCGCACGTGATCTCGGAGCTGTCCGGCCTCGACTAGCGGCTAGTTCTGGTTCTTCTGCTCGTCCGGCTCGACGATCACCACGGTGGGCGCGTCCGTGGGACGCGGACGGTCCAGTGACGCCCCGACCTTGGCGGTGACATCCTCGATCTTGTCGTGGAAGCGTCCGCCCGTGACGCGGTCCACGCGGGTCGCGGCGACGTCGGTGGCCTTCACGGCGAGGTCGGCCGCCCGGTCGAGGTAGCCGGGCGCCTTCTCGCGGGCCACCTCCGACAGCTCACCCGCCTTGAGCAGCGCGGTGTCGGTGATTTCCTTGGCCTTGTCCGTGAGTCCCATGCCGTCCATCGTGGCACCGGTGCAGGATGGTGGCGTGGACGAGCTGCCCGAACCGGTGCGTCGCCGGCTCGACGAGGTGTTCGGCGAGGTGCTGCCCAGCACCACCTCCGACGAGCGCGACGAGCGCCCGGACCCGCGCGCGGGCGACGACGAGCTCATGGCGAACCGCCCGCCGCACCACGATCAGGACTGACGCTCTTCCGCCCGATCATGCTGGGCGCGCAGCAGGTCGCGGATCTCTGTGAGCAGCTCGACGTCGGTGGGCTCGGCCGGGCCGGCCTCCTCGCCGCGCTTGCGCCGCTCCTTGAGGTGGTTGAGCGGGAGCACGATCAGGAAGTAGACGACCGCGGCGACGATGAGGAAGTTGAGCGTCGCCGAGATCACCGAGGCGACGTCGATGTACGTGCTCTCCTTGCCGGGCACGATCTGGATGCCGAACCCGGGGCTCTCCGGCGGCGTGATCGCGTTGATGAGCGGCTGCAGGATGCGCTGGGTGAACGACGTGACGATGCTGCCGAACGCCGCACCGATAACGACGGCGACGGCGAGGTCGACGACGTTTCCTCGCAGGATGAAGTCCTTGAATCCCTTGATCACGCTAGCGAAGCGTAACGGCGACCTGTTCGGTGAGGGACGCGGCCGCCACCCGCGCCGCGACCCCGGACGGCATCGCGACCAGCACCAACCGCCCGGAGGACGGCGACTCGGGCGGGAGGACGGCGAGCACGGCGGCGGCCGCGGCGAGCACGACGGGCTCGTCACTCTCCGCGCCCACCGTGACGACGTCGACCGTGCCGCCCGGGACGAGCAGCCCGGCGGCCCCGGCGTCGGCCAGCCGGACGGGCACGGCGGCCGAACCGGGCGGGGCTCCGAGGGCGGCGGTGGGACCCGCGAGGCGGATGTCGGTGATCGGCTCACCGGCCCGCGCGGCCCCGACGAGGACGCGCCCCTCGGCGACTGCGGGATCCGGGAGCGCGCCGCCCGGCACGAGCTCGGTGGGCCAACGGCGCACTGCGAGGTCTGCCGGGCGGAGGGTGGCCCCGGCTGCGACGTCGACGGCGGCGACGACCACCGGCACGCCGCCGGCATCGGGGCCCGGCGCGAGGGCCAGCACCAGCGCGAACGCTGCGAGCACCCCGGCGGCGGCCCGGCGGAGCAGCGCGATCCGGCGCCACCCCGGACCCATGACGAGCGCCCCGAGCCGGGAGAGCGGCCGGGGCGCGAGCCGGGAGTCGGTCATGGGACCGACGCTAGGGCGGCGGTGCCGTCAGCGGGGCGGCTGCGCCGAACCTGTGGACAACTCGATGGCGAGGTGGATGAGTCAGGACGCGGCCGCGGCGGGCGTGGCCGACGACGAGCTGGACGACGAGCTCTCCTTCGAGCCACCCGAGGACGAGCCACCCGAGGACGAGCCGGAGTCGGACTTGCCCGAGTCGGACTTGCCGGAGTCGCTCTTGGCCGAGTCGCTGTTGGCGGCCACGCCACCGCCGCCGGAGCGGCTGTCGGTGCGGTAGAAGCCGCTGCCCTTGAACACGATCCCGACCGAGGAGAAGACCTTGCGCAGGTTGCCCGAGCAGGCCGGGCACTCGGTCAGCGACGCGTCGGTGAAGGACTGCACTGCCTCGAACCGGTGGTCGCAGGCGGTGCAGGCGTACTGGTAGGTCGGCACGTGTCCCTCCGGAGGCACACACGATCGAGCTGGCACTCGAACAGTTTGAGTGCCAGCATAACCCGTCAGGGCCTGCGGTTGTTCCCCAGCGTGACGAGGCCCGCGCCGGCGAGCAGGGCGGCCGTCATCAGGTGGTCGTGCGGCTCGGCGGGCAGCCGTTCCACCAACTCCTCGTCGTTCAGCACGATGACGACCGGCACGTCCGGCGCCGCGAGCGGCAGGGTGCGGTCGTAGTGACCGGCGCCCCGGCCGAGCCGTACCCCGCTCCGGTCGGCGGCGAGCCCCGGCACCAGCACCAGCTGCGCGCGGCCGATGGCGTCCGGCCCGAGGCGTGGTCCGGTGGGTTCGCGCAGCCCGAGCGGGCCCGCGGCCAGGGAGTGGGGCCCGGTGTAGACGGCCCAGTCGAGCGGCCCCGGTTCCGGCGCCACGACGGGCAGCAGGACCTCGTGCCCCGCGCGGTGCAGCGCGGCCACGAGTTCGGGGGACCCGGGCTCCGAGCCGACCGGGAGGTAGGCACACACCGGGCCACCGGTGGTGGCGGCCAATTCCACGGCCGCGGTCGCGAGAGCCGACGCCCGCGCCGCGCGCTCGGCGGCCGGGAGGGCCTTCCGAGCAGCCACGAGAGCGGCACGCCAGTGTGTCTTCTCGGCGAGAACGGCGCGTCCCGTCACACATCGACCCTACCTACGCCATTAGGCTCGCCCACCATGAGCGAGCGTGAGCGAGCGAATCAAAGGCACAGCGCCCGCGCGCTGCGTTGCTCTCCTCTGGGCCGCCCGAGCGTCAGCGAGGGCGAGCGATGAGCGAAGCCGTGCCTGGGAAGAGCCCGTTCCGTTCCGCGGTGGTTCCGGCCGCAGGCCTGGGCACGCGTTTTCTGCCGACCACCAAGGCCGTGCCGAAGGAACTCCTTCCGGTCATCGACACCCCGGGAATCGAGCTCGTGGCCGCCGAGGCCGCGGAGGCGGGTGCCGAGCAGCTGCTGATCGTCAGCTCGCCCGGCAAGGACGCCGTTGCCGCGTACTTCGCTGATTCCTCGGAGCTGGAGAAGGAGCTCGCATCGAGGGGCAAGGACGCGCTGGTCGCGAAGGTGCGCCGCGCTCACGAGCTGATCGGGGTGCGCACCGTCACCCAGGACGAGCCACGGGGTCTCGGCCACGCCGTGGGGTGCGCGCGCGAGGCGATCGGTCCCGACGAGCAGGCCTTCGCCGTGCTGCTGCCCGACGACCTCGTGCTGCCCACCGGCGTTCTCGGCAAGATGGCGCAGGTCCGCGAGCGCTACGGCGGCAGCGTGCTGTGCGCCTTCGACGTCCCGCGCGAGGAGATCGCGGCCTACGGCGTCTTCGAGGTCGAGGACACCGGCGACGAGGACGTCAAGCGGGTGCACGGCATGGTCGAGAAGCCCGCGCCGGAGGAGGCCCCGTCCACGTTCGCCGCGGCCGGGCGCTACCTGCTCGACCGGGCCGTCTTCGAGGCGATCGACCGGATCGAGCCGGGCGCGGGCGGCGAGCTGCAGCTCACCGACGCCATCGCGCTGCTGATCAGGGAGGGGCACCCCGTGCACGTGGTCGTGCACCGGGGCGGCCGCCACGACCTCGGCAACCCCTCCGGCTACGTGCGCGCGTACGTCGACTTCGCACTCGACGACCCGGAGATCGGCCCCGACCTGCGTGCCTGGCTGGCCGCCCGCCTGGAGGGCTGACGCGGTTGCGCACGGTCGACGAGCAGCTCGAGAGGATCCTCAGCGCGGCGGTCCGCCCCGCGCCGGTGCGGGTTGCGATCTCGGATGCGCACGGGCTGCGCTGCGCCGAGGAGGTCGTCTCCGCACGGCCGCTTCCCGGTTTCGACCAGGCGGCCATCGACGGCTACGCGGTCCGCAGCGTCGACCTCGCGGGCGCATCGTTGGCCGAGCCCGCGTCCGTGCCCGTCGTCGGGGAGATCCCGGCGGGCTCCCGCCAGCCGCTGCGGTTGCAGCCCGGGCAGGCGGTGCGCGTCGCGGCGGGGGCGCCGTTGCCGACGCTCGCCGACGCCGTCGTCCCGGTCGCGAACACCGACGCCGGCACCGCGCGCCTCGAGGTGCACCAGGGCGTGCCCTCGGCCGCGTTCGTGCGGCGGATCGGTGAGGACGTGCAGCCCGGTGACATCGCCGTGCGCCGCGACACCGTGATCGGGGCGGCCCAGGTGGCCATGCTGGCCGCGGCAGGCCGGGACAAGGTGCTCGTGCACCCGAAGCCAAGGGTCTCGGTGATCTCGGTCGGCGACGAGCTCGTGGAGCTGTCCCGCACCCCGGGCGCGGGACAGATCGTCGACGTCTGCTCGCACGCCCTCACGGCGGCCGCCCGGGAGGCGGGCGCCGATACGGCGAGGGCCGGGCTCGTCCGCGGCGACGCACGCGAGGTGTGCGCGGCGCTGCAGGACCGGCTCCCGTTCAGCGACGTGATCGTGGTCTGCGGTGCGGTCGGGGGCACCGCCGGCGCCGAGATCCAGTCGGCACTCGCCGCGCTCGGCGACATCGACACCACCCGCGTCGCCATGCACCCCGGCTCCACCCAGGCGTTCGGGCGGCTCGGACCCGACGCCGTGCCGACCTTCCTCTTCCCCTCGTACCCGGCCACCGCGCTGCTGCTGTTCGAGGTGATGGTGCGGCCGCTCGTGCGCCTCGCCCTCGGCCGCACCGACCCGTACCGCCGCATGATCGCAGCGAGGCTCACCTCGCCCGTGACCTCGATGAAGGGCCGGCGCGGCTACCTGCGCGGCAGGTTGCTGCGCGAGCAGGCCACCGGCGACTACCTCGTGCAGCCGCTCGGCACGTCCGGCACGCACCTGCTGTCCTCGATCGGCGAGGCCAACGGGCTGATCATCCTCCCCGACGACCTCACCGAGGCCACGGTGGACGAGCAGGTCACCGTGGCGTTCCTGCCCGCTCCCCACTGAGGGACGCCGGTGGCGCACGCGTACCCGGGGCGAACGTCCGCCCGCCATCCCGGGTGGCCCGCCCGGCTCGGACCGCTGCGCGTCCGCGCAGGCGTGGTCGCGGTGCGGCCGGTCCGACTGCGGGACGGCGGGGCGTGGTCCGCGATCCGGATCCGCGACGAGCAGTACCTCGCTCCGTGGGAACCGACCATGCCCGGCAGCTGGGCGGAACGGCACGCGCCGGGCGAGTGGCCCGCCCGCTGGCTGCAGCTGAGGGCCGCCGGGCGGCGGGGCACGGCCCTCCCGTTCGCCGTGACGCTGGACGACCGCTTCGTCGGCCACGTCATGGTGGGCAACGTCGTGCGCGAGCCGCTGCTGTCGGCGTACGTCGGTTACTGGGTGGACTCGGCGGTCGCAGGCGGTGGCGTGATCACCGCAGCTGTCGCGCTCGTCGTGGACCACTGTTTCAGCCGGGTCGGCCTGCACCGCGTGGAGGCCACGGTTCGCCCGGAGAACGCCGCAAGCTTGCGCGTCCTGGAGAAGCTCGGGTTCCGCGAGGAAGGCCTCTTCCGCCGCTACCTCGACGTCGACGGCGCCTGGCGCGACCACGCGTGCTTCGCGCTCACCGCCGACGAGCTCCGCCCCGGTGGTCTCACCGGTCGGCTGCTGGCCGCGGGCCGGGCAGAACGGGTCCACACCGCACCGGCGTAGGGGTGAACCTCAACCCGTCGGCGCGTCGCTGCCGGTCTCACCCGGTGGGGCTCACTACCGTGGGCGCGCGGGAGCGATCTTGGCCGGGGAAAACCGGATCGCCCCGGACTGCGCCGCGGGGGAGGGGTAGGAGGCAGCCGTGCCGAGCTCGATGATCTTCGCGAGCCTCGTCGTGCTCTGGCTGCTGATCCTCGTCCCAGCCGTCGCGCGGCGCCGGCAGGAAGTGGCACGACCGAGCGTCGCCGCCCTGTCGGGGCGGGTGCTCGACCGGCCGCGCCGGGTTCCGGGGCAGGCCACGGGCCGCGAGCGGGAGGTGGACGGGATGGACGAGGAGACGACCCGGGGCGAGGACCACGTCGACGGCGACCAGACCGACGATCTGTTCACCCACACGGTCGACGAGCGTGAGGATCGTCGCTGGGAGCGTCCGCCGCCGCGCTACCGCCCCGGCCGCGGCGGGTTCGACCCCGAGGCGGCCGCGCTCGCCGCCCGCAGACGCTACGCGTTCCGCCAGCGCGTCGTGCTCACCATGCTGATCATGGCGCTCGTCACCGGCGTGATCGCCGCGTTCGCCCTCTCCGGGCTGTGGTGGGTGCACGCCGCCGTCGACATCGCGCTCGTCGCCTACCTCGTCTACCTGCGCCGCCAGGTCCGTCTCGAGGAGGCCATCCGCGAACGGCGCGCCGCGCGGATGGCAGGCACCCGCCGTCCGTCCGCCGCCGAGGACCCGGAGCTCGACGCCTGGGCTCGCCGCGGCCGCGAGCTCACCCGCCGCGACGAGGGCTACGAAGCCGCCGAGGACGACGCCGAACGGTACGACGACGAGTACGACGACCGGGATGACCAGGACGGCGACGGCGACGGCGACGTCGACGAGGAGCCCGAGCGCCTCGTCGGCGCCGGTGCGCCGCTCCGCGAGCGCGACGCCCGGGAGGACGAGCCCGCGGACCCCGAGCCCGCGCTCCCGCGCCTGCGCCCGGCGCCGCCGCCCGCCCTCCCCGCCGGCACCGCCCTCGTGGAGGCCGACGAGGACGACCCCGAGCTCCACGACCTCGACGGCCCGGCCCGGCCGGGATACCGGCGTGCAGCCGGGGAATGACCGCCTGCTAAGGTCGTTCCCGTCCGGCCCACGGTCGGACAACGGGGCTGTGGCGCAGTTGGTAGCGCGACTCGTTCGCATCGAGTAGGTCAGGGGTTCGATTCCCCTCAGCTCCACCCTCTGGCGACGCGTGCTCGCGGAGAGCGCTCGCCTCCTCGGGTGTCGCGTTCCTTCTGGGGGCCAAGCCCCCAGACCCCCGGCCGGGGGCGCGCCCCCGGAACCCCCATCGGCTGTGGCTGAGTGGGATGCCAGCGCTCGCCCCCATCTGCTGTGTGGCGTTCCTACTGGGGTCAGCCTCCGGGCCCCGGCCGGGGGCAGGCCCGCGGTGCCCTCATCGGCTGTGGCTGAGTTGGGATGCCGGCGCTCGGCCCCATCTCGTGGGTCGCGTTCGTCTGGGGCCAGCCTCCAGACTCCGGGCGGGGGGAGGCCCGCGGTGCCCTCATCGGCTGTGGCTGAGTTGGGATGCCGGCGCTCGGCCCCATCTCGTGGGTCGCGTTCGTCTGGGGTCAGCCTCCAGACTCCGGGCGGGGGGAGGCCCGCGGTGCCCTCATCGGCTGTGGCTGAGTTGGGATGCCGGCGCTCGGCCCCATCTCGTGGGTCGCGTTCGTCTGGGGTCAGCCTCCAGACTCCGGGCGGGGGGGAGGCCCGCGGTGCCCTCATCGGCTGTGGCTGAGTTGGGATGCCGGCGCTCGACCCCCATCTCCTGATCGGAGCGTCAACGCTGGATGCGCTGCATACGAGGCATGAGGATGTCGAGCGCGCGTTCGGCGGCGCCTGCGAGGGCATCGGGAGCTGCCAGCTCGATTCGTACCGCGATATAGCAGTCGGGGCGGACGAGGTACAACCGGTCGCGGGGACCGGTGTACGCCCTGACGAGGGCGCCGGTGGAATCGCTGATCACGTCGACTCCGCGCGGGACCTGTGTCGTCGTGCCGGGGCGGGTGAGCAGGTGGCGACGGACGCCGGTGGGGGTGGGGACCCGCGCGAGGCGCTGCGCAAGATCGTGGCCGGCACCGCCTTCGGCGGGCGCGACGAGCAGGCTGACCGCGCCGCCGAGTGCCTTGCGCAGTGTCGTTCGTCCTGAGGAGCCGGACACCTGGCAGAACCCGTCCGGGGCCGGCACCCCGGCGCGCGTGGGGTCTTCGGGACGGGCGGAGCGCGGGCTGCCGTCGACTTCGAGGTCGAGCGTGAGTGGGGACGCCGTGTACGGATGGGGCTCGTACAGCTTGCCGCTGTCGATCCGGTCGGACCGGGTGGGGTCGGCCGCCGCGGCCTCGAGCACGGCGTCCCGGCGGGCCTTCCCCTCGGCATCGGCCGGAGTCATGAACCTCATCGTCTCGCCGGTGACCTGGATGTGATGGTCGGCTGCCCTGATCCGTTCGAGCTCGTAGGTGTCGAGCAGGGCCGGATCGACCTGCCCGGTGAGGACGAACCCGAGTTTCCAGGCGAGGTTCTCGGCGTCCTCCAGGCCGCTGTTCATGCCCCGAGCTCCGAACGGGGAAACGACGTGCGCCGAGTCACCTGCGAGGAATACGCGGCCCTCGCGGAATCGCCTGGCGCGGCGTTGCTGAAAGGTGTAGGTGTTGGCCCGCAGCACGGCGAACGGCCTGTCACCGATGACGTTGCGCACCCGTTCTCCCAGGCGTTCCGGCCGCAGCACGGCGCCCTCGTCCACATCGGCATCGATCTGCCAGTCGATCCTCCACGTGCGCTTGCCCATGCAATGCATGAGCACGATGCCGCCCGGAGAGAAGGGCGGGTCGAACCACAGGCGCCGTTCGACGGCGAGGGGGAGGTCGACCTCGAAGTCCGCCACGAGGAATCGGCCCTCGGCAGGCCATCCGTCGAAGGGGATCCGCAACGCCTCGCGGGTGGTGCTGCCGATGCCGTCCGCACCCACGAGGTACGCACCCGTATAGCGTTCCTGCCCGGCTGGACCCTCGGCCTCGACGATCACCGAAGCGGCGCCCTGCCGGAGCCCGACGACCGTGCGGCCGTGTCGGAACTCGACTAGCCCGCTCCGCGCCGTCTCGGCGTGCAGCAGCTCCTCGATGCGGAACTGCGGGAAGTTCACGAAGGCCGGGTAGACCTCCTCGCCGCGGGCGGGCCAGCGCAGTCGGAGGATTTCCTGGTCGCGGTAGTAGGTGCGGCCGAGCGACCAGCTCGCGCCCCCGTCGAGGATCTCGTTCACGATCCCGAGCCGGTCGAACAGCGCGAGGATGTCCCGCTGCACGGTGATGGCCCGCGACTGGCCGCAGTGCGTGCTGGTGTTGCGTTCCAGCACGACGCTGCGCGCGCCCTGCCGGGCCAGCAGCAGGGCAGTGGCCATGCCGACCGGCCCACCCCCGGAAATGATCACGGGGAACTCGGTCGTGTTCTGTTGAGCGGTCACGGTCCCTCCGGGCCCCACGTCTCTTATCCGGCCGGGTGTGGGGTGTTGCGGATCCACAATTCGGCGACGGCGGCGTGTACCGGGAAGGCGAGCCAGAACGCCACGTCGAAGCCGTCCTGGAACTCGAACAGTCCGGTCGACTCGAACAGAGCGAGCCAGATGCGGATGGTGCCGACGCCGACCCCCATCGCGAACGCGCGGATCATCCAGCGACGGTGGTTGACCACGTCGTCGCGGCGGATCGCCCGGAAGGCCAGCAGCAGGCAGACGAGGAACCACGAACCGAAGACGTAGCTGGCGATGGCCTGGCTGGTGCCGCCGAACGGCATCACGTACCCGAGCGCGATGGCGAACGCCCCGCTGATCAGGCCGGCGGTGAGCAGCACCCGGCCGAGCCTGCGGTGGAAGGTGTAGTGACGGCTGCGGATCCGGTACGCGAGCTGCACCGGCGCGCCGAGCAGGTACACGATTCCAGGCGCGATGTGCACGTACGCCAGCCACGGATGCCGGACGTAACGCCGGTCGTACTCCTCCTCCGGAACCGTGCCGTCGAGCAGGTGCGGCACGTCCACGAGGAGCCGCATCACGGCGAACGCGAGAACGATGAGGATCAGGACGACGATCGCACCTTGCAAGACCCTCAGGCCAGGGCGGGCGGGCGTGGTGGAGGCGGTGGGTGGTGTCATCGGCGTTCCTCCGGTTCCCGCGGGCCCGCGTCGCGGTCAACGATCGCCGCGCCGGTGGTGGCGAACAACGGCGGAGTGCGCAACGATCGTTAACGGAAAGGTTCACGAACGAGTGGAGCCCCGGTGGAGCAGCGGGAGATCGAGATCTTCCTGATGCTCGCCGACGAGCTGCATTTCGGCCGGGCGGCAGAACGCCTGCACGTGTCCACCGCAAGGGTCAGCCAGACGATCAAGAAGCTGGAACGGCGCATCGGCGCGCCCCTGTTCGAGCGCACCAGCCGTCGAGTGGAGCTGACGCCGATCGGTCGCGTCCTCAGCGACGAGTTGCGGCCCGCCTACCAGCAGATCCACGACGCCATCGACCGGGCGACGGCGGCGGCCTGCGGTGGCTGCGAGAGACTGCGGGTCGGGTTCATCGGCGCAGCCACAGGCAAGTTCGTCCTCGAGGTGGCCGAGGTTTTTCGGGCCGAGCACCCCAACTGCGAGGTGCAGTTCCACGAGAAGCAGTTCGGTGCGGGCCTCGGTCCACTCCGGGGCGGCGAATTCGACATGCTGCTCGCCGCGGTGCCCGTCTTCGGCGCCCGTGAAGCGGACCTCACCTGCGGCAGCGTCCTGTTCGAAGGGGACCGCATGCTCGCCGTGTCGGCCCGGCACCCGTTCGCCCGTCGACCGTCGGTGTCATTCGCCGACCTCGCCGCCACCAAGGTTCTTCGCACGACGCAGGCGGTCCCCGACTACTGGGACCACGCGCTCGTCCCCCAGCACACACCCGAGGGTCGGCCCGTCGAGCGGGGGCCGTCGTTCGCCACGGCCCAGGAGATGCTCGCCCTCGTCGGCGCCGGCTTCGGTGCCTATCCGGTGCCGATCCAGGCCACGAGCTACCACGCCCGCCCCGACGTCGCCTACGTGCCCATTCACGACGCCCCGCCCTACCAATGGCGACTCGTCTGGCTGTCCGCCGCCGAGACCGCCAATGTCCGGGCCTTCGACCAGGCCGCCGCCACCCTGGCCGAGGCTCGCAGGACATGATGCCGTCTTCCGTGGGCCAGCCCCTGAGCCCGGCCGGGTGCGCGCCCACGGAGGCCCGCCGCCGGGGCCTCTGATCGCATCGGCGGGTCCTCTCTCCGCCGGACTGAGCTCTGCGGGACGAAGAGCCGTGCGAGTGAGCGGGAGATACCACCAGGAGGCGTGATCGGTGCGAGCCGGCGCTCCCGACCTCGGATGAAGCGCTATTCGCGGTTCCGGCGGCGGTATGCACTCGGCGTGGAGCCGTAGGCACTCCGGAACGCGCGGCTGAACGTCGGCAGATCGGTGAAGCCCCAGCGCCGTGAAATCCCCGTGATCGACGTCGTGGAGCGTGGGTCGAGGAGCTCGCGACGGCACCGTTCGAGGCGGTGGGCGCGGACCCGCTGGGTAACGGTCGTGCCCTGCTGGGAGTAGAGCCGGTGCAGGTGGCGGGTAGACACGAAGTGCGCGCGGGCGATCGTGTCGGGGCCGAGGCCGGGATCGGCGATGTGCGCGGCGATGTAGGCGTCGATCTTCCGCATCAGATCGGTGGTCGGGGCGTCGGGCGGATCGGGGTGCAGCCGCTCGGTCGCCACCGTGGTGACCAGCTCGGCGACCTCGTCGGCGAGCCGGGTGCCACCGGCCCTGCTCAGCACGGGCGGCGCTGCGACGAGATCGTGCAGCATGCGGCCGACGATGGCCCCCAGACCGCTGCCACCGCCCAGGGTGCGCGCCGTCAACTGCCGCGAGGCGGCCTGGTCGAGACTCACGGTGGCCCGTGGCCAGGTGTAGACGTAGAGCTGCCAGTCGTGGCGGAAGCCCCAGAAGAACGGGCGGTCGGTCTCGTAGATGGCGAAGTCGCCGGGGCGCAGTACCGCCTCCCGGCCGTCCTGGCACAGCACGGCCTCACCCCGGGTCACCATGCCGACCTGCAGGTAGGTGTCCCCGTCGCGCGCGAGCCCCGGCGTGCGCAGGCAGCCCTGCGGGGTGGAGTCGACCGATGCGACCCTCAGGTGACCCAGCGGCGTGCTGCGCACCGCGCCGACGAAGTGCACGGCCGGGTCCGCGTCGATGTCGAGGGCGACGAAGTGCTCCCGGATGAGGTCGCGCCACACGGGCAGGCGCTCGGCGCGGCCAGTGGCAGATCCCATGGGCGGCTCGCAGCGGGCATCGGCGAATCGGTGAACCGACGCTAGGGAGCGTTGCCGGCAGCGTCAACACTCGGTCCGGCGGGTGGGGATGGTCGCTCACCGTCAAGAGACTCGTCACCCAGCGACAAGGCGGGATCGGCGCGACGCCCAACAATGCGCCGATGACCACCACCGATCCCGTAGTCGTGCGCGCGGCGTGCCCCCATGACTGCCCGGACACGTGCGCGATGCTGGTGACGGTCTCGGACGGGCGCGCGGTCGAGCTGCGCGGCGACCCCGACCACCCGTTCACGCGTGGCGGGTTGTGCGTGAAGGTCAACAACTACATCGACAAGGTGTACAGCCCGGACCGGTTGCTGTACCCCATGCGGCGCACCGGGCCCAAGGGCAGCGGGCGGTTCGGGCGCATCTCGTGGGACGAGGCCCTCGACGAGATCGTGTCCCGGTTCCGGTCGGCGATCGCGGAACACGGGCCGGAATCGATCATGCCGGTGAGCTACCTCGGCACGGAGGGCGTGCTCAACGGGCTGAACGTCGGCGACCCGTTCTTCAACAAGCTCGGCGCGACGATCAGCGAGCGCACCTATTGCGACTCGGGCTCGTGCACGGCCTACGCGATGACGATCGGCGCCACCGCGGGCGTCGACCCGGAGAGCCTGGTCCACTCCCGTTACATCATCATCTGGGCCTGCAACATGGTGTCGACCAACCTGCACCTGTGGCCGGTGGTCGCCGAGGCGCAGCGGCGCGGGGCCAAGGTCGTCGTGATCGATCCGGTGCGGCACAGGACGGCGAAGCGCGCCGACTGGTACATCCCGATCCGGCCGGGCACCGACGGGGCACTCGCGCTCGCGATGATGAACGTGATCATCACAGAGGGCCTCACCGACGAGGCGTACGTCCGCGACCACACGGTGGGCTACGCCGAGCTCGTGGAGCGGGTGCGGCAGTACACGCCGGAGTGGGCGGCGGGCGAGACCGGGATCCCGGCCGAGGACATCCGCACGCTCGCCCGCGAGTACGCCGGCACGCAGCCGTCGATGATCCGGATCGGCGTGGCGATCGAGCGGCACGCAGGCGGCGGCCAGACCGTACGTGCGATCGCGTGCCTGCCCGCGTTGGTGGGGGCGTGGCGGCGGGTGGGCGGCGGCCTGCTGCAGCTGCCGCTGTGGGCGTTCCCGGTGAACTTCGGCGCCCTGATGCACCCCGAGCTGTTGACGCCAGGCACCCGCGTGGTCAACCAGTTCCTCCTCGGCCGGGCGCTCACCGGCGAGATGGCGCTCGACCCGCCGATCACAGCGCTCATGGTCTACAACTCCAACCCCATGGTGGTCTGTCCCGAGCAGGGGAAGCTGGCCGCCGGGCTCGCCCGTGAGGACCTGTTCACGGTGGTCAGCGACCACTTCCTGACCGACACGGCGCGCTACGCCGACATCGTGCTGCCCGCGACCACCCAGCTGGAGCAGCACGACATCATGTTCAGCTGGGGCCACTTCTACCTCTCGCTGAACACCCCGGCCGTCGCGCCGCTCGGCGAGGCCGTGTCCAACACGGAGCTCTTCCGGCGCCTCGCCGCCGGCATGGGCTTCACCGAGGAGTGCTTCACCCGAACCGACGAGGAGATGCTCGCCGAGTCGTTCGACTGGTCGGCCCCGGCGCTGGAGGGCATCACCCTCGAGTCGTTGCGCAGGACGGGATGGGCCCGGCTGAACCTGCCATCGGCCGACGAGTACGCCCCGCACGCGAACGGAGGCTTCCCCACACCGTCCGGGAAGACCGAGTTCGCCTCGTCGGTGGCGGCGGAGGCGGGCAACTTCGTGCTCCCGCTGTTCCGGCAGGGCTCGAACGAGTTCCAGGCCGGCGGCGTCGTCGACCCGCTCCCGCACTACGTCCCGCCGCGGGAGACGGCCGACTCCGCGTACCGGCTCAACCTGATCTCCCCCAAGTCGCACGCGTACCTGAACTCGAGCGCGGGCGACCAGCCCGCACAGCGGCGCGTGCAGGGCGAGCAGGCCGTGACGATCCACCCGCAGGATGCCGCCGAACGCGGGATCGCCGACGGGCAGTACGTGCGGGTGTTCAACGACCGGGGTCAGTTCGTCGCACTGGCCAGGGTTTCGGACGAGATCGCCACCGGCGTGGTGATGTCCCCGATGGGGGCGTGGGCGAAGAACGCCAAGGACGGGTCCACCGTGAACGCGGTCAACCCGTTCGCCTTCGCCGACCTCGGCAACGCGCCGACGTTCTCCGACACGCGGGTCGAGGTCGAGGCGGTCTGACGGCTGCGTGCTCGTTCGCTGGACTCGCCGTGCCCGTTCGTCGGACTCGCGCTGGTTGTCGGTGAGTCGGTGAGTCCGACGTATCCGTGCGGCGGGTCGGGTGGTCCGGCGGGCGTCACCACTCGGCGGCGCCTTCGAAGGACGTCGGGCCGGGGTCGAGGCCGAGCCGGGTGCGGGCGGCCGTGAGGTCGAGGGTGCGCTCGTACCCGAGGTGGCTCACGGCGTAGCGGGTCAGCCGCGGAGGCCCGGGCCTGCGGGCCAGCCGGGCGGCGTACTCGGTGACGGCGGCGAGCGCCCATGCCGCGCGGACCGGCACGTAGCGGATCTCGACGTCGAGGCCGCGCTCGGCCAGCACCGCCGACACCGCATCGCCGAGCACGACGGGCTCGGCGTCGCCGATGTTGTAGACCCCGGCCGGGGCGGCCCGATCGCAGGCGCGCAGCACGGCGTCGACGAGCGTGCCGACGGCGGTGAGCGTGTGCCGGGTGCGTGCGTCCCCGGGGAGCACGAGCGTGCGGCCGCGGATCGCGCCGAGCAGGCGGGGCAGCAGGGTCGGGTCGCCGGGCCCGTAGACGGCGTGCGGGCGCAGTACGACCGTGTCGGGCCGCCCGGCGAGCAGGCGTTCGGCCGCGGCCTTCGACGCCCCGTATTCCGTGAGGTAGCGGGCGACGGGCGCGGCCGGCTCCGGCGCATTCACCGTGGGGACGAACGGGTCGTAGACGCTGGCCGTCGAGACGTGCACGAACCGCGCGCCCGGGAACGACGCGAGCGCGTTGCGGGTGCCGTCGACGTTCGCCCGCCGGATCGGGGCGGCCGGGCCCCAGTCGATGACGGCCGCGGCGGCGTGCACGACGGCGTCGACCGGCGGTGGATCGGCCAGCGGTCCCTTCGTGATGTCCCAGCGGGCGCGGCCGTAGCCGTGCACGGTCCAGCCGTGCGCGGCCGCGGCCCGGGCCACGGCGCCCCCGACGAACCCGGTCGCTCCGGTCACGGCGATCCGCATCAGGCGAACATGGCGCGTACGGCGGCGCGGTCCGGCTTGCGGGTGCGCCCCGCCACCGGGAGGGCGTCGAGCACGACGACCTCGTCCGGCAGCGCGGCGGTGTCGATCAGGGACGGCAGCGCGGCGCGGACCCGGTCGGCCAGGTCGCGCCCGGCGTCGGGGGCAGGGACGATCGCGAGCACCACCCGCTCGTCGCCGATGTCGTCCGCGACGCCGACCATCAGCGCCGCGGCGACCCCGGGCAGCGCGGCGACCGCGGGCTCGTAGAGGCCGGGGTAGATGTTGGTGGAGCCCCGGATGATCATGTCCTTGGCGCGGCCGACGAGCACGATCCGGCCGCCGGACAGGCGGGCGAGGTCCCCTGTGGCGTGCTCGGTCGGATCCGGGCGGCCGAGGTAGCCGCGGGCCATGTTCGGGCCGGCGACGTGCAGCTCGCCGCGGTCGTCCACCCGCACCGCCACACCGGGCAACGGGGCGCCGATCAGGTCGCCCGGCCCGGCGTACGCGAGCTTCTCCTGCGCCGTCGCGACCGCGACCGGCAGGATCTCGGTCATCCCGTAGACGGCGAGGAACTCCACCCCTGGCAGCAGGGCCGTCGCCCGCCGCAGCAGCGGCGGCAGCACCGGGGCGGCCCCGAGCAGCACCTGCCGCAGCGACGCCGGGAGCGCCACCTCACCACGCTCCACGGCGTCCAGCACCCCGGCCAGGTCGGCCGGCACGAGGAACGCGTGCGTGGCGCCGGACATGCCGCGGGCGAGTTCGGCCGGGCGCGCGGCCGGGGCGAACCCGTACGGCGGCATCGTCCAGTGCGCCCCGGCGACCAGCGCGGGGAGACCCAGCAACAGCTGGTCGGTGTGCACGCGGGTGCCGGGCGCGAGAGCGCACCGGGTGGCGAGCACGCCGAGGGCGGCGCCGAGCGAGGCGCGGGTGTGGACCACGACCTTCGGCGCGGCCGTCGTCCCCGCGGTCGGCACGATCGCTGCGTCCTGATCGGGAGCGGATGGGATCGGGTCGGGCCGTGCGACCGGGCGGGTCAGGTCGCGCAGCGGGAGAGCGCCGCGCGGCACGCCCGGCAGCCACCGACCCGCGCGGACGTGCCGGACGGGGAGCGCGCCGAAGTCCGGCAGCAGCACGCCGCGGCGGCGGGCGAGCGAGCGCAGCGGTCCCGGCGCGCTCGCGGCGTAGAGCACCGACTCGGCCGCCGCCCAGCGGGGCTCGACCAGCGCGACCCTGGCCGCGAACAGCTCCCCGCCGGCGCCGGGGTCGACGAACACGACCGTGCCCCCGGCGGCGACCGTGCCGAGCGCGAGCACGACGGCGTCCGGCGACGGGCGCACGGAGAACAGCAGCCGCTCGCCCGGCCCGAAGCCGGCCGCCCGCAGCCGGTGCGCCACGGCGCGGACCCGGGCGCCGAGCTGCGCGTGGGTCAGCGTCGCGTCGCGCGGCCCGCTCAGCGCGGGTGCGGGGCCGTGCTCGTCGGTCGCGGCGAGGATCTGCTGCAGGAGGTCATGCCGCATCGAGCACCAGCTCTCGGTAGGCCGGAACGAGCACACCACGGGCGGCCCGGCGCCGGACGATCCGCCACGGCCGATCGCGGTGGGCGGCGAGAACGGCGTCCAGCACCGTGTGGATCTCGGCCATCGCGAGCGGCATGCCGAGGCAGAAGTGCGGCCCGGCGCCGAACCACAGCCGGCGCAGGTGCGGCGGGTGCGGGCGGTCCGGGTCGAACCCGCCGAGCGCGCGGGCCGCGGACACCGTCGAGATCACGACGCGCTCGCCCGGCCGCACGGCGAGGGTCCCGATCCGGGCTGGTGCGGAAACGCTGCGCAGCATCACCGGCGAGGGCACGGTGACGCGCAGGGCCTCGCCGATCACGTCGTCCGCGCGGGACGGTTCGACGGCCAGTCGGTCCAGCCAGCCGGTGTCGAACAGGAGCGCGACGAGGCGGGGTACGAACGACACCAGCGTCTCGGTGCCCGTCAGCACGAACGCCGCCACCGCCCCGCGTGACTCGTCCTCGGAGAGGCCGAGCGAGCGCATCCGCCCGGGCACGGTCACCGGATCGCCCGCGCGGTAGGCGACATCGGCCGGTTCGGTCAGCTCGGCCAGGGCGGCGCGGGCCCTGGCGACCTGTGACGGCGTGAGCCGCGGGCGGGCGAGCCGCACCTGCCCGGTCACCGCGGTGGCTGCGGCGAAGGCGGGGGCCGCCGCGAGGTCCGGGTCGAGGCCGACGAGCTCGGCGATCACGGCGCCGGCGAGCTGCCTGGTCAGCGCGACGACGTCGAGCGGCCGCCCGATCGTGAGCGATGCCGACGACCGGGCGACCAGGTCCGCCACGGCGCGCGGCGTGAACAGGTCCGCGAGCCTGCGCCGCAGCTCGGCGTGCTCGGCGCCCTCCATGTTGAGCAGCACCGACGGCCCGACGACCGGCGTCCACAGATCGGCAGGCGATCCGGGGCCGGTCTTGGTGAACGCCGCGGTGTCGGTGAGCACCGCGCGGGCGAGCGTCGCGTCGCTGACCACGACCCCGACACGCGGGACCCGCACCACCGGCCCGACCAGTGCGAGCGCCCGGACCAGCGGGTACGCGAGCGGGTGGGCCGCGAGCTGGACGCGCCGCTCCCAGTTCCCACCGTCCCCGCCGGCTTCCGTCCCCCGGGTCATCGGATGTCCACGTGCTCGGGCCAGTACCGGTGGTCGGCGTACCAGGCGAGCGTCCTGACCAGACCCCATGCCCGGACGCGGCGGCTCGACCCGAACACCACCACGTCGGACCGGCGGCCGTAGCGGGTGGTGAGCCTGCGGACGGCGTTGACCAGCGCGCGGTCCTCGTGCAGGTCCTGGATCCGGGTGCGGGGGAACCCGCCGGCCCGCACGTACAGCGCGGCGGAGATCGCCATGTTGCAGCCCGGCGTCATCACGTAGGGGCCGAGGTGGGCGGGGTCGCGGTTGCCGGGGCGCACGGTGCCGAACGCCGTGGCGACGCCGACCGCGCCAACCAGCACGGCCCGCTTCCACGCCGGCACCCCCTCGTCGGTCCGGGGGCGCAGCCGCCCGGCGATCAGGTCCAGGCCGTCGGCGTGGGCAGCGCGGATGCGGGCCGTCCAGTCCGGTGCGGGCAGGCAGTCGGCGTCGGTGCGGGCCAGCAGCGTGGCTCCACGTGCGATGGCGTGCCGCATCCCGGTATCGGCGGCGGCGCCGGTGCCGCGCTCGGGCTCGTCCACGATCTCCAGCTGCAGCCCGAGCGCCGCCGCCGTGTCGCGCACGACCGCGGCCGTGCCGTCGGTGGAGGCGTTGTCGACGACCACGAGGTGGAAGTCCCGGTCGTGCTGCGCGGCGAGGGCGCGCAGGGTGGCGGGGATGCCGCACGCCTCGTCGAAGGCCGGGATGATCACCGCGAGGCTCACAGCCGCACCACCACGACGCCCATGCTCACTCCGCCGGCCAGGCCGACCAGCGCCACCAGGTCGCCGGGGCCGCAGCGGCCCAGTTCCAGCGCGGTGGCCAGCTGCAGGGGGAGGCTCGCCGAGGCGGCGTTGCCGTGCTCGGGCAACGTCACGACGAGCTTCTCGGCCGGCACCCCGGCCCGCTCGGCGAACACCTCCAGGTACGGCAACGACACCTGGTGCACGCACACCACCGCGAAGTCGTCCCAGCGCAGGCCGAGCTCCGCGAGCGTCTCGTCGAGCACGCCGGTGCCGAGGCCGAGGAAGGCGTCCTTGAGCCGCGCGCCGTCCATCTCGAAGTAGGTCCGCTCGGGGTCGCGCGGGTGCCGCGAGCCGCCTGCTGGCAACGTGCCGACGTCCCAGTGCCGCGAGTCCGCGGTGAACGCCGCGCCGAGCACGCCGGTGCCAGGCGGCGCGCCGGTCGTCAACAGCAGCGCGGCACCGGCGTCGCCGAGCGTGTAGCCGGGGAAGGCGCGCAGGTACTCGCCGAGGGACCCGACGTTCCAGCGCACGGCCCGCGACGGCGCCTCACCGCAGGCGACGAGCACGGTGCGGTAGCGGCCCGTCGCGATGAGGGCGTCGGCCACCTCGATGCCGTTGAGCACGCTGTTGCAGGCGTTCTTGACGTCCATCACGGGGCAGCCCAGCTCGAGCCCCGCCGCGACGATGTGCGCCGTGGCCGGCTCGACCATGTCCTGGCTCGCCGACGCGAACACCAGCAGGTCGATCTCCTCCGCGGCCGTCCCCGTCTCGGCGAGCAGCTTGCGCGCGGCGGCGACGGCGAGGTCGGACGCCTGCTCGCGGCCGGCCATCACGTGCCGGGACCGGATGCCCGTCAGCCGGTGCAGCAACCCGGCGGGCGGGACGTACGGCCCGATCCGCGCCTCCACCTCGGCGCTGGTCAGGCAGTGCTCCGGCAGGTGCACGGCAACCCCGGCCAACCGCGTTCCCATCTACGGCCTCCCGGTCAGCGTGATCTGCAACGACTCGTACCGGGGGATGAGCACCCGGCGCGCGGGCCTGCGGTGCACGACCCGCCACGGCCGGCCGGCGCGGAGCAGCGCCCGCAGCAACGCGGCCATCTCGGCCTTCGCCAGTGCGGCGCCGAGGCACAGGTGCCTGCCGCCGCCGAACCACAGCTGCCGGGTCTCGGGCACGTAGGCGCGGTTCGGGTCGAATCCGCCCGCCGCGTTGTTGGCCGCGTAGGTCAGCAGCATGACCTGCTCGCCCGCCTTCAGCAGGTGCCTCCCGATCTCGACGTCCGCGCTGACGTGCCGGCCGATGACCGGCGCCGGCGTGACGACGCGCAGCACCTCGCGCACCACGTCGTCGATCCGGTCCGGATCGGCGAGCAGCGCGTCGACGAGGCGGTGGTCGTGCAGCAGCGCGACGGCCCGGGTCATCGCGGTGGCGGCGGTCTCGGTGCCGGCCACGAGCAGCAGGCCGGCCAGACCCCGGGTCACCTCCACGCCCAGGCCCAGCTCGCGGCAGCGGCCCAGCAGGGTGCCCGGTGGCGCGTCGCGGTAGCCGGCGGGGACGCCGGCCGTCATCCGCTCCACGATCCCCCTGGCCTCCGCCACCGCGTGCGGGGCGAGCACGGTGGAGGCCGCGGTGTGGAGCGCCACGGCGGCCAGCCGCTCGCCCTCGGCGAAGATCGCGCGGAACTCGTCGTCGGGACGGTCCCGCGGCAGGCCCAGCAGGGTGGCGAGCATCCGGCCGACGAGCACGCGGGAGGTGTCCGCGACGTCCACGGTCCCGCCCACGCGCAGCCGCGCGGTCAGCGCGTCGAGCGGCGCGTCGAACGCCTCGGCGACGAGGTCCGCCGAGGTCTTGGTGGTGAACAGGTCGCGGGCCTTCGTCCGCAGCCGGAGGTGACCGGGCCCGTCGAAGAGCTCGGTGACGTAGTCGCCGAGCACCTGTGCCCACAGGTGGCCGACCCCGCCCTCGCCGAGCAGCGTGAAGTGCCGGTGCTCGTTGAGGATCTCCCGACAGAGCATCGGGTCCCGGATGATCCAGCCCAGCCGGGGGATCCGGGCGATCGGGGGCGCGAAGCGGGCGGCGTGCAGCAGCAGGGCCAGGCTGGGGCGGCTGGCCCACAGCAGGCCGGCCTCGTGGCGCCGCGCGGTGATCGTCACGGCGCTGACGCTAGCGGCGCCGACGGCAGGCCGGCCTCCGTAGAACTACCGTCCGGCCAGGAACGTGGTCAGCAGACGGTGTCCGGGCAGAAGCCACCGATCTCCGGCTTGAAGCCCGATGGGCGGTCCGGGCCGTCCGGGTTGACGGCCCGGAGGATGCGGTGGCCGATCTCGCGGAGCTGCCGTACCTGTGCCTTGGTCAACGGATCGAAGACCAGCCGACGGATTTCTCCCGAGTGCGCCTCGAAGGAGCCGACGAACTGCTCCCAGCCGTCCCCGGTGAGGATGGCGAGGGTGCAGCGGCCGTCGGTGGGGTCCGGTGCGCGGCGTACCCAGCCGCGCTTCTCCAGCCGGGAGATCACCTGGGACAGTCGTGACAGCGAGCCGTTGGTGAGCACCGCGAGCTCGCTCATCCGCACGGAGTGGCCTTCGTGCAGGGCCAGCGCCATGAGGGCCCAGTACTCGAAGTGGTTCATCCCGGCATCGCGCTGCAGCTGGTCGTTGAGCGCCGCCGGCAGCTTGATCAGCACGCCGACGAGTGTGAGCCAGGTTGGTAGCTCCTCCTCGGTCAGCCAGGTCTGCTCGGTGGTCTCCACCTGGCGGAGTCTAGCCAGATTTACTTCACGGTTGAAGTGACTGACCGCACACCCAACTTGTTGTCTTGATCGCGTAACCGCTAGCTTTGCTTCAGCGTTGAAGCTACATGGTTGAAGTAACGGCGCGGGGGTCCGGTCTCGTCGGGGCGATCGGGTAGACCGTCGCCGCCCGACCCGGCCATGCCTGCGGCCCAACGGAGAGCCGCCCAGCCAGTTGTCGCTGACTGAAGCTTCATGTCCGTTCCATCCTCGTCCGGCTCCCCGGTGGGCCGGCTCCAAGCATGTGAGAGGTATCCCCGTGGAGTCTTCGCGGATCTTCATCGTCGGTTCGGGCGTGGTCGGCGCGGCCACGGGCGAGGGTTTCCTCGCCGCCGGCCACAAGGTGACCTTCATCGACATCTCGGCCCCGCGGGTGGCCGAGCTGGCTGCGCGTGGACTGGACGTCCGCACCGAGATCGACCTGTCCGGCGAGCCCGAGTCGCTGATCTTCCTGACCCTGCCGACGCCGAACGACGGGCACCGCTACGACCTGTCGGCGTTCAGCGCCGGCACCGCATCGGTCGGCAAGGCCCTCGCCGGTTCCCCCGTGCGCCACACCGTCGTCGTGCGCTCCACCGTTCCCCCGGGCACCACCGAGGGCCTGGTCAAGACCACCCTGGAGGAGAACTCCGGGATGGTCGCCAACGAGGGCTTCGGGCTGGCCTCCAACCCCGAGTTCCTGCGCGCGGTCTCGGCCGCCGAGGACTTCGCCAACCCCTGGATGACCATCATCGCCAGCCGCGACCCGCAGAACGTCGAGCGGCTGCGGGAGCTGCTGTCCCCCTTCGGTGGCGAGCTGCGCACCTTCTCCGACCCGGCCGAGGCCGAGTTCATCAAGTGCGCGCACAACATCTTCAACGCCACCAAGATCAGCTTCTGGAACGAGATGTGGCTGGTCGCCCAGAAGCTGGGCCTGGACCTCGACCCGATCGCCGCCACCGTGGCCCGCTCGGCCGAGGGCTCGATCAACCCCGAGTACGGCATCCGCGGTGGTGCCCCCTACGGCGGGGTCTGCCTGCCCAAGGACACCCAGGGCTTCCTCGGCTTCGCCGACACCGTCGGGGTGGACATGCCGCTGCTGTCCGCCGTGGTGGAGGTCAACGACCGGCTGGCCGAGATCGTCGACCACGAGATCGACACGGCCGACATCGCGGAGCGGGCCGCCGACCACGCCCAGCTGCGGGCCGCTGCCCACGGTGACAAGGAGCTGCAGGAAGCGCAGAGCGAGTAGGCATGAACCTGCCGCTGGTCTACTACGTGCTCGGCACTCCGCTGGGAGTGCTCGGGCTGATCCGGTGGGGGGCCTGGCTGATCCGCCGGATCCCCGCCGTGACGTACACGCCGATCGCCGGCGACCACCCCGCATCGCTGGCGATCGTCGTGCCGGTGTACCAGGAGGACCCCGAGATCCTGGCCACCGCGATCGAGTCGTGGCTCGCCAACCGCGTCGACCAGATCGTCCTCGTGGTGGACGTCTCCGACACCATCTGCCAGGACGTCGCCGCCCGCTACCCCGTCGAGGTGATCATCACCGACGTCCCGGGAAAGCGAGACGCGCTCCGGCGCGGCTGGCGGGCGGCCCGCACCGAGCTCGTCGCCCTGGTGGACTCCGACACCATCTGGGCCCCCGACGTCGCGGACGAGGTGCGCAAGCCGTTCGCCGACCCGCGCATCGGCGGGGTCGGCACCCGGCAGTCGGTCTACGGCAGCAGCGGGTTCCTGGCGCGGATCACCGACATGTTCCTCGACCACCGCTACTTCGACGAGAACGCCGCCCAGTCCCGGCTCGGCCGGGCCGTGTCCTGCCTGTCGGGGCGGACCGCGGTGTACCGCCGCCGCATCCTCCTCGACATCGAGGAGGAGTTCATGGCCGAGACGTTCTGGGGCGTTCCCTGCCTGTCCGGCGACGACAAGCGGCTCACGACCCTCACCCTGGAGCGGGGCCACCTCACCTACATGCAGCGCACCGCAGAGGTGTTGTCCACCTTCCCCACCGGGTGGAGGGTGTTCTTCCGCCAGCGGCTGCGTTGGGCCCGCAACACCTGGCGCTCCGACCTGCGGGCCCTGTCGAAGCCGTGGGTGTGGCGCCACCCGTTCCTCGCCTACACGATGGTCGACAAGGGGCTGTCCGGCTTCACGCTGCTGCTCGGCCCGGGCTTCTTCGTCTACTCCCTCCTCCAGGGAAACTGGATCTTCTGCGTGGTGCTGGTGGCGTGGTGGCAGCTCAGCCGCGCCGCCAAGCTCCTTCCCCACATCCGCAGGCGCCCCTCGTCCCTCTTCTTCGTGCTCGGCTACGTCGCGGTCTCGTGGGTGATGGCCTTCATCAAGATCTACGCACTGGTCACCATCCGCACCCAGCGATGGGGCACCCGCCAGGTCGCGGTCGAGAACGGCGAGGTCGTCCGCACCGGGAGCGACCCGGTCGCCGCCGTACCGATCCCCGCGCCGCCCGGCGCGCTCGAACTGCCCGTGCCGGCCACGGAGCGAGAAAGGATTCCGGCATGACCGCCAGGAAGGGCCGACGCGGGAGGGGCGTGCTCGCTCTGGCGCTGGCCGTGGGGGTCAGCCTCGTGTCCGGGGCTGCGACGGTGTGGCAGCTGGCCGCGCCTGCCGGAACGGCCGCGCAGGCCGTGCACTCCGCGGCGCTCCCGGCCGAGGGAGATCCCGGCACGGAGGACCCCGAGATGGAGGCGGCCGTCGACGAGGTGCCCCCGCAGTCGCCGCCTGCGCCGACGACGACCGCGCAGGTCCGCGGCCCGGCGGCCTGGGCGTCGCGGGGCCGCCCGAGCCGGATGGTGACGGTGCGTCCCACCTCCCTCGACGTGCTCGTCGCCGGGCGGCTGAGCCGGCGGGTCCCGTTCGGTGGCACGTCCGTCGACCTGGCCGAGCTCGATCGCGCCCTGCCTGCGAGCTGGTTGACCATCGGCGAGGGCGTCGCGACCCTGTCTGCGACGGTCGTACTGACCAGGGGCACCACCTTCGACGTCGCCGGCCCCGGCGTGCACACCCTGCGACTGGCCGGTGGAGCGACGTCCGCCGCCGCGGCGTCCATCCACACCGGCGGCGGAGCGCTCACCCTCGCCGGCCTCACCGTCACCTCCGTCGATCCCGCCACCGGGCAGGCCGTGCCCGCCACCGCCGCGGGTCGCCCGTCGATCGTGGCCTCGTCCGGCGGTCGGCTGGAGGGCACCGACCTCATCGTCAGCGACCTCGGCGCTCCGGCCGCAGCCGACGACAACGGCCGAGCCGCGGTGCTGTTCAACCCCGGCAGCACCGGCTTCCTGACCCGGGTCGCAGTGCAGCGGGGCAGCAGCGGCCTCGAGCTGCGGCGCTCGGACGGCGTGCGGCTCACCGACGTCTCCGTCAGCGAGTCAGGGGGCAACGGCCTCGTCCTGGCAGGCGACCGGGCCTCGACGCTGACCGGGATCCGCGCCGAACGCAACGGCGGCGACGGCGTCCTGGTGACCGGGGAGAGCTCGGATCGCCCGATCACCGGCATCGCCACGTCCGGGAACGGCGGCTACGGCCTCGCGGTCAAGAGGCAGACGGGCGCTCGCGTCACCGCCGTCACCACCACGGGCGACCAGGACGGCGGGCTCGAGATCAGCGGCAGCAAGGACGTCGTCGTCACCGACTTCACGGCCACCGGCCAGCGGGTGGGCGTGTTCGCCCACGTGGCCAGCAGCGGGATCACGCTCGACCGCGTCCGCACGTTCGACGGCCGCTGGGGGGCGTCGGTCGAGAAGAGCACCACCGGGTTCCGCATCATCGACTCGACCTTCCAGGGCGCCCAGGTGGCGGGCATCTCCATCGGAGGCAGCCGGACCATCCTCGAAGGGGTCCAGGTCCGCGACTCGAGCACGGGGGTGCGGATCGAGCGCGGCGCGCACGACGCCCGGCTCACCGACCTGACCGTTGCCGGCGGCCGGGACGGTGTCGTCGCCAAGCCGGACACGACCGGCGTCGTCATCACGGGGCTGGTGGCCGACAACGTCGAATCCGACGCCGTGCGCACGGCCGGCCCGGGCACGCGGATCGTCGGTGGGCTGATCACCGGTGGCGCCACCGGGATCGACGCCGAGGCCGCCACCACGATCAGCCACACGACGATCAACGCCTCGGAGGCGGGGATCAGCTCCAGCTCACCCGATCTCGTGCAGGCCACCGGTGTCGCCATCGAGACCCTGGACGTGGGCGTCAACACCGGCACCGGAAGCCCGTTCCTCCTCACGGACTCGCAGGTGCACGCGCTGGAGTCGGTGCGCGGCGAGGTCGACCTCGCCGGCATCAACGACCTGAGCCTGCCGCCGCTGAACGTCATCGGCCTGATCGGGATACCGCTGATCCTGCTGGCCGTCGTCCTGGAGGAGGTGCACAGCTTCCGCCAGCGCCGCTTCGACCGCGGCCGGGCCCGGGGGCGCGTGCTGGGGCTGGGATCGCCGGTCACACGGACGGGTTGAGCCTTCCGCTCGCCGTTGTCGCCCGCGTGAACCCCGCGATCACCGCTGGTGGCGCCCCCTTGACCTCGACCGAGGTTCAGGTCCGACGATTCGGACCATGACCTTCACGGACTACGAGCTGGCCTACCTGAAGGGCCCGCGGCTGGGCCGGCTCGCCACGACCGGGCCGGCCGGCCCGCAGCTGACCGCCCTGGGCTTCTCGGTGAACGAGGACGGCACCATCGACATCGGAGGGCCGGACCTGAGCAAGACCCAGAGGTGGCGCAACATCGCAGTGAACCCGCTGGTGTCCTTCCTCGTGGACGACATGACGCCCGACGAGCCCGGCGCGGTCAAGCCCGGCTGGGGGCGCGGCATCGAGATCCGCGGCGTCGCCGAGCTGCTCACCGACCACGCCCCGCCCGCGTACGGCGGCAGCTGGTTCAGCAACGAGGTCATCCGCATCCATCCCCGGCGCATCCGCAGCTGGCACCTCGACCCTGGGCAGGACCAGTACAGCCGCGACGTCGCGTAGCCCGGGCAGGGGTCAGGTGTTCGGCAGTTCGGCGGCGATCGCGAGGTCGGCGGCGAGGGTCTCGCGTTCCGCGGTGGACAGCTCCAGTTCATCGATCTGCGCGAGCACCGCCGCCGCGGCGTCGTGGTCGCCGGTGCGGACGTGCAGCTCGGCGAGGTAGACGAGAGCCGGGAGTCGCTGGGCGGGCGGGGCGTCGGCGTGCCGGGCGAGGCCGCTCTCCAGCATCCGGATCCCGGCCGCCTCGTCGCCGTGCGAGTCGGCCTGGCGCGCCGCTGCGGCGACCACCCGGGCGATGCGCCCCTCCTCCTCCGCGGGCCGGTCCTGGGGGCCACCGTCGAGGTCGGCGTCCGACGCGGTCCGCTGCCGGCTGATGCGCAACCAGTTCCCGCCGGGGTCGATCACCATGAACCCGCCCCGCGTGCCCTGCATCCGCCGCGGCCGCGTCATCCGCGGGATCCCGGACACCGGCACCTTCCCGAAGGCCTCGCGCAGGCCGGCCGCGAACGCCGCGTGCAGCGCCGCGGTGTCGGGCACGAGGACGATCACGGTGTGCATCGACTCGGCCGGATCGAATCCCGGCACGCCGAAGAGGTGCAGCTCGATGTCCTCGCGCCGGACGGCGGCGTACGGGTTGGGGCGCTCCTGGCGGTAGGTCACCTTGAAGCCGAGCGCCCGGTAGAAGGGCAGGGAGTCGTCGAGGTCCCGACAGGGCAGGGCGGGGATCACCGTCGCGGAGGGCACCACAACACCGTACGGTGTTCGGAGTATCAGCACTAGGAGAAGGCATGGAGTACGCGGGGCGGGGCGACCCCGCACGCACGGTGGCCCTGCTCTGGGAGGGCGCGCCCACGCCCCGGCGCGGGCCACGGCAGCGGCTCGAGCTCCCGCGGATCGTCGACGCGGCGATCGCCCAGGCGGACCGCGCGGGCCCTGCGGCCCTGTCGATGCGCGCGCTCGCGCAGGAGCTCGGCATCGGCCCCGCCACCCTCTACACCTACGTGCCGGGCAAGGCGGAGCTGCTGGAGCTCATGGTCGACCGCATCGCCGCGACCCAGCCCCTGCCCGTCGCCGACGCCGGATGGCGCGCCGGGCTGCACGACCTGGCGACGACCGATCTCACCGCGTACCGCGCGCACCCGTGGCTCCTGCAGGTCGCGACGTCGCGAACCGTCTTCGGACCGCACGTCATCGAACGCTACGACGCCGCTCTGGGCCTGCTCGACGGAACGCGGCTCACGGGGATCGAGATCGCGGGCTGTGTCGCGGCGGTCGAGGCGCAGACGCGGGGCGCGGCCGCCGCGGTCGTCGAGGCCGAGCAGGCGCCCGCCGCCACCGGGAGCAGCGACGACGAGTGGTGGGAGCGGCGCGCCCCGCTCCTCGCCGAGCGCATGGACGGGCGCTTCCCCCGCCTCGCCGCGCTCGAGGCCGCCGGGGCGTTCGCGGTGTCGAGCGTCGCATTGCCGTACACGCTGCAGCGGGCGCTGGACCGGTTCGCCTTCGGGCTCGACCTCGTGCTCGGCGCGATCGGCGCGCGTATCGCGGGGCTCGCCTGACGCGGGGTGCGAACGGGGGTACGGGATCCGGGAGCGGACCACCGTCGTGCCGCTCATCCGCGACGGCCACGGCCTGCGGGGCGGCATCGGGGAGTGGCAGCCGGCGGCCGGCGTCTGACGCCGACCCCGTGTTCAGCAGACGAATCAAGCGTTCGGTGTTCGGGCACGGCAGGATGCCCGCGTGCGGAAACTGCGCGGTGTCCTCGTCCTCGCGGCCTGCGCCGTGATCGCCGTCGTGGTGGCCGGGGTCGCGCTCGCCGACCCGTTCCACCTGCGCCACATCCGGTGGTTCACCGCGTCCGCCGTGCTGCTCGCCGTCCTGCTCGTCACCGCGGCGTTCGCGCTGCTCGCGCCCCGGGGCGTGGTGCGGCTGATCGTGCTGGGCCTCGGCGCGGTCGCCGCGCTCGGCTGGGTGGGGATCGTGGCGCTCGCGACGCAGGTGACGGTCGAGAACCGCTCGGTGTCGGAGGTGACGGACGCCGGCAGGCGGCTCGTGGTCGTCGAGTCCGAGCCAGTGGCGGCGCGCCCGGTATATGCCGTCGTGGTTCGCGCCGGCACCGGAGTGTTCGAGCAGGAGGCGGTGGTCTACCAGGGTGTCGAGGCCGGGCCCGTGCCGTCGGAGGTGCGGTTCGTCGACGCCGACACCGTCGAGGTGCGCACGGGGCCCTGTGTCTACCGGTCGGAGGTCGAGGCCGTCACCCTCGCCGTCGACCCGGTCCACCGCACCCTGCGCCACGACACCTGCTGACCGCGACTCGCGCCCACGGAGACCGCGACTCGCGGGATCAGGGGACGGGGTCGGCCTCGGCGATGCTGGTCGGGGGCACGAGGCCCGCGTCGCCCGGCTGCAGCACCACCATCATGAACCGGACGGGCCCGTCGCCGATGCCGGAGTAGCGGTGCGGCGCGTGGGCCTGGAACAGGACCGTGTCGCCGGTGTCCAGCTGGTGCTCGGCGGCGCCGACGCGCAGGCCGAGCCGGCCGGAGAGGACTCCCAGCACCTCCTGGGTGCCCATCGGGTGGGCCTCGCCGTCGAATCCGTCGCCCGGCTGGAGGGTCCAGTCCCACAGCTCGACGACGTCCGGCGGGTCGGTGCCGATCCGGAACACCGCGGCGCTGCCGGCCGTGCTGCTCCACAGCGTGGCGGCCTCGGCGGCGCGTCGGACGATCACCCGCGGCTCGGTGGCGTCCTCGACGAGCGACGCGACGCCGACGCGCAATGCGGCGGCGAGCCCGGTGAGCGTGGCGATGCTGGGGTTGCCGCGCGCTGTCTCGATCTGGATGACGGTGCCGCGGCTGATACCGGCCGCGGCGGCGAGCGCGTCGATCGTCATCCGGCGCTGCTGGCGCAGCGCGCGCACGTTGCGGCCGACGGCCGTGGCGACATCCTCCGGGGACTGCATGGGGACAGTTTGCCGGACCCTGGCGGATAGTTGGTTGTACTTCCTCTGGCCCGTCAGCTAGCGTCAACTTCGCTGTCCTTCGAAGTCGATTGTGCTGAACCGAGGTCCGATGTCCCTGCCCTTCGCCCTGCCGTCCGCCGTGACCTACGGCATCGCCGACTTCACCGGTGGGATGGCGGCGCGACGAGCGTCCGTGCTCGTCGTCACGGTCGTCGCGCAGGCCGCCGGGCTGCTGACCCTGCTGCTCGTGATCGGTTTCGTCGCGGGGCGACCGTCGCCCCCGGCGTTCGGGTTCGGGGTGATAGCCGGACTCGCCGGGGTGTCCGGCCTCCTGCTGTACCTGAAGGCGCTCGCCGTCGGGCCGATGGGCGTGGTCGCCCCGCTGTCGGCGGTGGTCGGTGCGGGGCTCCCGCTCGTCGTCGGGCTGGTGGGCGGTGAGCGGCTCGGGCCGGTGGCGGTGCTCGCCGTCGCGGTTGCGCTCGTGGCCATCCTGCTGGCCACGACGGGCACCCGGAACGACCGGGCCGCGAGCACCGGCGTGGTGCTGGGACTGGCCGCGGGCGTGGGCTTCGGCTTGTTCTTCGTCGGGGTCGACGCCGCGCCGGACGACTCCGGGCTGTGGCCGCTACTCGCCGGCCGGACCGCCTCGGTGGTGCTGCTCACCGGCCTCGTCCTCCGGCACCACCTGCCGCTGCCCTCCCGCAGCCGGGCCCGCGCCGTGAGCCTCGCGCCGGTTGCGGGCGAGTCCGGCGGCGTATCCACGCGGCCGGTCGGCCGTTCGAGGTCGCGGGGCCCGGTGGTGCTGATGGTGGTGAGCGGCGTGTTCGACACGGTCGCGAACGTGCTGTTCCTCGTGGCCACTCGCCTCGGCGACCTGGGGATCAGCGCGGTCGTGGTCTCGCTCTACCCGGTGGTGGTCGTCCTGTTGGCCCGCGTGGTGCTCGGCGAGCGCCTCACCCGCACCCAGCTGCTCAGCGCGGGGCTCGCCCTGACGGCGAGCGCGCTGCTGTCCGCGGCCTGATCGTCGGCCTGATCGTCGGCCTGATCGTCGGCCTGATCGTCACTGGCGCCAGGACGGCAGCCACAGCTGCGCGTCCCACATCTCCGGGGTGATGGGCACGCCCATCAGGATCGGCCACAGCCATGCGAAGTTGGCGACGACGAGGCCGGTCCAGAGCCCGACGACCAGCAGGCCGGTCTGGCGCCGCTCGCGCCCGGCGCCCGCCGGCCCGAGCACCGCACCCATCGCCAGCACCGTGGCGAGCACCAGGAACGGCGCCAGCGGTGTCATGTAGAAGAAGTACATCTGGCGCGCCATGTTGGCGAACCACGGCAGGATGCCCGCTGCGTACGCGAGCAGCACCGCCCCGTGCCGCCAGTCGAAGCGCGAGAGCAGCCGCCACACGGCGAAGCCGAGCACCGGGACCGCGGGCCACCACAGGGCGGGGGTGCCGATCAGCATCACCGCGCTGATGCAATCGGTCCTGCCGCAGCCGGTGACGTGGTCGCCCGATGCGTAGTAGTAGAGCATCGGGCGCAGCCCCATCGGCCACGTCCACGGCTTCGACTCCCACGGGTGCACGCCGCTGGCCTCGGTGGTGAGGCCGGAGTGGAACTCCAGCACCCTGCCGCTGTAGTACCAGAGCGAGCGCAGGGCGTCGGGCAGGAACGACCACGGCCCACCGGTGCCCACATCGATGCCGACGGCGTGCCGGTCGGTGCCGGTCTCGCTGCGGAACCAGCCCCACCACGCCGAGAGGTAGGCGAGCACGGGGACGACGGCGAGGGCCCACAGCGCGGGCCCGAGGTCGCGCCGCAGGGTGCCCACCCATGGCCGCCGCACCCCGGCGGCCCGACGGGCGCCGACGTCGAATAGCAGCACCAGCAGCGCGAAACCCGCCACCCAGTACGACCCCGACCACTTGACGGCGCAGCCCCATCCGAGCAGCGCGCCGGCCAGCAGCCGCCACCACCGCACGCCGAACCGCGGCCCGAACGGGGTGTCGTCGACGCGGCCCTCGGTGACCACCAGCGCCATGCGGGCCCGCACGTCGGCACGGTCGCAGAGCAGGGCGGCGAACGCGGCGAGCACGAAGAACGCCGAGAAGCTGTCGAGCATCCCCATCCGAGACTGCACGTGCGAGAGGCCGTCGCAGATCAGCAGGATGCCTGCGATCCCGCCGAGCAGCGTCGAGCCGGTGAGCCTGCGCCCGACCCGGATGACGAGCAGCACCGTGAGCGTCCCGGCGAGGGCGGACGCGGCGCGCCAGCCGAAGCCGTCGTAGCCGAAGAGCAGCTCGCCGAGCGCGATGAGCTGCTTGCCGAGCGGGGGGTGCACCACGAGCTCGTAGCCCGGGTTGTCCTCCACCCCGCCGTTGCGCAGCATCTGCCACGCCTGTGGCACGTAGTGCTTCTCGTCGAAGACGGGGGTGCCGCCGTCGGTCGGGTAGCCGAGTCCGGCGAACCGCACGACGCCCGCGACGAGCGTGAGTGCGATCGTGACGATCCAGCCGCGGAGGCGGTCGGCGGGTGGCGGGGGCCCGAGCACGGCGGTGGGGTCGAGCGGGCGCGGGGCGACCTCCGGGCTCGCCCCGAGCGGTTGAACGCCTTCGACGGGCCGGTCCCCGGAGGCCGCGCGGCTGCGCAAGCCCTCGACCGCCCGGGTGACCATCCGCCTGATCGTAGGCTGTGGCCCGTGTCCTCAGGTTCAGGTCCCGGTCGGCTGGTGCTCGCTGCGACGCCGCTCGGAGACGCGCGCGACGCCTCCCAGCGCCTGCGCGACGCGATGGCCACGGCGGACGTCGTCGCGGCGGAGGACACGCGCAGGCTGCGCTCGCTCGCGGCGGCGCTCGGTGTCGCGGTGACCGGGCGGGTGATCAGCCACTACGACGCGGTGGAGGCGGCGCGGCTGCCCCGGCTGCTCGACGACGTCCGGGCGGGACGGACCGTTCTCGTCGTGACCGACGCCGGCATGCCCGCCGTGTCCGACCCCGGCTACCGGCTGGTCGCCGCGGCCGCGGCCGCCGACCTCCCGGTGACGTGCCTGCCGGGCCCGTCGGCCGTGACCACGGCGCTCGTGCTCTCCGGGCTCCCGGCCGAGCGGTTCTGCTTCGAGGGCTTCGCGCCTCGCCGCGACGGCGAGCGCCGACGCTGGTTGGCCGGCCTCGCCGCCGAGGCCCGGGCGGTGGTGTTCTTCGAGTCGCCGCACCGGCTCGCCGACACCCTGGCCACCGCCGTCGAGGTGCTGGGCGGAGGCCGGGCCGCCGCGGTGTGCCGCGAGCTGACCAAGCTGCACGAGGAGGTGCTGCGCGGGCCGCTCGGCGAGCTCGCGCAGTGGGCCGCCGACGGCCCGGTCCGCGGCGAGATCACCGTGGTGCTGGCCGGTGCCGCGCCTGCGGAGGCGCCCACCGTCGAGTCGCTGGTGGGCGCCGTCCAGGAGCGGGTGGCCGACGGGGAGCGCATGAAGGACGCGGTCGCCGCGGTCGCGGAAGCCGCGGGCGTCAAGAAGCGCGAGCTGTACGCCGCAACGCTCGCCGCCGGGGGATCGTGAGTCGAGTCACGGCTGGGTGGGACCTTCTCCTGCCCCGGTGCGAGCGATCGCCTCTGCGATCTCCGTCAGATCCTCCGCGGTGAGCATCAGGTCGTTCGCCGCGATCCAGCCGTCGATCTGCTCGGGCCTGCGGGCACCGACGATCGCGCCCGTGACGCCCGGCCAGGCGAGCGTCCACGCCACCGCGACGGCCCCGAGCGACACGCCGTGGCGCTGCGCGACGGGCTCGAGGGCGGCGGTGAGGGCGAGGTTGCGGTCCAGGTTGGTCGTGAACTCGGGGCCGCTCCTGCGCCAGTCGTCGGCGGGCAGCGCGGCCACCCGCTCGGCCGTGAACGCGCCGGTCAGCAGGCCGGACTGCATCGGCGAGTAGACGATCGCGCCGGTGCCGTTCTCGTGGCACCAGGCGAGCTCCCGCGCCGCGGCGCGCTTGATCGCCGAGAACGGCGGCTGCAGCGAGTCGACGTGGCCGATCTTCTCCGCCACCTGGAGCTGGTCGACGTCGTGGTTGGACAGGCCGACCGCGCGCACCTTGCCCTCCGTGCGCAGGTCGACCATGACCTGCCAGTACTCCTCGAGCGACGTGCCGTCCTCCGCGGGCCAGTGCACCTGGTAGAGGTCGATCCGCTCCACGCCCAGCCGGCGCAGCGACGCCTCGACGTCGCGGCGCACGATCGCCGGCTCCATCACCCGGCGCGGCCGCGCGGTGCGGTCGGCGTCGTCCCAGACGAGCCCGCACTTGGTGAACACGTACGGCCGCTCGCCGTCGGGAATCGCCGCCAGAGCGCGTCCGACGACCTCCTCGGAGTGCCCGAGGCCGTAGACCGCGGCCGTGTCGATCCAGTTGACGCCCGACGCGACGGCGTGCCGGATCGCCGCCACCGACTCGTCGTCGTCCTGAGGGCCCCATGAGGCCGCCCAGCCGCCGCCCCCGATCGCCCAGGCCCCGAACCCGACCCTGGTGAGCTCCATACCCGTCGTACCCAGCTCGGCTGTCGTGAGTGACACCCGTCCTCCTGTCTTCGGCGTTGTCCCGATCCTCGCGGCGGCGCATTCACCTGTCCAACAGATGGATCTGTTCGCAGTGAGCACCTACAGTTCTCAGTCGTGGAGTTGCGCCAGCTCGAGTACTTCGTCGCGGTCGCAGAGGAGCGGCACTTCACGCGGGCGGCGCGCCGCGCGTTGGTGTCGCAGTCGGGGCTCTCGGCCTCGATCCGGGCGCTCGAACGCGAGCTCGGCGCCCCGCTGTTCGTGCGGTCCACGCGCCACGTCGAGCTCACGGAGGTCGGGCGGGCGGTGCTCGCCGACGCGCGGCGCGCGCTCGCCGGCGCCGCCGCGGCGCGCGACGCCGCTGACGCGGTGCGGGGCCTGCTGCGCGGCACGGTCGTCGCGGGCACCGAACAGGGCGTCACCGGCGTCGACGTCCCCGCGGTGCTCGCGGCGTTCCGCGCCGAGCATCCCGGCGTCGACGTCCGGCTGCGCCACGAGGGCTCGCTCGCCCTGCTCGAACAGATCCCGGCGAACCGGGTCGACGTCGCGTTCGTCGCGATCACCGGCCCGGTCCCGGACGGCGTCCGGCTGTTCCCGGTGGCGAGCAGCCCGATGGTGCTGCTGTGCCACCCCGAGCACACCGTTGCGGTGGGCGAGCCGACGTGGGCCGACCTCGCCGCCCAGGTCTTCGTCGACTTCCCGCCCGACTGGAGCATCCGCAGGCTCGGCGACCGGGCGTTCGCCCGGGCCGGCCAGCAACGCGAGGTCGCGCTCGAGGTCAACGACGTGCACGGCCTCATCGACCTCGTCCGCCACGACCTCGGCGTCGCCATCGTGCCGGAGTCGGTCGCCCGCAAGAAGACGGCGGCCGGTCTCGCGGTCCGTCCGCTCCCCGGTGCTGTGAAGATCGATTGGGAGGTGGCGGTCGCGGTCGGCGCCGAGGAGCGGGCGGGCCCCGCAGCGCTGGAGCTCTGCCGGATCGCCCGCGCGGAGACGGCAACGCCCTGTCGATAGGCGCTGAGACGCGACTCGCGGTCTCGACGCGGCAGGCGGCACAAGTCGGGGCCCGGTGTTCACGGCTCGTTCATTCGGACGGGTGACGATCACGGCATGACCGCTCCGGCGGGCCGGCGTTCCGGCAGGCGGGTCCTCAGCTGGTTGCTCGCGCTCGTCCTGTTGGGCGTGATCGGGTTCGTGGTGTTCCGCGACGTCGGCGGGCAGGAGCCGGAGCCGGTGGCTCCCACCGTGGTCAGCGGCGTCATCGGGTCGGAGAAGGCGGCGTTCTTCGCCGACGAGCGGGTGCGCAACGCCTTCCTGGCCCACGGCCTCGACGTGCGGGCCGACCCGGCCGGCTCGCGCCAGATCGCCACCACCGTGCGGCTCGACGGCTACGACTTCGCCTTCCCGTCCAGCTCGCCCGCCGCAGACAAGCTGCTCGCGCAGCGCCCGACCGCGCGGACGTACGCCCCGTTCTCCTCGCCGATGGCGGTGGCGACGTTCGCGCCGATCGTCGACCTGCTCACGCAGGCGGGCGTGGTCGCCCCCGGCAGCTCCAGCTTCGACGTGCGCCGATACCTGGAGCTCGCCGCGGCCGGCACCCGGTGGGATCAGCTGCCGGGCAACACCACCTTCCCGGCGCGCAAGGACGTGCTGCTCTCGACCACCGCGCCGTGCCAGTCCAACTCGGCGGCCATGTACCTCGGCATCGCCTCCTACGTGGCGAACGCCGACGGGGTGGTCGCCGACCAGGGCGTCGCCGCCCAGGTGACCCCCTCGGTCCAGCCGCTCTTCCGCGACCAGGGCTACCTGCCGCCCACCACCGAGGTGCTGTTCGAGGACTACCTGTCGGCCGGGATGGGCCGGGTGCCGATGGCGCTGGTCTACGAGGCCCAGTACCTGGCCGAGGCGCTCTCGCCCGACCCGGTCCTGCCCGCCGACGCGCGCCTGCTCTACCCCAGCCCGACGATCTTCTCGCGGCACACGCTGGTGCCGCTCTCACCCGCAGGCGACCGCGTGGGGGAGCTGCTGACCAGCGACCCGCAGCTCGCGGAGCTCGCCGCGCAGCACGGGTTCCGGCCGACCGACCCCCGCCCGTTCGCCGCGGCGTTCCGGGATCGCGGGCTGCCGGAACCACCCCAGCTCGTCGACGTCGTCGAGCCACCGTCGTTCGACACCTTGGAGGGCATGTTGACGCTGCTCGGATGCGCGCCGTGAGGCGGATCGCGGTCGTGGCCGCGGTGCTCGCCCTCGTGGCCGGCTGCGGCGGTGACGGGGGCGGTGGCGACGGCCCGGGACTGGCGGTGGGCCCGTCCGACGCGCCGGTCACGTTGCGCGTGCTCGCGGGCAGCGAGCTGCTCGACCTCGAGCCCGTCCTCGCGGAGGCCGGGGCCGCCACCGGCGTGCGCATCGAGCTCGATCCCGTCGGCACGCTGGACGGCGCCGAGGCCGTGGCGTCCGGGACGGCGGAGGCCGGCCACGACGCGATCTGGTTCTCCTCGAACCGCTACCTGGCGCTGCAGCCGGCGGCCCAGGCGCGGCTCGGCACGGCCACCGACATCATGTCCTCGCCCGTCGTGCTCGGCCTGCGGCGGTCGGTGGCCGAGCGCCTCGGATGGGTCGGCCGCCCCGTCACGTGGGCCGAGATCTCAGCGGCCGCGGGTGCCCGGCAGTTCACCTACGGGATGACCGACCCGTCGGCGTCCAACTCGGGTTTCTCGGCGGTGGTGGCCGTGGCGACGGCGCTGGCCGGGGCCGGATCGGCGCTCACCCGCGAGCAGGCGGAGTCGACGGTGCCCGCCCTGCGCGACTTCTTCGCCGCCCAGACGCTCGCCGCCGGCTCGTCCGGTTTCCTGCAGGAGGCATACGTCCGGCGGGCCACCGGCGCGGACCCGGGAGAGCCGGTCGACGGCCTGATCAACTACGAGTCGGTCCTGGAGGGGATGAACGCCGCGGGCACCGTCCCCGAGCCGCTCGAGCTGGTCCGACCGGCCGACGGCGTGGTCACGGCCGACTACCCGTTCACCGTGCTCGCCGCCGCCTCCCCGGAGGCGAAGGACGCCCACCGCAGGCTCGCCGAGCACCTGCGCACCCCGGACGTGCAGCGCGCGATCGCGGAGCGCACCCACCGCAGGCCCGCGGTCCCCGGCGTCCTCCCCGCACCGGCGGGGACGGCGGTCGAGCTGCCGTTCCCGGCGCAGGCCGACGTCGTCGACGCGCTGCTCACCAGCTACTTCGACAAGCTCCGCCGACCGTCGCGCACGATCTACGTGCTGGACACCTCCGGCTCCATGGCGGGCGACGAGCGCATCGGGGCGCTGCGGCGCTCGCTCGCAGGCCTCGCAGGGGCGGACCCCTCGCTCACGGGGCAGTACCGCCGGTTCCGGGGCCGGGAGCAGGTCACGCTGCTGCCGTTCTCCACCGGCCCGGGGTCCCCGCAGACGTTCACGGTGGCCGAGGACGACCCCGGCCCGGACCGGCAGCGGATCGCCGACGCGGGTGCCGCCCTGCAGCCGGACGGAGGGACCGCGATCTACGACGGCCTGCAGGCGGCGTACCGGATCGCGGAGCAGCAGATCGCCGCCGACCCCGACCGGTTCACCTCCATCGTGCTGATGACCGACGGCGAGAACACATCGGGTGCCGACATCGAGGCGTTCCGGCTCTTCGCCGGAGCCCGGCCCGCCGCGCTGCGGGAGGTGCCGGTGTTCTGCGTGCTCTTCGGGGAGACCGACGCCGAGGAGATGGAGGAGGTCGCCCGGCTCACCGGCGGGCGCACCTTCGACGCGCGCACGGCGCCGCTCGCGGAGGTCTTCAAGGAGATCCGCGGGTATGTCTGACCGGGTGCGCCGCTACCTCGGCTCGCGGAAGAACATCGCGGGGATGGCAGGCGCGCTGGCCGGCGTGGGACTGCATCTCGCCGGCGTGATCGGCGACGTGTGGCCGGTGGTCGCGGCCGGGCTGTACGGGGTGGGCGCGCTCGTCGGGCCGAGCGACCCGCCGGGCGAGCCGGCCGAGCCCCGCCTGACCGACGCGCTGCGCGCGGAGGCCGCCGCCATCCTCGGCCGGGCCGAGGCGCGGTCCGGAGCCCTCCCGGAAGGCGCGGTCGCGGACGTCGGCCGGATCATCTGCGCCCTCCGCCTCGTGCTCGATCGGCTCGACGACGTGGCCGATCAGGAGACCGACCGGATCGCGGCGCCGGAGCGGCTCGCCGACGTCGCCGAGATCGTGCGCGTCGAGCTGCCGGAGTGCCTCGAGACGTATCTCGGCCGCGCCCCGTCCCCTCCCGAGGCGCCCGCCGCACGGGAGTTGCGGGCGCAGCTGACCCTGGTGGGCGAGCGAGTCGACCGGCTGGTGGCGCAGGTTCCCGACGTCCACGTCCGGCGCGCCGAGGACCTGACGCGGGAGATGCGCCGCCGCCACGAGCGCCCGTAGCCGGGGCCTCCCTGGTTCAGGAAAGCCACATTCCTGGCCTACGAGGCCCTGAATGTGGCTTTCCTGAACCGCGGGGCCACCAGCAGGGAAGACCCACTAGCTGTGGCTGATCTTCAGCCCGTAGATCACGACCTGGCCCACGTCGTCGGGGTCGGCGCCCTTCTCGGGGTTGGTGTTCACGTAGGCGCCCGCCTTGAAGTAGCTCTCGGCCCCGAAGATGGGCAGGTCGGCGGCGAGCTTGCCGTTGTACCAGACCTTCACCTGCCCGTCGGCCGACTGGATCTTCACGCGGAACCGCTCGCCGAGCTTGTACGAGGGATCGAGCACGACGTCCTTGTCACCGTCGGCGTACTTCACCGTGAGCCTGCTGCCGGACAGGTGGATCTGCATGACGTCGTCCTCGCCGCCGTGGATCTGTCCGGCGATGACGTCCGGCTTGGTGGCGGGCGTCTTGGTGATGGCCTGGTCGAGCTCCATCGTGTGGGTGCCGGACCGGCCGTCCCAGCTCGCCTTCTCGCCACCCGTCATCTCGCGCAGCTCGGAGCGCGGGTAGTGGCTGTTGACCGTGGTGGCGCCGCCTGCGTTCGCGGTGAAGACGACGCCGTCCTTCGTGTCGTTCAGCTGGAACCACTTGCTGGCGTAGGTGGAGAGGTCCTTGGTGTCGACGGTGTCCGGCTGGCCCTCGGACCCGGTGGGCAGCGTGAGGTACCACTTGCTGGCGTCGATGATCTCGGCCGGGAACCGGACGGCGCGCGCGACGGCCGCTCCCAGCCCGCCTTCGTCGCCCTCCTTGTCGTCGTCCTTGTTGTCGTCGGCGGGCGGCTCGGAGGTGGGGGCCGGGGCCTCCGTCGTCGGCTCGGGCGTCGGCGGCAGCAGCTCGGGGACGGGCAGCTCCGGCGTGGGGAGGACCGCCAGGTCGCGGGAGGCGAGGTTGACGTCCTTCTCCGACGGCGGGCCGAGCGCGCCCGCGAACGACAGCATGCTGCCGATGACGGCGATGACCGCCGCCATGGCGACTGCGACGAGGACGGTGGTGTGGTGCGCTGGGGTGCGCGCTCCACGCGCGTGGTCGCCCTGCTCCGACCGCTGTTCGTACGGGGGAGCGGGCGGCGCGTGGCGCGTCCGGGGGGAGCGGTGCCGGGCCACGAACCTGCCTTCCGGATCGACGACCGGCCAGGACGCCCGGCTCGGGGATGCCGGCGGGGGTGGGGAGGCCCCGTGTCCGTTTCGTGACCGGTCCGGTCGAGAGAAAAGCTATCGGCGAGACCGTCCCGGGTTGCCTGTGCACCGGCGAGAGGGATGATCTCTGCGATGAGCGGTACCCCTGTTAGGCCATTCGGCCTAACGACGGCATCAGTTGCCTGCTGAGGGAGCGGGAGCCGTCGTCGGGCGCCGGGCCCGTGCCCACCGTGCCGCCGGCTCCACCAGGCGTGCCGCCACTGGGCCGATCACCGCCATCAGCAACACGTAGGTGGTGGCGAGCGCCGCGAGCTCGCTCTCCACCGCGGCGTACGCGACGGCCAGCCCGGCGATGACGATCGAGAACTCCCCGCGAGCGATGAGCGCGGCGCCCGCGCGGGCCCGTCCCAGCGGACCGATGCCGACCCGTCCCGCCGCCCACCAGCCGGTGGCCAGCTTCGTCACCGTCGTCGCGATGGCGAGCACGACGGCCCAGCCGAGCACGGGTGGGATCGACGCCGGGTCGGTGTGCAGCCCGAAGACCACGAAGAACACGGCGGCGAACAGGTCGCGCAGCGGTTCGAGGAGCTTGGTGGCGTTCTCGGCGGTCGAGCCCGAGATCGCGATGCCAAGCAGGAACGCGCCGACCGCGGCCGAGACCTGCATCGCCGAGGCGAAGCCCGCCACCAGCAGCGCGAGGCCCAGCACCTTGAGCAGGAACACCTCGCGGTCGGGCGAGTCGACAACGGCCGAGACGAACCGTCCGTAGCGCAGCGCGACCACGAGCACGACGGCGAGCACGGCCACCGAGATGCCCACCGCGCTCAGCGCGCCCACGAAGGTCACCCCGATCAGCACCGCGGTGAGGATCGGCAGGTACAGCGCCATCACGAGGTCCTCGAACACGAGGATCGACAGCACGACCGGGGTCTCGCGGTTGCCGAGCCGGCCCAGGTCGCCGAGGACCTTCGCGACGATGCCGGACGACGAGATGTAGGTGACCCCGCCCATCACGAGCGCCCCGACCGGCCCCCAGCCGAGGATCAACGCCACCGCCACGCCCGGTGCGGCGTTCAGCACGATGTCGAGCAGGCCCGCCGTCCAGGAGCGGCGCATGCCGTCGATCAGTTCGGTGGCCGAGTACTCCAGGCCGAGCAGCAGGAGCAGGAGGATGACGCCGACCTCACCCGCGATCGTCGTGAACGACTCGATGCCGTGCAGCGGGATGACGCCGCCGGTGCCGAAGAACAGGCCGCCGAGCAGGTAGAGCGGGATGGGGGAGAGGCCCATCCGGCCCGCGAGCCTGCCGAGGAGACCGAGCGCGAAGAAGACGGCCCCGAGCTCGATCAGCTCGAGAGCGGTGCTGTCCATCTAGTGCCCCCCGTCGGAAGCCCGGTGCGTGTATCGGCGGATCCAGGTTTCCGCTGGGTGTGCCGGCGGGCCGGCCTCGTACCGGGCGTACTCGGACGGATCGCCGGTGCGCCCAGCGGGAGGCTGGGCCGGCGAGAGGTGTGGTGGGCTTCCGACGGGGGGCACTAGCCGCGCTTGAGGATCTTGACAGCGTTGTCGAGCCCCTCCGACGTGCCGACGGTGACCATGAGGTCGCCCGCGGTCAGGGTGAAGTCCGGCGTCGGGCTCGGGTGCACCTGGCCCGCTCGCATCACGGCGACGACGGAGACGCCGGTGCGGGTGCGCAGGGCGGTGTCGCCCAGCGTGCGGCCGTCGAACGGCGTGCCGACCGGGATCTGCCGGGTGTGGATGCCCGGGAGGTCGCGGTGCTCCTCGCTGAGCTGCGCGACGAGCTGCGGGGCGCCGAGCAGGTTGGCCAGCGCCCCCGCCTCCTCCGCGGTGAGCGGTAGCTCGGCGAGGCACGCGTCGGGGTCGTCGGACTTGGAGACGATCAGATCGATCTTGCCGTCCCGGTGGGTGACGACGCCGATCCGCCGGCCGTTGCGCAGGGCGAAGTCCTTGCGCACTCCGATTCCGGGCAGGGGCGTCACCTCGACGTTCACGACTACACGTTAATCGACGACGTGTCGGTGCTCAGCCGCGCGCCGTCGTCCGAGCGGGCCGCGAAACCGCGCTGTGGCCCGGGCATAGGCTGGAGCGCATGAGCTCCCACGTGCTGACCGCCGTGGCCTGGCCCTATGCCAACGGCCCTCGGCACATCGGCCACGTCTCCGGTATCGGTGTGCCCTCCGACGTGTTCTCCCGCTACCAGCGGATGGCCGGCAACCGGGTGCTCATGGTCTCCGGCAGCGACGAGCACGGCACCCCGATCCTGGTGCAGGCCGAGAAGGAGGGCCTCACGCCGCAGCAGACCGTGGACAAGTACCACCGCGTGATCGCGGAGGACCTGCGCGGGCTCGGCGTCACCTACGACCTCTACACGCGCACCACCACCGGCAACCACTCCGACGTCGTGCAGCAGATCTTCCTGGCGCTGCACCGCAACGGCTACGTGGTCCCGAAGACCACCACCGGGGCGATCAGCCCGTCCACCGGGCGCACGCTGCCCGACCGCTACGTCGAGGGCACCTGCCCGATCTGCGGCTACGACGGCGCGCGCGGCGACCAGTGCGACAACTGCGGTAACCAGCTCGACGCCGCCGACCTGATCAACCCTCGGTCGCGGATCAACGGCGAGGTGCCGAAGTTCGTCGAGACCGAGCACCTGTTCCTCGACCTGCCCGCGTTCACCGAGACGCTGGGCAAGTGGCTCGCGTCGAAGACGGGCTGGCGGCCGAACGTCCTGAACTTCACCAGGAACCTCGTCGACGACATGCGGCCCCGCCCGATCACCCGCGACCTGGACTGGGGCGTCACGATCCCGCTCGACGGCTGGAGCGACCAGCCGCTCAAAAAGTTCTACGTCTGGTTCGACGCGGTGATCGGCTACTTCTCGGCCAGCGTCGAGTGGGCCCGGCGCACGGGCGACCCCGACGCGTGGAAGGCGTGGTGGAACGACCCGGCGTCCGAGCTCGTGTACTTCATGGGCAAGGACAACATCACCTTCCACGCCCAGATCTGGCCCGCGCTGCTGCTCGGCCACAACGGCCAGGGCGACCACGGTGGCGAGCCGGGGCCGTACGGGGTGCTGAACCTGCCGTCGGAGATCGCGTCGAGCGAGTTCCTCACGATGAGCGGCTCGAAGTTCTCCACCTCGCGCGGCACCGTGATCTACCTGCACGACTTCCTGCGCGAGTTCGGGCCCGACAGCCTGCGGTACTTCATCGCGGCGGCCGGGCCGGAGACGCAGGACGTCGACTTCACGTGGGACGAGTTCGTGCGCCGGATCAACTTCGAGCTGGCCAACGAGTGGGGCAACCTCGTCAACCGGTCGATCTCGATGGCCCACAAGAACAACGGGGCCGTCCCGGGGCCCACCACACCTGCGGCCGCCGACGCCGAGCTGCTGGCGCTGTCGAAGGCGGCGTTCGACACGGTCGGCGCGCACCTCGCGCGGTCGCGGTTCCGCGCCGGGCTCAGCGAGGCGATGAAGGTCGTCTCCGCGGCGAACCGGTACCTGTCGGACCAGGAGCCGTGGAAGCTGAAGGACGACCCGGGCAGGCGCGACGCCGTGCTGCACACGGCCCTGCAGGTCGTGCAGGACGCCAACGCGCTGCTCACGCCGTTCCTCCCGCACTCGGCGCAGCAGGTGCACGAGGCGCTCGGTGGCACCGGTGTGTGGGCAGCGCAGCCGGAGCTGCAGGACGTCGAGGACCTCGACATCCCCGGCCGGATCAACCCCATCCTCACGGGCGACTACACCAAGGAGCAGGCGCGCTGGGCGTCCACGCCGATCGAGGTCGGCCGGCCGCTGGCCAAGCCCACGCCGATCTTCCGGAAGCTCGAGCCCGAGCTCGCCGAGACGGGCCCGGAATGGGCCCCGATCGCGAAGTGAAGCCCGCCCGTTCCGACGAACGGCGCGCTCGTCGGTACCTATCCGACGAACGCGCCGCTCGTCGGAAGGGGACGGGGGCGTGAGCGGGGCGCACGGGCGGCGGGAACCTCCGCCGCCTCCCGAACCGCTCTCCGTGCCCACGGTCGATGCCCACACGCATCTCGATGCGTGCGGGTGCGTCTCCGCCGACGACGTCCGTGCCGCGATGGACCGGGCCGCCGCCGTGGGCGTCACGCGCGCGGTCACGGTGGCCGACGACCTCGCCTCGGCGCGGTGGGCCGTGCAGGCCGCGCACTGGGACGACCGGGTCGTCGCGGCCGTCGCGCTGCACCCCACGCGCACGGCCGCGCTCACCGATGCCGACCACGCCGAGATCGAGCGGCTCGCCCGCGACCCGCGCGTGGTGGCGGTGGGGGAGACCGGCCTGGACTACTACTGGGACCACTCGCCGCCCGAGGCGCAGCAGGAGTCGTTCCGCAGGCACATCGACCTCGCCAAACGCCTCGGCAAGCCGCTGATGATCCACGACCGGGACGCCCACGACGACGTGCTGCGCATCCTCCGCGAGGAGGGGGCCCCCGACACCGTGGTGTTCCACTGCTTCTCCGGGGACGCCGCGATGGCGCGCGAGTGCGCCGACGCGGGATTCGTGCTGTCGTTCGCGGGTCCGGTCACGTTCCGCAACGCCCGCGCCCTGCAGGAGGCGGCGGTCGTCGTGCCCGAGGAGCAGCTGCTCGTCGAGACCGACGCCCCGTTCCTCACCCCGCACCCGCACCGCGGGCGTGCGAACGAGCCGTACTGCCTGCCGTGGACCGTCCGTGGCCTCGCGGACCTGCGCGAAGTCCCGGAAGAGCGGCTGGCGGCGAGCGCCGGGCGCAACGCCGAGCGGGTCTTCGGGCTCGCCGAGCTGCCGCCCGCCGCGGCACCCGCGACGCCCGCCGGTGAGGCTTCGCGCTCGGCGTAGGGGGCGGGCCGTTCGGCGCTGCCGGCGTGTCGGGGTTCGACCTGGGCGCTCACAGCCCGTTACGGTTCCGTGATCGCAAGCCGGGGTGGGGAATCGCTCCCCAGCTATTGCGGGCACGGTGGTCCGGGGCGCTCCCCCAGATCGTCAGCCTCCGGGCCACCGTGACCGCGACTCCTCCCCTGCCCGGTCCGACGAGGTCTGGAAGCCCGTGGTCGACGTCCCAACGCGTGCTCGGCGAGGTGCCGAAGCCCGCGCCAGGCTCGGTCGCGCGGTCTCCGACGCGGAGGCCGCGGAGGACCCGTACGCGGCCTGGTACGCGGGCGGCGACCCGGAGGCTCCCGAGGCGGTCGTCACGGCGGCCCTGGATGTCGTCCCGCCTGCCGCCCCCGCGGCCCGCTCGCTGCTGACCCGCTCGCGCGCCCACCGCCGGGCGCCGGGGATCGAGTCCGACCGCCGGGGCCCCGCCACGGGTCAGTTCCGGCCGATCGTCACGCATCCGACGGACGGCTCCGCCGACGACGCCGCCGCCGACCCCGTCACCGGGGAGCTGCCCGTCGTCGCCCCGGACGATCTGACCGGCCCGCTCCCGGCACTGCCCACCGACCTCGGGAACACCGGCGGCACCGGTGCGCAACAGGCGGTCGAGCGCACCGCGAACCAGGTCGCGGTGAGCGGCACCGATGTCCGGCCTGCTGTCCAGCGCACCAGCGCCCGCCCGGTGGTCGACCGCGTCGCCGGAGCGGAGCGCACCGGGAGCCATGCCACGGCGTCCGGGACCGGTGTTCAGCCTGTTGTCGAGCGCACGGGCGCCCGGCCGGTGGTGGACCGCGTCGTCGGAGCGGAGCGGACCGGGGGCCACGTCACGGCCTCCGGGACCGGTGTCCAGCCCGCCGTCGAGCGCACGGGCGCCCGGCCCCGGCCGCGGCCGGCCGACACCGAGATCACCGGCCCGCAGCCGCCGATCACCGTGGCCGAACCGGCGGTCGCTGCCGGGACGACCAGCGTCGAGGCGCTCGAGCGGGCGAAGGCGCGCGCCGGCCGGCCGGCCTGGACGGCGTACCTGAACGATGCGCCGACCGGCCCGATGCCGGTGATCGAGGACGAGTCGTTCACACACCCGTTCGGAACGGTCACCGCGCCCGTCGAGGTCGTGCCCACGGCGCTTCCGGCGCCCGCCCCGGTGGAGGAGCCCGAGCCCGCCGTCAGGCCCCGGCCGCGCCCGGCCTCCGCGCCCGCGTCTGCGCCCGTGTCGGCACCGGTCTCCGCGCCCGTGGCGGCGCCGGTGTCCGCGCCCGATGTCGTGCCACGACGCTCCCGCCGGGACCGGCGTGTGGCCGAGGAGACCCGGCAGCGGCGCGGCCTGCTGCGGGCCACGGTCGTCGCCGTCGTACTCGCGATCATCGCAGGCGGCGCGAGCGCGCTCGCCGGGGACAAGACGATCACGGTGACCGTGGACGGCCAGAACCGGACCGTGCACACCTTCGCCGCCGACGTCGGGTCGGCGCTCGCGGCGGCCGGGATCGAGGTGACGCCGCAGGACCGCGTCGAGCCCGCGCCCACCAACCCGGTCGTCGACGGCGACGAGGTGATCTTCACCCACTCCCGCACGCTGACCCTCGTCGAGGGCGCCTCGCAGCGCGACCTGCCGATCCCCGCCACCACGGTGGAGGAGGCGATGCAGCTCCTCGACCTGGAGGCCGCCCCCATCCAGATGTCGGCGCCCCCGTCCACGCCGATCCCCCTCGGCGGGTTCCGGCTGGAGCTGCGGGTGCCGCGCACGGTGTCGTTCACCGACGGCACGGGAGCGCCGTCCCAGGTCACCACGATGTCCGGCACCGTCGCCGGTCTGCTCGTCGAGCAGGGCATCCAGCTCGGCCCGGACGACGTGTCCGTCCCGTCGGCGGACACCCCGCTCACCGAGGACCTCGACGTGCACATCGTGCGCAACGGTGAGGGCGAGGTGGTCGAGGTCCGGCCGATCGCGCCGCCGGAGCAGATCATCGAGGACCCCGAGCTGCCACGGGGCAAGCGGGTCGTCGTCGAGAAGGGGGCGCCCGGCGAGCAGACCGCGATCATGCGCGTCTACGTGCAGAACGGTCAGGAGGTCCGCCGCGAGCAGGTCCGGGCCGGGAGCATGACGCAGCCGCAACCGCGGGTGGTGCGCCTGGGCACCAACGACAGCCTGCGCGCGCCGCTGGTGGCCGACGGCAGCGTGTGGGACCGGCTCGCGCAGTGCGAGGCGACCGGGAACTGGGGGATCAACTCCGGCAACGGCTACTACGGCGGCCTCCAGTTCGACGCCGGCACCTGGCGCGCCTACGGCGGCACCGACTACGCCCCGCTCCCGCACCAGGCATCCCGCGAGGAGCAGATCGCCGTCGCGTCCCGGGTGCGGGACGACCGCGGCGGCTACGGGGCATGGCCCGCGTGCTCCCGCCGGCTGGGCCTCCCGCGCTGACCGGCATGCTCCTGTAGTGCCAGCCACTCAGTCCCGGCTTCTGGGCCCCGCCGAGGTGCGGGCGCTGGCCGCCGAGCTCGGCCTGCGGCCGACGAAGCGGCTCGGGCAGAACTTCGTGCACGACCCGAACACCGTGCGCCGGATCGTCAAGGCGGCCGAGCTGGAACCGGACGACGTCGTCGTCGAGGTCGGTCCGGGGCTCGGGTCGCTGACGCTCGCCCTGCTGCCCGCCGTGCGGGCCGTGCACGCGGTCGAGATCGACCCGGTGCTCGCGGGACGCCTGCCCGCGACCGCCGCCGACCGCGCACCCGCGCTCGCCGACCGGCTCACCGTGACCACCGCCGACGCGCTCGGCGTGCGCGCCGCGGACCTGCCCGAACCCGTGCCCACGGCCCTCGTCGCGAACCTGCCCTACAACGTGGGTGTGCCGGTGGTGCTGCACCTGCTGGCCGAGCTGCCGCGGCTGCGGCGGGGACTGGTGATGGTGCAGTCCGAGGTCGCCGAGCGGCTCGCCGCCACACCGGGCAGCCGCGCGTACGGGGTGCCGAGCGCGAAGCTCGCCTGGTACGCGGCGGCGCGCCGGGCCGGGCCGGTGCCGCGGGCGGTGTTCTGGCCGGTGCCCAACGTCGACTCGAGGCTGCTCGCCTTCGACCGCCGAGACCCGCCCCCCGGCGACCGGGAGGCCGTCTTCCGCCTGATCGACAGGGCTTTCGCCCAGCGTCGCAAGGCCCTGCGCTCCGGCCTCGCGGGCTGGGCGGGCTCCCCGTCCGCGGCCGAGGCGGCCCTGCGTGCCGCCGGCATCGACCCATTGGCCCGGGCCGAGACCCTCTCCATCGAGGACTTCGCCCGCCTCGCCGCGGCCACCCCACCCCTTGCCGCTAGTCCGACGAACGGGCACGCCGAGTCGCGCTGACCACCACGGGCGAGTCCGACATCTCGACACGCTGAATCCGGCGTTTCGCCACGGTCGATCTGCTGACCCTGCCGTGCGCGGATGCCCGACTCGCCGCGTCGAGATGTCGGACTCGCCGCGTCGAGATGTCGGACTCGCCGTGCTGGAACGTCGGACTCGCCGTGTTGGAACGTCGGACTCGCCGTGTTGGAACGTCGGACTCGCCGTGTCGGGATGTCGGACTCGCCGTGTCGGGATGTCGGACTCGCGGGGTGGGGGCGGTTGGGTGGCCTCGGGATCTGGGTGGCGAGGCGGGGCGCGGCGCGTCGGGTGTGGACGCACGTAGGGTTGACCAGTGCTCGCCGCCGTCCCACCACCGGTCACCGTGCGTGTGCCCGCCAAGATCAACTTGCATCTCGCGGTCGGGCCGCTGCGGGACGACGGGTACCACGACCTCGTCACGGTCTTCCACGCGGTGAGCCTGTTCGACGAGGTCACGGTCGTGGCGAGCGAGGCGCCCGGCATCGAGGTGCACGGCGAGGGCGTGTCCGAGGTGCCCGCCGACGAGACGAACCTCGCGTGGCGGGCCGTCCAGGTGCTCGCCGAGAAGGCCGATCGCGACCCGGACGTGCGGCTGGTGCTGCGCAAGGGGATCCCGGTCTCGGGGGGCATGGCGGGCGGCAGCGCGGACGCGGCTGCGGCGCTCGTCGGGCTCTCCACGCTGTGGAAGCTCGATCTCACCCGGGACGAGCTGTCCGTGCTGGCCGCCGAGCTGGGCAGCGACGTCACGTTCGCGCTCTACGGCGGCACGGCCGTCGGCACCGGGCGCGGTGAGCAGATCGTGCCGGTGCTGTCGCGGCACACCCAGCACTGGGTGATCGCGCTGCATCGCGGTGGCCTGTCGACGCCCGCGGTGTTCCGCGAGCTCGACCGCCTGCGTGGCGACAGCCCGCCCGCCGAACGGCCGGTGGAGCCGGTGCTGGAGGCGCTCGCGGGCGGTGATCCGCGCCAGCTCGCGCTCAGCCTCGGCAACGACCTGCAGTCCGCGGCCGTGAGCATGATCCCCGACCTGCGCCGCACGCTGCGGGCGGGCGTGACGGCGGGCGCGCTCGCCGGCCTGGTGTCCGGGTCCGGCCCGACCTGCGCCTTCCTGTGCAGCGGCGCCGAGGCCGCGTTGGACGTCGCCACCGAGCTGGCCGGGGTGGGCGTGTGCCGCACGGTGCGGATCGCGCACGGCCCGGTGCCCGGCGCCCGCGTGGTCGACCACGAACCGCCCGCAGGCCCGCCGCCCGCCTCGTGGCCCCCGGTGCGTGCCTGATGGCGGGGCAGAACCTGGTCAACCTGGAGACCGTCACCGCGCACGTCCCCGGCGACGCCTCCCGGGTGCTGCTGAACGCCGTGTCGCTCGGTGTGGAGCAGGGCGAGCGGATCGGCGTCGTCGGGCTCAACGGCGGCGGCAAGTCCACCCTGCTCGACATCATCACCGGCTCGCGCGAACCCGACGGCGGCCGCATCAGCCGCCTCGGCGGCCTGAACCTCGCCCGCCTCGCCCAGGCCGACGTGCTGCCGGCGGGTGCGCGCATCCGGGACGTCGTGCTGGCGGCGTGGGCGGGCGCCGCGGAGCACGAGTGGGCGGGCGACCCGAAGGTGCGCGACGTCATCGACGGGCTGGGCATCACCGACCTCGACCGCGGTGTCGAGGGTCTGTCCGGCGGGGAGAAGCGGCGCGTCGCGCTCGCCGCCGCGCTCGTCGGCGATCCGGACCTCGTCGTGCTCGACGAGCCCACGAACCACCTGGACATCGAGGGTATTCGCTGGCTCGCCGACCACCTGATCTCCCGCCGGTGCGCCGTGGTGGTCGTCACGCACGACCGCTGGTTCCTCGACGCGGTCTGCACCCGCACGTGGGAGGTCGCGAACGGCCGGGTGGAGAGCTACCTCGGCGGCTACGCCGACTGGGTCTACGCCCGCGCCGAGCGCGCGCGGCAGGCCGACGCGGCGGAGGCCCGTCGCCAGAACCTCGCGCGCAAGGAGCTGGCGTGGCTGCGCCGCGGCGCGCCGGCCCGTACCTCGAAGCCTCGGTTCCGCATCGAGGCCGCGGAGGCGCTGATCGCCGACGTGCCGCCGCCCCGCAACGCGGTGGAGCTGCTCGGCTTCGCCACCAACCGGCTCGGTCGCACGGTGCTGGAGCTGGAGGACGCCACGGCGGTCGTGGCCGGGCGCACGCTGCTCGATCACGTCACGTGGCGGGTGGGCCCCGGCGACCGGATCGGGATCGTGGGCGTCAACGGGTCGGGGAAGACCACCCTGCTGCGAAGCCTGACCGGCGAGCGCCCGCTCGACGGCGGCCGGCTGGTGCGCGGGCGCACGGTCCAGCTCGCCCAGCTCACGCAGGAACTCGTCGACCTGCCCGCTGACATGCGGGTGCTGGAGGCCACCGAGCAGGTCGGGAAGTACGTGCGGCTCGGGAAGGCGGAGCTGTCGGCGTCGCAGGTGCTGGAGCGGCTCGGCTTCCCCGCGTCACGGCAGTGGACGCCCGTCGGCGACCTGTCCGGTGGGGAGCGCAGGCGCCTGCAGCTCACGCGGCTGCTCATGGCCGAGCCGAACGTCCTGTTGCTCGACGAGCCCACCAACGATCTCGACGTCGACACCCTCGCCCAGCTCGAGGATCTGCTCGACGGCTGGCCGGGCACGCTCGTCGTCGTCAGCCACGACCGCTACCTGCTCGAACGGGCCTGCGACACGGTGGTCGCGCTGCTCGGCGACGGGAGGATTACCCACCTCCCGGGCGGGGTCGACGAGTACCTGCGGCGCCGGGCAGCCGCCCGGGACGGCGCCCCGCCCCCGCCGCAGGCGAGGCCCGTCTCGAACGCCGCGCAGCAGCGCGCCGCCCGCAAGGAGGCCGCCCGGCTGGAGCGGCGCATGGAGGCGCTCGCCGCCACCGAGAAGCGGTTGCACGAGCAGCTGGTGGAGGCGGCCACCGACCCCGAGCGCTTGATGGCGCTCGATCGCGAGCTCAAGGCCGTGGTGGCCGAGCGGGAGGAGGTCGAGCTGGAATGGCTCGCCGCCGCGGAGCTCGCCGAGGCCTAGACGAGTAAGTCCGAATTGATCAGTGGTCGTAAGCGATCAGGGATCGGGTGATGGGCTGGCCGGTGGCGCGGTTGTGCCAGATCGCCGCGGTCAGGGCGAGCAGGCGCTGGCCGATCCTGGCGCCGACGCCATCGATGCTGCGCCCGCCATGCAGTTCGAGGTCGAGCTGGCCCTTGAGGGTGTCGTTGACCGACTCGATGAGCTGCCGAATCGGTTTGAGTAGGTGTTCTCCGGGGCGGGGGGCGCGGTTGCGGTACGAGGGGCGCAGCAGCGTCGCGCCGCGTTCGGCCAGGTAGCGGTCGAGCTCGGCGGAGGCGTATCCCTTGTCGGCGATGATCGTCAGCCCGAGCCGGGTGGCGGTGAGGGTGGGGTCGTGGTCGAGCACGGCCATCAGCACCTGCCGTTCGTCGAGTTTCGGGTCGGCCAGCGCCCAGGTGATCGGCAGCCCGGCCGGGGTGCACACCAGGTGTAGGCGCAGGCCCCAGAAGAACCGCGAGTGCGAGGCGCAGTAGCTGTAGCCGGCCCACCCGGCCAGGTTCGAGCGGCGCACGGTGGGGCGGGAGCGGGCGCACTCGACCGGGGTCGAGTCGACGATCCACACCGGGTCGTCCCACAGGTCGGTGTCGGTGGCCAACACCCGGATTAGCCGCTTGATAAGAGACAACGCGCCACGGAGGCGCTTGTTGTAGCCGGATTGCCCGGGCAGGTAGGGGAACGCGCCGGGCAGCGCACGGGGGACGAACCGCAGCCAGCGGGCCTCCGAGCGCACCCCGAGCAACACCTGTGCCACGGCCAGAGTGAGCAGCTCGGCATCCGAGAGCTTGGGTGGTCTACCCGGACGGGTACGGCGGCCCAGGTAGTCGTCGATCTTGACGTACAGTGCGGTCAGGAGGGTGTTCAGGTCGGTCGTCACAAACTGATCTTGAACGCCCTCCTGCCACGTCTACGGGCCACCCCGCCGTTAGGACTTACTCGTCTAGTGCTCCCCCGCCGGAGCCACGACCGAGTGACGGGCCGCGACGGTGTGTCGCGTTCGGCGATCGGACGCTGCGTCATTCGGGCTACGCCGTCACGCTATCGTGACGGTCTTGGACCTGTGCACGTGACATGACGGGCCGGTGAGGCGGACGCCGACGTCCGCCGGGGCACCGCCGGCCGTCTGAAGGAACGTTCGAAGGGACAGCTCTTTGAGCATGCCCTGCTCCCCGCCGACGATCCCGTTGCCCGCGCAGACGATGCCCGACATGCGGTTCCCTCCGTTCCCGGAGTCGCGTTCCGCGGTGGGGGTGCGCGGCGGGCCCCTCGTCGCGCTGGCCGCGTTGCTGGCCGGAGCGGTTGCGCTCGCGGTGATCGCGCTGTTCGGGGCCGGATGGCCGGACTGGTGGGTCCCTGCCGGGCTCGCGCTGGTGACGATCGCCGCGTACGTCCTGCTGTGGGGCTTCGTCGTCCGCCCGGTCCGGCGCTTCGCCGCGGCGATGGCCCGCATGGCGGCTGAGGACCGCGTCGATCTCGTTCCCCGCGCCCGGATCGCGGAGCTCGACCGCGTCGCGCTGGCGCTGTACCGCTTCCGTCGCATCCGGCCCGGCCGGCGGGGCGCCCGCGCCCGCCACCGGGTGCCGTTGCCCGCCACGCTCGGTGTGGTCGCCGCCCTCGTGCTGGGCTGGGCGATCCCGGCGGCCGTGGTGACCGTCGGCGGCGTCGAGCCGCAGACCGACGCCGTCGTCCGTGACGCGGGCGCGAGCGCCGCGGCCCAGGCGGAGGAACTGCACGGCGCGTTGCGCGGCGGGCTGGCGGTCGTCGAACGCGCGGCCGGCCTGCCGACCGGTGCCGCGATCACCGACCCCGCAACCACGGCGGCCGAGGTGCTCGCGGCGGAGCCGCTCTTCCGCTCCGTGACGGTCGTCGACGCGTCCGGGCAGCCGGTCGCGACGGCGGGGCCTGCGCCCAGCAGCGCGATCGAGGTCCCACCGGGCGGGCCGAGGGTCGTGCAGGCCAACAACGCTGGCAGCGAACCGCTCGTGCGCGCCTCGTCCCCGATGTGGGACGGCGCGAGCGCACTGGTGGCCGAGTTCGATCCACGCGCCCTGAACACCGTGATCCGCGGGTCCGGCGGCCACACGCGGGTCGTCGACGGGCAGCGGGCCACCGTGCTCGACAGCAGCGGCTACACGGCGTTCGACCCGCTGGACGACCCGGCGCTCGGTGCGCTCGCCGCCGCGGCGTCCGGAGGTACCCCGGCCGTGGACACCCCGGAGGACGGGCGGGTGGCCGCGGCGCAGCGGGTGACCCCGCCCGGCACGGCGACCGATCTGGGCTGGGTGCTCGTCGAGGACCAGGATGTCGTCGCCGCGGCCTTCGCGGGTGACGGGAACCGGCGCGCCGCGCTCGTCGCGATCGTGGTGGCGGCGAGCCTCGCGTGCGCGGCGCTCGCCTGGACGGCGGTCACGGTCGTCGCGCCGGCCCGCAGGCTCGCCGGGCACGTCGAGCGCCTCGCGGTGGGGGAGACCGTGGCGCCGCTCGCCCCGCAGCGGCTCGACGAGATCGGCACCGCCGTGGAGGCGACCAACCGGCTGGCCGCGACGCGGACCGTCCGGAGGGTGGCGCGCGCGTGACGTTCCTGTTCGGCGTGTACGTCGCCGGCTGCCTGATCCTGCTGGTCGCCGGGATCGTCGAGCAGCGCGGCCACCACCGGCGCCTGCGCTCCATGCCCCAGCGGATCGTGGTGAACGGCATCCGCGGCAAGAGCTCGATCACCCGGCTCTGCGCCGGAGCCATGCGCGGGGGCGGGATGCGGGTCGTCGCGAAGACCACGGGAACGGCCGCCCGCTTCATCCTCCCGGACGGCACCGAGGAGCCGGTGCACCGCAAGTTCGGGATCGCCAACGTCGTCGAGCAGATCGGCATCGTGCGCCGGGCGGCGTCCTGGAAGCCGGACGCGCTCGTGATCGAGTGCATGGCCGTGCTGCCGGACCTGCAGGAGATCAACGAGAAGAAGCTGGTGCGCTCCACGATCTGCGTGATCTGCAACGTCCGCGAGGACCACCTCGACGAGATGGGCCCCACCCTCGACGACGTCGCCCGCTCGCTCTCGCGGTCGATGCCCGCGGGCGGGACCTGCGTCACCGCGGAGCGCGAGCGGCTGCACATCCTGCAGGAAGAGGCCGACCGGCGCGGCTGCCGGCTCGTCGCGGTGGACCCGGAGTCGGTGCGGGACGACGAGATGGAACGGTTCCGCTGGATCACCTTCAAGGAGAACGTGGCGATCGCGCTCGCCGTCGCCCAGCTCTCGGGCATCGGCCGCGGCGAGGCGATGGCCGGCATGGTGGCGGCCAACCCCGATCCCGGCACGGTCACCGTGGAGAACTACGCGACGCACCGGGGCCGGGTCGCGTTCGGCAACGTGTTCGCCGCGAACGACCCCGAGTCGACGCTGATGAACATCGACCTCCTGCGGCGTCGCGGCCTGATCTCCCAGCCACTCACGATGGTGGTGAACTGCCGTCCCGACCGCGTCGAGCGCAACGGGCAGATGGGGGAGCTGTCCGGCCGGGTCCGGCCAGAACGGATCGTGCTGATCGGGGAGCAGACCCACACGGCGCGCGGCCGGGTGCCGCGCGAGCTCGCCGACCGGGTCGTCGACCTGGGCGGCGCGCTCGAGGTGGATGCGCTGCTCGACGCGGTCGTGATCGGCCCGGACGGTGTGGGGTCCGTGGTGGCGGTGGGCAACATCCACGGCCAGGGCGAGGTGCTGCTGTCCCGGATGGCCGCCCTGCCGAGGCCGCAGCTGCGGGTGAGGGTCGCCTGATGCTGGCCGGATCCCTCGCTCCGCAGGCGGCCACCGTCGCGCTCGCGATCGGCCTGCTGTTCGCGCTCGTCTGCTACCTCACCACGAACCTCTCGCCAGGCGGGATGATCACCCCCGGCTGGCTCGCGCTCACGCTGGTGGAGGACGCGCGCAAGGTGGCCGTGATCGCGGCCGTCACGGTGGTCACCTACCTCTGCCTGAGGGGCCTGCAACGGGCCGTGATCCTCTACGGCAAGCGCCTGTTCGCGGCCGTGATGATGCTGTCGGTGCTGCTCTCGACCGGCCTGTTCCTGCTGGTGCAGCGCGACTACCCGCTGATCTTCGCCCACGAGACGCTCGGCTTCGTCATACCGGGTCTGGTGGCCTACCAGCTCGTGCGGCAGCCGCCGGTGGCGACGGTGCTGGCCACGTCGGCCGTGAGCCTCGCCAGCTACGGGGTCCTGGCCAGCGGGCTGGTGCTCGGGGCGGTGACGGCCCTGTGAGCACGCTCAGGGCCCGACGCATCCTCATGGGCGTGCTGGCGGTGGCGGTGGGCGCCACCGGGATCGCCGTCGGCCAGCTGCGGGGCGAGCCGACGGCGCCCGGCGCGGCGCCGTCGCGGGTGGCGTCCGCCTCGGCCGACCTGCGCTTCCTGCGCCGGGACGCGCCTGCGGGCACCACCGTGGTCGACACCGCCGGAACCGTGCTGGCCACCCTCACCGACGGCGCCCGCACCGCCACCATCGACGGGCCGCAGCGCACCTTCGCCGAGCCGCAGTTCGGCGGCGCTCCGGTGACCACCAGGGTCTGGGTGCGGCTCATGCCCCACGAGTGGCGAGCGGGCGCGGAGGACGAGCCGTGGTTCCGTCCGTGGCTGCAGGAGAACCTGGGCAGCACCGCGCCCGACGTGCTGGCGTCGGCCGCGGAGTACCTGGACGGTGCTCCGGAGCAACGCGACGCGGAGGGCGTGCGGAAGGGCGGAGACGCGCGGTTCGGACCGCCCGGCCCGAACGGTGGTCCGTCCCCCGAGAACTCCGACTTCTACGACTACCTCGGAATCGGCTGGCGCTTTCCCGACAAGCAGGCGCGCAGGCCGGACCCCGAGCGCTACGGAGCGGTGGACTGTTCCGGCTTCGTCCGGCTCGTCTACGGCTACCGCGCGGGATATCCACTGCTCGCCACCGAGAAGCCCGGTGCAGGGCTGCCCCGGCGCGCGCGGGCGATGGCGGAGGTCGGCCCCGGCACCGTCGTCCTGCCCGACACCGGCGTCCCGCCGACGAACGTGGGTGCGTTGCAGGCGGGCGACCTGCTGTTCTTCGACCTCGACGAGGCGCCGGACCGTCGCATGGACCACGTCGCGGTCTACCTCGGGCGCGACGACCGTGGGCAGCCGCGCTTCGTGTCGAGCAGGCGCCGGGCCGACGGTCCGACCCTCGGTGACCTCGGCGGCACGTCCGTGCTCGACGACGGCGGCCACTACGCCAGGTCGTTCCGGGCGGCGAAGCGGCTGTGAGCCGGACGGGAGTCATGATCGGCGTGCTCGTGGTGCTCGCGATCGCCGCGGTGGCGGCGCTCATGACCGTGCTCATGACCGTGGTGACGCCCCGCGCGACACCGCCCGACCCGCCGACGCTGGAGCAGCAGGTCCGGGACCTCACCGACCGGCTCAGCCCGCGCGGTCCCTACCGCCCGCCGGAACCAGTCGAGCGGGACGCGGTGGTCGGGGCGGTGGCGGCGCTGGTCGCGTCCGGGTCGGACGGTGCAGCCCGTGGCGTGCTGGAGGGCGCCGGGTTCACCGTCGGAACGGCTCCGAACGAGGAGGGTGCCGAGTTCCTCGTGGCACGCAGCGACCCGGCATCGGAGCGATCGTGGGGTCTGATCGCGCTCCCGCTGGGCCGGACGCCGCGGCTGCTCGTCGAGGTGCCGCACCCGAACGCCGACTACGACACCGAGGACGTCGGGCTGGCCGTGCTCTCCGCGGTGCCGGACGCGGTGTACCTGCAGGCCGGGGCGCACCGCAGGGCCGACGACGAGCGGGCCGACGTCGCGCACCAGCAGGACTCGCTCTTCCACGCCGTGGCGGTGGACCTGAGCACCCGGCTGCGGCTCCCGCAGCTGCAGCTGCACGGCTTCGGCGCGCGCGACGACCTCGACGCGGACATCGTGCTCGGCGGCGGCCCGGACGACCCGGCGCCTGCGGTGCGGGCGCTCGCGGACCGGCTGGAGGAGTCGGGGGTGCAGATGTGCCGAGCCTGGGCAGGCAGCTGCAGCGAGCTGGAGGGCCGCACGAACGTGCAGGGCCGGGCGGCCGCGCGGGCCGGCCTCCCCTTCGCGCACGTGGAGATGAGCGCGGAGCTCCGCTCCCGCCCGGAGAAGGTGGCCCCGGTGCTGGCGACCCTCGCCGGGTCGTGAAGGGCTCGTTGCTCGGCACGATCGTTCTGTGCGGCGCGTCGGGCCCCTGTCGGGACGAGGTCCAGGTCACCCGGCGCAGGCGTGCGGTGGACGCCGGGGTCAACCGATCGATCGACCCGTGCCACGTGGGTCGGGCCCTAGCGTTGATCGGGTGACGGTCGAACAGCAGGTACCGGTGCGGGTGCTGCCCGCGTTCAGTCGTGGGGCGGTGGGTGCGGTGGCCGTCGCGGTGGGTGTCGTGCTGACGGCCGTGAGCGGGCAGTACGGCTACTTCGGCGACGAGCTGTACTTCGTCGCGGCAGGTCACCACCTGGACTGGGGGTACGCCGACCAGCCGCCGCTGCTGCCGCTGATCGCGCTGCTGATGGACACGATCGCCCCTGGTTCGGTGGCGGTGTTGCGGATCCCGGCGACGCTCGCGATCGTCACGGCGGTGGTGCTCGCCGCGCTGCTGGCGCGGGAGTTCGGCGGCGCCAGGCGGGCCCAGCTGCTGGCGGCGGGCGCGGTGGCGGTCTCGCCAGGGTTCCTGGCAACCGGCCACCTGCTCGCCACGTCCACACTCGACCCGGTCGCCTGGATCGCGGTGACGTACCTGCTGGTGCGCTGGGTCCGTACCCGGTCGGACGGGCTGCTGCTCGCCGCGGGGATCGTCACCGCCGTCGGGCTGCAGGCGAAGTTCCTGATCGTCGCGCTGTGGGCGGTCGCGATCGTCGCCGCGTGGTTCTGCGGGCCGCGCGAGCTGCTGCGCAGGCGTGCGCTCTGGGCAGGCGCCGGGATCGCGGTGCTCGCCACGATCCCGACGCTCGTCTGGCAGGCCCGCAACGGCTGGCCGCAGCTGGAGATGGGCCGGGTCGTGGCCGAGGAGAGCGTCTATGCCGGCGGGATGATCGGGTTCCTGCCGCTCGGGTTCTTCGCATCCGGGCTGCTGGTCGGCTCGGTGCTGGGCGTGATCGGCGTCGTGCGGCTGCTCCGGGTTCCCGAGCACCGCTTCCTCGGCGTCACGGCACTGGGTGTCGCCCTGCTGTTCATGGTCGCGGGCGGGCGCCCGTACTACATCGCAGGCGTGCTGCCGCTGTTGTGGGCCGCCGGGGCGGCACGCGTGGAGCAGGTGCGCCCCGCCGCCTGGTGGCGCTGGACGACTACGTGGCCGGCGTACGCCCTGACGGCGGGAGCGCTCCTGGTGGTGAACGTGCTGCCGGTCCAGCCGGCATCGATGCACGCCGACCAGCCGCTCCAGATCGGCAACTTCCAGCGCGACGAGATCGGCTGGCCCGCGATGGTCGCCGACGTCCAGGCGGCCTGCCGGGCGCTGCCGCCGGACGTGGCACGCGACGCCGTGGTCGTCACGGGGGACTACTGGAGCTACTCGGCCGTCCAGAAGTTCGCACCGGAGTTGCCTTCGTTCAGCTTCAGCCGCGGTGCGGCCTGGTTCGGTACGCCGCCGGAGGAGTCGGGTGCCGTCGTGTTCGTCGGCGACCCGACGGCGATCATCGGCGCGTTCCGGACCGGCACCTGGATCGGCCGGCTGGACAACGACGAGCGCGTCGCGAACCTCGCGCAGGGCACCCCGATCTACCTGCTGGAGGGGCGGCGGGTGCCGTGGGCCCAGCTGTGGGAGTCGGCCCGCCGGCTGTGAGCGGTCAGGCCGCGGAGAGGGCGGCGACCAGGTCCTGCGTGCGCCCGAGCAGCGCCGCCATCGCGATCGAGTCCATGTAGTCGTCGTACTCCACGATCTCCCCGTCGCGCACGCGGACGACGCCGAGCGCGCGGAAGCGGTACGGGCCGCCCGATCCGTGCGAATAGCCGTGGTGCTCGATCTCGACGACGACGACCTCCGGGTCGTCGGTGTCCCGCACGATCATGTCGACGCCCTCGACCTCGAGCAGCGACCGCCGGGCGGACGCGGCGCGGTGGTACTCGCGGATGGTGTCGCGGCCTTTCATCTCGCGAGGCATCCCGGGGGGAGCGAAGGGGTAGCGCAGGACGCCGTCGGCGGCGAAGAGGTCGCCGAAGACCACGCCTTCCCCGGCGACCATCCGGCGCACGTCCTCGACGACCTCGCGCGGGCTGCGGCTCATGTGATCCTCCCTGGATCGGAACTAGAATCGGAACGGTGACCCCGCTTAGAAGATACGGAACGCGCGCCCCGGTTAGCAAGCGCCATGCCTGAGCGGAGCCTGCGCGCGGACGCCCGCCGCAACCGCGAGCGCGTTCTCGACGCCGCGCGGCGTGCATTCGCCGAGCAGGGCTACGCGGTGCCGCTCGACGAGATCGCCGCTGCCGCGGGGGTCGGCCCCGGGACCGTCTACCGGCACTTCCCGACGAAGGAGGCGCTGTTCGAGGCGGTGTCGGTGGCGAACGTCGAGGAGCTCGCCGCCGACGCCCGTGCACGGGCCGAGGCCGCCGACCCGGACCTCGCCTTCGGCGGCTTCCTCGACCGGCTGGCGGAACAGGCCTTCACCAAACGCGACCTCCCCGACGCGTTCGCCGGCGCGGGGACGGACGCCGTGGCGGCGGTGGTCGCCGACATGCACGACGCGCTCGGTGTCCTCCTCGCGAAGGCGCAGGAGGCCGGTGGTGTCCGCCGGGACGTGACCGTCAGCGACCTGATCGCACTGCTCAAGGGCCTGCTGCACGCCGTGCGCACCGACCCCGACCCGGACGTCCGGCACCGGCTGCTCGCGGTGATCCGGGACGGGCTCCGTCCGAAGGATGGGTGAGGATCAACCTTTCGACCGATCCGGTGACGCGGCGAGCGGCCTAACGTCAGTGACAGCGCGGGCCGGGTTGGGGGACCCGGGAGGGGAGTCCCGCGCTGCACGACCGGCCCCTGCCGTACCGACGGCGGCAGTGGGCCGGTCGGCACGGTCTGCGGCCATCGGGCCTCGCCCGGTCGGTGACCGGGCGAGGCTCGACGCCTGCCGGCGACCCGCAGCCTCCCCTCAAGGGCCAGGGCTACCGTGCAGATTCCCGGTCCCCCGGGCGAACTGTCACGCTGCCGCGCGCGCCTGCTCCCTGTCACGGTCGATGGCTCGCTGTGCGCGAGCATTCGCCCCCGGCAACGGCACGACGCTCTGATGGCGGGCAACCGGGGTCTGGGGTTTCACCGCAGGGTGAGATTAGCGATGCGGGGTACGCGCCGTCCAGGTGTGGAACGGCCGGACCGGGAGCCACGCTGCCGACCGGGTCGAGAGGGGACGGTGCCCGGCCGGCAGCACTGCGGCGTGGCCCGGGGGACTCTGGGACCGACGCCACGAACCACGCTAGCCCGGACGGGACCGGCCGGAAGCCCGCGAACAGAGCAAACGTGCTGCGCCGGGCCGGATCAGGCGCACACCTGGTAGTCGAGCAGGACGAGACGGTCGTCGATCACCGTGGTGCCGCCGAGGCGAAGATCGACGTCGGGAAGTCCGGCGAACACCGGACCCTCACCGGTGGTGCCGCGGATCGTCGGGAAGACCATCACCCGGACCCGGTCGACCAGGCCGAGCCGGAAGAGGCTGCGCACCAGGGAGACGCTGCCGATGGTGCGCATCGGCAGCCCGTCGGCCATCGCCTTCAACGCGGGCACCGCGGTCTCGACCGGCTCGTCGACGATCGTCGTGTTGGCCCACGTCAGCGGCGGCGTGAGCGTCTTCGAGAACACGATCTTGGGGAGCTCGGCCATCCGTGGGAACGTCGGGTCGTCGCCGTTCGCGACGATCTCGGACATCAGCCGGTACGACGTCGCGCCCATCAGCATGACGTGGTCCTCGGCGAGCTGGGCGTGCATCCAATCGAACAGTCCGGGGGTTCCGTAGCCCCAGTACGGTTCCGCCCGCGTCGGCTTGCTGGAACCGAACCCGTCGACGGTGCTGAACATGTCGACCTGCAGCTCACGCACAGTTCCTCCTCGTCCGGGCGGCACGGGAGCGGTGCCGCGTTCGGTGGGACGTCGAACGGGCGGCCCGGGAATCGACACCACCACCGCACACGCACTCCGGCCGAAGCGCGGAGCTCATCCCCGCCTGACGACGCGGCCGTCAGCCCATTCGATGCGCTGTCCGGCACGGAGGACGCTCAGGTAGCGACGGGGAACCCGGTCGCCCATCCGCGTGCGGACGCGCTCGGCGACCGCGTCGAGCAAGGGCTCGCGGACGTCGGGTTCGAGGCGCCGGTACAGCGACTGGGAGCGAAGGAGATCGGCGAAACCGGCCCCGTCGAACCACTGGACGGTCGGGTACCAGCGCACCGCGGGTGGACCGAACAGGCCGGCGGGATCGCCGGGATCGTCGACGACGCCCCAACCCTCGTCGGTCGCGCGCACGTCCTCCTCGAGCGGCGGATGACCCCAGCCGGGATTCCCGGGGGAGAACCGTTCGTGGAGATCGGCGGTCTCGGCGTACACCTCCGGCTCGCCGGGCCTTCGGACGACGACGTGGCCGAGCAGGGCGATCCACCCCCGGGCGTCGAGCACACCGTGGGCCCGCTGCCAGCCGACCGAGGGGTCGACCCAGTGCCATGACGACGCAGCCACAAGGAGGTTGTAGCGGCGGCCGCGGTCGTCCCACTCCTCGAACGTCGACGTCTCGACGTCGACGCCGGGGACGTCAGCGAGCCGTTCCCGGGCGAGCGCGGCCATCCCCGCTCCCGGCTCGACGGCCGTCACCGAACATCCGAGCCGTGCCAGCGAGCGCGTCGCCTGGCCGGTGCCGCACCCCACCTCGAGCACCGTGGCCTGCTCGTCGACGCCGGTGATGGTCGCGAGGTCCGCGAAGAGCTCGTCGGGGTATCCGGGACGGACCCTGTCGTACAGGGCCGGCACCTCGTCGAACAGCCGGCCGACCGGATTCCCGCCCATTCCGCGGCTACTCGCCTGCGAGCTCGGCCAGCATCAACGCCTCCGCCAGCACGGCGCGGCCGAACATCGCGAGGTCGAGGCTCTCGTCGATGCCGTGCCAGCGGCTCGCCGGATCGCCGACGCCGGTCACCAGCACGGCTGCACCGGGGAACTGGCGGGCGAACTCCGCGATGAACGGGATCGAGCCCCCGATGCCGGTCTCCACCGCCGGGTTGCCGTAGGCCTCGGTGAAGGCGCGCCGGGCCGCGTCGTACGCGGTGCCGGCGGCCTCGATCGTGAACGGTTCGGCGATCCCCGGTTCGGGCGTGACGGTGACGTGGGCGCCCCACGGCACGTTGGCCTCGAGGTGGTCGGCGAGGGCGCGCTGTGCCTTGACCGCGTCGTCGCCGGGCGCGAGCCGCATGCCGACGCGTGCCCTGGCCCTCGGCAGCAGCACGTTCGACGACTCGGCCACCCGCGGGGCGTCGATCCCGAGCACGGCGACGGCGGGCTTCGCCCACGCGCGCGTCGGGATCGTGCCGCTGCCGATCAGCTGCACACCGTCGAGCAGGCCGACGTCGGAGCGGAACACGGCCTCGTCGACGTCCGGGGCCTCGGAGGTGCCGTGCACGAGCCCCGCCACGGCGACCTCGCCGTCGGCGTCGTGCAGCGTCGCGAGCGTGCGGCACAGCGCGGTGAGAGCGTCGCCGACCGGGCCGCCGTAGACCCCGGAGTGCGCAGGCCGCTCCAGCATCGCGACCTCGACCGTGACGTCGACCAGCCCGCGGAGGCTCGTGGTGAGCGCCGGGACGTCGACCGCGGGGTTGGCGGCGTCGGCGATCACGATGACGTCGCACGCCAGCAGCTCGTGGTGGCTGCGCAGCAGCGCGGGGAGCGTGGGCGAGCCGGTCTCCTCCTCGCCCTCGACGAACAGGGTGACCCCGACCGGCGGGCGGCCACCGTAGGCCCGCAGCACGGCGAGGTGGGTCATCACGCCGGCCTTGTCGTCGGCGGCGCCGCGGCCGTAGAGGCGGCCGTTGCGCTCCGTCGGTTCGAACGGCGGGGTGGTCCAGAACTCGTCACCACCGGTGGGCTGCACGTCGTGGTGGGCGTAGAGCAGCACCGTGGGCGTGCCGGCCGGGCCGGGGAAACGCGCGACGACGGCCGGGGCACCACCGTCGGCCGCGATGATCGTCACGTCCGCCGCGCCCGCGTCGCGCGCCAGCTCCGCGACGGCCTCGGCGCTTCGGCGGGTGTCGTCGGCGTGGCCCGGATCGGCCCAGATGCTGGGGATGCGCACGAGCCGCTCGAGGTCGGCACGGGCGCCCGGGAGGACGGCGGCCACGGAGGCGGCCACGGACTGCTCAGACATGCATTCGGATACTAGCGCCCCCGACCGGACGTCCTGCACGAATCTCGACGGCCCAGCTTCCCGCTGGCCGCACCGGCCGAGTACGCCCGGTACGAGGCCGGTCCACCGGCACACCCAGCGGAAACCTGGATCCGCCGATATCCACACAGCACTTCCGGTCGGGGGCACTGGTGACGGAAAGACCGTAAGTTGGTGACCATGTCCCGGTTCCTCGCGATGTTGCTGGACTCCGCCGCGCGCTCTCCCCGGGGGATGACGACGGGCGAGCCGAAGCAGCCGGTGCGGCGCACGTGGCCCGAGGTGCACGCCATCGCCCGCCGGATGGCGGCGACCCTGCGCGCGGGGACCGCCGATCTCCCCGCGGTCGAGCACGGTGCCGCGGTGGGCGTGCTCGCGGGGGAGCCGGTGTCGATCGCCCCGGCCGCGCAGGCCGTGTGGCTGTGCGGGGGCAGCGTCACGATGCTGCACCAGCCCACCGCGCGCACCGACCTCGCCGCCTGGGCGGAGGACACGGTGTCCGTGCTGCGGATGATCGACGCGCGGCTCGTGCTGCTCGGCGCACCGTTCGACGCGCTCGCGCCCGTGCTCGCCGAGCGCGGCATCCCCTTCCGGGCGCTCGAGGGGCTCGGCGAGGGCGACATCGAGCCGTCCGCGGATGCCGCCTCCGAGGACGACACGGCACTCCTGCAGCTCACGAGCGGGTCGACCGCGGAGCCGAAGGCCGTGCGGATCACCCACCGCAACCTCTTCGCCAACCTCTCCGGAATGGTCGAGGCGTCGAAGCTCGACGTCGAGCGGGACGTGATGGTGTCGTGGCTGCCGCTCTTCCACGACATGGGGATGGTCGGGTTCCTGACCGTCCCGATGACCACGGGGCTGGAACTGGTGACGGTCACGCCCGTCGACTTCCTCAGCCGCCCGCTGCTGTGGGCCGAGCTGATCTCGAAGTACGGCTGCACGGTCACGGCGGCGCCGAACTTCGCCTACGCCGTGCTGGGACGCCAGCTCGCACGCGCCGAGGAGGGCTCGCTCGACCTCTCCACGTTGCGGATCGCGCTCAACGGCGCCGAGCCGATCGACCCGGAGGCCGTGGAGGCGTTCACCAGTGCGGGCGCGAAGTTCGGGCTGCGGCCGGAGTCGGTGCTCGCGGCGTACGGGATGGCGGAGACCGCGCTGGGCGTGTCGTTCGCGCCGGTCGAGACCGGTCTGCAGGTCGACACGATCGACGCCGACCAGCTGGAGTCGCACCGGCGTGCGGTACCGGCCGGGGACGCCCCGGCCCGCCGGTTCCCCCGCCTCGGGCCGCCGCTGCCCGGCGTCGAGGCTCGCGTCGTCGGCGACGACGGCCGTGTGCTCGGCGAGCGCGAGGTGGGCGTGCTGCAGCTGCGTGGCGATTCGGTGACCCCGGGGTACCTCACCGTCGACGGACCGGTCGCCACCCAGGACGCCGACGGCTGGCTCGACACCGGCGACGAGGGCTACCTCGCCGACGGCGACGTCGTGGTGTGCGGCCGCCGCAAGGACGTGATCATCATGGGTGGCCGCAACATCTACCCGACCGACATCGAGCGCGCCGCGGCCACCGCCGACGACGTGCGCGCGGGCAACACCGTCGCGGTGCGCGTGCCCGCCGGTGGCGAGGGTGGGCGGCACCGCGAGTCGTTCGCGGTGGCCGTCGAGTCGCGCAAGGCCGGTGACGCCGAGGCCGAGCAGCTGATCAAGAAGGACGTGATCCGCCGCGTGGTGTCCGCGGTGGGCGTGCGGCCCGCCGAGGTCGTGGTGCTCGGCCCGGGCACCCTCCCGAAGACGCCATCGGGGAAGCTGCGCCGCGCCGCAACCGCCGAGCTGCTCCGGGGCCGCTGACTCCCTTTCCGACGAATCAGCCGCTGAGTGCGTGGAACCTGTTCTGCGTGGGCTCCAGGCCGTCGGAGAGCAATGCCTCAGCGGCGTCGGCCGCCAGGTCGATCGCCAGGTCCAGCTCCTTGCGCTCCGTGCTCGAGAAGCGCTTGAGCACGAAGTCGGCGGGGTCCTGGCGGCCCGGCGGACGGCCGATGCCGAACCGCACGCGCAGGTAGTCCTTCGTGCCGAGCGACGCGCTGATCGAGCGCAGCCCGTTGTGGCCACCCTCGCCGCCGCCGCGCTTGAGCCGGATCACGCCGAAGCCGAGGTCCAGGTCGTCGTGGATCACGACGAGATCCTCGACCGGCACCGAGAAGTACCGGACGAGGCCGGCGACCGGCCCGCCCGAGACGTTCATGTAGGTGCGCGGCTTCGCGAAGACGACCCGGCGGCCGGCGAGCCTGCCCTCCAGTACGTCCGCGCCTGCGCGGTGCTTGGAGAACCGCCCGCCGCCGGCCCGCGCCGCGAGCAGCTCGACGACGCCGAACCCGACGTTGTGCCGGGTCTCGGCGTAGTCCGGGCCGGGGTTGCCGAGCCCGATCACCAGTGCGGGGCCCGGCGACATGCTCAGCTCTCCGAGCCGGCGGACTCCGATGCGGCCGGGGTCGAGGGCGGCTCCTCGACGACGCCGGCGGCCTCGAGGTCGACCTCACCCTCGAGCTGCGCCTCGGTGGGCGACGGGACGATGTTGACGACGAGCAGCTCCGCGTCGGCCTTCAGCTCGGTGCCCGCGGGAAGCTGCACGTCGGAGGCGTGGATCTGGGTGCCCACCTCGAGGCCCTCGACGGAGACCTCGATCTGCTCGGGGATGCTGGAGACGTCGGCCTCCACCTCCAGCGTGTTGAGCTCCTGGCTGACCATGGTGCCCGGCGCGGCGTCGCCGGTGACCACGAGCTGGACCTCGACCGACACCTTCTCGCCCCGCCGGATCACGAGCAGGTCGACGTGCTCGATGTACGGGCGGATCGGGTGCGTGACGACCGTCTTCGTCAGGGCGAGCTGCGGCGTGCCGCCGATGTTGAGGGTCAGCACCGCGTTGCGGCCCTGCTCGCGGATCACCCGGGCGAACTCCACCTGCGGGAGCGACAGGTGCTGCGGGTCGGTGCCGTGCCCGTAGAGCACGGCGGGGATCTTCCCGGCACGACGGGTGCGGCGGGCTGCGCCCTTGCCGAACTCCGTGCGGGTCTCGGCGTCGATACGGGCCTCGGCCACGGTGGTTCTCCTCGATCGGTACTGCTGCGGTGGAAGCGCGCGCGACGAGGCAGACCGGTGGGACCGGAACTGCGTCGATCACGGCGGGCCAGCGTGCACCCGCCCTCGCCGCGGAACGGTCATCAACGATACGCGACGGCCCCGGGCCTCGTTCCGCCCGGGTGCTCCGCCACCCACCCCGCGAGACGCAGCAGGGGGCTCCAGGTAACGGCCGCCTCTCCACACCCGAGTCCTTGATCGGCGTCGGGGACCGCACGATCCGGAGAACGCTCCCCATGACTCAGCCCTGGACTCCCCAGCAGGGCCACGGCCACCAGCCGTACGGCCCGCTCCCGCCGCAGTCCCACCGGCCCTTGCCGAACCCCCGACCGGAGGCGCAGCCACCGTACGGACCGCCTCCACAACGCGCCTACCCGCGGCCGCCGCAGCAGTCGCGCCCATCCCCGAGGGGACCCGACCACGGCGGCAGGCAGCCGTACGAGCCGCCGCCCGTGCAGCGGTCGTACGAGCCGGCGCCGCCTGCGAGCCACCGGCGGGCCGAGCCGCGCAACGGGCTCGGACTGGCGGCCGCCATCGTCGGTCCGATCGGCATCCTCTTCGGGCTCGTCCCGCTCACCGGGTTCGTGGCCGTGATCTGCGGTCTCGTCGCCGTCCCGCTCGCGCTCGCAGGCCGGTCCCGCTACAAGAAGCGAATCGCGACCAACGGCCGGACCGCTGTGGCGGGTCTCGTGTCGGGCATCCTCGCGCTGGCGCTCGGGGTGTGGGGCATCACGATCGTGTTCCAGGCGACCAACGAGCTCGTCGCGACGCTGGAAGGGGCGGCCCCGGTCTCCTCCGGGCCGGTGGCAGGTGGCGGGCCGGACGCGCCGGCGGATGCCGCTGCGTTCGACCAGCGGGTGACCTTCGACGACGGTGTGGCGGTCGAGGTGACGGCGCCGCAGGCGTTCACCCCCGGTCGGTACGTGTTCGGGAACGAGCGGGACCGCGCCGTGAGTTTCGAGATCACGATCGTCAACGGATCGGACCAGCCGCTCGACACGGCCACGGCGATCGTCCGGGCCACGCATTCCGGCCGGGATGCCCCACTGATCTTCGATCTCCAGAACGGCATGAAAGGCCCACCGCAGGGCACAGTCCTGCCCGGCAAGTCGATCACGTTCCCGGTCGCGGTATCGATCGGGAAGGATGTCGCCGATCTCCAGATCGACGTCAGCCCCGGATTCGTCGGCGACCCCGCGATCTTCTCAGGCCAGGTCTGAACCATCGCCAGCCGGGGCGTGGGAGACCGCGACCCGCGTGCATCGAGAGCGCGACTCGCGGGGAGAGGTCAGGCGTTGCCGTTGAACAGGCTCGTGACCGAGCCGTCGTCGAAGACCTCGTGGATGGCGCGGGCGAGGAGCGGGGCGATCGACAGCACGGTCATCGTCGGGAAGCGCTTCTCGTCCGGGATGGGCAGGGTGTCGGTGAAGATCACTTCACGGGCACCGCAGGCAGCCAGCCGCTCGGGGGCAGGCCCGGAGAGCACGCCGTGCGTGGCGGCGACGACGACGTCCTTGGCGCCCTCCTTCAGCAGCACCTCGGCGGTCTTCGCCACCGTGCCACCGGTGTCGATCATGTCGTCGATCACGACGCAGAGCCTGCCCTCGACCTCGCCGACCACCCGGTTGGCGATGGCCTCGTTCGGCTTGCGGGGGTCGCGGGTCTTGTGGATGAACGACAGGGGAGTGCCGCCGAGCGTCTCCGCCCACCGCTCGGCCAGCCGCACGCGGCCGGAGTCGGGGGAGACGACGGCGAGCTCGTGGTCGGAGTAGGTGCGCTTGATGTGCTCGGCGAGCACCGGCAGCGCGAAGAGGTGGTCGACGGGGCCGTCGAAGAAGCCCTGGATCTGGGCAGTGTGCAGGTCGACGGTCATGATGCGGTCGGCGCCCGCGACCTTGAACATGTCGGCGATCAGGCGGGCCGAGATCGGCTCGCGGCCACGGTGCTTCTTGTCCTGGCGGGCGTAGCCCCAGAACGGCATCACGACCGTGATCCGTTTGGCCGACGCCCGTTTCAGCGCGTCGACCATGATCAGCTGCTCCATGATCTGGTCGTTGATCGGCGCTGAGTGCGACTGCAGCACGAACGCGTCGCAGCCGCGCACCGACTCCTCGAACCGGACGAAGATCTCACCGTTCGCGAAGGAGTACGCCGACTGCGGCGTGATCGTCACGTCGAGGTGCTTCGCCACCTGCTCGGCCAGCTCGGGGTGCGCCCGCCCCGAGAAGAGCATGAGGTTCTTCTTGGGGGTCGCCGACATCACGCTCACCGTGCTGTGCCTCCGTGGACGTCGATGGCCGGGTCGGCCGCACGAGCGGCGGCCTCGGCGGCCGGGGTGCCGGGTCGCTTGCGGGCGACCCACCCCTCGATGGTGCGCTGTGACCCGGCCGACACCGCCAGCGCCCCCGGCGGTACGTCCTCGCGAACAACGGTGCCGGCGCCGGTGTAGGCACCGTCACCGATGTGCACCGGAGCGACGAACGTGTTGTCCGATCCCGTCTTCACGTGCGACCCGACCACCGTGCGCTGTTTGCGTACCCCGTCGTAGTTGACGAACACGGAGGAGGCACCGATGTTGCTGTGCTCGCCGATCGTGGCGTCGCCGACGTACGTCAGGTGCGGCACCTTGGTGCCCGCCCCGATGTCGGCGTTCTTCACCTCGACGAAGGTGCCGATCTTGCCGCGCTCCCCGAGCCGCACGCCGGGCCGCAGGTAGGCGAACGGCCCGACGGACGCGCCCGGACCGATCGTGGCGTCGCTGCCGTGCGTGCGCACCACCTTGGCGCCCGCGCCGATCTCGCAGTCGGTGAGCGTGGTGTCGGGGCCGATCTCGGCCCCGCCGGCCACCGACGTGGCGCCGTGCAGCTGGGTGCCGGGGTGCAGCACGGTGTCGGGCTCGAGCCGGACCTGCACGTCCACCCATGTGGTGCCCGGATCGATCACCGTGACGCCTGCGTACATCCACTGCTCGAGCAGGCGCCGGTTGAGCTCGGCCCGCATGGCGGCCAGCTGCACGCGGTCGTTGACGCCGCGTAGCTGCCAGTCGTCGCTGCAGCGGACGCCGCGCACGTCGGCGCCGTCGTCGTGGGCGATCTTGACCAGGTCGGTGAGGTACAACTCACCCTGGCTGTTGTGGGCGCGCAGTCGGTCGATCGCGGCGAGCAGGAACGCCGAGTCGAAGGCGTACACGCCGGAGTTGACCTCCCGCAGGGCGCGCTGCTCCGGGGTGGCGTCGACCTCCTCGACGATCCGCGTGACGGTGCCGTCGGACTCGCGCACCACCCGGCCGTAGCCGGTGGGGTCGTCGACCTCGCTGGTGAGCAGCGTCAGCGGGACGCCGAAGGCCGCGTGGTCGGCGAGCAGCGCGGCCAGCGTGGGCGGTTCGAGCAGCGGCACGTCGCCGTAGGTGACGACGATCGGCCCCGCGAGGCCCGCGGGCAGCGCGTCGAGCGCGCAGCGGACGGCGTGGCCGGTGCCGAGCCGCTCGTGCTGCTCGGCCACGACCACCGGCCGGGTGAGCTCGTCGACCATCCCGTCGATCGCCTGCCGGACCTGGTCGGCCCCGGCCCCCACGACCACGACCAGGTGCTCGGGCTCGAGCGCGGCCACGGCGTGCACCGCGTGGCCGAGGAGGCTGCGGCCTGCGATGGGATGCAGGACCTTCGGGATGGCGGACCGCATCCGCGTGCCCTCACCTGCTGCCAGCACGATGGCCGCCGCCGGCCGGGACGGTGTGGCGCCGGACGATCCTCGCCCGTGCGGGTCGAGCATGGAGTCGACTCCTGGTTGTGGCCGGGACCGGCGCGGCAGGGGACGGCGATGCCGCGTCGGGCGCGGCTCGACGCGCCGGTGCCGGCGGTCGGGACCGACCGATCGTACGGGTTCACCCGACGGTGTGCCGCTGCCCGGTGAGCCCTCGTAACCACCGACGACGCCCGTCGTTGTCCGGGCCGGGCACTCTGAGTGCCGGAGTCGTCACACACCGGCGGCATCTCGACCCGAAAGGCTTCGATGGGCAAGCACAGCAGGGCGGCGCGCGTGCGCGTGCGCTCGCTGACGGCGGCCGTACTGGTCGTTCTCGGCGGTTTCGGGGTGGCCGGAACCGCCCAGGCGGACGACGGTCTCGTCGAAGGCACCCCCTGCACCGACGACGTGCGTGCGTGCGTCGACCTGGGTTCGAAGCGCGCGTGGCTCATCGACGACGGCGTGATCGTGCGCGGGCCGGTGCAGATCAGCCCCGGTGGCCCGGGCCACGAGACCCCGAAGGGGGACTTCCGGGTCGAGTGGAAGGACACGAACCACCGCAGCGTCGAGTACGACGGCGCGCCGATGCCGTTCGCGGTCTTCTTCGCCGAGGGCGGCATCGCGTTCCACGAGGGCAGCCTCCGCAGCCCGTCGAAGGGGTGTGTGCGGCTCGGCCACGACGACGCCGTGGAGTTCTACAACTTCCTCGAGGTCGACGACGCGGTCGAGGTGCATTAGGGCTGTGAGCGGCGCGTAACACGTACGAAACGACCACTCGGCGTCGATCAGCCACCGGTCGGCTCAACGGATGTGTCATCCAGGACGACCCGGGCGACTCAACAGTTGTCAGGGTGAGACAGCGACGACGAGAGGACTCGGGGATGCCGACGCGTACCGCCCGGACGGCCTGGAACGGAGACCTGCAGAACGGGTCCGGTCAGGTCGAGCTCAGCAGCAGTGGGGTCGGGACCTACGACGTAAGCTTCCCGAAGCGGGCGGCCGACGACGCCGACGGCACCACCAGCCCGGAGGAGCTCATCGCGGCGGCGCACTCGGCGTGCTACTCGATGGCGCTGTCGGCCGAGATCGGGCGTGCGGGGGGCACGCCGCAATCCCTGGACGTGACGGCGGCCGTCACGCTGGGGCCGGACCCCGCGGGAGGGTTCCGGATCTCGGAGATCGCACTCACGGTCCGCGCGGAGGTCGAGGGGCTCGACGCGGACGGGTTCGACACCGCTGCCCAGGCGGCGAAGAGCGGTTGCCCGGTCAGCAAGGCGCTGACCGGAACCACGATCACGCTGGACGCCGCCCTCGAGTGAGCGGCGCCGGTGGGTCTCGAGGGGTGAAGGAGTTGGACATGAGGTGCACGGGGAACGGACGTCCGCCCGAGCCGCCGCCGCGGCCCGGCGGCCGCTGAACCCAGCGACGCCGGACGGCGCTCGTGTCGGTCGGGAACCGACGCGAGCGCCGTCCGTCATCTGTGACCCATGTGTTCGCCACGCGGGATGATCGCGCTGCCTGCGCGGCCAGACTCGTGATCAAGGGAGATGGCCGCGCTCGCCGCTGCTCTCCTGCTGAGCCCTGCGTCGGTGGTGGTGCCACGTGACCGCCAGCAGCAGCGGCGGCCACAGGATCATCGGTGCGTAGAGCTGAAGGACCTCCCACCCGGGCGGGACGCAGCCGGGCGGCAGCGGGTGGCGCGGCTCGCCGCCTGCGAGCCCGCGCACGATGAACGCCGTCAGCAGGAGCGCGCCCGTCGTCGCGGCACCCACGGCGAGCGCGACCGGTACCCGGCGGCCCCCGATCCACGGCATCCACGCCGCGAACACCTCACCCCACGGCCGGACCAGGCCCAGCGTCAGCAACGCGAGGCCGAGCGAGACCACCGACAGCGACGGGACGTAGATCTTCTCCCAGAGAGGGTCTCCCGGCGCCGCACACGGGTGCCCGCCGCGGAGCAGGCCGCTCAGCCAGTCCGCCACCCTCCACACGGCGGAGGGCAGCACGCTCGCGGGCACCGCCCACGCAGCGACCTTCGCCCAGGTCGGCACCAGTTCGGCTCGGAACGTCGACATGCCACCGACACTTGCCGCCCCGGCCCCACCACGGATCCCCCGCGGACGTGATGGCCTCCCTCGTGGGAGGGACGGACGGACCGCCGCCGACCTGATCCGCGAATTCGGCCCCATTGCCGCGCCGGCGACCTCGAGCAACCGCTACCCGCGATCACCGTCGATCGTCCGTCACGGCGCGTGTCGTTCACTCCATCGGGTAATCGACGTGCAACGCTCGGGCGTTGACTCGGACATGCGTCGGAGGTGTGGCCGTGACTGGCACCGCGGGAATGATTCTGGCCGACGGTGACGGATTCGAGGGGAGCACGGGGCTCTTCGGCCTGATCCTCATCCTGCTGATCCTGTACCTGCTGTTCCGCAAATGAGGGCGCCACCCCCCGGGAGCGAGCTCGCCCTCGGGAGCGGGATCGGCGCGCGACCCACGCCGCCCATGGTGGGACAGCCGGGGTTCGATCATCGCGAGGACCCGGCCGACCTGCTGCTCCGCCGCCAGGATTCGAACCTGGACCATCGGAACCAAAATCCGAGGTGCTGCCGTTACACCACGGCGGACAGGCCTTCATCCTGGCACGGGCCGGGAACCGGCTTGCACGGCGGCGCGTTGGCCGGGCGAGCGGCGACGTCTGCGCGCTTCGGGTGGTTCGCCCGGAGTTCGCATGCGGTGGCGGCGGACGACATCGTCGTCCCCTAACCTCGCTGCCCGAGACCGGTGTCGGACCCGAGCCCGAGGAGCCAGATGACCGCCACGGCCGAGGACCCGCTCGCTGCCGGTCCCAACCCGGTGATCGCCGGACGGCGCACGGCGTTCCAGCACGTGATGATCTACGTGTTCGTCGCGACGCCGATGGTCGCGCTCGTGCTCGCCGTGCCGCTGGTCTGGGGCTGGGGCGTCGACTGGCACGACCTGGTGCTGCTCGCCGTCTTCTACGTGATCGCGGTGCTGGGCGTCACCGTCGGGTTCCACCGGCACTTCACGCACAAGTCGTTCAAGGCCAAGCCGTGGCTGCGGGTGGCGATGGCCATCACCGGTTCGCTCGCGGTGCAGGGCAACGTCCTCAACTGGGTGGCCGACCACCGGCGCCACCACGCGTTCTCCGACCGGGAAGGCGACCCGCACTCGCCGTGGCTGTTCGGCACGTCGCCGCTCGCCGTCGCGCGCGGGTTCCTGCACGCGCACATGACCTGGTTCTTCGACCGGAACGAGACCAACCACCGCCGCTTCATCCCCGACCTGCTCGCCGATCGGGCGATCGTGCGGGTCAGCAAGACGTTCGGGGTGTGGGTGGCGGTCAGCCTGCTGCTGCCGGCGGCGTTGGGCGCGCTGCTGTCCTGGTCGTGGCAGGGCGCGATCACGGGCTTCTTCTGGGGCGGGCTGGTGCGGCTCGCCGTCTCCAACCACGTCACGTGGTCGATCAACTCGATCTGCCACATGGTGGGGGAGCGCCCGTTCCGCTCCCGCGACCGTTCGCGCAACTTCTGGCCGCTCGCGATCCTGTCCATGGGCGAGTCGTGGCACAACCTCCACCACGCCGATCCGACGTGCGCCCGGCACGGCGTGCTGCGCGGTCAGATCGACATCTCGGCTCGGCTCATCTGGGTGTTCGAGCGCCTCGGGTGGGCCCACGACGTCCGCTGGCCGACGACACGCCGCCTCGCGCGCCTCACGGCGAACTGACACCCGTCCAACCTGTCTGACCAGCCCGAACCGGCCGCGGGTCGGAAGGGGCCGGACAGGGCCGGGGCCCCACCCGGGGCCGGGCGGTGTACGGCTCGTGGAACACTGGCGGCCGTGCGCGTGGAGAGAGTGCACACCGAGGCGACAACCGGGGGGTCGACGCGGTGCTGACCGACAACGCAGCTGCGCCCGACGCGGAAACGCATGGGCCGGGCGTCGAAGTCCCGGCCCCGACGTGCAGGCTCTGCGGATCGGCCCAGCTGCGAAGCTTCCTCGATCTCGGGGCCACCCCGCCCTGCGAGCGGATCCTCACCGCGGAGGAGATCGAGGAGCCGGAGGTCACCTACCCGCTGCACGTGCGGGTGTGCGAGCGGTGCCTGCTGGCCCAGCTCCCGCCGTTGATCACGCCCGAGGACACGTTCACCGAGTACGCCTACTTCTCGTCGTTCTCCACCTCGTGGGTGGAGCACGCCCGCCGGTTCGTCGACGACGCCACGGCGCGGCTGGATCTGGGTCCGGAGTCGTTCGTCGTCGAGGTGGCGAGCAACGACGGCTACCTGTTGCAGCACGTCGTCGAGCGCGGCATCCGCTGCCTGGGCGTCGAGCCGTCGGTGAACGTCGGCGAAGCGGCGCGGGAGAAGGGCGTGCCCACGCTCACCGCGTTCCTCACCCCGGAGACCGGTGACCAGGTGCGCGAGGAGCACGGTCCCGCCGACCTCGTCTGCCTGAACAACGTCTACGCGCACATCCCCGACGTCATCGGGTTCACCCGCGGGCTGCGGTCGATGGTGGCCGACGACGGGTGGGTCTCGATCGAGGTGCAGCACCTGCTCACGCTGGTGGAGCGCACCCAGTTCGACACGATCTACCACGAGCACTTCCAGTACTACACGCTGCTCACGGGCCAGCGGGCCCTCGCAACGGGTGGCCTCGCGCTCGTCGACGTCGAGCTGCTCGACACGCACGGCGGGTCGATCCGGATGTGGGCGCGGCCCGCCGAGGTGGCCGGTGATCCGTCGGAACGGGTGCGTGAGGTGCTCGCGGCGGAGGAGGCCGCCGGGCTGCACACGCCGGAGGGCCACGACGGGTTCGCCGAGGCCGTGTCGCGGGTGCGCGACGATCTCGTCGCCTTCCTCGTGGAGGCGCGGCGGGAAGGCAGGAAGGTCGTCGGGTACGGCGCCCCCGGCAAGGGCAACACGCTGCTCAACTACTGCGGCATCCGGCCTGACATGCTCGCGTACACGGTCGACCGCAACCCCTACAAGCACGGCAAGTTCACCCCGGGGATGCGCATCCCGGTGCTGGCGCCGGAGCGGATCGCCGCCGACCGGCCCGACTACGTGCTGATCTTGCCGTGGAACCTGCGTGACGAGCTGGTCGAGCAGCTGTCCTACGTGCGCGAGTGGGGCGGCAAGCTCGTGTTCCCGATCCCCGAGCTCGAGGTGGTCTCGTGAAGGTCGTGCTGTTCTGCGGTGGCTACGGGATGCGGATGCGGGACGGGGTGTCCGATCTGCCCAAGCCGATGCACCCGGTGGGACCACGGCCGCTGATCTGGCACGTGATGCGCTACTACGCGCATTTCGGGCACACCGACTTCGTGCTGTGCCTCGGGTACGGGGCGCACCACATCAAGGATTTCTTCCTGACCTACTCCGAGACGGCGTCCAACGACTTCGTGCTGCGCGACGGGGACGTGCACCTGCTGGGCAGCGACATCTCGGACTGGACGATCACCTTCGTCCACACCGGGCTGGACTCGCCGATCGGGGAGCGGCTGCGCCGGGTGCGTCGCCACGTCCAGGACGAGGAGATGTTCCTGGCCAACTACGCCGACGTGCTCACCGATCTGCCGTTGAACGCGATGGTGGACAGGTTCCGGCGCTCGGACGCGGTGGGTGCACTGCTGGCGGTGCCGCCGCAGTCGGCGTTCCACTGCGTGGACATCGGTGAGGACGACCGGGTGGCCGGCATCACCACGTTGCAGGAGATGCCGCTGTGGGAGAACGGCGGCTACTTCGTGCTGCGGCCGGAGGTCTTCGACTACCTGCCCCCGAACGGGGACCTGATCATGGATGCGTGCCGTCCGCTGGCGAAGGAGGGCCGGCTGATGGCCTACCGGCACCGGGGGTTCTGGCAGCCCGCCGACACGGTGAAGGAACGGCACGCCCTCGAGGCGGCCTACACGGCGGGGGACCGGCCCTGGATGCTCTGGGAGCAGAACGCCGACAACGCGGTGGACGCCGACGACCGACCGGACCTCGTCTCCCCGGAGCACGACCCGCTGCAGGCCGCCATCGCGGCCATGCGGGGCTCCCTCGTCGATCGCTGAACGGGGCAGAGGACCGACCGTGCTGAGCCTGCTGCCCGAACGTCTCGACCGGATGCTGCTGCTGGGCGCCCACTGCGACGACCTCGCGATCGGTGCCGGTGGCGCCCTGCTGGAGCTGTGCCGCGCCCACCCGGGCGTCACCGTGGAGGCGCTCGTGCTCACGGGCGGCGGGTCGCTGCGCGAGGAGGAGGAGCGCGCGGCTCTCGGCGCGTTCTGCCCCGGCGCGAAGCTCGACGTCACGGTGCTCGACCTGCCCGACGGGCGCGTGCCCACCCGGTGGGAGCGCGCCAAGCTCGCGCTCGAGGAGCTGCGCACCCACGGCGAGCCGGACCTCGTGCTCGCCCCGTCGGCGCACGACGCCCACCAGGACCACCGCACCCTCGCCGAGCTCGTGCCCACCGTGTTCCGCGACCACCTCACGCTCGGCTACGAGATCCTCAAGTGGGACGGCGACCTCGCCCAGCCCACCGCGTACCTCCCGCTGGCCGAGCCGGTGCTGCGCGAGAAGATCGCCAAGTTGCACGAGCACTACGGGTCCCAGCGCGACCGGGTCTGGTTCGACGCGGAGGCCTTCGGCGGGCTCGCCCGCATCCGGGGCGTGCAGTGCCACGCGCGGTACGCCGAGGCGTTCCACGTCGCGAAGCTGGTGCTCGGTGTGGCGCCGCTCCCGAGCGGCGAGCCCATGGACGGGATCCGGTAACGGGCCGCGGAACCGGCTCGACGAGAACATGACGACGACGATCGAAGGGAAATTGCACCTGTGCGCATCCTGCTGACCGGCCACCAGGGCTACCTGGGCACCGTGATGGCCCCGATCCTCACCGCGGCAGGGCACGAGGTGACGGGCCTGGACAGCGGCCTGTTCGCCGACTGCGTGCTCGGCTCCCTCGACGTCCCGGACGTCGAGGGCCTGTCCACCGACGTGCGTGACGTCACCGTCGAGCAGCTGCAGGGCTTCGACGCCGTCGTGCACATGGCGGCGCTGTCCAACGACCCGCTGGGCTCGCTCGCCCCGGAGATCACCTACGACATCAACCACCACGCCTCCACCCGGCTCGCCCGGCTCTCGAAGGAGGCGGGCGTCACGCGCTTCGTCTACGCCTCCACCTGCTCGGTGTACGGCGCGCAGTCCGGCGACGAGCTCGTGGACGAGGACGCCCCGCTCAAGCCGGTCACCCCGTACGCGATCTCCAAGGTCCGCGTCGAGGACGACCTCGCCGAGCTGGCCGACAGCGACTTCGTGCCGGTCTCGATGCGCAACGCCACCGCCTTCGGCTTCTCACCGCGGCTGCGCGCCGACATCGTGCTGAACAACCTGGTGGGGCACGCGATCCTGACGGGCGTGGTCAAGGTGCTCTCCGACGGCACCCCGTGGCGTCCGCTCGCCCACGCAGAGGACATCGCCGGTGCCGTCGTGGCGGCGCTCGCCGCGCCTGCCGACGTCGTGCGCGCCCGCGCCTACAACGTCGGCACCGAGAAGAACAACCGCACGGTCGCCGAGATCGCCCAGGCCGTGGTGGACGCCGTCCCCGGCTCGGAGCTCCTGATCACCGGCGAGGCGGGCAACGACCCGCGCTCCTACCGCGTGGACTTCGCCCGCGCCCGCAAGGAGCTCGGGTTCGAGGCGCAGTGGTCCATCCCGGACGGCGCCGTCCAGCTGGCGAAGGAGTACCGCGAGCGCGCCCTCACCCAGGAGGCGTTCGACAAGAAGTTCACCCGCCTCGCCGTTCTGGCCGCCCGCCAGCAGAAGGGCGAGCTGGACGAGGGCATGCGCGTCGTCTCCTGACACCGTCGACACCGACCGGAACGGCACTCCCGCCCTCGGACGGGAGTGCCGTTCCTACGTCCGTCATCCAGCAGGTGGCTGCACGTGGCCGAGCTGGACGAGCAAGCTCAGCTGGTCGTAGTACAGCTCGGTCCGGACGACCTTGCCGTCCGCGTCGTACTCCCGGACCTCGCAGAACGGCGACGACGCGTCGCGCCCGGTCGCGGGGAACGGGCCGAACGGCCCGTCGTTGCGGCCCGCGCCGGTGAACAGCATCACCGTGGCCGAGCCGGCATCGAAGAACCGGGGACTGGTGATCCGGCCGTCGGAGAAGGCGGCCACCCAGCCCTTCTCGAACTCGAGGTACTGCTGGCGCCCCTTGACCGTGACGTCGCGGGCCTGGTCGACGAGCTCGCAGTTCTCAGCGAGGTCGGCGGCGAAGCCGTCCCAGTCGCGGCTGTTGAACATGTCGGCCGACCGGCGGTGGCTGTCGATGTTGCTCATGGCGATCCCCTCTCCCAGGGGCGGGGGACGCTACTCGCTGGGTGATGCAGACCACGCCGTCCGAATGGCCTCGAAGTGCGAATGGTCCGGTCGGCCACTCGGTGGCCGTGCGGCCCCGGACGTGCGGCACGTTCCTCCAGTAGGTTCTGATGCGAGTGCCGTTCGTCAATGAGGGGGCCACTCCCGTGTGCCGCAACATCCGGACCCTGCACAATTTCGAGCCTCCGGCCACCACCGACGAGGTGCGCGCGGCTGCCCTGCAGTACGTGCGCAAGGTCAGTGGGACGGCCAAGCCGTCGCAGGCCAACGAAGCCGCCTTCGCGCGGGCCGTCGACGCCGTCACCGAGGTCACCCGCCAGCTCCTCGACGAGCTGGTGACCACGGCGCCGCCGAAGGACCGCGAGGTCGAGGCGGCGAAGGCGCGGGAGCGGGCCGCGCTGCGTTACGGCACCCGCTGACGCGGGCCTGCCACGCGGCCGCCACGACGAGCGCGGCCACCGCCGCGCCCGCGGAGGCGAGCAGTCCGTAACCACCGCCGCTCATCACCGCGCCGGACGCCGCGCCGCCGCCACCGGCGGCCACCCCCATCGCGACCTCGCCCCAGCCCTCGCGGCGCGGCCGCTCGGCCGCCGGCACGCCCGCCGTGAGCAGGGTGCTGCCGGCCACGAGCCCGAGGTTCCACCCGACGCCGAGCAGCACGAGTGCCACGCCGAGCACGAGCGGTGCGCCCGCGCCCACCGCGGCGAGCAGGGCCGACACCACGAGCATGGCCCCGGCGAGCGCCGTCGTCGGTACCGCGCCCCAGCGGTCCGTCAGGCGCCCCGACAGCGGTGCGGGGGCGAACATCCCGGCGACGTGCAGGCTCACCACGAGGCCGATCGCTCCCAGCCCTGCGCCGAGGTGGTGCAGGTGCACCGGCGCCATGGTCATCACACCGACCATCACCAGGTTGGCGAGCGCCAGTACGGCCAGCCCACGCACCGCCGTGCCGCCCGGCACCGCGCCGCGCGGATCCGGCTCGACCGCGGGTGGACGCGCCGGCAGCCGCAGGAGCAGGCCCGCGGCGATCGCGAAGCACAGCGCGGCCACGACGTACGCGCCGCCCAGCCCGGGCAACCCGAGTGCACGGCCGAGGGCGTCCGCCGGCACCAGCAGGTTCGGCCCGGCCACCGCGCCGACGGTGGTGGCCACGAGCACCGTGGCCATCGCCCTGGCCCGCGCTCCCTCCGGCGCGCTGTCGGCCGCCGCGTACCGGCCGAGCATCACGGCGGCCGTTCCCGCACCCAGCAGCAGGGTGCCGGCGAGCAGCCCGAGCAGATCGCCTGCGAACACGACGACGACGCTCCCGCCCGTCGCCACCGCCAGCCCGGCGGCGAGCGCCCGCGGCCGCCCGTACCGCCTGCTGAGCGCCGACATCCCCAGGGCCGCCACCGCCGACCCGACCACGAGCACGGCCTGCGGCAGCCCGGCCACCGCGTCCGAGCCGCCGAGGTCGCGGGCGAGAAGGGCGGCGGCCGCGCCGCCGAGTGACTGGGCGAGGCCGCCGAGCAGGCTCGCGATCCGGAGTGGAAGCACGCTGAAAACGGTAGGAAGGACGGGCGCCCGGCCGAAGGGGCGCCGCGGGGGTCCGGTCCCCGTTCCGGTTCACGAACGCGAGGAGTTTCGCGGTGGACACTTCACGATCGTTCGAGCTGGACGAGCTCGACTGGCGGCTGCTCGATGCACTGCAGGCCGACGCGCGGCTGTCGTACAACGCGCTGAGCAAGCGGGTGCACCTCTCGCCGCCCGCGATCGCGGAGCGGGTGCGGCGGCTGGAGGCGGCGGGAGTGATCTCCGGCTACCGCGCAACCGTCGACCCCGCCCGCGCCGGGCAGCCGCTGCTCGCGTTCATCCAGCTGCGGTGCACGCTGGGGCATTGCCTGCTCAAGACCACGACCTCCGAGACCTACCCGGAGGTGGTGGAGATCCACAAGCTGTCCGGCGAGCACTGCACGATGCTCAAGGTGCGCGCCACGTCGCTGAGCCACCTCGAGGGCGTGATCGAGCGGATCGGCGAGCACGGCCAGATCAACACCTACGTCGTGCTCTCCACGGCGTTCGAAGGGCGCCCCGTCACGCCCGTCGCCCCGGACCGCCCGGTGACGCGCTCGGAGGGCTGGAGCTGATCCGTAGCGCTCGCGCGGTGTCAGCAAAGCCACTTTGCCGACACGCGGGGGAGGGCGGCTAGATCGGGGTGACGCGCAGGACCTCGTCGTTGCTCCCGTTCGACGTCGAGACGTACAGCGCCCCGTCCGGCCCCAGGCGCACCGCCCGCAGCCGCCCGAACGTGCCGTCGAGGGGTGCCGGCTTGCTCACCCCGGCGACGGCGCCGTCCGGGCCGAGCGTCATGAGCAGCAGCTTCTCGCCCCGCAACGCCCCCACGGCCAGCGCGCCGTTCAGGTCGCCCCACTGCCCGCCGGACAGGAACGCGGCGCCGGAGACCGCCTCGACCGGGTCGCCCGAGCTCCACACGGCGGGCACGGCGTCGGGGAAGCGCGCGAGGTCGGTCATCGGCACGTCCTCGTCGTAGCCGCCGACGGTGCCACCCTGCGACGGGTCCCAGCCGTAGTTGCCGCCCGGCCGCAGCCGGTTGACCTCGTCGTCCTCGGTGGGACCGTGCTCGGCGGCGTAGACGTCGGCGCTGCCGGGCCGCACGGCCACGCCCTGCACGTTGCGGTGCCCGTAGGTCCAGATCAGTCGCTGCGCCGGGTTCTGCGCGTCCGCGAACGGGTTGCCGGGCGCGGGCCCGCCGGTCGCGAGGTCCACGCGAAGCACCTTGCCGCCGAGGGAGTTCAGGTCCTGCGCGATGGCGCCCCGGGCGGTGTCGCCGGTGCCGACGAGCAACGCCCCGTCCGGGGCGATCGTCGGGCGGCAGCCGGAGTGGCGGCCGGACTGGTTGATCGGCAGGCCGCCGACCAGCGGGTCCGCCACCCGGTTGGCGGAGGTGCCGTCGGCCGACAGCTGCCAGGTGACGAGCCGGACGTCGGTGGGGCTGCCGTTCTGCATGTGGGTCTGACAGGTGGTGAAGCGCCGGGACTGCGCGAAGTCGGGGTGCACCGCCATGCCCATCAGGCCGCCCTCGCCGCGGACGTGCACGTCGCTGAGGTCGGCGGCCACCTCCCGGACGGTCGCGCCCGGCGCGATGCCGGACAGCAGGGCGATCCGCCCTCCGCGTTCGGTGACGAGCGCCCGGCCGTCGGGGAGGAAGCCGATGTCCCAGACGTGCGACAGCCCGCTCGCCACGAGCTCGACCTGCAGCTCGGGGGTTCCGGTGCGGGCCGGGGCGGTGGTGCCGGGAACGGTCGTCGACGGTGCGGCGGCGCTGTCGACGGGTGGCGGCTGCGACGCCCCGCAGCCGGCCACCCCGATCGCCGCCACGACGCCCGCCACCATGCCCCGCCGCAACCCCCGCATATCGGCCATCCTGCCGCCGCGAGGGTGAACATGCCGTACGCGGGTCACCCCTCGATACGGTCGTCGTCATGCCCCCGAGCTACCTGCGCTTCCCCCACCTCCGCGGCGACACGCTCGTGTTCACCGCGGAGGACGACGTCTGGACCGCTCCGCTGTCCGGCGGCCGGGCGTACCGGCTCACGGCCGACGACGTGCCGGTCGCGCACCCCCGGCTGTCGCCGGACGGCACGCGGTTGGCCTGGACGTCGTGGAAGAACGGGGCTCCCGAGGTCTACGGGAGCGACCTCGACGGGGGCGGTGTGCGGCGGCTGACGTACTGGGGCGACCCGCGGGCCGAGTCGCTCGGCTGGACGCCGGACGGTGAGGTGCTCGCGCTGAGCGCCGCAGGGCAGGCGTCCTCGCGGCGCAGCTGGGCGTACGCCATCCCACCGGAGGGCGGCACCCCGCGCCGGCTGCCGTACGGGCCGGTCTCGGACGTCGCGCTGGCGGCGGGCGGGCCCACGGTCGTCGTCAGCACGCTCATGGTTCGGGAACCGGCCTGGTGGAAGCGCTACCGCGGGGGCACCGCGGGCAAGCTGTGGTGGGACCGCTCCGGCGACGGCGAGTTCGAGCGGCTCGCCGCCGACGTCGACGGGCAGCTCAGCTCTCCGATGCACGTGGGATCCCGGATCGCCTTCCTCTCGGACCACGAGGGCTGGGGCAACCTGTACTCCCTCGGCGCCGACGGCACCGGACTGCGCCGCCACACCGACCACGGCGGCCCGGGCGCGCCCGCGTTCTACGTGCGGCACGCGAGCACCGACGGGGAGCGGGTGGTCTACGAGTCCGCGGGCGAGCTGTGGATCCTCGACTCCCTCGACGCCGAACCGCGGCGGCTCGACGTGCGCCTGGGCGGGCCGCGGACGAACCGGGAGCCCCACCGGGTGTCGGCGGCGCGGGAGCTCACGTGGGCGGCGCCGGACCGGACGGGCCGCACGAGCATCACGCTGGTCCGCGGCACCGTGCACCGGCTCACCCACCGCGACGGCCCGGCGCGCACGCTGCTCGCCGAACCCGGCGTGCGGGCCCGGCTGGCGCGGCCGCTCGGCACGGACCGGGCCGTGTGGGTCGACGACGCCGAGGGTGAGGACGCGATCTGCATCGCCCCGCTCGACGAGCGGGCCGACGGGGCCGAACCGCTGCGGCGGTTCGGTGCGGGCGAGGTGGGCCGCGTGCTCGAACTGGCGCCCGCCCCGGACGCCTCGGCCGTGGCGCTGGCCACGCACGACGCCAGGCTCCTGGTGCTCGACGTCGCCACCGGCGCGCTGCGGCAGCTCGCGCAGGGCGCCGACCGGGAGCTCTCGGACCTCGCGTGGTCGCCGGACAGCGCGTGGCTCGCCTACAGCGACCCGGCGGAGGCAGGACTATCCCGGATCATGATGGCCCGCCTTGCCGACGACACACTGGTGGCCGTCACCGAGCCGCGGTTCGCCGACACCGACCCGGTCTTCACCTCCGACGGCAAGTACCTGGCCTTCCTGTCTCGGCGCAGCTTCGACCCGATCTACGACGAGCACGCCTTCGACCTCACGTTCCCGGCGTCGTGGCGGCCGTTCCTGGTGCCGCTCGCCGCGCGCACGCCGTCGCCGTTCGGAGCGAGCCCGGACGGGCGCCCGGTCACCCCGGGCGAGGAGGGAGCGGCCGACCTGCCCGCGCCAGGGGACGACGAGGAGCGAGAAGAGCCGGAGAAGAAGAAGGACGACGACGCCCCGCCCGAGGTGGTCGTCGACGTCGAAGGGCTCACGGCCCGCGTCGTGCCGATGCCGGTACCGGCCGCCCGCTACAGCGGGATGCAGGCGGGCAAGGACTGCCTGCTCTGGTACCGCATCCCCGTTTCCGGGGTGCTCGGCGACGCGATCGCCGACACCGACGACCGCGCCGAACGTCCGGTGCTGGAGCGTTTCGACCTGGTGCGCCGCAAGCTCGACGTCATCGCCGATCCGGTGAGCGCGTTCGCGGTGAGCGGCGACGGCACCCGCCTCGTCGTGCGCGACGGCCGGACGCTGCGGGTGCTGCGCACCGACCGGTCCGGTTCCGACACGCCGTCCTCCGGCGACGCCGACGAGTTCGAGATCGACACGAGCCGCATCGTCGTCACGGTCGATCCCACGGCCGAGTGGCGTCAGATGTTCGACGAGGCCGGGCGGCTGATGCGCGACCACTTCTGGGTGGCCGACATGGCGGGCGTCGACTGGGACGCGGAGCTCGCCCGCTACCGCCCGCTCGTCGACGCCGTCGGCAGCCACGACGACCTCGTCGACCTGCTCTGGGAGGTGCACGGCGAGCTCGGCACGTCGCACGCGTACGTGCAGGCGGGCAAGGCGGGAGACTCGAGCGGGCGGCCCGGCCTGCTCGGCGCCGATCTCGAACCCGCCCCGGACGGTGAGGGCTGGCAGGTGGTCAGGGTGCTGCCGCCGGAGACGTCGGCGCCCGCCGCGCGGAGCCCGCTCTCCGGCCCGGGTGTCGACGTGCGGGAGGGCGACGTGATCCTCGAGGTCGGCGGCCGGCCCGTCGATCCCGGGCACGGGCCTGCCGCGCTGCTGCTCTCCGGGGCCGACAAGCTGGTGGAGCTCACCGTCCGCTCCGGACCCGACCGCCCCGATGCCGGGGCCGTGCGACGCGTGGTCGTCAAGCCCCTCGCGTCGGAGGCGGCGCTGCGCTACCAGGACTGGGTGGCGGGTCGCCGCGCGTTCGTCGCGGACCGGTCCGAGGGCAGGCTCGGGTACCTGCACGTCCCGGACATGGCGGCGCAGGGGTGGGCGCAGCTGCACCGCGACCTGTCCCGGGAGACCTCGCGTGACGGGCTGATCCTCGACGTGCGCGGCAACGGCGGCGGCCACACCTCGCAGCTCGTGATCGAGAAGCTGGCCCGCAAGGTGATCGGCTGGGACGCGGCGCGGCACCGCCAGGCCACCACCTACCCGGAGGACGCGCCCCGCGGCCCGGTGGTCGCGCTCGCCGACGAGCTCGCCGGATCCGACGGCGACATCGTCACCGCGGCGATCAAGCGGCTGGGGATCGGCCCGGTCGTCGGGGTGCGCACCTGGGGTGGCGTGATCGGCATCGACAGCCGCTACAGCCTCGTCGACGGCACGGGCGTCACACAGCCGCGCTACGGCACCTGGTTCGACGACTCCGGCTGGTCCGTCGAGAACCACGGCGTGGACCCGGACGTCGAGGTGGTGATGCGCCCCCAGGACTGGGTGGCAGATCGCGACCCGCAGCTGAAGCGCGCGGTGGACATCGCGCTGGCGGCGCTGGCGGAACGCCCGGCCGTACGCCCGCCGGACCCGGCCACCCGCCCGTCCCGGCGGCGGCCGGAGCTGCCGCCGCGGGATTAGTGGACTGGCGCGGCCGCGGCAAGTTCAGGAAAGCCACATTCAGGGCTTTGCAGGCCCGGAAAGTGGCTTTCCTGAACCTCCCGCCGTGGCCTTCCGACGTCGCCCGGAGCCCCGCCTCGCGCTAGCCGACCTGCGGGATGACCTCCGCGGCCAGCCGCTCCATCTGCTCGGCCGGATTCCCCACCTGCGTGAACAGGACGAGCTCGGCGCCCGCGTCGATCACCTCCTGCACCCCGCGCACGAGGTCGGCGGGAGTCCCGGCGACCGCGGCGGCCTCGATGGCCTCGATCCGGCCGCCGTAGATCGACGCCAGCGCGTCGTTCATGCGGGTACGGGCGCGGTCCGCGTCGTCGTCGATCAGGGTGTAGATCCGCTTGGCGATCGGGAACGTCGCGGCGTCCCGGCCGTTGTCCGCGAGCAGCTGCCGAACCGTGCGGACCTGCTCGGCGAACCGCGCGGTCGGCGCCGACCCCGCCCCGAAGAAGCCCGTACCGAGCCGGACGGCGCGGCGCAGCGCCACCTCGGCACCGCCGCCCATCCAGAGCGGCGGATGCGGCTTCTGGAACGGCTTCGGCCGCATACCGGCGTTCTCGACCTGCCAGAAGTCGCCCTCGAAGGTCACGGCATCGTCGGTCCACAGCGCCTTCATCAGCGCGAGCCCCTCGGTGTACTGCGCGATGTACCGCTCGGGATCCACGCGGAACGCGGCGAAGGCCCGTTTGCCCCCGCTGCCGACGCCGACATCGAGCCGGCCTCCGCTCAGCTGGTCCAGTGAGGCCAGGCTCTTCGCGAGGTGGACCGGGCTGTGCAGCGTCGTCACGAACACCGCGCAACCCACGCGCAGGCGCTCCGTGCACGCGGCGGCGTACGTCATCGTCTCGAGCGCGGACAGCTGCGACGACGGCCCCAGCACCTGCTCCTGCGTCCAGCCGCTCTCGAAGCCGAGCTCCTCCGCACGCCGCAGGAACGTGCGGAACGCGGCGAAGTCGAACTCGCCGTCGGCGAAGAACTGCGGAATGCCGATCCCGAACCTCATCGGCCGAGCATAGGGTCGAGCCTTCCGGGGATGCGGGTACCGAGGCGGCTCAGTCCTGCGGAAACGCCGGCGAGCTCATGCACGGCGCCGGATCGAGCGGGCCGGCCGGGCCGGAGGCGGGGGCTGCGGCCCGGGGTTGCCGAAGTCCAACCACACACCGCGATCGCATGCCCGGCGGTCCGTATCAACGAGCGGAGGAACCTGCGGATCATCATTCGATCCTGTCAGCGAGCCGACGGGCGGGCCTCCGTAGAACTACGGCTCGACGGCCACCACGGCCGCCCGCTCGGCCAGCGCGCTCTCCCGACGCGGCACCAGTACTGCCACCGCCACGAACACCCCGAGGGACACGACGGGGCAGATCAGCGTCGGCCAGCCGTCGAAACCAGGGCCGAACACCTCGTTGGGGACGTGGAGCAGGGTGTTCTCGACGCCGTAGAACGTCGGGGTCAGGGCGAAGAGCACCAGCCGCAGCACCACGCCCACGCCGATCGACGCCGCGGCCGCAGCCGTCGTGACCCCGGCGGGCCACCAGTGGCCGAGCACGAACGGCACCACGAGCCCGGCGAGCATGAGGTCGAACGCCAGGGTGAGCAGGATGCCGGTCTCGGGCACCCGCAGCGCGAAGAAGATCGCGATACCCACCACGAGCGGCATCGTGAACCGCACGCGCCGCAGCAGCGGGTCGCGCCCGCCGCTCGGATCGGCCTGCTGTTCCAGCCCGGCGATGTTGCGGACGGCCACGCACGCCGTGCCGAGGATGACGCCGTTGGCCGTCGAGCACGAGGCGGCGACGATCGCCGACAGCACGAGGATCGTCAGGATGGCCGGGGCGTAGCCCTCCAGCAGGGCGAACAGCACCGGGCCGTCGGCCGGACCGGAGAGGATCGCGCCGCTGGAGAGCGCCACGAGCGCGTAGGGGATGCCGACGACCGCCGTGCCCGCAGCCCCGACGAAGCACGCGCGCCGCGCCGTCTCGGGCGACTTCGCGGAGAAGATGCGCTGCATGAAGTCGATGGCGACGATGTCGCCGATGCCGAGCGCGACGAGCGTGGCCCAGTTGATCGGGGCGCCCTGCGCCGGGTCGGTGAGCTGGCCGAGGTCGAACGGGCCCATGCCCTCCGGGATCGTGATCCCGTAGCTCACGGCCACCCAGATCAGCAGGGCCGCCGAGCCGATCACCGTGATCACCATCTGGATGAACGCCGTGTAGGCGTCGCTGAACATGCCGCCGGTGATCGTGTACGCGAGCACGACGCCGACGATCAGCAGCACGCCGACGGTGTAGCTGGTGCCGAGGAAGCGCTCGAACAGGAACCCGCCCGCCACCAGGTTGCCGGCGAGCAGGATGCAGAAGCTGAAGATCATGAGGACGGACGCGACGAGCTCGACCCCGCGCCCGTACTTCCGCCGGTAGAAGTCGGGCAGGCTGAGCAGGCCCATGCGGTTCATCGGTTTGGCGAAGAAGATGCCGGTGAGCAGCAGGCACAGGCCGAGACCGAGCGGCAGCGACGCGCCCGCCCAGAACCCGAGGCTCGCGGACAGGTCCGTGTTGCCGAGGGTGGCGTTGGAGTCGACGGCCTGGCCCATGAGGCCCGCCGCCGAGAGCGGCAGGGCCAGCGAACGGCCTGCGACGAGGAAGTTGGTGCTGTCGCCGTCGACCTTGCGGGCGACGGCGAGTCCGACGACGAGCACGACGAGGACGCTGATCGCGACGCCGAGGATGATCATGGTGGCTCCCGGGCTGGTGGGACGTGCCTGAGGACTGGGGGAGATCAGGACGTGCGGCGGGGGAGATGGCCGGACCGCACCAGGCAGCCGAGGGTGTCGCAGATGACGCGGGTGGCGATCAGCGACGTGATCTCGGCGTTGTCGTAGGGCGGGGAGCACTCGACGACCTCGATCCCGGCGAGCGGGCGGGCGTCGGCGATGATCTGGATGAACTTCAGGACCTCGCGGGGTAGGAAACCGCCGGGCTCCGGCCAGCCGGTGCCGGGCACGAACGCGGCGTCCAGGCAGTCGACGTCGAACGACAGCCACACGGCGTCGGCCCCGTCCCACGCCACGTCGAGGGCGCGCTGCGCGGCCTCCTCGATGCCCATCTCGACGCAGTCGGTGACGGTCATGATCGTCGTGCCGCGCTCGCGTCCGACCTGCACGCCCGGTCGCGGGGCCTGCCAGCCGCCGATGCCGATCTGCACGAGGTTCTTCGCCGGCACGTTCGGGATGTCCGTGGCGTGGAACCACGGCGTGGTGTGCATCCGCTCGTCGAGGTCGGTCTCCTGGGTGTCGACGTGGCGGTCGAAGTGGATGATTCCGAGGTTGCCGCCGTTCAGGTGCGGTGCGACACCGCGGACGGTGGGGTAGCCGATCGAGTGGTCGCCGCCGAGCACCACCGGGAACGCGCCGGACGCGTAGACGTGCGAGACGGCCTTGCTGATCTGGTCGAAGGTCTTCTCGATGTTGCCGGGGATCGTGAAGACGTCGCCCAGGTCGCCGATCGTGATCGACTCCCGCAGGTCGACGCCCAGCTCGAAGCTGTACGGGCCGTACAGCGCGGAGATCTTGCGGATGCCCTGCGGGCCGAACCGGGTGCCCGAGCGGTAGGTCGTGCCGCCGTCGAACGGGGCGCCGAGCACGGCCACGTCGTACTCGCCGCAGCGGCGGACGTCCTCGACGTACGGGGCCTTGAGGAACGTGTTGATCCCGGCGAAGTGCGGCAGCTCGCCCCGGGAGAACGTCGGGATGCGCCTGTCGACGATCGAGTCGGCGCCGGGGAGACCCAGCTCCAGGCCGCGGGCGATCTCCTCCTCCCACTTGGTGGTCGGCAGGCCCGCCTCGGCGCGGACGGCGAACGCGGCCTCCGGCCCGTAGTTCTCGTGCAGCTCCGGGCCGTCCGGGGTCTGATCGGGGAGTCGGGGGTGGTAGTGCACGGAAGGCTCCTCACGGTCGGGGGCACCGACCGCGGAGCAGCCGGTACCACCAGCTGTCTCCCGGGCTTTTGTCCCGCCGTGGGGCGGCCGTCGCGCGTGGCCGCCTGCGTCTCTCGGACCAGACCCCCGTCGAGCGGAGCGGAACCCTAGACGCGCCTCACGTGTGTGAGTCGCGGATCAGTACACGCACGCGCTGTTGCAGGCGATCGCTTCGAGCGTTACCGGTTGATGAAGCTGCCAAGCCGGCAGCTCGGCGGCCGGTCCGGAGGAAGTGCGGTTACTCCGGGCGAGTGCGCAGCTTGAGCAGCTGGTCGCGGAGATCGTCGAGGTCCCACAGGTAGCGACCCGACCTCTTGTCGCCTCCCGGGGTCACGAGCGCCGGCCTCAGCCTGCCCTCCTGGGCCCACCTCGCCAGCGAGCGTGCCGACACCCCCAGCTCGCGCGCCGCTTGCGTGGTGGTCAGCAGACGCACGTTTGCTCAGTCCGACCGCTTCCGGAGCTGCCGTAGCTGCTCCCGGACGTCCTCCAGCTCCCACCGGTACTGACCGCCCGGGGTGACGAGTGTGGGCTTCAGCTGCCCCTCCTGCGCCCATCGCGCGATCGATCGGGCATGGAGCCCCAACTCGC